>JBMOQX010000052.1:139118-242404 GCA_049322755.1 Pseudomonadota bacterium | reverse complement strand
GAAGAAGAAGGCTCCGGCGAAGAAGAAGCCGGCGAAAAAGAAGGCGGCACCGAAGAAGGCGGCCAAGAAAAAGGCCGCCCCCAAGAAGAAGGCGGCGTCCAAGCCGGCGGCTCCGGCTCCGGCCCCGGCCTCTACTTGGCCGTTTCCGCTTTCCGGCTCGAGCAGCTAAGAGCCTTCGCGTAGGTCGCGGTCAGCCCCCGACGGGGGCGACCCTCCGGGGGCTGAACCGCATTCAACCGCGCCGGGCGGGATATCCCGGCAACTCGGCGAGTCCGAGTTCGGGTGAGCGCCCGTTTCGCCCGGTTATGAGATGTGCAAGCTGTTTCCCGTGCAATCCGGTCGCCATCGATCGGAGGGACGGTTTTTCTCCTGCAGGTCAGCGGCATCACAAGGTACGCGGTGCGCACCGGCGCGGATCCTCCTCCCCGCGCCGGTGCAAATCCTACGGACAGCGGGCGCTGCGGTCCCCGTCTTTTCTTTCCGCTGCGAGGCCTCCATGAAACGCTGCGAGTGGGCGGGTGAGCGCCCGGATTACGTCGCCTACCACGATCATGAGTGGGGCGTGCCGGTCCACGACGACCGGACGCTGTTCGAGTTCCTGGTGCTGGAAGGCGCCCAGGCGGGCCTGTCCTGGTCCACCATCCTCGCCAAGCGGGAGAACTACCGGGATGCATTCTGCGGTTTCGACCCGCAGCGCGTCGCGCGCCTGCCGCAGCCCACCCTCGAGGCCCTGCTGCGCAACCCGGGCATTGTGCGCAACCGGCTGAAGGTGGAGGGGGCGGTGAGGAACGCGCGCGCCTTTCTTGCGGTGCAGGAGGAGCTGGGGAGTTTCGACGCCTACATCTGGCGGTTCGTCGACGGGCGCCCGAAGCAGAACGCTTGGCGCTCGCTGCGGGAGTTGCCCGCGACCACCCCCGAGGCAGAGGCGATGAGCCGCGACCTCAAGCGCCGCGGCTTCACTTTCGTGGGTCCCACCATCTGCTACGCCTTCATGCAGGCCACCGGAATGGTCAACGATCACCTGGTGGACTGTTTTCGCTGGAAGGAGCTGGGCGGGGACCACCGGTCGCGGCGCGTTGCCCGCCGCGGTGCGCGCGTCCTAAAATAGGCGCTCGCCGCGGCGCGGACCTCCGGCAGCGTTCGTCCGGCCGCGCCCAGCGCCAACCAAAGGTTGTCCATGCCCTCCAGCTCAGCATCCGTCTCCCAGTGGTTCTCCCAGGTCGGCCACAGCTTTTCGCATATCTTCATGCTGCTGTATCCGACCGTCGTGATTGCCCTGGAACCGATCATGGGTGTGAGCTACGGCGAGCTGCTGGTGCTGATGACGCTGGGCAACGTGCTGTTCGGCGTGGCGGCGCTGCCGGCCGGCTGGCTGGGCGACCGCTGGAGCGCCGCATGGATGATGGTGGTGTTCTTCGTCGGCACCGGCGCGGCGTCGATCCTGACCGGGCTGATGAGCGGCCCGCTGGGGCTCGCCGTGGGGCTTTCGCTGATCGGCCTGTTCGCCTCGATCTACCACCCGGTGGGGATGGCGTGGCTGGTGCGCAACGCGGTCAACCGCGGGCGCGCCCTGGGCGTGAACGGCGTGTTCGGCAGCCTGGGCGTGGCCAGCGCGGCGCTGATCGCGGGGGTGCTCACCGACTTCGTGCACTGGCGCGCGGCCTTCATCGTTCCCGGGGTGGTGTCGGCGGGCCTGGGCGTCGCGCTTTGGCTGCTGATCCGCTCCGGCCGGGTGCAGGACACCCGGACTGACGTGAAACCCCAGCTTCAACGGCCGAACCGCGACGCCATGGTGCGCGCGTTCGTCGTGCTCTCGGTTACGATGCTGTGCACCGGACTGGTGTTCCAGTCGCTGTCCACTGCCATGCCCAAGATCTTCGCCGAGCGCCTGGCCGGCCTGACCGGCGGAACCGCCGCCGGCGCGGGCTTGCTGGTCTCCGCGGTTTACCTGTTCGGCATGGTGGGGCAATACGCCGGCGGCCGCCTGGCGGATCGCTATTCGCTGCGCCGCCTCTATATCATCATGTACGGGCTCATGATTCCCACCATGATGCTGGCGGCAAGCCTGGCCGGCCTGCCGCTGTTCGCGGCGGTGACCATGGCGGTGCTGCTCAACACCCTGGGCATCCCCATCGAGAACAGCCTGCTGTCGCATTACTCGCCGGAGAAGTGGCGCGCCACCGCGTTCGGCGCCAAGTTCGTCCTCAACCTGGGCGTGGCCGCGCTGGGCGTTCCGCTGGTGGCGGTGATCCGCGCCGCCACCGGCGATTTTTACTGGTATTTCGTCATCATGGCGCTGCTGGCGGCGGCCATCGTGGTGGCGTCGCTGGCGCTGCCCGCCGAGCGCCGCGACCCGGCGCCGCAGCCGGCGCCCAGCGCGTGAGCGGGCAGGGGGGAGGTATGAGCAATCCGGTGATGCAGGGCAAGCCGGCGGAGATCACCTACACGATCCGTGACCGCGGCGGCGAGCTGCTGGAGCATCATCCCTTCGCGGGGCGCCACCTGGTCTACGCGGTGCGCGTGGTGGTCGTGCGCGAGCCGGACGGCACAACGCCTTTGGGCGCGCCGGCCGGCGGAGTGCTGCACTGATGGCCGGCCGACGCGCCTGGGGTTTCGCGCTGGCAGCGCTGCTGGCGCTCGGCGCGGCCGCTGGGCCGGCGCGCGCCGGCGACGAGGAGGTGCGCCGGCAGGTGAAGGGCAAGTTCGAGGACGTGAAGGCGAGCCTGGTATCGGCGATCGAGGGCAAGGGGCTGGTGATCAACACCGTGGCCCATGTCGGCGACATGCTGGAGCGTACCGGCCGCGACCTGGGCGCGAAGAAGCGCGTGTTCGAGAAGGCGGAGGTCCTGGAGTTCTGCAGCGCCGCCGTGTCGCGGGCCACCATGGAAGCAGACCCCCACACCATCATCCACTGTCCCTACACCATAGCGGTCTACGTCGTCGCGGGCGAGCCGGGCGTCGTCCACGTCGCCTACCGCCGGCCCCGGGCCTCGCGGCCCGGGCCGGCGGCGGACGCGCTCGCCGGTGTCGGCAAGCTGCTGGACGAGATCGTCGGCGAGGCGCTGTTCTGATCCGGCGGCAGCCGCGGCCGGTTGAGTTCGACCTTCCGGTCCCACATCTATAGGGACATGAAGTACAAGGACTACTACGCGACGCTGGGGGTCGACCGGCAGGCCTCGGACGAGGACATCAAGAAGGCCTACCGCCGGCTTGCGCGCAAGTTTCATCCCGACGTTTCCAGGGAAGCCAACGCCGAGGAACGCTTCAAGGAGGTCTCGGAAGCCTATGAGGTGCTCAAGGACCCGGAGAAGCGCCAGGCCTACGACGGGCTCGGCCGCCACCAGCCGGGGCAGGATTTCCGGCCGTCGTCCGACTGGGAGGGCCGCTTCGGCGGCGGGTTCGAGCACGCGTTCAGCGATCTTGATCTCGGCGATCTGTTCGGCGCCTTCGCCGGCCGGGCCGGGCGCGGCGGCCGGGCCGGGCGCGGGTTTTCCATGCGCGGCCAGGACCTGGAGGTGGCGGTGGAGCTCACCCTGGAACAGGCCTACCACGGCACCGAACTCAACCTGAACCTGGAGTCGGCCGAGGCCGGGGCCGACGGCGTCGTGCGGCGCGTTCCCAGGGCCGTCAAGGTGCGCATCCCGCCGGGCGTCACCGACGGCCAGTCCATGCGGGTTCCGGGCAAGGGCGGCGCCGGAATGGGCGAAGGCAAGCGCGGCGACCTCTACCTCTCCATCCGGTTCAAGCCCCATCGGCTGTTCCGCAGCAGCGGCCACGACCTCTATCTCAGGCTGCCGGTGACGCCGTCGGAGGCGGCCCTCGGCGCCAGCGTCGACGTGCCGACGATGGCGGGCGGCGTGCGCCTGAAGGTGCCGGCGGGCGTCGGCTCCGGCCAGAATCTGCGGCTCGGCGGGCGCGGGCTGCCGAAACCGAAAGGCGGCCATGGCGACCTGTACGCAACGGTGCAGATCGTGGTGCCGCCGCGGCTCAACGACCGCGAGCGGGAACTCTACGAGCAGTTGGCGCGGGCTTCCCGCTTCGATCCGCGCGCCGACTGGCGCTGAAGGGGGGGCACGTGGAACACGGCAACGAGCGCACGGACGCGATGATCCTCGCCGAGAGCGTGACCATCTCGCTGCATGAGCTGGCGGCGGGCTCCGGGTTCAGTATCGAGGAGCTGCGCGAGCTGGTCTATTACGGGGCGCTGGCGCCGGCGGCCGAATCCGGCGGCGACTGGACGTTTCCCGCGGCCTGCCTCGATCGGGCGCGCCGCGCCGTGCGGCTGCGGCGCGATTTCGACCTCAGCCTGTCGGCGGTGTCGCTGGTGCTGGCCTACCTCGAGCGCATCGAGGAGCTGGAGGCCCGCCTGCGCCAGATCGAATGCCGCCTGCTGCGGTAGCGCCGCGCCATGACCGAGATCCTCGCGCCCCTGAGCTGGCTGGACTGGACGGCGTTCGTCTGGTTCGTCGGCTGGTGGGTCGGTTACGGCCTTTACGCGGACGTGCGCAAGTCGGCGCAGCACGGGCTGGTGGGGCTGGGGCACGTCTATCGCCTCGGCTGGGCGCGGGAGATGCTCAAGCGTGAGAACCGCATCACCGACGCCAGCCTCATCGGCAACCTGATGACCAGCGTCTCGTTCTTCGCTTCCACCACCATCTTCATCATCGCCGGCATCATCACCGTGCTGGGTTCGGTGGAGAGCGTGATGCGCCTCACCGGCGACCTGCCGTTCGTGAAGCAGACCTCGCGCGAGCTGTTCGAGCTCAAGCTGGTGGTGCTGCTCGGCATCTTCGTCGGCGCCTTCTTCAAGTTCACCTGGTCGATCCGGCAGTTCAACCTGCTCTCGATCCTCATCGGCAGCGCGCCGGGCAACGCGGAGCGCACCGATGAGCACGAGCGCTTCGCGCGCAAGGCCGCCCGGGTCAACGGGCTGGCCGGGGACGAGTTCCACCGCGGCATCCGCGCCTATTATTTCGGCCTGGCGGCGCTGACCTGGTTTGTGCAGCCCTGGCTGTTCATGGCGGCGACGGCGCTGGTGGTGCTGGTGCTCTATCGCCAGAATTTCCGCTCCGAGGTGCTGCGGGCGATGCAGGAGGAGCCGGTGCCGAGATTCGGCGACGACTGAGGTATGTCCATGGAGCGCAAGAAACTGTCCTCGGGCAACCTGAAGGCGGCCGGCTACGACGAGCGCAGCCAGACGCTGGAGATCGAGTTCACCAACGGCACGGTGATTCAGTACGCGCGGGTGTCGCCCGAAGTGCACCGCCGGCTGATGAGTTCGGGGTCGGCGTCCAGCTATTTCCGCGACAACATCGAGGACGAGTACACGGCGCGGCGCGTGAGGTAGGCCGCGGTCCTCGACAATCGGGCTCGCCCGGCGCCGGCCGCGGCTCGGGGTCGAAGCCGAAGCGGCGTGCAACGTCGCGCGCCAGGGTCGGCGCCAGCGGGATGACCGTTCCCGCCGCCCGCAGCACCAGGCCGGTGTCGCGGCCTCCCGCCCCGACGCTGCGCGATGCCGAGTCGGCCGCGCGCCGGCACATCAGGCCAGCGAGCGATCGCGAAGGACGGCGTCATCCATCCGCCGTGCGCCGCGGCGCGGCATGCTAGTCGTCCGCGGCCGGCGCCTTGTGGCTCGCCACGAGCTGCTGCTGGACGTTGGGCGGGACCGGCTCGTAATGGCTGAAGTCGACGCTGTAGGAGCCCGCGCCACCGGTGAGCGCCTTGATGCGGGACTGGTAGTTGTCCAGCTCCGAGAGCGGCACGCGGCCGCTGACGGTCACCATGCCGCCGCGCTGGGGCTGGGTGCCCGTCACCTGGCCGCGCTTGGAGGAAATGTCGCCGGTGACGTCGCCCAGGTTCGCTTCCGGAACGGTGACCTCGATGGTCACGATGGGCTCCAGCACGATGGGGCGGGCCTTGGCGATGGCCTCGAGAAACGCCTTCTTGCCGGCGGTGATGAAGGCCACTTCCTTGCCGTCCACCGGGTGGGTCTTGCCGTCGTAGACGCTCACCTTGACGTCCTGCATCGGGTAGCCGGCGATGGCGCCGGTCTCCAGCACCTGCTGCACGCCCTTTTCGACGGCGGGAATGAACTGGTTCGGAATCACGCCGCCCTTGACCTCGTCGGCGAACTGGAATCCGGCGCCGCGCGGCAGCGGCTCGATGCGCAGGAACACCTCGCCGAACTGGCCGGCGCCGCCAGTCTGCTTCTTGTGCCGGTGGTGGCCCTCGGCGGGCGCGGTGATGGTCTCCCGGTACTCGATGCGCGGCGGGTGGGTCTTCACCTCCAGCTTGTACTGGCTGGTCATGCGCTCCAGCAGCATGCGCAGATGCATTTCCCCCAGGCCCCGCACCACGGTTTCGTGGGTGGTGGCGATGCGCTCCACCTTCAGGCATGGATCTTCCGCCGCCAGCTTGCCGAGGACCTCCGAGAGCTTCTGCTCGTCGCCGCGCTTGGTGGATTCCAGCGCCAGGCCGTAGATCGGGTTGGGGAACTCCAGCGGCCGCAGGTGGATCCGGTCCTCGTCGTGGTGATCGTGCAGGACGCTGTCGAAGGCAATGTCGTCGACTTTCGCCACTGCGCAGATGTCGCCGGGAATCGCCCGGTCGACCTCCACGTGCTCCTTGCCGCGCAGCATGAACAGGTGGCCCACCTTGAACGGCTTGCGCGCGTCGCCCACCAGCAGCTGGGAGTCCTTGGTGACGGTGCCCTGGTGCACCTTGAACACCCCCAGCTTGCCGACGAACGGGTCGATGCTGACCTTGAACACGTGAGCCACCACGTGCCGATCGGGATCGGGCACCGGGTGGAATTCCTCGGCGTCCGGTCCCTCGCCCTTGATGAAGGGGCGCGGGTTGCCTTCGGCCGGGTTCGGCAGCAGCTTCTCGAAGATCTCCAGCAGCTCCGGAATTCCCGCGCCGGTGCGCGCCGAGGTGAAGCAGATCGGCACCAGATGCCCGTCGCGCAGTGCCTGCTCGAAGGGCGCATGCAGATCGGCGGGATCCACCTCGCCTTTTTCCAGATAGGTGGCCATCAGGGCTTCATCCACTTCCACCACCTGGTCGACGATGGCGCTGTGGGCCTCCGCCACCGAGGAGAAATCCGCGTCGCCGGAGGGATTGAAAAAACAGTCCACCACCCGCGTGGCGCCGGCGGCGGGCAGGTTGATGGGCAGGCATTCCCGGCCGAACTGCTCCTGGATGGCGGCCACCAGCCCGGGCAGATCGGTGTGCTCGGCGTCGATCTTGTTGATGACGATCATGCGGCAGAGCTTGCGCTTCGACGCCCAGTTCATCATCCGGGAAGTGAGCAGCTCGATGCCGTTCTGGGCATTGATGACGACGATCACCGTTTCCGCGGCGGGCAGGCAGCTGATCGCCTGACCGAGGAAATCGGGATAACCCGGGGTGTCGATCAGGTGCACCCGCACCCCGCCGTGCTCGAAATGCACCACGGAGGAGTAGAGCGAGTGGCCGTGCTGCTTCTCCAGCGGATCGAAGTCGCACACCGTGGTGCCGCGCTCGACGCTGCCGGCGCTGGCGATGGCGCCGGCCGCCTGGAGCAGCGATTCGGTCAAGGTGGTCTTGCCGGCGCCGGCGTGGCCGACCAGGGCGACAGCCCGGATGTTTTCCGTCGTAATGGTGCCCATGGGGTCGGTTCCTCCTCGGCTTTTATTGTGGTGGAGCGGGGGTTTCAGCAGTATAGGAGAGGCGACTTTGGCCGGGCAACCGACCGCTCGAGTTCCCGCATTCTCCGCCCTCAGCCCTCCATGGGGCAATATAAGATAATGAAATATATTGGGAATTAATTGTTGACGAGCGGGTCTTACGGTCCGTAGAATGCGTGTGCTGCACCGCAGCAATCCGGGCCCGGCCCGATCGTTGCGGCCGGCGGCGCAGACGGGTCGCCCGGCCGGAGCCGGGTGTTCATCCACAGATGGAGAAAACGTCGCCGCAGCAAGGCGACTAACGCGAGCGTGAGCGCGGGCCGGCCCGGTGGGGCGGTCGCCACGATCGCCAGCCGAAAGGGGGTTTGCTCGTATGGTCAGCTCGAGCTTCCAGTATCACGTCTCGCGGTCGCGTCCCGAAGCGTTGAGCGCCGTGCTGTTCGCGCTCGTGGTCCTGTTGTTCGCCATTCTTTCCCATCCGGCCCACCCGGCTTCGCGCTGGGCGTGGGCAGGCACCGCCGCCGTGGCTGCCGCGCAAACCGCGGTGCGCAGTTCGTCGCGGACCGTTGCGCCGTCGCGCACGACTGCGGACGATGTGGTCGCCGTTGGCGCGCCCGATCGCCGCCACCAGGCCATCGCCGACTACCTGTCGCGACGCTTCCAGGTCGCGGCGGGCCCGACGGCCGAAGTGGTGGAGGGTGCCCATCGCGTCGGCGCCCAGATCGGCGTCGATCCGCTGCTGATCCTGGCGGTGGTCGCCGTCGAGTCGCGCTTTCATCCCTACGCCGAAAGCTCCGCGGGGGCCAAGGGCCTGATGCAGATCATTCCGAAATACCACCTCGAAAAGCTCGAAGCGCTGGGCGGCGAGGAGGCGGTGCTGGACCCCGATGTCAACCTTCGCGTCGGCGCGGCGATCCTGCAGGAGTATCTCCGGCGCGCGGGCAACGTGCGCGACGCGCTCCAGATGTACAACGGCTCGCTGGGCGATGAGACCCGTGCCTACGCCACCAAGGTCCTGCGGGAGAAGAATCGCCTAAATCAGATGGTGGCGGCACAGGCCCAGGCCTGACGGTCGGCGGGGCGCGGGTTAGAATGGATCCATGGCACGAATTCGCATTTCCTGGCCCGGCGGCGCGGTGATCGCGACGCTGGAGCCGACCGCCACCGCCGAAAAGGTTTTGGCGGCGCTGCCCACCCGCTCTGCTGCCAACACCTGGGGTGACGAAGTCTATTTCAGCCTGCCGGTGCGCGCGACCCTCGAAGAGGACGCGCGTCAGGTGGTGGATCCCGGCACCGTGTGCTTCTGGGTGGAGGGCAATTCGCTGGCGTTGCCGTTCGGGCCGACGCCGGTTTCCCGCGGCAACGAATGCCGGCTGGTGACACGCGTCAACGTCCTTGGCAGGCTCGAAGACGATCCCAGGCTGCTCTCCGGGGTCGAGGACGGTGACGAGATCACCGTCGTGCGCGTGGCCTGAGCGTGGCGGTCCTGCCGGCGACTACTTCTTCAGCTGCGGCTGGTCCAGGTAGCGCACGTCCTTCACCGGCAGCGGAATCGGATTGATGTACTGGTAGCCCTGGGACTGGAGATAGGCGATCTCCGGGAATCCTGCCGGCACCACGGTGATGAAGCCGTGCATGTCCTCGGCCTTGAAACCGGCCGCGCGCATGGCGTTGTTGCACATGCGGAACTCGACCCCGTTCTGAGCCAGCTCCGCCATCTTGTCGACGATGCCTTGGTACTTCTCGTAGTTCTCCTTGGCGAACACGCGCAGCTCGGGTCCGTGGGTCACCACCACCATCTTGCCCTTGAGCGGCTTGCGGGTGTTGTTGACGAAGGCGTACAGAATGTGGAGCTTGTTGGGGTCCTCGTAATTCAGGTCGAACACCGCGTTGATGGTGGGGTACTCCTTCATGTCCACCTTGGCGGTGCCGTAGGGCGCGAACTCCACGGCGCCGGCGAGCGGCGTGCCGAAGACGACGATGGCGGCGGCTGCGATGGCGATCTGTTTCATGGGTGATTTCTCCTGGGTCAGTCGATGAAACCGCGTCCGCCCAGTGGCGGCGCGGGGGAGCTCCTTCAGCGGGGGGCGGGCTCGAGCGATCGGAGCCAGCCTTTGATCAGTCGTGCCTCATCGAGGATGATGTCGGGGTCCTTGAGCGCGTTGGCGATGAGGCCCATGCCCTGCAGCGCGCTCAGAAGATGCAGCGCGTGACGGCGGGCGCTGCGCGCTCCGTGCCCCAGATCCTCGAACTGCAGCGCGCACCACGCCAGCAGCAGCCGGAACGGCGCCGCAGCCAGGGCGCCGAGGGAACCACCGTCCTTGCCAAGCTCATAGCACAGGCTGCCGATGGGGCAGCCGTGGCGCGTGTCGGACTCGCGGTCCTCGACCCAGACGTCCACCAGCGCCAGCAGCCGCGCACGCGGGCCGCGGCGCGACGCCCAGCGCTCGAGCCGGCGGCGGATGCCGGCGACGCGGCTCTCCATGACGGCGACGGCCAGCTCTTCCTTGGTACGGTAATAGAAGTGCACGCTGCCCAGCGGCACGTTCGCGGCGGCGGCGACGTCCGCCAGCGAGGTGCGGGCGAAGCCGTGCCGGTGCACCACCTCGGCGGCGGCGGCGGCAAGGCGCTCCTTCTTTTGCCGGCTGACGGTTCGGGACGCCATGGCCTGCTCAGAAACCAGTTGACCAACTGGATTCTGGTCCCGCCCGGCGCGGCCTGTCAACCGCGGCGCGCGCCCGTCAACCGATGCGGATCGCGCGCCAGGCGCCCGAGCGCCAGCGCCCGAGCAGCGCCAGGCCGATGACGACGATGTAGGCGAGCGCCGCGATCCAGCCGCCGAGGGCGCCGAGGCCGAACTGCGGTAGGAAGTGCACCCAGCCCTGGCCGGGCGCGAACGACAGCATGTGCGCCAGCGGCACGAAGCCGAGCCAGGCCAGCACGAACAGCATCACCGTGGGCACGCGCACGTCGCCGGCGCCGCGCAGGCAGAAACCGGAGCCCATGTTGAGCGCGTCGAACACCTGGTAGGCGGCGGCGATCCACAGCAGCGTCGTGCCGAGCCGCGTCACCGCGGCGGCGTCCGGCGCTGCGTCGGCGATGAACCAGGACAGCAGCCACGGGCCCGCCAGCGCCAGCAGCACCGCCAGGACGCCCATGTAGACCACCTGCAGCAGGACGCTGGCGTTGCCGACGCGGAACGCCCAGTCCTTGTCGCCGGCGCCGATCGACTGTCCCACCAGCGTCGTGCCCGCCAGCGCGAAGCCGAACGCGGGCATGTAGGCAAGTGAGGTGAGGGCCATCACCATCTGGGTCGCGGCCCCGTCCACGGCGCCGATGGCGGACTGCATGAGCTGGAACACGGAGAACGCCGCCAGATCGACGGCGGCGAAAATTCCCGCCGGCAGGCCGAAGGCGAGCACGCGCCGCAGGCCCGCGGCGGACGGCCGCCAGGTCAGATGGCTGCGGTAGGTGGCGCGCACGCTCGGCGCCAGGAACGCACCCCACACCAGGCCGACGCCTACGGTCATCGCCAGCGTGGTGGCCCAGCCGGCGCCGGCCATTCCCCAGCCGAGCCGGAAGATGAGCAGCTCGTTGAGCGCCACGTTCACCACCGCCACCAGTGCGGCGACCAGCAGCGAGACTTTCGGCCGGCCGATGCCGTTGAAGAACGCCGAGGTGCCCCACAACAGCACCGCCACCGGCCCGCCCAGCAGCCGCGGCACCCAGTACTCGACGGCCAGGTTCTCGATCGCCGGCGCGAGCGCGAACGGGGCCAGGATCCAGTGGCCCGCGAGCGCCACCAGAACGAACGCCGGCGCCGTGAGCAGCGTGCACCAGGCGCCGAGCCAGACCACGTTGGATGCGCGAAGGGAGCGGCGCGCCCCGTAGGCCTGCGCCACCATCGGCTGCACGGCGAGGCCCGCGCCGCCCAGCAGCACGATGAACACGATGGCGAGGAAGTGCACCGCGCCGATGGCGGCGAGGGCGTTGGTGGAAAGCTGGCCGATGAACCAGGTGTCAGTGAGCCCCAGCACCGCCTGGATGGTGCTGTTGACCGCCATCGGCCAGGCAAGCGCCAGCATCGCCGCCAGGCTCACGTGCCGGCGTCCCTGGGCGTCATGGCGCACGGCGGGCAGGCGCGCCAGCGTCTCGAGCGTAGCGTTGAGTTTCGGATCCATCGTCGCCGCCCCCGTGGTACGGGAGCTCGTCTGGCCCCGGGTGGGGGCTGCCGGCCAACCGGCATCGAATGCCGGCGCGGACGGCGGCCTGCGCGCGGCGCTCGTTGAAGAGGCGCGATTCTACACGACTCCGAAGGCGGATTTGAACCGGGCGCCTACGCCGCGGACTTCGGCACCGCGCGCACCGCGTCGACGCGGCCGGTCTCGACGATCTCAAACAGCCGGTCGATGTCGGGATGCTTGCCGGGATGCGCGCCGGCGTCGGCCACGTGCTCGGCGAACGTCGTCATGCTGCGCGTCACGCCCTGTGGGCGCCGATCATCAGGGGCGGGTAGACCTTGTAATGCTCGCCGAGACCCGCGTCGTTGGGCTCGCGCCGCACGGTGATCCAGACGCCCTCGTCGAACCCCTGGCAGAGATCCGCGGTGTAGGCGGCCTCGTCCTCGGCGACACGGCGCGCCTCGTCCTCCGACGGCGCCCCCAGATCGGCGACAAAATGCCGCACCATGCCTTCGACCACCTCCCGATACGCTGCCGGGTCGATGACCGCGACCTCCGCGATGGTGCAGCGGCGCAGGCTCCCGGCGGCGATGAACGAGTCCAGGCAATGGCACCCCGGGCGGCGGTGCTCGCCATGGCGGAGCGGGCACACCGCGTACCCGCCGGAGACCAGCCACTCGCCGTCCGCGGCGGCGCCTTCGGGGGCGAAAACGTGCTCGTCGGAGGCGTCCAGGCGGACGGCTTTGAGGAAGCGCATGGGCGGTGCCGAAGTCGTTTTGTGCGGTGCGGCAGTTATGGTCTAATGATGCGTCTGCCGCACCGGAGGCTCCCTATGAAGCGCGTCATTTTCAACCAGAAGGGCGGGGTTGGAAAGTCCACTATCACCTGCAATCTGGCCGCCATCAGCGCCGATCGCGGTCTGCGCACGCTGGTGGTGGACCTGGATCCCCAGGGCAACTCGACCCACTATCTGCTGGGCAAGGGCGGCGACGAACTGGAATTGAACCTGGCCAGGTTCTTCGACCAGGTGCTCGCCTTCAGCCTCTACGCCAAGGAACCGGCCGAGTTCATCCACCCGACACCGTTCGACGGCCTCTTCGTCATGCCCTCGCATCCGGCGCTGGAGGAACTGCAGGGCAAACTGGAATCGCGCTACAAGATCTTCAAGCTGCGCGACGCGCTGGCGGCGCTGGATGAATTCGACGCCGTGTTCATCGACACACCGCCGGCACTGAACTTTTTCACCCGCTCCGCGCTGATCGCGGCGGATCGCTGCCTGATCCCGTTCGACTGCGACGACTTTTCCCGCCGTGCGCTCTACGGCCTGCTGGAGGCGGTGCGCGAGATCCGCGACGACCACAACGCCGAGCTGGAGGTGGAAGGCATCGTCGTCAACCAGTTCCAGGCGCGCGCGCGGCTGCCGCTGCAGCTGGTGGAGGAGCTGGAGGGCGAGGGGCTGCCGGTGCTGGCTTCCCGCATCTCGTCCTCGGTGAAGGTGCGCGAGTCCCACGAGGCGGCGCGGCCGTTGATCGACCTGGCGCCCGGCCACAAGCTGACCCGGGAGTTCGCCGCGCTCTACGACGAGATCACGTCACGCCTCGCGGCGCGGTCGCGCTCGGGGCGCAAGGCGCGCGCGGCCTGATGAGGAGACGGCGGGGCGGGAGCGCGGCCTGCTCCCCGCCGCCGGCCGGTTGCGAGGCCGACGCGCGCGGCAGGCGGGCGCCTCCTGCCGGCTCCCGGCCGTCGACAGGCCGCGGATCGACGAAGGAATGACACCCCAGGGTACCGGCATGGATGGCGAGTTCGCGCCCATTCTCGAATTCTGGTTCGGCGCGGCGCCCGTCGTGTACGCCGAGAGGCGGAAGCTGTGGTTCGGCAAGGACGCGGCGGTCGACGCCGAGATCCGCCGCCGCTTCAGCGGCGCCTGGCAGCGCGCCGCGGCGGGTGATCTGGCGCGCTGGGAATCCGATGCCGGCGGCGCCCTGGCGCTGACGCTGCTGCTGGACCAGTTTCCCCGCAACATGTTCCGCGATACGCCGGAAGCCTTCGCCAGCGACGCCCTGGCACGAGGGGTGGCGGGGCGCGCCCTCGACCGGGGCCTCGACCGGCTGCTGCCGCCGGTGCAGCGCCTCTTTTTCTACCTGCCGTTCGAGCACAGCGAGCGCCTCGAGGATCAGGAGCGCAGCGTGCGGCTCTCGTCGCAGTTCCGCGGCGATCCGGAGCTGCATGACGTCTACGAGTACGCGGTGAAGCACCGCGACGTGATCGCGCGTTTCGGGCGCTTCCCCCACCGCAACGCGATCCTCGGGCGGGAATCGACGCCGGCGGAGGCCGCGTTCCTGCGCGAGCCGGGCTCGCGCTTCTGAAACGCCGCGTCAGCCGCCGATCCGGTTCCGCAGTACGCCGATGCCCTCGACCTCGGTTTCCATGAGGTCGCCGGGCTGGAGATACTCCGGCGGCGTGCGCGCGAAGCCCACCCCCTGGGGCGTGCCGGTGGAGATCACGTCGCCCGGTTCCAGGGTGAGGCCCAGCGAGAGCTCGGCGATGATGCGCGGGATCTTGAAATAGAAGTGCCGCGTGTTGGAGTCCTGCTTGGCGACGCCGTTGACGCGCGTCGTCACCCGCAGGTTGTCGGGGTCCAGCGTGTCGGCGGTGACGATCACCGGCCCCATGGGGCAGGTGCCGTCCAGGCTCTTGCCCTTATGCCACTGGCCGCCGTGGCCGCGCTGCAGATCCCGCGCCGAGACGTCGTTGATCACCGTGTAGCCGAACACGTGGTTCATGGCGTCGGCTTCGGTGATGTTCTTGCCGCCGCGGCCGATGATCACACCCAGCTCCACTTCCCAGTCCAGCCTGGTGGTGACGTTCGCGTCGTACGGGATCGGGTCGCAGGGGCCCGTGACCGCGGTGACCGCCTTGCTGAAGAACACCGGGTGATCGGGCAGCTGCTGGCCGCTCTGGCGGATCTTCTCGCCTTCCTCGAAATGCTCCAGGTAATTCCAGCCGACGCAGAACACATTCTTGCGCGGGCGCGGGATCGGCGCCAGCACCGTGACCTCCGCCAGCGGCACGCGCCCGGCGGCGGCGTCCTTGATCCGGGACAGGGACGCCAGCGCCGCGTCGCCGGCGGCAATCAGCGACACCATGTCGGCCGGGTCGAACGGCAGCGCGACGCCGGCGCCGGCCGCTGCCTGGGCCACGTCCAGCACGGTTGCGCCGTCCACCTGCAATCCGATCGCGGGCGCGCCGCCGGCGCGCCGGAATGTCATCAGCCTCACGTCATCCCCTCATTTTCGAAGCGTCGGGTCGAGGCCGCGAGTTTACCACCGCGGCCGCTCCGGCCTCCCGGCCGCGCGGGGGCGCTGGAGTATAATTTGGCCCTCTCTCCAAGCACGCAACGCCCTTCCCGGGAGGAATGATGGACGACGAGCTGCGCAAAGCGGCGCTCCAGTATCACCGCCTGCCCAAACCCGGCAAGATCGCGATCCAGCCCACCAAGAGCCTGACCAATCAGGCCGAGCTGAGCCTCGCCTACTCGCCGGGCGTGAGCCACGCCTGCCTGGCGATCCGCGACGATCCCGCCGAGGCGGCGACGCTCACCGCGCGCGCCAACCTGGTGGCGGTGGTCACCAACGGCACCGCCGTGCTGGGGCTGGGCGACATCGGTCCGCTCGCGTCCAAACCGGTGATGGAAGGCAAGGCGGTGCTGTTCAAGAAGTTCGCCGGCATCGACGTGTTCGACATCGAGATCGCGCAGAAGGATCCGGACCGCTTCATCGAGGTGGTGGCGGCGCTGGAGCCCACCTTCGGCGGCATCAACCTGGAGGACATCAAGGCACCGGAGTGCTTTGACATCGAGCGCGAGCTGCGCAGCCGCATGAAGATCCCGGTGTTCCACGACGACCAGCACGGCACCGCCATCATCGTCGGCGCGGCGATCCTGAACGGCCTCAAGGTGGTGGGCAAGGACCTGAAGGACGTGAAGCTGGTGACTTCGGGCGCCGGCGCCGCGGCGCTCGCGTGCCTCGGTTTGCTCACCGCCATGGGCCTGCCGCGGGAGCACATCTGGGTCACCGACATCAAGGGCGTCGTCTACCAGGGCCGCACCGAGCTGATGGACGAATACAAGGCGATCTACGCCCAGGAGACCGGCGCGCGCACGCTGGCGGAGGTGATCAGGGACGCGGACGTCTTCCTCGGCCTTTCGGCCGGCGGCGTGCTCAAGCCGGAGATGGTGAAGACGATGGCGGCGCGGCCGCTGATCCTGGCGCTCGCCAACCCCAACCCCGAGATCCTGCCGGAGGACGCCAAGGCCGCGCGGCCCGACTGCGTCATCGCCACCGGCCGGTCCGACTATCCGAACCAGGTCAACAACGTCCTGTGCTTCCCGTTCATTTTCCGCGGCGCGCTGGACGTGGGCGCCACCGTCATCAACCGTGACATGTCGCTGGCCGCGGCCCGCGCCATCGCCGAGCTGGCGCAGCACGAGCAGTCGGAAGTGGTGGCCCACGCCTACGGCGAGCAGGACGTGGCGTTCGGCCCCGAGTACCTGATTCCGAAGCCGTTCGACCCGCGGCTGATCGCCGTCATCGCGCCGGCGGTGGCGCGTGCCGCCATGGAAAGCGGCGTCGCCTCGCGTCCGATCGCCGATTTCGACGCCTACCGCACCGAGCTGGAGCAGTACGTCTGGCACTCGGGCCTGATCATGAAGCCGATCTTCTCGGCGGCCAAGGCGGCCCCCGACAAGCGCATCGTCTACGCGGAGGGCGAGGAGCCGCGGGTCCTGCGCGCGGTGCAGACGGCGGTGGACGAGAAGCTGTGTTACCCGATCCTGATCGGGCGCCCGGACGTGGTGGAGCGCCAGATCAGGGTGCTGGGCCTGCGCATCCAGCCGGGCGTGCACTTCGAGATGGTGAACCAGGATTCGGACCCGCGTTACCGCGAGTACTGGACCGAGTATCACCGCCTGATGGAACGGCGCGGCGTCTCGCCGGAGTACGCCAAGATCGAGATGCGCCGGCGCAAGACGCTGATCGGCGGCATGATGGTCCGGCGCGGCGAGGCCGACGGCATGCTGTGCGGCACGTTCGGCACCTATCCCCTGCACCTGCACTACGTCGCCAACGTCATCGGCCTCAAGCACGGCGCCAGGCTGTTCGCGGCGATGAACATGCTGATGCTGCCCAAGCGCACCGTGTTCATCTGCGACACCTACGTGAACCACGAGCCGACCGCGGAGCAGATCGCCGAAATGACACTGATGGCCGCGGACGAAGTGCGCCGCTTCGGCCTGACGCCCAAAGTCGCGCTGCTGTCCCACTCCAATTTCGGCAGCATCCGCGACGAGTCCGCGGCCAAGATGTCGCGGGCGCGCGAGCTGATCGAGGATCTGGCCCCGGACCTGGAATGCGAGGGCGAGATGCACGGCGACGCGGCGCTGGACGAGGAAACCCGGCTGCAGATGTTCCCCAACTCGCGCCTCAAGGGTGACGCCAACCTGCTGATCATGCCCAACGTCGAGGCGGCCAACATCTCGTTCAACCTGCTCAAGGAGGCGGCGGGCGAGGGCATCACCGTCGGCCCGATCCTGCTGGGGGCCGCGGCGCCGGTGCACATCCTCACGCCCAGCGCCACGGTGCGGCGGATCATCAACATGACCGCGCTGCTGGTGGTGGAGTCGCTCAAGCGCTGAGCGCAGGGGCGTGAAGGAACACCCGCTCCTGCTGTTGGCGGCCATCGGCGGGCCGTCGGTTGACTGCCAGTGGGTGGCCTGGCGCCTCAAGCCGCCGGCAATCCGGCGTCGCGGACCGGCCGCCACCGCACCGATAACGGTGCACAAGCGAGCACTAATATTTGATGTAACGCAAAAAGTCGCAGTACAGCCTGCGTAAGATGCATCTGTCTCGTGACGGGTGCGCTTCAACCATCGCCCCACCGGCCGCCGCCAGCGCCCGGCGGGGGGCGCAATCCACCGGAGAAACGCCATGGCCGCCGTCAAGCAGGAAGATTTCATCCAGAGCGTCGCCGACGCTTTCCAGTTCATTTCCTACTATCACCCCGCCGACTACATCCGGAACCTGTACGAGGCCTACCAGCGCGAAGAGTCGCCGGCGGCGAAGGACGCCATGGCGCAGATCCTGATCAACTCGCGCATGGCCGCCGAGGGGCACCGGCCCATCTGCCAGGACACCGGCATCGCCATCGCCTTCATCAAGGTGGGCATGGACGTGCGCTGGGACGTGAAGATGACGCTGGAGGAGATGGTCAACGAAGGCGTGCGCCGCGCCTACACGCATCCGGACAACAAGCTGCGCGGGTCGGTGCTGGCCGACCCCGACGGCAAGCGCGTCAACACCGGGGACAACACGCCGGGCGTGACGCATGTGCAGCTGGTGCCGGGCGACAAGGTGGAGGTCATCGTCGCCGCCAAGGGCGGCGGCTCGGAGAACAAGTCCAAGTTCGCCATGCTGCTGCCCAACGATTCCATCGTCGACTGGGTGCTCTCCCAGGTGCCGGTGATGGGCGCCGACTGGTGCCCGCCGGGCATCCTGTCGCTGGGCATCGGCGGCACGCCGGAGAAGGCGATGCTGATGGCCAAGTGGGGCATGATGGAGCCCATCAACCTGCAAGAGCTCAAGGCGCGCGGGCCGTCCAACCGCGCCGAGGAGCTGCGGCTCGAGCTGCACGAGAAAGTGAACGCGCTGGGCATCGGCGCCCAGGGCCTCGGCGGCCTGACCACGGTGCTGGACGTCAAGGTCACCGACTATCCGACGCATGCCGCGTCGAAGCCGGTGGCGCTGCTGCCCAATTGCGCGGCCACCCGCCACATCCATTTCGAGCTCGACGGCAGCGGGCCGGCGACGTTCGAGCCGCCGAGCCTGGACGACTGGCCCAAGCTGGCGCTGGACTTCTCCAGCAGCCGCCGCGTCAACCTGGACAAGCTCACCCGCGAGGAAGTCGCCGCCTGGAAGGCGGGCGACCGCCTGCTGCTCTCGGGCAAGCTCCTCACCGGCCGCGACGCCGCCCACAAGCGGCTCACCGAAATGATGGCCAAGGGCGAGAAGCTGCCGGTGGACTTCAAAAACCGCTTCATCTACTACGTCGGCCCGGTGGACCCGGTGCGCGACGAGGTGGTGGGCCCCGCCGGCCCGACCACGTCCTCGCGCATGGACAAGTTCGTCGAGCCGATGCTGGCCCAGGCCGGACTGCTGGGCATGGTGGGCAAGTCGGAGCGCGGGCCGGCGGCCACCGAATCCATCAAGAAGCACAAGGCGGTGTACTGCATCGCCGTCGGCGGCGCCGCGTATCTCGTGTCGAAAGCGATCCGGGCGTCCAGGGTACTGGCGTTCCAGGACCTGGGCATGGAGGCGATCTACGAGTTCGAGGTGAAGGACATGCCGGTGACCGTGGCGGTGGACAGCGGCGGCAACGCGGTCCACAAAACGGGTCCCGCCGAGTGGCGCGCGAAGATCGGCAAGATCCCGGTGGTGACCGTCTGAACCTCGGTGCGCAACGGAATGCAGGCCCATTCCGCCCACGGAATTTCCCCTCTCCCCGCGGGAAAAAGGGGAAGAGGTGAGGGCCGCCCCCGGCCGGACAACCGGAAAGGGCTGCGTGTGAGCAAGAGCATCGACGTCATCGCCGGGGTCGGCCTGGCGGACCGCCCGCGCAAGAGCCGCTGGCCGGCGCGCATGGATTTCTGGCAAAGCGCCACCGGCCTCTTCCTGGGGCTGTTCATGTGGGGCCACATGTTCTTCGTGGCCACCATCCTGATCAGCAAGGACGCGATGTGGGCGGTGACCAGGATGTTCGAGGGCTATTTCATCTTCGGCGCCGCGTATCCGATCCTGGTGTCCGGCGTGGTGGCCCTGGTGTTCGTGGCCTTCGTCGCCCACGCCTTCCTGGCGATGCGCAAGTTCCCGGCCAACTACCGCCAGTACCGCGCGTTCATCGGCCACAAGAACCTGTTCCGCCACGGCGACACCACGCTGTGGTGGGTGCAGTTCGTCACCGGCTTCCTGCTCTTTTTCCTCGGCTCGGCGCACCTGTACCAGATGCTCATGAACCCGGGTGCGATCGGGCCGTACGCCTCCGGCGAGCGCGTGTACACCGCCTGGTGGCCGCTCTACCTGGTGCTCTTGTTCGCGGTCGAGCTGCACGGCGGGATCGGCCTGTACCGGCTGTCGGTGAAATGGGGCTGGTTCGACGGCAAGCACCCGGACGCCACCCGCAAGCGCCTGTCGCTGTTCAAGTGGGGGCTCACCGTGTTCTTCCTGGTGCTGGGGCTGCTGACGCTGGCGGCGTACTACAAGATCGGCTGGGAGAACCGGGACGATCCGGGCATCCGCTTCACGCCGTCCTGGGTGCAGGGCGACGGGCATGGAGGTCGGCGATGAAGATCGTCTACACCGACGTGCTGGTGATCGGCGGCGGGCTCGCCGGCCTGCGCCTGGCGCTGGGCGCCAAGCGGCGCGGCCACGACACGCTCATCCTGTCGCTGGTGCCGGCCAAGCGCTCCCACTCCAAGGCCGCCCAGGGCGGCATGCAGGCAAGCCTCGGCAACGTCATCAAGGGCCAGGGCGACAACGAGGACGTGCACTTCGAAGACACGGTGCGCGGCTCCGACTGGGGCGCCGACCAGGACGTGGTGCGCATGTTCGTCAACACCGCGCCCAAGGCGGTGCGCGAGCTGGCGGCGTGGGGCGTGCCGTGGAGCCGCGTGCGCCGCGGCGACCGCGAGGTGGTGATCAACGGCCAGAAGGTCACGATCACCGAGCGCGACGAGGCCCACGGCACCGTGGCGCAGCGCGACTTCGGCGGCACCAAGAAATGGCGCACCTGCTACGTCGCCGACGGCACCGGCCACGCCATGATCACGGCGGTGGCCGACCGTGCCATTGCCGAGCAGATCCCGGTGCACGAGCGTGTCGAGGCGCTGGCGCTGATCCACGACGCCGGCCGCTGCTACGGCGCAGTAGTGCGCAACCTGATCACCGGGGAACTTACCGCCTGCGTTGCCAAGGCCACCGCCGTCGCCACCGGCGGCGCCGGGCGGCTCTACCGGGTTACCACCAACGCGGTGATCTGCGAGGGCATCGGCCACGCGCTGGCGCTGGAAACCGGGGTCGCGGCGCTCGGCAACATGGAAGCAGTGCAGTTCCATCCCACCGGCATCTTCCCGGCCGGCATCCTGGTGACCGAGGGTTGCCGCGGGGACGGCGGGCTGCTCAAGGACGGCGACGGCCACCGCTTCATGCCGGACTACGAGCCGGAGAAGAAGGAGCTCGCCTCGCGCGACGTGGTGTCGCGGCGCATGGAGGAGCATATCGCCAGGGGCAAGGGCGCCAGCAGCCGGTTCGGCGACCACATCTGGCTCGACATCACGCTGCTGGGCGAGCACCACATCAAGCACAACCTGCGGGAGGTCTACGAGATCTGCCACTACTTCCTCGGCGTCGATCCGGTGAAGGAGTGGATCCCGGTGCGCCCGGCGCAGCACTACACCATGGGCGGCGTGCGCACCAGGCCCAACGGCGAGAGCCCGACGCTGAAGGGCCTGTTCGCCGCCGGCGAGGCCGCCTGCTGGGACATGCACGGCTTCAATCGTCTCGGCGGCAACTCGGTGGCGGAGACGGTGGTGGCCGGCATGGTCGTGGGGGAGTTCATCGCAGACTTCTGCGACAAAGCCGAGAACGACCTCAACGTGCCGCTGGGTGTGGTGCACGACTTCGTCGCGCGCGAGCGCGCCAGGCTGGACGCCATGCTCAAGGGCAGCGGCAGGGAAGACGCGACCGAGCTCAAGGTGCGGATGCAGAACATCATGACCGACAAGGTCGGCATCTTCCGCCGCGGCGAGGACCTGAAGGCGGCGGTGGAGGAACTGCAGCAGCTGCTGGTGCGCAGCCGCGACATCCGCGTCGGCTACAGGGCGACCGGCGCCAACCCGGAGCTGGCGACTGCGTATCGCACCCAGAAAATGCTCAAGGTGGCGCTCGCCATCGCCCACGGCGCGGCGACGCGCACCGAGAGCCGCGGCGCCCATTACCGCGAGGACTACCCGCGGCGCAACGATGCCGAGTGGCTCAAGCGCACGCTGGCGACCTGGCGCGGCGACGCCGACACCCTGCCGCAGCTGGCCTACGAGGCGCTCGACGTCCGGAGGATGGAGCTGCCGCCGGGCTGGCGCGGCTACGGCGCCAAGGATTACGTCGACCATCCGGACACGCCGGCGCGCGCCGCGGAAGTGGAGAAGATCCGGCAGGGCGGCGGTGACCGCCATGCGATCCAGCAGGCGCTGATGCCCTACGAGCACCTTCTGCCGCAGCGCTTCCGCGGCCGCAACGAGCGCATCGACGAACCGAAGGCGGCAAGCCAATGAACGACGCGACCACCCGGAACCGGCAACTCAGGATCAGCGTCCTGCGCTACAACCCGCAGGTCCCGGGCGACAAGCCCCGGCTGCAGACCTACGACCTGGAAGAGGCGGCGGGGATGACGCTGTTCATCGCGCTGAACGAAATCCGCGAGAAACAGGATCCGTCGCTGCAGTTCGACTTCGTCTGCCGTGCCGGCATCTGCGGCAGCTGCGGCATGATGATCAACGGCAAGCCGGGGCTCGCCTGCCGCACGCTCACCATGAACCTCGATCCCGGGATCACGCTGGCGCCGCTGCCGGTGTTCGAACTGATCGGCGACCTGTCGGTCAATACCGGCAAGTGGATGCGCGCCATGAGCGAGCGGCTCCAGACCTGGGTCCACATGAAGCAGCAGGAGGTGGACCTCACGCGCATCGAGGAGCGCATGGAACCCGGGCTGGCCGAGGAGATCTACCTGCTCGACCGCTGCATCGAGTGCGGCTGCTGCATCGCCGGCTGCGGCACGGTGCGCATGCGCGAGGCCTTCGTCGGCGCGGTCGGGCTGAACAAGATCGCCCGCTTCCGCCTCGATCCGCGTGACGGCCGCGCCGACGAGGATTATTACGAGCTGATCGGCGACGACGACGGCGTGTTCGGCTGCATGTCGCTGTTGGGGTGCCACGACGTGTGCCCCAAGAACCTGCCGCTGCAGACGCAGATCGCGTTTCTGCGCCGCAAGATGGTGGCGGCGGGAATGAAGTAACCCGTCGGGCGGCGGGAAAGTTGACGGCGAACTGGATCGGGCGGTCGCTCGGCTGCGGCCCGGTGGAGGTGCGCCCGCTGGGCGTGCCGGGCGCCCTGCTGTTTCCCCGATCGCAGTAGACTGGGCCCACCGGCGCGCGTGCGCCCGCGCCAGCGGGCGTGCCCGCGCATCGCAGCACGGAGGCTGCCATGAACGAATTGCGTGAAGAGCGCGACACCATGGGTGTCGTGCGGGTGCCCGCTGCCGCCCTCTGGGGCGCCCAGACCCAGCGCTCGCTGGAGAATTTCCGCATCGGCGCCGAGCGCATGCCGATGGAGCTGATCCGGGCGCTGGCCCAGGTCAAGCGCGCCGCCGCGGTCGTCAACGGTGCGCTGGGCGAGCTGGGTGCCGACAAGGTGAACGCCATCGTCGCGGCGGCGGACGAGGTGATCGCGCAGCGCCACGCCGACCAGTTTCCGCTGGTGGTGTGGCAGACCGGCTCCGGCACCCAGACCAACATGAACGTCAACGAGGTGATCGCCAACCGCGCCTCCGAGCTGCTGGGCGGCGGGCGCGGCGCATTGCGGCGGGTGCACCCCAACGACGACGTCAATCGCGGCCAGTCCTCCAACGACGTTTTCCCCACGGCGATGAGCGTGGCGGCGGTGGACGCCATCGAGCGCCGCCTCAAGCCGGCGATCGGGCGGCTGCGCGACACTCTGGCGGAGAAGTCGCGCGCCTTCATGCCCGTCGTCAAGATCGGCCGCACCCACCTGCAGGACGCGACACCGCTGACGCTGGGCCAGGAGATCTCGGGCTGGGTCGCGCAGCTGGACCACGCGGCGGCCCACGTCGACGCGGCGCTGCCGCACCTGCGCGAGCTGGCCATCGGCGGCACCGCGGTGGGCACGGGACTCAACGCGCATCCCGAGTTCGGCGCGCGCTGCGCCGCGGAGCTGGCGCGCCTCACCGGGCACGCGTTCGTGTCCGCGCCCAACAAGTTCGAGGCCCTGGCCGCGAACGACGCCATGGTGGCGGCCCACGGCGCGCTGAAGACGCTGGCGGCGGCGCTGATGAAGATCGCCAACGACGTGCGCTGGCTCGCCTCCGGGCCGCGCTGCGGGATCGGCGAGATCCGCATTCCGCAGAACGAGCCCGGCAGCTCGATCATGCCGGGGAAGGTGAACCCGACCCAGTCCGAAGCGCTCACCATGGTCTGCTGCCAGGTGTTCGGCAACGACGTGGCGGTGAACCTGGGCGGCGCGTCGGGCAACTTCCAGTTGAACGTGTTCAAGCCGCTGATCATCCGCAATGTGCTGGAGAGCGTGCGGCTGCTGGCGGACGGCATGGAGAGCTTCGATGCGCATTGCGCCCGCGGCATCGAGCCCAATCTCCTGCGCATCGACAAGCTGCTGCACGAGTCGCTGATGCTGGTGACCGCGCTCAGTCCCCACATCGGCTACGACCGTGCGGCGGAGATCGCCAAGAAGGCCCACCAGGAGGGCACCACCCTCAAGCAGGCGGCGATCGCGCTCGATTACCTGACGGGCGACGAGTTCGACGAGTGGGTGGTGCCGGAGCAGATGATCGGGAAAGTGAAGGAGGACGAATGAGCGGCCAGGGGAAGCAGAAAGTGGCGGTGGTGACCGGGGCCAACCGCGGCATCGGGCTCGAGATTTCGCGCCAGCTGGCGCAGAAGGGCGTGCACGTGGTGATGACGGCGCGCAACCGCAAGAAAGGCGAGGCGGCGTGCGAGGAGCTGCTCAAGCGGGGGCTGAGCGTCGAGCTGATGCCGCTGGACGTGACCGACAGCGGCTCCATCGCGGCGCTGGCCGCCGCGCTGGACAAGAAGTTCGGCGGCATCGACATCCTGGTCAACAACGCCGGCATTCTGCCCGACCCCAAGGGCGCGCGGGTGATGACGGAGCACGTCGACACCTTCCGTGCGGCGCTGGAAACCAACACGCTGGGCCCGCTGATGCTGTCCCAGGCGCTGGTGCCGCTGATGAAGAAGCGCGGCGGCGGGCGCATCGTCAATCTGTCCAGCGGCCTCGGCCAGCTGGAGGACATGGCCACCGGCACGCCGGCCTACCGCATGTCCAAGACCGCGCTCAATGCGCTCACGCGTATGCTGGCGGCGGAGCTGGAGGAGCATCACATCAAGGTCAACTCGATGTGCCCCGGCTGGGTGCGCACCGACATGGGCGGCGAGAACGCCACCCGCTCCGTGGCGGAGGGCGCCGACACCGCCGTGTGGCTGGCGCTGCTGCCCCAGAAAGGGCCCACCGGGGGCTTCTTCCGCGACCGCAAGCGGATTGCCTGGTAGCGGCGCGCGGCGGCGGGGCGACGCGATCAGCGCCGCAGCCGCGCCTTGAACAGCTCGGTGGCGCGCACCAGCTCGGCGCGGATGCCCGGCTCCCACGCGGAGTGGCCGGCGTCGGGGACGACGACGTAGTCTGCTTCGGGCCACGCCCGGTGCAGGTCGTGGGCGCTGACGATGGGACAGACCGCGTCGTAGCGGCCCTGGACGATCACCGCCGGCAGGTGACGGATGCGCTGCACGTTGTCCAGCAGCGCATTCTCGGGCAGGAAGATGCCGTTGGTGAAGTAATGGGCTTCCATGCGCGCGAGGCCGAGGGCCACCACGTCGCCGGCGAAGTAGTCCACCGTCTCGCGGCTCGGCAGCAGCGTCGAGCAGGAGCCTTCGTAGACGCTCCAGGTGCGCGCCGCCGGCCGGTGCACCGCCGGGTCCGGGTCCATCAGGCGGCGGTAATACGCGCCCAGCAGGTCGCCGCGCTCGGCCGCCGGGATGTGCCCGGCGAAGGCGTCCCAGGCTTCGGGGAAGAAGCTGCGCAGGCCGTACAGGAACCAGTCGATCTCCGGCTGGCGGCACAGAAAGATGCCGCGCAGCACCAGTCCCAGGCAGCGCTCGGGATGGGCCTGCGCGTAGGCCAGTGCCAGCGTCGAGCCCCAGGAGCCGCCGAACACCAGCCAGCGCTCGATGCTGCGGTGGCGGCGCAGCTGCTCGATGTCGGCGATCAGCAGCGGCGTGGTGTTGTCGCGGATCTCGCCCAGCGGCGACGAGCGTCCGGCGCCGCGCTGGTCGAAGATCACGATGCGGTAGGCTGCCGGATCGAAGAAGCGGCGGTGGTTGGGCGCCGAGCCGGCGCCGGGGCCGCCGTGCAGGAACAGCACCGGGATGCCGTCGGGATCGCCGCTCTCTTCCCAGTACAGCTCATGGAGATCGCTCACCGCCAGGCGGCCCTGGGCGAACGGCTCGATTTCGGGATAGAGCTCGGTGCGGGGCGGCGGACTTCGGTCCATCGGCGATCCGGCAGTCGCTGAAATCTCCATGGTAACCCGCCGGCGCGGACGAAAAAAAACCGCCGGGCGCAGCCGGCGGTCCGGCGTTCCGTGCGGGTCGTCAAATACCCAGGATCTTCATCGCCTTGGCGAGGGTGTCGATGGACTCCTGGTGCTTGCCGGCCTTGTGCAGGGCCTCGCCTTCGGTGCGGTATTTCTTCACGTCGGCCATCTGCTCGGTGGACAGGCTGGGGTTCTTGGCCATGGCCTCGTCGATCTTCTTCATGTCCTTGGGACAGTGGAAGGCGAAGGCCGACGAAGAGAAGAACGCCAGCGCGGCGGCCAGCAGGGCGGAACGGATCTTCTTCATGGAACGTCTCCTCGGTTTGGGGTTCGAACTGCGGGTGCTGCAGCGAATTGGACCGGCCCCGCCGGTGGCGGGTTCGCGGTCCCGGCGCCGCGGCGGGTGCGGCAGCGCGCAAAATGCTCGCGCCGACAGTCCGTGCGGCGATCCGCCCTACTACTGTAGACGATTTTGCCTAAACTTTTGTTCTGTGGATCCGGGAGACATCGAAGAGCCGGTGACGGCGGCGCAGGGCGGCGTCCTGACCCGCGACTGGATCGTGGCGCGGCTGGCCCTTGCCCGCGGTGAGGGCTGGTTGTCGGGCGACGATCCCCAGCGCATGCCGGCGCCGGAGGCGGGATTCACCCCGGCGGCCGTGCTGGTGCCGCTGGTCCAGCGCTCCCGCGGATTGCAGGTGCTGCTGACCCAGCGCACCGCCCATCTCAACGACCATGCCGGGCAGGTCAGCTTTCCCGGCGGCCGGGTCGATCCCGGCGACGCCTCGCGCGAGGCCACCGCGCTGCGGGAGGCCGAGGAGGAAATCGGCCTCCCGCGCGAGCGCATCGAAGTGCTCGGCTGTCTGCCCGAGTATCACACCGTGACCGGGTTCTCGGTGACGCCGGTGGTGGGCTACGTCGAACCGCCGTTCGACCTGCGCCTGGACGCCTTCGAGGTGGCCGACGTCTTCGAGGTGCCGCTCGCCTTCCTCATGGATCCGGCCAACCACCAGCGCCACGCGTTCGTCTACCAGGGGCGGCGCCGCAGCTATTACGCGATGCCCTACGAAGGCCGCTTCATCTGGGGCGCGACCGCGGCCATGCTGCTGAACCTGCGCCGGGCGCTCTACGGCTGACCGCCGCGCATTGCCGGCAGCGCGCCATGGACCACCGGACAGCCCCCGCCGATGCCGGCGCCGTCTCCCGCCGGATCGCGGAGCGCTCGCTGCGGATGGCGAACGGCGGGGAAACGGCGACCTGCGACTACGGCGGCAAAGCCCAGGGCTGGCGCGCCCGCGCCTGGCGCGGTCTGACGATGGACGTGTGCCGCTGGCACATCGCGCCCGGCGTCGAGGGCGTCATGCAGCTTCCCTGGCATACCCTCTACGTGACGCTGGCGGGCGGCACCCGGCGCACGCGCATCCGCAGCGACCGGGGCACCGTCTTCGACGGGCCGGAACTGCCGGGGCAGGTATCCTTCGTCCCCGCCGGGCGCCGCCGCTGGGGCCGCTACGAGGGCGCGTGGATGGAGTTCGCCGCGATCCAGCTCGATCCACGCTGGATCCGGGAGGCGCTGCGGCTGGAAGGCGGCGCCGCGCCGCCGCGCTGGTACGACGCCAACATGGTGCACGACCCGTTCATCGAAGGGGTCGCGCACGCCCTGGTGGACGAAGTCGACGGCGGCGGCGTCGCCGGGCCGCTGTTCGCCGAGTCGCTGGCCCTGGCGCTGGCGCTGCACCTGGTGCGGCGCTACTCGGAGCGCTCGGTGCGTGCGCTGGCGCCGCCGCCGGAGGCCCACGACCTGTCACCGGTGCTGGCGTTCATCGAGGAGCGGCTGGACGAGCCGCTGCCGATCGCGCGCATGGCCGCCGTCGCCGGACTCGCGCCGGACCGGTTCCTGCGCGCTTTCAAGCGCGCGCGGGGAACCCCGCCGCACCGATACCTGATGGAGCGGCGCGTCGAGCGCGCGCGCCGTCTGCTGCAGACCACCGACCTGCCGATCGCGGAGGTGGCGGCGGCGGCGGGGCTGTCGAGCCAGAGCCACCTGACGACGCTGTTCCGACGGCGGCTCGGGCTCACGCCCGGGGCGGTGCGGGCCGCGGCGCGTCCGGGCGGCGCGCCGCGAACGTGAAAGATCGCAAGATCGTGGAAGAACGCCGCGCCCCGCCGCCCGCATAATCCGCCGTCATCGCCAGGCCCAACGCACCGAAGGAGCTGCTCATGCACCAGGCATTCGATTCCCGCCGCCGCGATGTCCTCAAGGCCGGCGCGGCGGCCGGCGCCGGACTCACGCTGGCGTTCTGGCTGCCGGGGTTCACGCGCTTCGCGGAGGCGATGAGCGTGGACGCGCCGGCGGCGGCCGGCACGTTCCGCCCCAATGCCTTCCTCCGCATCGCGCCCGACGGCTCGGTCACCGTCCTCGTCGGCAAGTCCGAGATGGGCCAGGGCGTCCTCACCGCGCTGCCGCAGATCGTGGCCGAGGAGCTGGACGCCGACTGGAGCCGCGTGCGCTACCGGCAGGCGCCGACGCACCCGGACTACGCGCGCCCCGGCATCAACATCATGCTCACCGGCGGCTCCACATCGGTGCGCACCAGCTGGGAGGCGCTGCGCCGGGCGGGCGCGACCGCGCGTGCGATGCTGGTGGCGGCGGCAGCGCAGACGTGGCGGGCAGACGCCGCTCGGCTGCGCACCGAGGCCGGCCGCGTGATCCATCCGGACGGACGCAAACTGGCTTACGGCGAGCTGGCGGAGCGTGCTGCGACGCTGCCGGTGCCGGCGCCGGTGAAGCTCAAGGACCCGGCGCAGTTCCGCCTCGTCGGGCGATCGGTGGCGCGCCTCGACACCCGCGCCAAGGTGGACGGCTCGGCGCAGTTCGGCCTCGACGTGCAGCTGCCGGGGATGCTGACGGCGGTACTGGAGCGCCCGCCGGTGTTTGGCGCCAGCGTCGCGGGTTTCGATGCGGAACAGGCGAAGGCGGTGCCGGGCGTGAAGCACGTGGTGCCGATTTCCTCCGGTGTCGCCGTGGTGGCGGACGGTTTCTGGGCCGCCGAACAGGGCCGCCGCGCGCTGGCAATCGACTGGACCCCCGGCGTCGTCGCCGGTCTCTCCACCGAGACGCTGTGGCGCGAGTTCGCGCGGGCGATCGGCAAGCCCGCCATCCCCGCGCGCCAGGAAGGGAGCGTGTCGGCGGTACAGCCGGCGAAAACCGTGAGGGCGGCCTACGCGGCGCCCTACCTGGCCCACGCCTGCATGGAGCCGATGAACTGCACCGCCTGGGTCAAGGTGGACGAAGCCGAGATCTGGGCCGGCACCCAGTCCCAGACCATCGGCCAGCGCAACGTCGCACAGCTCACCGGACTGCCGCCGGAGAAGGTCAAGCTCCACACGACGCTGCTGGGCGGCGGGTTCGGGCGGCGCTCGGCACAGGACTTCATCGTCGCCGCCGCCGAGATCTCGAAGGCGGTCGGCGCCCCGGTCAAGCTGGTCTACACGCGCGAGGACGACATGCGCTCGGGCTACTTCCGGCCTGCGTCCTACACCGTACTGGAGGGTGGGCTGGACGCCGCCGGCAAGCCGGTGATGCTGAAAGGCACCGTGGCGGTGCCGTCGCTGGCGGAGTTCACCGGCTTCCGCCGGCTGATGAACGAGCAGGGCGTCGACCGCGTCGCGGTGGAGGGGCTGGCCGACCTGCCCTACGCGATTCCCTACCTGCGCATCGACTGGGTGAAGCACGATCCGGGGGTGCCGATCTGGTTCTGGCGCTCGGTGGGCGCGTCCCACAACACCTTCGTGTCGGAGTCGTTCATCGACGAGCTGGCCCACGCCGCCGGCCAGGACCCGCTCGCGTTCCGCCTCGCCCTGCTGGGGCGGCATCCGCGCCACATCGGCGTGCTGAAGCTGGCGGCGGAGAAGGCCGGCTGGGGCCGGCCGCTGCCGGCGGGATGGGGCCGCGGCATCGCCGTCACCGAGTGCTTCGGCGGCCGGACCGCCCAAGTGGCGGAGGTATCGGTCCGGGACGGCGCGCCCAGGGTGGAGCGCATCGTCGCCGCCGTCGACGCCGGCACCGTGGTGAACCCGGAGATCGTCCGCGCCCAGACCGAGAGCTCGGTGGCCTACGGCCTGTCGGCGACGCTCTACGGCGAGATCACGTTCAAGGACGGGCGCGTCGAGCAGACCAATTTCCACGACTACCGCGTGCTCACCATCGCCGAGATGCCGAAGGTGGAAGTGCACCTGGTGCCAAGCACGGCGCCGCCCGGCGGTGTCGGCGAGCCGGGGCTGCCGCCGGTGGCGCCGGCGGTGGCCAACGCCTTCTTCGCCGCCAGCGGCAAGCGCATCCGCCGGCTGCCGTTCGCCGCCGGGCTCAAGGAGGCGTGAGGCGCCCCGCCTTACCGACGCCATGAGCGAGGGTCTTTTTCACCGCAGCGGCGCCGAGGCGCGGCGAATGCTTTTCCGGCCCGTCTTGACGATCACCTTTTGACGTGTTGCATACAAGGAGTCCAGCCATGACCCAACTCACCATCAACGGCAAGGCCCAGAGCATCGACGCGGCGCCCGATACGCCGCTTCTCTGGGTGCTGCGCGACACGCTGGGGCTCACCGGCACCAAGTACGGCTGCGGCATGGCGCTGTGCGGGGCGTGCACGGTACACGTCGACGGCGAGTCCGTGCGCTCGTGCGTGACGCCGGTGTCCAGCGTGGCCGGCAGGAAGGTCACCACCATCGAAGGCCTGTCCCGCAACGCCGACCACCCGGTGCAGAAGGCCTGGATCGCGCTCGACGTGCCCCAGTGCGGCTACTGCCAGTCCGGGCAGATCATGGCGGCGGCGGCGCTGCTGAAAAAGCACCCCAGGCCCACGGACGCCCAGATCGACGAGGCCATGAGCGGCAACCTCTGCCGCTGCGGTACCTACCTGCGCATCCGCGCCGCCATCAAGCAGGCGGCCGGCATCAAGGGAGCCGGCGCATGAGCGAAACCATCGGCAACGCCCGGCGCAACTTCCTGAAATCCTCCGCCGCCTTCACCGGCGCGCTGGTGGTGGGCTTCTACCTCCCGGCCAGGGGCATGCGCGTCGCGCTGGCGGCGCCGGGTGCCGGCAGCGGGGCGTTCGCGCCCAACGCGTTCCTGCGCATCGCGCCGGACAACATCATCACCGTCGTCGTCAAGCACCTGGAGATGGGGCAGGGCGTCTACACCGGGCTGCCGACGCTGGTGGCCGAGGAACTGGACGCTGACTGGAGCCATATCCGTGTGGAATCGGCGCCGGCCGAGGTGCCGACCTACGGCAACCTGGCCTGGGGCGGTGCCGCCCAGGGTACCGGCGGCAGCACCAGCCTGACGGGCTCCTGGGAACAGCTGCGCAGGGCAGGCGCCACGGCGCGGGCTTTGCTGGTGGCCGCCGCGGCGGATACATGGAAGGTCGACGCGGCGACGTTGAAGACGCAGAACGGGTTCGTCCTGCATCCGCCGTCCGGCCGCAAATCGAGCTACGGCGCGCTGGCGGCGAAGGCGGCGACCATGACGCCGCCCGCCGAGGTGAAGCTCAAGGACCCCGGGGACTGGAAGCTGATCGGCAAGCGTGCCCCGCGCACGGACGCGCGCGTAAAGTCCGACGGCACGGCGACGTTCGCGCTCGACGTGCGGCTGCCCGGCATGCTCACCGCGCTGGTGGCGCATGCGCCGGTGTTCGGCGGTACGGTGAAGCGCCACAACGCCGATGCGGTCAAGGCCATGCCGGGCGTGAAGGCGGTGGTGCAGATTCCCCAGGGCGTCGCGGTGGTGGCGACGGACTTCTGGTCGGCGAAGAAGGCGCGTGGCGCGCTGAAGGTGGCGTGGGATGAGCCCGCCGCCGCCCGAATTTCCAGCGACGCGCTGCTGGCCCGGTACCGGGAGCTGGCGCAGAAGCCCGGCGCCGTGGCCCGCAAGGACGGCGACGCGGCGCAGGCGCTGGCCGGCGCGGCGAAGCAGGTGGAGGCGGTGTTCGAGTTTCCCTACCTTGCCCACGCCGCGATGGAGCCGCTCAACTGCGTGGTGAAGCTCACCGACGGGGCGTGCGAGATCTGGGCCGGCTCCCAGTTGCAGACGCTGGACCAGGCGGTGGCGGCGAAGGCGGCGGGGCTCGATCCGGAGCAGGTGAAGATCCACACGCTGTTCGCAGGCGGCAGCTTCGGCCGCCACGCCAATCCCACGTCCGACTACATCGCCGAGGGCGTGGCGGTGGCCGGGGCGGTGCGCGCGCTCGACGCGCCGATCCACCTGGTGTGGACGCGCGAAGACGACATGAAAGGCGGCTATTACCGCCCCGCCTACGTGCACGCCGTCACCGCCGGCATCGACGCCTCCGGCAAGCCGCTGGCGTGGCGGCAGCGCATCGTCGGCCAGTCGATTCTCAAGGGCACGCCGTTCGAGTCGATGCTGGTGAAGGACGGTATCGACGCCACCTCGGTGGAAGGCGCCTCGACGCTGCCGTACGCGGTTCCCAACCTGCAGGTCGAGCTCCACACTACCGAGACCCCGGTGCCGCCGCTGTGGTGGCGCAGCGTCGGCCACACGCACACCGCGTTCTCCACCGAGGTGGTGATCGACATGCTGGCGCGGGCCGCCGGACGGGACCCGTATGCGTACCGCCTGGCGCTGCTGGAGAAGCACCCGCGCCACGCCGGCGTGCTGAAGCTCGCCGCCGGGAAGGCCGGGTGGGGCAAGCCGCTGGGGGCGGGCAGGGGGCGCGGCATCGCCGTGCACGAGTCGTTCAATTCCTTCGTCGCCGAGGTGGCGGAAGTGACGGTGAAGGACGACGGCAGCTTCACCGTGGACCGGGTCGTGTGCGCGGTGGACTGCGGCGTGGCGGTGAACCCCGACAACGTGCGCGCGCAGATGGAGTCGGGCATCGTCTTCGGCCTGTCGGCGCTGCGCTACGGCGCCATCACCCTCAAGGACGGGCGCGTCGAGCAGTCCAACTTCCACGACTACCCGGTGGCGCGCATCGACGAGACGCCGGGGATCGAGGTGCACATCGTCAAGAGCGATCTCGCCCCCACCGGCGTCGGCGAGCCGGGCGTGCCGCCGCTGGCGCCGGCGGTGGCCAATGCGATTGCCGCCGTCACTGGCCGGTACGCAACGCGCCTGCCGATCACCGCCGGGCAGGTCAGGGGGGCGTGATGAATTCGATGGACGTCGAGGTCCTGAGGGACGCGCTGGCGTGGCTTCAGGCCGGCCGGCGCGTGGCGCTGATCACGGTGACCGGCACCTGGGGGTCGAGCCCGCGGCCGGTGGGCGCGCTGCTGGCACTGCGCGACGACGGCACGCCCAGCGGGTCGGTGTCTGGCGGCTGCGTGGAAGACGACCTCATGGCGCGCCTCGCCGCGGCGTTCCCCGAGTCGCCCGCGGTGCTGCGCTACGGTGTCAACCGCGACGAGGCCTTGCGCCATGGCCTGCCCTGCGGCGGGACGCTGGAGCTGGTGGTGGAGCCGGTGCGCGATCCGACGTCGCTGGAGGCGGTGGTGGCGGCCATCGGTCGCCGCGAGCTCGCCGGCCGCCGGCTCGACCTGGCGAGCGGCGTGGCGCGCGTGGTGGCGGTCACCCGCGACGACGCGCTCGCCTTCGACGGCCGCACGCTCACCTCGGTGTACGGGCCGCGCTGGCGCCTGCTGCTGATCGGCGCCGGCCAGCTGTCGCGGTATCTCGCGCAGTTCGCCCAGGCGCTGGACTATGACGTGCTGGTGTGCGATCCGCGCGAGGAATACGCCCGGGCGTGGCCGTTCGCCGGCGCGCGCCTCCTGCCCGGCATGCCGGACGACGTGGTGCGCGCGCTGGAACCGGATGCGCGCACCGTCGTCGTGGCGCTGACCCACGACCCGAAGCTGGACGACCTGGCGCTGCTGGAGGCGCTCAAGTCCAACGCGTTCTATGTCGGCGCCCTGGGCAGCCGCCTCACCAATGCCCGGCGCCGGGAGCGGCTGGCGCAGTTCGACCTGGCGCGCCACGAGATCGAGCGCCTGCACGGCCCGGTGGGTCTTGCCATCGGCAGCCGCACGCCGCCGGAGATCGCGGTGGCGGTCCTGGCGGAACTGACCGCGCTGCGCAGCGGCGCGGCGGCGCGCGCGCCGTCGACCGCGCCGGTGGAGCTTTCCCATGCCTGCCGTTAGCGGCCTGCTGCTGGCGGCCGGGGCCGGCCGCCGCTTCGGCGCCGACAAGCTGCTGGCGCCGGTGGACGGGGTGCCCATGGCCGTGGCGGCGCTGCGCGCGCTGGCGCCGGCGGTGGACCGGGTGGTGGCGGTGGTGCGGCCCGGCTGCGGCGAGCTGGCGCACCGGCTGATGGACGAGGGCGCATCGGTGTCGGTGTTCGCGATGGCGGACAAGGGCATGGGCGCGAGCCTGGCGTGGGGCGTCGCGCTGCTGCCCGGCACCATCGACGGCCTGGTGGTGGCGCTGGCCGACATGCCCTGCATCCGGCCGGCCACCACGCTGGCGGTGGCCCAGGCGGTGGCGGGCGGCGCGCTGCTGGCCGCGCCCGAGCGGGGCGGCCGGCGCGGGCATCCGGTGGGATTCGCCGCGTGCCTGCGCGGCGAGCTGGAGCGCCTCGGCGGCGACCACGGCGCTCGGGCGCTGGTGGAGTCCTGCGCCGCGCGCAGCACGCTGATCTCGTGCGACGACCCCGGCATTTTTCTCGACGTCGACACGCCCGCGGATCTCGCGAGCCTCGCCCGCCGCGCCCGCTAACGCCCGGCGCATGGGCGCGCCGCGCCTGCTGGTAAAATCGCGGGCATGAGCAAGGACAAGGCCCCCGTCACCGCCGCGGTGCGCGCGCTGCGCGAGCACGGCGTCGATTTCACCGACCATCTCTACGCCTACGAGGAGCACGGCGGCGCCGCGGTGTCGGCGCGCGAGCTGGGCGTCGACGAGCACGCCGTGGTGAAGACGCTGGTGATGGAGGACGATCGCCGGGCGCCGATGCTGGTGCTGATGCACGGGGACCTGCAGGTGTCCACCAGGCAGCTGGCGCGGGTGCTGGGCGTCAAAAGCGTCGCGCCGTGCTCGCCGGAGACGGCGAACCGCCACACCGGCTACCTGGTGGGCGGCACCTCGCCGTTCGGGACGCGCCGGCCGCTGCCGGTGTACATGGAGAGATCCATCCTGGAACTGCCCCGCATCTACATCAACGGCGGCAAGCGCGGCTATCTGGTGGGAATCGACCCCCGGGACGCCGAGCGCGTGCTCAAGCCGGCGCTGGTGGACATCGGCATCCGCAAGGACGCCGCCATGGCTTCCTAAACGACAAGGCCCATCGATGACGCACATCCCGGACGAAAACGAGATCACCATGCTGCGCGCGGAAGTGGAAATGCTGGTGGCCGAGCGCGAGCGCCTGCTGCGGGCGGTGGGGGCCGCGGCCGTGCTGTACGCGCGCATCGATCCGCAGACGTTGCCGGAGAAGGCACTGGCGGCCGCCGAGGTGCTGACCCAGAGCCTCAACGGCGTGAGCGAGGACGTGCTGCAGGAGGCGATCGAACTGGTGGAGTCGGAGGTGCACTCGCTGCAGCACGCCAAGCGCCATCCGGACAGCGCATGACGCGGCGCGCCGCCATGGTCGCGGCGGCGCATCGAGGGCGTTGCCGCGGGGCAGGGTTATGACGTCACCCGCATCCGGCTCACGCCGCAGCCTCCCAACTAGCCGCTTCGCCGCGCGGTTCGCGCTGGCGGCCATTGCCGCCGTGCTGGCGGCGGGCGGCTACTTCCTGCTCCAGCTGGGCTTCGTCGGCGCCGGCTTCACCGCCAAACTGCTGTGCTCCGGCGTCTTTGTGTCGGGGCGTCCCGCCGCCGACGTGCTGGCGCAGGACATCGCGCTCAACGATCCCGGCATCCTGCGCTTCATGCGCATCGAGGTGGACGACGCGGCGCGCCGCGTGCGCGCCAGCTTTCTCGGCGTGCGCGAGCAGTTGGCCGAGTTCCGCGACGGCCTCGGCTGCACCCTGGCCGGCGCCCCCGCCCTCGCGGCGACGCGCCCGGCCGGCACGCCTGCCACGCCGGCGTTGTCGCCCGCGGCATTGGACGCCCCGCCTCCAGCCCACGACGCCGGGCGCCTGGAGCGTGCCATGGCGGCGGCGTTCGACGAGCCGGACCCCGCGCGAGCGCGCCGCACCCGGGCGGTGGTGGTGCTCCACGACGGCCGGCTGGTGGCGGAGCGCTACGCTCCCGGGTTCGGGCCGCAGACACCGCTGCCCGGCTGGTCCATGGCCAAGAGCGTGCTGAACGCGCTGCTCGGGGTGCTGGTGCAGGAGGGCCGTCTGGCGCTGGACGCGCCGGTTCCGCTGGCCGCCTGGCGCGACCCAGGCGACCCGCGCGGCGCCATCACGCTGCGCCAGCTGCTGCAGATGCAAAGCGGCCTCGCGTTCTCCGAGAACTACGCCAACCCGCTGGACGACGTGGTGTGGATGCTGTTCGCCAGCGCCGACACCGCCGGGTTCGCGGCGGCGAAGCCGCTGGCCGCGGAGCCCGGCAGCCAATGGCAGTATTCCAGCGGCACCAGCAACATCCTCTCGCGGGTGCTGCGCGAGGCTCTGGGCAGCGACGCCGAGTACGCGGCGTATCCGCGCCGCGCGCTGTTTGCGCCGCTGGGCATGGACTCGGCGGTGATGGAGCCCGACGCCGCCGGAAATTACGTCGCGTCGTCCTACCTCTACGCCACCGCCCGGGACTGGGCGCGATTCGGCCAGTTCTACCTCGACGACGGCGTCGCCGCCGGGCGGCGCCTGCTGCCGGAGGGCTGGGTGGCGTTCAGCACCACCCCCGCGCCCCACGCGCCGGACCAGGCGTTCGGCGCACACTTCTGGCTCAAGGTACCGGGGGAGTTCGCCGGCGGCACGCGCAGCAGCGCGGGGCTGCCGCCGGGCACGTTTCACGCCGTCGGCTACGAAGGGCAGTTCGTGAGCGTCGTCCCGGCGCGACGCCTGGTGGTGGTGCGCCTCGGGCTTTCCTCCGGCGCGGGCGCCTGGAACCACCTGGATTTTCTCAACGCCGTGGTGGCCGCGTTTCGCGAATGACCTTTCCCGTGCCGAAGCCGTTTTCCGAAGCGTGCGAGCGCAACCGCGAGCCGATCCTGGCGGTGCTGCGCGAGGAGTTGCGCGACGGCGACCGGGTGCTGGAAATCGGCAGCGGCACCGGCCAGCACGCCGTGCATTTCGGCGCGGCGCTGCCGCGGGTGACCTGGCAGACCGCCGACCTCCCGGCGCATCACGCCGGCATCCTCGCCTGGCTCGCAGACGCGCGGCTGGCGAACGTGCTGGCGCCGCTGGCGTTGGACGCCGACGGGTTCAGCTGGCCGGAGGCGGCCTACGAGGCCGCCTTCAGCGCCAACACCGCCCACATCATGGGGTGGCCGACGGTGCAGCGCATGGTGCGCGGCGTGGCGCGCGCGCTGCGTCCCGGCGGGGCCTTCATCCTTTACGGGCCGTTCCGCTACGGCGGCCGCCACACCGCGGAGAGCAACGCCCGCTTCGATGCCGCACTGCGCGCCCAGGACCCGGCCATGGGAATCCGCGATTTCGAGGCGGTCGATGCGCAAGCGCGCGACGCCGGGTTGCGGCTTGCGCGCGACGTTGCGATGCCGGCCAACAACCGCACCCTGGTATGGCGCAAGCCGGCGGGATATGGGCGTATACTGGCGCCGTAAGCCCGTAACCGGCGACCCTTGAACCGCGCCTGCGCAGGACCGGTTGAAGAGGCCGCCAACAGTGCTCCCGAGTTTCGCCACCGACCCCGCCTGCCGCATTGCGGCACGCGCCCGGCGCCGTGCGGCGAAGCTCCCAGGGGTTCCCAGTCCCTGAGGAGGAGGCCATGAGCCAGGCATTTCTCAAAGAGCAGGACGACAGCGCGCTGGTGAACCAGCTGCCGGACCGTCCCCAGAGCGAGCATCCGAATTACGTGACGCCCGCGGGGCTCGACCGGCTGCACACGCGGGTGCGCGAGCTGCAGGAGCAGCGCGCCGCGCTCGAGGGCCAGGTGGACGATCCCCACAAGCAGCAGGAACTGGCGCAGGTGGAGCGCGACCTGCGCTATTACCAGGGCCGCATCGAGAAGGCCGTGGTGGTGGACCTGGCCACGCAGCCGGCCGACGAGGTGCACTTCGGCGCCGTCGTCGACGTGGAGGACGCGGACGGCGAGCGCCAAGCGTTCACCATCGTGGGGGAGGACGAGGCCGACGTGAGCCGCAACCGGGTGAGCTGGGTTTCGCCGCTCGCCAAGGCGATGCTCGGCTCCAAGGTGGGCGATACGGTGACCTGGCAGCGGCCCGCCGGCAACGTCGAACTGGAGATCATCGGCATCCGCTATCCGGCGGAATGAAACCAGAGCGCCGGCGCAACACCGGCGCCAACTCGAGGAGGGCGCCGTGGCTTTTCCCGGAACGACCGTCTTCGCCAAGACCGGCCAGGGTCGGCAGGAAATCGCGACGCGGCAGGCGAAGCTGGATCCGCGCAGCCGCATGTTGCTGATCATGATCGACGGCGCGCTGAGCGTGGACGATCTCGCCGCCAAGCTCGGCAACGCCGACGCGCTCCAGTCCGGGCTCGACAAGCTCTGGGGACTCGGCCTCATCGCCCAGACCGCTGCCGCGGCGCCGGCGGCGCCCGCCGCCGCTCCTGCCGCCGCAGACCCCGCGCTCGAAGCCGCGCGCCGCGACGCGGTCGCCGCGTTGCACGACGCGATGGGCCCTGATGCCGATCTGTTCACCGCCCGCCTGGAGAAGGCACCGTCGCGCGCGCAGTTCCTCGCCGAGCTGCTGAAGGTGGCCGACGTGCTGAGCAACGTCGCCGGCAGCGCCAGGGCGGACGCGTTCGTCGCCCGGGTGCGGCAGCACCTCGGCTGAGCACCTCCTGCCGGCCCGGGTCGTTGTCCACCTGCGGCCTCCGGCCAGCGCCGCGCTCCGCAGCGGCAGCCGCGCCGAGGGCCGTCGAAGCCGCGCCGGACCGCCCTCCCGCTCCCGTCGAGGCTGTGCCCGCGCTGCGCTGAGCGCCCGGTCCTGTCCACTCGCGCAGCGGGCCGCAGGCGAGTAATCTCGGGGCGTCGTCAGGTCCCACCCAGGAGGAAGCGACCATGCAAAACGTTCGCATCGCCGAGATGGACTCCGAGCGCTTCGACCGGCTGCGCGCCCTCGAGGCCGAGCTGGGCGTTGCCGTCGTGGCGTACGAGCCGGTGCGCTATGCCCCCCTTTCCGACGAGGCCGTCAAGCGGCTGCAGTCGCTGGAGCGGGAAATGGGCGTGGTGCTGGTGGCGTATCCCCGCGCCGCCTGACCGCCGCCGCTCCGGGGCGCGCCCGGCGGCGGGCGCCGGTCATTTCCGCGGGCTGCTGAAGACGTAGTCCGCGTCCTTGCGTTGCGTGTGGCACGCGTGACACGCGCGCTCGGCGTCGGCGCCCACCGCGCGCTCGCGGGTGTCGCCCTTGAACCCCTCGTAACCCCAGCCGCCCGTGCGGGCGTACTTCTTCGCATCCTTGTGCATGACGCCCACCACCTTGCGCGGACCTTCGGTGACCGCGTTGCCCGCCGCCACCGCTTCCAGCAGGTCGAACACGATCACCGCGCCGTCCGGAAACCGGCCGCGGCGGTAGCCTTCCATCGCCTTGCCGTTGGCGTAGAGGTGGTGGATGCCGCCGAAAGCGTCGTAGAGCGGATGGCCGGGGTTGATCACCATGCTCTTCACGTGGTGCCAGTCGCGGTAACCGGTGGGGTAGGGGACCTGCGGCTCGGCTGCGGATACGGCCGTTGCCGCGAGCGCGGCGGCGAGGGAAACGAGCAGGATGTTGCGCATGGCGTCCTCCGTTGCTGAAATGACGGTTGCGCCGCCACCGTAGCGCCGCCGGGCGCGCCGTGAAAAGCGGGCACCGGACGGTGGGGCGGCCACTTTTCGGTGCATCTTCCTGAGCCCAATGGCGAAAAAAATTTCCGGCGGGACCCGACCGAGCGCGGCGGCGATGGTGGAGGACGTGGTGGGCTGCAAGTGGTCGCTCACCGTGCTGGGGCTGGTGCGCGATGGCGTCAAACGCCCCGGCGCGATGGAGCATGCGGTGGCGGGGCTGTCGGCGAAGGTGCTGAACGAGCGCCTGCGCAAGCTCACCCGCTACGGCATTCTGGAGAAGCGCAGCTATCCGGAGATTCCGCCGCGCGTCGAATATTCGCTGACGCCCTTCGGCCGGCGCTTCACCCGCATCCTGGACCAGATCCGCCGGCTCGACGACGATCTGACGCGGCCATGATGCCGCGCCGGATCACTTCTGCTCGGAGTCGGGCGGCATGGTGGCGGGCGCGCCCGGCAGCTCGATCACGTCCTTGCGGTACATCTCGTAGGCGATCAGGAACACCGCCAGGATCAGCGGGCCCGCCACCAGGCCGAAGAAGCCGAACGCGGCCAGCCCGCCCAGCGCGCCCAGCGTCATGAGCGCGAACGGCAGCCCGGTGCGGCCGCTGATCAAAAGCGGCCGCAGGAAATTGTCGGCCGAGCCCACCGCCACCGCACACCAGACGGCCAGCCCGATGCCCTCCGCCAGGTGCCCGCTCACCAGCAGGAAACCCACCGCCGGGACCCACACCAGCATGGTGCCCACCACCGGGATCAGCGCGGCGATGGCGGTCAGCGTGCCCAGCAGCACGGGCGATCCCACCCCCGCCGCCCAATAGCCGAGGCCCGCCAACGCGCCCTGGACGATAGCGGTCACCAGCACACCCACCACCACCGCCGACACCACGTTCTCGACGGTGTCGTGCATCACCCGCTTGCGCGCCTCGGGGATCGGCAGCACCGCCCAGAACGCCTCGGTCAGCATGCGGCCGTCGCGATAAAAGAAGAACAGCGCCACCAGCACCAGCACCAGCTCGAACACGAACACCGCCGCCTGCTTCGCGGCGCCGGTGAGGGAGCCGGCCAGCAGCGACAGGATGCGGCGGCCGCCCTGCACCAGCATCTCCTTGATGTCGACGTTGAACGACGTGGCCAGCTCGTTGGCGCGCTGGACCAAGGCGCCGACCCAGGGCGTGTTCACCAGCTTCTCGAACGCGGCCTTGCGCTCTTCCGCGCTGAAGCTGTTGATGTACTCCTGGGCGTGGACGACCTCCTGCACCAGCAGCAGGCCGAGCAGCAGCGCCGGCACCACCACCACCAGGAACACCGCCGCCGTCATCAGCAGCGACAGCGCGTTGCGGCCCCAGCCCAGGCGCCGGTCGAGGAAGCCGAACACCGGGAAGGTGGCGATCGCCACCACGGCGGCCCACCCCAGCGGCGCCAGGAACGGCGCCAGCAGCAGGTAGAGCACGTACAGGAACAGCGCCAGCGCGCTGAAGGCGAGCAGGGAATAGAAAACTTGGCGGTCCATGGAAATCGGCGCTCGGTTGCGGAGCGCCATCATACCGCGCGCGGCCCGGCTTGCCGACGCGGGCGCGCTGCGCGCTACAGCGCCGCGGCCACGAACAGGCCGATGACGCAGCCGATGCCGGCGGTCCAGACCAGCGTGCGCAGCGCCGGGCGGTCGAGGATGTAGAACGCGGAATAGGCGACACGGGCGGCGACGAAGGCCAGCGCCAGCGCGTCGATGCGGCCCTGCGGCGCGCCGGCAAGGTGGGCGATGATCACGCCGGCGGCGAACGGCGGGAACGCTTCGAGCGCGTTCTGGTGCGCCCAGTGGGCGCGCGCCCGCCAGCCCTCGAGCCGCGCCAGCCATTCGCGCGGCCGTGCGTTGTCGAAATCGCGGCGCGATTTGGCGAAGCCGACGGTGAAGTACGGAATCAGCGCGGCGGCCAGCACGCACCAGTACGCGATCGTCATGACGGCTCCGGGTCGGGGGATCCTCTTTGAGACGGGACGCTCGGGCGGAGGTTCCCGCGCCGCTTGAGGCCGGCGGCCGCTGCGGTTAGCATCGCCGGACCTGCCTGCTTCCGCAAAGGCGCGCCATGCCGTCGCTCTTCCGCCGTTTCGCCGCCGTGCTGACGGCGCTCGTCCTCACCGGCTGCGCCGCGCTGCCCGGCGGGCTGGAGCCGCCGCGCGTCACCATCTCGGCAATGGAGATGCGCGATGCCACCCTGTTCGAGCAGGTCTACGCGATCCAGCTGCGGCTGCAGAACCCCAACAACCGGGACCTGGCGATCCAGGGCCTGTCCTTCGAGCTGGAAATCAACGACGCGTCGTTCGCCAGCGGCGGCTCGGCCGAGGCGGTGGTGATTCCGCGGCTCGGCTCCGGCATCGTCCGCGTCGAGGCAGTTTCGGGGCCGGGGAGCATCCTGCAGCAACTGATGAAGCTGCAACGCAGCCCGCCCAAGCCGGTGAGCTACCGCATCAGCGGGGCGGCCTACGTCGGGCCGGGAGGCTGGCGGCTGCCGTTCGAAGACCGCGGCGAGTTCGCGTTGCCGGCGTCGGCGGCGCGCTGACCGTCGACGGGGCGGGTGCGCCGACCGCGGCGCACCGGTAACATGTCGGCGGTCCGATCTGCCGTGGATTTCGCCGTGACTGTGACTGTGCAAGCCAGCGCCCGCCAAGACGCCCCGTGCCGCCGCGCGCCATGGCGACGCCGGAGCGCCGCGTGACGCGGCGGGCCGCAGGCGCCGGCGGCGCCGTGGCGCCGACTTTGCCGCTCGCCGAGCGGGAGCTGGCGGACCTGCGCCGGGCAGTGGCGTTGCTGGAGCGCCCGGGCTTCGCGATCCGGCTTGCCGACCTGCTGGGCAAGCCGCTGGAGGCGGGGCTGCGCCGTCTGCCGGCCGGCTGGCAGGAGCGGGCGGCCGATGCGAGCCGACTGGCGCTGGAGAAGGCGCTCGATCTGGCGCTGAAGACGCGGCGGCCGGGCAGCCGCGCCTCGCGCGACGCCCTGCATCGCCTGCTGGCGGCGGGCAGCGGCGCGGCCGGCGGCGCGTTCGGCCTGCCGGCCCTGGCGGTGGAGCTGCCGCTTTCGACCGCGCTCATCCTGCGCTCGATCGCGGACATCGCGGCGGCGGAGGGGCACGACCTGCGGGAACCCGAAGTGCGGTTGCAGTGCCTGAGCGTGTTTGCCCTGGGCGGCGCGACGTCTGGCGACGATGCGGCGGAAAAGGGCTACTGGGCGATGCGCGCGACGCTCGCCTCCGCCGTCAGCGACGCCGCGCGCCATCTCGCGATGCGCCGCGCCGTCGATGCCCGCGCGGCGCCGCCCCTCGCGCGTTTCCTGCTCAAGGTGGCACAGCGTTTCCAGGTGCCGGTGGCGCAGCAGATGGCGGCCAAGGCGGTGCCGGTGGTGGGCGCCCTCGCCGGCGCCGGGATCAACCTGATGTTCATGCAGCATTTCCAGGACATGGCGCGGGGGCATTTCATCCTGCGCCGGCTGGAACGCAGCTATGGCGAGGCGGCGGTGCGCGCCGCCTATCTCGAGGCTGCGCACGGCGGCCGCCGGAGATAGGGCATGCATCGCCCTGTCTGCCGGCCGGTCGCCGGCATCCGGCCGGGGCGGGACCCCTGCCTCGCCGGAAACTGCAACCCATGGGAGCAGCGATGATCCTGACCACCACTCCGGGCGTCGAAGGGCGCCGCGTCACCCGCTACCACGGCATCGTCACCGGCGAGGCCGTGCTCGGCGCCAACATCTTTCGCGACATGTTCGCCGGCCTGCGCGACGTCGTCGGCGGCCGGGCGGGCTCCTACGAAAAGGAGCTGCGCAAGGCGCGCAAGGCGGCGTTCGAGGACCTGACCGAAGCGGCGCAGGAGCTGGGCGCCAATGCCGTCATCGGCATCGACATCGACTACGAGGTGCTGGGGGAAACCAACGGCATGCTGATGGTGAGCGTGTCCGGCACCGCGGTCACGCTGGAGTAGCGGCGGCGCGCGTGTGGGCGCACCCGCGCGCCGGGTCAGTGCAGGTGCTTGCGGCTCGGCGGGACCGCCGGTCCGGCCGATTCGCCGAACGCCTCTTCGTTGCCGCGGTTCTGCCAGTCGCGGCGGAACAGGTCGTTCACCAGCGCCACCACCTCGCTGATGCTGGCGTCGTCGAAGTGGCGCGCCAGCAGGTCGCCGACGTCCTCCACCATGCGCCGGCGCTGCGCCTCGTGGATCGCCTCCGCGGTGGGGCCGACGAACATCAGGCGCGTCTCGTCCTCGCCGCCGTCGTGGTAGAAGGTCAGCTCCAGCTCGGTCGCCTGCTCGGTCAGCGGGCCCAGCAGGGCCACCGTCTCTTCCAGCCGCTCTTCGAAGCTGCGGCCCACCGCGCCGGTCCAGCACACCTCCAGCACGCGGTCCTTGGGATGGAAGGCGAGGCCGGGCTGATCCGGCTCCAGGCTCTTGGCCTCGTCCATGCGCTCGACGTCCAGATAGTCGAGCCAGGGGCGCAGCGCGGCCTCCACCTGGCGGCGGGAGACGCCCTCGCAGAGGTAGAGGCTGCCGTGAACGTGGACTTCCGTTCGCATGCGGTTTCTCCAGGATCCAGACTTTTGGGGGAGGGCAATGATACCACGCCGGGCACCCGGGCCGCCTCCCGGACGCAATGGGCCTGCGCGGGGCGTCAGCCGAGCTTTTCGATGCCCAGCGCCTTGAGCAGGTACTTCTCGTAGATCGGCTCGGACGTGCCTTTCTTCATCTTGCGGATGAAGTACTTTTCGAACGCGATCTTGGCCAGGTGCACCCACTTGCCCTTCTTCATCCACTGCACGTTGCGCGGCGGGATCTGGGGCAGCGCCACGAACGCCGCGCCGGTGTCGCCCATGTCGGCGAGGCAGATGGCGTTCCAGGTGGCCTTGGCGCCGACCGGCCGCCCGGCCAGCTCGTCCCGGATGTTGTGCACGATGGCGGTGACCATGGACTCGATCATGTAGCCGGTCTTGGGCGCGCCGGTGGGCACCGGGGTGGCCTCCACCGGCGGGATCGCGATGCACACCCCCGCCGAGAAGATGTTCTTGTACTTCTTGCTGCGTTGATGGTCGTCCACCATCACGAAGCCGCGCGGATTGCACAGGCCCTCCACCGCGGCCACCGCGTCCACGCCCTTGAACGCCGGCAGCATCATCGAGAACCTGAACGGCAGCTCGTGCTCCTTCACCACCTCGCCCTTGTCGTCGTGCTCGGCGACGGACATCCGGCCGGCTTCCACCTTCGTGACCTTGGCGTTGGTGATCCACTTGATGTGATGCTGGCGCAGCTCGGATTCCAGCAGGCCCTTGGAGTCGCCGACGCCGCCCAGCCCGAGGTGGCCGATGTAGGGTTCGCTGGTGACGAAGGTCATCGGCACCTTGCTGCGCTTCTTGCGCTTGCGCAGGTCGGCGTCGAGGATGAAGGCGAACTCGTAAGCGGGGCCGAAGCAGCTGGCGCCCTGCAGCGCGCCGACGATCGCCTCGCCCGGGTCGTCGAGGAACCCAAGGTAGTCGGCGTAGGCCTTCTCGGCGTGATCCACCGTGCACACCGACTGCGTGTGGCCCGCCAGGGGCCCCGCGCCGGGCACCTCGTCGAACGCCAGCTTGGGCCCGGTGCAGATCACCAGGTAGTCGTAGTCCACCGCCTTGCCGCTCTTGAGCACGATGCGGCTCGCCGCGGCGTCGATCTTCTCGGCCGGCTCGGCAATGAAGTCGATGCCCTTGCGCGCGAGGTGCGGCCCGATCGGCAGGCAGATGTCCTCGCGCTTGCGCCAGCCCACGGCGATCCAGGGGTTGGACGGGACGAACTGGAAATACTCGAGCGCGTTGATCATGGTGACGCGATGCTCCTTGCCAAGCGCCTCGCGCATCTCGTACGCGGCGGGCATGCCGCCGGTGCCGGCGCCGAGAATGACGACGTGTGCCATGAATTCCCCCTTGTGCTTGGGCAAAGGCGCACCGGAACGCTCGGCGCGCATTCGATCACTATGCAGCCGGCGCCGGTCAGGGGTCTTGATCTGCATCAAGCGGGGAACGAAGTTCTCGACCGCCGCGCCCATGGTCCGGCGCAGGTAGGCCAGGTAGTCGCGCGTCAGCCGCAGGTCCTCGGCGGGGCGGTCGGACGCGGGCCCATGGCCGGGCACCAGCACCCCGGGCCGCAGCGCCAGGAGCCGGTCCAGCGCGGCGAGCCAGGCCCCGGAGTCGGCGGTGCCGACGAACGGCACCCGCCCGCGGAACACCACGTCGCCGGCGAACAGCACGCCGTCGGGCTGCACCACCAGCGCCAGGTCCTCCGGCGTGTGGGCCCGCGTCCTTGAACACCTGCAGGCCGTAGACATGATCGGCGTGGTAGCGGCTCACGATCACGTAGCGCACCGGCTGGGGGGTGACGGCGCGAATCCGGCGCAGCAGCTCGCATGCCAGCGGCGGCGAGCCGAGGGCGTCGAACACCACCACGCCGGCAGGAGTCACCACGAACACGGATTCCTTCGCTTGCGGCCTTGTCGTGGCGACTTTAACATAGCGTTCGCCCCCTTCAGACGCCCTTCCCGTGACCCTGCTCGCGCTCATCGCAGCGTTTCTGCTCGACCGTCTTCGCCCGCTCCCGCGGCGGCACGCCGCGGTCGCGATGTTCCGCAGCTATGCCGCGTTCCTGGCGGAGCAGCTGCCGGGGCGCGAGCGCTACCAGGCGCTGGCGGCGTGGCTCATCGCCATCGTGCCGGTGCTCGCGGTGGCGTGGGGGGTGCACCAGCTGCTGGGCGAGGCGAGCGGTGCCCTGGCCTGGCTCTGGGACGTGCTCGTGCTCTACGCGACGCTGGGTTATCAGCGCGGCGTCGACGCATTTGCCGCGGTGGAGGACGCGCTGGCCCGCCGCGATGACGCGCAGGCGCGCGCGCGTCTGGCCGAGTGGCGCGGCGAGGCGGCCGATGAGCTCACCGCGGAGGAGACGGCGCGGCTCGCCATCGAGCAGGCGCTGCTGTCGGCGCATCGCGGCGCCTTCGCCATCGTCGCCGCGTACGTCCTGCTGCCGGGGCCGGTGGGCCCGCTGCTGTATCGTCTGGCGGAGCTGCTCCAGGAGGCGTGGGGCGCGGCGCATCCGCAGGGCGCCCCGCTGCGCCGGCTCTCGGCGCAGGCGTTCGGCATCGTGGACTGGGTGCCGGCACGGCTCACCGGCGGCAGCTTCGCCGTGGTGGGCGATTTCGAGGATGCGGCCTACTGCTGGAACTCCCAGGCGTCCCACTGGCTGGAGCCGGGCGACGGCATCGTGCTGGCGAGCGGCGCCGGCGCCATCGGGGTGCGCCTGGGCGAGCCCTACCATCGCGACGGCGCGCTCTATTACCGGCCCGAGCTGGGCGTCGGCGACACCGCGGACCCCGAACAGATGGCCGGCGCCCGCGTGCTGCTGCGGCGGACGCTGTTCTTCTGGGCCGGCGTGGTGGTGCTGCTGTCGCTGGGCCGCTGGTTCGGGGACTGAGCGCCGCGCGCTCAGTCGTCCAGGCGTTCCCGCCGCAGCGCGCGGTAGATCTCCAGGCGCCGCCGGTCGACGGCGCCGGCGGCGGCCGCCACCACCACCGCACAGTCCGGCTCCCCCAGATGACGGCAATTGCGGAACCGGCAGCGGCCGAGGTGCGGCCGCAGCTCGGGGAATCCGGGTGCGATGGCCTCCACGGGGACATGCCGCAGCCCGAACTCCTGCATGCCCGGCGAATCGATCAGGTCGGTGGCCGCGTCCAGGTGGTAAAGCCGCGAGTGACTGGTGGTGTGGCGGCCGGAGTCGAGCGCTTCGGAATGCTCCGCCGTGGCGGCGCCGGCGCCCGGCACCAGCGCATTGACGATGGTGGACTTGCCCATCCCGGATTGCCCCACCAGCACGTTGACATGGCCCTTGAGCCGGGCCGCCAGCGGTGAGACGTCGCGCTCGGCGCTGATCGCCACCAGCGCATAGCCCAGCGATTCGTACAGCTTCAGGCGCTCCCGCGCCGCTCCGGCCTCGGGCGCCAGGTCGGCCTTGTTCAGCACCAGCAGCACGCCGATGCCCTGGGATTCCGCCGCCACCAGGCAGCGCGCCAGCAGCTCCTCGCTGTAGCTCGGCACCGGCGCCAGCACGATCACCGCCTGGGTCACGTTGGCGGCGATCAGCTTCTCGCGGAAGGCGTCGCTGCGGTAGAGCAGGCTGCGGCGCGGCGCCACCGAGTCGATCACGCCGGCGTCGCCGCTCTCGCGCACCTCCACCTCGTCGCCGCAGGCGATGCCCCCGCGCTTGCCCTTGACCGTGCAGTCGAGCCGCCGGCCGCCGGGCAGTTCCACTTCGAAGCGGCGGCCATAGGCCGCGACCACGCGTCCGCGCATCGGGGTCAGCCGGCGCCGCTGCCGGGGACGCGCGGGCGCCGGGCCGCCACTCTCAATGCCCGAGCAGCCGGTCCACCTTGGCGGCGCAGATGAAGTCGTTCTCCGACAGGCCGTTGATGGCGTGGGTGGAGTAGGCGATGGTGCAGGTGTTGTAGCCCACCTTCATGTCGGGGTGATGGTCCTCCCGGTGGGAGATCCACGCCACCGCGTTGACGAACGCCATGGTGTCGTGGTGGTTCTTGAACTTGAAGGTGCGGGTGATGACGCCGTCCTGGAACGACCAGTCCGGCAGGTGCCCGAGCATGGCGTCCACCTGCTGGCGGTCGAGGGGCGCGACGCCGCCTTCGCACGGCGCGCATTTCCTGCTGGCAAGGTCGATGATGTCGCTCATGGCTCCGTCGTGCTCCGTGGGTGGGTTGTGCGGGCGGCGCGCTACTTGAACTTGTAGTACTGCTGGTTCAGGTAGGCCGCCACGTGCTCTTCCTCCTCGGGAAACCAGCTGGCCTTGACCTGGGTCGCGCAGAAGCGCACCTGCGAGCGCAGCTTCTCGGCGCTGGTGACGCGGCGGTCCGGGCGCGTGTAGATGCCGCTGCCGTCGCCGCCGAACATGCTGGCGTGGCAGGCGCCGCACTTGGCCTCCGACATCAGGGCCTTGCCCTTGGCGGGATCGCCCTTTGGGAACGGGTTCGCGAGCGCCGGCGCCGCCGGCAGCAGCGCTGCGCAAAGCAGTAAGCCGCGGGTCATGCGGGTCTCCTTCGAGAACGCGGAAAGCAAAGTCATGGATTATGCGCCGCCTGCCGCAGCCGCGCGATGCGCAGCGCCGCGGGCGGGTGCGAGTCGTACACCGCCGAGTGCAGCGGGTCGGGGGTCAGGGTGGCGGCGTTGTCCTTGTAGAGCTTCACCAGCGCGTCCACCAGGCTGCCGGCGCAGGCGTGCTCGGCGGCGTAGGCGTCGGCCTCGTACTCGTGGCGCCGGGAGTAGAACGCCAGCAGCGGCTGCAGCGGGAACGTGAACACCGGCACCGCGAGGAAGAACAGCACCAGTGCCGCGGCCGTGGACGGCGCCGTGACCCCGAGCGCGGCGTAGAACCACGGCGCCTCCTTCAGCACACCCAGCAGCCAGAGGAACCCCAGGCTGGCGACGAACGACCAGGCGATGCGCTTGACCACGTGGCGGCGGCGGAAGTGCCCGAGCTCGTGGGCCAGCACCGCCTCCACCTCGGGTGGGGTCAGGCGCGTGAGCAGCGTGTCGAAGAACACGATGCGCTTGGAGCGCCCGAAACCCGTGAAATAGGCGTTGCCGTGGGCGCTGCGGCGCGAGCCGTCCATCACGTACAGGCCTTGGGCGCGGAATCCGCAGCGCGTGAGCAGCGCCTCCACACGCTCCTTGAGGGCGGCGTCGGTGAGCGGCGTAAACTTGTTGAACAGCGGCGCGATGTAGCTGGGATAGATCGCCACCACCAGCAGGTTGAACGCCACCCACACGGCCCAGGCGTAGAGCCACCACCAGGTGCCCGCCTGCTGCATCAGCCACAGCACCGCCGCGGCCAGCGGCGCTCCCAGCGCCAGCGTCACCAAAAACTGCTTGCCGAGATCGGCCAGGAACATCGCCGGGGTCATGCGGTTGAAGCCGAACCGGGTTTCGATGCGGAAAATACGCCATGCGGTGAGCGGCAGCTCCGCCGCCGCCGCCGCCAGCACCACGCCGCCGATCAGCGCCAGGCCCTGCAGCAGGGGCTCCTCCGTCAGCGCGCGGGCGAGGCGGTCGAGGGCGTCGATGCCGCCGCCCAGGGTAAGCAGCAGCACCAGGGCGCTGTCCACCAGGGCGTGCACCACCGCCAGCCGGGTCTTGGCGACCGTGTAGTCCGCGGCCTTGCGGTGCGCCTCCGGGTCGACGGTGTCGGCGAACGCCGCCGGGACCGTCTCCCGGTGGCGGCCCACGTGGCGGATATGGCGCCAGTCGAGCCACAGCCGCGCCGCCATCGAGACGGCCAGGGCGGCGAGGAAAGCCAGGGTGAAGGGATGCACGGGATCCTGTTCGGTGTCGGGAGGCTGCCGGATATGACAAAATGCCGGCTCGGTAAATTCCCGGAAAATTATGGCACAAGACGCAAACCGGCTGATCTGGATCGACCTGGAGATGAGCGGCCTGAACCCGGATACCGACCGCATCCTGGAGCTGGCGATCGTGGTGACCGACGCCGAACTGGAGCCCGTTGGCGAGGCGCCGGTGCTGGTGGTGCACCAGGATGATGCGGTCCTGGAGGGCATGGATTCCTGGAACCGCTCCACCCATGGCAAGTCGGGGCTCCTCGACAAGGTGCGCGCCTCGACGCTGACCGAGACCGAGGCCGAGGACCGGCTGGTGCGCTTCCTGGAGCCGCTGCTGCCGGCCAAGGCGTCCCCCATGTGCGGCAACTCGGTCTGCCAGGACCGGCGCTTCCTGGCGCGCTACATGCCGCGCCTCGAGGCGTATTTCCACTATCGCAACCTGGACGTGAGCACGCTCAAGGAGCTGGCGCGGCGCTGGCGGCCGGAGGTGCTGGCGGGCTTCACCAAGCAGGGCAAGCACGAGGCCCTGGCGGACATCTACGAGTCGATCGCCGAGCTGAAGCACTATCGCGCCAGCTTCCTGCGGGCATGACGCCGGCGCGTCGGCGCGTGGCACGCGGATTGCATCAGACACCCAGTCGTCCCTGGCAACAACGGAACCGATACCGATGGCCCCACGCACCCGCTTCCAGCTGGAGGTGAATCCCAAGATCCCGCGCCGGCTGACCCGGCTGCAGGAGCTGGCCAACAACCTGTGGTACAGCTGGGACCGGCCCACCCGGACGCTGTTCTCGCGGCTGCACCCGGGGCTGTGGAACGCGGTCGGCCACAATCCCAAGGCCTTCCTCAAGCGCATCGACGAGAAGGTGCTCCTGGACGCCGCCGACGACCGGGTGTTCATGGCGTTCTTCAACCATATCCTCACGGCGTACGACTCGTATCACTCGGAGCCGATGCGCCGCGACAGCGCCGCGGCGCTGGCGAGCGAGGACCTCATCGCCTATTTCTGCGCCGAGTTCGGCTTCCACGAGAGCTTCCCGATCTATTCCGGCGGCCTCGGCATCCTGGCCGGCGACCATTGCAAGGCGGCCAGCGACCTGCGCCTGCCGTTCGTCGGCGTCGGCATGCTCTATCGCCAGGGCTATTTCCACCAGACCATCGACAAGTCCGGCAACCAGCACGCCATCTACACCGATTCCGACTTCGACGACCTGCCGGTGACCCCGGTGGTGGGGGCGGACGGCGCCGAGGTGCGGGTCAGCGTCGAGCTGCCGGGGCGCATGGTGCGGGTCAAGGTCTGGCACACCCGCGTCGGCCACGTGACGCTGTGCCTGCTGGACACCGACCTGGAGGAGAACCGGCCCGACGACCGCGACATTTCCCACCGGCTCTACGGCGGCGACAAGACCATGCGCTTGGAGCAGGAACTGGTGCTGGGCGTCGGCGGCGTGCGCGCGCTGGCCGCGCTCGGGCTCAAGCCCACAGTCTGGCACATCAACGAAGGGCACGCCGCGTTCCTGATCCTGGAGCGCGCCCGCATGCTGATGGCGCAGGGGCTCAACTTCGCCTCCGCGGCCGAGGCGGTGGCGGCCAACACCGTGTTCACCACCCACACGCCGGTGCCGGCGGGCCACGACCACTTCAGCCACGACATGCTGTTGTCCTACTTCGACTGGTTCCTGAAGGAGACGCGGCTGCGCGCGGACGAGCTGTTCGAGTTCGGCCGCACGCCCGGCAACGGCGACTTCAACATGACCGCGCTGGCGGTGCGCGGCTCACGCTTCCACAACGGCGTGTCGCGCGTCCACGGGGAGGTGTCGGCCCAGATCCTGCAGGGGCTGTGGCCGCAGATCGACGCCGAAGAGAATCCGATCCGCCACATCACCAACGGCGTGCACGTGCCCACGTTCCTGTTCCAGGACTGGGCCGAGCTGTTCGACAAGGTGCTGGGCAACGAATGGCGCAACCGGGTGTGCGACGCCGCCTACTGGGCGCGCATCGACGAGATCCCGGACCACCAGTTCTGGAGCGTGCGCCAGTCGCTCAAGGCGCAGATGCTGTACCTCGTGCGCCACCGCGTCACCGCGCAGCATTTCCGCAACTTCGGCTCCGAGGCCCACCTGGAGCGGCTGCTGCGCTACGCCGACCCGGTGAACCCCAACGTGCTCACCATCGGCTTTGCGCGCCGCTTCGCCACCTACAAGCGTGCCGCGCTGCTGTTCGAGGATCTCGGCTGGCTGCGCGAGCTGCTCGCCGACGAGGAGCGCCCGGTGCTGTTCATCTTCGCCGGCAAGGCGCACCCCGCCGACGTGCCCGGCCAGGACATGATCCGGCGCGTGGCCCAGGTGGCGGCGATGCCCGAGTTCGAGGGCAAGATCCTGCTGGTGGAGAACTACGACCTGCGGCTCGCGCGGCGGCTGGTTTCGGGGGTCGACGTCTGGCTCAACAACCCGGTGTATCCCCAGGAGGCCTGCGGCACCTCGGGCATGAAGGCGGCGATGAACGGCGCCATCAACCTCTCGGTCACCGACGGCTGGTGGGCCGAGGCCTACGACGGCAGGAACGGCTGGGCCATCAAACCCGGCCCCGACGACCTCGACCTGGCGGCGCGCAACCGCGAGGAGTCGCGCACCATCTATGAGCTGCTGCAGGACCACGTGATCCCGCTCTATTACGAGCGCACCAAGCAGGGCTATCCGGCGGAGTGGGTAAAGATGGCCAAGCGCTCGATGGCGACCATCCTGCCGCGGTTCAATTCCAACCGCATGGTGGGCGATTACGTGCGGGAGTTCTACGTCCCGGCGGCGCGCCAGGGCGTCGTCTACGCCGCCGACGGCTACGAGAACGCCAAGCAGATGGCGCTCTGGAAGTCCCGCGTGCGCATCGCCTGGCCCGGCGTGGGCCTGCGGCGGGTGGACGCCGCCGAGACGCGCATCCGCTACGGCGGGGAGGTGGAGTTCACCGTCGCGGTGCGGCTCAACGGGCTGGAGCCGGACGACGTGGCCGTGGAACTGCTGCTGGAGCGCACCACCAGGGCGGGAAACCGCCTGCCCAACGCGACGGCGTTCCGGTTCTCACCCGTGGGTTCCGCCGACGCGGCGGGCGAGCACCTCTATCGGCTGCAGCTCAAGCCGGAGCTGTGCGGCAAGCTGGCCTACATGATCCGCGCGTATCCGCACCATCCGCTGCTCACCCACCCCTTCGAGCTGGGGATGATGGCGTGGCTGTGACGGGCGGCGCGCGTTCCGCGCCGCGCCTCAGGCGCCGTCGCGCGGAAGCAGCGACCGGTACAGGTCGCGGTACTTCTGCGCGCTCGATTTCCAGCTGAAGTCCCGTGCCATGCCGGCGCGCTGCACCGCGCGCCAGGCATCCGGCTCGCGCATCATCGCCAGCGCGCGGTCGATGGCGTGCAGGAACGACGCCTCGGTCATGCGCTGGAACACGAAGCCGGTGCCGCCGCCGGCGGCTACCGCCGCCGGCGTCGCGTCCGCCACCGAATCGCACAACCCGCCGGTGGCGTGCACGATGGGCGGGGTGCCGTAGCGCTGGCTGTACATCTGGTTGAGTCCGCAGGGCTCGAAGCGCGAGGGCATCAGGAAGGCGTCGACGCCGGCCTCGATCAGGTGCGAGAGCGCCTCGTCGAACTGGATCCGCACCGCGACCCACTGCGGCAGATCGCCCGCGAGCCGGGTTAACTGCCGCTCCAGCGCCGGGTCGCCGCTGCCCAGGACCACCAGCCGGGCGCCGCGCTGGGCGATGCGCGGCGCCAGCTCTGCCACCAGGTCGGCGCCTTTCTGCCCGGTGAGGCGGCTCACCATCCCCAGCAGCGGCGCGTCGTCGTCCGCGCTCCAGCCCATGGCCTTTTGCAGTGCGCGCTTGTTGTCGCGCTTCCGCTCCAGCGTGGCGGCATCGTAGGGTTGCGCGATCAACGGATCGGCGGCCGGATTCCAGACCGCCGTGTCGATGCCGTTGAGGATGCCGGTGAGCCGGCCGGCACGGGCCCGGAGCAGGCCCTCGAAGCCGAATCCCAGCGGCTCGGACTGGATCTCCCGCGCGTAGGTGGGGCTCACCGTGGTGATGTGGTCGGCATAGACCACGCCGCCCTTGAGGAACGACAGCTTGCCCCAGTACTCCACGCCGTCCGCCGTGAACGCCGGCGGCGGCAGTCCTACCTGCGCCGCCGCGTCGGCGGGAAACAACCCCTGGAAGGCGAGGTTGTGGATCGTCATCACCGTCGCCGCCCGGCGGCCGGCGGTGAAATGCAGCAGCGCCGGCGCGAGCCCGGCCTGCCAGTCGTGGCAGTGCAGGACCCGGGGCCGCCACGCGAGCGGTTTGGCGTCCGCGCCCAGCAGCGCCGCCGCGCGGCACAGCAGGCCGAAACGCAGCGCATTGTCGGGCCAGTCCTCGCCTTGCGGCGACTGGTAGGGTCCGCCCTCGCGCCGGTAGAGCAGCGGACAGTCGAGCACAATGAGCGGCACGGAGCCGGGCGCACCCGCCGCCAGCAGGCGTGATTCGGGAAATCCCGCATGGACGGACAGGTCCAGCAGCGGCTCCGGGTCGACGATGCGCTCCATCACTGCGGGGTAGCCGGGGATCAGCACCCGTACGTCCAGTCCCGCTTCCGCGAGCGCGAGCGGCAGCGCGCTGCTCACGTCGCCGAGGCCGCCGGTCTTCACCAGCGGATGCATCTCGGGCGTGACGAACAGAACGCGCAGCGGCGCGGACGGTGGCATGGCGCGGAAATTCGGTGTGCTATATTGGCCCGCTATTCTAGCTGAAGCCGGCGCTGCCACTCGCGCGCGCCGTCCCGCCGTCCAGGAATGAACCCATGCAGGTAGGCATCGTCGGCGTTCGCGACGCGGCCGAGCCGCTCAGCCGCCGGCTCGCCGCCGCCGGGGTGCGGGTCGTGGTCCACGACACCGACCGCGAGCGGCTGCGGCACGCCGGCACGGTGGCGGGCGTTGTCACGCGCCGCTCGCTGGCGACGCTGGCGCGCGCGTTGAAGGCGCCGCGGACCCTGCTGCTGTTCGAGCCCGACGCCGTGCGCGATCTCGCTGCGCTGGCGCGCTGCGCCGGCGCCGGCGGCCTGATCGCCGACGCCGGCGAGGGCGCGCTGGAGGCGCCCGCGTCCCACGCGGCGGCGCTGGCCGCCGAAGGCGTGCGCTACGTCGACGTGGCGGTGTTCGCGTCGCCCGCCAGCGTCGAGGCGGGCTTCGGCGTCGTGACGGGGGGCAGCCGCGAGGCGTTCGGTCAGTTCGAGCCGCTGGCGCGCGTGCTGGGATTCGGCGCCGATTACGCCGCGCTGCGGGCCGGCCCGGCCGGCGCGGCGCGATTTCTGCGCGCCCTGCAGGCGCTCCTGGCGCGGCAGTCACTGGCCGGCGTCGAGCAGCTCTTTCGCGGCATCCAGCAGGCGCCCGAATTCGTCAGTTCGCCCGCGGCGCTGCTGTCGGCATGGCAGGCGGGCGCGGCCGGCGTCGCCGAGATCGGCGCGCTCTGCGACCGCTATCTGGCACTGGCGGAAGAGGCCGACGCCCCCGCGGTCACCATGGCGCGCGCCTGGAGCACGACGGCGAAGACCGCCGCCGCCTGGTTCGAGCGGCTGGCCGCCGCCACCGGCGGCGCGAACCGGTAGCGAGTTACTCCAGCTCGACCTTGCCCTCGAGCACGACGTCGAGGCCGAGCTCGGGGACGCTGAGCCGCACGCTGGCCGGGAGCGACTCGTTGCCCCTGAGCCTGCCCGCGGCGAGCGCCTTCTGCACCGCCTGCTCGATTTCGCGCTGGGAGCGTATGCCCACCATCTTGAGGAACTTGCGGATGCTGAGGTTGAGCGCTTCTTCGTTCATAGCGGGGGCCTTTCGCTTCGGATTGCGCAGCGTGGAGCTTAACGGAAAAGCCGCGGGACGTGGGGCCGCGGCGCCGGGCCGGCGTAATACGCGGCTTGCCGCGACGGACTAATGGTTGCGGCCCCGGCATTTCGGGGCGGCTTGCGGCGAATGACGGACGATCGATGCCCCAGGACGAATCCCAACCGGTCCGGCGGAGCTCCGCCGTGCGCTGGCCTCGCCAGGCCGGCTGGTGGGGAGCGGTGTGCCTGGCCCTCGCCGGCCTCGCCTGGAGCGAGCTGCAAACGTCGGCGCTGCAGGCGCGCGCGCTGGCGCGCTATGCCGGCAGCCTCGCCTTCGGCGTCGAGCACGGCCCCAGCGACTCGATCCGCTTCCCGGCGACCGGTCCGACCGACGCACGGCTCGGCTACAGCCGCCTTCCCGAATTCGTCGCGCGGCTGTGTGAATCCGGGTACGTCATCGATCGCCAGGCGCGCGTATCGGCGTCGTTCAGGTCGGCCGTCGATCACGGCCTTTATCCGATCTATCGGGAAAAGACCCGCGCCGGGCTGAGACTCGGCGGCGCGACGGGCAAGACGCTCTACGCGTTTTCCTCGCCCGCGCGCCATTACCCCGACTTCGAATCGGTCCCGCCGCTGGTGGCGGCGACGCTGGTGTTCATCGAGAACCGGGAACTGCTCGACGAGCGGCAGCGCCTGCGCAATCCGGCGATCGAATGGGATCGGCTTGCGCACGCCGCGTTCCGGCGCCTGCTGCTGCTGGCCTCCGGCGGCGACGGCCGCACTCCCGGCGGCAGCACGCTGGCGACGCAGATCGAGAAATTCCGCCACTCGCCGGGCGGCCGGACCGATTCGGTCGGCGAGAAGCTCCGGCAGGTCGCTTCCGCATCGCTGCGCGCCTACCTCGACGGCGAAGACACGCTGGCCGCGCGGCGGCGCATCGTGGTCGACTACCTCAACACCGTGCCGCTGGCGGCGGCGGAACCGATCGGCGAGGTGATCGGTCTCGGCGACGGGCTGCACGCGTGGTTCGGCGCCGACTTCGACGAAGTGAACGCGTCGCTGCGCCATGAGCCGCACGAGCCGGGCGACCTGGAACGGCGGGCGCGCGCCTACCGGCAGGTCCTGAGCCTGCTGATCGCCCAGCGGCGGCCTTCCGACCTGCTGAGCGGCCCGCCGGCGCGGCTGGCGCGGCTGACGGACCGCTACCTGGTGCTGCTGGCGCGGGCGGGCGTCGTCGATCCGCCGCTGCTGCGCGCCGCGCTGGCGACCGACGTCCGCGCCGGCGCACCGGTCCCGTCCGATCCGGCGGCGTCCTACGTCGAGCGCAAAGCGGCGAACGCGGTGCGCGCGCACCTCCTGCGCGAGCTGGGAGTCGCCGGCGTCTACGAGCTGGATCGTCTGGATCTGACCGTCGAGACGACGATCGACGTCACGCTGCAGGCCGAGGTGACTGCCGTGCTGCAGGCACTGGCGGCGCCCGAAGGCGCGCGCGCCGCCGGATTGCTGGGGCCGTGGCTGCTCGAGGGCGGCGATCCTGCGCGGGTCCACTACAGCGTGACGCTGATCGAGCGGGGCGACGGCGGCAACCGGGTGCGGCTCCAGGCCGACAGCGTGGAGCAGCCATTCGACGTCAACGAGCACGCCAAGCTCGATCTCGGCTCCACCGCCAAGCTGCGCACGCTGGCGACGTATCTCGAGATCGTCGCCGAGCTCCACGGCGAATATGCTGGACTGCCGAGCGACGTGCTGCGGCGCGAGAGCGGGCTGGCGCGCGATCCGCTGACGCGCTGGGCCGCCGACCACCTGGCGCGCGCGCCGGAGAGCGGACTGAGCGAGATGCTGGAGGCGGCGCTGGTGCGCCGTTTCCCGGCCAGTCCGGCGGAGACCTTCTTCACCGGCGGCGGCGAACACCGGTTCGAGAATTTCCGCCGCGAGGACGACGCGCGCGTGCCCACGGTGCGGGAGGCCTTCCGCGAATCGATCAACCTCCCGTTCGTGCGCTTGATGCGCGAGATCGCGCACCACGTCCTCGCCCGCGCGGTGCCGGAGGCGGAGGTCCTGCTGGCCGAACCCCGACATCCGCTGCGCTACGCGTACCTGGCACGCTTCGCCGATGTCGAGGGCCGGGAGTTCGTGCGCCGCTTCCACGCCCGCCACCGCAGCCGGAGCGCTTCGGAAACGCTGGAGGCGCTCACGCAGCGGTCGGGACGCGACCCTGCCCGGCTGGCCGCGGTTTTCCGGGCGGTGCGGCCGGACGCCGACGCTGCGGAGCTGGCGGTGTTCCTCGCGGAGCAGACGGGAACCGTGTCCGTGGCCGACGCCGTGCGTCTGCATGCTCGCTACGCGCCGGAGCGCCGTGCCCTGGCGGATACCGCCCGCATGGCCGGTGTCGATCCGCTGGAGCTGTGGGTGGCGGCGTTCCTGCACCGAAACCCCGGGGGCACGCTGGAGCAGGCGCTGGCGGAGAGCGCCGCCGCGCGCCAGGCGGCCTACGCGTGGTTGTTTCGCTCGCGCGCCGTGGAGGCGCAGAACCGCCGCATCCGTGTCGTGCTGGAACGGGACGCCTTCGCCGAGATCCACGCCCGCTGGCGGCGGACCGGCTATCCGTTCGATACGCTGGTGCCGTCCTACGCCACCGCCATCGGCAGCTCGGCCGACCGGCCCGCGGCCCTCGCCCAACTGATGGGCATCATCGCCAACGACGGCGTGCGCCTGCCGACGGTGTACGTCGACGCGCTGCACTTCGCCGCCGGGACGCCGTTCGAGACGCGGCTGGAGCCGGCGCCGGCGCGGGGAGAGCGGGTTCTGGCCCCGGAGGTGGCGGCAGCGCTGCGCGCGGTCCTGCGGGAGGTGGTGGCGGGAGGCACGGCGCGGCGCCTCGCGCCGCAACTGACGCTGGCGGACGGCGCCACGGTCGCGGTGGCCGGCAAGACCGGCACCGGCGATCACCGCTTCGACACCTTCGGCCCGGACGGCGCGCTGATCCAGTCGCGCGTGGTCAACCGCACCGCCACGTTCGTTTTTCTTCTGGGCGAGCGCTATTTCGGCACGGTGACCGCCTACGTGCCGGGGCCAGAAGCCGCCGGATATCGCTTCACCAGCGCGCTGCCGGTGCAGGTGATGAAGGTCCTGGCGCCCGTGCTGGCGCGCCACCTGTCCGGAACGGCGGCCGCGAGCGGCGACCTCCGGGGCGCCCACGCTGCGGCGCCGGGCTGACGCCGCGGCATCAGCCGCCGGCGCGGCCGCGAAAGCGGCGGATCAGCGCGCGGGTCGATGCGTCATGCTCTCCTTCCGCCGCCCCCGGCGCCAGCTCGGCGTGGATGGCGCCGGCGAGCTGCTTGCCGAACTCCACGCCCCACTGATCGAACGCGTTCAGGTGCCAGATGACGCTTTGCACGAACACCTTGTGCTCATAGAGCGCGATCAGCGCGCCGAGGGCGGCGGGCGTCAGCCTGGTATAGACAATCGTGGTGCTGGGGCGGTTGCCGGGAAACGCCTGGTAGGGGGCGAGCCGCGCCGCCTCGTCCGGAGCGACGCCCCTGGCCTCCAGTGCCGCCCGTGCCTCGGCCTCGGTACGCCCGCGCGCCAGCGCCTCGGTCTGGGCCAGACAGTTGGCGTAGAGCAGGCGCTGGTGCGCGGCGAGTCCGTGGTGGGCTTCGAGCCCCACCAGGAAGTCGGTGCTGACGCGCTGGGTTCCCTGGTGCAGGAGTTGGAAGAACGCGTGCTGGCCGTTGGTGCCAGGCTCGCCCCAGATCACGATCCCGGTGTCATAGTCGACGATGCGGCCGTCCCGGTCCACGCGCTTGCCCAGGCTTTCCATCTCCAGCTGCTGCAGGTACGCGGGCAGGCGCGCCAGATGCTGGTCGTAAGGCAGCACCGCGTGGGAGCGCATGCCGAGGAAGTTGCCGTACCAGACCGCCAGCAGGCCCAGCAGCGCGGGCGCATTGCGCTCCGCCGGCGCGCTGCGGAAATGCTCGTCCATGGCGCGGGCGCCCGCCAGCAGCTCGCGGAAGTTGTCGTAGCCCACCGCCAGCGCGATCGGCAGGCCGATCGCCGACCACAGCGAGTAGCGTCCGCCGACCCAGTCCCAGAACTCGAACATGTTGTGGGGCTCGATGCCGAAGCGCTGCACCTCGTCGCGGTTCGTGGACACCGCCACGAAGTGCTTCGCCACCGCCGCCTCGCCGCCCAGGTGCGCCACCAGCCAGTCGCGGGCGGCGCGGGCGTTGGCCAGGGTTTCCAGGGTGGTGAAGGTCTTCGAGGCCACCACGAACAGGGTGGTTTGCGCATCGAGGCGGCCGAGCGTGTCCAGCAGGTGGCTGGCGTCGACGTTGGAGACGAAGTGCAGCCGCAGCGCGGGCGAGCCGTACGGCGTCAGCGCTTCGGTGGCCATCGCCGGCCCGAGGTCGGAGCCGCCGATGCCGATGTTGACCACGTCGGTGAACGCCTTGCCGGTATGGCCGCGGGTGCTGCCGCTGCGCACGGCGTCGGAGAAGCGGCGCACATGTTCCAGCACCCGCGCGACCTCCGGCAGCACGTCGCGGCCGCCCACCCGCATCGGACGGTCGGCGCGCAGCGCCATGTGGAGCGCGGCGCGACCCTCGGTGTGATTGATTTTCTCGCCGCCGAACAGGCGCGCAATCCAGCCCGACAAGTCCATGCTGCGGGCCAGCGCCGCCAGCAGCGCGACCGTGTCGTCGGTGACCAGGTTCTTCGACAGGTCGAGCGTGAGGTCCGCCACCTCCAGCGTGAAACGCCGCGCACGATCGGGGTCGGCCGCGAACAGCTCGCGCAGGTGCACCTGCGCGAGCGCGCGCTGGTGTTCGGCGAGCGCGCGCCAGGCTGGAGTCGCGGTGGGTCGGGTCATGTCGCGCGGGGCCGGAGCGTGGGAGAGCCTGCATTCTACTGGCGCACCGCCCCGACGGGCTACAATCGGACTCCCACCGCTCGCGAGGAAGCATGCTCAACGCCCTGACCATCCTGCTGCTGTACCAGCTCGCGGGCGAGGTGTTCGTGCAGGCGCTGGGGCTGCCGGTGCCGGGGCCGGTGATCGGCATGCTGGCCCTGTTCCTCACGCTGCTGGCGCGCAAGCGCGTCGCGGAGCCGCTGCAGGACACGGCCAACGGCATCCTGCAGCACCTGTCGCTGCTGTTCGTCCCCGCCGGCGTCGGCGTCATGGTTCACGTCGGCCGGGTGCGCGACGAGTGGCTTGCGCTCGGCGTCGCGCTGGTGGCGAGCACGGTGCTCACGATCGCGGTGACCGCGCTCACCATGCGCGCCCTGATGCGCCTGGCGGCGCGCGGCAAGGAGCAGCCGTGATCCCGGAGCGCATCGCCGACATCTGGGTCTACCTCTCCACCACACCGCTGCTGGGCCTCACGGCGACGCTGGTGGCGTACCAGGCCGGGTACTGGATCTACACCAAGGGCAACCTCAATCCGCTGCTCAACCCGGTGGCGCTCGCGGTGGCGTTGCTGGTGACATTGCTGGTGACGACCGGCACACCCTACGCCACCTATTTCGACGGCGCACAGTTCGTGCATTTCCTGCTCGGCCCGGCCACCGTCGCGCTGGCGGTGCCGCTCTACGGCCAGCTGGACAAGCTCAAGCGCATGCTGTGGCCGATACTGGGGGGGCTGCTGGCGGGCTCGCTCACCGCGGTGGCGAGCGCGGTGGGCATCGCCTGGGCGCTGGGCGCCAGCCGCGAGACCGTGGTTTCCATCGCGCCCAAGTCGGTGACCGCGCCCATCGCCATGGGCATCTCGGAGAAGATCGGCGGCCTGCCGTCGCTGACCGCGATCCTGGTGGTCTCGACCGGCATCCTGGGCGCGGTGCTGGCGCGCTCGGTGCTGAACGCGATGCGCCTCGAGGATCACAGCGTGCGCGGCTTCTCGGTGGGCGTCGCCGCCCACGGCATCGGCACCGCGCGCGCCTTCACGGTGAGCGAGGAGGCCGGCGCATTCGCCGGTCTCGGGATGGGACTCAACGCGCTCGCCACGGCGCTGCTGTTCCCGTTGCTGGCGCACTGGGCAGGATTCTTCTGAGGCCGGAAACGAAAAGCCCCGGCGCGCGGCCGGGGCTCCGGGGACGTCGGTGACGCGGCGGTTACGCCTTGGCGGCTTTCTTTTTCGCGCCGCCGGGGGCCGCGGTCGCGGCGTGCGCGACGTTGGCTTCGGTGGCTTCGGCCACCTGCTTGGCCGCTTTCGACAAGGTATCGTAGGCGCTGTTGGCGGCGGCGACGCTGTTCTTGAACATGGCCACCACGGCTTCCGAGCCGGCCGGCGCCGACTTCGACACCTGGTCGAGCTGTGCCATGAAGTCCTGGTTCAGGTCGGCAAAGCGCGCCTCCACCAGCTTGTGCAGATCGGCTTGCGTTTGCGCGGCGATCTCGTAGAGGCTTTTCGAGTACGCCATCAGGGCGTCCAGGGGCGGCTGGGCGGAGCCGGCGTTCGGGTCCTGCAGGCCCTCGGTCAGGGCGCGGGCCGTCCTGGCACCGTCGCCGACGGCCTGGCGCAGGGCGGCAAGGTTCAGGTGCAGCAGCTTTTCGGTGCCGTCGACCAGAATGTGGGCGGCGTTCAGGGCAAGGGCGACGTTGGCCTGTTGTTGCGCGGCGAACTGTTCGGGAAGTGCGTACATGGGGTATCTCCTGGGTTGGAATGCGGCGGTGCAGCATTGTTATTTTATTTTAATCTGTCGACTTGTCAAATGCGCTACGAAGCAGCCAAAAGCCGGTTTGCCGTCCTGCACCATGCGGCGCCGCCGGGCAGCCGGGCGGGGGGCTGAGCGATGGAAGGACTGTCCGGTGCGCTTCTCGCGGGGCTGTGGTTGGTCACGCTGCCGTTGTGGCTGCTGGGGCCGATCTACATCGGCCTGGTGTTCATCCACTTCTTCCTGCGCGCGCTGCGCTCCGCCTCGACGGCCCGCGCCCGACGCCCGCCGGGCGACAAAAAAAGCGGACCCCGGGGCCCGCTTTTTCTCGCGACCGCGCCGGTTCAGAGGCGCTCGTACACCGCCGCGATGCCCTGGCCGCCGCCGATGCACATGGTCACCAGGCCGTACTTGCCGCCGGTGCGGTGCAGTTCGTACAGGCACTTCACCGTCAGGATCGCGCCGGTGGCGCCGATCGGATGGCCCAGCGCCACCGCGCCGCCGTTGGGATTGGTCTTCGCGGGATCGAGATCGAGGTCCTTGGCCACTGCGCACGCCTGGGCGGCAAACGCCTCGTTGGACTCGATCACGTCGATGTCCGAGATCTTGAGCCCAGCGCGCTCCAGCGCCTTCTTCACCGCCGGCACCGGGCCGATGCCCATGTATTTCGGATCGACGCCGGCGTGGCCGTAGGACACCAGCCGCGCCATCGGCTTGAGACCCTTCTTCTCCGCGTATTTGGCGTCCGCCAGCACCACCGCCGCCGCGCCGTCGTTGATGCCGCTGGCGTTGCCGGCGGTGACGGTGCCGTCCTTCTGGAACACGGCCTTGAGCTTGGCCAGGCCTTCCGGGTTGATGTCCCGGCGCACGTGCTCGTCGGTGTCCACCACCACGTCGCCCTTGCGGGTCTTGATAGTGTAGGGAACGATTTGCTCCTTGAAGTAGCCTTTGTCGATGGCGTTGGCGGCGCGCTTGTGCGATTCCACCGAGAAGGCGTCCTGGCGCTCGCGCGAGATGGACCACTTGGCGGCGATGTTCTCGGCGGTGATGCCCATGTGCACGGTGTCGAACGGGTCGGTGAGCGCCCCCACCATCATGTCCATCATCGTGGTGTTGTTCATGCGCGCGCCCCAGCGCGCCGCCGGCATCAGGTAACCGCCCCGGCTCATGGACTCGGCACCCGAGCCCACGGCGACGTCGGTGTCGCCCAGCATGATGCTTTGCGCCGCCGAGACGATGGCCTGCAGGCCGCTGCCGCACAGGCGGTTCACCGTCAGCGCCGCGGTTTCCTGCGGCAGGCCGCCGTTGATGCAGGCCACCCGCGAGATGTACATGTCCTTGGGCTCGCCGTGTATCACGTTGCCCAGCACCATGTGGCCCACGTCCCTGGCGTCGACGCCGGCGCGCTTGACCGCCTCCCGGATCACGGTCGCGCCCAGCTCGGTGGGGGCGATGTCCTTTAGGGCGCCGCCGTAATCTCCGATGGCGGTACGGCAACCGCTCACGACAACGACTTCACGGGAATTCGGCATTGGGACACTCCTTTGACTCGATAGTGGATTGTTGAGGGGCGGAAAACCGGCCGCGCTCCGCAAGGCGGACGGCCAGTTTACGCTCTCTGCACCCGGGGTGTCGAGTCGGATGTTGCGCCACAGCACGCCCCCACGGCAAACCAATCCATTGATCAGAAATGCTTATTGACCCGAGCCGCGCTTGAAGCGCAGCAGGTCGCGGCGCCGCTTCTTGGTCGGCCGGCCGCGCAACTCCGGAAACGCCGCGCGTTCGGCACGCACCTGCGCCACCTGTTCGGCGCGCTGCGCGCGGCTGGCCTCGTCCTCGTCGTAGAGGGTCCTGGCCATCTCCGGCGCACCGCGCCGCTCCGACAGGGCGGCGACCGTCACGCGCCATTCATACGGCCCGGCGCGGATGCGCAGCGCGTCGCCGGGGCGCAGGTGGCGCGAAGGCTTGACCTTGGCGCCGTTCACTTCCACCTTGCCGCCGTCGACTGCGTCGGCGGCCTGCGAGCGCGTCTTGAAGAAGCGGGCCGCCCACAGCCACTTATCCAGACGGACTTCGGAAGCTTCCTTGTCCATTACTAGCCGATCGTCAGAGGTGGGCGACCTGGCGCCCCTTCCCGCCCCGGCCGCTCCGCGGCGCCGAGCACCGGCGCACCCTGAGCCGCAGAGACCGCCCTGAAGGCAGCAACCGCGGGGCAACTGAGGCGCAGAGAAATTCCGTTGAACCGCCAAGGGCGCGAAGGACGCAAAGAGGGACGAGCGCGAATTTTCCGACGATCTCCTTCGCGCTCTCTGCGTCCTTGGAGGTGAAATGGCGAGTTTTTCTCTGCGCCTCCGCGCCCTCTGCGGTGAACACGAACTTGCCTGTCTCGCGCGGTGCGTCGCGCTCGAGCGAGCGCAGCCGCGGGCGCCCCGACCACAGCCACCTGTCGTCGCGGACGTCGCCGGGGGCGTCGGCCACGGCGCTCAGCCTTTCATCGCCAGCGCCACGCCGGCAGCCGCGGTCGCCATGCCCGCCAGCGCCATCGCGCCCAGCGTTTCGCCGAAGATCAGAAAACCCATGACGGCGGTCACCGGCGGTGTGAGGTAGAACAGGCTGGAGACCCGCGCCGCCTCGCCCCGTCGCAGCATCATGTACAGCAGGCTGATGGCGCCCAGCGACAGCACCACCACCAGCCACAGCAGCGCGAACACGAACGCGCCGCTCCAGAGCACCTGCCGCGTCTCCAGCGCGAGCGCGAACGGCGCTAGCACCAGCGCCGAGGCCGCAAACTGGATCACGCTGCCGGCGGCGGGATCCGCGCCGCCGCCGTGGCGCTTCTGGTAAAGCGTGCCGGCGGTGATGCTGGCGAGCGCCAGCAGCGCCAGCGCCAGGCCCGCGGCGCTGGCCTTGCCGGCGGGAATCTTCTCCCACACCACCAGCGCCACGCCGACAAGCCCCAGCACCAGGCCGAGCCATTGCCGGGTGGTCACACGCTCGCCCAGGAAGCGCGGTGCCGCCACCGCCGTCACCAGCGGCTGCAGGCCGACGATCAGCGCGACGAAGCCCGCCGACAGCCCTTGGTGGATCGCACTGAACACGCCGCCCAGATAGCCGGCGTGGACCAGGATGCCGGCCACTGCGATGTGCGCCGCCTGCGCGCCCGAGCGCGGCCAGCGGCTCTTCAGCCACAGCGTCGAAGGCAGCATCAGCGCCACCACCAGCGCGAAGCGCAGGATCAGGAAGGTGAGCGGCTCGGCGTAGGGCAGCCCCAGCTTGGCGCCGATGAAGCCGGTGCTCCACAGCAGCACGAACAGCCCGGGCGCGGCAGCCACCAGCCATTCGCCGCCGGAGCGACTGCGGTTGACGCTCATGTCAGTGACGCGTCCGCCCGGCATCGCTCACGTGCTGCGCGGCGAACAGCTGCTCCGCGTCGACAGCGTCGAAGGCGTAGCGGCGGTTGCAGAACTCGCAGTGCACCTCCACCTCGCCGCGCTCGGCGACGATGGAGCGCACCTCGTCGGGGCCCATCATGCGCAGCATGGCCCGCACCCGGTCGGCGGAACAGGAGCAGCGGAACGCCACCGGGCGGCTGGCGAACACGCGCACGTCCTCCTCGTGGAACAGGCGGCGCAGCAGCTCCGCCGGCGCGAGTCCCAGCAGCTCGTCGCGGGTGAGGGTGGCGCCCAGCGCGTTGATCCGTTCCCATGCGTCCTCGTCGGCGCGCGGGTCGGCGGGCAGCTGCTGCAGCAGCATGCCGGCGGCCTGGTGCTCGTCGGCGGCCAGCCACAGCCGGGTCGCCAGCTGTTCGGAGCGGTGCATGTAGTGCTCCAGCGCCGCCGCGACGCTGTGGCCGTGCAGCTCGACGATGCCCTGGTAGCTCTGGCGGCCGTCCCTGGGATCCAGGGTGATGGCGAAGCGCCCGTCGCCCACCAGCTCCCGCAGCGGCGCCGCGCGCACGTCGTCGCGCCAGTGCGCCATGCCGCGCAGGGTGAGCTCGCTGGTGCACTCCACCACCAGCAGCGGCACCTTCCCGTCGCCCTGGATCTGCGCCACCAGCGAGCCGTCGAACTTGAGCGTCGCCGAGAGCAGCGCGGATGCGGCCATCAGCTCGCCCAGGAGGTCGCGCACCTCGCGCGGATAGCCGCGGCCCTCGGCGGCGGTGCGCCAGCTTTCGTCGAGGCGCACCAGCTCGCCGCGGATGCCGCCGCGTTCGAACACGAAGGGCTTGAGGATGTCGCGCTGGATCATGGAACTGGACGTGCCGGAGACGGATGCCGCGTTGACTCGGGGTGCTGCCTCATGGTTGACTAGGCAGGGCTTCAGCGTAGGAACCCGCAGGCGCGTTCGCGGCGATACGGGGGGCACGCTTCGCGCGCATGCGCATACTGCCGGCAACGTGCGCCACGCCGTTCCGGTGCAGGAGCTCCTGGAGGCAGCGAGGATTATAGCCCACCCGCGCTGCCGTATCGCGCCGGCGCAGGTTTCCACGGGCCGGAATCAGAACAATCGCGTTCCGGTCCGCAGGCGGCCGTGGGACGAAGCGGTCACGGAAGGAGGACAATCATGGGAGCGACCGACACCAGCCAGGTCGGCGCCATCACCGAAACCGCGCGCGCCGAGGCGTCGCCGCGTTTCGTCAGCCTGCTGACCAAGAACACCGTCGCGCTGATCCTGGCCGGCGGACGCGGCTCGCGCCTCAAGCAGCTCACCGACTGGCGCGCCAAGCCGGCGGTGCCCTTCGGCGGCAAGTTCCGCATCGTCGATTTCCCGCTGTCCAACTGCGTCAATTCCGGCATCCGCCGCATCGGCGTGGTGACGCAGTACAAGGCCCAGAGCCTGATCACCCATATCCAGCGCGGCTGGAGCTTCCTCGGCGGCCAGCTCGGCGAGTTTGTCGAGGTGATGCCCGCGCAGCAGCGCATCCAGGAGTCGTGGTACCAGGGCACCGCGGATGCCGTGTTCCAGAACCTGGACATCATGCGCGCCTACGATCCGCGCTACGTGCTGGTGCTGGCGGGCGATCACGTCTACAAGATGGACTACGGCAAGCTGCTCGCCTACCACGTCTCGCTGCAGGCCGACTGCACGGTGGGCTGCGTCGAGGTGCCGCGCGAGGAGGCGACCGCGTTCGGCGTGCTGGCGGTGGACGACAGCCTGCGCATCACCGAATTCCAGGAGAAGCCGAAGGACCCGAAGCCGATGCCCGGCAAGCCCGGCATCGCGCTCGCCAGCATGGGCATCTACGTATTCAACGCCGCGTTCCTCTACGAGCAGCTGATCCGCGACGCCGACGATCCGCGCTCGGACCACGACTTCGGCAAGAACATCGTTCCGCACCTGATCGGCCGTTACCGGGTGTTCGCGCACCGGCTGCAGGACAGTTGCGTCAACATGGTGGAAGGCGTGCCCTATTGGCGCGACGTCGGTACGGTGGACGCCTACTGGGAGGCCAATCTGGATCTCACGACCGTCTCCCCGCAGCTCAACCTCTACGACAAGGACTGGCCGATCTGGACCCACCAGGAGCAGCTGCCGCCGGCGAAGTTCGTGTTCGACGAGGACGGCCGGCGCGGCGCCGCGGTGGACTCCATGGTCTCCGGCGGCTGCCTGATCAGCGGCTCCACCATCCGCCGCTCGCTGCTGTTCTCCGACGTCCGGGTGCATTCCTACTGCAACATCGAGGACACCGTGATCCTGCCCAGCGTCACGGTCAGGCGCCGGGCGGTGCTGAAGAAGGTCGTGGTGGACCGGCGCTGCGTCATCCCCGAGGGCCTGGTGGTGGGCGTCAGCCCCGAGGACGACCGCCGGCGCTTCTACGTCACCGACAAGGGCGTGACCCTGATCACGCCGGAAATGCTCGGCCAGCAGGTGCACCAGGTCCGGTGAGCGCGGCCCGGTCGGCATCCGGCGCGCCGCTCTAGGTGCCTGCCTCGCAGCTGTCGATGGATCCGTCGCAGTCCAAGCTCGACCTGGTGCTGCTCTGGCACATGCACCAGCCCGACTACCGCGACCGGGCCACCGGCGATTTCACGCTGCCCTGGGTCTACCTGCACGCGATCAAGGATTACGCCGACATGGCCGACCACCTGGAGCGCCATCCCGGCGTGCGGGCGGTGGTCAATTTCGTGCCGGTGCTGCTGGACCAGCTGGACGCCTACGCCGAGCAGTTCCAGCTCGGCATGGTGCGCGATCCGCTGCTCAAGCTGCTGACCTCGTCGAACCTGGACCACGTGACGCCCGAGCAGCGGCGCTTCGCGATCGAGGCCTGCTTCCGCAGCAACCACACCCGCATGGTGGACCCGTTCGCACCGTACAAACGCCTGCGCGACATCTACCAGCAGGTGGCCAATCACGGCGACGCGTCGCTGTCGTATCTTTCGGGGCAATACCTGGCGGACCTGCTCACCTGGTATCACCTGGCGTGGACCGGCGAGAGCGTGCGCCGCAGGAGCGAGCTGGTGACGCGGCTGATAGCCAAGGGCGAGCAGTTCAGCCACGGCGACCGCTACGCGCTCTACCAGCTCATCGGCGAACTGGTGTCGGGCATCATCCCGCGCTACCGCCGGCTGGCCGAGCGCGGGCAGGTGGAGATGTCCACCACGCCCCACTTTCACCCGCTGGCGCCGTTGCTGATCGACTTCAAGGCGGCGCGCGATGCGATGCCGGAGGCGCCGCTGCCGCGGGCTCCGGCGTATCCCGGCGGCCGGGCGCGGGTCGAGCGGCATCTGCGCTCCGCGCAGGCCACCCATGCCGCGCGTTTCGGGGCGCCGCCGGCGGGCGTGTGGCCCGCGGAGGGCGCGGTATCGGATGCGGTGCTGGAGATCTTCGCCCGCGAGGGCGTCACGTGGTCCGCCAGCGGGCAGCGGGTGCTGGGCAACACGCTGGCGCGCGCGCGCGGGGCCGCGCCGCCCGGCGACGGGCGCTGGTGCTACCAGCCTTACAGCTATCGGGGCGCCGCCGGCGAGGTGGCCTGCTTCTTCCGCGACGATCTGCTCTCGGACCTGATCGGGTTCGAATACCAGTCCTGGTTCGGCCGCGACGCCGCCAACGATTTCATCAGCCGGCTGCACGGCGTCGCGCGGGGCTCGCGGGGCGCGGTGGTGAGCGTGATCCTGGACGGCGAGAACGCCTGGGAGTACTACCCGTACAACGGTTACTACTTCCTCGACGATCTGTATTCGGCGCTGGAAAGCGATCACGTCGTGCGCACCACCACGTATCGCGACTACCTGGCGCGGCGGCCGCGGCTCGAGCCGCTGCCGCCGCTGGTGGCGGGCAGCTGGGTCTACGGCACCCTCTCCACCTGGATCGGCGAGCCGGCCAAGAACGCGGCCTGGGACCTGATCGCCAACGCCAAGCAGAACTACGATCTGGTGATGGAGAGCGGACGCCTGAAGCCGGAGGAGGCGGCGGCGGCCGAGCAGCAGCTCGCCGACTGCGAAAGCTCCGACTGGTTCTGGTGGCTCGGCGACTACAACCCCGAGCACGCGGTGGCGAGCTTCGAGCGCCGCTTCCGCGCCAAGCTCGCCCATCTCTACCGCCTGCTCAAGCTGCCGGTGCCGGAGCTGCTGAAGGTGCCGCTGTCCAGCGGCGGCGGGCACCCCGAAGCCGGCGGCGCAATGCGGCGCGCGTCCTAGCGCCGGCGCACGGGCTGCGCGCTCAACGCCGCCGCGCGGGTCGTTTCGGGGCGGGCGCCTCCGCCTTCTTCACGTACAGCGCCCACAGCTCGGTCTTGTCGCGCGGGCGGCGGCCCTCCCATACCCGTTCCCAGCCGCCTTCGGGATCGATCCAGTCGTCGGGATGACCCACCTGCAGCAGCAGCTCGCACTCGGTGGGATCGAAGCCGTTCACCGGCCTGGTGATGATGCCGGCGTAATAGTGCAGCATCGCCCGCTGATCAGTGCCGACGCGCAGCCCCGCCATGCAGTTGTAGCGCTCCGGGATCGCGGTGCGCAGCGAGGAGACCACCGTGCGGTAGCTCTTCGAGTGGTCGATGTAGCCGAGCAGCAGCGACATCAGGAGTCCCCACACCAGCGTCACGCCGGCGGCCCAGGCGATCACCGGGCGCTGTGCGTTGCGCCGCAGCCGCGCCACCAGCGCGATCCAGCCGAGCGTCAGCAGCAGGCCGAACCCGAACGCCACCGGGCGGAAACCGAAGTTGTAGCCGGGGCGCATGCGGTCGAGATGGTTGAACAGCCGGTCGGGCACGGTGAGCGCGAGCGGCGTCCAGTAGAACCACGCTGCCAGGGCGAGCGCGGAAAAGCCCATGAGCGCGAACCAGTACATCGAGTTGGCCGCGCCGCGCCGCAGCGTGTAGACGCCGGCGGTGCCCAGCAGCGCCAGCGGCAGCAGCATGGGCAGGCCCTCGACGTCGCGCGAGCCGGGTGACAGGCTGGCGCCCGCCAGCACCACGAGGAAAGCGATCAGCGGCAGGTGGATGCCGGGATGCCGCAGGCCGGCGCGGCCCTCGTGCCACAGCGCCCAGAGCGCCAGCGGCAGCGCCGGCCATGCGAACCACGGCAACGCCTTGAGATAGTACGTGGCGCCGGCGAGCGAGACGCCGGCGACGCCGGGAAAGCGCCCGAGGTCGGTTTCCAGCCAGAGGCGGAACAGCTCCGGCGAGCGCGCGTGCAGCAGCCAGGGCCAGATCAGCAGCCAGGGCGCCGCCACCGCCGTGGCGACCAGCACGCACGCCAGCATGTTGCGCGTGCGCCAGATGCCCGATACCAGCGGCAGCGCCGCCACCACCAGCACGCCGATGACCGGCGCCAGCAGGCCTTCGGAAAGGAACGCGACGCCCATGCCGGTGCCGAGAATGACGCCGCCCGCGCCGGGAAGGCGCAGCCCCAGCGCCAGCCCGTAGATCACGGCGGCGGAGCCGGCCAGCAGCGCCACTTCCGGCAGCACCTGGTGGCCGCGGATGATGAGGCCGAGGCAGCCCAGCAGCACCAGCACGCCCATGCGGCCGTAGTCCTTGCCGTAGAACTCCCGCGCGGCGAGGCCGGTGCACAGGAACGTGATGCTCATGAAGAACGCCGTGGCGAGACGCGCGCCGTCGTGCAGCGGCAGCACGCCCTCGAACGCGCGCGCGAACGCCGCCGCCACGGCGAAATACAGGGGCGGCTTGTCCAGCTCCGGCACGCCGGCCAGCACCGGCACCAGCCAGTCGCTGCTGCCGATCATGGAATAGACGATGCCGAAGTACTCGGTCTCGTCCGGCTTCCAGGGGTCGTGCCCGACCACACCGGCGATGAGCCACGCCAGCACGATCAGCGCGAACATCAGCGGACCGTGGTGGGGTTCCTGATAGCGCGTGTAGGACGATTCAGGGCGGCGGAAGGGCGGGATGGCCACGGGCTAGATTCCCCGCATCCGCGCGGCCGCCGTGGCCCACCGGGAGCGTTGCGGCGTCGAAGCGCGCGGCGGGGAGGAACGGCCAGGGCACGACATGGGCGCTATTCTAGCCGCCGGGGCTCGGCGGCAAAAGCCGCAGGGCGGTGATATTCCAACAAAAAAGGCAGCCGGAGGCTGCCTTTGGCGGGGTGTTCCGCTGCGTTACGCGGCCGGCTGCTTCTTCGCGTACTTCTGGCGGAATTTCTCGACCCGGCCCGCCGTGTCCATGATCTTCTGCGTGCCGGTGTAGAACGGATGGCATGCCGAGCACACTTCCACGTGCAGTTCCTTGCCGTAGGTGGAACGCGTCTTGAACGAGTTGCCGCAGCTGCAGATCACGGTGATCTCGTTGTATTTGGGATGAATTTTCTCTTTCATGGAGCGCTTCCTCGGGCTCGCGGCGGTTTAAGCCGCGGAAAAGGCGCGCATTATGGCCCAAAACCCGTTCCGCGGCAAGGAGCTAGCCCCGACGCGCGGCCGCGGATGACCCGCGCTGCCGAATCGCGTTATCCTCGGGGGCGCCCTGCGCGATCCATCCGCGGCCCGCTGCCCAGGCAGCGGGCCGCGCAGTCTTCTTACCTGATGCTGCTCTCGATTTTCTCGCTGCTGCTGGGCATCGGCGTCCTGCTGGTCGGTGTCGGCTTTTTCTTCACGCTGCTGGGCGTGCGCGCCGGCGTGGAAGGGTTCAGCGACGCCGTCACCGGCGTGGTGATGTCGTTCTACTTCCTCGGCTTCATCGTCGGCAGCTACGTCTGCCCGTGGATCATCCGCCACGCCGGCCACGTGCGCGCGTTCGCCGCCTTCGCCTCGGTGGCCTCCACCATGGCGGTGGTGCACGCCATCGTCGTGGACCCGCTGGCGTGGAGCGTGCTGCGGGCCATCACCGGCGCCTGCCTGGTGGGCATCTACATGGTGATCGAGAGCTGGCTCAACGCGCTCGCCACCAACAGCACCCGCGGGCGGCTGTTCGGCGGCTACATGACCGTGACGCTGGTGAGCCAGGCGCTGGGCCAGTACCTGATTCTGGTGGGCGATATCGGCACCTTCGTGCCGTTCGGCGTCGTCTCGGTGATCCTGTCGGTGGCGCTGGTGCCCATCGTCATGACCAAGGTGCCCGAGCCCGCCCCGGTACCCACGCCCGAGCTGCACCTCAAGACGCTGTTCCGGCGCGTGCCGCTGGGCCCGGCCGGGGCGATGACCTCGGGCCTGGTGAACGGCACGTTCTGGAGCCTGGGAGCGGTGTACGCCTTCCGCCAGGGCTTCAGCGAGGCCCAGGTGGCGGCGTTCGTCAGCACCGCGATCCTGGGCGGCGCCGTGCTGCAGTTCCCGATCGGCCGGCTCTCGGACGCGCACGACCGCCGGCGCGTGCTGACCGGCGTCGCCCTCGCCGGCGCGACGCTCTCCGCCGTGGCCTTCGTGCTCGGGTTCGTTTCGCCGGCGGCGCTCATCGCGTGCATGTTCTTCTACGGCGGCGCGGTGTTCACCGTGTACGGCCTTTCGGTGGCGCACCTGAACGACTACCTGCGCGCCGAGGACACGCTGGAGGCGACCCGGGGACTGCTGCTGGTGCACGGCATCGGCGCCGCCATCGGGCCGGCGCTGGCGGGCCTGCTGATGGACCGGTTCGGTGCCGGCACGCTGTTCGTCTATTTCGCGGCGGTGCTGCTGGCGCTGGCCGCGTTCGGCTTCGCGCAGACGCGCAAGCCGGTGCCCGAGTCGGCGGGCCACACCGGGTTCATGCCCATGGGCGAGGGCTCCACCGTCGCCGCCGAGCTGGATCCGCGCACCGGCGCCGCGCCCGAGGATACTGCGCCGGCGCCGCCCGCCGTACCGAGCGCCGCCCCCTGACGGCGGCGCGCGCTACGCCGAGCGCGCGTAGTCCAGCATGCCCTGGAAGTCCACCACCACGGCGGGCTCGTCGCCCACCACCCAGGCGTCGTGCCCGGACGGCAGCAGCGAGACGTCCCCGGGCCGGCATTCGAGCTGCGTGCCGTCGTCCATCAGGATCATCAGCGTGCCGGAGACGTGATACTGGAAATGCGGCGCCTCGCAGCTTTTCGTCTGCGCGATGGGCTGCACCGACGTGGACCAGCGCCAGCCGGGCTCGAACACCGCGCGGCCGACGGTGACCCCGCCGACGTTCAGCAGCTCGAGCCGGCCCTTGGGAAACTCCCGCACGTCGTCGGGTTTGCCGAAGCTCTTCAGCTCCGCGCTCTCCATGATTTTCGCGATTGCCTGTTCGTTGCCCATGATGGCCTCCTTGCGTAACGTTGTGCCGCGACGGCGGCGAGCTCACGCTGCGGGAGATTCCGCTGCCCGGCATCGGGCAGGGCAGCCTGGTGCTGCTCCAGGAACGCGCCGTCGTCGTGACGCCGGGGAGCTTCCAGTCCCTGTCGGTCACCCCGCGCGAGCGCGAGGTGCTCACCTGGCTCGCCGCCGGCAAGACCGAGCGCGAGATCGGCGCCATCCTCGGCATCAGCCCGCGCACGGTGCAGAAGCACCTGGAGCGGCTGTACGTGAAGCTGGGCGTGGAGACGCGCACCGCGGCGGTGATGCGCTCGCTGGCGCTGGTCGCGCCGCCCGCCGGCCAGCGCGCGGGCGGTTAGCCCAGCCGCCGGATCAGCGCGTTGGCGAACTGGGCGGTGGAGGCCTTGCCGCCGAGGTCGCCGGTGCGCACGCTGTCCTCACGGATGGTGGCGTCGATGGCCTCGCGCAGGCGCCGCGCGAGATCGTCGCGCCGCACGTGCTCCAGCATCATGGCCGCGGCCAGCATCACCGCCACCGGGTTGGCAATGCCCTTGCCGGCGATATCCGGCGCCGAGCCGTGCACCGCCTCGAAGATCGCCGCGTCCTTGCCGATATTGCCGCCGGGCGCCAGCCCCAGCCCGCCCACCAGGCCCGCGATCAGGTCGGAGAGGATGTCGCCGAACAGGTTGGTGGTGAGGATCACGTCGAACTGCTGCGGGTTGATCACCAGCTGCATTGCGCAGGCGTCGATGATGCGGTCCTCCACTTCCACCTTGCCCGCGTACTTCGCGCCCACCTCCTGCACCGTTTCCAGGAACAGGCCGGTCAGTGCCTTCAGGATGTTGGCCTTGTGCACGATGGTGATCTTGCGGCGGCCGTGCTTCACCGCGTAGTCGAAGGCGAATTCGGCGACGCGCCGGCAGCCCTCGCGGGTGATGATGCCCGAGGAGACCGCCGCCGCTCTGGGGTCGTCGCCCATCGGGATGAAGTGCTCGAAGCCGACGTAGAAGCCCTCGGTGTTCTCGCGCACCAGCACCAGGTCGATGCCGTCGTAGCGCCCGGGCACGATGGTGCGGGCCGGCCGCACGTTGGCGTAGAGCTGGAACTCCTTGCGCAGCGCCACGTTCACCGAGCGGTAGCCGCCGCCCACCGGCGTCGTCAGCGGGCCCTTGAGCGCGAGGCGCGTGCGGCGGATGCTCGAGAGCGTCTCCGGCGGCAGCGGGTCGCCGCACGCCTCCACCGCCGCCATGCCGGCGCGGTGCGGCTCCCACTCGAACGGCGCGCCCAGCGCGTCCAGCACATTCAGCGTCGCGTCCATGATCTCGGGGCCGATGCCGTCGCCGGCGATCAGGGTGGCGGGAATGCGCGGGTCGGTGGTCATGGCGCCCTCCACAAAAGCAGACGGCGCCAGGGCGGCGCCGTCGAAGTATCGCGATCCCGGCAGTAATCAGCCCCTGCGCATCGAGTCGAAGAACTGGCGCCCCGGACTCGGCGCCGCGGAGCGGCTGGGGCGGGCAGGGGCGCCCAGGCGTTCAAGAGCGTTTCACCGCCAAGGACGCAAAGGACGCGAAGGAAGCGAAGGAAACCCAAGGGCACCAAGGGCACCTTGTTTACTTTGCGTCCTTGGCGTACTTGGCGGTTGATGCTTTTTTCTCAGCCGCGGCGCATCGAGTCAAAAAATTCGGCATTCGACTTGGTCGCCTTGATCTTGTCCAGCAGGAATTCCATGGCTTCCAGGTCGTCCATCGGATAGAGCAGCTTCCGCAGGATCCACACCTTCTGCAGGATGTCGGGCTTGAGCAGCAGTTCCTCGCGCCGCGTGCCGGAGCGGTTGACGTTGATCGACGGATAGATCCGCTTCTCGGCCATGCGCCGGTCGAGGTGGATCTCCATGTTGCCGGTGCCCTTGAATTCCTCGTAGATCACGTCGTCCATGCGGCTGCCGGTGTCGATCAGCGCGGTGGCGATGATGGTGAGCGAGCCGCCTTCCTCGATGTTGCGCGCCGCGCCGAAGAAGCGCTTGGGCCGCTGCAGCGCGTTGGAATCCACGCCGCCGGTGAGGACCTTGCCCGAGGCCGGCACCACCGTGTTGTAGGCGCGCGCCAGGCGGGTGATGGAGTCCAGCAGGATGATGACGTCCTTCTTGTGCTCCACCAGCCGCTTCGCCTTCTCGATCACCATCTCGGCCACCTGCACGTGGCGGGTGGCGGGCTCGTCGAAGGTGGAGGCCACCACCTCGCCCTTCACCGAGCGCGTCATCTCGGTCACTTCCTCCGGGCGCTCGTCGATCAGCAGCACGATCAGCACCGAGTCGGGATGGTTGGACGTGATGGAATGGGCGATGTGCTGGAGCATCACGGTCTTGCCGGCCTTGGGCGGGGAAACCAGCAGGCCGCGCTGGCCCTTGCCGATGGGCGCGATGATGTCGATGATCCGGCCGGTGATGTTCTCCTCGGCCTTGATCTCGCGTTCCAGCTGGAGGGGTTCGGTGGGGTGGAGCGGGGTGAGGTTTTCGAAGAGGATCTTGTTCTTGGCGTTTTCCGGCGGCTCCCCGTTGACCTTGTCCACCTTCACCAGCGCGAAATAGCGCTCGCCGTCCTTCGGCGTCCTGATCTCCCCCTCGATGGTGTCGCCGGTGTGCAGGTTGAAGCGGCGGATCTGGGACGGGCTCACGTAGATGTCGTCGGGGCCGGCCAGGTAGGAGGTGTCCGGCGAGCGCAGGAACCCGAAACCGTCGGGCAGGACCTCCAGCGTGCCGCTGCCGAAGATGCTTTCGCCCTTCTTGGCCTGGTTTTTCAGCAGCGCGAAGATCAGGTCCTGCTTGCGCAGGCGGTTGGCGCCTTCGAGCTGGTTGGCCGTCGCCATCTCCACGAGCTCGGTTACGTGGAGGTTTTTCAGATCGGATAAATGCATGTCGGGCGAACCCTGGACAGGTTTCGGATGCTGCAGGAAGGGAGGGTGGTGCGGTTCGGAACGGGCCCGGAACTGCTTCTCTTTGTCTTGGTTCCGGGCCGGACTGAGGGGAGATTAGCCGGATTCAAATATGGCTGTCAATAAAGGCCGTCAGCTGGGATTTGGAGACGGCGCCCACTTTGGTGGCCTCGACGTTGCCGTTCTTGAACAGCATCAGCGTCGGAATGCCGCGGATGCCGTACTTGGGCGGCGTCGCCTGGTTCTCGTCGATGTTGAGCTTCGCCACCTTCAGGCGGCCGTTGTACTCCTGGGCCACCTCGTCGAGGATCGGCGCGATCATCTTGCACGGTCCGCACCATTCCGCCCAGTAATCCACCAGCACGGGCAGGTCGGCAGTCAGGACTTCGCCTTCGAAGGACTCGTCGGTAACGTAATGTATGTGCTCGCTCATAGGGTTAGGTCGGCAAACGAATGGAGTGGGGGCAGGGGCGGGACGCCCGGGCGTTGGTGGTCGAAGCAATCCTAGCCAAATTCACCGGGGTTGAGAAGCGCGACCGCAAGGGCGGCAAACCTCCGCCGTGCAGAGAGGAAATGGGGCCGCCATGCGCATCTTCAAGGGGGGTGTCCCGCAGGAAGGCGGCGCGAATCCTGCTAATATTGCAGCCTTGTTTTTTCCAGGACAGCCGAGATCCGAGGTAATCGCGAATGACCTACGTCGTCACCGAATCGTGCATCAAGTGCAAATATACCGACTGCGTCGACGTCTGCCCGGTGGACTGCTTCCGGGAGGGCCCCAACTTTCTGGTGATCGACCCGGACGAGTGCATCGACTGCACCCTGTGCGTGCCCGAGTGCCCGGTGGAGGCGATCTTCGCCGAGGACGACGTGCCCGAGGACCAGCGCGATTTCATCGCCCTCAACGCCGAGCTGGCCAAGGAGTGGCCGGCCATCATCGAGAAGAAGGACGCGCCGTCTGACGCGGACGAATGGGCGAAGGTGCATACGAAGCGGGACAAGCTCGAGCGGTAGCATCGGCCGTCCCGGGGTCCGCGTCCTTCCGCGCTCCGGGGTCACATCCCCACCAAAGAACGGTGGGGCCCCTGTTCCGCCCTCCGCGCGGATACGCTCCCGAATGGGCGAAGGTGCATACGAAGCGGGACAAGCTCGAGCGGTAGCATCGCTTCCAGCTGACCCGAATCCGGGCCGCCGAGTGCGGCCCGTTTCGCTGGGCAACGCGGTAACATGCGCGCTGCATGGGCCCGATCGAACGACCGGCATTACTTGAGCGCCTCGCCGCCGGGGCCACGGCGCTGACCGCCAGCCGCCGCCTCGCGCGTTTCCTCAAGCGGGAATTCGACTGCGCCCAGCGTAACCGTGACCTGCACGTCTGGCCCACCCCGGACATCCTTCCCCTGACGGCCTGGCTGCAGCGCGCCTACGCCGACGCCGCGCCACCCGACGCGCCGCTGCTGCTCTCGCCGTTGCAGGAACAGGTGCTGTGGGAGCGCGCCGTGGCCGAGTCCGAATCCGCCAGCCCGCTGCTGCAGATTCCTTCCACTGCCGCTGCGGCGCGCGAGGCCTGGCAGCTGGCGCACGCCTACCGGCTCCGGGAGGCGATCGAGCGGCTGCCGCTCAACGAGGACGCGCGCGCCTTCGTGCGCTGGTCGCAGCGCTACCGGAAGCTGGCGGAGGAGGCGGGCGCCATCGAGCTGGCGCGTCTGCCCGACCAGGTGGCCGGGTGGATCCGCGCCGGCGCCATCGACCCGCCGCGGGAGGCGGTACTGTGCGGCTTTGACGAGGTCGCCCCGCAGCAGCGCGAGCTTTTCGGCGCGTTGGAGGCGGCGGGATGCGCGCTCGCGGAGCTGGCGCCACCGCGCCGCTCGCCCGATGTTCGGCGCGTCGAGCTGCTTTCCGCCCAGGACGAAATCACCGTCGCCGCCCGCTGGGCGCGCGCGCGGCTGGAGGCGAATCCCGACGCTCGTGTCGGTGTGGTGATCCCGGATCTGTCCAAGCACCGCCGCCGCGCGGTGCGCACGTTCGCCCGCATCATGCGGCCGGCGGTCGGGTTGCCGGGCACGCCGGGCGGCCCTTTGCCGTTCAACGTGTCTCTCGGAGAGCCGCTTGCCGATGCGCCGCTGGTGGCGAGCGCGCTCGCAGCGCTCGATCTGCTTCGCGGCGAGATCGAACTCGAAGCGCTGGGGACCCTGCTGCGCTCACCGTTCCTCGGCGGCGCGGAGGGCGAGGCTACCCGCCGGGCGCTGCTGGACGCGGAGCTGCGCGCCCGCGGCGAGCCCGTGGTGGATCTGCGCCGGCTGCGCGCCGCGGCGCTGGCGGCCGATTCCCGGGGGGAGCCGAAGGCCCACACCGCCCCCGACCTGGCGCATCGGCTCGAGGGCCTTATCGCGCTCGCGGAATCGGAAGCCCGCCAGACGCGGTCGCCATCGGAATGGATGGACGTGTTTTTCGCGGCGCTGCGGACGCTGGGCTTTCCCGGCGAGCGAGCGCTTGCCAGCGAGGAGTTCCAGGCGTTCGAGACCTGGCGCGACCTGCTGGGCAGCGTGGGCACGCTGGATACGGCGACGCCGCGCATCGGGCTCGGCGCCGCACTGTCGCGCGTCCGGCGCATGGCGGCGGATACGGTGTTCCAGCCCGAGACACCGGAAGTGCCGGTACAGATCCTCGGCGCGCTGGAAGCGGCCAACCTGGAGTTCGACCATCTCTGGGTCACGGGCCTGACCGACGAAGCGTGGCCGGGATCGCCGCGGCCCAGCCCGTTTCTGCCCATCCCGCTGCAGGTGCGGGAAAGGCTGCCCCACGCATCCGCCGACCGCGAGCTCGCGTTCGCACGCCGCCTCACCGAAGGCTGGCAGGCGAGCGCCGACGAGCTGGTGCTGTCGCATCCGAAGCGGGAGGACGACCGCGAGCTGGGCGTGAGCCCGTTGATCGCCGCCGTGCCGGCGATGGACGTGTCCGCGCTTGGACTCGGCGAAGACCGCGGCTACCGCGACATCATCCATGCCGCGCACGTCATCGAGAGCTTTACCGACGTGCGCGGACCCGCGCACCCGGCGGGCGCGCGCGCGCAGGGCGGCAGCAGCGTGTTCCGCGACCAGGCGGCGTGCCCGTTCCGTGCGTTCGCCGCGCACCGGCTGGCCTCCGCTTCGCTGGATGTGCCGCAGCGCGGCCTCACGCCGATGGAGCGCGGTGTACTCCTGCACGACGTCCTGGCGCGGGTGTGGGCGCAGGTGCGCTCGCGCGCGGCGCTGGCTGCCATGGATGCGGCGCGGCTCGGCGCGGTGGTGGAGGCGGCGGCGTCGCACGCGATCGGCGATCTCATGCGCCGCCGCCCGCGCACGCTGGCGGGCCGTTACGGCGCGCTGGAGAAGGAGCGCCTGGCGCGGCTCACGCTGGCGTGGCTGGAGGTGGAACGCGCCCGCGGCGACTTCGAGGTGGAGGCCACCGAAGAGAAGCGCGAGATCACAGTGGGCGGCGTCACCGTGCGCGGGAAGCTGGACCGTGTCGACCGGCTCCCCGACGGCCGGCGCGCGGTCATCGACTACAAGACCGGCGAAGCGAATCCGCGTCATTGGGAGGGCGAGCGCCCGGAGGAGCCGCAGCTCCCGCTCTACGCCGTCGGCTCGCCGGATGCGGTGGCCGCGGTCGCGTTCGCGCAGGTAAAGATCGGCGGGATGGAATTCAAGGGCGTTGCCGCCGGTGACGTGGGCATCCCGGGCGTGCGCGCCGCCGCCGACTGGGACGGATTGCTGGGCCAATGGCGGCAGGCGCTGGAGGCGCTCGGCCGTTCGTTCGCTGCCGGCGACGCGGACGTGTCGCCCAAAAAATTTCCCCACACCTGCGAGTACTGCGACCAGGCGCCGCTCTGCCGCATCAACGAGCGCCTGCGCATCGGGCCGGTGGAGGCGGAGGGCGGGGATGACTAGCCTCACACCGGTTGCGCAGCGCTTGCGGAAGCACCTGACCGACGCCGAGCGCCGGTTCTGGAATAACGATGTCCTGACGAACGTGGAGGGAGTTCTTCAGCGCGTTATGAAGGTGTTGGAGCGGTCACCATCACCCACGCCCTCTCCCCTCGAGGGAGAGGGAGCAAGGCGGCGAGAATCGCGGGCCGGCCGCGCATCCGGTTTGGCGAGTCTTGATGCGTCCGGCCCCTCGGCTCTTAAGGGAGAGAGAGCAAAGCGACGCGCTGGGCAGGTGGGGCGCGGATCGCCTCCGGCAGGTGGAAGGACCTCGGTTCCCTCCCCCTCGATTGGCGACACCGCCACACCCGCTCTCTCCCCCTCGATTGGCGATCTCGCCGCAACCACTCCCTCCCCCTCGAGGGGGGAGGGGCAGGGTGGGGGTGAGAAACGGCATGGATCCCGCCGCCGACGCGACTGCGAAGGGGGGCGCGGTGGCTGACCGTCCCATCCCCGACCTCGCGCAGCGCACCGAGGCGCTGGACCCGGGGCGCTCTTTCATCGTCCAGGCGCCGGCCGGATCGGGCAAGACCGAGCTGCTGATCCAGCGCTACCTGCGGCTGCTGGCGAGCGTGGAGGCTCCGGAGGAGATCGCCGCCATCACGTTCACGCGCAAGGCCGCGGGCGAGATGCGCGAGCGTGTCATCCGGGCGCTGCGCAGCGCGCGCGAGGAGCCGCGGCCGCAGCGGGCCCACCACGCCCTGACCTGGGACCTGGCCCAGGAAGCGCTGGCGCGGGACCAGGCCCGCGAGTGGCGTATCGAGCAGAACCCGACTCGGCTGCGCATCCAGACCATCGACTCGCTGTGCGCGTCGCTCACACGCCAGATGCCGGTGCTGTCGCGCTTCGGCGCGCCGCCCGCCATCGTCGAGGATGCTGCCGCGTTGCATCGCGAGGCCGCCCGCGCGACGCTCGACTTGCTGGAAAGCGACGCCCTGCGCGCGCCGCACGTCGAGCGCCTGCTGACCCACCTCGACAACAACGCCACCGTGGCGGAGGAACTGCTCGCCACCATGCTGGCGAAACGCGACCAGTGGATCCGCCACCTTTCGGGCGGCGGCGCGCCCGACCGTGCGAGGCTGGAAGAAAGCCTGGCGCACGCGCGGCTCGACGGTTTTGCCCGCGCGCACGCACTGGCGCCCGCCGGGCTGGAAGCGGAGATCTGCGAACTCGCGCGCTACGCAGCTGCCGCCCTCGCCGCCAGCCGCGCCGAGTCGCCGCTGCTCGCGTGCGGCGCGTTGACGGCGTATCCGCCCGCCGCTGAACCCGGCCTGCCCGCGTGGCTCGGCCTCGCCGAACTGCTGCTCACCAGGCAGAACGGCTGGCGCAGGTCGGTGACCGACGCCACCGGCTTTCCGGCGCCGAGCAAGGTCAAGGACAAGGCGGAAAAGGACCGCCTGAAGGCCGCCAAGGACCGCATGGCGGCGGTGCTGGACGCGCTCGGCGGCCACGAGGCCTTCCGGCTGGCCTTGGCCGACCTGCGCGTGCTGCCGCCGCCTGCCTACACCGAGGAGCAGTGGAGCGCCCTGGAAGCGATGGCGCGGCTCCTGCCGGTGGCCGTCGGGCAGCTGACGCTGGTGTTCCAGGCCCGCGGCGAGACCGACTTCACCGAGCTTTCCCAGGCGGCGCTGCGCGCGCTGGGCGAGGACGACGCGCCCACGGATCTCGCGCTGGCGCTGGACTACCGCATCCGGCACCTGCTGGTGGACGAGTTCCAGGACACCTCGCTCTCGCAGTTCGAGCTGCTGCGCAAGCTCACCGCGGGCTGGGAGCCCGGCGACGGCCGCACGCTGTTCGCGGTGGGCGATCCGATGCAGTCGATCTACCGCTTCCGCGAGGCGGAGGTGGGCCTGTTCCTGCGCGCCCGGCAGGAGGGCATCGGCGAGCTGGCGCTGGACGCGCTCACGCTCTCCACCAATTTCCGGTCCACTGCCGGCATCGTGGACTGGGTCAACGCCGCCTTCCCGCGCGTTCTGCCGGAGGCGGAGGACGCCGCCACCGGCGCGGTGCCGTACTCGGCCTCCGAGGCTTACCAGGAAGTCGGCGACGGCACGGCGGTGACGGTGCATCCTTTCCTCGCGACAAGCGATGGTCTGGTGCTCTCCGGCGCGGCGCGCGCGGGCAGCCGGGTCGCAGAAGCCCGGCGCGTGGTCGAGCTGATCCAGGCGGCGCGCGCCGAGGACGAGAAGCAGACCGTCGCTATCCTGGTGCGCAGCCGCGGCCATCTGATGGAGATCGTTCCCGCGCTCAACGACGCCGGGCTGCCCTTTCGGGCCATCGAGATCGAGCCGCTGGGCCACCGCCCGGTGGTGCAGGACCTGTTCGCGCTCACCCGCGCCCTCGTTCATCCGGCCGACCGGCTCGCTTGGCTCGCCGTGCTGCGCGCTCCCTGGTGCGGGATGACGCTCGCCGAGCTGCACGCGCTCGCCGGCGATGCGCCCGATGCCTGTGTCTGGTCGCTCATCAACGACCCCGCGCGCTGGGCGACGCTGGCGCCGGATGCGCTCCGGCGCCTGCACCGGGTGCGCGAAGTGCTGAACGGGGCCCAGGAAAACCGCCGCCGTGGCGCGCTGCGCGACCGCGTGGAAAACGCCTGGCTCGCGCTGGGCGGCCCGGCGTGCGTGGAGGACGCCACGGACCTGGAGGACGCCGAGGTCTACCTCGACTTCCTGGAAGAGCTGGAGCGGGGCGGGGACCTGCCGGACCTCGCCGCGCTGGCGGACGGCATGGCGCGTCTTTACGCGTTGCCGGACGTGGCAGCGCCCGAGACGCTGCAGATCATGACCGTGCACAAGGCCAAAGGGCTGGAGTTCGACACCGTGATCGTTCCCGGTCTTGGCCACAAGCCGGCGCAGCAGGAGCGGCGGCTGATGCAGTGGACCGTGCGCCGGCGCGAGCATGGCGAGTCCGACCTGCTCCTGGGCCCCATCAAGGAAGCCGGCGCCGACCAGGACCCGATCTACGGCTACATCGCCGGCCTTGACCGCGAACGCGAACTGCTGGAGGCGGGCCGCCTGCTGTACGTCGCCAGCACCCGCGCCCGCCGTCGCCTGCACCTGCTGGGCCACGCCACGGTGAAAGAGAAGAACGGCAAGTGGGAGCTGCGCGAACCCGGCTCCACCACGCTGCTCGCGCAGCTCTGGCCGGCCGTGCAGAGCGAGTTCGAGGCCGCCCTCGCCGAGCTCCTGCCGCCGGGGTCCGCTGAAGTCGGAACCGACACCTTCGCCGCCGCGCCGTCTTCCTCCCCCTCGAGTGGGGAGGGCCGGGGTGGGGGTAACGGTGTAGGTGATGAATATGAAAGCGGTAGTGGCCGCGAAGGCGCCCTCGAGATCGACCGGACCACCCGCCGTCTCCCGTCCCACTGGTCCCTTCCCGAGCCGCCGCCCGCGGTCGAATGGACGCGAGAAGTCGCGGCCCGCGAAGCCGAGCGCGTGGAGTTCACCTGGGTGGGGGAAACGGCCCGCCACGTCGGCACCGTCGTCCACCGCTGGCTACAGAAGATGGGCGAAGATGCCCTCGAGGGTTGGGATGATCGCCGCGTACAGGCACTCCAACCCGCCTACCTGGCGGAGCTCAAGCGCCTCGGCGTGCCGCAGGACGAACTCGACTTCGCCTTGGGCCGAGTCACGACCGCACTGCGCCGGGCGCTCTCCGACCCCAGGGGCCGCTGGCTCCTGGGTTTCCACCGGAACGCCCGCTGCGAGTACCGCCTCACCGGCCTGCTGGACGGCGAGCTGATCGACGTCGTCATCGACCGCACCTTCGTCGACGCCGACGGCACGCGCTGGATCGTCGACTACAAGACCGGCACCCACGAAGGCGCCGACGTCGAAGGGTTCCTGGAGCGGGAGCGCGAGCGCTATGCGCCGCAACTGGAAAAATACGGCCGGCTGCTGGCGCCGGGCGAGAAGGCCGTGAAGCGCGGTCTTTACTTCCCGCTGCTCAACGGCTGGCGGGAGTGGTGATGCCCCAACGGTGCTACCGCAACGGAAGTTGGTTTGATATCTTTCGCCAGGTTCGGCCGCCAGCCGGATGATTGACCGGCGCGGCCGCGTTTGAAATCCACTTCAGGGAGCTTAGCCATGGGACATGCCAGAGACACGAAGAAGGAAACCAAGAAGCAGTCCACCAAGACGCCGAAGGAGAAAAAGCAGGAAAAGAAGCTCAAGAAGCAGCAGAGGCAGGGCGTGTAGTGCGACGGGACCAGCAATGGCCACAACAATGCGAACCTTTAGTCTGCTCGGAACGGATGTCACTTCCTTGTTGCTCGACCCAATGGCCAGCCCCGGTCCCCTCATTTTTGGATGTAAGTTTTTTCGACCCAATGATCGGCGAAAATACAATCTTTAAAAAATCAGTTAGTTATGCAAGCCTGCCAACCCCCCGGAAAGGGCCGCACGTGCCTTCCAGCTCCTGAAATCCGGGGCGTCCGTTCACGCGGGACGCGAACGGCCCCTGACGCGTGGACCGAAGGTTCCAGGCGCGGCGCCGCGTAGAAATCGAAGGCAAACCGCTCAAACAGCGGGCGGCAGAGGCCGAGCACCTCCTCGACGTGCCGGCCGGTCATCGGGGCGATCGGCGCGAACCAGATGATTCCGCAGTCGTCCCGGTCGGGGTGGGCGAACTCCGGCTTGGGCAGCGGCGACTTGAAGTAGGCGTGCCGAACGAAGTAGTCGTTCGGCCTGCCCTTGAGCCGTCGCCTTTTTTTACATCAAGCCGCGGTGATCGCCTCGCAGCCCGAATATATAGCTGTAAGTCTTTGTTTTGAGACCCTCGCTTGAACCCGGTACAAATGCTGCTCTTTATTGCGGAGTACGCCAGCAGCGAGCGCAACGCTCAGAGCTGTTGCCGCTCCAGGAGAGAGAAATGAAACTTCGATTGCTTACGGCCGTTTTCTCGCTCCTTGCCGGCGCCAGTGCGGCCAATGCGACGCTGATCACGTTCACCGACGCCAATCTCGCTTCGGGCAACCCGGTGACCGTCGGTGGCGTCACGCTGACCACGACGACCGTCGGGGGCAACATCAGCTTCATTTCCAGCGGTCAGTTTGCCGGTCTGTGGCTCGGCGGAAACAATTCAAGTGGCAGTTACACACTGAGCTTTTCTCAGGCGATTGATTCGATCGAGATCGAGTTCGATGCGCTGAGCAGTATCGGCACGCCGCCGGTGGAAACGTTATCCGGCTTCGCCACCAGCAATGGGCCGGTCACGATCTCGTTCACGGCGCAGTTCGGCACGACCTTTGACGGCACGACGATCACTTCGACGGAGAACGACGGCCAGGGCATCATCAATTTCGCCGGAGCTGCCTTCAACTCGTTTTCCTTCAACCACAACCAGGGAGCGCAGTCCGGCTTTGTGATCGAGCACCTGGTGATCAACACCGCAGGCACATCGGCCAGCGTGCCCGAACCGGCCTCGCTGGGGCTGCTCGCTGCAGCGTTGCTGGCGCTGGGGTTCGAACGGCGTCGGCGCGCTCGCTGAAGTCAGCGCCGAAGTCGCAGGAGAGCCCGCCATATGGCGGGCTTTTTCTTTGGTGCGCCAGGCATGGCGCGTAGCGCTGTGACAGGCGCTGGCCGAAAAGCTGGCCAGCCGCGGTTGTGGGCCCGAGCAGGTGAGCTCGGTGAGCATCGACATGTCGCATGCGTTCATCCGGGGCCGCGCCGGGCACCTGCCCGAGGCGCGTATCATCTTCGACAAGTTCCATGTCGTCTGGCACGCCAGCACGACCGTGGACAAGATGCGCCGCATCGAGCAGCGCACCGATGGCTCCCTAAAGGCTTAAGAATCTTTTAGCATCCCCATAGCGAAAGTTTAGGAAAGTCCACTTTCCTTCCCCGGTAATCTCTGCGCCGCTGGTTTTCTTTTTCCGGGAGCAGAGACATGGACGTTCGCTGGGGCAGTTCCGAAGTACTCCGATTCGATCTCGACGTGTTTGCGTCCGCTCCGGCGGCGGGAGGCGGCCATGGCTGCTGACGGCTGCTTCCCCGGCGGCGTGGCGGCGATGGTTCCTTCCCTGACGGACGCCGAGCGCGTTCGCCTGCTGGAGACGATGGCGCAAATCCGCGCGTTCGACCTGCAGGCGGTGGCGATCCAGCAGGGGGGCGGGCCGGGCACCTGCACCACTGCCGGGCAGGAGGCGTGCGCGGCGGGCGTCGTCGCGGCGCTCGATGCGCGCGATCGCATTCTCACCAACCACCGCAGCGCCGGGTACCTGCTCGCGCGCGGCGCGGACCCGGGGCGGCTCTTCGCCGAAGTGCTGGGGCGCGCCGACGGCTACTGCGGCGGATTGAGCGGCACGCTGCACATCTCGGCCAAGGAGCTGGGCGTGGTGCTCACCTCCACCATCGTCGGCGGCGAGCTCTCGCTCGCGCCGGGCGTCGCGCTGGCGCAGAAGATGGGCAAGGGCGAGGCGGGCGGCATCGTCGCGGTGTTCTTCGGCGACGGCGCCGCGTGCGAGGGCATCTTCCACGAGGCGGTCAACCTGGCGGTGCGCTGGGAGCTGCCGCTGCTGTTCGTATGCGAGAACAACCAGTGGCAGGCCTACGTGCACCGGCTGGAGACGATGGCCGACGACGCCATCTCGTCCTGGGCGCGCGGCCACGGGTTGCCGGTGCAGACGGTGGACGGCAACGACGTCGAGGCGGTGTACGCGGCGGCGTCGCGGGCGGTGGCCGAGATCCGCGCGAGCGGCCGGCCGCGGTTCCTGGAGCTTCGCACCTACCGCCAGCGCGGCCACTACGAGCCCGACGACCAGGCCTACGTCGACCCGGCCGAGCAGAAGGTCTGGCTCGAGCGCGATCCCATCCGGCTGCAGGCCGCGCGCCTCGTCGCCGCGGGGCTGATGGACGCCGCCGGGGTCGAGGCCATCGAGCGCCGCGCGCGCGAGCAGATGGAAGCGGCGGCTGCCTTCGGGCAGGCGAGCCCCTGGCCGTCGCCGCAAGCGCTGACCGAACCCGTGTATGCCTGAGAGCACAAGGAAACCGACCATGACCTGCATGACCGTTGAAAAAGCCATTCACCTCGCGCTGCGCCAGGAGCTCTCGCGCGATTCCGCCGTGCTGCTGATGGGCGAGGGCGTCGCCACCAAGCGCCGCGACCTGGTCGACGCCTTCGGCGCCGGGCGCGTGCGCAACACGCCGCTGGCGGAGGCCATCATCGCCGGCACCGCCGCCGGCGCCGCCGCCAGCGGGCTTCGGCCCGTTGTGGACCTGCTGTTCGCGCCCTTCCTCGCGTACTCCATGGACGCGCTCGTCAACAGCGCCGGCAAGCTGCGCTACCTCTCCGGCGGGCAGTTCAGCTTTCCGCTGGTGGCGATGACGATGACCGGCGCCGGCTGGGCGGTGGGCGCGCAGCACAACCACAACCTGGAGGCGATGTTCGTGCATACGCCGGGCGTGAAGGTGGTGATGCCGGCGACGCCGGCCGACTTCCACGGCCTGCTGCGCTCGTCGATCCGCGACGACAACCCGGTGCTGTTCTTCACCGACATCGGCCTGCTCTACGAGGAAGGCGAGGTGCCCGACGATCCCGAGCACGTGGTGCCGCTCGGAAGCGCGGCGGTGCGCCGCACAGGGATCGACGTCACGCTGGTGAGCTACGCCAAGACCGTCGGCGTGTGCCTGAAGGCGGCGGAGCAGCTCGCCGCCGAAGGCGTGGCGGCCGAGGTGATCGACCTGCGGACGCTGAAGCCGCTGGACGAGGACGCCGTGCTGCGCTCGGTGCGCAAGACCGGGCGGCTGATCGTGGTCACCGAAGCGAACGGCCTCTGTGGCGTCGCTGCCGAGATCGCCGCGCTGGCCGCCACGCGCGCGTTCGACGCGCTGCGCGCGCCGGTGGTGCGCATCACCGGCCCCGACGCGCCCAGCGCCGGTTCGTGGGCGGTGGAGCAGGCCGGCGTTCCGCAGGCGGACGCGGTGGTGAACGCGGCGCTGGAGTTGACGAAGGGAAGCGGCACACGCGGCGGCCTCGTGCGGGTCGCGCGGGGTGAGGCGAGCGTCGCGGTGGCGTAGCCGCGCAGTTCGCCCAAGGGAGGACGTCGCCCCGGCGCAGGTGGCCGAGGGGGTTCGTCACCCCGGTGAACGGCGGGGTCCAGGACTCGTTCCCAGGTGACCCGGCCGCTGCACCGGATGCCGGCTTTCGCCGGCACGGCGGCGTGCTCCGATGCCGCCCTCAATGAATCCGCGTCGGGTGCCCGTGAGCCGAAACCGTCCGGGCAGCCAATGTCTTTCGCTCACGACGGCGGCTCGAACCTGCCCGCCTCGTAATCCCGGATCGCCTGGACGATTTCTTCCCGGGTGTTCATCACGAACGGCCCATGGGCGACGACCGGCTCGCCGATGGGGCCGGCGTGCCCGAAGAGCAGCACGGCGCCTTGGGCGCTCGCGATTTCCACTTCGTCGCCGGCATCGCTCAGTTCTGCCAGGTGGTGCTGGGGCGCTTTCGCGCCGGCGATGTCGATCGATCCCCGCACGACGTAAAGAAAGACGTTTCTCCCGCCGGCGTCGCCGAACGTCACGCGCCCGCCGGATTGAAGTTCCACGGTGGACATGAAGACGCCGGTCAGCGATGCGATCGGGCCCACCTCGCCGCTCCACTCGCCGGCGATCAGGTTGACCGTCGCTCTTCCGTCGGGGGACGGGATGGCGGGAATCGCTTCGCGCTGCAGCCCGGTGTAGGCGGGCGCCGTGAACTTGAGCCGCGCCGGCAGGTTGACCCACAGCTGCAGGATTTCCATCGCGCCGCCGCGGCGCTTGAATTCGTCCGGCGAGAGTTCGGCGTGGACGATGCCGCGCCCCGCCGTCATCCACTGCACGCCGCCCGCCCGGATCACGCTCTCGTGTCCCGCCGAATCGCGGTGGGCGAGCTCGCCGGCGAGGATGAAGGTGACGGTCTCGAAGCCGCGGTGCGGATGCGGCCCGAACGGCAGGCCGGCGTTGTTCGGTGCGTAGGTCTGCGGGCCGTGGTGGTTGAGGAACAGGAACGGATCCACCTGCTGGATGCCCGGGCCGGGCAGAGGCCGGCGGGTCACCAGGTCCCCGATGTCGTCGCGGTAGGCGGGGTGAAGGCGGCGGAGAGTCTTGGACGGCATGGGGTGGTTTTCGTCGGGGCGGCGGGGATGGGAGCGCTGCCGGTGCCGCGGGTTCGGGCGGTATCGGGCGGCGCCTATGCATTAGCGCGGCTCATTCATCGCCTGAAAAGATTTCGCTTGTTGCGATGCAACATCCGCCTAGTATTAGGGACTAATGATTTAACTTAAGGCGTTGAAACGAAAGCGACGCCGCCTTGGAAGATTTGACGAAACCGAAAGGAATTTCAAGATGCATCGCAGCAAAAACCTGTACCGGCGGATCGCCGAACTCCCCCTCGCCCGCCACGAGCGGGAGCACGCGCTCCGCAATCTTCAGACCGCGGAAGGGTTCATCGACAGCGTTGAAGCGGCGGTGAATTTCGTCCGCCAGACGATCCGCGCGCTGGAGCAGTTCGGCCGTGGCCTTTATCGCCAACACAAGACGTCGTGACATGGACGAGCACATCAAGAAAACCGGAAGAATCGTCCCCGGCCACCGCCTGCCGACGCAAATGGAGGTGGACGAGATGGTGCGGCGGGCCCAGGAAGACCACGCCCGGGCCATTAAGGAAGCGCTGCAGGACGCCGGCGCGGCCATCGTCCGGCTATTCGGCAACGTGGCCGGATTCGTTCGCCGCGGGCGCGGCAATCGCTGGAGTCGCGCCTGACCTGAGAGTGCTCGGGGAACCTGCGTCCGCCGCCGGTCGGCCCGCGCGGTGCCCCAAGGAATGGGAGCTGGCCGCGCTCGGGTGCTTCGCGGACCGGTATACCAGGCGTCGCAGTGCCATCGGTAACAGGATCGTGACGGTTGCCGTGCCCACGCGGTCAGCCCGCGTGGGCGGCCTTCGCTTCGCCCAGCAGTTTCTCGAACTCCTCGGCGGCCGCCGGGCGGCCTAACAGGTAGCCCTGCATCTGGTCGCAATTGGCGTCGCGCAGGAAGCGGCGCTCGGCTTCGGTCTCCACGCCTTCGGCCACCACGGTGAGCCCGAGGCTGTGGGCCAGCACGATGATGGAGTGCACCATGGCGGCGTCGCGGCCGCCCTGGGTCACATTGCGCACGAACGCCTGGTCGATCTTGAGGATGTCCACCGGCAGTTCCTTGAGATGGCTCAGCGACGAGTAGCCGGTGCCGAAGTCGTCCAGCGCGAGGCGCACGCCCGCGGCGCGCAGCGCGCTCAGCACGCGGATCGACGCGTGGATGTCCTCCATCGCGATGCTCTCCGTGATCTCGATTTCCAGCAGCGTGGGGTCAAGGGCGTTCTCGCTGAGCACGGTTTCCACCTGGCCGGCGAGATCGAGCTGCCGCAGCTCGCGCGCCGAGCAGTTGACCGACACCGGCACCACCGAAAGGCCGCGGTCGCGCCAGGAGCGGATCTGGCGGCAGGTGGCGCGCAGGATCCACTTGCCCAGCGGCAGGATCAGGCCGCTGTCCTCGGCCACCGGAATGAACTCGCTCGGCGCGATGTAGCCTTCCCGCGGCTCCTTCCAGCGCATCAGCGCCTCAGCGCCCACCAGGCGGCCGGAGCGGGCGCTGAACTTGGGCTGGAAGTGGATCGACAGCTCGTCCCGCTCCAGTGCGCCCCGCAGACCCTGCTCGATCATCAGCCGGCGCATGGCGCGGGCGTTTAGCTCCGGCGCGTAGAACCGGTGACCCGCGCGCCCCGCCTCCTTGGCGTCGTACATGGCCGCGTCCGCGTTCTTCAGCAGCTCCTCCACGTTCTTGCCGTCGGCCGGGAAGATCGCGATGCCGACGCTGGCCGCGAGCTGGACGCTCTGGCCGTTGATCACGATGCTGCCGCCGGCGGCTTCGATCAGGCGCTCGGCCACCGCGGTCGCCACCGCGGGCGCGGCGTCGCGGTCCTCGATCGCCGGCAGCACCACCAGGAACTCGTCGCCGCCGAGGCGCGCCAGCGTGTCCTCGGTGCGCATCAGGGGCGCAAAGCGCTGGGCGATCTGTTGCAGCACGGCGTCGCCGGCGCTGTGGCCGAGGGAGTCGTTGATCTGCTTGAAACGGTCCAGGTCGACGAACAGAATCGCCACCGCGCTGCCGGTGCGGCTGGCGTGGGCCAGCGCCTGTTGCAGGCGGTCCTGCACCAGCTGGCGGTTGGGCAGCCCGGTGAGCACGTCGAAATGGGCGCGGCGGTAGAGCTCCGCCTCCCAGGCGGCGTTGGCCATGGCCACCGCGATGCGGTCGGCGAAGTCCCGCGCCTCGGACTCCAGCGCGTCCTCGATCGGCGCCGGGTCGCGGTAGCCGATGCACAGCACCGCTGTGAGTCGCCCCTTCACCATGAGCGGCAGCACCAGCGCACGGCGGGCGCCGGCCTGCGTCAGCGGCTCGAGGAAGTCCGGGGCGCCCGGCTCGTCCAGCAGGAGCGAGGAGGAAGTGCGGCCAGCGAGGTAGCGCGCAACCTCCGGGGGCAGCGCGTACCGCGTCCCCTCCACGGTGGAATCGTGGCCGGCGTGATCATGGAACACCCTCATGTGGTTGCCGTCGAGGCCGTCAAGCACGGCGAAGCTCACGGCGTCGCAAACGATCACTTCGCGGGCGCAGGTGACGACCACGTCGACGATGTCCTCCAGGCGCGAGCTGGCCAGCACCCGGCGGTCGATCTCGGCCAGCGTCGCGAGCACGCGGAATTGGCGTTCGAGCTGGTCGGTCATGTCGTTGAACGACGCGCCGAGCGTGGCGAATTCGTCGCTGCCCTCCACTGGCACGCGTGCGCGCAGGTCGCCGTGGGCGAGGCGCTGGGTGGTGTGGGTGAGCTGCTGCAACGGCACCAGGCTGCGGCGGATCAGGTTGGCGGAGAGCAGCGCCACCACCAGCAGCGCGAGCACAGCGACCCAGCCGAAGATGCTGCGGAAGGCGGCGAGCGGCTCCAGGAAATCCTCGCCTTCCTCGCCCACCATCAGCGTCCACCGCGGCACCAGGAAACGCGGTGCGAGGAACATGTCGCGGCTGACCGTGACGTAGCGCTGGCCGCGCTCGATCCTGTCGCCCGGTGCCGAAACCGGCGGTGCGGCGCGCACGGCCTCGCTGTCGGCAGCGAGCGCCGGCGCGGGGCAGAAGAGCGGTTCGGCGGCGCTGTCCAGGATGCAGACGATGCCGCTGGGCACCATGCTGGGTGCATCCATCCACAGGTAGCCGCTGTCGATGCGCGCGGCCAGCAGCCGCGCGCCGCCGGACGTGGAACCGAGAGTGCGCATTAGCACGACCGTTCGGGCCTCGGTTTTGCCGGGCACGCTGAGCAGCAGGCTCATGCCGGAAGCGATGTGCTTCTCCTGGGATGGCGTCAAAGCGGGAAGCTCCGGCATCGCCGGCGTGGTCGCGTGCCACTTGCCCTGCGCGTCGAGAAACGCGTAGCCGACGAAGGCCTCGCTCGCGGAAGCTCGCGGCGAGAGCCGCAACGTGCCGCGCTCGTAAACGGTACCGGGGGCGATCTCGGCGAGCTCGGTGTCCGCCAGCAGCAGGCGCTGGTAGATGGCGATGGTGAAGTTCTTGGCCGAGTCGTGCAGGTTCTCGATCTGGTAGCGCTCGACGATGGAAGTCACCTGCCGCAGCGACAGCACGGCCAGCGTCGCGGTCGGCAGCATGGCGCAGATCACGAACAGCAGGAAAATGCGCCGGCCGACGCCGCTGCGCAGCAGGGAGTCGCGCAGCGTGATGGCGAACGGGCTGGGCTTGCGCGCCATGGTCTCAGTAGTCCGATGCCCGGCCGACAAAGCGGCCGTCGTTGGCCCGCACGATGTCGTCGCGGCTGGCCTTGGCGGTCAGCGGCCCGAGGCTGTCGCCGTCGGGGCCGTTGCTCCAGAGGTCGTAATAGGTGTTGATCGGCACCAGGTTGCGGTCCTTGCGCGCCTTGCCCATGCCATTGACCGACTGCAGATTGGTGTACTGGTACGGGCGGCCCCAGGGATCGAGCGGCACGCTGCCCAGTTCGGCCAGCGAGGCTGGATAGCTCCGGTTGTCGACGTAAAAGTTCTCGAGGCGCTGCTGCGTGGCGAGGATGTCCTTCACCGCCTCGGCGATCTTGATGCGCTCCTTGTAGTCCTGGTAACCCACCACCGCGAGGTGTCCCAGCACTGCCAGGATGCTCACGGCGATGATCAGCTCGATGACCGTGTAGCCGCGATGGGTCGGCCCATCCCGGGTCCAACGGACTGAAGCGCAGGCACGAGCGCGAGCCTGCCAGAGCTGACGGATCATCGACACGTTTGCCTCTCCCTGCGACGGACAGCGGTTTCATCTGCGGCGCCGGCCGAACTCGACCCGACTCCTGCAACCCTCTGAACTCAATGCGAAAACGTCCCCGCAGAAGGTGCCCGCGGGGCTGCGTTGCTGCCGCGTTCCATCAGGCGTGCAAGACGCATGCCGAAAACCTTTGCGGAACGGGGGCGGGGGGCTTACTTAGGTCGTGGAACGGGATCGCGGCCGCGGCCGGTGCTTGGGGTTCGCGGTACCGTTACCGGGGTGCCGCGCCGACCGGTGACGTTCTACCCCAGCGCCGTCCTGACGCGATCCGAGATCAGCCGCGCCATGAGCCCCGCCGCGGGCGGCGGGTTGGCGTTCGCCAGGCAGATGCCCACGGACAGCGCCTCCAGCGCCGGCAGACCGAGCGCCGCGCCGGCGTCTGCCTCGTCGCCGGGCGCCAGCCGGCTGCGGGCGGTGACGCCGAGCCCGGCGCGCACTGCGGCCCGCAGTCCCGACACGCTGGACGTGACATAGGCCAGGCGCCAGCGGATGCCGCGTTTGTCCAGCGCGCGGATCGCCATGTCCCGGAAGACGCACGGCGCTTCCAGCATCGCCAGCGGCAGCGGATCGCTGCGGTTCCAGCGGAAGCGCGGCGCGGCGAGCCATTGCACCGGCAGCCGCCCCAGCACCGTCATCCCCTGCGTGCTGGCGGAAAGGACGACAGCGAGGTCCAGCTTGTTCGCGCCGACCAGTCGCGCCAGCTCCCGGTTGCGCTCCACCATCACCTCCAGCTGCACGCCCGGATAGGCCTGGGAGAAATCCCTCAGCACCCGCGGCAGCAGCTCCTCGGCGAAGTCCTGCGGCGCGCCGAGGCGAACGTGGCCGGCGACGCTGCGTCCCCGCAGCGCCCAGAGCGCCTCGTCGTGCAGCGCCAGCAGCCGGCGGCCGTAAGAGAGCAGCAGTTCGCCGGCCTCGGTGAACTGCAGCGCGCGGCCGGATTTCCGGAACAGCTCGGCGCCCGCCAGAGCCTGCAGCCGCGCCATCTGCTGGCTCACCGCCGCAGGGGTGCGATGCACCCGCTCCGCGGCGCGCGCGAAGGTGCCGCCCTCGCCGATGGCGACCAGGGTGCGCAGCAGTTCCAGTTCCAGCAGGGCGGGCATAAAAGATCAGAAAAACTTAATAAAAGCACAAAATACATTCACTGTTCTTAACTGGCAAGCCGCCGTAGGCTGAGACCTTCGTTCACTGCGCTTCAAGGAGAGACTCATGCCCTACATCAACGTCAAAGTGGCCGGACGGCCGTTGGAGCCGCGCGACGTCGAGGCCCTGGCGGCGGGCGTCACCGGCCTGATGGAGTCGGTGCTGGGGAAGCGGCGGGCGCTGACGTCGGTGCTGGTGGAGCAGGCGGGCGCCAGCGGCTGGAGCGTCGGGGGCCGCATCGCCGGCGCCGAATCCGCGCGCGCCCACGTCGAGGCCAGCATCACGGCGGGCACCAACACCGAGGCGGAGAAGGCGCGCTTCGTGGCTGAGGCCGCGGCGCTGCTCGGGCGCGTGCTGCCGGGCCTGCCGCAGGCCACCTACGTCGTCGTGCGCGAGGTCCCCGCCACCGACTGGGGCTACGACGGGCGCACCCAGCTCTCACGGCGCGCGGCGCAGGGCGCGTGAACCCGTTCAGCCGCCGATTTTCTTGACGACTGGCTGCGCGCCCTCTTCGGCGGCGCTCGGGGCCACCAGGTCGCGCACCGTGAGGCCGCCGAGCTCGGCTTCGGCGGCGCGCTCCATGCGCCGGAGGGTGTCGTCGACCCGCTCCGAGGCGTGCAGGGCGGCAGGACACAGGTGGCGGTCCTCGCCGGCGCAGCGCACGATCGACAGCAGCTCCTTCACCGTGAGCGTATCCAGGTCCCGCGCCGGCAGGTAGCCGGGCGGGTCGTCGCTGTTCTCCGCCAGGACGCCGCCATCCCTGAGTGCCGCCAGAACCGGGTCGATGGCCGGCTGCCGTACGCCCAGGACCTGGGCCAGGGCCGGCAGGGTGAACGGCGCGCGGCCGGCGACGAAATTCTCCGCCACCCGGGTCATGATGGCGAGGGCGAAGCGCTCGCGCATGCGGTTGCTGAGCGTGGGCTCGTCCGCCTGCAGCACCAGGTACTCCGGGTTCTGGAGGTAGAACGCGACGCTGGCGCCCACCAGCAGGATCAGCCACGACAGGTAGATCCAGATCATGAACAGGATCAGGATCGCGAACCCCGAATAGATCGCGGAATAGTTGGTGGAGCCCGCCGCGAACGCCGCGAACGCCCAGCCCGCGGTCTGCCAGAGCACGCCGCCCACCGCACCGCCGGCGAGCGCCGGGACCGGGCGCACCCGTGTGTTGGGGATGAAGACGTAGATGAACGTGAAGGCGCCGATCACCAGCAGGTAGGGCATCAGCCGTCCGGCGAATCCCACCGCGCGGCCCACCGGCTCCACCGCCATCACGTCCTGAACGATGCCGGCGCTCATCACGCTGGCGGTGAGGCCCATGGCGGAGAACACCAGCAGCGGCCCCACCAGCAGCACCGACAGGTACGCGCTGAAGCGCTGGCCGATGCTGCGCGGCTGCGAGACGCGCCAGATGAAGTTGAGCGACGCCTCGATCTTCTGGATCAGGGACACCGCGGTGTAGAGCAGCAGCGCCAGGCCCACGGAGCCCAGCACGCCGACGTTGATGTTCTTCACGAACTCGGTGACGCGCGCGGTGATCTCGTGGCCCTTCTCGCCCAGCGGCGCGAGAAATTGCGCCAGCACCGGCTCCAGCTGGTTGTAGACGCCGAACGCCTTCAGCACCGAGAACGACAGCGCCAGCAGCGGCACCAGCGAGAGCAGCGTGGTGTAGACCAGGCTCATCGCGCGCAGGTTGAGCTGGCCGAAGGCGAGGTCGCGCGCCAGCACCAGCACCACGCGCACGGCTTTCGTCAGCCGCGCCTTCCACGGCGGCATGGCGTCAAGCGCGCCGCTCCAGATGGCGTTCTGGGCTTTGGTCCACAGCGGCAGGTTTTCCCGTTCCACGTCGGCGTCCTTCCGGCGGCTCCACGGGAGCCGCTCGCCCAATTATAACGGCGCGGCCATCGCGACCGGCGCGGGCCGCCGGCGCGCAGGCGCAGCGGCGGGATGCTCGGCTGACGGCTCAGGCGAAGCGAGATCACCCGCAGCGGCCCCGGCTCGCGCTGCCGCAGCTTGTGCGAAGCAATCCGGCACCGCGCCCGGGACGGATCGTCCCAGCCGCGGCCGCGAATGCGGGTGCTGCGCGGACGGCGCGGCAACGCCTTAGTTTTCCGCATCCGTTGCCTGAGGATTCGTCGCTTGTTGGAGGGCGCTGCGCGCTTACACTCGGGTCATAGCGTCCGCAGACGCATCCATCGCCGAAGAGTTCTTCGCAGTCGCGTTGCATCGGAACAGGAGTTGAAGATGCCCAGCACCATGACTCACCTGACACAGGCCGAACTGGACCGAATCATGCTGGAAGCCAAGCGTGCCCAGGCCCGGGTGATCGCCGATAGCTTTCGCCGGCTCGCCGCCGCCGTGCGGCGCGGCATGACGGCATCGTTGCATCCGGTTCGCTCGCTGCCGCCGCGGCGCCGCTACGGCGCCTGACGCCGGCGCCTCGACGTTTCGCGTTCCCATCCGCTTGCGCGCAATCGGCTTCGTGCAGCGCCTCTGGCGCCGCGGCCGGGTCTGGCGCCACCGGCCGCGCCTGCACCATTTCCTGAGCCTCGGCCCCAGCGGTTTCCACCGCGTCGCCTACACCGAGTGGGGCAACCCGCGGCGCGCGGACGCGGTGGTGTGCGTGCACGGCCTCACGCGCAACAGCCGCGACTTCGACGCGCTTGCCGCGTCGCTGGCCGACCGCCGGCGCGTGGTGTGCATGGATGTGGCCGGGCGCGGCGCCAGCGACTGGCTCGAGCGCAAGGAGGACTACAGTTTCGCGCTCTACCAGGCGGACGCCGCGGCGCTGCTGGCTCGCGTCACCGCGCCGGCGCCGGGCCGCGCAGCGCGGGTGGACTGGGTCGGCACCTCGATGGGCGGCCTCATCGGGATGCTGCTGGCGGCGCAGCCCAATTCGCCGATCCGGCGGCTGGTGCTGAACGACGTCGGGCCGCTGGTGCCGTGGCTGGCGCTGGCGCGGCTGAAAGGCCACGCGCCGGCGGGCGCGCAGCGGTTCGCCGACCTTGACGAGGTGGAGGCCTATCTGCGCCGCGCGTGCGCGTCGTTCGGTCCGCTCGAGGACCACCACTGGCGGCACCTGGCAAGCCACGGCGCGCAGCTCAACGACGACGGCAGCTATCGGCTCGCGTTCGATCCCGAGGCGGTGAGCGTGCTGCGCCGGAGCGCGGCGCAAGGCCTGCCGCTGGGGCCGGCCTGGCACCTGGGCATCGACCTCTGGCGGGTGTGGGACGCGATCCGCTGCCCGGTCCTGGTGCTGCGCGGCGGCGAGTCCGATCTGCTGCCGGATTCCATCGCGCGGGAGATGCAGGTTCGCGGCCCGGGCGCGCGGGTGGTGGAGTTCCCGGGCGTCGGCCACGCGCCGTGGCTGATGAGCGACGACCAGGTGGACGTCGTGCAACGTTTCCTGCTGGAGCGCGACGGATAACCTCCGCCCCGGCGCGGCGCCAGACTGGCGCCGTGTCCGCGCCAGCCTGCCCGATCTGCTTTGCGCCCGCCGCGAAGGTGCTGCAGGCCACGCAGCAAACTCATGGCGCCGTCACCTGTCCGCGGTGCGGAGAGTTTCATTTCGCGCCGGAAGCCGCGGCGGCCTGGAACGGCGCTAATCCCGGCGAGCGGCAGATCGCCCACGCGAGCGCCTGGAACAAGAATCGCGAAATGCGGCGGCAGGCGGCAGCACTAGTCGCGCAGGCGAAGGCAGCCGCCGAATAAACCTGGATCGATCGCCTGCTGCTGCGGCTTCCTGATCGTTCTCGTGCTGGAGCTGCCGCTGGCGGCGCTGGCGCCGCCGGTGCGGGCGATGCGGAATTGGGAGCGGCCATGGAAGCTGCACGCGCAGATCGCCTGCACCATCTACGTGACCAAGTCCGCCGCGGTGATCTTCGACGTGTCGCGCGATCCCACCTCCCACGACCTCTGGCCGCTGGAAATGGCGCTGTGGATCGTGCCGCTGCTGCTTTATCTCGGCGGCGTTTGGCTGTGGCGCCGATCGGCGCTGAAGCGCGCCGCCCGGACCTGGCCACTGCCCGCGGGCGCTTGCCGGCGGGGGGAACCGGCGCCATCATAACGAGCGAACCCCGAACTCCCGCCGCCGGCACGGCGTGGCTGCGGACTCCCATAACGATGACTCACGGCGCTCTCTGGAAAATCTTTCCCTCCTCCAGCTCGCGTTCTGCGCCGCGGTCCTGGTGATTGCCTACGCCGTTCGCGGCATCACCGGCTTCGGCTCGGGCGCGCTGGCGATCCCGCTCCTGGCGCTGGCGCTGCCGCTGCGCGTGATCGTGCCGGTGATCACGCTGCTGGGCTTCTTCGCGTCGGTCGGGCATATCGCGCAGGATCGTTCGCGCATCGCCTGGCATGAGCTGCTCAAGCTGCTGCCGTTCACGGCAATGGGGGTGGTCGGCGGCCTTTATCTGTTCGTGGCCCTCAGCGCCGAAACCCTGCGCAATCTGCTGGGCGGCTTTGTAATCGTCTACGCGCTGTTCTCGCTGCGGGAAGGGGGATTCGGCCGCCTCGAGCAGCGGCTGGCGCCGTTGCTCCTGGCGCCGGCGGGGTTTCTGGCCGGACTCGTCGCGACGCTGTTCGGCGGGATGTCGGGGCCGATCTATGTCGTCTACCTGCGGATGCGGCACTTGGGCAAGGCCGAGTTCCGCGTCACCATCGCCACGATCCTGTTCGTGCTCGCGTTGATCCGCATCGTCGGCTACGTCGGCGTCGGCGTTTTCGACCGGGCCGCGCTGACGGCTTTCGCCACCGCGGTGCCGGCGATGGCAGTCGGCATGTTTATCGGCAACCGGCTGCACGCCAAGGTTAGCGAGCGGGCGTTCACGCGCGCGGTGGCGGCACTGCTGATCGTGAGCGGCGCCGCGCTGATCCTGAAGTAGGGAAGCGCGTCGGCGTCATTGCTGCGGGCTGGCGCCAGCCGTGCGGGGTTATCCCCCGCAACCGCTTGCTGGGCGGGTCGGAACGCGGTGCTTGACATTAATAGACGACCGGTCGTATATTCGCCGCCCATGGCACGACCACGTCTCAGCAACGACATCCGCGATCGCCTCCTGGAAGAGGGGGTCGCCGCGTTCCTCGAGCACGGCTATCACGGCACCGGCATCAAGGAGGTGCTGGACCGTGTCCATGTGCCGAAGGGCTCGTTCTACAACTACTTCGAAACCAAGGAGGCGTTTGGCGCGGAGGCAATCCGCCACTACTCGAGGTGCTTCGGACAGAAGCTCGCCGCTGCGCTGGCGGCGGCGCCCGATCCGATCACGGGGCTGAGGGCGTTCTTCGCCGGCCTGATGCGGGAGTTCCAGGCCGCGGGCTACGTCGGCGGCTGTCTGGTGGCCAACCTCGGCGGCGAGCTGGAGGGCAGCGACGTGTGCCGCGACGCGCTCGCCGAGGCCTTCCACGCGTGGCGCACCGCGGTGAGGAAGGCGCTCCGGAAGGCGCAGCAACAGGGGCTCGTGCGCCGCGACCTCGACGCCGGCGAGATGGCCGACCTCCTGATCGTCGCCTGGGAAGGCGCGGTCATCCGCATGAAGATCGAGCGCTCCCTCGAACCCCTGGAGAAATGCCTCCAGCGCCTGCTCGACGATTACTTCCAGCCCTGATTTTTTTGTCCTATTACAAGGCGACTGGTCGTCTTGTTTTTTCAACCACGCGAAAGGAGTACGCAACAACGCCGGTACCTTCGTGCCCAAGCCCTTCGTCGAGGTCACCGAGGACGAACTGGAACACTACCTGGACGGCAACCTGCGGGGCACCTATCTCACCACCCAGGCGGTGGTGCGCCAGATCACCCGCGAAGGCGGGACCACCGCGGCGCAGAAAGCCGCGCTCATCCGGGGCGTCTCCGACCTGCTCCAGGAGGTGCTCGGGAAGGATCCCGCCACCACCTTCGTCGTCATCGACGAAGTGGAGCTGGAGAACTGGGGCGTGGGCGGCCTGCCGGTGCCCGAGTACCGCCGGCGCGCCGCGCGCTAGCGCCCGGCGGCCTCGATCTGCTGGCGCCGGGCGGCGGCGAGCTCCGCCTGCAGCGCCTTGAGCGCGGGGGAGGTCTCGCCCTTGCGCCACACCAGCGCGGTGGTGACGCGGCCGCTGCGCGCCGGCAGGGGATGGACGGCGATGCTGGCGCCGGCGCGCACGGTGGCGAGCACCGCGCGCGGAACGATGGCGATGCCGGCGCCGGAGGCGACGCAGGCGACGATGGCGTGGTAGGAGGAGAGCTGCAGCGCCCGTTCGGGCGCCACGCCGCCGTCGCCGAGCCAGCCCTGCAGCCGGCGCCGGTAGGCGCAGCCCGCCGGAAAGCTGATGACGGTGTCGGCGCGCACGTCCTTGGCGCCGCGGATCGGCGGGTGCGAGCGCGGCGCGATCACCACCAGTTCCTCGTCGAACGCGGGCATCGAGTCGAGCTGCGCCGCGGGGGCGCAGTCCGCCACGAACGCTGCCTCGATGGCGCGGTGGAGCACCGCCTCCACCAGCGCGTCGGAGGTGCCCGTGGTGATCTCCACCCGCACCGCCGGATGCCGGCGATGATACAGCGCCAGCAGCGGCGGCAACCGCGCCGCAGCCGTGCTTTCCATGGTGCCCACACGCAGCACGCCGCGCGGGGTCTCGCCCTGGACCGCGTCGCGCGCCCGTTCCGAGAGCGCCAGCATCTGCTCGGCGTAGCCGAGGAACAGCTCGCCCGCCGGCGAGAGGTGCAGCCGGCGCTTGCGGCGCACGAACAGCTCGGCGCCCAGCGACGCCTCCAGCTGGCGGATGCGGGTGGTGACGTTGGACTGCACGCGGTTCAGCTTCTTGGCCGCGGCGCTGATGCCGCCCTCGTCCACCACCGCCTTGAAGACGCGCAGGTCGGCGAAATCCATTGATCTCGAAATGAGATGAATATGATGCAAATTATTCATTTTGAAAAATGGAGCGTCAACCGTACCATGGCGCCGTGACCGCCACCTCCTGCAGCCTCGCGACGCGCAATACCCAGGCCGTCGGCCTCGCCGTCGGCGGCCTGCTGGCGCTGGCCGCGGCAATGGGTATCGGCCGCTTCGCCTTCACGCCCGTGCTGCCGATGATGCGCGCCGACGCGGGCCTGTCGCTGGCGGCGGCGGGCTGGCTCGCATCGGCCAATTACGTCGGCTACTTCGTCGGCGCGCTCGCCGCCGTGTGGCTGCGGATCGCGCCCGGGGCGCTGGTGCGCGGCTCGCTCGTGGCCATCGCGCTGCTGACCGCGGCGATGGGGGTCACGGCCGATCC
>JBMOQX010000052.1:0-139108 GCA_049322755.1 Pseudomonadota bacterium | reverse complement strand
GCGCCTGGGTCCTGGTGTTCGGCGCGGCGCTGGTGCTGCAGCGGGTCGCGGCGCTGGGCCGCGGCGGCCTCGGCGCCGTGATGTTCTCCGGCGTGGGCGTCGGCATCATCCTCGCCGGGCTGCTCACGCTGGCGTTCCAGAGCGCGCAGCGCTCGTCCTTCGAGGCGTGGCTCGCGCTCGGCGCGACGGCCCTCGTGCTGGCGGCGCTCACCTGGCCGGCGTGGCGCGCCGGCGCCGAACCGAGGCATTCCGCGGTGCGCCCGCATCCGCTCGCTGCTGCGCGGCGCAGCGCGTTGCTGGTCATCTGCTACGCCGCGCTCGGCTTCGGTTACATCGTTCCAGCCACCTTCCTGCCGGTGATGGCGAAGGCGGTCGTGTCCGACCCGGCGGTGTTCGGCTGGGCGTGGCCGGTGTTCGGCGCAGCCGCGGCCGGCTCGGTGCTGGTGAGCAGCCGTCTTGCGGCACGATTTTCCGACCGGTCGCTCTGGGCCGGCAGCCACGCGGTGATGGCGGCGGGCGTCGCGCTCCCGGCGATCGTGCACGGGCTCGTCGGCATCATCCTCTCGGCGGTTGCGGTGGGCGCCACCTTGATGGTGGCAACGCTCGCCGCGATGCAGGAGGCCCGCAGGATCGCGCCCGCAGCGGCGGCGAACCTGATGGCGGCGATGACCTCGGGTTTCGCCATCGGCCAGATCATCGGCCCGGTGGCGGCGGGGGTGCTGGTGGAGCGGCTGGGGTCGTTCTCGCCGGCGCTGTGGCTGGCGGCGCTCGCGCTCGCCGCGAGCGCCTGGGCGCTGGCGGCGCGTTCCGGCGCAAAGGAGGACATGCCATGAAGCTCTACCTCAACACGACCTCGCCCTATGCGCGGCTGGTGACCGTCGTGGCCTACGAGAAGGGCCTGAACGGCGCGATCGAGCGCGTGCTGACCGATCCCTGGGCGAGCCCGGATGAACTGCTGGCGGTGAACCCGTTCGCCAAGGTGCCGGCGCTGGTGACCGACGACGGCGAGGCGATCATCGACAGCGGCTCGATCTGCCTGTACCTGGACGACGCCGGCGGCGGCCGCGCGCTGCTGCCCGCGGCGGGCGCCGAGCGCTCCCGCGCGCTCGCCAAGCTGGGCCTGGGCCGCAGCCTCATCGACTGCGCCTTCGGCGTCACCATCGAGAAGCGTTTCGCCAACGGCGGCGAACCGGCGCTGGCCTCGCGCTGGCATGGCGCGGTGGAGCGCGCCGTCGGGCACCTGGAGCGGGAGGCGCCGCGGCTCGGCGCGCCGCAGCGGCCCGACCTGGGCGATCTCGCGATCGCCGTGGGGCTCGGCTACGTGGCGTTCCGGCTGCCGGAGGTGGGCTGGCGCGACGCTGCGGCGCGGCTCGCGGCGTGGTACGACGGCATGACCGCGCGGCCGTCGCTCGCGGCCTGACCGAACGCGCCCCGGCGACGTCGCACCTCTTTGGGGGCGGCGACCGAACCATCCGTCATTGCGTCGCGGCGCAAGCCGGAATCCGGCGTCCCGACCGCAGTCCCGCCGACGGGCGTCGCTGGGCCATCGCGACGCGCGAAGGCTTATACTCGCCTTTCGCCATGCTGCAGATCTCCAGTCACGTCGCGATTCCCGACGCCGAAATCGAGATCGCCTTCGTGCGTGCCCAGGGCGCCGGCGGCCAGAACGTCAACAAGGTGGCGAGCGCCGTGCATCTGCGCTTCGATGTCCAGGCCTCGTCGCTGCCGGATTTTTACAAGGAGCGCCTGCTCAGGCTCCAGGACTCGCGCATCACCAAGGACGGGGTGATCGTGCTCAAGGCGCAGCGCTTCCGCACCCAGGAGAAGAACCGCGCGGACGCGCTGGCGCGCCTGGCCGAGCTGGTGCGGAGCGTCGCCGTGACGCGGCGCAAGCGCATCGCGACCAGACCGACCCAGGCGGCGCGCCGGCGCCGGATCGAAGGCAAGGTGCGCCGCGGCCAGGTGAAGGCGCTGCGCGGCCGGGTCGTCGACTAGCCGATGGCCGACTGGATTCCCGTAAACTTCCGTCATTCCCGAACTCCACTGTTCCCCGCGATTCCGTGCAGCGCCTGAAGATCAGCCACCTCACCGAGTACCAGTTCGGCGGCCCGGTCACGCTCGAGCCCCACCGGCTGCTGGTGCGCCCGCGCGAGGGCCACGACGTGCACATCGAATCCTCGGCGCTGGAGATCCATCCGGCGCACTCGGTCCGGTGGCACCGCGACGTGTTCGACAACTCGGTGGCGGTGGTACGCTTTTCCGAGCCCGCCGACCGCCTGACCATCGCCAGCGAGGTGGTGATCCGCCACTACGAAAGCGAGCCGCTGGATTTCCTGGTGGAGGACTACGCCGTCAACTATCCGTTCCACTACCTGGTGGACGAGCGCGCCGACCTGCTGCCCTACCAGCAGCCGGCCTACCCCAACTGCAAGAAGGCGGTGCAGCAGTGGGTCGGCAGCTTCAACTTCGGCGCCGGTCCGATCCAGACCTACGTGCTGCTGGACATCATGAACCGCGCCATCGCCACCGGCTTCGAGTACACAGTGCGCGAGGAGGAGGGCGTCCAGCGGCCCACGGAGACGCTGACTTCACGCCGCGGCTCGTGCCGCGACTACGCGGCGCTGTTCATCGACGCCTGCCGCTGCCTGGGGCTCGCGGCGCGCTTCGTCAGCGGCTATTCCCACGGCTCGGCGACCGAGGCCGGCAACGCGTCGACCCACGCCTGGGCCGAGGTCTACCTGCCGGGTCCCGGCTGGAAGGGTTTCGATCCCACTTCGGGCGAGCTTACCGGCAACCGCCACATTCCCGTCGCGGTGGCGCGGCACCCGGAGACGGTGCCGCCGGTGTCGGGCAGCTTCGTCGGCGCGCCGCAGCTGCCGGCACTGATCGTCAACGTGCAGGTGACGGCGCTGTAGGCGGTTCGCGTCGGACCGCGATTCCGGTTTCCCGGTGCCCGTGATTCTCCAAAGTCGCGCTCCGGCGCGCCGGTGTCGTTGGCCGGCGACAGATTCGCCAGCGGAATTCCCCTTGCTCCCCGCCCTCGCGCCTGTAACGCCCTGAGTTCCCGAACGATTGCACTCCGCGGCACGGTGCTTGCAACAGTCCCGGCGCATACTTTGCGGCGGCCGGCGCGGGGAGACTGACAGCGGGCTGGCGTCCCTGCGGCACGTTGACCGTCGGCCAAAGGAGACACACCCGTGAAGACGTTTCCCAATCGCAAAATACTGGTGACGACGACCGCATCCGCGCTCGCGCTGATGCTCGCACTCGCCCCGCTGTCCTTCAATCCCCAGACCCTGTCGATTGATGTCGCGACAGCCGCAGCCGCCGGTGGCGGCGGGGGGGGTGGTGGTGGTGGCGGCGGGGGTGGCGGCGGCGGCGGGGGTGGGGGTGGCGGCGACGGCTCCGCGTCCTCCGGCTCCTCCGACGGTTCCGCTTCCGGCTCCGATGGCACGGCCGCGGGCACCGGTGGTGGTGGTGGCGGTGGTGGCGGCAGCGGTGGCGCCGGCGGCGACGGCGCGTCGTCCTGATCGCGCTACCCCGTAGCGCGGCAGCTCGCGCCTGGATTCGGGTGGACCGGGCGGCCGTCCGAATCCCATCAACCCCATTTCGGAGGGCACGCCGATGACTCGACGAGCCGGAGCGATGTTGGCGCTGGCCGGCGCGCTGGGCAGCGGACCAGCCGCGGCGGCGGAGTTCCTGCTGCAGGTGACCGGCACCGAGGCGACGCCGTTTGCCGCCACGTACATGCTGACCCGGGATGACGGCACCGTGGCGTCGTCCACCGTAGAGGGCGTCTCGCCGGCGTCGATCCGCTTCCAGGGCCAGGGCCTGACGGTGCGGCTGATGGCACGCGGCGCCGGCCCGTTGCACGCGACGATCACCCGTGACGGCAAGCCGGTCAGCCAGGGCATGGCGAGCGGCACCAGCGGTCGGATCTCGTTGTCGGCCGGCGATGGCGTCGCCGGCGGGGGTGGCGGCTCGGGCTACGGCTGGGGCGGAAGCCCCCGCTGAGCGCCGCGTCTCACCCGGCGGCAAGCCGGTAGGAAACCAGCTCCTTGCGGCCGGCGTCTTTGCCGGCGGTGACGCGCAGCTCGTACATTCCGATGGCGGGCGCGTAGAAGTACGTGCGCAGCTGCCCGGCGCGGAAGCACATCATGCGATAGGTATCGAAGGTCCCGGCGGCGACGGTGACGCGTTCCTCGGAGGGCACGCTGCACGTCCACTGCGAGGTCCAACCCTGGGGCTCGCGGCTGCTCTCGCCGCGGGCGGTGTAGCGGATCACGTTGCCGACCCGCATCGGAAACAGCTCGCGATAGTTGCCGCTGAAGTTTTGCTGGCCGCTGCCGTATTGCGTCGTTCCGCCCCACTGAACCGGGTTCGACATGGCGCCAGTGACCGTGGTCCAGGCAGCGCCGCCAGGGATGTGCCAACCGACGCGGTCGCCGCGCACCTCGGTCACCGTCTCGGCCTGCTGGACGCCGTTGGGGAAAAGGAACACGAAGCTGTCGCCGACCCGCCGCTGCGGCGCCGGAGCCACGGGGAGGCGGTCCTGGAGCGGCGCGGCGTTCCACTCCGCGCGCGGGGCGAGGCCGAGATCGGCGCGCACCGTATCCAGCGTCGTGCCGCAACCGGAGATTGCGGCCACTGACAATGCGGCTGCCGCCGCGAGCATGCGATTCATGGCGTCCTCCAGGATGCGAGACAGGCCAAATGTCCGATGCCGGGAGGCTGCCGTCAAGACGCCGCGCGTCGCGGCGCTGTTCGGCAGTCCCCGGAACCGGTCGTCAACGTGCAGGTGACCGCGCTGTAGCCAGCTCGCGCCGCAGCTCGGCGGCGGCGAAATCGACGAACGCGCGCACCCGTGGCGAGAGCAGCCGGGCATGGGGGTACACCAGGCTCACCGGCAGCGGCGGCGGCTCGAAGTCCTTGAGCACTTCGCGCAGCTGTTTGGCGTCGAGGGCGCGGCGCACCTGGTAGGAGATGAACATGCCGAACCCCAGGCCCGCGATGCAGGCGTCGACGCAGGCGGCGGCCTGGTTGCACGCGAACTGCCCGCCCACCTGGACGGCGAAGGGCTTGCCGGCTTCGAAGAAATGCCAGGTGGTGCCCGGCATCAAGGAGGTGAAGCGTACGCACGGGAGCTTCGCCAGCTCCTCCGGACGCTTCGGCGTGCCGGCGGCCTTGAGCAGCGCCGGGCTCGCCGCCACCACGCGCCGGATCTGGCCCACGGGCGCGGCCACCATCGACGAATCGGCCAGCGCCCCGATGCGCACCGCCACGTCGATGCCTTCGTCCACCAGGTTCACGACGCGGTCCAGCAGCGTCAGCTCCACCTGCATCCGGCGGTGGCGCGCGAGGAAGCCCGCCACCGCAGGCGCGACGTGCAGCTGGCCGAACAGCACCGGCGCGGTTACCCGCAGCACGCCGGCGGGATCCTGCTCGCCGGCGCCCAGCGCCTGCTCGGCGTCCTCCACCTCGGCCAGGATGCGGCGGCAGCGCTCCAGATAGCGGCGCCCCTCCTCGGTCAGGGCGATGCGGCGCGTGGTGCGGTTGAGCAGCCGCACGCCCAGCGAATCTTCCAGCGCCGCCAGCGTGCGCACCACCGACGAGAGCGAGGTGTCCAGCGCGTCGGCCGCGGCGGTAAGGCTGCCGCGCTCGGCGATCTGGACGAACGCGGCCATGGCGTGGAGCTTGTCCATGCGTGGAGATTACGCCGTTTTATGCAACAGTAAAATGCGATTTAACGTATTTATTGCGCGTCGCTCGAAACCCAGAATGCCCTCCACACGGCGAGTGGCCGTGAGCCAACCCATACCAGCGAAAGGAAACAGCCATGTCCCGCATCAACGTCGTCGACCCGAAAACCGCCACCGGCGAAGCCAAGGAACTGCTGGACGCGGTCCAGCAGCAGCTGGGGATCGTCCCCAATTTCATCCGGGCGCTCGCGAACTCGCCCAAGGCGCTGTCCGCCTTCCTCGGCCTCTACGGCCCGATGGGCGCGGCGGCGCTCGACAAGGCGACCCAGGAGCGCATCGCGCTGGTGGTGGCGGAGGAGAACGGCTGCCGGTACTGCGTTTCCGCCCACACCGCCATCGGCCGCCACGCCGGGCTCTCCAACGAGGAGATGCTGCTCAACCGCCAGGGCGGCTCGGGCGACGCCAGGGCCGCGGCTGCGGTCGCGTTCGCCAGGGCGCTCAACGAGCACCGCGGCGAAGTCACGACGGCCGAGTTCGAGGCGGTGCGCGCCGCCGGCTTCAGCGACGGCGAGATCGTCGAGATCATCACCGCGGTGGCGCTCAACGTGTTCACCAACATCCTCGGCAAGTCGACCTTGATTCCGATCGACTTCCCGAAAGTGGCGTTCATCGGCGGCGCCGAGAAGTCCGCCGCGTAAACGAAGGAGACCCGCCGGCGGCCGTCCGCCGCCGGCGGACGTCTTCAGGAGACAGCCATGAGCCATCGATTTGCGGAAATCGCCTTCACCGACGGCGTGAAGGCCGTGCAGGAGCACTACCGCTCGCGCTCGCACAACGAGCGCCTGCTGGCGCAGGGCGCCCCCCACGACGAGCTGGGTGCGGCGGAAGCGGCGTTCATCGCCGCGCGCGACAGCTTCTACCTCGCCACCGTGAGCGAGACCGGCTGGCCCTACGTGCAGCACCGCGGCGGGCCGCCGGGGTTCGTCAGGGTGCTCGGGCCGAAGACGCTGGCCTACGCGGACTTCCGCGGCAATACCCAGCTCATTTCGGCCGGCAACGCGGCGGGCAACGACCGCGTATCGCTGATCCTGATGGACTACGCCAACCGCCGGCGTCTGAAGATCCTGGGGCGCATCCGCTTCGAGGACGCTGCGACCCCGCCGGAGGACGTGCGCAAGGCGGTGGACTTGCCCGGCTACCGCGCCCGCGTCGAGCGCGTGGCGGTGATCGAGGTGGAAGCGTTCGACTGGAACTGCCCGCAGCACATCACGCCGCGCTTCACCGAGGCCGAGGTGCGCGAGGCCGTCGCGCCGCTGCACGAGCGCATCGCCGAGCTGGAGGCGAGACTCGCGGCGCTGGGAGGGGAGGCCAAGCCATGAGCACGCTGGACGTGCGCGTGGCGGCCGTGCGCGCCGAGGCCCAGGGCGTGAAGGCGTTCGTGCTGGAGAGCCTGACCGGCGCGCCGCTTCCGCCGTTCGCGCCCGGCGCGCACGTCGAGGTGCGCGCGCCGCGGGCGCGCACTGGCGATGCGTGGCGCGCCTACTCCATCGCCAGCGACCCGGCCGACACGCAGGTCTACGAGATCGGGGTCCTGCGGGCGGGCGAGGTCGGCGTGTCCGCGTGGCTGCACGACCAGGTGTCGGCAGGCGACGTCGTCACGGCGCGCGCCCCGCACAACGGCTTCCCGCTGGCGGAAACCGCCGCCGAGCACGTGCTGCTGGCCGGCGGCATCGGCATCACGCCGCTGCTGGCGATGGCGCGCTGGCTGGAGCGCCGCGGCGGCCGCTACCGGCTGGTGGCGAGCGCCCGCTCGCCGGAGCGGCTCGCGTTTCGCGGCGCGCTGGCGCGGCTCGCCGCGGACCGCGTGCGGCTGCATTACAGCGGCAGCGAAGGGCGCCTCGATCTCGCCGCCGCGATCGGCGCGCCGGCGTCGGGCCGCCACCTCTACGTGTGCGGGCCCAACGCCATGGTGCAGGAGGCGCGCCGCGCCGCCCGCGAGCTGGGCTGGGATGACGGTGTGCGTGTCGCGCGCGAGCACGCCGCGGCTGGTGATCGAAGCCTGAGCGTCGGGCCGGCCGCGCGGGGCACCAAACCCCGCCCGCGCGGTCGCAGTTCATGCGATGACGAACCTGCGATCACTGGCGGGCAGGGCGGCGCTGGCGGCAGGGGACTAGGCGGGCCGGCCGGCAAACGACAAAATGCCGTCTGGACGCGTGCCGGTTCGGCCGCGGCCGTCAGCCGGCGAGGAAGGCAGGGGCATCCGTGAGCGACATCCACATCAAGCGCAGCCACGCGCTCACCCACAAGCGAGCGCGCGACGCAGCCGAGGAAATCGCCAGCAAACTCTGCGAGGACTACGGCCTCGCCTACGAATGGCAGGGTGACAGCATCCACTTTTCCACCAACGGCGTGCGAGGCACGCTGCACGTGATGCCGAAGACGGTGGAGCTGAAGGCCCGCCTGGGATTCTTGCTGTCGCTGCTCACGTCCCAGATCGAGGCCGAGGTGGACAACTATTTCGGGGAGTACTTCGGCGCGCCGAGGCCGGTGGCCAGGGCCAAGCCGGCGGCGAAAAAGCGCAAGGCCTAGCTGCTGAGCGCTTTCACCAGCTTCACGTACTTCTTCATCGCGTCCTCGGCCTTCATGCCCTTGATCTCGGCCCAGGCGTCGTACTTGGCGCCGCCGACAAAGTCCATGAAGCCCGGCCGCTGGCCGGTGACGTCGCCCTCGGTGGCCTGCTTGTAAAGCGCGTAGAGCTTGAGCTTCATGTCGTTGCCGGGGTCCTTCTTCAGCTTCTTGACCTCCGCGGCCGCGGTTTCGAATTCCTTCTTCAGATCGCTCATCTGTACCTCCGGTCGACAGGTCGGGAAACGGGCGCACACCCGTTTCCCGCACGAACCTGCCCTCGCCGGTTGCGCGGGACGGGTGGGGGCGGAAGCGCCCGGAGGGATACGCCCCGGTTTCGCACCCCTCGGCGGCGATCAGGGCATCTGGATCTTGCCGCCGCCCAGACCCGGCGGCAGGCCGCCGGGCCCCATGCCGCCGCCCGGCAGACCGCCGGCGCCGCCGCGCGGGATCACCAGCGACGAGGCCGCCTGGCGCCGCATCTCTTCCAGTTCCTTGAGCGCCTGATCGAACGCCTTCTTCGCCGCGGGGCCGTAGCCCTTCACCGCGGCGTCCAGCGAATCGGCCTCGATGTCGAATGTGAGCGGCAGCGCGCCCATCGAAGTCATCAGCTGTGCTTCGCCGACGTAGGCGGTCTTGCGGCCGGCGTCGTCGGAGCCGTCGCTCTTGATCGGGATCATCACGCGCAGCGTGCCGATGCGGCGATCGGTGACGATCTCCTCGCGGTAGAGGTTCGCCGCGTCCATGGTGACGTCGGGGAGGCGGTCGTGGGAGTCGGCCATGTCGTTCTCTTTCGGTTCGGTTCGGGTAAAAAAACGCCAAGGTTAACAGACAAACGCCGGGCTCCGGGAGGCCGGGCCCCGGCCGCGTCAGGCGCCCAGCGGCTCCAGCCGCTCCAGCAGCGTCGGCAGCAGCTCGGCGACGGTGGGGTGGATCGGCATGGCGCGCCGGATCGCGCTGGCCGGCAGGCCGGCGTTCATCGCCAGGATGAAGATGTGGACCACCTCGTCGGCCTCGATGCCGAAGAGCGCCGCACCGAGGATCTTCTTCGACTCCGCCTCCACCAGCACTTTCATGAAGCCGTCGGTCTCGCCGCGCTCGCGGGCGCGGCCGACCCGGGTCATGGGCATCGTCGCCATCAGCACCTTCTTGCCCGATGCGCGCGCCTGCTGCTCGGTCATGCCGACTCGCCCCAGGGGCGGGTCGATGTAGAGGGCGTAGCCGAGGACGCGCTCGCTCACGCGGCGCGAATCGCCGTCCAGCAGGTTGGCCGCCAGCAGCTCGTAGTCGTTGTAGGCGGTGTGGGTGAAGGCGCCGCGGCGGTTGACGTCGCCCAGCGCCCAGACGCCCTCGGCGCTGGTGCGAAGGGAGTCGTCCACCTCGATGTAGCCCTCGGCGTCGGTGCGCACGCCGGCCGCCTCCAGCCCCAGGTCGTCGGTGTTGGGGCGCCGGCCCGCGGCCACCAGCAGGTGGCTGCCGCGGATCGGGGGCAGCTCGCCTTCGCAGCGCACGCCGAGCTCGACGCCGTCGCCCGCGCGCCGCACGGCGAGGCACTCCGCGCCCGTGTGGATGGCGATGCCTTCCTCCTCCAGCACCGAGCGGATCGCCGCCGAGACGTCCGGGTCCTCGCGCGCGATCAGCCGCGGCGCCATCTCCACCACGGTGACCCGGCTGCCGAAGCGGCGGTACATCTGGGCGAATTCCAGGCCGATGTAGCTGCCGCCCACGATCACCAGGTGCTCGGGCAGGAAATCCACGTTCATCATGGACGAGCTGCTGAGCCAGGCGACGTCGCCGAGGCCGTCGATGGGCGGTGCGCTGGGCCGGCCGCCGACGTTGAGGAACACCGCGTCGGCGCTCAGGCGCTCGCCGTCCACGTCCAGCGTGCGCCCGGCGACGAAGCGGGCGTGGCCGCGCACCACGGTCACGCCCGGCGTGCTCTCCAGCCACTTGACGACGCCGTCGCGTGAGGCCTGCACCACGCGGTCCTTGCGCGCCTTCACCGCCGCCATGTCCACCGATACCGGCCCGGCGCGCACGCCGAAGTCGGCGGCGACGCGCGCGACGTGGGCGGCGCGGGCGCTCGCCACCAGCGTCTTGGTGGGAATGCAACCGGTGTTGACGCAGGTGCCGCCGAAGCGGCCGCGCTCGATCAGCGCGGTGCGGCGACCGGCCCGGGCCAGGCGCACCGCCAGCGCCGGGCCGGCCTGGCCGGCGCCGACGACGAGGGCATCGAAATGCTGGGGCATGGCGTCCTCCTTCCGCGTGACCGCCTTTTCCCGGGCGCCGCGGCGCGTATCTTCAGCCCCAGGTGCGCGGGCGGCCGGTGTCCAGATGGACGAAATCGGAGCGCGGATAGTAGCCGACGCCGCCGCGTCCCATCGCGACCGCGGCGCGCCGGAGCTGCGCCGTGTCATGGCCCGAAAGCCGCACGTCGATGGCGCGCCCCTGCAGGTGCAGGCTGTTCCTGGCGACGCCCCCGCCCCCCGCCTGACGCAGCCGGGTGTTGGTGGCAGGGGAGCGGTAGCCGGAAATGATCTCGTACGTGCCGCCGCCGCACGCCTGCGAGAGCGCGTGCAGCTGGTCGAACAGCGCGCGGTCCATCGCCGTCGCGTCTCCGGTGCGGAAGTCCCGCAACAGGCGATCCAGCTGCGCCAGCGACTCCGCCAGGTACTGCCCGGCGGCGAAATAGGTGACCCGCAGCTGCTCCCCGGTGTGGGTGTGGTGGAACGAGAGGGCGCGCTCGGCGCGCGCGGAAGCGGACCTGGAGGTCAACGCCAGCGGCGCCAGCGCCAGCCCGGCCAGCCAGCGGCGGCGCGACCAGCCGCGGTCGTCGCGATTCATTGAAGAAACTCCCCTTCTGCAGCGTTTCGGCTCGGCAGAGCCCGTATGTTATAACGGCCGCACCTTGTCCACCAATCCGAGACATCCGCGCGTTTTCAACGGCCTCCTGGTGGCGCTGGCCTTGCTCCCCGCAGGTGCGGCAGCCGCCGAGACGGCGGTGGAGCCGCTGCGCCTGGCGGTGGAGCGGCTGCGCGCCAGCGAGACCCGGGCGGGCGGCGAGCGCATCGCCGCGCGCGACCTGATCGCCGAGTTCTACGAGCGCCGCGGCTTCGCGCCGGCGTGGGTCGATCCGGCGCGGATCCGGGAACTGGCGGCGCTGGTGGAGGCGAGCCGCGACCACGGTCTCGACCCGGCCGACTATCACGCCACGGCGGTGCGCGCGTTCGCCGTCGCCGCCGCGGCGGACCCGGCCGCACGGGAGCTGCTCCTCACCGATGCCCTGGTGCGGCTCGCCTATCACCTGCATTTCGGCAGGGTGAACCCCAAGGAGCTGGACCCGGACTGGAATTTCGGCCGATCGCTGCGCGGGCTCGATCCGGTGCAGGCGCTGGAGCGGGCGCTCTCGGCGCCGGCGCTGGCGCCCGAGGTGCTGGCGTACGCGCCGCGGCTCGACTATTACTGGTCGCTGATGGATGCGCTGGCCCGTTACCGTGAGCTGGCCGCGCGCGGCGGCTGGCCGGCGGTGCCGGCGGGACCCACGCTGAAACCCGGCATGAGCGATCCCCGCGTGACCGCGCTGCGGTCGCGGCTGGTCGCCACCGGCGATCTGGCGGGAGTGGAGGCGGCCGACCCCGCGCTGTTCGATGCCGGCCTGGAAGCGGCAGTGCGGCGATTCCAGGAGCGTCACGGCCTGGAGGCGGACGGCGCGGTGGGCCGCAAGACGCTCGCCGAGCTCAACGTGCCGGTGGCCGCGCGCATCGACCAGATCCGCGTCAACCTGGAACGGGCGCGCTGGGTGGCCCAGGACCTGACCGGCGATTTTCTGATGGTCGACATCGCCGGCTACCGCGCCGCGCTCTACCTCGGCGGCCTGCCGGTGTGGACGTCACGGGTGGTGGTGGGGCGGCCGTACCGGGAGACGCCCGTGTTCCGCGCGCCGATGCAGTATCTCGTGATCAATCCCACCTGGACCGTGCCCCCCACCATCCTGAAGCAGGACGTCCTGCCGAAGCTGGCGAAGGACCCCGCCTATCTTGCGCGGGAGAACATGACGGTGGTGGACAACCAGGGGCGGCCGGTGGACGCCGGTGCCATCGACTGGAAGCGCTACGCCCGCGGCGGCTTCCCGTACCAGATCGTGCAGCAGCCGGGCGACAGGAATGCGCTCGGACGCATCAAGTTCATGTTTCCGAATTCGCATTTCGTCTACCTGCACGACACGCCGGCCAAGGCGCTGTTCGATCGCGCCGAGCGCGCTTTCAGCTCCGGCTGCATCCGCGTCGAGGCGCCGGTGGACCTGGCGGTGCTGCTGCTGGATGACCCGGAGCGCTGGGGACCCGACGCGGTGCGCGCGGCCATCGCCGGCGGCCAGACCCGCACGGTGCCGGTGCGGCGCAAGCTGCCGGTCCTGCTGCTCTACTGGACGGCGGAGGTGAGGGACGGCATCGTGTACTTTCGGCCGGACCTGTACGGGCGCGACCGGGCGGTGCTGAAGGCGCTGCAGGGTCCGGTGCGGCTGACGCCGCCCGTGCCGGCAGCGGGGACGGCGACACGATGAGAAGGGTCGGGATGAGGCGATGGAGGCAGGGACAGGCGCTCGCTGCCGTGCTGGCACTGCTGCTGGCGGTCGGCGCGGTGCGACCGGCGCAGGCGTTCGAGCAGGGGCTGCTGTGGCAAGTGACGGCGCAGGGGAAGGTCCGCGGCTACGTGTTCGGCACCATCCACCTGGGGGACCCGCGGGTGGCGGAAATCCGCCCCGGCGTCGCCGACGCGCTGATCGCCAGCGACGCGGTGGTGACCGAACTGGCGATGGACCTGGCAGGCGAGCGCGGCGTGCTGCGGCTGCTGGAGCGGCGCGGCCAAAGCGTGACCCGCATGCCGCTTTGAGGGCTGGCAGAATACGGCGAAACGATGGAGACGAGACGCATGGCCGCACCCGCATTGAACGTTCTGGGCACGCCGCTGGAGAACTGCTGCGCCGAGCTCGCGACGGGCTTCTACCGCAACGGCCGCTGCGATACCGGCCCCGAAGACCGGGGGCTGCACGTCGTCTGCGCCCGCGTCACCGCCGAGTTCCTGGAGTTCAGCCGTGCCCGCGGCAACGATTTGGTGACGCCCCACCCGGAAGCGGGGTTTCCGGGTCTCAGCCCCGGCGACCGCTGGTGCCTGTGCGCCGCGCGCTGGCACGAGGCGATGCAGGCGGGGAAGGCTCCCCCGGTGATCCTGGGCGCGACCCACGAGGCGGCGCTGGAGGTGTGCGATCTGGACGATCTCAAGCGCCATGCCCTCGACCTGATGTGACGCGGCCGGCGCAGACTGAACTCCGGTTCCCGGCGGGGAATCGAACGCTTATCCTTGATCCCCGGGCGCCGCCGCTTCGGGCGGCGCCGTTCACCACCGACAGAGGAGACCATCATGGCAGGCAGGAAAATCCTGTTGATCGCCGGCGATTTCGGCGAGGACTACGAGATCATGGTGCCGTTCCAGGCGCTCCTGATGGTGGGTCACGAGGTGCACGCCGCGTGCCCCGGCAAGAAGGCCGGCGAGTCCATCGCCACCGCCATCCACGACTTCGAGGGCCAGCAGACCTACAGCGAGAAGCGCGGCCACAATTTCACGCTCAACGCCACCTGGAGCGAGGTCAAGCCCGAAAGCTACGACGCGCTGGTGCTGGCCGGCGGCCGGGCGCCGGAATACCTGCGGCTCGACGCCGGCGTGATCAAGGCGGTGAAGCACTTCGCGGACGCCGGCAAGCCGCTCGCCGCCATCTGCCACGGCATCCAGATCCTCACCGCCGCCGACGTGGTGAGGGGCCGCAAGCTCACCGCCTACCCGGCGGTGAAGCCCGAAGTGCTGGCCGCCGGCGGCACCTGGGTCGACGTGAAGATTGACGGCGCCACCACCGACGGCAACCTGGTGACCGCTCCGGCCTGGCCGGCGCACCCGGCGTGGCTGGCGGCGTTCCTCCGGGTGCTGGGCACCCGCATCGAGCACGGGGCGCTCAAGGCCGCGGCCTGATCCCCCGTTGCCAGCGGCGGCGCAGGCCCCGCTGCGGCCGGGCTTTTTCCCGGGGCGGAGCCGGAGGCGGCAGCGCGGTGTAAGGGCGGGAACACCGACCCCGACCAATGGGTGCCGTCCCGTTCGGGACGCCACCGATCCATGAACCTGGAGGATTCGCCATGACCCTCGCACCCGTTTCCGTTTGGCGCCAGGCTGCGGCCTGGTGGTTCGCGGCGCTCGCGCTGCTGGCCGCTCCCGCGGCGTTTGCCGAACCCGCCGCCCACCTCAACGTGCAGAAGGGCGGCGTCGCCGTCCACGGCTACGACCCGGTGGCCTACTTCACCGTCGGCAAGCCGACGCCGGGCAAGGCCGAGTTCACCGCCACCCACGAGGGCGCCATCTACCGCTTCGCCAGCGCCGAGAACCTGGAGGCGTTCAAGAAGGACCCCGCGAAGTTCGCGCCGCAATACGGCGGCTGGTGCGCCTACGGCGTCGCCCAGGGCGTGAAGGCCGACGGCGACCCCAACGTGTGGAAGGTGGTGGACGGCAAGCTCTACCTCAACGTCACCCCGGACATCGGGCGCAAATGGAGCAAGGACATCCCCGGCTACCTGAAGCAGTCCGAGTCCAAGTGGCCGAAGATCAAGGACACGCCGGCGGACAAGCTCTGATCCCGCGGGTTCGGAATCCACCCCGGTGACGCAGAGGCACGGGGAAGATCGGAACGCTTCAACCGCGGAGGACGCGAAGGACGCGAAGGAAAAACACGCGGGATTTTTTTGAACTCCTTCGCGTCCTTTGCGGTGAAAAGGTCTCTCGCCTTTCTCTGTGCCTCTGTGTCTCTGTGGTGAAGAATCAAAGAACAACGGCGCCCGCGTGCGCCGTCGTCGCTTGACGCAGCGCTGCGCCGCTCAGGCGTGGGGACGCGCCCGCGCCTGCCGGCGGCTGGCGGCCAGCAGCTCGTCGCGCTCGATGGTGCGCGCGGCATTGGCCACCGCGATGCGGAACGCCTCCGGCACTCGGGCGAACGCCGGATCGCGCATCACCAGCGCCCAGACGTCGTTGGCCGAGAGCCCCCGGCGCAACAGGTCGCGGGCGATCACGAGCTGTGGCGGGTTGCGCACCGCGTCCAGCATGCGTCGCGCGAACACGTCGCGCAGACGGTTGTCGATTCGTTCCATGCGCTACTCCTCTTGCGGCGCGGGCGATCCGCGGGCGGCGCCGTGCGCCGATGCGTCTTCGCTTTCCTCCGCCGTGTCGGGCGCATCCGCGCCGTCGAACAGATACTCCTTCGATGCCTCGAGAAACTCGTCGATCCTGATTTCCATGGTCTTCTCCCTGGTCCAAATGCCGATCCCGCGCCCGGCGCGCTGCCGCCGCACGCGGAGGTGCCACGGCCTGCCGCGTGCGGCCGGTCCGCGCCAGTGTTTCCAAGGGTCGGCTGACTCCGGCGGGTCCTGCCGCTTCCGGCGGGCCCTGTCCTGCCGGAGCGATCAGAAGGCGGCTACCCGGATGCGGGTCGCGCGGTGCAGCAGTGCCGGAGGCGGCACGCAGCCGCCGCCGAAACCGCGACCCCCGAGGCGCGCCAGCGCGCCGGCGGCGGGAGCCGCGGGGCGGGACTGCGCGTATCGGCGGTCGTGTTCAGCGTTCATCGAGATCTTCATCGCACCGGAATCTGGGCACCATCCATAGAGATATCAATCGGCGCCGGAAGTTCCGTGCCTCAGCTCAGCGCGGTGAACCGTTCGTGCTGCGCGTTGGGCAGGAGCTGCATGAAGTCGTAGGTCTTCATGTGGATCAGCTCCTCGTGGTCGCCGGCCTCGAAATACACCTCCGGCTGCGCCGCCAGCTCGTCGTCCACCACGGTGGCGAGCCCGTAGGCCTCGCCGACAGGCGGGATCGCGCCCAGCTCACAGTCGGGAAAGATCGACCGGGTCTCCGCCTCGGTGGCCAGCCCCAGCTTCCGGCCCAGGCATTTCGAGAGGGTGCCCACGTGCACGTGCCGATGCGCCGGCAGGACCGCCATCAGGTAGCCGCTGTCGTCTTCCAGGATCACCGCCTTCGCCACCTGGTGCGCCGGCACGTGCGCCATCGAGGCGCTGCGCAGGCTCGATCCGGTCTTCGCATGGTTCACCAGGTCATAGGGAATCTGCCGTTCGTTCAGGTACTTCTCCAGGGTTTGAGCGATCGCCATGACACGCCTCCATGATCAGCGGGGGTATTCCCACTATAGACCGGCCGGCGGCGGCCGCGGTCAGTTGAGCGGGCCGGGCGCGGCGGTCGCCGCGGCGGCGCCGGCGCCGGGGACGTACTGGACGGAACGGCGGTCGATCTGCATCGCGGTGCGCGGCGCAGCGGTGGTGGAGGGGGCACGATCAAGGAGGCGCGTTTTGGCGCCGTGCGCCAGAGCGCGGGGTTGCAATTGGCGCCGCGCTGGGCAACTATCCCGCGTCAAAAGGAGGCGGCATGGACAGCGGTGAGCACAATGTGACGGAAATCGACGGGCGGCTGGGGACCCCGGTCCCCGCCCAGGGCCTGGTGCAGCTGACCCACGTCATCTATGCCCTGCACCTGTTCAGCGCGGTCACCGGGCTGCTGGGGACGGCGTTCATCGTCACCGCGTTTCTCACCGGCTGGCCGTCCATCATCGCCGTGATCCTCAACTACGTGAAGCGCGCCGACGTGCGCGGCACCTACCTGGATTCCCACTTCGGCTGGCAGATCCGCACGTTCTGGTACGCGCTGCTGTGGGTGGTGGTGGCGCTGGCGCTGGCGCTGACGGTGATCGGGCTGCCGCTGGGGATCGGCGTGGTGCTGGCCGCCGGCATCTGGGTGCTCTACCGCATCATCCGCGGCTGGCTGGCGCTTTCCAGCGAAAAGCCGATGCCGGTCTGAGACCGGCGATGCCGGCCCGCCGCCCCCTGCCGGCGCCGCCCGAGGCCGCCCGCCTCTGGCGCCTCGACCGGCGCACCGTCTATCTCAATCACGGCGCGTTCGGCGCCTGCCCGATTCCCGTCCTGCGCGCCCAGCAGCGCCTGCGCGACGAGCTGGAGCGGGACCCGCTGAAGTTCATGCGCCGCACGCTGGAGCCGCGCCTGGATGCCGCCCGCGAGGCGCTGGGAGCTTTCGTCGGCGCCGCGCCGGCGGGCCTGGCATTCGTCGCCAACGCTACCGCCGGCGTGAACACGGTGCTGCGCTCGCTCCGGTTCGACGCGGGCGACGAAATCCTGGTGACCGACCACGGCTACAACGCCGCCACCAACGCGGCGCGCTTCGCCGCCGAGCGCGCCGGCGCAGCCGTGGTCACGGCGCGGGTGCCGTTTCCCCTCGCGGCCGCGGAGCAGGTGACGGCGGCGGTGCTGGAAGCGGTGACGCCGCGCACGCGCCTCGCGCTGCTGGATCACGTCACCAGTCCCACCGGCCTGGTGTTTCCGATCGAACGCCTGGTGCGCGAACTGGCCGCGCGCGGCGTCGACACGCTGGTGGACGGCGCCCATGCGCCGGGGCTGCTGGCGCTCGGCGTGGAGCGCATCGGCGCCGCCTGGTACGTGGGCAACTGCCACAAGTGGCTGTGCGCGCCCAAGTCGGTGGCGTTCCTGCATGCCCGGGAAGACAAGCGCGCCGCGACGCGGCCCCTCGTCATCAGTCACGGCGCCAATTCCCGGCGGACCGATCACTCGCGCTTCCACCTCGAGTTCGACTGGCAGGGCACGTGGGATCCGACGCCGGCGCTGGTGATTCCGGAGGCGATCGCGTTCCTGGAGGGCCTCGCGCCGGGCGGATTCCGGGAGCTGGCGGAGGCCAACCGCCTGCTGGCGCTGGCGGCGCGGGACGTGCTGTGCACCGCGTTAGGCGTCGGCCCGCCCGCGCCGGACGCGATGCTGGCGGCGCTGGCCGCGGTGCCGCTGCCGCCCGGCGACGCGCCGGCGCTGAGCGATGCCCTGTACGCACGGCACCGCATCGAAGTGCCGGTGTTTCCCTGGCCGGCGGCGCCGGCGCGGCTGCTGCGCGTTTCGGCGCAGGCCTACAACGCGCTGGCGCAGTACCGCTACCTGGCCGAGGCGCTGCAGCGCGAACTGCTCTCCGGCGCGCTGCGGTGAGGCCGCCCGCGCGCATCGTCTCGGGCGGCCAGACCGGCGCGGACCGCGCCGCGCTGGACTGGGCGCTGGCGCACGGGATCGCCTGCGGCGGCTGGTGTCCCCGGGGCCGGCGTGCCGAGGACGGCGCCATCGATCCGCGCTATCCCCTGACCGAAATGCCCGCCGACGACTACGCGCAGCGCACCGAGTGGAACGTGCGCGACAGCGACGCCACCGTGATCGTGTCGCTCGCGCCGGTGCTCACCGGCGGCTCCCGCCTGACGCGGGAACTGGCGGCGAAACTCGGCAGGCCCTGTCTGCACCTGCACCCTGGCCTCGACGCGCCGCGGCTGCTGGCCGGGTTCGTGGCCGACAATGCGGTGCAGGTGCTCAACGTCGCCGGCCCGCGCGCGTCCGGCGAACCGGACGTGTACCGCTACGTGATGGAGGTGCTCGACGCCGCGTTTCAGGAACGCTAAGCGGACTTCGCCGCCCGTTGCGCGCGACGTGGCGCGGGGGATGCCCCGGCCGGGTTCGCCTGCCCGACGATGGCCTCCGCCAGCAGCTCCACGTCGGTGAGCCGCGGCGACGTGGGCCGCGCCGCCAGCGCGATGGTGCGCGCGGGCGCGGTGCCCGCAAACGGGCGCGCCACCAGCGACGTGCCCTTGAGCACGCCGGATCGGCGCGGAACGCGCGGAGCGGCGCTGGTCTAAACTTGGGATGAGAGAACGAAGTTTCCGCAACGAATCATGGAGGTCAGCATGTGCCCAGTCCGGGTTGCCCGCGTGACGGGGCGCGCGGCGCTCTTCGCCGCCGCGCTCGTTCTGGCCGCCTTGGCCCTGCCCACGGCGGCTGCCCAAAGCGTGCAGATATTGGCACCCGCCGCCGAAACGACGCTCCACGACAACAGCGGCAACGTCGCGGTGGCGGTGGCGCTGGACAGCGATCTGACTGCCGGGCAGGCGCTGCAGCCGCTGGTGGATAACCGGCCCCACGGCCCGGCGCGGCAGAGCCGGGAGTTTGTTCTGGAAGGGCTGGACCGGGGCGAGCACACGCTGCAGGTGCAGCTGCTCGACGCCGGCGGCCGGGTGGTGGCGGTCTCCGCCCCGGTCAGGTTTTACCAGTGGCAGGCGTCCCGGCTGTTCCCGTCGCGTAGATAGGCGACGCCGCGCGGCGGACGCTACGCCGCCGTCATGGCGCTCAGCACGGCGTACACCACCTGGCGGTTGGCGACGTCGCCGTGGTCCTTCACGAACGCATCCGCGTTCAGATTGTGCAGCTTCCCGGCGGCAAGGGCGTAGGCGCCGCCGACGTCCTGCATCTTGAGGTCCACCGCTTCCGGGGTCTTCTGCGCGCCGTTGCGGCCGATGCCGCCGTACTTGCTGTCCTTGTCCCCGAGGCCCGCCGCCAGCTGGTCGCTGCCGCCGATCAGCGTGGCCAGCGGATAGGCGACGCCCACCGCCTTGTCGTTGGGCGTGCAGGTGATCACGATCGGGCCCGCCACCGCGCCGCGGCTGACGACGCGCCGGAAGAAGCCGTCGTGATCCTTGCCGTCCCAGTTCCTGGCGAAGCCGTAATGGGAGAACGCCGCCTGCAGCAGCGCCAGGGACTGCACCGGCAGCAGCGTGGCGTCGTTCTCGCCGGCGGCGGTGGCGGCGACCACGCGCCCGCCGAAGCTGTGGCCCACCAGATGGATGCGCAGGCCCGGGTGCGCAGCGCGGATCTCCCGCAGCAGCGGATTGACGCCGCGGCCGCCCACGAGTCCGGCGCGCGCCTTCATCTGGTAATACGTGGTGTAGTTGAGCAGATTGCGTGCGGCCGAGCCGATGCCGCTGAAGAATTCGCCCAGCCCCGCGGCCCCTCCGGCGCCGATGCCCGTGCCGACGCCCACACCGCTGCCGGCGGCGCCGCCGGCACCTGGCGCCGGCGTCGGCTGGGTGAAGGACACGGGTTTGGCCATCGCATCGAAGACCTCGCCGGCGGGGCGCGCGAAGAACGCCTCGGAAGCGTCCTCGGCGTCGGCCGCGGCCTTCGGCACCAGCGCCCGCAGCTTGTCGACGAAGGCGTCGCGCGCGGCGCCGCTGTCTTCCAGCTTGGGCACCAGGGCCTTCAGTTCGTCCAGCAGCCGGTCGGCGTCACGCGCGTCGAAGGCGCCGCGCAGCGATTCGATCTTGTCGCGCAGCGCCGCGGTCTCGAACAGCGACGCGCCCGCTGCGCCGCCGGGTATCAGCTCCGCGTCGGCAAACTTCTTCGACGGCCACAGCACGCCCAGCACCGCGAACCTGCGCCCGCCGGCGCCCGGCACCGTTCCCGCGTCGAGCAGCGACTTCAGGTTGGCGAGGAAAGCCTGGTAAAGCGCCCGCGCCTCCTGCATGTCGTTGTTCCAGCCGTGGGAGATCACCAGCAGGTCGGTGACGCCGCCCTGGGCGAGATGGCTTTTCAGCGCCTGCGGCTCCGCCGGGTCGTGGAGCGCCGCTTCCTTGGTGAACTGCACCGGGAAATAGTCGAATCCTGCGAGTCTCGCCATGGCGCTCCCCTTGTCAAACCGACTGGATGGCCCGCATCAGGTCCACCAGCCCGTGGCCCTGGAAGTAGCGCTCGCGGCCCAGGTCGGTGGCGTTGCGCGTGAAGATGTCCTTGATCCGCTCCGGCTGGCCGATGAACTCCTGGCGCACCGACAGGAACGCCGCGATGACGCCGGAGACGTGGGGCGCCGCCATGCTGGTGCCGCTGTGCTCGAGATAGGTGACGCCGGTGGGCACCTTGGCTTCGATCTCCTCCTTCATCTTGCCCGCGGCGCAGGACAGGATCTTCTCGCCCGGCGCCACCAGGTCGGGCTTGCTGCGGCCGTCGCCGGTGGGTCCCTTGGAGGAGAAGTAGGACACGCCGTAGATGTGCGGCATGTCGCGATGGGTGGAGCCGACGGTGATGGCAAAGCCGGCGTTGCCGGGGTCGTTGATGGTCATCATCAGGCCGGCGGTGCGCAGCCCGGTGAACGACGTGGACAGCGTGCCGTAGCCGCTGTTGCCGGCGGCGGCCACCACCACCACGCCGGCGCGCACCAGGCGATCCACCTCGACGCAGAGCTGGCTCTGGCCGCAGGCGAACCACTCGGGATCGAACGGATAGCCGACGGAGAGGTTGACGCCGTGGATGCGCAGGTAGCGGCCGTAGTTGTTGATGCGGTGAATGTGGCCGAGCGCGGCGATGATGTTGCTCACGGCGCCGCGCCCGTCCTTGTCCAGCACCTTCAGGCTCACCAGCTTCGCGCGCGGCGCGACGCCGGCGATGGACGGGAGCGGCACGCGGTCGTATTCGATGTCGCGGCCCGCCTGCTCGCCATCGGCTTTCAGCGCCCGGCTGTAGGCGATGATGCTGGGATGGTCCTCGAACCCGCCGGGCGGGACTTCGCCGGCGATGATGCCGGCGACATGGGTGCCGTGGCCGAAGCCGTCCACCAGCGGGTTGTTCTCGCCGGTGAAATCGTGATGCCAGTCGGGGGGCACCGCCTGCAGGTTCTCGTGGGCCTGGAAATGGACGTGGGTCGCCTCGATGCCCGAATCGATCACCGCCCAGACGATGTCCCGCCCCTCGGAGGAGAACGCGCGCCGGGCGGCGTCGGCTTTCACGGTCGAGGCGGACTTGAACAGCAGCGGGAAAATCTCGAAGTCCTTCCACACCTGGTAGATGGCGCGATGAATGCGCCCGGTCTCGCGCCCCGGGATCAGCGCCTTCGGCGTCGACGCGTCCAGCAGCACCAGCTCCCGGATCAGGTTGCCTTCCAGCTTGGCGAACACGTATTGCGGGTTGTCTGTGGAACGCTTTTCGTCGGCCGTCTGCTGGTCCCGGATGGAGGGCGTCGCCTTCTCCGCGATCAGCTTCGCGATGGCGCCCAGCACCCAGGCGCGGGCGCCGGCGCGGCCCTCGGGATACTCCAGGTTGAGATCGATGATGACGCTGTAGACTTGCGGCTTGGCCCGGCGCTTGCCCTTCAGCCTCTTGCGCTCCGCGTTCAACTCGTCCAGCAGCGGCAGCGCGATGACGGTCTTGACCAGGTTGAGCTTAATGCGCTCGTCGGTGCGCCGGGGCTCGTCGCCTTCCGGCGGCACGTCGGCCATGGCGGGCGGCGGCCCCCCGGGCGGTATGTTGGATCCGGCCATCGGTGTTCTTGCTCCGTTCTGGATTGTCGCGACGCGGCGCCTGCCGCGCGCCGCAGAGGGTGACTCCCGGGCAGGCAGACGCCGGACGCCGCGCGGCGGTCGTTACGATTTAACCACCGTCCGGCGTGAGCGGCGTGGGTCAATCGGGACCCGGCCGGAGTAAACTGCGCAGGCCCGCATCCATCACCCCATGACCACGCCCGTCATCGTCGTGTTCTGCCTCGTGTACCTGGGGATGATCCTGGGCGGCCTGCCGTTCCTGCAGCTGGACCGCACCGGCATCGCGCTGCTGGGCGCCATCGCATTGGTGGCGCTGGGCGCGGTGAGCCTGGAAGAGGCGTGGCGCTCGGTGCACGTGCCGACGCTGATCCTGCTGTTCGCGTTCATGGTGCTCTCGGCGCAGCTGCGCCTGGGGGGCTTCTACACCTGGGTCACCCGCCGGCTGGGTGCGCTGCCGCTCTCGCCGCCGGCCCTGCTGGCGGCCCTGGTGGCGGTGGTGGCGGCGCTCTCGGCGGTGTTCAGCAACGACGTGATCTGCCTGGCGGTGGCGCCGGTGCTGATCGACGCGTGCCTCGCGCGCCGGCTCGATCCGGTGCCCTATCTGCTGGCGCTGGCGATGAGCGCCAACGTCGGCTCGGCGGCGACGCTGATCGGCAATCCGCAGAACATGCTGATCGGCGAGACGCTGCAGCTGTCGTTCGCCGGCTATCTGGCGCACGCCGCCGTCCCCGTGCTGCTGGGCCTGGCGGTGACCTGGGGGCTGACCGTACTGCTCATCCGCGGCCGCTGGCAGCTGCCGGAGGAGGACATGCCGCCGCCGGAGGAACTGGAGCGGCGCGCGGAGGCCTACGCCCCGCTGGACCGCTGGCAGGCCGGCAAGGGCCTGGCGATCGCGGCGGCGCTGCTGCTGGCGTTCCTGTTCACGCCGGCGCCGCGGGAAGTGCTGGCGCTGGCGGGGGCCGGCCTGCTGCTGATGAGCCGCCAGCTGCACTCGCGCCACATGCTGGGGCTGGTGGACTGGCAGGTATTGACCCTGTTCGTCGGGCTGTTCGTGGTCAACCACGCGCTGCAGAAGACCGGCATGCCGGCGGCGGTGGTGACGGACCTGGCGGCAGCCGGCATCGACCTGGCCGCGCCGGCGGCGCTGTTCGGCGTCTCCTTCGTGCTCTCCAACCTGGTGTCCAACGTCCCGGCGGTGATGCTGCTGCTGCCGGTGGCGGAGCATCCGCTCGCCGGCACGGTGCTGGCGCTCTCCAGCACGCTGGCGGGCAATCTGCTGATCGTCGGCTCCATCGCCAACATCATCGTGGTGGACGCCGCGGCGCGCCGCGGCATCGCCGTCGACTGGAAGCGTCACGCCCAGGTGGGCGTGCCGGTGACGCTGGCGACCCTGGCGGTGGCGGGGATCTGGCTTTCCTGGCTTTGAAGCGCGCCGGCAGCCGCCGCGGCAGGAGCGCGGCCGCCTGGAAGGTGTCGCAGGCACTCACCTGGCCGCTCGCCGACGGCGTCGCGCCGTCGAACAGCACCAGGCGCGGCGGCTGGTAGCGGCTGCCGCCCTGGGCGAAGATCCGGCCCCGGGTGTCCTCGGTATCGGCCAGGATCACCGAGACGAATTCGGGTGACGGAGCCGACGCCGGCCCTTGCCAGCCCCCGGGCGCTCGGCTAACCTCGCTCGGCGGTCGGGGCGGGTCAACGGAAACCCGGGATGGCCGTTCAACGAACAGGCCCTGACGGGCGGGAGCGGCAGCGATGGGACGAGCGCGGTGGGGATGGCTGTGGGCGGCGGCACTGGCCGCCGGGCTGGGCTGCGGCGCCGCGGCGCATGCCGATCGGGCCGTGGTGCTCAATTCCCGCGACGGCACGGTGAGCCTGATCGACCTCGCCACCTATGCCGAGGCGGGCCGGATCTACGTCGGCAAGGAGCCGCATCATCTGATTCGCGCGCTGAGCGGACCCGAGATCATCGTCGCCAACGCGGCGGGTAACGATCTGGTGCTGCTCAACGCCAAGCGCGGCGAAGTGGTGCAGCGCATTCCCCGGATCGACGACCCCTATCACCTGGCCTACAGCCCCGACCGCAAGTGGCTGGTCATCAACTCCCTGCGCCTGAATCAGGTGGACCTTTACGACGCGCCGACGCTCAAGCTGGTGAAGCGCATCGAGTCGGGCCGGATGCCGAGCCACCTGGCGTACAACGGGGATTCTTCGCTGGTGTTCGTCACGCTGCAGGAGGACAACCAGGTCGTCGCCATCGACCTCGCCACCCAGGCGATCAGATGGAAGTACCCGGTGGGCGAGGCCCCGGCCGGCATCTGGATGACGCCCGACCAGCGCCACCTGCTGGTGGGCATGACCGGCTCGGACCATCTCGAGATCATCGACTGGCGCGTGCCGAAGACGGTGGGTCGCATCGTCACCGGCAAGGGCGCCCACAATTTCCTGCCGCTGCCCGACGGCAAGCGGGTGCTGATTTCCAACCGCATCTCCAACACCGTCACCGTCATCGACACCGAGACGATGAAGGTCTTGGAGCAGATCCCGGTGCCGGGCGGCCCCGACTGCATGGACCTGAGCCGCGACGGGCGCGAACTGTGGGTCACCTCGCGCTGGATCGGCAAGGTGTCGGTGGTGGACATGGGCACGCGCAAGGTGACGAGGCAGATCCCCGTCGGCCGCTCGCCCCACGGCATCCTGCTCGCTTACGACACGCCGTGAGGAAGGCGACTGAACCGCGAAGGGCGCGAAGGACGCGAAGGACGCGAAGGAAACCCGAATTCGTTGGATCCCGGGCTCGGGGTTGTGTCCCGACGTGGCTGACCTTGCCATGAAAATCACCCGTTCGCTTTCCTTCTCCCGTATCTCCTTCGTTTCCTTTGCGTCCTTCGCGGTTCGCCTGGGTCTTGTTTTCGCCGGCGCTATGGCCGGCGCGGCGGCGGCGTGCGACAAGCCGGTCTACCTGACCCTCGATACCGGCGGCATGCAGTCGGCGGAGCTGATCGCGGACATCCTGAAGAAGCACGACGTGCGCGCCACGTTCTTCATTGCCAACGAGAAGACCTACCGCGGCGACCGCTCGCTGGACGAATCCTGGGCGCCTTACTGGAAGGCGCGCGCCGCCGAGGGCCACGCCTTCGGCAGCCACACCTGGCGCCACTGGTATTTCCGCCAGGACGCCGACGACGGCCGCGTCGCCTACGTCGCCCGGGGCGGCCAGCAGAAGGAACTGCTGGACCGCGACGGCGTCTGCCGCGAGCTGAAGCAGCCGGGCGCCGCGTTCAAAGCCATGACCGGCCGCGAGCTCGACCCGCTGTGGCGCGCGCCCGGCGGCCGCACCACGCCGCGCACGCTGGAGTATGCGAAGGCGTGCGGTTTCGCCCGCCACGTCGGCTGGGCCGACGCGGGCTTCCTCGGCGATGAACTGCCCTCGGACAGGTACCCCAACGACGCGCTGCTCCAGCGCGCGCTGAAGAACGTCCGCGCCGGCGACGTCCTGATGATGCACCTGGGCATCTGGTCGCGGCAGGAGCCGTTCGCGCCGATGCTCGATCCGCTCATCGCGGGCCTGAAGGCGCGCGGCTTCTGCTTCCGGACGCTGTCCTGATGGAAACCCTGTTCGCCGAGTTCCAGGGCTGGGTGTTCGAGGGCCTGGTGCTGCCGGCGCTTTACGCGCTCGGCCTGGCGGAGTTCGCCGACGACGTCTACGATTCGATGGAAGCGGTGGTGCTGGGCGCGGCGACGATCCTGGTGGCGCTGGGCGTGCTGGCGCCGCTGGAGCGGCTGCGCCCGGTGGAGCGCTGGGCCGACCGGCGCGAGGCGCGCGTGGACATCATCTACACCCTGCTGCAGCGCCTGGGGCTGGTGCCGCTGTTCCTGTTCCTGGTGCTGGGGCCGCTGTTCCTGGCCCTGCAGCAGTGGCTGCGGCTGCAGGGCTTCTCGCCGCTGCAGCTGGAGCAGCTGATTCCGACGCTGCGCGAGAGCGCCGTGCTGTCGTTCCTCGCCTACCTGCTGGTGCTGGATTTCGCGGACTACTGGATGCACCGGCTGCAGCATCGCGTGGGCGCGTGGTGGGCGCTGCATGCGCTGCACCACAGCCAGCGCCAGATGACGTTCTGGACCGACGACCGCAACCACCTGCTGGACGACGCCCTGCGCTACGCATGGTTCACCGCCGTGGCGCTGCTGGTGGGCGTTCCGCCCGAGACCTTCCCCTGGCTGATCGTCACCCTCATGCTGGTGGAAAGCCTGTCCCACGCCAACGCGCGCCTGTCGTTCGGGCGCGTCGGCAACTGGCTGCTGGTGAGCCCGCAGTATCACCGAGTGCACCATGCCATCGGCGTCGGCCACGAGGGCCGCGCCCGCGGCTGCAACTTCGCCACGCTGTTCCCGTTCTGGGACATCGTGTTCCGCACCGCCCGCTTCGATCCGGTGTTTCCGCCCACCGGCATCCGCGACCAGCTGGCGGGGGCCGACTACGGCGACGGCTTCTGGCGCCAGCAGTGGCTGGGCTTCAAGCGCCTGATCGCGGCGTTGGCGCCGAAGCGCGTCGGGCTGGCCCGCAGCGGCTAGCGCGCGACCGTCTGCGGCGCCTCCCGGTGGACACCCCGCCACCCGGCGTTGAGAATCCCCGGACCGCTCCACGTCGCGATTCCATGATGACCACGACCGGTCCCTCCGGCGGACTCACGCCGGCGCCCGTGCGCCGCGTGCCGCTGACGCGGCCTTTCGACCGGCTGGCGCGCGGCTGGCGCGACTTCCTGCGGGTGCCGGGGCCGGGCCTGTTGCACGGCGTCGTGGTGACGGCCGGCGGCTGGCTGATCCTGATGGCCGCGTGGCGTTACTGGTACCTGATGCCGGGGGCCTTCAGCGGCTTCCTGCCGGTGGCGCCGATCCTGGCGACCGGCTCTGGAGCCTGGCCCGGGAGTCGCAGGCGGGCCGGTTCGGCACCTTCATCCTGTTCTTCGTGCTGGCATTGGGCATCTTCGGATTCGTGATCAAGGAAGTGTTGACCTGGATCCTGGAGCAGTGAAGCGGCGGGCAGGGTGACGCGCCGCCGGAAGCCGGCTGACCTCGCGATAGAGCGCCGCCAGTTTTTCGGCCAGCGCGTCGGCGTGCCACTCGCGGGCGTAATCCTGCGCCTGGGCCGAGAGGGCGTCGCGCAGGCCGGGATTGTCCGCCAGCTCCGCCATGGCGTCGGCGAACGCGGCCTCGTCGTCGTCCGGCACCAGGCAGCCGCGCCGCGGCTCCAGGATGTCGCGGGTGCCCATCACCGAAAGCCCGACCACCGGCACGCCGAGGGCCATCGCCTCCAGCAGCACCAGCCCCTGGGTTTCCGTGCGCGACGCGAACGTGAACGCGTCCGCGGCACGATAGCAGTCCAGCAGCTCGGTGCGCCGGTCCAGGTAGCCGACGAAGCGCACCTGTTCGGTGACGCCGAGGCGGCGGGCGATGTCGTGCAGGTCGCGCTCCGCCGGGCCTTCGCCGGCGATCACCAGCGTGAGCTGCGGCGAGCGCGGCAGCGCCAGCTTGAGGGCGCGCAGCAGGAAGTCGATGTTCTTTTCGAACGCCACGCGCCCGACGAACAGCAGCACGAAGCGCTCCGCGCCGATGCCGTGACGGGCGCGGAAGCCGCCGCCGTCGCCGCCGGTGAACTCCGCCAGGGGAATGCCGGTGGGAATGACGTGGCGCGGGCGGGTGACGCCGTAGGCGCCGAGCACGTCGGCCATGGCGCGGGAAGGCACGATCACCGCGTCGACGTCGTTGCACTGGTGGCGCGAGAAGCGCCGCGCCAGCCCTCTGGTCCAGCTCTTGGGCAGGAACGGCACGTAGTGGTGGAGGTATTCCTCGAAAAACGTGTGGTAGGTCTCGACCCGCGGAATGCCGAGGCGCCTGGAAAGATGCACGCCCAGGTAATGGGCGACGAACGGCGTCTGGATGTGCACCAGGTCGAAACGCCCCGCCTTCAGGTCCAGCGCCAGGCGCCGGATGGTACCGGAGTTCATCATCCGGTCCTCCGGGTCCAGCGGCACCGTGCGCGCGGGAACGCGGATAATGTCGGGGTCGTCGGCGTACGGGGCGGGGTAGGCGGGGGCGATCAGCGTGGAGCGGTGGCCCAGTGCCGCCAGTTCGCGGCGGAAGGTCTGGATCGAGGTGGAGACGCCGTTCACCCGGGGGAAATAGACGTCCGAGATCATCAGGACGTTGAGGCCGCGGGCGCGTGTCATGAAATGCCACGCTAGACGACTAATGTGACAGTTCGACGTCGACCGAAACGGATTTCTCCGGAGGCGAGGCCATGCAACGGATTCATTGGGGACTGTGGGTGCTGCCGCTGCTGCTGGCGGCGGGGGCGGCCGGCGCGTCCAGCGACCGGGAGGTGGCGGCGCTGCTGGAGCGGGATCGACCGCCCCCCGGCGTGGTGTTCGAGATCGTCTCCGGCGACGCCCGGGCGCTGGAGTGGGCGGTGCCGCGCGTATCGGGTTACGCGGAGCGGCTGCGGGCGCGGTTTCCGGCGCTGCCCATCGCGGTGGTGACCCATGGCAACGAGCAGTTCGCGCTGCAGTCGGATGCCCAACAGAGCTTCATCGATCTGCACCGCCGGGTACAGGAGCTGTCGACGCGCGAAAACGTCCCGGTGCACATCTGCGGCACCTACGCCGGCATGCGCGGCGTGGCGCCGGAGGCGTTCCCCAAATACGTGGACGTGGCGCCGTCCGGGCCCGCCCAGATCCGCGGCTACCGCGAGCTCGGCTACGTGCTGGTGCGCGTAACGCCCGGGGCAAGGTAGCCGGCCGTGTCGCGCGGCCTGCCGCGATCGTTCGACCGGCGGCGCTTCCACGCTGCGTCCGGCCACGGCAGAATCGCGGCTCCATGTCCATCGAATCCCTCATCCGCACCATTCCCCACTACCCGCGACCGGGAGTGATGTTCCGGGACATCACCACCCTGCTGAAGGACCCGGTCGGGTTCCGGCTGGTGGTGGCGGACCTGGCGAGCCGTTATGCGGGCTGGCGCGTCGCCAAGGTCGCGGGGGTCGAGTCCCGCGGCTTCATCATTGGCGGCGCGCTGGCCTTCCAGCTGGGCGCCGGCTTCGTGCCGATCCGCAAGCGCGGCAAGCTGCCGGCCGAAACCATCGGTCACGACTACGAGCTGGAGTACGGCCAGGATCGCGTCGAGCTGCACGTGGACGCCATCGGCCCCGGCGAGCGGGTGCTGCTGGTGGACGACCTGATCGCCACCGGCGGCACCGCCGAGGCGGCGGCGGCGTTGATCGCCCAGACCGGCGGCGAAATCGTCGAGTGCGCGTTCGTAATCGATTTGCCAAACCTGGGCGGCCGCCGCCGGCTGGAGGCGAAGGGTCTCGGCGTGTTCGCTCTCTGCCGGTTCGCCTGCGGTTAGCGCGGCGCTGCGACGGCGCTCACGCTGCGGACAGCGCGGACGCCAGCGCCTTGGACGCCGGATGCAGTTCCCGCGCGCGTGCCTCCTCGGCGAGCGCGCGCAGCGCCTCCAGCGTGGCGCGGTCGCGCCGGCCGCGGCCGAACGCCGCGAGGGCCCGGCCGCGGGCGGGGAAGAAGCGGCTCCAGGGAATCGGCTCGGCGCGGAAGAAATCTTCCAGCGCGGCGCAGTAACGCTCCGCCTCGTCCCACTGCCGCTCCTGCAGCGCCACCTCGATCGCCAGCTGGTAGAAATGCAGGTAGCAGTGGCTCACGCAGCCGCCGGCCAGCAGGTGCTCGCCCTCGGCCAGCGCCTCGCGGCGCCGCCGCGGGTCGGCGGTGACCTTGGCCAGCACCGCCAGGATCCACGGCCCCATGTAGGTGAGCCCGGCCTCGCGGGCCAGGCGATAGCCCGCCTCCACCAGCGCCTCCGCCTCGGCCTGCCGTCCCAGCATGAACGCGGCCTCGCCCTGGCCCATCAGCTGCTCGGCCTCGAAGCGGCGCATGCCGAGCCGGCGCGAAATCTCCAGCGCGCGCAGGGCCTGGCGCTCGCCCTCGGCGGCTTCGCCGCGGTAGAGGTGAATGACGCAGGCGACGTCGCAGGCCAGCATCACCGCGCGCGGGTGGCCGATACGCTCGCCCAGCGCCGCGGCGGCCCGGCAGCGCTCCAGCCCGCCGCCCAGGTCGAGGCCCATGTAGTCGATGGCGCCCAGCATCACCAGGTTGTCGCTCTCGACGCGGGCGAGTTCGTGCGCGCGGGCGAGATCGATGCAGCGCTGGAAGTAGCCGTGCGCGGTGAGCAGGCGGCCCGCCATGTACGCCGCGTCGCCCAGGCCGGAGAGGGCGCGCGCCTCGAGCGCCGGGTCGCCGGCGCGCGCGGCGTAATCGAGGGCCTGCTCCTGAGCGCGCCGGGACGCATCCCATTTGCCCGTCGGGAAGTGCAGGTCCCCGCGCAACGTGTAGATTTCCGCCAGCGCGTGGACGTCGCCGCCGCCGCGGGCCAGCGGCTCGGCCCGGGCCAGCGCCGCCAGCGCCTCGTCGTAGCGGTCCAGCATGCGCAGGCAGTAGGCGCTGCCGATCAGCGCCTGGCAGCGCTGGCGGTCGTCGCCGGCGGCAGCGAGCGCCTCGCGGTAGGCGGCCAGCGCCGCGTCGATGCTGCCCAGCTGGCGCAGCGCGTCGGCGCGCAGGCACGTCAGTGCGAAGCGCACCTTGCCGGCGGCGGCGAGGGCCATGCCGCGCGCGGCCAGTCGTAGCGCGTCCTCGTAGTGGTAGCGCCCGAAAGCGTCGGCGGCGGCGGCAAGATAGGCGTCGGCGGCGCCGGCATCGCCCGCCGCGTCGAGATGCTCCGCCCGGGCGGCGGGGTTGCGTCCCGCGGGCCACGCGGCGGCACGCCGGTGCAGGTGGTGGCGGCGCGAGCGCAGCAGCGACGAGTACACCGCTTCCTGGATCAGCGCGTGGCCGAACTGCAGGGCGTCGCCCTCGGCGCGCAGCAGCGCCTCGTCGATGAGCCGCGCCGGCGCGTACCCGGGCTCGCCCAGCACGTGCTGCAGCAGCGCCACCGGGAAGCGCTGGCCCAGCACCGACGCGGCCTGGGCGGCGAGGCGATCCACCTCGGGCAGGCGGTCCAGGCGCGCGAGCACGATGCTGCGCACCGAGCCGGGCAGGACGCGCCCGCCGCTGGCGGCCGAGCGCAGCAGCTGGTCGAGAAACAGCGGGTGGCCCTCGGCGCGGCGCACGCACTCGTGGGCCGCCGCCGCGTCGATGCCGGCGTATCCCGACGCCAGCTCTTCCGCGGCGGCCTCCGACAGCGGCCCCAGGTCGAGCGTCGTGAGCGGGCAGCGCGCCCGCGTGCGCCAGGCCGCGGTCACGGGGTCGTCGTCGGAGCGGGTGGTCATCACCAGCAGCGCGGTACGCCCGGCAATGGCCGCCGCGGTGCGCGCGAGGCGCGCCATGCCGTCCGGGCTCGCCCAGTGCACGTCCTCCACCAGCAGCAGCAGCGGCGCGCCGCCCGCGGCGGCCAGTTCCGGCAGCAGCGCTTCCCGCCCGGCGGCGCGCGCGGCGTTGTCCATGGCGTCGAAAGCGGGCTGCAGCCCCGCCGGCAGCGGCAGGTCCAGCAGGTCGTGGGCGAACGGCTGCTGCGCGCGCGTCAGGCGCCCCTCGGCCACCGCCCGCTCGATCGCCTGCGCGTCGGATTCTCCGCGCGCCGGGGCCAGCAGGGCGCGCACCAGCTCCGGGGCGGGATCGGCGCGACCGCCGAAATCCAGCACCTGCGCGGTGACCACGCGAAAGTCCCGCTGGCGTGCGCGCGCCGCCAGCTCCGCCGCCAGGCGGCTCTTGCCGATGCCGGCTTCGCCGCGAATCAGCAGCGCCTGGCCCGCGCCGGCGCGGCAGCGCTCCAGCACTTGGTCGAGCAGCGCCAACTCGGCGTCGCGGCCGACGATGGGGGTCCCGGGAGGCCGGCGGGAGAGGGCGGAAATACGCCATGCGCCCATCGCGGGCTCCGCGTCCGCGTGGCCGCGCAGCGCGTGCAGCACTTCCGCGGCCGCCAGCGTGGCGCCTTCGGGCGCGCGCTCGGCGAGGGCGTTGGCGGAAGCGACGGCGTCGCCCACCATGGCCCAGAGGTCGAGATCGCCGCGCACCAGCAGCGAGCCCGAGGCCACGCCGATGCGCAGGCGCGGGGACGCGCCGCCCGCGTGCGCCAACTCCGTCGCGGCGCGGTGCAGCGCCAGCGCCGCCCGCAGCGCGCGGTCGGCCTCGTCGCCGCGGACGCAGGGATGGCCGAACACCGCCACCGCCCGGCCGCCGCGGGCCTCGGCGCGCCCCCCCTCGCCGGAGATGGACTCCGCCACCGCGTCGCGGAATCGCTCCAGGCACTCGCTCGCCTCTTCCGGGTCCAGTTCGTGGCACAGCGCTTCGAAGTTGGCGACGTCCGCCACCAGCACCACCACTTCCCGCAGCTCGTCGGCCCGGCGCTCGCCAGTCGCTCGAACTCCAGCGCGTCCACCGCCAGCGCAGACAGGATCACGTGCTCGGCGTCGGCGTCCAGCACCTGCGGTGCGATCTCCCCCAGGGCGCGACGGATCGCCGCCAGCGCCTGGCGCAGGCTGACGCGGGCCGCCTCCTCGCCCGAGTCCGGCCAGAGCAGGGCCGCCAGCGCTCCGCGGGTGAGCGGCCGGCCGGCGTGCAGCGCCAGGTAGGCAAGCAGGGCGCGTGCCTTCTTCGGCGGCAGGTCGACGGCGCCAGCACACTCCGCGCGCAGCTCGAATCCGCCGAGCAGCATGAGTTGGAGACCGGCCGGGCGATTCTCGGGCATCGGGGGCATGTCGGGGGCATGGGGCGTGATGGCGGCTTTCACGCCTTTTTCACGCGGGTCCGCAGGCTGCGTTCACGCCTTCCGCCTAGGCTGTGCGCATCGGTCACGCACCGAAGACCTCACGCCAACGGACCAAAAGGAAATTATCTCATGGCACTGAACGACTGTCGGGACGTCCCTGTCTCCACCGCCCGCCGCGAATCGCTGGAGCGGCTGGAAGCCGCCGCCGAGCTGCTGCACGGCTATTACGGCGACCCGCTGGGGGTCGTCGCCAGGGCGCTGGCCGACGAGCCGGACTTCATCATGGGCCACTGCTTCAACGCCGGGGCGGCCATCATCGCCACCGAGAAGGCGGCGCTGCCGCTGCTGGAGGCGAGCGTCGCCGCCGCCGAGGCGCTGTGGGACCGCGCCAACGACCGCGAGCGCGGCCACATCCTGGCCGCCCGCGCCTGGCTGCGCGGCGACTTCGAGGCCGCCTCCGCAGAATATGCCAACGTCCTGATCGACTATCCGCGCGACTCGCTGGCGCTGCAGTTCGGCCACGTGCTGGATTTCGCGCTCGGCAAGCAGACCTGGCTGCGCGACCGCGTGGCCCGCGTGCTGCCCCACTGGGACGAGGACACGCCGGGTTACGGCTTCGTGCTGGGCATGTACGCCTTCGGCCTGGAGGAGAACGGCGCTCTGGCGCAGGCCGAGGACACCGGCCGCCGAGCGCTCGAGATCAACCGGCGCGATCCGTGGGCGGTGCACGCGGTGGCCCACGTGATGGAGATCCAGGGCCGCCAGATCGACGGCATCCGCTGGCTCACCTCGCGCGAGGTCGACTGGGCGCCGGACAACATGTTCGCGTATCACAACTGGTGGCACCTGGCGCTCTATTACCTGGACCTGGGCGAGATCGACCAGGCGCTGGCGCTCTACGACCGCGGCGTGCGCCCCGGCGATTCCACCGTCGCGCTGGAGCTGGTGGACGCCTCCGCGCTGCTGTGGCGCCTGCATCTGCGCCGCGTCGACGTGAGCGAGCGCTGGCGCAAGCTGGCCGCCGCCTGGGAAGCGAGCGGCGACCGGGCGTACTATGCCTTCAACGACTGCCACGCGATGATGGCCTATGTCGGGGCCGGCCGCGAAGACCTGGCGCAGCTCACGCTGGCGGAGATGGCCCGCGGCTCGACCGGCTGGACCACCAACGAGCGCATGGTGCGGGAGGTGGGCTTCCCGCTGGCGCGCGGGCTGCACGCGTTCGGCCGCGGCGAGTACGCGCGCGCGCCGCCGAGCTGCTGCTGCCGCTGCCACCCGTGGCGCACCGCTTCGGCGGCAGCAACGCGCAGCGCGACCTCATCCACCTGACGCTCACCGAGGCGGCGATCCGCGCCGGCGACGGCCGGCTTGCCGATGCGGTCAGCAACGAGCGGCTGGCGGCCAAACCCACGAGCCCGTTCAACTGGGCGCAGGCCGCCGCCGCGCGCCGGCTGGCGGGCGACGTCTCCGGCGCGCGCGCCGCGTTTCTGCGCAGCCGCGCGGTGCTGAACGGCATCCTGGGCGAGTCGCCGCTGGCGGCCCACGCGGCGGCAGCCTGAGCGGCCGCCGCGCGACCCGGGCATCGAAAGGAGGACACCATGACAAGGATCAAGCGCATCACCGCCGCGCTCGCCGCGGCGGGCATCATCGGCGCCGGCGCCGGACTGGGTATGGCGGGCGAGCCCGTCGCCCCCGCGCTGATCGGTCTCGGCGACGTGCCCTGCGGCACCCCCGGCACCGGGTACCTGAAGACGCGGACGTTCGTTCAGCTGGCCCGGGCCGACGCTTTCACCGCGTCCGTCCGGGTCGCGAAAACCGAAGTGGCGCCGTTCAGCCGCGCGATGAAGCAGGGCCCCGCGGCGCTGGGCGAAGACCGCCCGCCGCTGTTCGACGCGCTGGGCGCCACGGCGTACCGCGTCACCACCACCAGCGAACTGGCCCAGCGCTACTTCAACCAGGGCCTGATCATGGCTTACGGCTTCAACCACGCCGAGGCGCGGCGCGCGTTCCGCGCGGCGCAGGCCCTCGATCCCGACTGTGCGCTGTGCTACTGGGGCGAAGCCTACGTGCTGGGGCCGAACCTCAACGCTCCGATGGAGCCGGCTGCGGTGGCGCCGGCGCACGCCGCGATCCGCAAGGCGCAGGAGAATTCGGCCGGCGCGAGCACCCGGGAGCGGGCGCTGATCGAGGCGACCGCGAAGCGCTACGCCGCGAGCGCCGACGCCGACCGGGCGGCGCTGGACGCGGCGTATGCCGACGCCATGACCGCGCTGGCGCAGCGATATCCGGAGGACTTGGACATCGCGACACTGGCCGCCGACGCGGTGATGAACCTGTCGCCGTGGGATTACTGGGAGGCCGCCGGCACGCGCAACAAGGGCCGGGCGGGCGAGGCGGGCGCGCTGCTGGAGCGGGTGCTGCAGGCGAATCCCGACCATGTCGGCGCGATCCACCTCTACATCCATTTCATGGAGGCTTCCAGCAGACCCGAGCGCGCCGAACCCTATGCCGACCGGCTGGCGAAGCTGGCGGTGGGCATCGGCCACCTGCGGCACATGCCGAGCCACATCTACTACCGCATCGGCCGCTACAAGGACTCGCTGCGGGCCAACCGCGCGGCGGTGGCCACCGACGAGCGCTACCTGGCGCAGACCGACGCCAGCGGCGCGTATCCCCTGGCGTACTACCCGCACAACGTCCACTTCCTGCTGGTTTCGGCGCAGATGGCCGGCGACGGCAAGACCGTGATCGAGGCGGCCGGGAAGCTGGACCAGGTGGTGACCGAGGAAGGCCTGCGCAACGTGCCGTGGGTCCAGCCGATCAAGGTGGCGCCCTATTTCGCCCACGCGCAGTTCAGCGCGCCCCGGACCATTCTGGCGCTGCCGGACCCGGGCGGCGAGTTTCCGTACGTGAAGGCGATGTGGCATTACGCGCGGGCCGTGGCGTTCATCGAGCAGGGCGACGCCGCGTCGGCGCGCGCCGAGCGCGACGCCATCGCGCGCCTGGCCGCCGCCGGCAACTTCGACGCGCTCGCCGCCGCCGGCATCCCGGCGAAAGGGGTGCTGACGATGGCCGGCCACGTGATCGATGCGCGCCTGGCGCAGGCGCGCGGCGACCGGAAGGGCGCGATCGCGCAGTTCGAGCAGGCGGTGGCGATCGAGGACGGCTTCAGCTACATGGAGCCGCCGTTCTGGTACTACCCGCTGCGCCAGTCGCTGGGCGCCGCGCTGGTGATGGACGGCCAGCTGGACCGGGCCGAGGCCGAGTTCCGCAGGAGTCTGGCCAAGACGCCCAACAACGGCTGGGCGCTGTACGGGCTGATGGAGGTCTACCAGCGCCGTGGCGACGCCAGGAGCGTGGCCGCGCTGGACCGGAAGCTCTCCCAGGCGTGGGTCGGCGGCCGCTCGCAACTGGAACTGGCGCGGCTGTGAGCCGGCGGGCGGAGGCGGATCGCGCCGCCGCCCGATTGCGCAGGTGCGCGGGGCTGCCCGGCCACGTTTGAGCGCCGGGCCGGGTTCGCTTATAGTCCGGACCACCGATCGTCCATGCGGAGGGAAACGCACCGTGGAGCGCCCGGAAATCCTCAAGCGCGAGATCAAGGCGCTGGTGTTCGACCAGTACGGCACCATCGTCGACATGCAGAAGGGCCTGACCGAGATCGCCGCGCCGTTTCTGAAAAAGAAAGGCTGGAACGGCGAGGCCCACAGTTTCGTCACCTGGTGGCGGCGCACGCATTTCGAGAATTCGATGATCGACGCGCTGTGCGACCGCGGCCACACGCCCTACCGCCAGATCGGGCACCGGGCGGTGTCCCACGTGATGGACCGCTGCGGGATTTCCTACACTCAGGACGAAGTGTGCTGGCTGGTGTCCGAGATCGAAAAGCTCAAACCTTTCCCCGACGTGGTGGCGGCGCTGCAGCGCCTGCGCGGTGCCGGTTACCGGCTGGTGATCCTGTCCAACGGCGACCGCGACATGCTGGAGGCGGCGGGGCCCCACATCGGTTTTCCCTTCGACCGGGTGATCTCGGTGCAGGAGGCGGGTTGCTTCAAGCCCCACTGGAAGACCTACGCGAAGGCCGAGGAGCTGATCGGGGTGGACCGTTCCAGCTGCCTGTTCGTCGCCAACCATGCGTTCGACTGCATCGGCGCCAAGTCCTACGGCATGCGCACCGCGTTCATCGACCGGCGCAAGCGGCCGTTCGGCGAGACGCCGCATGAGCCCGATCTGATCGTCACGGATTTCGCCGAACTGGCGGCGACGCTGGCCTGATGAGCGCTCGGTAAGCGGCCGAAAGCCGTTTGCCGCCGTCCACTTCCCCTCTGCCTCGGGGAGAGGGGGAAGGGAGAGGGTCGGACCGCATCACGCATTTGCGGGCGCCCGGTAATGCGCGCGGCGGGCGCTGCGCTCTAGGAGCCCGGCGCCTCGGCATGGTCTTCGGGCCGGCACCGGCCCATCGCGCGCAGGTTGCGGTTGCGTCCCGCCACCCGCGCGCGGCCCTGGCTCTCGAACGACACCTGGCCGATGGCGTGGCGGCCTGCCGGCAGGTCGGCGTGACGCAGCCCCACCAGCGCCATCTGCGGATCGGTGAACGCCACCGCCAGCGGCGTGCGGCGCTCGTGGCGCTCGACGTCGGGCCAGAGCATGGCATTGGCGCCGGCGATGCGGCCTTCGTCCGCCGCCTCGTGCAGCAGCGGCAGGTGGCCGCTGACGCCGCCGGCGAAGAAGATCGGCGCGTCGCCGCACTGCGCGGTCTCGGGATCCACCGCGGGCAGGCCGCGTTGATCGAGCGGCAGGCCGATGGCCTCCAGGCCCAGGTCGCCAACGTTGGGCCGCCGGCCCGCGGCCACCAGCACGCGCTCGAAGGTCTCCTCGCGGGTGGTCCCTTGCGCGTTGTTCCAGCGTAGGCGGATGCCGCCGGCCTCCGCGACGGCCTCGGTCACCTGGACGCCGAGGCGCAGGTCCAGTTCGGCCGAAAGGTCGCGGTGGACGACGCGCTTCAGCTCCGGGTCAGTGAACGGCCCCAGCTCGTCGAAGGGGTTGAAGAACGCCACCCGCGCGCCGAGGCGGGCCAGCGCCTGGCCCAGCTCCAGCGCGATGATGCCGGTGCCGATGACGGCGACACTTCCCGGCAGGTCGGGCAGCTCGAACACCTCGTCGCTGGTCAGCCCGTGCTGGCGGATGGCATCGAACGGCGGCGGCACGAACGGATGGCTGCCGGCGGCCACCACCACGGCGCGCGCCTCGACGCGCACGCGCTCGTCCACCATCAACGTCGTCGGCCCCGTGAAGCGCGCGTGGCCGGCTAGCCGCTGGGCTGCGGGAATCGCCTCGGTGTCGGCGACGACGAAGCCGACGAAGCGGTCGCGCTCGCGCCGCACCCGCTGCATCACCGCGGCGCCGTCGATGCGCCAGTCGCTGCCCGGGTGCACGCCGAACTGCCGCGCGTGCTGCAGGCCGTGGGCCGCCTCCGCCGCCGCGATCAGCAGTTTCGACGGCATGCAGCCGACGCGGGCGCAGGTGGTGCCGTAGGCGCCGCTCTCGATCATGACCGTCCGGCCGCCGCGCTTCTCCACCTCGCGGCGCGCGTTGAGGCCGGCGGTTCCCGATCCGATCACGGCCACGTCGACTTTCAGCGTCTTTGCCATGGCTGCAAAAATCCCCTTCTACGATGACGCCGGCTCCGCGCGGCGGCCTGCGGCCGCAACAGGCCGGGGGTATCAGAGATCAATCCGACGCGGGGCGTGGCGCCGGCGGGGCGTCAGGCGCACAACTCGTCCGCCAGCGCCCGCAGCAGGGCGGCCCCGTCGCCGCGCCACGCGCTCCCGTGCATGCACGCCAGCGTGCTCGGCTGTGTCGCGGCCAGCCGCTCGATCAGGTCTCGGGCCGATGCCGTGTGCGAGAAATAATCCACCTGCCGGCGGAAGGCTGCGCTCGGGCCCAGGATGTCCGTCTCGGTGAGCGGCGGCCCGTCCGTTCCGCCCTGGGTGAACAGATCGCCGCACAGCAGCGTGCGCGTCGATTCCTCGGCCAGGAAGCCGCATTCCCAGGCGTGCGGGAGGTGCGGCGCGTCGAGCCAGCGGACCCGATGGCGGCCGCTTCGCGCACCAGCGCGAACATTTTTCTCGGTCCGGTGTGGAACAGCAGCGGCTCGTCATCCGCGATCAGGTACTGGTTGAACGTGAAGCCGCCGCCACCCTCGAAGGCCACCGGTGTGTTGATGCGGTAGATGCCGTCGGAAATTTCGTGGACGTTGGTGCCGGATTGGCGGTTGGTGACGGTCATGGGTCCCTCCTGGCGGTGCGCCATTCGATGGTACCCTCCGCGCGCCGGGATGGCCAGGAAGGCCATCGCAGCCTTGCAGGGCACGGCGCGGCGTCGCGTCGGTTGCCCGCCGGCGGGCGCCGGCGGCCTCCGTCCCGCCCTGCAGCAGCGCCACCGCCACGCCGGAGCCCTCGTCCTGCGGGCGCGGGAGGTTTTTCAGGTCCCGCAGCGAAACGGTTTGGCCCCGGATCTTCATCGCCGGTGGCGGCCCGCTCAGCGCGCGAGTCGATCCTGGCGATCAGCGGGAAGGTGACGTTGAATCGGGTTTCGCAGAAGCCCTTGATCTGCGCCTCGTCGCCCGGTTCCTGGCCGCCGATGGTGCGGGCGGAAAAATCGTAGACGCTTTGCGCTTTCACGGATCGGCCTCCTGTGGAGCCGGTATGATGCCCGAGTCGCCGGCCGCGCGGCAGGGCACGCCGGTTGCTGCCGCGGCGGCGCGGGGCGGGCTATCATGCGCTCTCCCGCGGCGATCACATCCCGACGATCCGTGCTCACGCTCAACGTCATCGGCTGCGGCCGCGCCGGCAAGACCCTGGCGCGGCTGTTCGGCAAGTCCCGGGTCCTGCAGCTGCAGGACCTGGTGGACCGCACGCTGGCGCTGGCGCAGGCGGGCGCCGAGTTCGCCGGTGCCGGCCGCGCGGTGGCCACGGTGGCGGACACCCGGCCCGCGGACGTCTGGCTGGTCTCAACGCCGGACGGCGTCATCGCCGAGGCGGCGCAGGCGCTGGCGCGCTCGGGCCGGCTGCGCGCGGCCGACACGGTGTTTCACCTGAGCGGCGCCCATGCCTCCACGCTGCTGGCGGCCGCGGCGGAGCGCGGCGCGGCGGTGGCCAGCGTCCATCCGGTCAAGAGCCTGGCCGATCCCGACGCCGCGGCGGCCTACTTCGCCGGGACCTGGTGCGGCGTGGAGGGCGATCCCCAGGCGCTGGCGGTGCTGCGGCCCGCGTTCGCCGCCATCGGTGCGCGGCTCTTCGACGTCGACGCCCGCTTCAAGACCATCTACCACGCCGCCAGCGTGATCGTGTGCAACAACCTGGTGGCGCTGATGGAGGCGGGCCTCGAGGCCTACGAGAAGGGCGGGCTGCCGCGGGACCAGGCGCTGCGGGTCATGGAACCGCTGGTGCGGGAGACGGTGGACAACGTTTTCCGGCTGGGGCCGGTCCAAGCGCTGACGGGGCCGGTGGCGCGCGGCGACCTGTCCACCGTGGCGCGCCAGCTGGACGCGCTGTCGGCGTGGGACGCGGACGTGGCGGCGGTCTACCGCGACCTCGGGCGTTTCGCGCTGGCGCTGGCGCGCGTCCAGGGCGAGGCGCCCACGGATGCGCTGGACGCGCTCGCCGCGGTGCTGGCGTCGCGGGACATGGATTCGAAGCAAGGAGGCGAATGATGGCGATCCAGGGACTCAACCACTTCACCGTGCTGACCGACGATCTGGAGGCGACGCGGCGTTTCTACGCCGATCTGCTGGGCCTGCGGGAAGGCGAGCGCCCGCCGTTCGGGTTTCCCGGGGCGTGGCTGTACTGCGGCGGGCAGGCGGTGCTGCACGTGATCGCCAGCCGCGAGCTGCCGGCGAGCCGCGCCGGCGTCATCGACCACATGGCGTTTTCGGCCACCGACCTGGAGGGCTGGAAGAACAAGCTCGCCGCGCGCGGCATCGAGTACGACCTGCGCCAGCAGCCGGGCACCGGCGTGTGGCAGATGTTCTTCCACGATCCCAACGGCGCCAAGGTGGAGCTGGACTTCGGCGCCCACGAGCATTGAGCCGCGCCGCGCTCAATCCGGATGCGCCCCGCGCGCCGCTCCGGGTGCTGGCGGCGCTCGCCCGCTTCGTCTGGCCGTACAAGGCGCGGCTCGCCGGCGCCGTCGTCGCGCTGGTGGTGGCCGCGGGCGCATTCCTGGTCATCGGCCAGGGGCTGAAGCGGGTGATCGACGAGGGCTTCGTCGCCGCCAACCCGGAAGCCCTCAACCACGCGCTGGGCTGGCTGCTGCTGATCGTCGGCGTGATGGCGGCGGCGGTGTTTGTCCGTTTCTACCTGGTGTCGTGGATCGGCGAGCGGGTGGTGAACGACATCCGCCGCGCCGTGTACTCGCACCTGCTCGAGCTCTCGCCCGGCTATTACGAGGAAGCGCGCACCGGCGAGATGATCTCGCGCCTGACCGCCGACACCGCGCTGCTGGAAACCGTGGTGGGCACCAGCGTGTCGATGGCGATCCGCAACGCGCTGATGGGCTCCGGCGCGCTGGTGCTGCTGCTTCTCACCAGCCCCAAGCTCACCGGCCTGGTGCTGCTGGGCGTGCCGCTGGTGGTGGGGCCCATCGTGATGTTCGGACGCCGCGTGCGGCGGCTGTCGCGCGCCAGCCAGGACCGGGTCGCCGACCTGGGCAGCTACGTGGACGAGACGCTGCACGAGATCCGCACCGTGCAGGCCTACGGTCACGAAGCCGAGGACCGCCGCGTGTTCGGCGGGCGCATCGAGGCCGCCTTCGCCACCGCGGTCCAGCGCATCCGGCTGCGCTCTGCGCTGATCGCGGCGGTGATCCTGCTCACCTTCGGCGCCGTGAGCGTGATTCTCTGGGTCGGCGGCCACGACGTGCTGGCGGGACGCATCACCGCTGGCGAGCTCTCCGCCTTCGTGTTCTACGCGGTGGTGGTGGCCGGCGCGGCGGGCGCGATCTCCGAGGTGATCGGCGACCTGCAGCGCGGCGCCGGCGCCACCGAGCGGCTCATGGAGATCCTGCGCACCGAGCCGGAGATCCGGGCGCCGGCACGGCCGGTGGCGCTGCCCGAGCCGCCGACGGGGTGCGTCGCGTTCGAGCGGGTCACGTTCTTCTACCCGTCGCGGCCGGAACACGCGGCGCTCGACGACGTCTCGCTGGAGGCGGCGCCGGGCGAGAAACTGGCGCTGGTAGGGCCCTCGGGCGCGGGCAAGTCGACGCTGTTCCAGCTGCTGCTGCGCTATTACGATCCGACGGCCGGCACGGTACGCATCGACGGCGTCGACCTGCGCCTCGCCGATCCCGCGGAGGCCCGTGCCCGCCTCGCGCTGGTGCCCCAGGAGCCGGCCATTTTCGCCGCCAGCGTGGCGGAGAACGTGCGCTACGCGCGGCCCGACGCGCGGCGGGAGGATGTCGTGCGCGCCTGCGACGCCGCCTACGCCACCGAGTTCATCGAGCGCCTGCCGCAGGGCTACGACACCTACCTGGGCGAGCGCGGCGTGCGCCTTTCGGGCGGCCAGCGCCAGCGCATCGCCATCGCCCGCGCCATCCTCGCGGACCGCCCGATCCTGCTCCTGGACGAAGCCACCAGCGCGCTGGACTCGGAAAGCGAGCGCATGGTGCAGGCCGCGCTGGAGCGGCTGATGGCGGGGCGCACCTCGGTGGTGATCGCGCACCGGCTGGCGACGGTGAAGAATGCCGACCGCATCGTGGTGCTGGACCGCGGCCGCGTCGCCGGCGTCGGCACCCACGCCGAGCTGCTGCGCTCGAGCCCGCTCTACGCGCGCCTGGCGGAGCTGCAGTTCGGGGCGAAGGCGGCCTAGGGGTTCGCGCCGCGCAGCGCGCTGATGCGCTGCTGCAGGATCTGCGAGGTGCCGGTCTCCACCGGCGCGTTGCCGCCCACCAGCTCGGCGGGGCGCAGGTGCTGGGGAATGAGGGCGTACTTGGCCGGCGAGAACAGGGCCGACTGCAGGCCCATGAAGAACAGCGCGCCGAGAAACTGGGTCGAGAAGAACGGTCCGAAAACGGCGTTTGCCCAGCAGTCGGAACTGGCTGCCGGAGGACGGCGATGGCACCGGCGTCGCGGCGGGCGTGGGGACGAGGTCCGGTCGTTCGGGCTGCAAGGGGTCGCTTCACGAAACGGAAAAAATCGTACGCTAAAGCCAAGGGAATCACTCGCGCCGGCCTTGCAGTAGCTTGCGGCCATCCTCCCGCAGGGAACCGTCCGGGCCGACGTGGCGATAAAGGGTCTGGCGGGTTACGCCGAGTTCTCGGCACAGCTCGCTGACCTTTGTTCCCGGCTGGCCCATGGCCGCCATCGCCAACCGGACTTTCGCCGTCGTCATTTTGAACGGGGCGCCACCTTTACGGCCCCGTGCCCGGGCGGAGGCCAGTCCGGCCTTGGTGCGCTCCGAGATCAGTTCCCGTTCGAATTCCGCCAAGGCTGCAAAAATACCGAACACCAATTTACCGGCCGGTGTTGTGGTGTCGATGGAGGCGCCATGACCGGTGAGTACCTTGAAACCGATGCCGCGTTGCGTCAGGTCATGCACGGTGTTGATGAGATGACGTAAATCCCGGCCGAGCCGATCCAGCTTCCACACCACCAGGGTGTCCCCGTCACGCAACGCCTTGAGCATCGCCGTGAGCCCTGGCCGGGCATCGAGCCGCCCGGAGGCGTGGTCCTCGTAGATGCGGGCCGGATTGACGCCGGCAGCAATGAGCGCGTCCCGCTGCAAGTCCACGCTTTGCGAGCCGTCCGACTTCGATACCCGCATATAGCCGATTAACACGATGTCACCCAAACGTTTGATTATGTGACACACGGAAGTGAATTCCCTGACGAACCTGGCATGTGTCACTTAACGCGTATCATAGTCTATGTTCCACAAACGGTATCAATCTGGAATTGGGGACAGCGGCGCCCACGACCGCCGGAAACCTTGACCCTTTGATGCGGTCAATTTATCATTTGCGAAATCGTCTAAATGAGGTCTGCTCAGTGAACCCCACCGCGAAGGTCATCGTCAGTCCGGTATGCAACGTCACCTGCTTCGAGCAAGAGAAGGTGGCCCGCATCAAGGCCGAACTTGCCAAGGAAGAACACCTGCTGCCGCAACTGGCCGAGCTGTACAAGCTGCTCGGCAACACGACGCGCCTGAAGATCCTCCTGGCGCTCGTCCAAGGCGAACTGTGCGTGTGCGACGTGGCGCATGTCCTGGAACTCACCGTTGCCGCCACCTCCCACCAGTTGAAGCTCCTGCGCGACCAGGGTTGGCTCGCCATGCGCAATGACGGCAAGATGGTCTATTACCGGGTGCACAGCGAGGGGCTGCTGAAGGCGCTCAAGGGGGACTTCTGCCTCCTGGAGGAGCGCTTGGGATAGGCCCCTTTTTTTTTGGAATATTTCGACGATTGCGAAAACCATTAAACGACGGGAGCGAGCATGACAACGGTGGACACGGACAAGAAACGTCTTGGCTGGATCGGGTCGGTCACCGGTCTGCTTGCAATGACGGCTGCTACGGCACCCTGGCGGCAGTGGCACTGCTTTCCGTGATCGGCGCCAGCGTTGAAGTCGACGAAGGTTTCCTCGTGAAACTGATCAGCGGTCTGCTGCTTCTTGCGTTGGCGGGTATGGGGTACTCGTACCGCATACATCGACATTCCGGCCCCCTGTTGCTGAGCATCGTCTCCGCCATGCTGTTGGCGTGGGTGTTCTACGGCAGTTATTCGAAGCCCTTGCAGCTGACGGGCTTTGCGATGCTGGCCGCCGCATCGATATGGGATTTTCGCGCCAAGAGGCGCGTTTGCACGGACCAACCATGCGGCGGTCAGCAATGATGATGACGACGTCGCTGCTGTCGGAACAGGTGGGCGGCCAACTCCGCGCCGCCATGGCCGCGAAGAAGTGCCACCGCTGTGGCTGCTTCCAGGATACCGTCCGCGCCCTCGCGGGATCAGCACCGCTGCAGGCGATGCAGCCCGGGCTGCTGGAGCGGGCACAGGCCCTCTTCGAGCCCAGGCGCTATGACTGCCTGGGATGCGAAGTCTGCTGGCCGGCTGTGGCGGCGAATGCGGCGGCGGAGATCGACCCGGCGCTAGCGCAGGCCGGCCACTGCGCCACCGAGGAGCCGCCGGCGCGAGAAGGCTGGCCGCCGCTGCCCGGCGACTACCGGGTGCTGCAGTTCCAGGCACCGGTGGCGGTGTGCGCGCTCAACTCGGACGAACTCGTGCCGCGGCTCGCCGCGGCGCATCCCGCAGGCATGGCCATCGTCGGCAGCCTGCACACCGAAAACCTCGGCATCGAACACCTGATCCGCAACCTACTGCCCAACCCGCACGTGCGCTTCCTCGTCGTCTGCGGCGAGGACACGAAGAAGGCCATCGGGCATCTGCCGGGCCAATCACTGGTCAGCCTGATGCGCGAGGGGCTGGACGATGCCGGGCGCATTCGCCATGCCCAGGGCAAGCGCCCCGTCATCAAGAACGTGAGCCGCGAACACGTCGAAGCCTTCCGCCATCGGGTCCAGGTGGTGGATCTCATCGGCACGACGGACCTGGAGGCCATCGCCGAACAGGTGGCGCAGGCGGTAGCGAATGATCCCGGACCGGCAGACGAATTGTTCCCCGACACGGCACCGGTCCCCGTGCAACAAGCAGCGGAGCCGACGCGCCTGGTCTCCGACCCGGCGGGTTACCTGGTGCTCTACCCAGATCGCCGGCGCCGACGTCTCGTACTGGAGCACTACGCCAACACTGGCGTGCTGACACGGGTGATCGAAGGGACAACGCCGACTGCCCTCTACAGCACGGTAATTGCCGAGGGTCTGGTGAGCCGGCTCGACCACGCCGCATACCTGGGGCGGGAACTGGCCCGTGCCGAAGCGGCGCTGCGCACGGGGGACGATTACGTGCAGGATCGCGCGCCGGGCGAAGAAGAGGCCGTCGCGCCGATCGGTATGAACTGCGGTTGCGCGACGGCATGTACCGCCGGATGAACCTAGAGCTCCTGATCGGGGGCAGATTTGCGTGAAGGAGAACGATGTGGACAAGACAAGCAAAAGTACGCAACGAACCCCCCGACGCCGGGCGCTGGTCGCCGGGGCCGTTGTCTTGGGCTTGACGGTGACGGTTGGCAGCCTGTTGTGGGCCGGCGGAAACAAGCCGTTGCCGGACTTGCTCGGCAGTTACCGCGCACTTCCCGCCGGTGCCATCCAGGTGGATGAGCTGGCCGCTGACATGAAGAACTACCAGGGGACGATCCTCGTGCGAGGCGTCATGGCCGTGACCTCGCCCAAAGACTCCACGTTGATCGGCCTCATCGACTCCCGCGAGGCGCGTGTTTGCCAGGACCTCACGTGCGCCAAATTCTACCTGCCGGTAAAAACCAGCGGACCCACGCCCAAGCCATGGGATGAGCTCAATATCCGTGGAAAGGTCGTCGCGGACGCGAAGCTGACCTATCTGCAGGCTGAGAGCATCGAGAACCTCGGTTCGATCAAGTAGGCGCCCATGAATCTTTACAAGCTAGTCTGGCGCAATCTGCTGCGCCGCCGGGGCCGTTTCGTGTTCACCCTTGCCGGGGTGGCCATCGGCATGGCGGCCTTCGTCGCCCTGATGACCATCGGCCAAGGGGTGACCCGCGAAATCAGGAAGCAAGCGCAGGATCTCGGCGCCAACCTGGTGGTGACGCCCAAGGGCTGGTGCGCCTACGAACAGATTTCTGTGCTCACCGGCGAGCAGCTCCCCGAGGCCATCCCCATGGCCGAACTCGACAAGATTCGCGGCGTGCCGGGGGTGAAGGCGGCGGTACCCTATCTCAACAACAAGACGGCATTTCGCAACCAGCCGGTGCCGGTGATCGGCATCTGGCCCGAAGAGATGCGCGCCCTGCAGAAATGGTCCCTGGATACGGGCCGGTATTTCGACGCCGCCGACGAACGTGGCATGGTGATCGGCGCGGCCATCGCCCAGCAGTTCGGGCTCAAGCCGGGCGACGTGTTCACCGTGCGCGGCCAACCCATACCCGTAATCGGCGTGTTGCGCGAGGCCGGCACCAAGGACGACATCGCCACCTTCATCCCGCTGCCGGTGGTGCAGCAGGTCTACGAAGTGGAGGGCAAAGTGTCGTTCATCGCCGTCCAGGTCGCCGACCTGGAAGAGGTTGATGCGGTGAGCCTGCGGATTCAGGAAGTTGCCAATGTGGCGGTCGTGACTGATAAACAGTTGCTGTCTTCGGTCCTGTCCATCGTCGGCACCGTCGGCAATGCGATGCAGGCGGTGGCGGCTGTGGGCGTGTTCGCCGCTGCCTTCGGCATCGTCAATACCCTGCTGACGGCGGTGTACGAGCGGCGCCGGGAGATCGGCATCATGCAGGCGGTCGGCGGCACGCGGCGCACCCTGTTCCTCGCCTTTATGCTCGAATCGGGCCTGTACGGACTGCTGGGCGGCGTGCTAGGCGGCCTCATCGGCATGCTCGCCGCGTATCTGTTCGGGCCTTACCTCACCGACAACGCCTTTACCGCCTCGTTGCGCCAAGCGCCAGTGCCGACCGTGGACAGCTTCACCCTCGCGCTGACGCTCGGGTTCTCCATCTGCCTCGCGCTGGTGGCAGGCCTCTACCCGGCCTATCGGGCTGCCAAGCTCTCCCCGATGGAGGCCATCCGCTATGTCTGATGCGCAAATCCGCCTAGAGAAAGTCACCAAGATTTATGGATCAAACGCGGCGGCGACCACGGCGCTCGCCGATGTCTGCCTCGATGTGGCGCGGGGCGAGTGGGTGGCCATCATGGGACCGTCCGGGCACGGCAAGAGCACGTTGCTGCAAATCATGGGCGGCCTCGACCGTCCCACTGAGGGCCGCATCCATTTGAACGGCACGGAGCTGACCGCTCTTCGCCCCGACGAACTGGCGCAAGCCCGGGCGCGGGAAATCGGCTTTGTGTTCCAGTTCTTCAATCTGCTGCCGCATCTGACCGCGCTGGAAAACGTGCAGCTCGCCCTCTGGTTCGGTGGCACGGCCAGCCACGCAGGGCGGCAACGCGCCCTCGATCTGCTCGATGCGGTGGGACTCGCCGGCAAGGCCGATCTGCTCCCAAGTGCCCTCTCCGGCGGCCAGCAGCAGCGGGTGGCCGTGGCCCGGGCGCTGGCGAACGACCCGAAGACGCTGCTCATGGACGAGCCCACCGGCAATCTCGACTCCGCGGCCGAGGCCGAGCTCCTGGCATTGCTGAAGCGGCTGCACGCGGAGGGCAAGACCATCGTGATGGTGACCCACAACCCGGCGGTAGCGAATCACGCCCAACGGATGGTGCGCGTGAAGGATGGGCGGATTTCCGGTGATCAGATCCATGGCGGCTAAACGGCTCGGTCGGGCCATCACGGCGGCCGTGGTGTTGATCGCACTCGCCACCGCCGGCTACGGCTTCATCTCGAAGCCGGCCACGCCTTCCGTAGCGTTCACCACCCTCACCGGCCAGCGGATCAATCTCGCCGATCTGCGCGGCAAGATCGTGCTGGTCAACTTCTGGGCGACAAGCTGCGGCATCTGCATGGCCGAGATGCCGGACCTGGTGGCAGCCTACCGACAATACCGGGAACGGGGCTTCGAGGTCATTGCCGTCGCCATGCCCTACGACGATCCGCGGCAGGTCAGGGAGTACGCCGCGAAGCAAGGGCTCCCATTCCCCGTCGTCTTCGACCAGGACGGCGGGCTGGCCCATGAGTTCGGTCAGGTCGGCGCGACGCCCACGACCTTCCTCATCGACCGGTCGGGCAAGCGCGTATCGAAGACGGTGGGCATCATCAACTTCGACAAGCTGCGCGCCTTCCTCGAATCCGTGGAGGCAGCGAGACCCTGACCCAAGCCGCCCGACACTCATGCATTTGCAACTCATTGGAGCCCCGATGGCCAAGCACCTTCTGAAATATTTCCTTCCCGTCCTGCTCAACCTCGGCTTGGCACAGTCCGGCTTTGCGCAAGCCCCGGCCGGCCCTGGCGGCGACCTCCTGCCGCCCGACGAGGCCTTCAAGTTCAAGGTGGCGTTCAAGGGTACGCAGACGCTGGTCGCCGATCTCGTGCCGGCGAAGAATTACTACCTCTACAAGAACAAGCTGCGCTTCGCGGTGAAAGCGCCGGGCGGCGCGCTCATCAAGGACATCAGACTGCCCGCCGGCGAAAGCAAGAACGATCCGTTCTTCGGCACGATGGAAATCTACAGGAAGCCCATCCAGGCAGAGATCGCGCTGGAGCGCAACGCCTCGACCAAGAAATTCACCTTGCTCGCCACCTACCAAGGCTGCAACGAGAAGGTAGGCGTCTGCTATCCGCCGATTGAGAAATCGCTGGACCTCGTGTTGCCATAGTCCGCCACGGAGGAAAGCAGGGCGGCGGCCCTGGCGAGCAGGACGCGAAGCTCGTCAAGCTATGCGGCAGCAGCCATGACCAATACGTCCACAAGAAAGACTGACCATGCCCCGCCGCAGTGTGCTGACGCCTGCCGAGCGCGCCTCGCTGTTCGCCTTCCCGACCACCGACGATGAACTGATCCGCCACTACACATTCACGGAGCCCGACCTGGCCGCGATCCGGCAGCGCCGCGGCAGCCAGAACCGCCTCGGCTTCGCCGTGCAATTGTGTTACCTGCGCTACCCCGGCTTTGCCCTGCCCACCGACGCCGAGCCACCGGCGGCTTTGTTGACGCTGGTGGCGCGGCAACTGCGCCTCGATCCGGCCATCTGGCCGCAGTACGCCCAGCGGGCGGAGACGCGCCGCGAACACCTGACGGAACTGCAAGCGTGGCTCAATCTGACGCCCTTCGGCGTCGCCCACTACCGGCGCTTCGTCCACCAACTGGCCGAGCTGGCCCAGCAGACCGACCGAGGCATCGCATTGGCGGCGGGCGTGGTGGAGTCCGTGCGGCAGCAGCGCCTCGTCATGCCGTCCGTCGAGGTGATCGAACGCATCTGTTCCGAAGCGCTCACGCGCGGGACGCGCCAGGTCTACGAGGCATTGACCGCGCCGCTGTCGGATCACCATCGCCGCGCCCTGGATGGTGTGCTGGCGATACGAGAGGGCACGAAGGCGAGCGGGCTCGCCTGGCTGCGGCAACCGCCCGGCCCGCCCAATGCCAAGCATGTCCTGGCACATATCGAGCGCCTGAAAGCAGTCCGCGATCTGGGATTGCCGGGCGGACTGGAAGGGCTGGTGCATCAGAACCGGCTCTTGAAGCTCGCGCGCGAAGGCGGGCAGATGACGGCCCAGCACCTGCGCGACCTGGAAGCCAATCGGCGCTACGCGACCCTGGTCGTTCTCATGCTCGATACCCGCGCCACCCTGATTGACGAAATCATCGACCTGCACGACCGCATCCTCGGCACGCTGTTCAACCGCGCCAAGCGCAATCATGCCGAGCGCTTCCAGCAGGCCGGCAAGGCGATCAATGACAAGGTGCGTCTGTACTCGCGCATCGGCCGGGCCTTGCTGGAGGCCAAGCAGACGGGCGGCGACCCGTTCGCCGCCATCGAGGCGATCCTGCCGTGGGAAGTGTTCAGCGAGAGCGTCACCGAAGCCGAGAAGCTGGCCCAGCCGGAGGACTTCGACTACCTGTCGCTGGTCGGCGATGGCTTCAGCCAGCTTCGGCGCTACACGCCGGCACTGCCGGAAGCGCTCAGCCTGAAGGCCGCGCCGGCGGCGCGCGACGTGCTGGCCGGCGTCGAGGTGCTCAAGGGCATGAACGAGCGTCAGGCGCGCAAGGTGCCCGACGACGCGCCTACGTCCTTCGTGCGCAAGCGCTGGGAAAACCTGGTGCGCACGCCGGACGGTCTGGACCGCCGGTTCTACGAGTTGTGCGTGCTTTCGGAATTGAAGAATGCACTGCGCTCCGGCGACATCTGGGTGCAGGGCTCGCGCCAGTTCAAGGACTTCGAGGAATATCTGTTGCCGCCGCCGCGCTTTGCGGCGCAGCGCGAGCACCAGGAGCTGGGTCTGGCCATAGACGCCGACTGCGGGCGCTTCCTGGAAGCGCGTTTAGCCGCGCTGGAAGCGGAACTGGCCACGGTGGAACGGCTGGCGGCCCAGAATGCCCTGCCCGAGGCTTCCGTCACCGACGCCGGCCTCAAGATCACGCCGCTCGACAACGCCGTACCGGAGGCGGCCGACGCCTTGATGCGGCAGGCGTATGCACTGCTGCCGCACCTGAAGATCACCGAGCTGCTGCTGGAGGTGGACGGCTGGACCGGCTTCACCCGCCACTTCACCCACCTCAAGGGCGGTGAAGCCGCCGAAGACAAGAGCCTGCTGCTGACGGCAATCCTCGCCGACGCGATCAATCTCGGGCTGACCAAGATGGCCGAGTCCTGCCCCGGCACGACCTACGCCAAGCTCTCGTGGTTGCAGGCATGGCACATCCGCGACGAAACCTATTCGGCGGCGCTGGCCGAGCTGGTCAATGCGCAATTCCGACAGCCCTTTGCCGCTTGGTGGGGCGACGGCACCACTTCATCGTCGGATGGCCAGAACTTCAAGGCCGGTGGTCGGGGGCAATTCGCCGGCCAAGTGAATCCGAAGTATGGGTCGGAACCGGGCGTGCAGTTCTACACCCACATCTCCGACCAGTACGCACCCTTCCACACCAAGGTCATCAACGCCACGGTGCGTGACGCGACCCATGTCCTGGACGGCCTGCTCTACCACGAATCCGATTTGCGCATCGAGGAGCACTACACCGACACGGCGGGCTTCACCGATCACGTCTTCGCCCTGATGCACCTGCTCGGTTTCCGGTTCGCGCCGCGCATCCGCGACTTGGCCGACAAGCGCCTGTACATCCACGGCGACGCCAAGCGCTACCCGACGCTCGCCGGCCTGATCGGCGGCAGCCTCAACGTCAAGCACATCCGCGCCCATTGGGATGAAATCCTCCGCCTGGCGGCGTCGATCCGGCAAGGCACGGTGACGGCCTCGCTGATGCTGAGGAAACTTGGCAGCTATCCGCGTCAGAACGGCCTCGCCGTCGCGCTACGCGAGCTGGGCCGCATCGAGCGCACGCTGTTCACGCTCGACTGGCTGCAAAACGTCGAGCTGCGCCGCCGCGTGCAGATCGGCTTGAACAAGGGGGAGGCGAAGAACGCGCTGGCCCGCGCCGTCTTCTTCAATCGGCTGGGGGAACTGCGCGACCGCAGCTTCGAGAACCAGCGCTACCGCGCCAGTGGCCTCAATCTGGTAGTGGCCGCCATCGTGCTGTGGAACACCGTCTATCTGGAGCGCAGCACCGGAGCGCTGTGCGAGCACGGCCAAGAGGTAAGCGACAAGCTGCTGCCGCACCTCTCGCCGCTCGGTTGGGGGCACATCAATCTGACCGGCGATTACATCTGGCGGCAGCACAAACAGGTCGAACGCGGCAAATTCCGGCCGCTACGACCGTTCAACGGGTCTTAGCGTACGATTTTTTCCGTTTCGTGAGGCGACCCCTGCAAGGCGGTGCCTTTCGGGACCCGGCATGGTCGGTCGCGGCGCGCCACGTGTCAACGCCGAGGCCCCCGCCGGCCACCGCACGGCCGCGGCGATGGGTTATGCTGGAGACGGCAAGGGGGCCGCGGCGTCGCCGCGGTCCGCGAGGGCGCTCGCCCGGCACGGGCGCCGGATCGATGCCGCAAGTCGGGACGGCGCCGCCTGCGGCACGCACCGTGCCGGCATTCAGGATTTCTCACCGAGGAACTTCGATGGATCAAACCGGCGAGGGCCGCATCACCACCGTCACCGGCGCCGAGGCCGCGGTGCGCATGCTCGAGCGTCACGGCGTGGAGGTGATTTTCGGCCTGTGCGGCGACACGTCGCTGCCGTTCTATGACGCCCTGGCGCGCCTCGACCACGGCATGCGCCACGTGCTGGCGCGCGACGAGCGCTCCGCCGCCTATATGGCCGATGCCTACGCGCGCGTGAGCGGCCGGGTGGGCGTGTGCGAGGGGCCCAGCGGCGGCGGCGCCACCTACATCCTGCCGGGCCTCGCCGAGGCCAACGAATCGTCGATCCCGGTGCTGGCCGTCAACACCGACGTGTCGGTGTCATCACGCGGGCGCTACGCCCTCACCGAGCTGGACCAGCGCGGCCTGATGCGGCCGCTCACCAAGTGGAACGCGGTGCTGGACCGCGCCGCCGACGTGCCGCGGGTGCTGCGCGCTGCGTTCACCCACATGACCACCGGCCGCCCCGGCGCCGCCCACGTGTGCGTGCCGTTCGACGTGCAGAACGGCGCCGTGGACGCGGACGACGTCTGGGCCGACGCGACGCTCGGCGTTTTTCCGTCGCGGCGCGTCGCGCCCGATCCGGCGCTGGTGGAGCGGTCGGCGCGCCTGCTGGCCGAAGCGGCGAACCCCCTCGTGATCGTGGGCGGCGGCGTGATCATTTCCGGCGCGGAGTCCGAACTCGCGCGACTGGCCGAAGCGCTGGGCGCGCCGGTGGCCACCACCATCAGCGGGCAGGGTTCGATTGCACGTCGACGTCGATCCGACGGTGATCGGCGCCAGCTACCGCGCCGACGCGAACGTGGTGGGCTACGCGCTTTCCGCGGCGATCGGCGCGCAGTTCGCGCGGCCGGCGGCGAAAGTGGTGGCGGTGATGGGGGACGGCAGCTTCGGCTTCACCGTCGGCGAGCTGGAAACCGCGCTGCGTCACCGGCTGCCCATCACGTTCGTCGTCGTGGCCAACGACGCCTACGGCTGGATCAAGGCCGGGCAGAAGTCGGGCTACGGTGCGCGCTATTACTCGGCGGATTTCGGGAGCACCGACCACGCCGCGGTGGCGTCGGCGTACGGCATCAAATCGTGGCGCGTCGAGGATCCGCGCGCCCTGGGGGCGGCGCTGCGCGAGGCGACGGCGTACCCGGCGCCGACGCTGGTGGACGTGGTGTGCCAGCCGCTGGAGGAGGCCCGCGCGCCGGTATCGGAGTGGGTTGCCTGAGCGCCGCCGTGGCCGCGGACTGAGCGGAGCGACGTCTGCCGGCCGGACCCGCGGCGCAGGCGTGCGTTCACGAATCGGAAGACGTCCGATCCATGGGCGCCCACCGCGGATTCAAGTACCATTCGGAGGGTCGGAACCGCCGGCGTAATCTCCGCGCAGCGAATCCTTTCGCGTTCTCCACCGCCATTGACACCGCTCCGCCGCGGACGCGTCGAAACCGCAGGCGAGGAGGGCCGGGCTCGTTCAATCCACGGGAGGAACCTCCGGTGATCGGCAATTCGTTTTTCTGGGCACTGCCGGCGGCGGTTGCCGCCGCTCTCGCCGCGGCGGGCGTCGGCCGCGCCCAGGCCGCCCCGCCCTCGCTCGCCGAGTGCGCGGCGATCGCCAGCGATGGCGAGCGGCTCGCGTGCTACGACCGGGTCAGCGGCCGCGCGCCGGCGGCGAAACCCGAGGAAGCGCCCGCGGCCACCAGCGTGGTTCCGGTCGAGGCGCCGGGGGCGGAGAAGCCCGCCGTCGCATCCGCCGGCGCCAGGGCCGGGCGGCCGTCGCTGATCGACGCGGCCTGGGGCTTCGACGCGGGTTCGGACCGCAATGTCATCAGCCTGTACCGCCCCAATTACATCCTGGTTGCGCGCCACTCCGACAACGTCAACAACCAGCCGTTCTCGCCGCTCTTCGACGCCGCCGGCACGCCAGACCAGAATCTGGATTCCACCGAGGCAAAGTTCCAGATCAGTTTCAAGGCGCGGCTCTGGACCACTGACGATCGCCGCTGGGGCGTGTGGGCTGCCTACACCCAGCAGAACCAGTGGCAGGTCTACAGCGGGGCGATTTCCCGGCCGTTCCGGGAAACCAACTACACGCCCGAGCTGTTTCTCACCTACCGGCCCGACGTCGATCCGGGCGATTTTCGCTGGCGCCTGCTCAGCGCCGGGTACACGCATCAGTCCAACGGCCGCGCCGATCCCATCTCGCGCAGCTGGGACCGGCTGTTCGTCGAGGCCGGCGTCGAGCGGGACAATTTCGTCTTGCTGGCGCGCGCCTGGTATCGCATTCCGGAGTCGGACAGCAAGGACGACAATCCCGACATCACCGATTTTCTCGGTTACGGACAACTCACTGCGTTTTACCGCTGGCGCGACCACAGCTTCGTCCTCAAGGGACGCGGCAACGTCAGCACCGGCAAGGGGGCCGGAGAGTTCACCTGGACCACGCCGCGTCTGTTGGGCCCGCTGCGCGGGTATCTGCAGGTGTTCTCCGGCTACGGCGAGAGCCTGATCGACTACAACTGGAACCAGACCACGGTGGGGTTCGGCATCGCCCTCAACAACGAGCTCTGAGGTACCTTTGAGGGTGCAGCCGCTGCACGTCGGCGCGGATGCCGGAGGACAAAGATGACGATCGAGGATGTTCTGCAGGTAAGGCGCCCGCTGCCGTCGTCCGGCGGCGCGGAGCGGGTGGTGCACTGGCATGTGTTCCGCAGCGCCGCCGAGGCGAGGTCCTACGCCGGCAACATCATCCTGGGCGCGGGACAGCAGGTGGTGGGGGGCTGGGACGAGGACAGTGTCGGCCGGGTTTACTGGGTCGGCGTCGAGGTGGACGACCTGGCGCGTTGGGGCAACCGCGCCGCGGTCAACAAGCGCGCCGAGTGACACGTCGATGAGACGCCCGTCCCGCGTCGTGGCGGCCGCGCTGCTGGCCGCGGGCGCGCGCACGGAGCTGGTGGCGAAGGACGGCTGGACCGCCGAAGCGGCGGCGGAAATGGCGGGATACACGGATATCGCCGCGCTGGTCCGCAAGGCGAAGTGACGTCCCTGCCGGGCCGCGCCGAAACCGCCCCGGCCGGGGTCGGTGTCAGGGAAACTCGAGCCGGGCCGGCGAGATCAGCACGCCGAAGCGCTCGCACCAGATGAAGGCCAGGATCGACTTGATCGCGTGCCGCTCCTGCATTGGGGAACGCCGCGCGGCGCGGGCCGCGCTCAGCGGTATTCCGGGTTGGGGTGATCGAAGCGGCAGCCGGCGTCCCACTGCGAGCGCTGGTTGCCGTGGGCCGGGATGCCGCCCGCGCCGCGCACCATGTGCGCCAGGTGCAGGAGATTCCAGGTCATGAACGTGGTGTTGCGCTGGGTGAAATCGTTCTCCGGGCCGCCCGAGCCCGGGTCGAGGTAGGACGGCCCCGGCCCGGCCTCGCCGATCCAGCCGGCGTCGGCCTGGGGCGGTATGACGTAGCCCAGATGCTGCAGCGAGTAGAGGATGTTCATCGCGCAGTGCTTGATGCCGTCCTCGTTGCCGGTGATGATGCAGCCGCCGACGCGGCCGTAATAGGCGTACTGGCCCTGGTCGTTGAGATCCGCGGAGGTGGAGTAAAGGCGCTCCAGCACCCGGCTGCAGACCGAGGACTTGTCGCCGAGCCAGATCGGCGAGCCGATCACCAGGATGTCGGCGGCACGGACCTTTTCGTAGACCACCGGCCAGTCGTCGGTTTCCCAGCCGTGATCGGTCATGTCCGGATAGACGCCCGGGGCGATGGTGAAGTCCACCGGCCGCAGCGTCTCCGTCGCCACCCCGTTCTTCTCCATGATGGCCCGGGACACGGTCATCAGGCCCTCGGTATGGGACCGTTCCGGCGAGCGCTTCAGCGTGCAGTTCAGGAACAGCGCGCGCAGGCCGGAGAAGTCCCAGTGGCTTGCCTCGCACAGCGCCAGCTGCCTTTCGTTGAGCGTCATCGCGGCCCCCAGGTGAACTGCGCATGCGGCGCAACGGCCGGATCCGCCGCCCGCGCGGGGCCTGGCTTCTGTTTCCTTTGTAGCACGTCGGGCCGGAAATGGCGGACGGAGTTGCGGTTCTCGCAGGGCCCGGCCGCCGGAGGATGCGGCCTCCGAAGCGACCGGTGCGGGCTAGAATCGGCCCGTGAAGGTGACGCCCATCAGGGGCGCCGGATCGTACTTGGTGCGCAGCAGCTCGTCGCCGGCGCCGTTGTCGAGCCGCAATTCGCCGTCCAGCATCGCGCCGGCGTAGAGATCCACGCTGAAGCGCGGGCCGAAATCGCGCCCCAAGTGAACGAAAGCCGCGATGCCGCGCTCCTCGCCGATGCCGCCGGGTCCGAGGCCCGCGTCGTCGAGGCGGAAACGATAGCTGCGGTAGGCGCCGCCGGCGCCCATTTCCCATTCGTTGTCGAAGCGGTAACGCAGTTCCAGGCCGGCCGGCCCGGTGGGGCCGGCCGCCAGCGGATTGGTCAGGCGCCAGCGCTCGTTGAATTCCCAGTCCACGACGATGTATGGAAACGCCCGCGTCCGCTCCAGGGCGTCGTAGACGCCAAATCCCAAACCGACGCGGCGCTTCTCGGTGAACTGCTTGGACACCGCCAGCAGCGCGCCGTAGGAAAGGGAGTCGTCCCAGGAGGCCCCGTCTTCGCGAAAATAATCGAAGGAAGGCACCGCCTGGACGCTCCAGCCATCCGCGCCCTGGTAGGCGATGGGTGCGGAAAGACCCGCGCGCATGACCTGGTCCCAGGGTGCGACGGGACCGAACACGGCGCGGTTGCGGTAACGGTAGTCGAATTGGTCGTAGTTAAGCGCCAGGCTCCCGCGCATTCCGGGCGTCAGGCCCGAGGTCGCGCCGAGCTTCGTCAGGACTCCCGGGGTGGCGAAATGGCCCCCGTCGTCGAGGTCGGCCCGGCCCTGATAGCCCGGCGTGAGTTGGAGAAATCCGCGTACGCCGTCGGCCGCCGCGGGCAGCGGGGCCGCGAGTGCGCCGGCAACCAGGAGCAGAACGGGCTTTGCGCGCATCGGCGAGGAATCTCGGAACGCAGACGATTTCAATATAGACGACTCCGGAAGTCTGCGAAGCCGCGCGCCGCTCGACAAATGCAAATTCATGTAATCCCGGCGGCGGGAAAGTTGCGACCATTACCGGCGGGCGTGGCGGTGGCCGCGCAGTCCCGGCGTTCCCGGTACAATTTCCCGCTCGTTGCGCGGGTTTCCCATGGCATCGGAATTCGAAATCATCGAGCGGTATTTCACCTTGCCGTCGCCGGGCGCGGTGCTGGGCGTCGGCGACGACGCGGCGCTGGTGCGCGCCGGCCACGGCATGGATCTCGCCGTGGCCACCGACATGCTGGTGGCGGGCCGGCATTTTCCGCTCGACACCGACCCCGAGCGGCTGGGCCACAAGGCGCTCGCGGTGAATCTCTCCGACCTGGCGGCGATGGGCGCGCAGCCGCGCTGGGCGCTGCTGGCCCTCGCGCTGCCGGAAGCGGACGAGGACTGGCTGGCCGCGTTCGCGCGCGGCTTCGCGGCGCTCGCCGCGCAGCACGGCGTCGAACTGGTGGGGGGCGACACCACCCACGGCCCGCTCAACCTGTGCGTGACGGTGATGGGCGAGGTGCCGGCCGGCGCGGCGCTGCGGCGCGACGGCGCCAAGGCCGGCGATGACGTCTGGGTTTCCGGCACGCTGGGCGATGCGGCGCTGGCGCTCGCCAATCTGCAGCAGCGCGTCGAGCTTCTGCCCCACGAGGCGGCGGCGCTGATGCCACGGCTGGAGACGCCCCAGCCGCGCGTCGCCCTCGGCATCGCATTGCGCGGCATCGCCCACAGCGCCATCGACGTCTCCGACGGGCTCGCCGCCGATCTGGGCCACGTCCTGAAACGCTCGGGCGTCGCCGCCACCGTCGAAGCGGCGCGCCTGCCGCTCTCCGAGGCCCTGCGCGTGCGCGGCGCACGGCCCGAGTTGATGGCGTGGGTGCTCGCCGGGGGCGACGACTACGAGCTCTGCTTCACCGCGCCGCCCGGTGTGCGCGAGGTGATCGACGACCTGGGGCGCGAGCTTTCCGTGCCGGTGAGCCGCATCGGCGCGATCGAAAGCGGCGCCGGGCTCACGGTGCTGGACGGCGGCGGACGGCCGCTGCAACTGCAGAAAGCGGGCTTTGACCACTTCGGCTGACGCCTCCCGGCGGCCCACCTGGGGACTGGTCTTCGGCTCGCCGGCGCCGCTGATCGCCTTCGGCTTCGGCCTCGGCAAGTCGCCGGTGGCGCCGGGGACCGTGGGCACGCTGGCGGCGCTGCCGCTGTTTCACCTGCTGGCGCCGCGGCTCGGCGACGCGGCGCTGCTGGCGCTGGCGGCGGCCATGTTCGCCGTCGGCGTGTGGGCGTGCGAGCGTACCGGGCGCCTGCTGGGCGCGCACGACCACGGTGGCATGGTGTGGGACGAGATCACCGCGTTCCTGCTGGTGCTGATCGTCACGCCACGGGATCCGCTGTGGCAGGCGTTCGCCTTCGTGCTGTTCCGCGGCTTCGACATCGCCAAGCCGCCGCCGATCCGGCGCTTCGAGCGCCGCTTCAGGAACGGTTTCGGAGTGATGGCCGACGATCTGATCGCCGCCTTCTACGCCCTGCTGTGCCTGGCGGTGTGGCGCTTCCTGTTCGGATGAGCATGGACGACGGGGCCCTCGGCGTATTGGCGGCGAAAGTCGGCGAGGCGCTCAGGGCGCGGGGCTGGCTGCTCGCGACCGCCGAGTCCTGCACCGGCGGCTGGATCGCGCAGGCGGCCACCTCGGTGTCCGGCAGCTCGGAATGGTTCGAGCGCGGCTTCGTGACCTATTCCAACGCCGCCAAGCAGGAAATGCTGGGCGTGCGCGAAGCGACCCTGGCGCGCGCCGGGGCCGTTTCCGAGGCGACGGTGGCCGAGATGGCGGCCGGCGCCCTCGCGCGCAGCCGGGCCCAGGTGGCGGTCGCCGTGAGCGGCGTGGCGGGGCCCACGGGCGGTACGCCGGCCAAGCCGGTGGGCATGGTGTGCTTCGCGTGGGCGTGGCCGGCGGGCACGCGCAGCGAAACGCGCCATATCCCGGGTGACCGGGAGGCGGTGCGGCGGCAATCGGTGGCGGTGGCGCTGGAAGGCGTGCTGCGCATCGCCGGGGAGGGTGCGTGAGCGCGGGGACCGGCGGCGCCGCGGTGTCGGTGCGCGACGCCACGCCCGCCGACATTGCGGTGATCCAGGCGATCTACGCGCATTTCGTTCTGCACGGGCCGGCGTCTTTCGAGGAGGTGCCGCCGGACGCCCTGGAAGTGGCGCGCCGGCGCGACGCCGTGCTCGCGCTGGGGTTGCCGTACCTGGTGGCGGTCATCGGCGACAGCGCCAACGAGCCCTCCATCGCGCTGCATCGCGCACTGGGTTTCGAGACCGCCGGCGTGCTGCGGGCGGTGGGATTCAAGTTCGGCCGCTGGATCGATTCGGTGCTGATGCAGCGGCCGCTGGGTCCCGGGGACCGCTCCCTGCCCTGATCCGGGCGGGCCGCGGGTCAACGGCGGAGCCCGCGACAGCGTTGTGGCCCCGGGGCGCCCTGACGCGCCCCCCTCGATATGACATAATTTCCAGTTTCCAGGCATCCACTTAATTCGAAGGATCGACCCCTATGGACGACAACAAAGCCAAGGCGCTGGCAGCCGCGCTGTCGCAGATCGAAAAGCAGTTCGGCAAGGGCTCCATCATGCGCATGGGCGAGGCCGACGTGGCCAAGGACATCCAGGTGGTGTCCACCGGCTCGCTGAGCCTGGACATTGCGCTCGGGGTGGGCGGCCTGCCGCGGGGACGCATCGTCGAGATCTACGGTCCGGAATCGTCCGGCAAGACCACGCTGGCGTTGCAGGTGATCGCCGAGGCCCAGAAGCTGGGGGGCAACGCCGCGTTCGTCGACGCCGAGCACGCCATGGACCCGCAGTACGCCCAGAAGCTGGGCGTGAACGTCTCCGACCTGCTGATCTCCCAGCCGGATTCCGGCGAGCAGGCGCTGGAAATCGCCGACATGCTGGTGCGCTCGGGGTCGGTGGACGTGGTGGTGATCGACTCGGTGGCGGCGCTCACGCCGCGGGCCGAGCTGGAAGGCGAGATGGGCGAGCCGCAGATGGGCCTGCAGGCGCGGCTCATGTCCCAGGCGCTGCGCAAGCTGACCGCCAACATCAAGCGCTCCAACACGCTGGTGATCTTCATCAACCAGATCCGCATGAAGATCGGCGTGATGTTCGGCAACCCGGAGACCACCACCGGCGGCAACGCGCTCAAGTTCTACGCCTCGGTGCGCATCGACATCCGCCGCACCGGTTCGATCAAGAAGGGCGACGAGATCATCGGCAACGAGACCCGCGCCAAGGTGGTGAAGAACAAGGTGGCGCCGCCGTTCAAGCAGGCCGAGTTCGACATCCTCTACGGCGAGGGCATCTCGCGCCAGGGCGAGATCATCGACCTCGGCGTCAATTTCCGCGTGATCGAGAAATCCGGCGCCTGGTACGCGTACAACGGCGAGAAGATCGGCCAGGGCAAGGACAACTGCCGCGAGTATCTCAAGGAGCACCCGGACGTCGCGGCGGAGATCGAGGCCCGGATCCGCGAAGCGGCCGGGGTGAAGGGCGGCGCCGCGGTGGAGCCGGAGGCGGCCACCGCCTGAGGCGAGGGCGGGTCCGGTGGGCGGCTCGCTGCGGGACCGGGCGCTGCGGCTCCTGGCGCGCCGGGAACACAGCCGGGCGGAGCTGCGGTCCAAGCTGTTGGCGGCTGCCGATCCGGATGACGACGTCGATGCGCTGCTGGACGAGTTCGAGCGCCGCGGCTGGCTCTCGGACAAGCGCTTCGCCGAGCAGCGGGTCACCGCGCGGCGCGGCCGCTTCGGGACCCTGAAGATCGCCCACGAGCTGAAGGCCAAGGGCGTCTCCGGCGAGGTGGCGGAGACGGCGCTGGCCGAGGCGCGGGCATCGGAGACCAGCGCCTGCCGCGAAGTGTGGCGCAAGCGATTCGGGCGCGCTCCGGCGACCCGCGAGGAGCGCGCGAAGCAGGCGCGCTTCCTGCAGTCGCGGGGGTTCGGGGCGGAGGCGATACGGGCGGTTTTGAACGGGGCCGACGACGCTCCCATGGACTAGGGCAAGATGAAAAGCAGCGACATACGGCGCAGGTTTCTCGAGTACTTTGAATCCCAGGGCCACACCATCGTGCCCTCCAGCCCGCTGGTGCCCGGCAACGACCCCACGCTGCTGTTCACCAACGCCGGCATGGTGCAGTTCAAGGACGTGTTCCTGGGCCAGGACCGGCGCCCCTACCTGCGCGCCACCACCTCCCAGCGCTGCGTGCGCGCCGGCGGCAAGCACAACGACCTGGAGAACGTCGGCTACACCGCACGCCACCACACGTTCTTCGAGATGCTGGGCAATTTCAGCTTCGGCGACTACTTCAAGCGCGACGCCATCCGTTACGCCTGGGACCTGCTGATCAACCGGTTCGGGATCCCGCCGGAGAAGACCTGGATCACGGTGTACCAGGACGACGACGAGGCCTACGATATCTGGGTCAAGGACATCGGCATCCCGCTGGAGCGCATCTCCCGCATCGGCGACAAGCCCGGCGGACCCAAGTACCAGAGCGACAACTTCTGGGCCATGGGCGACACCGGGCCGTGCGGGCCGTGCTCCGAGATCTTCTACGACCACGGTCCCGGCATCCCCGGCGGCCCGCCGGGCAGCCCGGAGGCGGACGGCGACCGCTACATCGAGATCTGGAACCTGGTGTTCATGCAGTTCAACCGTGACGACAAGGGCGTCCTGTACCCGCTGCCCAAGCCCAGCGTCGACACCGGCATGGGCCTGGAGCGCATCGCCGCGGTGCTGCAGGGCGTGCACTCCAACTACGAGATCGACCTGTTCCAGGACCTGATCAAGGCTGCCGCGCGCGAAACCAACACCCGGAACCTGGCGAGCAATTCGCTCAAGGTGATCGCGGACCACATCCGCGCCTGCGCGTTTCTCATCGCCGACGGCGTGATTCCCGGCAACGAGGGCCGCGGCTACGTGCTGCGCCGGATCATCCGCCGCGCCATCCGCCACGGCTACAAGCTGGGCCAGACGCGGCCGTTTTTCCACCGGCTGGTGGCGGACCTGGCCAAGGCGATGGGCGACGCCTACCCTGAACTCGTCGCGGCGCAGGAGCGCGTGGCGGCGGTGCTCAGGCAGGAGGAGGAACGCTTCGCCGAGACCCTGGACCACGGCATGAAGGTGCTGGACGTGGCGCTCACGCGCGAGGACAAGATGCTAGACGGGGAAACCGTGTTCCAGCTCTACGACACCTACGGCTTCCCGGTGGACCTGACCGCCGACATCGCGCGCGAGCGCAACGTGCTGGTGGACTACGCCGGTTTCGAGGCGGCCATGCAGCGCCAGCGGGAGCGCGCGCGCGCCGCGTCGCGCTTCCAGATGTCGGCCGGCGTGGAGTATCGCGGCGGCGCCACCGAATTCCACGGCTACGACACCCTGAACCTGGAGGCCACCGTGGTGGCGCTGTACCGCGAGGGCGCGCAGGTGGATGAGCTCGCGTCGGGCGACCATGGCGTGGTGGTGCTGGACCGCACCCCGTTCTACGCCGAGTCCGGCGGCCAGGTGGGTGACCGCGGCGAGCTGGCCGGGGTGTCGGGCACCTTTGCCGTCGAGGACACGCAGAAGATCCAGGCCGAGGTCTTCGGCCACAAGGGCACGCTCAAGACCGGGCGCCTGAAGGTGGGCGACCAGGTGATGGCGGCGGTGGATCCGTGGGCGCGCGCGCGCACGGCTTGGAACCACTCGGCTACCCACCTCATGCACGCGGCGCTGCGGCAGGTGCTGGGCGCCCACGTGCAGCAGAAGGGCTCGCTGGTGGATGCCTACCGCACGCGCTTCGATTTCTCCCATCACGCGCCCATGACCCCCGAGGAGATCCGCCAGGTGGAGAACCTGGTGAACCGGGAGATCCGCCGCAACGTGGAGGTGTCGGCGCGCATCATGAAGTACGACGAAGCCGTCAAGGCCGGCGCCATGGCGCTGTTCGGCGAGAAGTACGGCGACGAAGTGCGCGTGCTCACCATGGGCGATTTTTCCACCGAGCTGTGCGGCGGCACTCACGTCAAGCGCACCGGCGACATCGGCTTCTTCAAGATCGTGTTCGAGGGCGGCGTCGCGGCCGGCATCCGGCGCGTCGAGGCGGTGACGGCGGAGGCGGCGCTGGAATACGTGCAGCAGCAGCAGGCGCAGCTGGAGGCCATCGCCGGCCAGCTCAAGACCTCGCCTCAGGACGTGCCGCAGAAGCTCTCGCAGATCGTCGACAGCGTGAAGCAGCTGGAGAAGGAACTGGCGCGGTTCAGGTCCAAGCTCGCCACCGGGCAAAGCGACGACCTGGCCGGCCGGGCGGTGGACGTGGGCGGCGCCAAGGTGCTGGCCGCCAGCATCGACGGCGCCGGCGCGCCGGCGCTGCGCGAGGCGATGGACAGGCTCAAGGACAAGCTCAAGAGCGCAGTGGTGGTGCTGGGGTCCGTGGAAGGCGGCAAGGTGACGCTGGTGGCCGGCGTGACGAGCGACCTCACCGGCAAGGTGAAGGCCGGCGAGCTGGTGAACTTCGTCGCCCGGCAGGTGGGCGGCAAGGGCGGCGGCCGCCCGGACCTGGCGCAGGCGGGCGGCACCGATCCGGCAAAGCTTCCCGCGGCGCTGGGTACCGTGGTGGACTGGGTCCGGGAGCGGGCCGGGTGACGCCGCCGGCGCGATGACCGCCAAGCCGCACAACGACAAGGCCTACTGGCGCCCGGATGTGACGGCGGCGGTGCTCAACGCGCGCAGCCCGGGATTTCTGCCCGGCCTGGTGGGCATGGAAGTGCTGCGGGTGGAGGACGGCATCCTGGAGGCGCGCGTCTCGGTACGCCCGGAGCTGATGGCCACCAACGGCTTTCTGCACGCCGCTTCGGTGATCGCGCTGGCCGACACCTCCTGCGGCTATGCGACGCTGGCCCATCTGCCGCCCCACGCCACCAGCTTCACCACCATCGAGCTCAAGGCCAACCTGCTGGGCACGGTGCGCGAGGGCGGCATCCGCTCGATCGCCACCGCGCAGCATCTGGGCAAGAGCACCCAGGTGTGGGACGCGGTGGTGACCGCCGAGGCGACCGGGCGCAAGATCGCGCTGTTCCGCTGCACCGAGATGATCCTGTACAAGAAGGACTAGCGGGCGCGGCCGGGTGCGAGCTCCGGTCCGCCTGCAGCGCCGCCGATGGAAGGCCTCGCTTCCTGGACCGAGTACACGCGGTTCCTCGTCACCCTGACCGCGGTGCTGGATCCGTTCTTCATCGTGCCGTTCTTTCTCGCCTTCACCAGCGGCCGCAGCAACGACGAGCGCCGGCGCCTGGCGCAGGTGGTGACGCTGACGGTGGCCGCGGTGCTGGTGGGCTTCGCCGTGGCCGGTGAGGCGGTGCTGACGTTCCTCGGCGGCAGCCTGGCGTCGTTCCGGGTCGGCGGCGGGCTGGTGCTGCTGCTGATGGCGCTGGCAATGCTGAACGCCGAGCCAGGCGGTCTGCGGCAGTCGGAGCAGGAGGCGGTGGAATTCCAGGCGCGCTCCACCGGCGGCGTCGTGCCGCTGGCGATTCCGCTGCTGGCCGGCCCCGGCGCCATCAGCCTGGTGATCATCAGCGTCGAGCGCGGCAGCGGCGCGGCGCACCAGGCGGCGATCGTCGCCTGCATCCTGGCGGTGTGCGCGCTGCTGTGGGTGATGCTGCGGCTGGCGGCGCCGATCGGCAACCGGCTCGGCACCACCGGTCTCAACGTCGCCACCCGGCTGCTGGGCCTGCTGTTGACCGCGATCGCCATCGAGACGATGGCGGTGGGGCTGAAGCAGCTTTTCCCCGGACTCGCCGGCTGACCCGGCGCCCGGCGGCGATCAGAACGGCAGCTGCGCGTCCGGCCGCGCGGTCTTGAGCACCCGCCGGAACTCCTCCTGGATGCGCCTCAGCGCCGCCTCGTCGTCGGCCTCGAAGCGCAGCACCACCACCGGCGTGGTGTTGGAGGAACGGGCGAGGCCGAAGCCGTCCTTGTACTCCACCCGCAGGCCGTCCAGCGTGATGACGTTCTCGGCGCCGGGAAACTTGGCGGTCTTCTGCAGCTGCTCGATCAGTGCGTAGTTCTCGCCTTCGGCGAGCTTGATCTGCAGCTCCGGCGTGGAGACCGCGTCGGGGATGCCGTTCAGCGTGGCGGTGACGTCGGCCTGCCGCGACAGGAACTCCAGCAGGCGCGCGCCCGCGTAGATGCCGTCGTCGAAGCCGTACCAGCGCTCCTTGAAGAAGATGTGGCCGCTCATCTCGCCCGCCAGCAGCGCGCCGGTTTCCTTCATCTTGGCCTTGATGAACGAGTGCCCGGTCTTGCACAGCACCGGCTTGCCGCCGTGGCGCTCGATCCACGGCGCCAGGTTGCGCGTCGATTTGACGTCGAAGATCACCTGCGCGCCGGGGTTGCGCGAGAGCACGTCGGCGGCGAACAGCATCAGCTGGCGGTCGGGATAGATGATGCGGCCGTCCTTGGTGACCACGCCCAGGCGGTCGCCGTCGCCGTCGAACGCGAGCCCCACTTCCGCGTCGGTGGTTTCCAGCGCCCGCTTCACGTCCTCCAGGTTCTTCGGCACCGACGGGTCGGGATGATGGTTGGGGAAGGTGCCGTCGACCTCGCAGTAGAGCTCCGTGAGCTGGCAGCCCAGGCGGCGGTAGAGCTCCGGCGCGAAGGCGCCGGCGACGCCGTTGCCGCAGTCCACCGCCACCTTCATCGGCCGCGCCAGCTTCACGTCGCCGGCGATGCGCGCGAGATACGCCTCGCGCACGTCGGCGGTGCGGAAGGCGCCCCGGCCGGTGGCGAGATCGCCGTTGACGAGCCGCTCGCGCAGTTTCTGGATCGCCTCGCCGGCCAGCGTCTCGCCGCCCAGCACCATCTTGAGGCCGTTGTAGTCCGGCGGATTGTGGCTGCCGGTCAACATCACGCCGGAGTGGGTCTTCAGCTCGTGGGCGGCGAAGTAGAGCACCGGGGTGGCCACCATGCCGACGTCTACCACGTCGACGCCGCTCTTCTGCAGGCCGCGCGCCAGGGCGGCGGCCAGCTCCGGCCCCGACAGGCGCCCATCGCGGCCGACGGCCACCGCTTGCTGCCCGCGGGTGCGGGCCTCGGAGCCGATGGCCTGACCGATGCCCTCGACGATGGCCGGCGTCAGCGTCTTGCCGACGATGCCGCGCACGTCATAGGCCTTGAAGATCTCTCTGGGATACTCGATCACGTTGCTCTCCCGATGGCGATGGCATCCGATGTTAGCGCATTTCCCGCGGGCTCTGCCGCCAGCCCGGCGGTAGCCGCGAAGAAGTCCAGCACCCGCTGCGGCATCCACTCGAGGTGGCCCGGAAATGCGCCGCTGACGAAGCCGGCATGGCCGCCGTGGGCCGGCAGCTCCAGGCGCACCGCCGCCGAAACCTGGTCGGGCGGCGGCAGCGCCGAGGCTGGCAGGAACGGGTCGTCGCGGGCGTTCAGCACCAGCGTGGGCACCCGGATCGCGCCCAGGAGCGGCTTGCTGCTGGCGCGGCGCCAGTAGTCGTCGGCATCGCGGAAGCCGTGCAGCGGCGCAGTGACGGCGTCGTCGAAATCGTGCAGCGTGCGCGACGCCCGCACCGCGGCCTCGGAGTAAATGCCCGGATGAAGCGCCAGCTTGGCCAGGCTCTTGCGCTTGAGCCGGCGCAGGAAGTAGTGGGTGTAGAGGCGGTTGAAGCCGTCCTCCAGGTGAAAGCCGGCGGCGGCCAGGTCCAGGGGGACCGACACGCCGGCTGCGGCGGCGGGCGCGCGCGCATCCGCGCCGTCTCCCAGCCATTTGAGCAGCGCATTGCCGCCGAGAGAAACGCCGATGGCGAACACCGGCGCGCCATGAGCGCGCTCGGCGGCGCGCGCCAGCGCGAAGGCGACGTGCTCGATGTCGCCAGAATGGTAGAAGCGCGGCAGCCGGTTCAGCTCGCCGCTGCAGCCGCGGAAGTGGGCCACGGCGCCGCGCCATCCCCGGCGGCGCACGGCGGCCATCAGCGCGAGCGCGTAGTGGCTGCGGGAGCAGCCCTCCAGGCCGTGGAACAGCACCACCACCGGAGAGCCCGCGGGGCCGTCGATCCAGTCGAGATCGACAAAGTCGCCGTCGCCGGTTTCCAGCCGCTCGCGGCGATAGGCGACCGAGGGCTTCGGGCACAGCGTGGCGGCGTAGATGGTCTGCAGGTGCCCGGATGCCAGCCAGGCCGGCGGCGCGAAGGCGGGGTCGCGCGCGAGTGCGGCGTCGGTCGTCACCGTCGTCTCAGTGCAGCCGCGCCGGCGGCGTGTCGTCCTCGGGCGCCTCCGCCACCTCCGGCGCCGGCGTCGCGTGGTGCAGCACCATGCGCCAGCCGGCGGCCGTCAGCAGGTAGACGTTGGTGGCGATCATGGTGCCCTGTTCGCGCCGCGCGGAGGTGATGTTCTCGTAGACCAGGTGCACCGCCACCAGCGCGCCGCGCCAGACCTGGCGCTGGGTGATGCTGAAAGCGAGCGAGGTGCCGGCGGCGAACAGCCGGCGCCAGCTTTCGCGCACCTCCTCGAGCCCGGTGAGCCGCCGGCCGCCGGGGTGCACGCATTCCACGTCCTCGTCTTCGGCCCAAACTTCCATCATGCCGTCCAGGTCTGCGCGCTCGAAGGCGTGGTAGAACGCGGCTTCGGCCTCGGCGGAATTGGCGAATCGCTGCGCCATGATGGTCTCCTCAGGCAGAAATCTCGAGCCGCCCGATCTCGGCGGCGAGGTGCTCCGGCGTCAGGTCGCGCAGGCAGGCCAGGTGTCCGAGCGGGCACTCGCGCTGGAAGCACGGGCTGCACGTCAGGTTCAACGTGGCGACGCGGGCGCGGCGGGAAAGCGGCGGTGTGAATCCGGGGCTCGACGAGCCGAAGATCGCCACCATCGGCCGGTCCAGGGCGGCGGCCACGTGCATCAGGCCGGAATCGTTGCTGATCACCAGCGCCGCCAGCGACAGCACGTCGATGGCCTCGTCCAGGCCGGTGCGGCCGGTGAGGTCGACCGCGTCGCACGCGGCGGCGATCTCCCGCGCGACCGGGGCGTCCTTGGCCGAGCCCACGAGCCAGAGGCGGTAGCCCTGAGCCGCGAGCCGGCGCCCGAGCGCGGCGAAATGCACTGCCGGCCAGCGCTTGGCGGGGCCGTACTCGGCGCCGGGGCAGAACACCGCGACTTGGCCGGCGGCGTCCAGTTCGAGGCGTGCCAGCGTCGCCTGCCGCGCTGCGGCGCCCACGGTGAGCCGCGGCTCCGGCACCGGCCGCTCCAGCTCGGCGCCGGGACGCTCGGCCAGCAGCGCAAAGCGCTCCACCATCAGCGGGTAACGCGCCTTGTCGAGCCGTCGCGCGTCGTTCAGCAGCCCGTAGCGGCCCTCGCCGACGAATCCCGTGCGCCGCGGAATGCGGGCGAAGAACGGCGCGAGAGCGGACTTGAGCGTGTTGGGCAGCAACACCGCCTGACGGTAGCCGGCGCGGGCGAGGCGGCGGCCGAGCCGGTAACGCTCGCCGAGGCGCAGCTCGCCGTGGGCGAACGGGTTGTCGATGACGCCGGCCACTTCGGGCATGCGCCGGAAGAGGGCGGCGGTGAACGGCGGCGCCAGGACGTCGATGACGGCGCCGGGATTGCGGGCGTGCAGGCGCGCCAGCAGCGGCTGCGCCATGACGCAGTCGCCGACCCAGGAAGGTGCTACGACCAGTATCCGCTGCACAGATCGAGTCCGAAACCGCTGCGGCGGCGAGAGGTCACCGCCCGGGAAAATACGCAGCCGCAAAGGACGCAGAGAGAACGAAAGACCATTGAACGCAAAGCGCGCAGAGGGCGCGAAGAAAGCGCGGACTCCTGTCGGCCGGCTGCCCCCTTTGCGTTGCAAGAATCTATTCCTCCGCGTCCTCTGCGTCCTCCGAGGTGAAACGAGCTCGTCGGCAGCCCCGGCGCGGCCCGCGGCGGCGCGGTCAGTGATGCCCGGCCGGCACGCCGCCCTTCAGCTTGTAGAGCGTGCCGCAATAAGGGCACAGCGCTTCGCCGGTCTTCTCGATCGGCAGGAACACCCGGGGATGCGCATTCCAGAGCTTCATCGACGGCATCGGGCAGTGCAGCGGCAGGTCGGCCGCCGTCACCTCGATGAAGCGCGCCGTGTTGTCGACCTTGTCGTCCTGCACGCCGGCCCCCGTCAGACGAAGCTCAGCCAGCCGAGATGCTTCTCCGAGCGGCCGTTCACGACATCGAAGAACATCGACTGCAGTTTGGCGGTGACCGGTCCGCGCCGGCCCTCGCCGATCACGCGGTTGTCCAGCTCCCGGATCGGTGTGACCTCGGCGGCGGTGCCGGTGAAGAATGCCTCGTCGGCAACGTACACCTCGTCGCGGGTGATGCGCTTCTCCACCACCCGGTAACCCGCTTCGGCCGCCAGCTGCACCACCGTGTCGCGGGTGATGCCTTCCAGCGCGGAGGTGAGGTCCGGGGTATAGATCACGCCCTTGCGCACGATGAACACGTTCTCGCCGGAGCCCTCGGCGACGAAGCCGTCCACGTCCAGCAGCAGGGCTTCGTCGTAGCCGTCATGGGCCGCTTCCTGATGGGCCAGGATCGAGTTGGAGTAGCTGCCCACCGCCTTGGCTTTGCACATCGTGACGTTGACGTGGTGACGCGAGAACGACGACGTCTTCACCCGGATCCCCTTCTCGATCCCGTCCGCGCCCAGGTAGGCGCCCCAGGGCCAGGCCGCGATGGCGACGTGCACCGAAAGGGTCTTGGCGGAGATGCCCAGCGCCTCGGGCCCGTAGAACGCGATCGGCCGCACGTAGCACGATTCCAGGCGGTTGAGCCGGATCACCTCCTTGTGTGCCTCGATCAGCACCTCGCGGGCATAGGGGATCTTCATGCCGAAGATGTGGGCCGAGCGGTAGAGCCGGTCGGTGTGCTCCAGCAGTCGGAATATCGCCGTTCCACGTCCGGTCTTGTACGCCCGCAGCCCCTCGAACACCCCCATGCCGTAGTGCAGCGTGTGGGTACAGACATGGGTGGTGGCTTCGCGCCAGGGTACGATCTTGCCGTCGTACCAGATGAACCCGTCGCGGTCTGCAAGCGACATTCGATGCTCCAAAGCATGGAAAAGGCTGCATTTTAACGCATTTCCGGTACCCGGCGCCGGAGTCGGCGGGCGCCGGGCGCGGTCTCCGCCGGTGGGCGCGTTCTGGACTAGAATACGCAACCGACCGTCGCGCTGCGAACTGGCTTGGTGTTTGCTTTGTCCTTGCGGTTGGGCGAGAAAAAGAGCCATCGATCGGTCGTAGGGCAACTTCAAGGGGCAAAAGCGACGTGGCGGGTGCGCTGGAGAAAATCATCGGAAGGCTGAGCAAGCGTGACGCCGGCAGTGTGGGCGACGAGGAGAAGCTCAAGCGCGACCTCCTGATATTCACCAGCGCCCTCATGTCCCTCGGGGTCGTGGTGTGGCTGGGCATCTACTGGCTCATGGGCCTGCAGTTCTCCACCGACGTGGCCCTGGTGTACCAGTTCATCTCGGTCGGCTCCCTGATCTACTACCTGGTGACCGGCAACTTCGCGGTCTTCCGCTTCGTCCAGCTCACGCTCTACCTGTTCTTCCCCTTCTGGATGCAGTGGAGCATCGGCAATTTCGTCGACTCCTCGGGCGTGATGCTGTGGGCGCTGCTGGCCCCGATCGGCGCGGCGGTGTTCCACGGCTGGCGCGAATCGGTGCCCTGGTTCGTCGCCTTCCTGGTGCTCACGTTCGCGTCCGGCTTCTTCGACTACTTCCTGCTCCACGGCAAGTTCTCCGGCATCCCGCTGGAGACCATCGCGGTGTTCTTCGCCCTCAACTTCGCCGCCATCTCGGCGGTGGTCTACCTGCTGCTGCGCTACTTCATCGCCGAGAACGCCCGCATCAAGGCGCGCCTCGACGTCGAGCACCGGCTGCTGGAGGAGGAGCAGGAAAAATCCGAGAAGCTGCTGCTCAACGTGCTGCCGGCGCCGATCGCCGACCGTCTGAAGTCCAACGAGATCACCATCGCCGACGGCCATGCCGATGTGACCGTGATGTTCGCCGACATCGTGGATTTCACCCGGCTCACCCAGGAAATGGCCCCCGAGGTGATGGTCCAGCTGCTGAACAAGATCTTCTCGAATTTCGACTTCCTGGTGGAAAAGTACGGCGTCGACAAGATCAAGACGGTGGGCGACGCCTACATGTCCGCGGGCGGCCTGGCGGCGGACAGTCCCGACTACACCCGCGCCATGGCCGACATGTCGCTGGAGATGCTGGAGCTGGTGGCGGAGCATCCGGCACTGAAGCCCTACCGGCTGGGCATCCACGTCGGCATGGCCACCGGGCCGGTGGTGGCGGGCGTGATCGGCACCAAGCGCTTCATCTACGATCTCTGGGGCGACACCGTGAACACCGCCAGCCGGCTCACGTCGGAAGCCTTTCCGGGCCGGGTGCAGGTGGACCGCAACACCTACGTGCGACTGCGTGACGACTTCACCTTCGAGGAGCCCACCGAGATCATGGTCAAGGGCAAGGGCGCCATGACCGTCTACCGCCTGATCGGCCGCAAGTCCAAGCGCGAGCGCGCCGCCGCCGGCTGACGGGCGCTCGCCCGGCGCCGCGGACCCGCAACGGTGACGTTTTACCGCGGAGGCGCCGAGGCGCAGAGGAAAGACTTCGAACGCGATAACCGCGAAGCAACTGGTTTGAGCTAACCGGTGGCGAGCCGATATTCGTTCCATCGGGTGTTATATTTTTGGGCCCGCGCTCAGTGGAAGTCGCGCGAGCGTGTGACGAGCTGTCCCAGCAGCGGACTGTGGTCGGTGAGTCGGCCGGCCACAAGATGGATGACGTCGCCCTCGCGCTCCACCGTGCCGTGCGCTGCCAGCAGCCGGGAAGCGAGCAGTGCGCGCCGCTGGCGCTCTGCCACCCGCGACCACACCACGATGTTGGCGTAGCCGGTTTCGTCCTCCAGCGTCACGAACACCACGCCGCTGGCGGTGTCCGGCCGCTGGCGGTTGGTGACGATGCCGGCGACCCGCGCCGGCCTGCCGTGGGGCACGCGCTTCAAATCCTCCGCAGTCATCAGTCCCAGGCGCTGCAGACGGGGGCGCAGCAGCGCCAGCGGGTGGCGTCCCAGCGTGAGGCCGGTGGCCGCATAGTCGGCCACCAGATCTTCGCCCTCGGTGGGCGCGGCCAGCGCGGCGGGCGCCTCGCGCACTGCCGGCTCGTGGAACACGGGATTGGCGGGCTCGATGCCGGCCACGTCCCAGCGCGCGCTGCGGCGGTGGCCGGCCAGCGGCCGCAACGCGTCGGCGGCAGCCAGCTTCTCCATCTCGCCGCGGTGGAGCCGCGCGCGCCGCGCGAGATCCGCGACGTCGGCGAACGGCCGCTCGGCGCGGGCAGCGACGATGCGCTGCGCCGCCTCCTCCGACAGTCCTTTGACCATCAGCAACCCCAGCCTCAGCGCCACCGGCCGGGTGTTGTTGCTCACCGCGGTGAAATCTTCCGTTTCCCAAGCGCCTCCCTGACCCGGTCGCGGTGCGCTCGATCGGGCGGCACTTTCCGCCGCGGTGAGGTCCTCTATCTCCAGGGTGCACTCCCATTCGCTGACGGTGACATCCGACCGCCGCACCTCGACGCCGTGACGGCGGGCGTCCTGCACCAGCTGCGATGGCGCGTAGAAGCCCATGGGCTGGGCGTTCAGCAGGCTGCAGCAGAATGCCGCCGGCTCGTGGCGCTTGAGCCACGCCGAGACATAGACCAGCAGCGCGAAGCTGGCCGAGTGGGACTCGGGAAAACCGTACTCGCCGAAGCCCAGGATCTGGCGGTAGATGGCCTGGGCGAACTCCATGGAGTAGCCGCGCGAGAGCATGCCATCGATCAGCAGCGGCTCGAATTTCTCCAGGCCACCCTTGCGCCGCCACGCCGCCATCGAGCGCTGCAGGCGATCGGCCTCGCCCGGCGAGAAACCGGCCGCCACCACTGCCAGCTGCATCACCTGCTCCTGGAAAATCGGTACGCCGAGCGTGCGCGAGAGCACGCCCTTCACCGCCTCGCTGGGGTAGGTGACCGGCTCCAGCCCCTGCCGCCGGCGCAGGTAGGGGTGCACCATGCCGCCCTGGATCGGCCCCGGGCGCACGATCGCCACCTCGATCACCAGGTCGTAGAAATTGGCGGGCTTGAGGCGCGGCAGCATCGCCATCTGCGCCCGCGACTCGATCTGGAACACGCCCATGGTGTCGCCCCGCTGGATCATGGCGTAGGTGGCCGGGTCCTCCGCCGGCACGTCGGCCATCGCGAATGGCCGGCCGCGGCGGCGGCCCACCCATTCCAGCGCGCGGCGGATGGCGGAGAGCATGCCCAGGCACAGGCAGTCCACCTTCAGCAGTCCGAGCGCATCCAGGTCGTCCTTGTCCCACTGGATCACGGTGCGCTCGGGCATGGCGGCGTTCTCGATCGGCACCATGCGCGCGAGCGAATCGCGGGCGATGACGAAGCCCCCGACGTGCTGCGACAGGTGGCGCGGAAAGCCCACCAGCGTGTTGACCAGCAGCATCAGCCGCTGCACCCGCGGATTGCCGGGGTCGAAGCCGGCATCGCGGAAGCGTTCGGGCAGCACGCGCCGGCCGTCCCACCAAGCCATCGACCTGGCCAGCGTGTCCACCTGCGCCAGGTCGAAGCCGAGCGCCTTGCCGACGTCGCGGACCGCGCTCCTGGGGCGGTAGGTGATGACGGTGGCGGCCAGCGCCGCGCGCTCGCGCCCGTACTTGGCGTAGACGTACTGCATCACTTCCTCGCGCCGCTGGTGCTCGAAGTCGACGTCGATGTCGGGCGGCTCGTTGCGCTCACGCGAGATGAAGCGCTCGAACAGCATCTCCATGCGCGAGGGGTCCACCTCGGTGATGCCGAGCGCATAGCACACCGCCGAATTGGCCGCCGAGCCGCGGCCTTGGCAGAGGATGCCGCGGCTCCTGGCGAAGCGCACGATGTCGTGGACGGTGAGGAAATAGGCCTCGTATTCGAGCTCGGCGATGAGCGCGAGCTCGTGCTCCACCAGGCGCCGCACCCGGAGCGGCACGCCGGCGGGAAAGCGCCGCTGCAGGCCTTCCTCGGTGAGCGCGCGCAGGTGCGAGGCGGGCGTCGCGCCCGGCGGCGTCAGTTCCCGCGGGTACTCGTAGCGCAGGCTGTCGAGGGAGAAGGTGCAGCGCTCGGCGCAGGCCAGCGTCTCCAGCAGCAGTTCCGGCGGGTAGAGCTGCGAAAGCCGCTCGATCGGCCGCAGGTGGCGCTCGCCGTTGGGATGCAGGCGGTGGCCAGCCTGCGCCAGCGTGCATTTCTCGCGGATCGCGGTGAGCGTGTCCTGCAGCGCGCGGCGCCCGCGCACGTGCATGTGCACGTCGCCGGCGGCCACCATGGGCAGGCCGCTCGCCCGCGTGAGCGCCGTGAGTTGCGTGAAGTAGGACCGGTCGTCGGACCCCGCGTTGATTTCCGCCGCCGCCCAGGCGCGGCTGCCGAACACGTCCTTCACCCAGCGCGCGGCGGCCGCGTCGGGCTGGGTGCCCGGCAGCCACAGCGCCAGGCAGCCCGGCACGCCGTCACCGAGGTCGTCGCGCGTGAGCCGGTAGGTACCTTTGGCAGCGTTGCGCCGGCCGCGGGTGATGAGCGCCGAGAGGTTGCCGTAGCCGTCGCGGCCGGTGGCGATGAGCGCGAGGCGCAGGCTGTCGTCGAGCCTGAGTTCGGCGCCGATGAGGAGTTTCAACCCTGCATTCCTGGCCGCGACGTGGGCGCGCACCGCACCGGCCAGCGAGCACTCGTCGGTGAGCGCCAGCGCACGGTAGCCGAGCGCGTGGGCCCGCTCCACCAGCTCCTCCGGGTGCGACGCGCCGCGCAGGAAGGTGAAGTTGCTGATGGCATGCAGTTCGGCGTAGGCGGGGCGCATGGCGTTCATCGATGTGGTTCTCTCGCTTGACTCTGTGTCCTTGGGGATGGACCTCAGGCGAAGATGCCGTGCAGATACCACGCGGCCGGCGCGCGGCGCTCGTGGAATACCCAGAACGTCTCGCCCTGGCCGTTGCGGGCAACGTAGTAGTCGCGCGCCACGTCGGCGCCGTCCCACCAGCCGGACTCGATGCGCTCGGGCCCTGCCAGCAGTTCCAGCGGCGCCTCCAGCAGCGGCGCACCGTCACGGCCGGCGAGAGGCTGCGGCGCCGGCAGCAGCCACAGCGGCCGGCGGCCGGCGGCGAGGGCGATGTCGCCGGCTGGAGCGGCTTCGCTTTCGCGGTGGGCGCGCTCGGGACGGTGATCGGGAAACGGCGCCAGCCAGGTCACCGCGTCGTCACCGAGCCGCGCGCGCAGCCGCGCCAGCAGCAGCTCGCGGTCCTCGGCGACGCACTCGGCGTCGCCGAACAGACCGTGGGTGGCGGAGGCGAGCGCTGCGGTCTCCTCGCCGGCGATGCCGATCGCGCTTACCGGCTGCGCGAGCGCGGTGGCGGCGAGCCGCTCGCGCGCGAGCCGCGTGAGATACGCGCTGTCGCGATTGGGCACGGAGAGCCTGAGCGCGACGTGCGACGGCGGCTGCCGTTCGTGCTCCAGCATCACCCGAAGGCGCGTGATGCCTTCGCCGCGTCCGGCCAGCCAGCCGCAGAGTTCGGCCAGCATGCGGCGCAGGCCGAAGGCGAGGGCTTCGGCATCGGCCACCGGCGCCGGCAGCTCAAGTCGGGTGGCGAACCACCGCGGCGGCGCGAACGGCCGCCGCGGATCGGGCAGCCGGCCCAGCGCGCGGTCGAGGGCGTCGGCGAGCGCCTGCCCGTAGCGGCGGGCGAGGCCGTCGCGCGGCAGCCGCAGGCACTCGCCCAGTGTTTCGGCGCCGACGCCGGCGAGGGAGTCGAGCGTCGCGGCGTCGAGATCCAGCAGCGCCAGCGGAAGCGGTTCGAGCGCGGGCTGCAGCGCGCCGGCATCGGCGATCAGCGCATCCCGGCCGGCGCGGGCCAGCAGTTCCGCGCCCAGGGCGGTAGGCGCGGCGGCGACGGTCGCGGCGAGCCCCAGTTCCTGGATGCCTGTGCGCAGCCGCTGCGCGAGGCGCTCCATGCCGCCGAACAAGCGCAGGCTGCGGCCAGTTTCCAGCAGCACGACGTCCGGCAGCGCGAGGCAGGCGGTGGGCGTGAACTGCTGCGCCCAGGTGGCCACACCCTCCAGCGTCGTACCCTCGGCGGCCTCGTCGCGCGGGAACAGGGCGAGGTTCAGCACCAGCGCCTGGGCGGCGGAAGCGGTCAGGCCGGGTGCGACACCGCGGGCCCGCGCGCGCGGACAGCACGCCACCACGGTGGGCCGGCGGCCCACCGTGGCGATCGCCACCGGCTCAGGCGGTAGCGTCCCACGGAAACAGGCCTGCAGGGGAAGACTCGGAAAATGGAGCGCGGTCCAGCGCATCGTGGATCTCGAGAAGGATCGGCGCCACCCAGCCGCCGCGGCGCTTGAGCACCTCCACCTCCAGCTGCCCGTCGCGGGAACGCAGGGCGAGCCGCAGCGGCGCGGGCGAGGCGGGGAGCGCGATGGCGTTGAACAGGGCGCCCCAGGACTTGCCTTCCTCGGCGGCCAGTTGCAGCCGCCGCAGCCGCCGTTCGTCGTGGACGCCGAGCCACGCCACCACCGCGGCGTAGGCGCCGGAGCGCAGGCATTGCTCGGCAGCCCAGAGCGCGTCCAGCGGCGTCTTCGGACGGATGACGGTGAGACAGGCGAGGGATATGCCCCGGGCGGCGAGGGCCGGCGCGTAGGGGAGGTGGGGTGGAGAAACGAACGCGCCGAACTCGCCGCCGCGGGACAACCGGGCGAGCGCCGGGACAATCAGCGTGAGCTCGCCGATGCCCCGGGCATGCAGAAGAAACTCGGTGAGGGCGCCGCGCGGCCAGCCGCCCCCGGGCAGCGCCCGGTCCAGCGCGGCATAGCCGCTGGGAATCCCCGGCAGTGCCGTGCTCGCGGCGCCGTCGCCGCGCCAGAGCGCGGGATGCTGTAGGAGAGGATCGATGGCGGGCATGTTCCGGGGGCGCGCGAGAAGCCGGGAGACCTGGCAGACGAAAGCCGTGGGCGGGATCGGCGCATCAGCATCCTGGCGCGGATCCGGGCGCGCGCGCCTTCAAGGCTTCCCGGCGCATCCTCGCGGAAGTCATTGCAGGGCCGCGTAAGCCTTCGCCGCCTCGCGGGCGGCGGGACCGGATGGCGGCGGCATCTTGTTCAGGCGTACCAGCCGCGCCTCGATGGCCCAGCGGCTGCGCTGGTGTTCCTCGGCCGGCTCGGCGACGGCGATGCCGTCCGCCAGCGCCTTGAGGATGCCGAGAGCCTTGTCGCGTTCCACGGTTGCCTCCTTCAGAGAGGGGATACGGCGCGCCCTACAGCGCCTTGCCGCTGCGGATGACGCCGACGCCGATGCCCTCGATCACCAGCGGATCCTCCTTGAGGTCAAGAACGATGGGCTGGAAGTCCGGGTTCTCCGGCAGCAGTTGCACTTCACGGCCGCGGCGCTTCAGTCGCTTGACCGTCACTTCGTCGTTGAGGCGCGCCACCACCACCTGGCCGGAGCGCACCTCGCGGGTGCGATGCACCGCCAGCAGATCGCCGTCCAGGATGCCGGCGTCGCGCATGCTCATGCCGCGCACCCGCAGCAGGTAGTGGGCGCGGGGGCGGAACAGGCCGGCGTCGATCTGGTAGCGGGCCTCGACGTTCTGCTCGGCGAGGATCGGCGAGCCGGCCGCTACCCGCCCCACCAGCGGGATGCCGCCGGTGGCCACCCTCAGCCGGATGCCGCGGGAGGCACCGGGCAGCAGCTCGATGGCGCCCTTGCGCGCCAGCGTCCGCAGGTGCTCTTCCGAGGCGTTGGGCGAGCGGAAGCCCAGCGCCTCGGCCATCTCGGCGCGGGTCGGCGGCATGCCGGTGGCGGCCATGAAGTCGCGGATCCATTCCAGGATCTCGGCTTGGCGAGGAGTGAGTTCTTCCATGCGCTTTCCGTTTTTGTATGGATATCCAGTACTGGGATTATATACAAACCCGGGGGCGTGGCAACCCATTCAGGCGATCATTTTTCATGCGCCGCCCTGCACGCAAGAGCGGCTGTGAATCATTGTTAACCGGCTGCTTGGTGCACCGACCCGGTGTCAGCTATCCACCGCTCTCCGCTTCCCGCTTTCCGGTACCGAGGCTCTCCTGCCCCCGTTCGCCGCCGGAAAGATTAAGTGCCTGTTTTTTCATTGATTAAATGCTTGCACACAAAGTGACCAGAGGCGCAAATCTCCAGTCCCCGCAAGGTATTCGCCGAGTCGTCCGTCGACTCATCCACACACTTATCCACAGTTTTTGTGGAGAACTCCAAAAACGCCTTGAAGCAGCGCGAGTTACCTCCCGGCGGCGGTTTTTTTGCCGGCTTGCGGGGTCACGCCCAGTGGTCTGGAAACGCCTTTTCGGCAATCATCATGCCAGCGAATGCAAAGAAATGATCTGCGTGCCGTCATGGCGATTGCGTTGTCCAATGCTCAGCACGCCGGGAAGCGATCCCTGAGACAACACGGAGTCCCTCCATGAACCTCGAAGAAAAACTGCGGCAATGGTTCGAACGTCCCGAGGTGCGCGCCTGCAACTGGGAGCCGCGCCTGTTCTGGGAGCCCGACGATGATGGGCGCCCCTTCGGTCGGCTGCGCGTCGACCCCTGGGAACTGGAAGTGCTGCTGGCCACGGTGCTGGGCGAAACGGCGGAGAATTACGAGGCGCTGAACGCGCGCGTGCTGGAAGGCGATCGCCACCGTGCGCTGCCGCGCGCGGATTTCATCGCCGTGAACGCGCGGCGCCACGAGTTGCCGCTGTTGACGCGCATCGAAGACGTACCGTCCGGCGGCGGCTGAGCAGGGCGTCAGCCGCGGGCTGACGTCTGCTCCGCGCGCAACAGGGTGGCCAGCGGCTGCGGGCGCCCGAGCTCGAAGCCCTGCGCGAAATCAACGCCCAGCGCCACCAGCGTCTTCAGCGCCTCCGCGGTCTCGACGAACTCGGCGATGAGCTGCGCGTCGATGGCCCGGGCCACGCGGCAGATGGCCTTCACGCGCCCGACCGCGACGGGGTCCTGGCCCAGCCCGCGCACGATGGTTCCATCGATCTTGATGTAGCGCGCCTTCGCGTGCCGCAGCACCTCAAGCGACGCCACAGAGCCGGTGAAGCGCGTCAGGGCGATGTGGCACATCCGGCGCTGCACGCGCCGGGCGAAGCGGAACGCCGCGTCCGGGTCAACGACGGCGTCCTCGACCGCCAGCTCGAAGCACAGGCTGCCCGCCGGGAGATTCGCGGCCTGCATCTGCTCGACGACGAATTCGGAGAACTTGCCGTCGGCCAGGCTCTGGCGCGAAAGGTTGATCGTGCAGAGCATCCCCGCCGGCCGCGACGCCCGCAGCGCCCTCGCCAGGAGGCGCAGCACCAGAGGGGGTCCAGTTCCCCCATCAGCTCGAAATGCTCCAGGATGGGCAGAAACGCCCCTGGCGGGAGCATCGCCTGCTCCTCTTTGGACAGGCATACCCGCACCTCGGCCACCACACGCGGCCGGGCGGTCGTGGTGGTCGGCATGATCTTCTGGCCGAACAGCGTGAGACGATCCTCCCGCATGATGGCGAGCACGGTCTGCTCCGGCGCTTCCCATCCGGCCAGTTCGCGGGCGACCGATCGGGCGTAGATCTCCTCGGGCGAGGTCTCGCCCGGCTCTGGCCCGACGCCGGGCCCGCTTTCCTCCGCCACGGCCGGGCGGGGAGGGCGCCGTGCCGGCGCTCCGTGACGTCCACCAGGATCACGAATACGCCGTCCACGGCGCCCCGGTAAACGGGGAACGAGGAGCTTGGCGAGCTGGAAGCGGTGCCCGCCGAGCACGTGCAGCCCCTCCTCACGCACGGCCTCGCCGGCGTAGGCGCGGTCCAAATCGTCCGCCAAGTCGGCGAACGATTTGCGACCCGGCACCTCCGGCAGCGTGCGCCCCTCGATGCGGTGCTCCGGCAGCCCGACCCAGGCGGCGAACGCCTCGTTGTGCGCGGTGATCTGCCGGCGGGCGTCCAGAAAGCACATCGTCAGCGGGAGATCACGGTACACCAGCGCCAGGCGCGATTTCGCATCGGCAAGCCGCCGTTCGATTTCCTCGCGGGCCAGCGTCTCGCCCTCCAGGCGTTCGCGCAACCGCGTCTGCAACGGATTTTCCCGCGCCACCCAGCGTGCCGGCGACGCCCTTGACCGCCGACTGTCTCACCGCCGGGTCGGCTCAGGCGACCACCGAAGGCAGTCCCGCCAGCGCCATCGCCAGCTCGGCCTCGTCGTAGGTCTGGTCGGTGAGCTTGCCTTCGAAGTAGTCGATGTAGGCCTGCATGTCGAAATGACCGTGGCCGCAGAGATTGAACAGGATCGTCTGCGCCCGTCCTTCCTGCTTGCACCGGAGTGCTTCGTCGATGGCGCCCTTCACCGCGTGGTTGGCTTCCGGCGCCGGCAGGATACCCTCGGCGCGGGCAAACGCCACGCCGGCTTCGAAGCAGCCGAGCTGCGCGTACGCCCTGGCTTCGATCAGCCCCAGTTCCTTTACGTGCGACACCAGCGGCGCCATGCCGTGGTAGCGCAGCCCGCCGGCGTGGAACCCGGGCGGCGTGAACGTTGAGCCCAGCGTGTGCATTTTGGTGAGCGGCGTGAGATGCGCGGTGTCGCCGAAATCATAGGCGTACTTGCCGCGGGTCAGGCTGGGACAGGCCGCCGGTTCCACCGCGACGATGCGCACCTTGCGCCCGCCGCGCAGCTGCGCGCCCAGGAACGGGAACACGATGCCGGCGAAATTCGAACCCCCGCCGGTGCAGCCGACGATGACGTCGGGATAGTCGCCCGCCAGCTCCAGCTGGCGCATCGCTTCCTGGCCCACCACCGTCTGGTGCAGCAGCACGTGGTTCAGCACCGAACCCAGCGCGTACCTGGTGTCGTCGCGCTGCGCGGCCACTTCCACCGCTTCGGAAATGGCGATGCCCAGGCTCCCCGGGTGGTCCGCCCGCCGGGCCAGGACGGCGCGCCCCGATTGAGTCTCGTTGGACGGCGACGCGACGCACCGCGCGCCGTAGGTTTCCATCAGCGCCCGCCGATAGGGTTTCTGGTTGTAGGACACCCGCACCATGAACACCTGGACTTCGATGCCAAACAGCGCGCCGGCGAAAGCGAGCGACGAACCCCACTGTCCGGCGCCGGTCTCGGTGGTGATGCGGCTGATCCCGGCTTCCTTGTTGTAGAACGCCTGTGCCACCGCGGTGTTGGGCTTGTGGCTGCCGGCCGGGCTGACGCCTTCGTACTTGTAGTAGATGCGCGCCGGCGTATCCAGCGCCTTCTCCAGCCGCCGCGCGCGATACAGCGGGCTTGGCCGCCACTGGCGATAGATGCCGCGCACCGCTCGAGGTATCTCCACCTCGCGGTCGGTGCTCACTTCCTGCAGGATGAGCGACATCGGGAAGAGCGGCGCCAGATCGTCGGGGCCGACAGGCTTGCCGGTGCCTGGGTGCAGTACCGGCGGAGGCGGCGCCGGCAGGTCGGCCACGATGTTGTACCAGGTCTGCGGAATGTCCTTTTCGGACAGCAGATACTTGACGGTATCGCTCATTTTTTTCCCTCCCTTGGAATGCCACTCCAGCGAACAGTTACTTTAGCCTGATTCCAGTCCGCGTTCTGCGCCGCCGGCAGGCGTTCACGCGACTATGCATTTCACTTCCAGGCGAAACGGCCCGGACTGGCGATCGGCGATCACGAAACCCAGGGTCCACACCGCACCCGCGTCCAGCGGTGGCGCGCCCGATACCGTTCGGCCGCGGAAGACCGGCGCGAACGCATCGAATCGCAATGACGCATCCGAGGGTCCACGCAGCCCGCACCGCGAACCGCCGCCCAGCGCGGCGCATGGGGGAACTCGTTTGCGGGCGCAGGCTTTCAGATCGCCGTCCGGGAGCGCTGGAGGGGAAGGGGAGGTTGGTGCTGATGCCCAGACTCGAACTGGGGACCTACTGATTACGAATGAGCCTAAATGGCATTTCAGAGCGTTTCATCACATTGCATTTTGCGTTCATAAGCCATTGAAAAATAGATAGTAACGTATTAGTCTTGAATCAAGGTGTTTCGTGCGCGCTCACCCGTTGCCGCGTGCAAAAGTCTACCCAGAGTCTACCCAGAACCATCCCTCCGGAGAGGATTACATGAAGTTTACCGAACGCGCCGTTAGGGCGCTCCGACCCGCTGCGGCCCGTTATGAAGTTTTCGAAGCTGGCCGCAATGGCTTTGGCATCCGGGTCTCGCCCGCCGGCGTGAAATCCTGGATCTTCGTTTACCGGCGTCGCGGAAAGCTCAATCGGGTGACCCTCGGGCGCTATCCGAAGATGACTCTCGCAGAAGCCCACGCGAAGCATGCCGCTTTGCGCGTCCTGCTCGACAAAGATATCGACCCCGCCCAGGAAGAACGGTATGCGCGCGAGGAAGCGCTCAAGGCTCCTACGGTGCTCGAGCTTGCCAACCACTATCTTGAGCGCCACGCGAGACCCCACAAGCGCTCTTGGGCGGAGGACGAGCGGATCCTTCGAAAGGACATCTTGCCCCGCTGGGGGCATCGGAAGGCCCAGGACATCACTCGCCGCGAGGTAGTGGCGTTGTTGGACGACATCGTGGACCGGGGCGCTCCCATTGCTGCCAATCGCACGTTGGCCTGCATCCGGAAGATGTACAACTTCGCCATCGGGCGCAGCATCCTGGAGACCAGCCCGTGCTTGGCAATCAAGGCGCCGGGGAAGCTGGTCACCAGAGACCGGGTTCTGTCCGACGACGAAATTAGAACCTTCTGGACACGGCTTAACACGTCAAGCATGACTCGCCCGATTCAGCTTGCGTTGCTGCTCCAGCTGGTGACCGCCCAGCGCAAGGGTGAGGTGCGTGCTGCCCGCTGGGAGGATTTTGACCTCAAGAGCGGATGGTGGACTATACCGGCGGTCTCCTCGAAGAACGGCCTGTCCCATCGCGTTCCGCTTTCCCCCCTCGCTCTCGCAATTCTCGACGAGATTCGGCACCTCGCCGACGCCTCGTCATATCTCTTTCCTTCCCGAGGAGGTGATCGCCCAATCGTCCATACGGCGATCGACCATGCCCTGCGGCTCCACCAAGCCCACTTCGGGCTCGAACGGTTCACGCCTCACGACCTGCGGCGGACGGCGGCGTCCCAAATGACAAGCCTAGGAATTTCCAGGCTCGTAGTGTCCAAGGTCCTAAATCACGCAGAGAGCGGCGTTACAGCCGTTTACGACCGTCATAGCTACGACGCGGAAAAGCGTGAGGCATTGACTCGCTGGGCAGACAATCTCGAGCGACTTGTCGGCTCCGACGGCGCAAATGCCTTCGAGCCAGACGCACAAGTCCTCGCCCTTCGCAGGGCGGCGGCTTGATGAGATCCGCTTTCCTCCCGGGTCTCCCCGACGCGGTGGCCGCTTGGGCCGACGAGAAGCTCCGTCATTGCGAAAGCCCCGATAAGGAAATTCTCGGGCGCCTGTGTTCCGATGCTCGTATGAGTGGTGTCTGGGCTGACCTTGCGAAACGATCGCAGGCCTTGGAGGACTCCGATCGCGCGCTGGTCGCGTACGCGCGCGAAGCGTGGCTTGCGTCTGGCAACTGGGACAGGTTAGACAAGACCTCCCCTAAAGAGCGGGAGAAGCAGTTCGAAGAATTGCTCGACCAGGCGGAGCGACTTCGGCGCAAGCTGAGAGTGAGGCAAGGCCCGTGGCGCACGCTGGATGACCTTCAGGGCCTGCTGCGAGAGTCCGTTGATCGGCGCGATGACCTCCGAGCCCAGGCGATAATTTTGGGTCAGGAGTTAAGCCGCCAAATCTGCGCGAGCGTTCGAGAGCGGTTGGTGGCCGCGAACGGCGAGGACCAGACGATGCCCGCTGGTCTTCCTGAGGCTGTCGACTCTGCAGTTGAGTCTGCGATTGGTGGGCTGTTGAGCGATCCGGGTCTTGGCCGCTATTTCCCAAGCCTCTCCAACGTGCTCGAAACGCTTTGCCAAAGGTCAGTTTCCGATCTCGCCTTTGGCCAGGACTTGGCTGAGCAGCTTCTCAATAGGAAGCTGACGTCTGAGGAGGCGAAAAAAATCTTCTGTATTCGCGTTATGTCCTATATGGCTCGTGATCTATTCGGCGCGCCTATGAACCAGTGCGTGGCCGACACCGTTACGACCGCTCTTGATCTATTAAAACCCATAAACGAATCAACGGTTAGGGAAAATACCAAGGCCTTCTTTCGCGGGATTCTGCCAGAGGTTTCTGGGTAATCCCGCGACCTCCAAATCTTGCTCCTTGAAATACTTGGATATGTGGCGAAAAAGGCCACGGAACGACACGAGGAGCAATGAGAATGAACGATGCACTACTGCGTTTCCCCGAGGTCCGGACCCTGACCGGCCTCAGCCGCGCCACGATTTGGCGTCTCGAAAGGGACGGTCGCTTCCCAGCCCGCCGCCTATTGGGCGTGAATTCGGTCGGCTGGCTGCGAAGTGAGGTTCAGGGGTGGGTCCAATCCCGGCAAGTCGTCCAGGGGGGCACTCAGAATGGCTGACCGACTGGACCTCCTTATCCTTCCCGACCCGACGATTGCCGCTCTGGCTCAGCAGATCGTGCCGGAACAGGCGACTGACGATCCCCTCGAAGCTTGCTTCCTTCGCTTCCTGATTGAGTCAGTTCGGATGGCAGGCCACAACTTGCTTCAAATCTATCGGTGGCCAGATGGCATCGTCGCGTTGGTCACGTTTCCACGCGGTGAACCCGGCCCGAATCCGACGTTCCTTGCGGAAACCTACCGCAAGGCTCGCGACGGCGCAGCCCTTGTGCAGGAGACCGGCGATGTCCAAGCTTGAACCCGATCTGGATATGGCCTCCGCCTTCTTGCTCGATCTGGGCGGCCCGGATGCTGAGTTCGCGTTTCAGGTCTTCCCGGATAAGAAAGACGCGACAGGCGTTAAGCGGACCTGGAAATGCGGCACGCTCGAGGAACATGCCGACTGGCTGGAAGCCTCGAACAACGCCGGCGCGGGCATTTTCGTGATGGTCAACGAAGGCGACGGAAAGGGGCGCTCAACGCAGAATGTCACGCGCGTCCGCGCCCTGTTCGTCGATCTCGACGGCGCGCCGATCGAGCCAGTGCTAAAGGCCGAGCCGAGGCCCCCCATCGTCGTCGAGTCGAGCCCCGATCGCTTCCACGCCTACTGGCCGGTGAATGACTGTTCGCTTGAGGAGTTTAAGCCTCTGCAGCAATTCTTAGCGGGGCGATTCGATGGGGATACCTCGGTTTGTGACCTGCCGCGAGTCATGCGTTTGCCCGGCTTCTGGCATCTCAAGGCGGAGCCCTTCCTTACGCGGAGGGTTACTCAGTGAGTGCTGAGCCGATTTCGCAGGAAATGACCAAGCCGGCGGCGGGTATTCCGCGCTATTCCGTCGCTGAGCTGGTTTCCGGGCTGCAACTTGCCGTAGCGGCGAACTCTTCGATGGGCGCTCGTGGGGCGCAAGGCATCAGCGCTGATGGCGGACTTGCCACGTATCTCGAGCCAGCGGACGAGGGTGGCCGGAACAACCGCCTCGCTCAGCTGGCCGGCGCCCTAATTGCACGTGACCTCAAGACGACGGACGTGATCGCCCTTGTGGAGCTCTGGAACAGGACGAATCCCGCGCCCCTCGACGAAGCGGAGTTGTGTAGCACCGTCGAGAGCATCGCCAGGACGCACGAGAGGAATCGATCGGTCGCGGCGAACGATTGGTCACTGGACGAAGCAACCCCGCTATTCTCGCTCGAGTCCGCCCGTGTCGATCGCTTCTTGACCAACGACCCGCTCCCAAGACAATGGCTGCTAAGGGATACCCTCCCGCTCGGCAAGGTGGGGGCCATCATCGCGCCGGGTGGCACGGGGAAATCCCAGTTCGTTCTGCAGCTGGCGGTGGCCGTCGCTACAGGTACGCGGTTCGCCGAGGCATGGGACGTTGGGGAGCGAGGCGGAGTCCTTGTGCTCGCGGCCGAGGACGACGATGAGGAGCTTCACCGACGCTTCCGCAACATCGCAGACCGTGCACTCGGCACGTGTACTGAGCTTCACAAAAGACTCCGCGAAAACCTTTACATCAAGTCGATGGTCTCCGAAAACAATCTGATGACGGTGACCGATGGCCGCAACAGAGAAGTCGTTCGAACTCCCTACGCGGAACAACTGGCGATGGTAACCAGCGAGATTCCCAACCTTCGGCTAATTGTCGTCGATCCAGCATCTCGATTTCGCGGCGGGGATGAGAACTCGGCGGAAGACTCCACCCGTTTCGTCGAAGCCCTCGAGTACCTCAGCAAGGCGACGGGTGCCACTATCCTCATCGTGCATCACGCCACTAAGGGCAGCTCTAACGCTAGCGAGCAAACTCAAAATGCTTCCCGCGGGTCCAGTGCCTTCACTGACGGCGTTCGGTTCCAGCTCAACCTCGCCCCGGTTCCCACTAAAGACGTCCCAAGACTTTTTGGCGAACACCCGGCCACAGGGCGGTTTCTTACGGCGAAGGTGACGAAGAACAATTACGCACCGCCCCAAGATGAGGTTTATCTAATGCGATCTGACGGCGGCTATCTCATCAAGGCCGCGACCCAAAGTAGAATTATTTCAGCGGAGGATTTAGACGCACGAATCCTAGCTCTGGTCGACTCCGAAGCGAAGGAAGGACGCCAACATACAGCATCTAAGTTTGAGACGGACCTCGGCGGAGAGGCAGGGCCGCTCAGAGCAGGAAAGGTTGCGGTTCGCAAGGCCCTCAAGCGCTTGCTGGAGCAGGGGCGGCTCGCCAAGAAGGGTGGCGGGAAGGTTCTAACGATAGTGCGGGACGCTTCTCAAAACAGATGACTCGATATCCCGATGCATCGCGATGGTCTAGGTATCGAGTAATTTCTCCCACTGTGTCAGCCACTTACACCCGATACCCTGATAGGCCGCATCGACTGTTTATTCTTTTTGAATCAATGAGTTGATAGTCGATACCGCCCCTATATAAAGGAAGGGCCGCCATCGGGGCGGCCCCCTTTTCTTATCCTTCTGGTGTGATGACCTCCGCGGTCGCGATGGCCAACAGTTCCTCCTCGCTCATCTCCTCGATTTGGCTCCGCATGCGCCGCAGCGAGGCCGAGACCTCGATGGTCTTCCGCTCCGGCGCGTGATACCCGCAGACCCGCGCCACCTCGCGCCAGGCGGCGATCATAGCCATCGGCTCGGCCTTCACCCGCGCCATCCCCACGGCCTCCTGAAGGCCCTCCAACACGCGCTCTCGGTTCATCGCGAGCCGCTCCTCCGCCTGCCGCTCCTTCTCCTGCAGGGCCGCCTGCACGTTAGCTTTGGTTAGCAGCCGGCACGCCGTTACGCGCGCGCTCGCTGACGCATAGCCGGCTGCCCGCGCCGCCTCGGCGGCATTACCGTGCAGCGCGAACTGTTCGACGAACCGGGCCTGCCGTTCGGAAAGTCTCATCAAAACAACGCACTCCGCTCATTCATCCCGCGCCGCTACTCACGCGCGCTCCGCGCGGTTGAGATAACCATATGTTCTGATTACCAATTCTAACATTCGGCCGGGTCTTGTGATAGGGCGGCAAGGCTGGACATAATGCGTCTATCCGTCTGAAAGCTATAAATAAATATCAAAATAAACAGAATGTTATAGGCACCGATGACCAAGCTCACCCTCAGCCAGCTCTCCAGCCTCCTGTTCCGCGCGTGCGACGACCTCCGCGGCAACATGGACGCCTCGGAATACAAGGAATACATCTTCGGCATGCTCTTCCTGAAGAGGCTCTCGGATCTCTTCGACCAGGAGCGCGAGCAGCTCGCCCGGCACCTCAAGGCGAAGGGGATGGCCGACGGGATGATCGCGGCCCAGCTGGACAGTCCCGACCAGTACACGTTCTACGTGCCCGAGGAAGCGCGCTGGTCCCGAATCCGGCACCTCAAAACCAACGTCGGCACGGCGCTCAACAAGGCTCTGGAGTCACTGGAAGACGCCAACGTCGACGCCCTGCAGGATGTCCTCAAGCACATCAACTTCAACCGCAAGATCGGCCAGCGCACCCTGGACGACGACACCCTTTCCAACTTCGTCCAGAACTTCGAGAAGATTCCCCTGCGGGACGAGAACTTCGAATTCCCTGATCTGCTCGGCGCGGCCTACGAATACCTCATCAAGTTCTTCGCGGATTCCGCCGGCAAGAAAGCCGGGGAGTTCTACACCCCGGCCGAAGTGGTCCGCACGCTGGTCGAGATTCTCGCGCCACAGGCCGGCATGAGCATCTATGACCCCACCTGCGGCTCAGGCGGCATGCTCATTCAAACCCGCGACTACATTCGGGAGGCGGGCGGCGACCCGCGCGATCTGTCGCTTTTCGGCCAGGAGAGCATTGGCACCACCTGGTCCATCTGCAAGATGAACATGCTCCTGCACGGAATCCCGCACGCGGACATCCGGCAGGAGGACACCATCCGCCGCCCCCAGCACAAGGACGACCACGGCGAGCTCAAGCGCTACGACCGCGTCCTCGCCAACCCGCCTTTCAGCCAGAACTACATCAAGAAGGACATCGAGTATCCGGGCCGCTTCGCCGTGTGGATGCCCGAGCAGGGCAAGAAGGCCGACCTCATGTTCGTCCAGCACATGCTCGCGGTCCTCAAGGCCGACGGCAGAATGGCCACGATCATGCCCCACGGCGTTCTGTTCCGCGGCGGCGAGGAAGCCGCGGCCCGGCGTTACTTCATACAGCAGGGATGGCTCGAGGCGATCATCGGTCTGCCCGCTGGTCTGTTCTACGGCACGGGCATTCCTGCGTGCGTGCTGGTAATGAACAAGAAGGATGCACAGAGCCGGAAGCACGTCGTTTTTATCAACGCCGACCGAGACTATCGCGAAGGCAAGGCCCAGAACTTCCTTCGCCCCGAGGACATCTCCCGGATCGTTCACGCCTACCGCGCGCTGACAAGCGGGGCGCGGGAGGAACTGCCCGCTTACGCGCGGCGCGTTCCGATCGAGGAGATCGCCGCTGAGGACTTCAACTGCAACATCCGGCGTTACGTCGACAACGCCCCGCCCCCCGAGCCCCATGACGTCCGGGCCCATCTGCACGGGGGAGTCCCAAGGAGCGAGATCGACGCCCTCGTTCGCTTCTGGATGAACTACCCCGGTCTGCGAGACCGGTGTTTTCAGCCGCGTCCGGGAGCCGATGCCTACCTGGACTTCACTCCGGAGGTAACGGATAAACGCTCGCTCACCGAAGTGGTGAACAACGATCCCAGCGTCCTTGAGGCCCACGGCCGCTTCCTGGAGATGCTGGAAACCTGGTGGCAGAAGCACCTGCCCCATGTCGAAGCGCTGGCGCCCAGCAATGGTCAGAAGGGCAACGTGTACGAGTTGCGCCGGCTGCTGATGGGCTCCATTGAAGCGGCCTTGTCCGACCAGCAACTGCTGTCGGACCACCAGGTCCGGGGTGCTCTGGCGCGGTACTTCGAGTTCTTTAAGCCGGAGTTCAAGTCCATCGCATTCAGCGGCTGGGGACCGGAGTTGATTCCGGACGACGAGATACTGCAAAGCCAGTTCCCGGAAGTGCTTTCGGAAACGGAGACCAAGAACCTGCGCTTGACGGAACTCAGCGCCCTGTTTGCCGCGGCGGATGAGGAGGAGTACGCGGACGAGGAGGACACGGGAGTCCTGCCCAGCGATGAGGTCAAGGAGCTGAAAGCCAAGCTCAAGCAGCTGAGGGGCGACATGAAGCTCGCCAAGCGTGACCCGGCCTTCGGTGATTGGAAGGCATTTGCAGCAGAGGCTGACGCTGTCGAGGCCAAGCTGGTCAGGCACAAGACGCTCGAAGACGAGGCAAAGCAGTTGAAAGCCGACCTTCGGGCAATCGAGAAGAAGCGGGACGAACTCGTCGAGGCTGCGCGACAGAAGATCGATCGAAACGAGGCGAAACGGGTGATCCTGGGACGGCTGCACGGGACGCTTCTGGACACGTACCGGGCGTACCTTCTCGCAGATCAGCGCGCCTGCATCGCGGCGCTGGAAAACCTCCACGCCAAGTACGCGACGACCGCGACCGAAATCGAGCAGCGTCGAAATTCGGCGACGGCCAGGCTGAAGGGATATCTTGGGGAGCTTGGCTATGCGTGATGCAGCGTCCGGCTCCTGGGAGGAACTGTCTCTGGGAGATCTTGTCACGCGACTGGTTAACGGCGGCACCCCTCCAACCAATATCGCAGCCTACTGGCAGGGGAGTACTCCGTGGATCACAGGAGCCGACTTCACTCCATCCGGCCTATCCGAATTCCGCCGCTTCGTGTCGGATGAGGCCGTCCGACAGACGGCAACGAATGTTATTGCCAAGGGCGAATTGCTCCTGGTCACTCGAACCGGCGTAGGCAAACTTGCCATCGCGCCGTGCGACGTTGCCATTAGTCAGGACATCACGGGTGTGTACCCAGATCGGCAGCGTGTGGCCGTCGAGTTCCTCTACCACCGAATGCGGCAGGGGGTGGAAGATCTCAAGAAGCTGAACCAGGGAACGAGCATCAACGGCATCGTTCGCAACGACCTGGTGTCCTACCGAATCGCGCTTCCGCCGCTACCGCAGCAGCAGCGCATCGCCGAAATCCTTTCGACGGTCGATGAGGCTATCGAACAGACCGAAGCGCTCATCGCCAAGACGCAGCAGATCAAGGCCGGCCTGATGCACGATCTCTTTACCCGAGGCGTGACCGCGGACGGCCAGCTCCGGCCACCTCGCGAGGAGGCTCCGCAGCTCTACAAAGAGTCGCCGCTGGGCTGGATTCCGAAGGAGTGGGATCCCGCGACACTCAATGCTTTGGTCAGCCCTGCAAGGCCGGTCGTATACGGCATCCTGATGCCAGGTCGCGGACACCCAGGCGGAATTCCCGTCATCAAGGTCAAAGACATCGTTGACGGAGAGGTCCAAGGGGACGACCTCCTACTCACCTCGCCGCAGATAGACGCCGAGTACCAGCGTTCGAAGGTCCGGCCCCGGGATGTCCTCCTCACCATCAGAGGCACTGTAGGCAGATTGGCGCAGGTGCCAACCCACCTCGACGGCGCGAACATCACACAAGACACGGCACGGATAGGGATTGCTGCTGGCTCCCCCGAGTTCTACCGCTACTACCTGGAGACACACGTCCCCCGGCGTCACTTTGCCGTCAATACGCTTGGTCAAGCAGTACAAGGAATCAACCTTCGAGATGTTCGAACAACGCCAGTCCCAATTGTCCCAGACGATGAACAGTTGAAGATCGCGGAGATAGTTGTTGCTGTGGTCAGTTCAGAGCGGACGGAGCGAGAGCACCTAGCGAAGCTGGCCCAAGCGAAACAGGGCCTCATGCAGGACCTCCTGACCTCTCGCGTCCCCGTAGCCGTTGAGAGCGCAAAGGACCGCAAGGAAGTCGCAGCGAATGTCTGAGTACTTCCACGTCGAAAAACCGTTTCTCGAACAGCTCGCTGCGCTGAGGTGGAAGGTCATCGACCAGAGCCACGGCATCATCCCCACAGACCCGAGCAAGAGCCTGCGCACGAGTTTCAGAGAGTGGTTTCTCCCCGAGGTATTTCGTGACTCCGTCCGCGCCATCAACCTAACACCGGACGGCAAACCCTGGCTCACCGACCGCCAGCTCGATGATCTGCGCGACCAGATCCTTCGCCAACCTAACCGCACATTGCTGGAAGCGAACGAGGCGACGCAGGGCCTTTTTCTCAAGGCGCAAGCAGATCGAAACGAGGTAACGGGCGAGGCCGACCCGGTCGTCAAGCTCATCGACTTCGCGCGCCCGGAGCGCAACCAGTTCCATGCCATCAACCAGTTCCGCGTCGACACGCCAGGCTGCGTGAAGAGCTGCATCATCCCGGACATCGTCCTTTTCGTGAACGGGATTCCGCTGGTGGTCGTCGAGGCGAAGATTGGCGACCCCAACACCGCTAACCCGCTTCACGCGGCTTACGAACAGCTCCTCCGTTATCGTAACGGCCGGCCCGAGACCCTTGAGGCCGGTCTGCGGGAAGGGGAGCCGCGGCTCTTCCACACGAACCTCTTTCTAGTCCGGACCTGCGGGGAAAAAGCGGAGTTTGGGACTATAACGTCGGGTCACGAACACTTCTACGCCTGGAAGGACATCTGGCCCGAGAGTAACCGGGAGTACACGCCGCCGCTTGGCGTCGAACGGGAGCAGGAAAAGCTCGTCCAGGGGCTGCTGGCCCCCGAAACGCTCCTCGATGTGCTGCGCACCTGCACGGTGTTCATGGATACGGACTCCGGCCGGCGGATCAAGGTGGTCTGCCGCTATCAGCAATACCGCGCCGCCAGGAAGATCATCGAGCGCCTGCGTTCCGGCCATACTCCTGAGGCCCGCTCGGGTGTCGTCTGGCACACGCAGGGCTCCGGCAAATCGCTCACGATGGTGTTTGTTGCTCGGATGCTTCGCGCAGCGCCGGACCTGGAAGACTTCAAGATTCTTCTGGTCAATGACCGGATTGACCTCGAGGAGCAGCTTGCCGGCACCGCCAGGCTCATCGGCGGCAAGGTCAACGTCATCGAAAGCACGGCCCAGCTCCGGGAGCATCTCGGCTCCGGTGCTTCCGACGTGAACATGGTGATGGTGCACAAGTTCAACGAGCGGAAAGAGCAGCTCCCGCTCGTGGTTGCCGAAGCGTTGGCCACCTATGGTCCCGCGCCGTCCGCGGAAACTTTCGGGGTGGTCAACGCGTCGGAGCGCATTGTCATCATGATCGACGAGGCCCATCGGACGCAGAGCTCCGACCTCGGCAACAACCTGTTCGAGGCGTTTCCCAACGCTACCCGGATCGCCTTCACCGGCACCCCGCTGATCACCGAGAAGCACGGGAGCAAACGGACCGTGAAGCGGTTCGGCGATTACATCGACACCTACAAGCTGCGGGACGCCGTCGCGGACGGCGCGACGCTCAAGATCCTCTATGAGGGCCGTACCGCCGACACGGCCATCAAGGACAAGCACGGCCTCGACGAGAAGTTCGAGGATCTTTTCGGGGAGCGCACCCCCGAGGAAATCCTCGAGATCAAGAAGAAGTACGGCGCAACCGGCGATCTGCTTGAGGCCGAGCAGCGGATCGGTGCCATTGCCCGCAACCTCGTGAATCACTACGTGGACAACATCCTGCCGGACGCTTTCAAGGCGCAGGTGGTCTGCAACTCCAAGCTCGCCGCTGTTCGGTATCGAAAGGCGATCCGCGAGGCTCTCGCGGAACGGCTCGCACGGGAGCGCCTGAAGCAGGAACCCGACCCCGAATTGATCCGCCGCCTCGAATTCCTGAAGGTCGCCGTTGTTGTCTCCGCCGACCCGACCAACGAGCCCGCGCTGATTACCGAGGCCCGGAAGGAGGCGAGAGCCTGGAACGCAGTCGAGAACTTCTGCCGGCCGTTCGATTTCGAGGATCCGGATAAGGTTCTCACGGGCATCGCATTCCTGGTGGTGTGCGACATGCTGCTGACCGGCTTTGACGCTCCGATCGAGCAGGTCATGTATATCGACAAGCCGCTCCGGGAACACAATCTCTTGCAGGCGATTGCCCGCGTGAACCGGGTTGCCCGGAACAAGCATCGCGGATTCATCGTCGATTACATCGGCCTTGCGAACCATCTGACCCAGGCCCTTGCGATCTACAGCGAGGAGGATCTTGAGGACATCCACCACGGACTGGAGAACGTTCTCAGCGAGCTGCCGGTCCTGGAGGAGCGATACCGTCGCCTGCTACACCATATCCAGGCGGCCGGGGTGCGCGATATTGAGCCTTTCGTTCGCGGGCAGCTTGGCAGTCCGACGGCCGAGGTCCAGGTGGTTCACGCGGCGGTCGGTGTCCTGAAGGACATCAAGCGGCGGGCGGATTTCGAGGTCTACCTGAAGAAGTTTCTGGAGAGCCTCAATCTCATCCTTCCCAATCCCGCGGGCCATCCCTACCGAGGCCCCGCCCGGCGCTTCGGCTACCTGCTGCGGATGGCCAAGGAGCGCTACAAGGACGAGTCGCTCGATATCTCGGACGCCGGGGCAAAGGTCAAGGCGCTGATCAACGAGCACCTGGTCGAGCTGGGCATCAACCCGAAGATCCCGCCGGTCGAACTCCTGGCAGACGACTTCATCGCCCACGTCGAGCGCCATTCGGGTGGTGATCCGGAGGCCAAGGCGAGCGAGATGGAGCACGCCATCCGCAAGCACTGTACCGTGCACTTCGACGAGGATCCGGCGTTCTACCGGCGCCTGAGCGAGAAGCTCGAGCGGCTCATTCAGCAGTACCAGGACAACTGGACCGCCCTGGCCGAAGGATACGAGGAACTCCGGCGGGAGGCGCTGGCCGGGAGGCGAACCCCCGTCGACGGGCTCAGCCCGGAAGCGTCGCCCTTCTACGACCACATTGCGGATACCGCATTCGGGGCCGGCGGTGTTCCGGTTGCCGATCAACCAAAGGTGAAGGAAGTCATCGAGAAGGTGGTCGACCTCCTTCAGGACACCATCGGGATCATCGATTTCTGGAAGAAGCCCATCGAGGTGAAGAAGCTGAGGGCGAAGGTCGACAACGAGCTCCTTCTTACCGGCATTCCACAATTGGTAGAGAAGCACGAGCGCGTCGCCGTGGAGATCGTGAAGTTGGCGGAGAAGCGCCATCAGGACCTGACCCGATGAGCGCGAAGGTCAAGGAAATTCCCTACGAAGTCATCCGCAGTCGCCGAAAGACGGCTGATATCGTGGTCGAGCGCGACGGCCGGGTGGTTGTCAGAGCGCCCGATAGCCTGACCGACGCGAGGATCGAGGATCTGATCGAGACAAAGCGGTACTGGATCTACAAGACTCTCGCGGAGTGGCGAGACCTGAACGCGCGGCATGTGGCCCGCGAGTACCGGAACGGTGAGGGATTCCTCTACCTGGGACGATCGTATCGGCTGCAGCTCGTCCGAGACCAGCAAGAACCCGTCTTGCTGAAAAACGGCCGGTTCTGTTTGCGCCGAGAGCTGGTCGACCAAGGCAACGCCGAAGCCGTGCAGCGAGCTTTCCGCGACTACTACATCGCGCGTGGAGAGACCTGGATCGAGGCCCGGGCCGGCTACTTCGCTCCAAAGGTCGGCGTGCAGCCCAAAGGCGTGGCCGTGCGCGAGCTCGGCTTCCGCTGGGCCTCATGCTCCCCGACAGGAAAACTGGCGTTCCACTGGAAATGCATGATGGCCCCCGCGACCATCATCGACTACATCATCGTCCACGAGCTCTGCCACTTCCACTACGGCGACCATACGGCCGCCTTCTGGAACGAGGTGGACAAGGTCCTTCCGTCCTACCGCGAGCGGAAGGATTGGCTGCGGCAGCATGGAGCATCGCTGGATTTGTAGTGGCCAACGGGGTCCTCGCCTCGTTCTAACCTGATCCATTGTCCACCTCTATGAGGACGCTTCTTCTTCTTCGGCTTGTTGTTGGCGATGTTGAGCATCGTCCGGACGGATATGATCGCTTTGTTGCCTTGGCTGGTAGCGAGGGACTCAATGTAAGTCCGGTCCGGGTGCCGGGGCGACTAGGCGATCCGGTCGACATGGACCGAATCGTCGATTTGATAAGGGCTGCCCAAGGCTTCTGGATTCGGAGCCCGGACCTCTTGGCAAATGACTCAATTCGTGCGGCTGTGGAGACCAGATTGCGAGAAGGCGCAATCGCTTTTCAGCAGATCCGTCACGATCACATTGTCGGCAGCGAGTGGGCCCAAGGGTTGGGCATCGAGGCAACTTCGATTCGGGCGGTGCGGGCAGATTCGATTGCGTTGCCGCGGTACCCCCATCCAATGCTCGTGTTATTACGGCGAGAATCGTTTGATTACGGGTTCCGGGATCCTTCGTTGTTCCGCGGCGTAAATGAATTGCTCCTGCAGCAAGCCAACGGGATTGGCTGCTTCGGAGATGCTCAGGTTGTTCTCGCTGTACCATCCGGCGAGATTCGATTGCTAGACAGCCAGCGCGATCTTTTCGTCTCCGAAACGCCACGCCCCGAACTACCTATCATGGCCACAGCAAGCCGTTCGGATTGGCGGGGAAGGGTGATTGCTTTACACGCCGGAATCCTCCACGACGCTTATAGCGGTCCCTTAGGTAATGCTTTCCCGGGGATAACCGCCGGGGACAATGAGGTGTTCGCAAAGAACTTGATACGGGTGCTTGCTGACGGACCGCCGCCGACGGGTAATACTTGGGAGGACGCCTCTCGCCTTCTTAGCGAGATAGAAACGGGTATCGCACGCCTAACTGATCGTTTGCTTCGCGCTGCGGCGGGAGAAACGTGGTTTCTAAGCCGTGTCCCGTCAAAGATCCAGGATGATTGCCGCGACCGTCAATCGAAGGAGAATGCGGGGTTTCCGCCTGCTGCTTACTTGGACCTTACTCACTTCAAGACCATCTGGAAGGAGAATTGGGCGGTCGTGTCACCGGTCTTTGAACGTCACTCCCCACCTGCTTCTAAGACGAAGTCGATGAAGTTCTTCCAGGAGATCATTCCGATTCGCAATTTGTCCGCGCACCCAGCCAAACGCACTCTTGCGGACCTCCCGCATCCGACAAGGGAGCAAATGGATAGACTATTGCGCGCAAAGCGTACGGTTGAAGCGCTTGTTCGCCTCTCACTTGTAGGGAGGGCATCAGCGTAGGCGAGGGTTGCGACGAATGCAGCAGTATTGAGTTGCCTTAGGGTGAGCGCTCAAACGAAATAGGGTCTTCAAGCCCATCGCGCGCGCCAGTTGATGACGACGTCGTGGCCCAGCGTGAGACCGACAGCGGCTACAGCTCGACGGATGTTGGTCCTCATTGCTCCACCACAAAGGTTTTTATCAATAAACCAGCCGGGAACAAGGGCATCGCAATGGCGGTTAATCCACTCGTCACTTTTCTCCGTGTAAAGCGCATTCCTGGTCCGCGATATATACGAGCGCGTCTGGCCGTGCGCGGCTAAAGCCGCCGCTACCGCTTCCTGCTTATCGGGGAAGTCCGTGAAAACTTCCCGCATAACGCCAAGATAGATTGAAGTCTTGTCCCAGCACCTTACGGGCCGTCCGCGATAGACATAGCCCATCGGGATCAGCTGGGGCCGCTGGGAGGTAGCGGGATGTAACAAATCCGGGCCTGGCTGTGGAATCGGTCGAGTCATCTCGTCGAGGCTGGATTCAATGAGCGCCCTGCGCGCTTTCAGCTCGGTCACGACGAGTTCGAGTTGTGGGATCCACTTTTCAAGCTGATCGAGCTCCACGACGAGCCCGTCTGAGTTGGGCTGGGAGATAGGGTGCGTCATCACTTTCCCTCCTACGTTCGTTTAATCCGCCTTGTCCTGTGCCCGATAGTGATGGTTGTACCGTCGCGGCTGCTTTCCACCACATAAGCATTCAGGTACTCCGCCATGCGTCGCACTGGCCGGCTGCCGAATCTGCGCTCCATTGCGCGCACGCTACGTCGGCTGAAGTAGCGAACTAGCCCGCCGCGACCATCGTAATGTTCCTCCCCGAACTCTTCCAACCATTGCTCGATGAGCGGGGGGATTGCGCGCTGTTGTGCGCGCCTTTCGGCGTGGGCGGTACGGCTCACTCTTTGGTCTCCTCAGGCACAGGCGCGGCCCGCCCAGACTCCGCAGGTTCGTCAAACAGATCATCCAAGCGTTGACGCAAAGCCTCTGCCGCCGGATGACCGTCGACGAGAAAATCTTCAAGATGGCAGTTCAATCCGAGAGCACTCGGCACGTACTGTTTAAAAAACTCCTGCGGGATATAGATACTATGCAGCGCCGGTTCGGCGTCCGGATCCTTTTCCCTTTGGGCCGCATCTATGCACATCCGCACGGCCCAAAAGGGGTCTTCCGAAATCAGCTCGGTAATGCCCTTTAAATTTCCACGGAAAAATGACGCGGTGAACTCGCTCGAGTAGTCGGCGAGGACGTGTTCCCTTAGATACCAGTCGTAGTCAAAACCAACGAGACGCTTGAATAGATCCGGTTGTTTGCCGACAAGAAAGAGAATTACGCGATTCACAAAGCAGTCACGGAGGACGTTCTTGCGCCCGCAAACCTTGTCGATCAGGCTCACCGTTTCTTCGGACAGATGAAGGCTTACTGGGTGCCGGTCCAAAAGTGCCAGGTGGCGCGAGAGGAAAGCCTTGGCCTCTTCCGAGTTCGGCTTAGTGATCTCTTTGTCGAGCATGGCCGCTTCGTGGCGCAAGACCCGATCAAGGAAGGCATCGCGCTGCAGGCAAGCCGCTGCAGTTGCTTCGCTCAACTTATCGATCAGCGGCTTCCAGATCCCCACGAGGATCTTCTTTTTCGGTTGGCGGGCCATCTCTGTCGTCATTAAGGATGTTGATGATGGCACCATCATCTAACCAAAAAGGAAAGGTGTCAAGATAAATGTGCCAAAGAAAAATCCATGTTATGTTGCTTCCCCTGGGAAACACCTAACGCTTTGAGTTGACGCAGAGTCAGAATGTGTACTATATAGTACACATGACACGATTTGGCGAGTACGTCCGACGAGCGCGTGAGGGCCGTCAGGAGAGCGATGTGCGGTATTCCTTACGGCAGGTGGCGGGTCGCGTGGGAGTAGAGCCCGCGTACTTGAGCAAGGTCGAACGGGGGGATGTGGCTCCGCCGTCCGAATCGACGATACGGCGCCTTGCGGCTGACCTGGGGGAAGATCCGGACGTTCTGCTTGCCTTGGCCGGAAAGGTGTCCCAAGAGCTACAGGACATCATCGTGGCGCGCCCGAAAGTGTTCGGCGATCTGTTACGGCAACTTCGGGACGCGCCGGAGCACGCGATTCTGAGAATTGTGCGCGAGATCCGCGATGGGGAATGGTGAAGAAGGAGATGCGCAATGATTGAAATCGACCGCGACCAACTGGTATTTCGCTTCCCGGAGGTACACGGGCAGGCGGTGTGCAAAGTCGAATTTCAGCGGACGTTGAGGATTCCCGACGACAACCGGGATTATCCGCTGCCGCCGGGGCTGGGTAGATTTCCGCTCGGGCACGTTGACGATGTGGCTGACCGCGTGCCTCCGAAGTGGCGATTGAGGGGCGGTGTATTCCTCCCGATGTATCAAGCCGAAGCGCTTTGGATTAGGTTCTCGGGTGCTTATCCCTTTGCGCTGAAAATCGCTGCAGGAAAGATAAACGCGGTTACAGGCACGTCTTGGAACGAATGGTTGACGGCACAACCGCAGGACTACGTCGTTTCCCCGGAACAGCCATGGCTGGATGGTTTCTGCGTCGCAAAGGGTCTCATTCGCCAGTTCGTCGCCATGCCGCTCGGCCAAGGCTATACGGCGGAGGAGCAGCTGACGGGGGAGGGCGAGTTCGGCGGGTTGCAGATCATCGCGTACCCACTGAAGCGTGAGCGCTACGAGAGGGCGCAGCACGAAGAGTCGGCCGAATTGTTTTGTCTACCTCTCAACGGGTGCGCTGATATGGGGCTCGCCCCCGGCGGTCTGATGCGGCAGCATCTTTACAATGACCCCTACGGCCTAGACGCTTGGGACACGTCGCATGCGTCGCGCTGCTTTGTGCACCTGTTGAATAGCGATCAGTACCATGCGGTTGCGGGGCGCCTTCCGCCGCACCGCCCGCCGACTGCGCAAGAGTATGCGAAGGCGGGCCTGCCTTGGTTCGAGTACTACGCCGAGGGGAAGGATGCGCTCGGAGGAAGCGGCAAGCTTGCCGGGCTGGACAGCATCGCTACAAAGGCCATCAAGGAACAGACGAAGGTGCCGTTCGAAAATGACCCTGTGACGCCCGCTCCGGTTATCAACCTGGGACCGCGGCGCAGGGTGCGCGAGGGAAAGTTCTAGGGTACGCCACCGCTACGATTCCGGCGTGGGAGTGCCATGCCCGATCGTTCGAACTGGGCACCTGTGCGTGCGTTAGTGCGTGACCTCTTGGTTTGGGCGGACGAACGCGACTGCCGGGCGTTGGAGACCCTTGGCGATCAGCTTGCGTCAGCGCCCGTGGGCATCCTTGTTGATGACCTTGTTCGCGGTGCGATCCCCATCGCGCCCATTGAGCTCGCCGGCTTGATCAAGCTCTTTGTCCGCTGCGAGAACTGCAGTAAACGTCGGGCGGGTAGCACCACAAGAATCCCAGATCTTCTCAACGCTCTTCGCCGCCTGGATCCGGCGCTTGGCGAGGAGTTGCTCGTCTGGGCGTTTCACGAAGCCCGAAACCTTTACGTTCCGTTCGGAACGCTGAACAAAGACCGCCTGGCGGCAACGAGTGTCATGGATTACCGCGAGCGGCGCGCTCGCCACACGGCCCAACTGGCGGCGCAGGAAGAATCTCGGCGTGCCGCAGCCGAAGAGCGAAAGCAGCGGCGTGCTCGGGCACATCAAGAAAGGCTACGAGGGCACGCACAGGCTGCATCCTCGCGTGACGAGGTCCTGAATGCGTTTTCCGACGCCGGGCCAACAGCGCGCCTCGAGGCAGTTGCGCGGGACCCCACCCACCCGCCCTATTGGTACCCGGAGGCATGGGCTGCCGTGGACGAGAGCACGATCGCGGGTCTCGACGCGGAGATCGCAACGCTATTGTGCAGGCGACTTCAGCGCGCGCCCCGGGGGCCTTGGCGGCAGCTTGCCCGCAAGCTGGCAGCCCACGTCAAGAACTGACTCTCCTTCGCCATGTTCGGCGGGTTCGCCTTGTAAGAGGATCGTGTCGATTTCTTCGGCCACCAGTGGCTGGTCAAACGCCCCGCGAGAGCCACCCCTCCCTCGCCCTCGAAAGACACCCCCCACTTCGGATTTTGGTCTTGGAACCAGAAAAGGAGTCTCTTAGCACTCGAGCAATAAACTTTTGCTTAGCCTCCCGGACATTTGGTCCAGGTCACACCTCGTCGTTGATCCGTTGGCTCCGGCTTCAAACACCGGAGGGACACGAACATGGACCTGTACCAAACCATCACCGATCGAATTATTGCGGCGCTTGAGACGGCTCCCAAAGGACCGGGCCGCCCCTTTTGGCGCGGAGCAACCGCAGCATCAGCGATACCGTTCAATCTCAAGACTAGCGCTCGCTATCGCGGCGTGAACACGGTGAACCTGTGGCTTACCGCACAGGCATGCGGTTACAGCTCACCGGCCTGGCTCACGTTCAAGCAAGCCCGGGAGCTTGGCGGACATGTCAGGCGCGGAGAGAAAGCGACGCTCGGTGTGTTCTACGCGAGTGCAGAAGTCGTGGACGAGCAAGCTGAGGGCGAGGACAAGCGGTCGCACGCATTCCCGATTGTTCGACCGTTCTGGGTCTTCAATCTCGACCAGATCGACGGAATCGCCGACGCTGAAGAGCCCTCGGAAACCTTTGCACCGATCGCAGCAGCCGAAGCCGTCATCGCGGGAAGCAAGGCCCGCATCATCGAAGGGGGCACGCGGGCATTCTATAGCCCGCAAGACGATGAAATTTGTCTGCCGGAGCGTAGCCGCTTCATCTCGGCGGAGGCCTTCTACGGAGTGGCGCTCCACGAGCTCACCCATTGGACCGGTCATCCTTCGCGGCTGAATCGGGACTTCAGCGGCCGATTCGGCTCAGAGGCTTACGCTTTCGAAGAGCTGATCGCCGAGCTCGGCAGCGCCTTTCTGATCGCGGATATCGGATTGGTCGACGCCACTCTCGACGGCCACGCCAGCTACGTCAGCAGTTGGCTGCGCATCCTGAAGAATGACAAGCGGGCGGTGTTCACTGCCGCGAGCCAAGCGGTGAAGGCGCACGAGTTTCTGGCGCGGCTGCTGAGGAAGACCGAAGGCAGAAGTGACTAATTGCGCGCGTGGCTGCAGCGGCTTCTCAACATCCCGCGATCTGCATCAGATCGCTGCGCGGACTGATGACAAGGTGCTGACTTCCTTCGCCAGACTGCGTGCGCAGACCGGCGCCGTGATGACGAGGCGCCCGCGCGGTCTGCTGTCTGTCGTCGCAAGAAAGGGGTGCTCCGCGAGACTAGAAAAGTCTACCCAGAAGTCTACCCAGACAGGCTTAGCACGCTTTGCGTGGGGGCTAAGTGACAGATTTATTGGTGCTGATGCCCAGACTCGAACTGGGGACCTACTGATTACGAATCAGTTGCTCTACCAACTGAGCTACATCAGCGAAGGGGTGAATTATAGGTTGGCGTCCGGGAGCCGGGCAACGCGCGGCGCCCGGCGGAATCAGCGGCGGGTCGTGCCGGGACGGACGCGAACGATCAGATCGACACCCTCGGTCACCATGCCTTTCGGCGGCGTGGGCAGACCGTCGATGCGCACCGACGACGCGTCGATATCCGTCAGGGTACCGTTGACCACGTCGTAGACGTGATGGTGCGGCGTGGTATTGGGATCGTAAAACACCTTGTTGGGGTCGGCGATGACTTCCCGGACCAAGCCCTTGCCGACAAACAAATTGAGCGTGTTGTAGACGGTGGCCTTGGAAGTCTCGGAATGGCGTGCGTTGACCGCCGCCAGCACCTGGTCGGCCGACAGGTGCTCGAGGCGGGAGAACAGTGCGAACGCGATTTCGATCCGCTGGTGAGTGGGCGTAATCCCATGGGCCCGCAGCAGATCTGGAATATCGTTTCGCGTGTAACTGATTTCATTCATGTTTCGCATTATAAAGCGCTGTTTGGACTTTGTCTAATCCATGGAATCAGTAACCAGCCGGGGCTGACTGGTGCGGCGCCAGAGTTCGGCAGGACCGACCGTGCCGGACGCCGCAATCCAGCGCCCCGCTAACTTGCGGATAAATCGTCGCCGGCTCCGCTTCCCGCCAGCCGGGCTGACCACGTTTCAATCCCGATTTCACGACCCCCGGCACCGGCCACACCCCGTCCGTTGGCCTGACGCGGCGATGGTTCCAGGAGGTGAAATCCCGGTCCGCGCGCCTCCGTGCATCCCTCTGATACTTCCGTATCTCATTGACCGATTTACAGAGATTTGAAAACCGCCGTTCGTTCGCTCGAAACCGACCGAATGTCGGGATTCGTTTGCGGTGGGCAATTCGGGGTCACTACCATTCAACTGTCCGAAAGGGAGAAATCTATGAACGCGCAGCGCGGTTTCACGATTATCGAAGTAATGATTGTGACGGCGATTCTGGGAATCCTGGCGATGATCGCGATTCCTGCGTACAACGATTACGTGAGCCGAGGCAAGATCGTAGAGGCCCACTCCCTCATGTCGGATCTGCGAGTAAAGCTGGAGCAGTTTTACCAGGACAACCGCAATTACGGCACTGGGTCCTGCGGCACGACCGCGGGCGGCGTGACCACCGTGCCGATGCCGGCTGCGAAATATTTCACGTACTCGTGCGCGCTCGGGGGCGGCGGGCAGACGTTCACCCTGAGCGCCTTGTCCAAGGCGCCCGCGCTCGGCGCCGCGGCTGGTGATTACACATTTACTTTGAACGAGGCCAACGCCAAGGCCACGACCAAATTCAATGGCGCGTCCTCTAGTTTGAGTTGCTGGATCATCAAGAAGGGCGATGCATGCTGACCTGCCGTGGGCCGCGCCGCGAGCGCGGCTTCAACCTCATCGAGCTGATGATCGCGGTGACCCTGCTGGGGATCCTGATCATGCTCGGCCTGCCCGAATACCGGGAGTGGATCCAGAACACCCAGATCCGCACCAGCTCCGAATCGGTCCTCAACGGTCTGCAGCTGGCGCGGACGGAAGCCGTCCGGCGCAACACGCCGGTGAGCTTCACCGTATCCGGCAGCGACTGGACGGTCACCGTCCCGGGCAGCGGGGAGACGGTGCAGGCGCGCTCGGGCAAGGAAGGCTCCAGCAACGCCGTCATCACCGCGACCCAGAACACCGTGACGTTCAACGGCCTGGGCCGGATCACGCCGGTGCCTGCGGCTGAAATCCAGTTCAACGTGACCAATCCCGCGGGCGGTACCTGCCAGACCTCGGGCGGCCAGATGCGTTGCCTGCGGGTCACCGCCAGCTTGGGCGGCCAGATCCGGATGTGCGATCCGGCATTGCCCGCCGGCCAGCCGCAGGCGTGTTCCTGAACGGAGCGGCCCGTGAAACGCACGAACGCATCCGCGAAACAGCAGCGAGGCGCCTTCCTTCTGGAAGCGCTGATCGGGATCCTGATCTTCTCGATGGGAATCCTGGCCATGGTGGGACTGCAGACCCTGGCGGTGAAGGCCAGCGCCGAGGCCAAGTACCGCGGGGACGCCAGCTATCTCGCCAACCAGATGATCGGCCGCATGTGGGCCACCGCGCCGCGGGATCCGGCAACCGGAAACTTGCTACTGGTCAACTACGCCCACAACGGCGCCGCCAACGCTTGCGAGGGAGCGAGCGCCGGGCCGGGCACCGGCGACGCGGTCAAGGCTGCCGTGCAGCAATGGCTGGACAACATCGGCAACGCGTTGCCGAATGCCACCGAGCAGCGCCAGCAGATTTCCATCGGCGCCGACAATCTCGTCACCGTCAGCGTGTGCTGGCAGGCCCCGGGGGCGCCGGTGCGCAACGTGGTGGTGACCTCACAACTGCGCGCGGATTGACGAGGACGATGGGATGCGACCCACGCTGACGAACCGATTCCGGGCCGGGGGCTTCTCGCTCGTCGAGATCCTGGTGGGCGTGATCATCGGGCTGCTCGGTATCCTGGTGATCTTCCAGTCTTTCCAGACCTTCGAGGGCTACAAGCGCACGACGACGTCCGGGGTGGACGCCCAGGAGACCGGTCTGATGGCCATGCACAACGTCGCCCGCGAGATCGAATTGGCAGGCTACGGAATGCCCCAGAACGGCACGCTGATGTGCAGCGTGCTCAATATCTATCAGCAGGGCTCGGCGTACAGCATCCCGTTCATGCCGGTGCGGATCATCGACGGCGGCGCGGGTCCGGATCGCATCGAAGTGATGTACAGCAGCTCGCCGTTCGCGCCGGCTCCGGGCCGCCTGGGCACGCCGGTCACCGACTCGAGCCAGAGCCTGGCGGTGACTAACGCCTATTACGACGCCACCAAGGTGGACCCGAACGTGGCCGCCAATCGCAACCAGGCGCCGTACGTGGTCGGGGACGATATCGTCATCGGTCTCCCCGGATCCGAGGGACCCTGCGCCCGTCTGACCGTGGGCGCCGTCAACGCGGCCGGTCTCGGCAGCGTGATCGACACCGTGGCTCACGGCGGCAACAACCTGTTCAGCGGCACGTTCACCTATCCGAGCGGATTCGTTTCGCCGCACCAGTACAACGCTCCCGGCAGCGGCTTCCCCGCGGGCACATCGCCCGCGGTGGTGGTGAACATGGGCACGTTCATTCACCGCCGCTACGAGGTGCGCAGCGGCGACCTCTGGGTGCAGGACCTGCGCCAGGATCTCGCCAACCTGGGCACGACGGCGGCAGTTTCGATCGGCAAGGAGGTCGTCAACATCCAGGCGCAGTACGGTATCTCCGCGGCGGTGGGCTCGCAGCAGGTGACGAGTTGGGTGAACGCCACCGGCAACTGGTCCAACCCCAACGCCAACGACAACCTGGGAACGGCCTTCGACATCCGGCGCATCAAGGCGGTCCGGATCGCGATCGTGGCGCGTTCCTCCCTTCCGGAAAAGGAGGACGTCTATCCGGCTGCGGAGTACGGCGACGACACGCCCTGCCTCGACAAGGATCAGCCCAACGCGCGTGGCATCTGCGCCTGGGTGGGCAGTGCGGGCAACCCCTCGCCTGACGTCGACATGAGCAGCGTGGCCAACTGGCGCAAGCACCGCTATCGCGTGTACGAGACCATCATTCCGCTGCGCAACATCGTGTGGGCAGACCTATGAGAAACGCATACCGATACCCGAAGCCCGCGCGCCGGGAGCGCGGGGTGGTGCTGTTCATCGCGCTGATCGTGCTGGTCGCCATGACCCTGGCCGGCGTGGCCCTGGTGCGATCGGTGGACACGGGCACGGTCATTGCCGGTAACTTCGCATTCAAACAGGCGGCGCTGCAGGCGACCAACGCTGGCATCGAGGCAGCCTACGACTTCATTCCCAATGTGCTGGCCACCAGCAAGGAAAAGGAGATCAATGTCGACGCCGTTTCCGCCGACGCGGCCAAACCCTATGTTTATTTTCCGCTGATGCAGCGGGTGGACGCGCAGGGCGTTCCGCTCAAGCCCGATGGTACGCCACTCGACTGGGAGAATTTTCCGGTGCTGCCCATCAACGTCGCCGGCAATTCCGTCCGGGTGGTGGTCGAGCGCATGTGCACCGGCGACAAGGGTGTCGCGGTGACCGACATCGCCGGCCAGTGCATGACGGAGCAGCCGGTGGAGTCGGGCTCCAAGAAAGCCGGCGGCGTGAAGTTCACCGCCGCGCAGCGCGTGCACTACCGCGTGACCGTGCGCGTCAACGGGCCGAAAAACACCACCAGCCTAGCCCAGGCGTTCATCACCTACACCAATTGACGGGTGGCTGCGGCGCAGGCCGTCTTGCCACCGTCGAGCTCGACGGTGCGGGACTCCGCGAGCACCCCCGCGAGGACAAGGGTCCGCTGTCGCGACTGCCGGGCGCGCGTTGCGCGTGCACCCGGGTTCGCGGGGGGAGCGCCCGATCACCGGCGCGAAACGCCGACTAACGGACCTGCCGGGGCGTCGTTAAACGTTTTTCACACCGCCGCCGCTCATCACGGGATCACGGCCAACCGTCGGAATGGATTTGAGTATCGCGTCGCGACTCCCGAAAATTCGAATCAGGAAGGACCGCCCGGGCGTGTCCGGAAAGCAAGGAGTTCAGATCATGAACCGTCGTCATTCGAAACTGCAGAGATTGCTGGCGCAAGCGCTGATTTACACGGTCGGCCTGTCGCCCATGGCGTCCAGCTACGCGTCGATCGACATCGACGACATCCCGCTGGTGGTGAAGCAGCAGCCCAAGCCTAACCTGATCTTCGTCTACGACGACTCGGGCTCGATGGACTTCGAGGTGCTGTTCGTCACCAACGACGGCGCGGGCTGGTATTACACCGCCGGCAAGGCCCGGAGCGGGGGCACGGTGGACGGGCTGGCGACGCCGGGTTTTACCGGGCTGGGCAGCGACGGCTTCACCGACTTCCAGCAGTCGGGAACGATCAACTTCAACATCTCGGGCGGCAGCAGCGGTACCTGGAAGAAGTACGCTTACCTGTTCCCCAACGGCACCTGCGGCGGCAGCTGCGATACGCGCAGCTATTCCGACGGCAGCAGCGACCACTTCGCTGTGGCGCCGACTGCGCAGTTCGCCTGGTTCCGCAGCCCGGACTACAACAAGCAGTACTACAACCCGGCGGTGCGCTATGGGCCATGGCAGTCGTACAACGACGGCACTGCCAGCTGCCCGTCGGGCAGCGCGACGGGCAGCGCTGCCAGCTATCTGTGCACGCCGAAGAACGCAGCGCCGGACAAGGCGCGCAGCCATCCGATTTACGGCACGTCCACGATGGACCTCAAGAACAAGGTGGGGACGAACAAGACCAACAACTTCACCTTTCGGATGTACCCGGGCATGGTGATCCCGAAGGGCGCCGAGTATCGCGAGTGCAAAGGCACGGGCACGGGCAGCACCTGCGATTCCTGGACCAGCGCCAGCGACGAACTGTGCATCGAGAGCGATTGTCCCGCCGGGACGTACACCGGGTTCACGCCGCGATCCGGAAGCTATGGCAAGAACGACTACGACCACGCCGAAGCGGCTATCGAGTACTGGCCGGCGACCGTCTACATCAGCGAGAACAATCCCAATTACGCGGCCTATGACGTCGCCAAGTACCCGATCAACGCGCTCAAGGGGACCGAGGTCAAGGGTCCCGACGGGAAGCGGCTGCGCCTGGTGGAGATCAATTCCAACAACACCAGTTACCCCAAGGGCGCCGACCGCGACGACTGCGGCGGCAGCACCTGCACCTTCGAGGAGGAGCTGCAGAATTTCGCCAACTGGTTCCAGTATTACCGGAAACGCCATCAGAGCATGGCGGCGGCCTTCGGCAATGCCCTGGACGAGGCGCGCTCGCTGCGGACCGGTTACTTCCTGTTCAACAGCCTGACCCCGGTGACAATGTACGACGTGGACACTACGGACACGAGGGCCAACGCCCGCTTCATCATGGGCATGCTGTACAAAGTGAAGGGCAACTCAGGCACGCCGACGCGCACCGCGCTGGACTACGCCGGCCAGCAATTCCGCCGCACGGGGTCGGGTGCGCCGGTTCAGGCCGAGTGCCAGTTCAACGCCGGCTTCGTAATCACCGACGGTTTCGCCAACAGCTCGAAGACCAGCCCCGGCAACGTCGACGGCGACACGTCGAATGTGTACAACTACCAGTTCAATCCCGATCCGGCGGTGAAGATCGCCGATCCGTTCCGGGACAGCTACGCCGACACGCTGGCAGACGTGGCGATGAAGTATTACGCCAACAAGGACATGGCGTCGTACCCGAGCCTGCGTCCCGATTTGGAGAAGAGCGAGGGCCGGATGTCGATCGAGGAAAACGACCTGTCGCCAGGCGCCGACCGCAACGACCGCCTGCACATGGTGACTTACGGCCTGGGCCTCGGCGTGCGAGGACTGGTCTATGCGAATCCGGCGTTCGTCGCCGTCAACGCCGACCCTTACACCAACCCGATCAAATGGGACGACTTCCCCAACCCGGTGACCTCGCAGCGCGGTCCGATCAACATCGACGAGCTGTGGCATGCCACCATCAACGGGCGCGGGCGCATGCTGAACGCCGACTCGCCGGAGGAGACGCGGGCGGCGATCCTGGACGTGGTGCGCGAGGTACAGGGCAAGTCGCGCGCCGCCTCGTCGGTGGCGGTGTCCAACGCCAACCCGGTCAAGGGCGACAACTTCGCGTATTCCTCGGCGTTCCGCTCCGGCGCCTGGTCGGGCGATCTGAACAAGTTCGAGCTCGACCTGACCACTGGTCAGATCATCGAGAACCCGCTGTGGGCGCCGTCGCCGCAGGCGCAGCTGGCAGCGCGCACGCCGTCGACCCGGCTTATCGCTACCTACGACGGTGTTGCGGGCAAGGCGTTCCAGTGGGTGAGCCTGTCGGCAGCCCAGCAGACCGCGCTGAACGGTTCGGCGGGAGACGGCCAGGACGTGCTGTCCTATCTGCGCGGCGACCGTTCCAAGGAAGGAGACTTCTACCGCAGCCGCGGCCAGCAGGCTGGTCTCGTCAGCGTCCTGGGCGACATCGTCAATGGCGAGCCGGTGGTGGTGGGTCCGCCGCGGCTGTTTTACTTCGACACGGGCTATTCCAGCTTCAAGTCGGCGCAGGCTTCGCGCCAGACCGTGGTTTACCAGGGCGCCAACGACGGTATGCTGCACGCGTTCGATGCGACGAGCGGTGCGGAGTTGTGGGCCTACGTGCCGAATCGCGTTTTCCCGACGCTGCGCAATCTGAGTGACAAGGATTTCTTCAAGCACCTCTACTACATCGACGGCACGCCGACGACGGCCGACGTCAACATGAACAACACCATCGGCTTCGTCGGCCTCACGCCCGAGCCGACGCCGGACTGGCGCACGATCCTGGTGGGCGGCCTGCGCAAGGGCGGCTTTGGCTACTTCGCTCTGGACGTCACCAGCCCGGGGGTGGGCACCGAGGGACAGCTCGCTTCCAAGGTGCTGTGGGAGTTCCCCAAGGACAGTACGGACGCGACGCTGGCCAAGAACGTGGGCTACAGCTACGGCAAGCCGATCATCGTCAAGACCCGCGCGACGGGCTGGGTGGTGATCGTCTCCTCGGGCTACAACAACGGCATCACCACCGGCGGTGACGGCAAGGGCTACCTTTACGTGCTCAATCCGCTCAACGGTGACGTCATCGCGACGCTTTCCACCGGGGTTGGCAGCAACACCGACCCCAGCGGGCTGGGGCCGATCTCGGCCTATGTCGACAATGGCGAGGTGGATCCGACCGTGGAGTATGTCTACGGCGGCGACCTGAAGGGCAACGTCTGGCGCTTCGATCTCTCCGCCAGCACGACCGCTTCCTGGAGCGTGAAGAAGCTGGCCACGCTGGTGGACGCCAGCAACGTGCCGCAGCCGATCACCGCGGAGCCGGAGCTGGGCGTGATCAAGAGCAGCCGGATGGTCTTCGTCGGCACCGGCAAGTACCTGGGCGAGAGCGACATCCCGGGACGGCCGACGGCTACCGCCCAGGCGAGCCAGACCCAGACCATGTACGCGCTGAAGGACGACTTGAGCGCGACGCCGGAGATCACGCCGCTGCGCTCGAGCCTGGTGCAGCAGACGATCAGCAAGAGCGGCACCGCCGCCACGATCAGCAACAATACGGTGGATCTGAGCACCAAGCGCGGCTGGTACATCGATCTGCCGGACACCGGCGAGCGGATCTTCACCAACCCGCAGTTGGCGCTGGGCACGCTGGTGTTTACCTCCAACATCCCCGACGGGCTGGATGCCTGTATCCCGGGGGGCAGCAGCTGGGCGTGGACGGTGAACTACGAGACCGGCAGCTACGTCGATCCGGCCAATCCCCAGCCGGTGGGCATTTCGCTGGGCAACACGCTGGCGAGCCGGGCGGTGGTGGTGAAGTTGCCGAGCGGGAAGGTGGTGGGCCTGATCCGCAAGTCGGACGCCACCACGACCGGCGTCGACGTGCCGACGGGCGGCTCGGCCGTCATCGGCAAACGCGTGTCCTGGCGAGAGATCGTTCAGGAATGACCGCGACGAGATGTTGACCTCAGGCGGGGGTCGCGGCGAAAGGCGCGATCCCCGTTTTCTTTCTCAGCGGCCCGTGGGCGCCAGCTCGAGCCCCTTGGGCAGCGGGAAGACCACCGCCTCGGCGACCCCTGACATCTCCTGCACCTCGCCGGCGCCCAGCGCGCGCAGGCGCTCCACCACCTGCTGCACCAGCACCTCCGGGGCGGAAGCGCCCGCAGTGACGCCCACGTTGGCTGCGGAGCCAATCCAGGCCGGGTCGATCTGGGACGCTTCGTCCACCAGGTAGGCGCGGGCGCCGGAAGATTCCGCCACCTCCCGCAGCCGGTTGGAGTTGGAGCTGTTCGGCGAGCCCACCACGACCACCACGTCGCAGCGCGCGGCCAGGAGCTTGACCGCGTCCTGGCGGTTCTGCGTTGCATAGCAGATGTCGTCCTTGCGCGGGCCGACGATGGACGGAAAGCGCTTCTTGAGCGCCGCAACGATGCGCGAGGTGTCGTCCACCGACAGCGTGGTCTGGGTGACGAAGGAGAGTTTCCCAGGGTCACGCACCGACAGCGGGCCGACGTCCTCCTCGTTCTCCACGAGGTAGATGCCGCCGGCGCACTGGCCCATGGTGCCCTCCACCTCCGGATGCCCGCGGTGGCCGATCATCACCACCTCGCGTCCCTGGGCGTGGATCCGGGTCACCTCCACGTGGACCTTGGTGACCAGCGGGCAGGTGGCGTCGAAGACCCGCAGGCCGCGCTCCACCGCTTCCTGGCGCACCGCCTGGGACACACCATGGGCGCTGAAGATGACGACGCTGCCCGCCGGCACGTCGGCCAGCTCCTCGACGAACACGGCGCCCTTGGCCTTCAGGTCATCCACCACGTAGCGGTTGTGCACCACCTCGTGGCGCACGTACACCGGCGCGCCGTGGATGGCGAGCGCGCGCTCGACGATCTCGATGGCGCGGTCGACGCCGGCGCAGAAGCCGCGGGGGTTGGCGAGGAGGACGTCCATGGCGGAAAACCCGTCAGAAGAATGAGTGTTGGATACGATGATATCGTTGGCGTTCGCGGATTCCGACCCCTGGATTTTCAGGGTTATTGGGCGATCGCCAGCAGCTCGACCTCGAAAACGACATCGCACCCGGCCAGCGGGTGGTTGAAGTCCACGCGCACGGCCTCGTCGCTGACGCTGATGACCGTGCCGGCAAGCGTTTCGCCGCTTGGCAGGCTGAACTCCAGCAACTGGCCCGGCGCCGGCGCGAGCTGCTCGGGAAACTCCTCCCGCGGCACGTCCTGCTCCAGCGCCGGGTTGGGCGCGCCAAAGGCCTCGGGCAGCACGAACGTCTGGCGCTGGCCGGCGCGGAGTTCCTGGATCACGCCTTCCAGTGACGGGTGCAGTTCGCCGGCGCCCAGCACCACCGTGAGGGGATCGCCGTCGAAGGAATCCACGATCTCGGTGCCGTCCACGCTGGAGAGCCGATAGCGCAGCGTGACGCGGTCGCCGGTTCGCGGGGTGGCCGTTTCGGCGGCGCTCATGCGCCACCCCGCCGGTGGCCGCGGAACGCGTCCCAGATCAGCAGCGCCGCGCCGCAGGTGATGGCGCTGTCGGCGGCGTTGAACGCCGGCCAGTGGTAGCCAGCGGCGTGGAAGTCCAGAAAATCGACCACGTGTCCCAGCGCGACCCGGTCCCACAGATTGCCCAGAGCGCCGCCCAGGATGAGGCCGAGCGCGGAGCAGAACAGCAGTTCGCCGCGGTGCTTCACCAGCAGGTAGGCGATCAGCGCCGACGCAGCCAACGCCACGCCGATGAAGAACTCCCGCTGCCAGCCCGATGCGCCGGCCAGAAAACTGAACGCCGCGCCCGGGTTGAACGTGAGCACCAGGTTGAAGAAGCCGGTCACCGGCACGACGTCGCCGGGCGCGAGCAACGCTTCGATCCAGCGCTTGGTGGCAAAATCGACGATCAACACCACGCCCGCGATGGCGAAACCGATGCCGAGCCCGCGGCCCTGGTGGGCAGCCTCAGGCATATGTGCGCGGCTCGCCGGTGCCGTACAGGTTGGCGACGCAGCGGCCGCACAGGGCCGGGTGCGCCGGGTCGGCGCCGACGTCGGCGCGGTAGTGCCAGCAGCGCTCGCATTTCCGGTGCGGCGACGGGATGGCCGAGATGCCCTCGTCCTCCGGCGATCCGACCCGGACCGCCTCGGCATGGGAGGTCAGCAGGACCAGCCGCAGATCGTCGCCGAGCGAGGCCAGCACCTCGTAGGCCGGCGACTGCGCGCGGACCTCGACGCTGGCGGCCAGCGAGGAGCCGATCTCGCCACTGGCGCGCAGCCCCTCCAGGTGTTTCTGGACGTCGCCCCGGGCGCGGCGGATCACCTCCCACCGCGAACACAGCGCATCGGCGTCGGCGATCTCCGGCAATTCGTGCCACACGTGCAGGAACACGCTGTCTTCGCCGTTGCCGGTGAACGCCGCCCACACTTCCTCCGCCGTGAACGACAGGATGGGCGCGAACAGACGGGCCAGGCTGTGGGCAATGTGATGCAGGGCGGTTTGCGCCGCACGCCGGGGCCGGCCGGCGGCGGCAGCGGTGTAGAGGCGGTCCTTGAGCACATCGAGGTAGAACGCGCCCAGTTCCTCGGCGCAGAAATTGTGCAGCTTCTGCGCCACCAGGTGGAACTCGTAGCGCCCATAGTCCGCGACGACTTCGTGCTGCAGGCGCTGCGTCAGCGTCAGCGCGTAGCGGTCGATCTCCAGCAGCTCGCCGGTCGCCACCGCGTCGCGCGCGAAGTCGAAGTCCGCGAGGTTGGCGAGCAGGAAGCGCAGCGTGTTGCGGATGCGGCGGTAGGTTTCCACCACCCGCTTCAGGATCTCGTCGGAGATCGACAGCTCGCCGGAGTAATCGGTGGCGGCGACCCACAGTCGCAGGATGTCGGCGCCCAGGCTGCCGCAGACCTTCTGCGGGAACACCGAGTTGCCGCGCGACTTGCTCATCTTGTAACCGTTGCCGTCCACCACGAAGCCGTGGGTGAGCAGCGCGCGGTACGGCGCGCGGCCGTCTATGGCGGCGCCGGTGAGCAGCGAGGATTGGAACCAGCCGCGATGCTGGTCCGAGCCTTCCAGATAGAGGTCGGCCGGATGCGCGAGCGCGGGGTCGGCCTTGAGCACCGTGTCGTGCGTGGTGCCGGAGTCGAACCACACGTCCAGCGTGTCGGGAAGCTTGCGGTAGCGCTCGGCGTCGCCGTCCAGCAGCTCCTTCGGGTCGAGTGCGAACCAGGCTTCGATGCCGGCGGCTTCGATGCGCCGGGCCACCTGCTCCAGCAGTTCCGGCGTGCGCGGGTGCAGCTCGCCGGTCTCGCGGTGCACGAACAACGGGATCGGTACGCCCCAGCTGCGCTGGCGCGAAACGCACCAGTCGGGCCGGTTTCGGATCATGCCCTCGAGGCGCGCGCGTCCCCACGAGGGGAAGAAGCCGGTGTCGGCCACCGCCTCCAGCGCGACGTCGCGCAGGCGCCGGTGCTCGTGGGGCGCGCCGTCGAGCCCATGGTGCAGCTCGGTGTCCATCATGATGAACCACTGGGGCGTGGCGCGGTAGATGATCGGCGTCTTGTGGCGCCAGCAGTGGGGATAGCTGTGGCGCAGCTTCTCCCGCTGCAGCAACGTGCCGTTGCCCTGTATCTGCTCCAGCACCACCTCGTTGGCGTCCCACACCGACAAGCCGCCCACCAGCGGCACGGCGTCGAAGAAGCGGCCGTCGTCCCCCACCGGGTTGTCCACCGGCAGGCCGTAGCGGCTGCCGATGACGAAGTCCTCGAGACCGTGGGCCGGCGCGGTATGCACCAGTCCTGTTCCCGCTTCCAGCGTCACGTGCTCGCCGACGATGAGCGGCACCTGGCGGTCGTAGAACGGGTGCCGCAGCGGCAGGCCGTCCAGCACAGCGCCCTTGAACTGGGCGAACACTTCCACTGATTCGTGGCCATAGCGCTTGATGCAGGCCTCGGCCAGGTCCCGCGCCAGGATCAGCAGGCCCTTGGGCGTCTGCACCAGCACATAGACGAAATCCGGGTGCACGCTGACGCCCTGGTTTGCGGGCAGCGTCCATGGCGTGGTGGTCCAGATCACCGCGTACACCGGCTCGTTGATCGCCGGCAGCCCGAGAGCCTTGGCGAGCCGCGCGTTGTCGGCCACCGGAAAGGCGACGTCGATCGCCGGCGAGGTGCGGTCTTCGTATTCCACCTCGGCTTCCGCCAGCGCCGAGCCGCACTCGATGCACCAGTTCACCGGCCGGTCGCCGCGCTGGAGATAGCCGCGCTCGAGGATCTTGCCCAGGGCGCGCACGATGCCGGCCTCGGTGCGCGGGTTCATGGTCAGGTAGGGGTGGTCCCAGTCGCCCAGGACGCCGAGGCGGACGAAGTCCGCTTTCTGCCGCTCGATCTGGGACGCGGCGTAGGCGCGGCACAGCTTGCGGAACTCGGCCGGCGGCAGCTGCTTGCCGTGCTGCTTCTCCACCTGGTGCTCGATCGGCAGGCCGTGGCAGTCCCAGCCCGGCACGTAGGGCGCGTCGAACCCCGCCAGGGTCTTCATCTTGACGATGATGTCCTTGAGGATCTTGTTGACCGCGTGGCCCAGGTGGATGTCGCCGTTGGCGTACGGCGGCCCGTCGTGGAGCACGAACTTGGGCCGGCCGCGGGCGGCCTCACGGATGCGCTGGTAGACCTTGCGCTCCTGCCATTGCTTCACCATCAGCGGCTCGCGCCTGGCCAGGTCGCCGCGCATCGGGAACGGTGTGTCCGGCAGGTTGAGGGTCTTCTTGTAGTCGGTCATCGCAGGTGATCGGAAGGAAATCGGAACAGTGGGTCAGCGCAGCAGTGCGTGGGCGCGGTCGACGTCAGCGAAGAACGCGCGGGCGTTCTCGACGTCGCGCCGGATCTGCGCCGTAAGCGTCTCCAAGTCGGGATACTTCTCCTCGTCGCGCAGCTTGGCGCGGAAGTTGACGCGCAGGTGCCGGCCGTAGATGCGGCGCTCGAAGTCGAACAGGTGCACTTCCAGCGCCGGCTTGCCGTCGGTGTGCACAGTCGGGCGCACGCCCAGGCTCGCCACCCCGCGCACCGGCGCCTCGCCCAGGCCGTCCACGTCGACGGCAAAAATGCCGGACAGCGGCGGGCGGTTGTGCTTCATCAGGATGTTGGCGGTGGGAAAGCCGATGCGGGTGCCGAGCTTGCTGCCGTTCACCACGCGGCCGCTGATGCTGTAGGGGCGGCCCAGCAGGGACTCCGCGCCGGAGAGGTCGCCAGCCGCCAGCGCGTCGCGCACCGCGGTGCTGGAGACGCGGGTCGAGCCGACGGCGATCGTGGGCATGCTCTTCACGTCGAAGCCGAGCTCGCGACCGCGCTCCGACAGCAACGCGAAATCCCCGGCGCGGCGCGCGCCGAAGCGGAAATCGTCGCCCACCAGCAGCCAGCGCACGTCCAGCGCCCGGTGCAGGATGCCGAACACGAAGTCCTCGGCCGAGACGCGGGCGAACTCGTAGTCGAAGCGCAGGATGACGGTGTGCTCGACGCCCAGCTCCGCCAGCAGCTCCAGCTTCTCGCGCAGGCTGGTGAGCCGGGTGGGCGCCTGGTCCGGCGCGAAGAATTCGCGCGGATGGGGCTCGAAGGTCATCAGGCACGCGGGCAGCGAACGCTCACGCGCCGCCGCCACCAGATGCGAGATCATCGCCTGGTGCCCCAGGTGCACGCCGTCGAAGTTGCCGATGGTGAGCGCCACCGGCCCGAACGGCGAGCGCGGCACGCCCCGTGAGATGCGCATGGAGGGTAATGCAAAAGCTTGAATGATAGCGTATTTTTTCGCCGGCGGTCCAGCCTTGAAGGGGCCGGGGGAGGCATCTTGCGCCGGCGTCGGGCGCCGTGGCGGATGCGCAGGGATACCGGGCGTGGCAGGGCGGATGCGCGGACCGCGTCGGGAGCGGCGCCTGCGCAGAGGCTGCGGGGCTCGCCCCCGTCGCGCGGCCGCCCTTAGTCCCGCGCCTTCGCGGGCGCCGGTGGCGTCGGCCCGGACCGGGCGGCGCGCGCCCGCGGCGGAACGCCAAGCGCTCCGGGTGGGGAGAGCAGCGGGTCGGGCGTCAGCCGCCCGATCGGATCAGCGGAACCAGGCGCTGCCGTAGGCTTCGAACGAGCACGCCTCGTCCTGGCACGCCCGGCGGAACACCTCGCCGACGAAGATCACGGCGGGACCGGTGATCCCCTGTTCGGCGACCCTGGGCAGCTCCCAGAGCATCATCGGCAGCCGGCGTCCTTCCGGCAGGCTGGCGTTTTCCACCACCACCACCGGGGTGCTCAGGGAAACTCCCTTGGCGATGAGATGGCCGGCGATGGCGGCGGCCTCCCCGGCCCCCATGTAGATCACCGCGGTGTCGGCGGCGGCGACGGCCTCCGCCCAGCGGCTGTCGCGTTCCCCCTTGCCGACGCGGGGCGTCACCATCACCACGCTGCGGCTCACTCCGCGTTCGGTGAGCGAGACGCCGAGGTCGGCGCTGGCGCCCAGCGCCGCGGTGACGCCGGGCACGACCTCGAACTCGATGCCCGCCGCCTGCAAGGCGTCGATTTCTTCCTGGGCCCGGCCGAACACCATGGGATCGCCCCCTTTCAGTCGAACCACCACCGAATGGCGGCGGGCAGCCTCCACCAGGCTGCGGTTGATGAAGCGCTGGTCGGTGGACACTTGCGAGCAGCGCTTGCCCACCGGCACCTTGTGCGCCCGGTGCGCCAGCGCCACCACCTCGGGATGCACCAGCGCGTCGTGGAACACGACGTCCGCGCGCCGCAGGATTCCGGCCGCGCGCAGCGTGAGCAGGTCCGGGGCTCCCGGCCCGGCGCCCACCAGATAGACCTTGCCGTGGCGTTCTCCGCTCATTGCACCATTCCCGCGGCCACCGTGCGCTGCGTCGCCGGGTCGACGAGGATGAAGCTCCCGGTGGCGCGGCCGGCCGAGTAAGGGTCCACCGGCAACGGCTGCTGCAGGGCGAGGCAGGCTCCGACCACGTCGTTCATCGACGCCGGACGCTCCACCGGGTGCAGCGCGAACGTGGCCATGTCGACGCGGTAGGCGAGATCGGTGACTTTCGCCCGGACGGTGCGGGTGCCATGGCGCAGCAGGTAGGTCGCGCCGGGGCCCAGCGGCTCCTCGTCGAACCAGCAGAGCACCGCCTCCAGCCGGCCGGTGACGTTTGGCAGGTCGCGCTCGCCCGCGATGAGGTCGCCGCGCGCCAAGTCGACGTCGTCTTCCAGCACCAGCGTCACCGACTGGCCGGCGCGGGCGCGGGCCAGCGCGCCGCCGTGGTTGAGGATGGCCGCCACCGTCGTCCCGAGGCCCGAGGGCAGCAGCGTCACGGAATCGCCCACCGCCACGCTCCCCGCCTCGATCCGTCCCATGTAGCCGCGCCCGGCCCCTCCGACGCCGGCCCGCGCCACCAGCTGCACCGGAAAGCGCAGCGGCAGCGCGGCGCAGTCGGCCTCGCCGGGCGCCGCCCGCAGCGCTTCCAGGAGCGTCGGGCCGGTGTACCAGTCCAGGCGGCCGCTGCGCTCGACCACCATGTCGCCGTGCAGCGCCGACAAAGGGATGTAGCTCACCTGCGCGAAGCCGAGCGGCGCGACGAATGCGTCGAATTCGACGCGCACCCGCTCGAAGGCGTCGCGCCGGTAGTCGGCCAGGTCCATCTTGTTGACGGCGACGATGAGGCGGTCGATGCCCAGCAGGCGCGAGACGAAGGCGTGGCGCCGCGACTGCAGCAGGGCGCCCTTGCGCACGTCGGCCAGCACCACCGCCAGATCTGCGGTGGACGCTGCGGTGACCATGTTGCGGGTGTACTGCTCGTGGCCCGGGGTGTCGGCGATGATGAAGCGCCGGCCGTCCGACTCGAAGTAGCGGTACGCCACGTCGATGGTGATGCCCTGTTCCCGTTCGGCCTGCAGACCGTCGGTGAGCAGCGCCAGGTCCACCTGGGCGAGGCCACGGCGCTGCGAGCTGGCGGCGAGCGCCGCCAGCTGATCCTCCGCGATCGACCGGGCGTCGTGCAGCAGGCGTCCGATCAGCGTGCTTTTGCCGTCGTCGACGCTGCCGGCGGTGGCGAAACGCAGCAGCCCGCCGTCCAGCCCCCAAAGGTCCGCGGCCGACATCAGAAGTAACCCTCGCGCTTGCGCAGCTCCATCGACGCCTCCGACGTCTGATCGTCCATGCGGGTCGCGCCGCGTTCGGTCACGCGGGCGGCGCGCGTCTCGGCGATGATTTCCTCGACGGTGGCGGCGGTCGACGCCACCGGACCGGTGCAGGTGATGTCGCCGACGGTGCGGAAGCGCACGGAAAGCGTTTCGACCGCCTCGCCGGCGCGCGCCGGGGTCAGATCGGTGACGCAGACGAGCGCGTTCCCACGCCGCACCACCGGCCGGCGGTGGGCGAAATAGATCTCCGGCACCGCCAGACGCTCGCGCGCGATGTAGGTCCAGACGTCGGCTTCGGTCCAGTTGCTGATGGGAAACACCCGCACGTGCTCCCCCGGCCGCACCCGCGTGTTGTACAGGTGCCACAGCTCGGGGCGCTGAGTGCGCGGGTCCCACTGGCCGAACTCGTCGCGGAACGAGACGATGCGCTCCTTGGCGCGCGCCTTCTCCTCGTCGCGGCGGGCGCCGCCGATGCAGGCGTCGAAGCCGAATTCGGCGATGGCGTCCAGCAGCGTCACCGACTGGTGGGCGTTGCGGCTTTCGTCGGGGCGGCGCAGGCGCACGCGCCCGCGGCGGATGGAGTCCTCCACCGAGCGCACGAGCAGGCGCTCACCCAGCTCCCGGGCGCGCCGGTCGCGGAACGCGATCACCTCGGGAAAGTTATGGCCGGTGTCGATGTGCAGCAGGGGAAACGGGAAGCGCCCCGGCCGGAACGCCTTTTCCGCCAGCCGCAGCAGGACGACGGAGTCCTTGCCGCCGGAGAACAGCAGCGCCGGCCGGATGCATTCGCCCGCCACCTCCCGCAGCACGTGGATGGCCTCGCTCTCCAGCCGTTCCAGCCAGCCGGAGCGCACGCCGGAATCCGGCGCCTTGCGCACGAACCCCGGCGCCGGCGGCGCGCCGCGGTGGGGGATGCAGGCCTCGGCGGCGGCGCCGAACGCCAGGGCGGAGGAATTAAACATGGGCCGGGCCTCCCTGGGCGTGCGCGCCTCGCGGCCCCGTGTGTAGGCCGCATTCCTTCGTTTCCGGCTGTTCCCACCACCAGCGCCCGGCGCGCGGGTCCTCGCCGGCGGTGACCGGGCGGGTGCACGGCGAGCAGCCGATGCTGGGATAGCCGCGGTCGTGGAGTTCGTTATACGGCACGTCGAACTGCCGGAGGTAGGCCCAGACGTCGCCGTCGGTCCACTCGGCCAGGGGATTGAACTTCAAGATCCCGTGCCGGGAATCAAACTGCTGCGGCGCCAGGCCGGCCCGGGTCGGCGACTGCTGGCGCCGCTGGCCGGTGATCCAGGCCGCCTTGCCCGCCAGCGCGCGGGCCAGCGGCGCCACCTTGCGCAGCTCGCAGCATTCCCGGCGCAGCTCGACGCTGCGGTAGAAGGCGTTGACGCCGTGCTCGCCGACGAAGCGCTCCAGCGCGGCGGGCTCGGGCAGGAGCACCCGCGGCTGGAAGCGGTAGCGGGCGCGGATCCGCTCCAGCAGCCGATAGGTCTCCTCGTGCAGGCGGCCGGTGTCGAGGACGAACACCTCGATGGCGGGCGCGTGCCGGCGGGCGACGTCCAGCAGCACCATGTCGTCGGCGCCCAGGCTGCAGGCGAGCGCGGCGGGCGCGTGCCGCGCGGCGATCCGCGCCAACCGCACCTGCAACTGGACGATCTTGCGCTCCCGGGTCACGACGGCGGCTCCGTTCAGACGCTGCGCCGCCGGAACAGCGGGACCGGCCGGTCCACCGCCGTCTGGTAGGCTTCCGAGAAGTCCCGCAACGACGCCACAGCGGCGTGGGGGTCGTCGCCCGGGCGCAGGACGAAGGCGTCGAAGCCGCAGCGGCTGAGGTAGTAGAGCTGGTCGCGGCCCACGTCGCCCACCGCCCGCAGCTCGCCGCGATAGCCATAGCGCTCGCGCAGCAGCCGGGCGAGGGAATAGCCGCGGCCGTCAGTGAACGCCGGGAAGCGGATGGCGATCGCGTCGAAATGGCGCAGGTCCGGCGCCAGGCCGGCGGCCTCGGCGGCGGTGTCTACGACGACGCCGATCCGGCCTTCGCGGCGCAGCAGCTCGTCGCGCTGCGCGCGCCAGGTTGCCAGCGCAACGATGACGTCGCCGGCCGCGGGGACCGCTGGCGCGGCGTCGCCGTCGGCCGCGTCAAGCAGCCGCCACGGATCGGAAATCACCTGGCCGCGCTGAATGATGAGATTCATAAACGTGCTCCCGGAAGGGTTCGACGCCGATGCGCCGCACCGTGTCGATGAAGCGTTCCTCCTCGCTGTCGCGCCGCGCCAGATAGACTTCGATCAGGCGCTCGATCACGTCGGGCACTTCCGCCTGGCTCACCGATGGGCCGATCACCTTGCCCAGCGAAGCGTCGTTGCCCTGGGCGCCGCCGATGGAGATCTGGTAGAACTCCTCGCCCTGCTTGTCGACGCCGAGGATGCCGATGTGGCCCACGTGGTGGTGGCCGCAGGAGTTCATGCAGCCGGAAATGTTGAGGTCCAGCTCGCCGATGTCGTGCAGGTAGTCCAGGTCGTCGAAGCGCCGCTGGATCGCCTCGGCGACGGGAATCGACTTCGCGTTGGCCAGCGAGCAGAAGTCGCCGCCGGGGCAGGCGATGATGTTGGTGAGCAGGCCGATGTTGGGGGTCGCCAGCCCGAGCGCCCGCGCTTCCTGCCAGAGGCGGTAAAGGTGCGCCTGCGGCACGTCGGCGAGGATCAGGTTCTGCTCGTGGCTGACGCGCAGCTCGCCGAAGCTGTAACGCTCCGCGAGCCCGGCGACGGCGTCCATCTGATCGGCCGTCGCGTCGCCCGGGGGCGCGCCGGTGCGCTTGAGCGAGAGGGTGACGGCGGCGTAGCCCGGGACTCTGTGGGGGTGGACGTTGCGCCGCACCCAGTGGCCGAAGGCGGGCTCCCGCGCCAGCGCCATGACATAGCCCGTGTCCAGGCCGTCGAGCCGCCGGTAGTCGGGACGCGAGAAACGGCTTTCGACCCGCACGATCTCCGCCTCCGTCAGGGTGGCGGGGCCGTCCTGCAGATGGGTCCACTCGTCCTCCACCTGCTGGCGGAACACCTCGGGGGTCAGCGCCTTCACCAGGATCTTGATACGCGCCTTGTATTTGTTGTCGCGGCGGCCGTGCAGGTTGTAGACCCGCAGGATGGCGTCCAGGTAGGTGAGCAGGTGGCGCCACGGCAGAAACTCGCGGATCACCGTGCCGATCACCGGCGTACGCCCGAGGCCGCCGCCCACCAGCACCCGGAAGCCCACCTCGCCGTCGCCGCCGCGGCGGGCCTGGAGTCCGATGTCGTGCACCTGCACCGCTGCCCGGTCGTTCTCGGCGCCGCTCACCGCGATCTTAAACTTGCGCGGCAGGTAGGCGAACTCCGGGTGCAGCGCCGACCACTGGCGGACCAGCTCGCACCAGACCAGCGGGTTCACGATCTCGTCCGGGGCGACGCCGGCGAAGTGGTCGGTGGTGACGTTGCGCACGCAGTTGCCGCTGGTCTGGATCGCGTGCATCTGCACCTCGGCGAGTTCGGCCAGGATGTCGGGCACGTCCTCCAGCCGCGGCCAGTTGAACTGGACGTTCTGGCGGGTGCTGAAGTGGCCGTAGCCGCGGTCGTAGGTACGGGCGATGCGGGCCAGGCGCCGCAGCTGCTTCGACGACAGCAGGCCGTACGGGATCGCGACGCGCAGCATCGGCGCGTGGCGCTGGATGTAGAGGCCGTTCTGCAGCCGCAACGGGCGGAACTGGTCCTCCGTCAGCTTCCCGGCCAGGAAGCGGCGGGTCTGGTCGCGGAACTGGGCCACCCGTTCGTCCACGAGGCGCTGGTCGATCTCGTCGTAGCGGTACATGGGTTCTCACCAACGATATGGCTGGCATCGTATCAGCGCGGAAATCGATGAAAAAGAATATTATGTTAGTATTTAATAACCAAAAATTCTAAGGCCATGAAGCTCCAGCAGCTGCGCTTTTTCCGGGAAATCGTCCGGCAGGGCCTCAGCGTCTCCGAAGCCGCCGAGGCGCTGCACACTTCCCAGCCCGGCGTGAGCAAGCAGATCCAGTTGCTGGAGGAGGAACTGGGGGTGGCGCTGTTCGTCCGCCGCGGCAAGCGGATCGTGGGCCTGACGCCTCCCGGGCAGGCGGTGATCGCCATCGTCCAGCGCATCCTGGACGAGGCCGAAAACCTCCGGCGGGTTGGACTGGAGTATGGCGCGGCGGCGAGCGGCAACCTGACCGTCGCCACCACCCACACCCAGGCGCGCTACGCGCTGCCCGAAGTGATCCGCGTGTTCCGGGAGCAATACCCCGCGGTGCGCCTGACCATCCACCAGGGCAACCCGGTGCAGATCGCCGAAGCGGTCATCGCCGGCGACGCCGACATCGCCATCGCCACCGAGGCGATCGCGCTGTACGACCAGCTGGTGATGCTGCCCTGCTATCAGTGGAACCACTGCGTCGTGGCGACGCCGGGCCACGCCCTGCTGGAGCACGAACCGCTGTCGCTGGAAGCGATCGCCCGCCACCCGCTGATCACCTACGACTTCGCGTTCACCGGCCGCACGCGCATCCAGAAGGCGTTCGAGCAGCGCGGGCTCACGCCCAACGTGGTGCTGACGGCGCTGGACGCGGACGTCATCAAGACCTACGTCCGGCTCGGCCTGGGCGTCGGCATCATCGCGCGCATGGCCTTCGATCCGGCGCTCGACGGCGGGCTGGAGATGCGCGACGCGAGCCATCTGTTCGACGCCAGCGTGACCCGCATCGGCCTGAAACGCGGCGCCTACCTGCGCGGTTTCGTCTACGATTTCATTCAGCTGTTCGCGCCGCACCTGACCCGCCGGGCGGTGGACGCGGCGATGGCGGGCGAGGGCAGCAGCTACGAGCTGTGATGGGAGGCGGCGTGAGATCGGGTGGCTACGCAGGCAGGACCGGCCGCGCGCTGGCGGCGGCGCTGGCCGCAGCGTTGGCGGCCGGGGGCTGCGCCGCGCCGCAGGGGCCCGCCAAGCGCGGGCAGCCGCCGCAGGCATCGGGATTCTAGCTGCAGAATTTCGCCAAGACCGACCTCGACATGGTGGCGGAACTCCACGTGCGCGAGTCGCTGGCCACGCTGCTCACCGTGAAGCTCTACAAGCGCAATCCCCGCGAGTGGCGGCGCGGCGGACAGCCGAGCCTGGAGGCGGCGGTGGCGCGGATCTTCGACACCGATACCCCCTGGAGCTTTCCCGAACTGGGCGGGAAGCAGGGGACCGACGCCATCCACCTGGCGTTCCGCGAGGATTTCCAGGGCGACCGGGTGCTGGCGTTCATGGGCGGCCTGGCGCGCATGGTGCTGGCCGCCTACAACGACAAGACCGAGTTCTACCTCACCGACGAGCTGGAACCGCAGAAACTCCACAACGCCGCGCGCAACGTGGAGAGGGCGGCGTGGAAGATGTCCAACGCGCGCAATGCCGGCGGCCGGCTGTTTCTGGTCTCCAATGAACTGGACTGGAACAACCGCAATCTTTCCTTCGAGCGCGAGTTCGGGCGGCTGATCGGGCAACTGGACGTGCTGTCCGCAGTGATGGCCGAGCGCTCGGGGCGCACCGTGGTGAAAGTGGTGCTCAATCTGGCGACGGGGATCTTCCTGCCGATCCCGATCCCGGCATCGCGGTGAGCGCGCGCCCGGAGTCAACGGGTCCGGCGCGAGGGGTATCGTGGGGCGGTTCTAGTCCGCCGCCCGGCGGTAGAACTGCGACAGTCGCAGCCCCAGCAGCCGGAGCGCCGCGAAATAGACTCCGGCGCCGGCGCCCACCAGCAGCGCGAGATGGCCGGCACGGTGCAGCGTTGGCGCCTCCAGCCAGGCGGCGTCGGGGCCGGCGAGCCACCCCAGCAGCGCGCCCATCAGCGCCACCGCCAGCGCCACCTTCCCCAGGAAGGGTCCCCAGCCCGGCTGCGGCCGGTAGATGCCGTCGCGCCGCAGGCGGCGGTAGAGCAGCGTGGCGTTGAGGCACGCGCCGAGGCTGATGGCCAGCGCCAGGCCGGCGTGGCGCAGCGGAAAGATGAACGCAACGTTCATGACCTGGGTGGCGACGAGCGTGATGACGGCGATGCGCACCGGCGTGCGGATGTCCTGGCGGGCGTAGAAACCGGGGGCCAGAACCTTCACCAGGATCAGGCCGATCAGCCCCACGGCGTACGCCACCAGCGCCCGGCGCGTCATCCAGACGTCGTCCGCACCGAACGCGCCGTGATGGAACAGCGTCGCGATCAACGGCACCGCCAGCAGCGCCAGCGCCGCCGCGGCGGGCACGGTGAGCAGGACGGTGAGCCGTAATCCCCAGTCAAGCAGCCGCGCGTACTCGTCCCGGCTGCGGTCGGCATGATGCTTCGCCAGGCTCGGCAGCAGCACCGTACCCAGCGCCACGCCCAGCAACCCGGAAGGGAATTCCATCAGCCGGTCGGCGTAGTACAGCCAGGACACGCTGCCGGTGACCAGGAACGAAGCGAAGATGGTGTTGATCAGCAGGCTGATCTGGCCCACCGAGACGCCGAACAGTGCCGGCCCCATGAGCGCGAGGACGCGGCGCACGCCGGGGTTGCGGAAGTCGACGCGAAAGCGCGGCAGCATGCCGATGCGGGCAAGAAAGGGAACCTGGAACGCCAGCTGCACGATGCCGCCGGCGAACACCGCCCATGCCAGCGCCATCACCGGCGGATCGACCTGAGGCGCGAGCCAGAGGGCGGCGCCGATGAAGCACAGGTTGAGCAGCACCGGCGTGAACGCCGGCACCCAGAAGCGGCTCCAGGTGTTGAGGATGCCGGCCCCCAGCGCGGTGAGCGAGATGAAGGCGATGTAGGGGAAGGTGATTCGCAGCAGCGCCACCGTCAGGTCGAAGCGCTCGGGCGTCTTGGCGAAGCCGGGCGCGCTCACGTAGATGATGGCCGGCGCCGCCAGCACTCCCAACAGCGCGACCGCCGCCACCGCCAGCGCCAGGACCGCGGCGACGCGATCCACCAGGTGCCGCGTGGCATCCAGACCGTGGCGGTTCTTGTACTCCGCCAGCACCGGCACGAAGGCCTGGGAAAAGGCGCCCTCGGCGAACAGCCGGCGCAGCAGGTTGGGCAGCCGGAAAGCGACGAAAAACGCGTCGGTGGCGAGCCCGGCGCCGAAAATCCGCGCGATCAGCACGTCGCGGACGAAACCCAGGACCCTTGAGAGCAGCGTCATGCTGCTCACGGTGGCCAGGGCGCGGAGAAGATTCATTCAGCTGGGCGGGGAGGGGCGGCGGGGCTCGGGCGATGATAAAGCAATCCGCCCGGGCGGGCACCGGACCGGCGCCGGCCTCTTTTCCCCGCGCCTTGCCAAGCGGCCCCGTTTTCCGTATCATCCGCCCCTTTCTTCAGCACGTTAGCGAGAATTTCATGGCCAACTCGGCACAGGCGCGCAAACGCGCGCGGCAGGCGGTGAAGCGGCGCACCCACAACGTCGCGCAGCGCTCGGAGTACCGCTCGGCGATCAAGAAGGTGCGCAAGGCGATCCAGGCCGGCGACAAGGCCCAGGCCAAGGCGGCTCTGCAGGCGTGCGAGAGCACCGTCGACCGCATCGCGGACAAGAACATCCTGCACAAGAACACCGCGGCCCGGTACAAGAGCCGGCTCGCCCACGCCGTCAAGGCGATGGCCTGAACGCCGTCCGCCGCTGCATGAAAAAGGCCCGGAGCGACCCGGGCCTTTTTGCTTTCGGCCGGCAGCGGGTTACTTCGGCACCGATCCCTTTCCGAGCGGCGTCAAAGCGGTCAGCATTTCACCCGGCAGGGGGAAAACGATGGTGTTGGTCTTGTCCCCGGCGATGGACGTGAGGGTCTGCAGGTAGCGCAGCTGCATCGCCTCCGGCTGGCGCGAAAGCATCTGCGCCGCCTCCAGCAGCTTTTCGGAGGCCTGCATCTCGCCCTCGGCGTGGATGATCTTCGCCCGCCGCTCCCGCTCGGCCTCGGCCTGCCGGGCGATGGCGCGCACCATGGACTCGTTGATGTCGACGTGCTTGATCTCGACGTTGGCCACCTTGATGCCCCAGGCGTCGGTCTGCACGTCCAGGGTCTTCTGGATATCGACGTTGAGCTTCTCGCGCTCGGCCAGCATCTCGTCCAGCTCGTGCTTGCCCAGCACCGCGCGCAGCGTGGTCTGGGCCAGCTGGCTGGTGGCCACCAGGTAGTTCTCCACCTGGATGATGGCCCGCTCCGGATCCACCACGCGGAAATAGATCACCGCGTTCACCTTCACGGAGACGTTGTCCCGGGAGATCACATCCTGGCTCGGCACGTCCATGGTGACGGTGCGCAGGTCCACCCGCACCATCTGCTGCAGGCCCGGAATGACGATGATCAGGCCCGGTCCCTTGACCCTCCAGAAACGGCCCAGCATGAAGACGACACCGCGCTCGTACTCCCGCAGGATGCGGAAGGACGCGGCGACGATCACCGCCACCAGAATCAGAAAACCGCCTATGCCCAGTTCAGGAAACATCGCATCGCTCCTCTATGGTTGTTCGGAATCGTGGGGCATCACCTCGAGGGTCAGGTCCCTGACCCCGGTCACCCGGACCTTCTGGCCCTTGGCCAGCGCCGAGCGCGCGCGGACGCTCCAGAGCTCGCTGTGCACGAAGGCCATGCCGGCACCGTCCGGCGCGTCCTCCAACATCTCGCCGACGCGGCCGACCATCTCCTCCACGCCGCTCACCACCGGGCGCCGGCGCGCCTTGAACGCCATGCCGACGACGAAGATCAGGAACACGGCGGAAAGCGCGGCGACGACGCCCACCACTTCCCACGGTATGCCGAAGCCCGGCACCTCGGTGTCGATCAGCATGATGGATCCGATCACGAACGCAATGAGCCCGCCGACGCCCAGCGCGCCGAAGCTGGGCATGAACGCCTCGCCCACCATGAAGGCGATGCCGAGCAGGATCAGTGCCAGTCCGGCGTAATTCACCGGCAGCAGCTGGAACGCGAACAGTGCCAGCAGCAGGCAGATGGCCCCGGCGACGCCGGGCAGGATGAAACCGGGGTTGGAGAACTCGAAGAACAGGCCGTAGATGCCGATCAGCATCAGGATGTAGGCCACGCTCGGATTGGTGAGGATCGCCAGCAGCTTGACACGCCAGTCCGGCTCGTAGGCCAGGCGCGGCGCAGCCGCCAGTTCGAGCTTGCGCTCGCCCGAGGCCGTCTTCACCGTGCGGCCGTCCAGTTGCCGGACGAGGTCCGCCACGTCCTCGGCCACCAGGTCGACGACATTGATCTTCACCGCCTCTTCGGCTGCCAGGCTCACCGCCTCGCGCACCGCCTTTTCGGCCCACTCCGCGTTGCGACCCCGCAACTGGGCGAGGCCGCGGATGTAGGCGGCGGCATCGTGCACCTGCTTGGCCCGCATGGCGTCGGCCGAAGACGGCGTCTTCGCCGGCTCCTTGGCCGACTCGCCGTCACCCTTCTTCGGCTTGTCGTCCTTCTTGGCCTCGGGTTTGTCCTTGCCGTCCAGCGGCGATTCGGGCCGCTGCGGCTCCGGCACGCCGCCGATCTGCACCGGCGTGGCGGCGCCGAGATTGGTGCCGGGGGCCATGGCCGCGACGTGGCTGGCGTAAAGGATGTAGGTTCCGGCGCTGGCCGCCCGCGCCCCCCGCGGCGAGACGAAGGCCGCCACCGGCGCCGGCGAGGCGAGGATGTCCTTGATGATCTGGCGCATCGAAGAGTCGAGTCCGCCCGGGGTGTCCATCTGCAGCACCACCAGCTGGGCGCCCTCCTTCTGGGCGAAGGCGAGCCCCCGGGTCACGTAGTCCGCAATCGCCGGTCCCACCGCGTCCTGGAACGAGATCACCACCACGGGCGCGGCCGCAGGCGGCACCTTCGCCGGATCGGCGGAAAACACGGCGGCGCCGGCGAGCAGCGCCAGCAACGAGACGAACCGCAAGGGGCGTCGAATACTCATCGGTTGGTCGGATCGTCCGAGCGTTATGCCTTGGGCCGCGGCGGGCTGTTCCGGTTCCTCGGCACGCGTCGCGACCCGCGACCGGAATATGCTTTCAGTATACCGGCAATCGCGTCCCGTCCCAGCCCTGGGGTGGGGACTTGCGCCCCCTGCTGAATTGGCGCATAAAGCGCTTTTTTTTGGGCAGGGCCCTGCATGAAAAAGCCGGTCAGCCGGATTCTGGTGATCAATGACGAGAACCTGGTGTTGCGCGAGCTCATCAAGGGCCTCAATTCGGCCGCCCGCACCCTGGAGAATCCCTACGGCGTGAACTTCACCGGCGTCACCACCGCCCTGGAGGCGCTGCGCCTGATCGAGGAGGACGGCGACATCCAGGCGGTGGTGGTGGACGACACCCTCTACACGCTCAAATCCGAGTCCAACGGCCAGCGCTCGCTGCAGATGTCGGCGCTCGAGCTGGTGCAGCGGATCACCCGCTTTCGCCCGGAGATCGATGTCTACATCCTGATCTCGCGGGAAGAGGAGGACGAGGTGGTGGATGCCCTGTTCACCGAGTCGGTGGACGGCTACTTCTACCGCGAGGAAAAGGACTACAGCGGCTGGTACCGCATCCTGTCGGCGCAGATCCAGGAAAAGGCGCGCACGCCGTTCTACGACCAGCTGAAGAGCTACGTGCTGATGGCCAAGGACGCCTGGCACACGCCGGGCCACTCCTCGGGCGACAGCCTGCGCGGCAGCCCCTGGGTCAACGATTTCTACGAGTTCATGGGGGAACACATCTTCGACGCCGACCTGTCGGTGTCGGTGCCGATGCTGGACTCGCTGATGGAGCCTTCGGGGGTGATCCGCGACGCCCAGGAGATGGCGGCCAAGGCCTTCGGGGCGCGACGCACCTTTTTCGCCACCAACGGCACCTCCACCGCCAACAAGGTGATCTTCCAGACGCTGCTGGCGCCGGGCGAGAAGCTGCTGCTGGACCGCAACTGCCACAAGTCGGTGCACCACGGCGTGGTGCTCTCCGGCGCGCACCCGATCTATCTCGATTCATCGGTCAACCGCAAGTTCGGGGTGTACGGGCCGGTACCGAAGAAGACCATCCTCAAGGCCATCGGCGACCACCCCGAGGCCGAGGCGATGATTCTCACCTCGTGCACCTACGACGGCCTGCGCTATGATCTGGCGCCCATCGTCGAGGCGGCCCGCACCCGCGGCGTCAAGGTGATCATCGACGAGGCCTGGTACGGTCACGCCCGCTTCCACCCGGCGCTGCGCCCGACCGCGCTGGAAGCCGGCGCCGATTACGCCACCCAGAGCACGCACAAGGTGCTGTCGGCGTTTTCCCAGGCCAGCATGATTCACGTCAACGACCCGGCGTTCAACGAGCACCTGTTCCGGGAGAATTTCAACATGCACACGTCCACCAGCCCGCAGTACGCCATGATCGCGAGCCTGGACGTGGGCCGGAAGCAGGCGGTGATGGAGGGCTACAAACTGCTCAAGCGCACGCTGGAGCTGGCGGCGGAACTGCGCGGGCAGATCAACTCCACCGGCGTGTTCCGGGTGCTGGAACTGGAGGACCTGCTGCCGGACGAAGTGCGCGATGACGGCGTCAAGCTCGACCCCACCAAGGTGACGGTGGACATCTCCACCTGCGGGCTGACGGTGGAGGAGCTGCAGCGCGAGCTGTTCGACCGCTACAACATCCAGGTGGAGAAATCCACGTTCAACACGCTCACCCTGCTGCTCACCATCGGCACCACCCGCAGCAAGGTCTCGCGCCTGTACGACGCGCTGATGCGCATCGCCCGCGAAGGCCGCTCGCCGCGGCGGCTGTACCAGACGCCGGACGTGCCCCGGTTCACCGAGCTGAAGTACCTCCCGCGCGACGCGTTTTACTGCGGCGGCGAGTTGGCGCCGCTGCTGGACGAGCGGGACCGCGTCAACAGCGCGCTGGCCGGCAAGGTGTCCTGCGACCAGGTGGTGCCCTACCCGCCGGGCATCCCGGTGGTGGTGCCCGGCCAGGTGATCACCCAGGAGATCGTGCAGTACCTCATGAGTCTGCTGCGCTCGCCGAAGAAGGTCGAAATGCACGGGATCGTCTACGACGGCTATCTCCCCTGCATCCGGGTGCTGAGATCGGCCGAGGAACGGGGGCTCAAGAAGCTCTCTCGCAAGGCCTGACGGCACCCCTTGGCGCTTGCACGAAGCCGCTGATTCGTAAGACAATAGACATCTTTTCTTCGAACCCTGGGCACGGCGGCCGCGGCCGCCGTGCAGTCTTTTTGGACGTTTGCGATGTCCCATGTGATGAACACCTATAACCGGCTGCCGGTCGCGTTTGAGCGCGGCGAGGGCTGCTGGCTGTGGGACGGGGAAGGGCGCCGCTATCTGGACGCACTTTCCGGCGTCGCGGTCGCCGGCATCGGCCACGCCCATCCGAAGCTGGCGGAAGCGTTGTGCCGGCAGGCGCGCACGCTGATCCACACCTCCAACCTCTACCGGATTCCGCTGCAGGAGCGCCTGGCGGACCGGCTGTGCGCGCTTTCCGGCATGGACAACGCGTTCTTCTGCAACTCCGGCGCCGAGGCCAACGAGGCCGCCATCAAGCTGGCGCGCCTCCACGGCCACCGGCGCGGCATCGAGACCCCCACCATCGTGGTCATGGAGCATGCGTTCCACGGCCGTACCATGGCCACGCTGTCGGCCACCGGCAGCCGCAAGGTGCAGGCCGGTTTCGAGCCGCTGGTGGGCGGCTTCCTGCGCGTGCCGTACGCCGACGCGGACGCCGTGGCCCAGGTGGGCGAACTGAACCACAACGTGGTGGCGGTGCTGGTGGAGCCCTATCAGGGTGAGGGTGGCGTCAACGTGCCGCAGACCGGTTACCTGGAGCGGCTGCGGGAGATCTGCGACGGCCACGGCTGGCTGCTGATGCTGGACGAGGTGCAAAGCGGTATCGGCCGCACCGGGCGCTGGTTCGCGTTCCAGCACACGCGGATCGCGCCGGACGTGATGACGCTGGCGAAAGGCCTCGGCTCCGGGGTGCCGATCGGCGCCTGCCTGGCGCGGGGCGTCGCCGCGCAGGTGTTCAAGCCGGGCACCCACGGCTCCACCTTCGGCGGCGGGCCGCTCGCTGCCACCGCGGCGCTGGCTACGCTGGAGATCATGGAAAGCGACGGCCTGCTGGCCAACGCGTCCGCGATGGGGCAGTTCATCCGCGAGGGCCTGCAGGCGAGGCTGGCGGGGGTGCCCGGCATCGTGGAGGTGCGCGGCCAGGGTCTGATGATCGGGGTCGAGCTCGCCCAACCCTGCGGCCCGCTGGTGCGCACCGCGCTGGAGCGCGGCGTGCTCATCAACGTCACCGCCGACAACGTCGTGCGCCTGCTGCCGCCGCTGGTGATCGATCGCGGTCAGGCGCAGCTGCTGGTGGACACCGTGGGCGACCTGGTGTACTCGTTCCTGTCGGCGGCCGGGCGCAAGGCCGAAGGCTGATCGCATGAGCGTCCGGCATTTTCTCCAGTTCCGGGATATCGCGCGGGAGGACTACGACTACCTGTTCGCGCGCACCCGCCGGATCAAGGACAAGTTCAAGCGCTACGAGCCGCACCAGCCGCTCGCCGACCGCACGCTGGCGATGATTTTCGAGAAGGCGTCGACGCGCACGCGCCTGTCGTTCGAGGCCGGCATCCACCAGCTGGGGGGCGCGGCGATCTACCTCAACACCCGCGACACGCAGCTCGGGCGCGGCGAGCCGGTGGAGGACATGGCGCAGGTGGTATCGCGGATGGTGGACGTGGTCATGATCCGCACGTTCGAGCAGTCCATCATCGAGCGCTTCGCGGCCGTCTCCCGGGTGCCGGTGATCAACGGCCTCACCAACGAATTTCACCCCTGTCAGGTGCTGGCTGACATCTACACCTACATCGAGCATCGCGGCCCGATCCGGGGCAGGGCCGTGGTCTGGATCGGCGACAGCAACAACATGTGCAATACCTGGCTGCAGGCGGCCGAGGTGCTGGACTTTCGCCTGCGGGTGTCGACGCCGCCGGGCTACGAGGTGAACCCGGACCAGGCGGGGCTGAGCGGGCTGGCCCACTTCGAGACCTTCGCCGATCCGATGGAGGCGGCCCGGGACGCCGACCTGGTGACCACCGATGTATGGACCAGCATGGGCTTCGAGGCCGAGGACGCGGCGCGGCGCGCGGCGTTCGAGCGCTGGCAGGTGAACGCCGAACTGATGAAGCGGGCGCGGCCGGATGCGCTGTTCATGCACTGCCTGCCGGCGCACCGGGGCGAGGAGGTGACTGCCGCGGTCATCGACGGGCCGCAGAGCGTCGTCTGGGACGAGGCCGAGAATAGGCTTCACGCGCAAAAGGCGTTGATGGAGTTCCTGCTGCTGGGGAGGCGGGACGACTGATTGCTCACCGCAGAGGCCCAGGGAAACCCCAACTTTTAACCGCCAGGGACGCGAAGGACGCAAAGGAAAATTCTCTTGAAGGCAAGTGGTTTCCTCCGCGTCCTTCGCGTACTTTGCGGTTCATGAACTTTGTCTCGGCGACTCTGCGGTTCAGATTCGATCGATAAACGGAAGCTCTGATGACCAAAGTGAAGAAAGTCGTGCTCGCCTATTCCGGCGGGCTGGATACGTCGGTGATCCTGCGGTGGCTGCAGGACACCTACGGCTGCGAGGTGGTGACGTTCACCGCCGACATCGGCCAGGGCGAGGAAGTCGAGCCGGCGCGCGCCAAGGCCAAGGCCGCAGGGGTGAAGGAGATCTTCATCGACGACCTCAAGGAGGAGTTCGTCCGCGACTTCGTGTTCCCGATGTTCCGTGCCAACGCCGTGTACGAGGGCGAGTACCTGCTGGGCACGTCGATCGCGCGGCCGCTGATCGCCAAGCGCCAGATCGAGATCGCGCGCAAGGTGAAGGCCGACGCGGTGTCCCACGGCGCCACCGGCAAGGGCAACGACCAGGTGCGCTTCGAGCTGGGCTACTACGCGCTGGCGCCGGACATCAAGGTGATCGCGCCGTGGCGCGAGTGGGATCTGACCTCGCGCGAGAAGCTGATGGCGTACGCGGAGAAGCACGGCATCCCGGTGGACTTCAGGAAGAAAAAGGGCGCCGCGCCGTACTCGATGGACGCCAACCTGCTGCACGTCTCCTACGAGGGCGGCATTCTTGAGGACCCGAACTTCGAGCCGGAAGACTCGATGTGGCGCATCACCGTGTCGCCGGAAAAGGCGCCCGACAGGCCGCAGTACATGGAGCTGGAATATCGCCGGGGCGACATCGTCGCCATCGACGGGAAGAAGATGTCGCCGGCGCAGGTGCTGGCCACCCTCAACGCGCTGGGCGGCAAGCACGGCATCGGCCGGCTGGACATGGTGGAAAACCGCTACGTCGGCATGAAGTCGCGCGGCTGCTACGAGACCCCGGGCGGCACCATCCTGCTCAAGGCGCACCGGGCGATGGAGTCGCTGACGCTGGACCGCGAGGTGCTGGCGCTCAAGGACGACCTGATGCCGCGCTACGCCCGGCTGGTGTACAACGGCTACTGGTTCAGCCCGGAGCGGCGCCTGCTGCAGTCGCTGATTGACGAGTCGCAGGCCACCGTCAACGGCACGGTGCGGGTCAAGCTCTACAAGGGCACGGTGATGACCGCCGGTCGGGCTTCGAAGACCGACTCGCTGTTCGATCCCACCATCGCCACCTTCGAGGAGGACAAGGGCGCCTACCGCCAGGCCGACGCCGAGGGCTTCATCAAACTGAACGCGCTGCGCATGCGCATCGCAGAGAAACTCAAGCGCGGCAAACGCAGGTGACCGGGGACGCCATGAGCCAGTTCGACAACGTCAGCATGGTCGTCTGATCCAGACGGAGGAGGGCGCATGCCGTCGTTCGACATCGTATCCCAGGTGGACAAGCAGGAGCTGCGCAACGCGGTGGACCAGACCAACAAGGAAGTCGGCAACCGCTTCGACTTCAAGGGCTCGGACGCCCGCGTCGAGCTGGCGGAGTATCAGCTGACCGTGTACGCCGATGACGACTTCAAGCTGGCGCAGGTCCACGACGTCCTGCTCGGCAAGCTGGCCAAGCGCGGCGTGGACGTGCGCTGCCTGGAGAAGGGCGACCCCGAGAAGATCAGCGGCAACAAGCTCAAGCAGGCGGTAACGGTGCGGGTCGGGGTGGAGAGCGATCTGGCCAAGCGCATCGTCCGGCTGGTGAAGGACAGCAAGCTCAAGGTCCAGGCCAGCATCCAGGGGGACACGGTGCGGGTGTCCGGCGCCAAGAAGGACGCCCTCCAGGAAGCGATCGCGCTGGTACGCAAATCGGTCACCGACTTCCCGCTGCAGTTCACCAACTTCCGGGACTGACGCGACGCTTCAACGCAGAGGCGCGGCGGCGCAGAGATAGGCAAATCCTTTTCACCACAAAGGACGCAAAGGGCGCGAAGGAACGGCAAAACCCCGCTCAAAAAAATCTTCCTTTGCGTCCTTTGCGTCCTTCGCGGTTAAAGATTTTTTATCTCTGCGCCTCCGCGCCTCTGCGGTTACGACTCCGACGTCCTGCCCAGGAGGCGCGGGTCTGGATTAGCGCCTTCAGCTCCCGGATCTCGGCCCGCAGCGACTCCACGTCGGCGTGGGTCATGGCGGCGGCGTGCTCCACCGCCACCTCGGTCTTCTCCTGCAGCGCTTCCTCCTGGCTCTGGATCGCGCTGACGATGACGCCGATGAAGAGGTTGAGCATCGTGAAGGTGGCCACCAGGATGAACGGGATGAAGAACGCCCAGGCATAGGGGTAGCGCTCCATCACCGGGCGCACGATGCCCATGGACCAGCTCTCCAGCGTCATGATCTGGAACAGGGTATACATCGAGCGGCCCACGGTGCCGAACCAGTCGGCGAAGCTGGCGCCGAAGAGGTTGGTGGCGATGACCGCGAACACGTAGAACAGGATCGCGATGATGAGCGCGATGGAGCCGATGCCAGGCACCGCCGCCAGCAGCGCGCCCACCACGCGCCGCATCGACGGCACCACGGTGAACAGGCGCAGCACCCGCAGGATGCGCAGGGCGCGCAGTACGGCGAACGGCCCCGACGCCGGCACCAGCGCGATGGCCACCACCAGGAAATCGAAGACGCTCCAGGCGTCGCGGAAAAAGGCAGGCCCGCGGCCCAGCAGGCGGGCGCCGACTTCGAGCACGAACACCGCCAGGATCGCCGCGTCGACGGTTTTCAGCGCCGGGCCGACGGCCGCCATCACGGTGGACGACGTTTCCAGGCCCAGGGTGACGGCGTTGATCAGGATCAACGCGACGATCAGGCGCTGGGCGCGCGGCCCCTCCGCCAGCGCCAGCAGGCGCTGGCGCCAGGAGGACATGGCGACGGAGGGGGCGATCATGTGCAGGCTCGGCGGATCACGAGGCGGTTAGAGCGCGCCCGCGGCGGAAGTTCCCGCGACGGCTCAGCCGCGCAGGGCCGCGGTCCAGCGGCCGTAGACGGCGTCGGCGACCCGGTGCAGCGCGGCCACCTTGCGGTCCAGGGCGTCCTCGATGGCCGCCGGCGCCTGCACGCCGGGACTGGAACCGGCGGCGATTTCCCTGGCGCCGCCCGCGCACCAGGTCCGCACCAGCTCTTCAGTCATCTCGATGTGGCATTGCATTGCCAGGGTGTTGCCAAGCGCGAAAGCCTGGTTTTTGCACCAGCGACTCGACATCAGGCGGGTGGCGCCGGCGGGTATGCCGAACGTTTCGCCGTGCCAGTGAAAAGAGGTGAACGTCCGGGGCAGCCCCGGAAACCACTCGGTTGATAGGGGATCCTCGGCGAGCGTGACCTCGCCCCAGCCGATCTCCTTGTACGGGGTGCGCGTGACCTTGGCGCCGAGGGCCTTGGCGATCAGCTGGCCGCCCAAGCAGTGGCCCAGCACCGGCAGATCGCACGCCACGGCCTCGCGGATCAGGCGCAGGGCCGGTGCGATCCACGGCAGGTCGTCATTGACGCTCATGGGGCCGCCCATGAATGCCAGCCCGGCGTAAGCCGCCGGATCGGCCGGTACCGGCTCACCGTCGTCGAGCCGCACCAGATCCCATGGCACGCTCCGTGCATCCAGGTAAGTGGCAAAATAGCCCGGACCTTCAGTGCGGAAGTGACGCAAGATCGCAACCGGTTTCATCGTGGCATGCGAGGTGGAGAAATGGACGCGCGGAAGTTTAGTGCAATTTTGTTGCTGCTCCTAGGTTGGGCGGGCGCCGCGGCCGCCGTCAACGTACAGGTGGTGGGGCTGTCAAAAGGGCGGGCAGTGTTGGTCGTGGACGGCGGCAAGCCGCGCACCTTGCGGGAAGGCGAGGTCACGCCGGAAGGCGTCCGGCTGATCCGTGCGGACAGCGCCACCGCGGTGCTGGAAGTGGACGGCACCCGGCGCAGTGTCGGTCTCGGCCAGGCGGCGAGTGTTGCCGGCCCCGCCCCGCGCGGCGACACCGTGATCCTGACGGCCGACCCGCGCGGCCATTACACCGCCAACGCCCGGGTCAACGGAGCGCCAGCCCAGTTTATCGTGGATACCGGCGCCACCATGGTCACGATATCGACCCGGGAGGCGCGCCGCCTCGGCATCGACTACACCCGCGGCGACCAGCGTATGGCGGTCACGGCCAACGGCCCGGTGCCGGTCTACCTGCTGAAGCTGGACGAGATGCAGGTGGGTGACGTCACCCTGCGCAACGTCGACGCCGCGATCCAGGAAGGCGACGGCCTCACCGTCAATCTGCTGGGAATGAGCTTTTTGAACCGCGTCGAGATGCGGCAGGAAGCCAGCAGCCTGACGCTCAAGAAACGTTACTAGAACCTATCTCAAATTCGTTTTAGGAGCATTGTGATACAGGCGAGCTCTACGAATCCGAGGAAATTTTCAACGTAGTATTCCCAGCGAATCAGAAGGCGGCGCTTCCACTGCAACCATGCGA
>JBMOQX010000051.1:1301-3329 GCA_049322755.1 Pseudomonadota bacterium | reverse complement strand
CCACGCCGGTGAGGGCGAAGATCGGCAGGTAAACCACCATGATGATGAGCTGGCCATACAAGAGCGGCCGGCGCGCTTCTTTGGATGCCGCGAACACTTCATGAAAGCGTTCGTTCCGGGTCAGGGACCGGCCCGCATTGGCCTGCGCGTGGGCGAGCCGCCGCACGCAGTTCTCCACGATCACCACCGCGCCGTCGATGATGATGCCGAAGTCCAGCGCCCCCAGACTCATCAGGTTGGCGCTGACCTTGTTGGTCACCATGCCGGTGAAGGTGAAGAGCATCGACAGGGGGATCACCAGCGCGGTGATGACTGCGGCGCGGATGTTGCCCAGGAACAGGAACAGGATCGCGATCACCAGGGCCGCGCCCTCGAGCAGGTTTTTCTTGACGGTGTCGATCGCCTTGTCCACCAGGATCGTCCGGTCGTAGACGGGCTGGGCGGCCACGCCGGGCGGCAGTGTCCGGTTGACCTCGCGCATCTTCGCGTCCACCGCCTGGGACACCGTGCGGCTGTTTTCGCCCATGAGCATGAACACCGTGCCCAGCACCACCTCGCGGCCGTTTTCGGTGGCCGCGCCGGTGCGCAGCTCCTTGCCCAGCGTCACGTCCGCGATGTCGCGCATGCGCACGGGCACGCCCTCGGGCGCTTTGACCACGATGTTGCCGATGTCCTCCAGGCTGCCGACCTGACCCGGCGCGCGGATCAGATACTGCTCGCCGCGCCGCTCGATGTAGCCCGCGCCGACGTTGGCGTTGTTGCGCTCCAGCGCCTCGACCAGATCGGACAGCGCGAGCCCGTGGGCCACCAGGCGGTCGGGCCAGGGCGCGACCTGGAACTCCTTGGCGTAGCCGCCGATGGTGTTGATCTCGGTCACGCCGGGCACGTTGCGCAGTTGCGGCTTGATGATCCAGTCCTGGATCTCGCGCAGGTCCATCGGGGTGTAGGGCGTGCCGTCGGGCTTGACGGCCCCCTCCTTGGCCTCCACGGTCCACATGTAGATTTCCCCGAGACCGGTGGAAATCGGCCCCATGGCCGGCGCCAAGCCGGCCGGCAGCTTGTCCCTGGCCTGCTGGATGCGCTCATTCACCAGTTGCCGCGCGAAATAGATGTCGGTGCCGTCCTCGAAGATCACCGTCACCTGGGACAGGCCGTAACGCGACAGTGAACGGGTCTGCGTGAGGCCAGGCAGCCCGGCCATGACGGTCTCGATCGGGAAGGTGACGCGGCTCTCGGCCTCCAGCGGGGAATAGCCGGGGGCGGCGGTGTTGATCTGCACCTGGACGTTGGTGATGTCGGGCACGGCATCGATCGGCAGCTTCTGGTAGCTGTATACGCCGACCGCGGCCATGCCGAGCACCAACAGCAGCACCAGCCAGCGCTGCTCGATGGCGAAACGGATGATTTTTTCGAACATGTCGTATCTCCTAGAGGGCCGCGTCGCCGTGTTCGCCGCTGCGGATGCGCACGGCGTCTTCCACGGCGGAAACCGCGATCAGGCCGTCGCCGGGATGGCCCGTGTGGGCGGCGGCGCGGACGGCCTCCACGGCCTTCGGTGCCAGTTCGTCTGCGCAGAGCATCAGCAGAACCAGCCGGTCGTGGGCGTCCGGGTTCCACTCGCTGGCGGTGTAGGCATGGTGCGGACCTTGCCCGCGCGCGTGTCCGTGCGCCGGAAAGATCGTGAACCCGGGCAGGTGCTCCAGGGCGTACAGGGCCTGTTCGACGGCTTCCAGCCGGTGCGGCTGCACGATAGCGATGATCTGTTTCATGGTGGTCTCCCGATTCCCAGTGTTCTAGTGGTCGTGGCTGGCGCCGGCCTTGCCCAGCTCGGCCTTGATGAGGAAACTGTTCTTCGCGGCGTAGTGCTCGCCCGCGTTCAGCCCTTCGACCACTTCGACGAACCTGCCGTCGCTGCGGCCCAGTTCCACCGGCCGCGCCTCGAAATACGCGCCGTAGCGGCCGAACACGACGGTCCAGTCGCGCACGCTCTGGATCGCCTCCTGGGATACCGCCACCGGCACCTCGACC
>JBMOQX010000051.1:637-1291 GCA_049322755.1 Pseudomonadota bacterium | reverse complement strand
GCCGGCGACGAGCTCGATGTTGACCGGCAGACCCGGACGCCACACGCCCTGCGGGTTGGGCAGGACGATGCGCGCCTTGGCCGTGCGGGTCTGCTCGCCCACCAGGGAGCCGACGTAGAACACCGTGCCGCTGCTTTCGGACTCGAAGGCGGCCGCCTTGACGGTCGCCTTCTGGCCGACCTTCACGGCATTCAGGTCCTTGGCGTAGACGGTCATTTCGGCCCACACCGTGGACAGATCCGCGACGACGAAGACGGTGGCGTCTTCCTTGACCGCCTCGCCCAGAGCGATGTGCTTTTCGACGACGATGCCGTCGATGGGCGAGCGGAGTTCGTAGCGGGTGAGATCGCCGCCAGCCCTCTGGCTGCCGAGCGAGGCAAGCTTCTGCTGCGCGTTCCGGGCCGCGATTTCCGCTTCCTGCAGAGCGGTGCGCGCCTGCAGGTAGTCCTGCTCGGCGGAGATCTTGTCCTCCCAGAGTTTCTTCTCGCGCTCGAAGGTGGCGCGCGCGAGAAGAAGCCGCTTTTGCGCGGCGAGCAGTTCGGCGCGCTGGTCGGCCAGCGCCTGGCTGGACACCACCGCGAGCACCTGCCCCTTCTTCACCCGGTCGCCGGCGTTGGCGGCGACCGACTGCACGATGCCAGAAAGCCGCGGCAC
>JBMOQX010000051.1:0-627 GCA_049322755.1 Pseudomonadota bacterium | reverse complement strand
AAGCGAACCTCGCCGATCAGTTGCAGGACATTGCGGATGCGCACCGGGCCGGCGGTCAGCACCTCGACCTGGTTCTGCCTGAGCTGCTCGTCGCTCATGGCGACCCGGGCCTCGACCTGCTCGTAGACGAAGCGATAAGCCTTGTTGTCGTAGCGCGCAGCGATCGTCACCTTGAACGAATGCGGCTCCTCGACCACCGCGTCGCCCTTGAGGTAGTCCTTTTCGGGTATGAATGAGAACACCTGCGGTTCGCGGCCGAGCCGTTCCAGCGTAACCTTGACTTGGCTCGCCTTGGGGTCGAGCGGCTCGCCGTCGCGGTATGTGTAGAGTCGGAACTGGGGTTCCACGCCCTGCTCGAAGATGGTGACTTCGACCCCATAACCATCCTGGGTGAAGAGCTTGCCGCCGTGCGCACCCTTGCGCGGGCCTCCTTTGGCGACCGATTCCTCGGCATCCGCATGACCGGCCGGTTCCGCCTGACCGTGTTCTTCCCCCTCCGGGCGCGATTTGGCCGTCCCGAGAATCAAGCCGGCGAGCACGACGCCGACCGCGAGGACGAGGGCAATGGCAATGAGCTGTTTTTTGTTCAGTTTGAGTTTCATGTCGAATTCCTAGTGTTGGGTGGCG
>JBMOQX010000050.1:0-54341 GCA_049322755.1 Pseudomonadota bacterium | reverse complement strand
AAGGGGCGGCGCTGATGCGCCGCCCCGTCTGTATCAGGACTCCTCCCCGGGGTGCCCAGATGCTGAATCGTCTGTTGCAAGCCATCGACCAGCTCAGCAAGTCGGTCGGCCACGCGTTCGCGTGGTGCATTCTCATTCTTACCCTCGGCACGGTCTACGAGGTCTTCGTGCGCTACGTGCTGCGGGACCCGACCAGCTGGGCGTTCGACATGAGCTACATTCTCTACGGCGGGCTGTTTCTCATGTCCGGCGCCTACGCGCTGTCGCGCAACGCCCACGTGCGCGGCGACGTGTTCTACCGGCTGTGGCCGATTCGCGTCCAGGCAGGCGTGGAACTGACCCTTTACATCCTGTTTTTCTTTCCCGGGGTGCTCTCCCTGATCATTGCCGGCGGCGGCTACGCGTGGGATTCCATCCGCATCCAGGAGGTGAGCGTCAACAGTCCGGTGGGCGTCCCGATCTTCCAGCTCAAGGGGCTGATTCCGCTGGCAGGGCTGCTGCTGGCGATCCAGGGCGTGGCCGAGGTGATTCGCTGCATCATCGCGTTGCGCGAGGGCAAGTGGCCGCCGCGGCTGCACGACGTGGAGGAGATGGAGACCGCGGTGCTGCACCAGGTTCAGGATAAGGGCGTACCGGCCGGGGGAGTCGCAAAATGACCAATCCCGAAGTCGCCCTGCTGATGCTGGGCCTGTTCATTTTCATCATCCTGCTTGGCTTCCCGATCGCCTTCACCCTGATGGCGATGGGCGTGGGCTTCGGCTTCTACGCCTATTACGTTCCCGACCAGACGTTTTTCGACAACCGTGTGTTCTACCTGCTGTCGCAGAACACCTTCAGCGTCATGAACAACGACGTGCTGGTGGCGGTGCCGCTGTTCCTGTTCATGGGCTACATCATCGAGCGGGCGAACATCCTGGACCGGCTGTTCTACAGCCTGCAGGTGGCGCTGCGCGGCGTGCCCGCCGCGATGGCGGTGGCGGCGCTGGCCACCTGCGCGATGTTCGCCACGGCGACCGGCATCGTCGGGGCGGTCGTCACGCTCATGGGCCTGCTGGCGTTTCCGGCGATGCTGAAAGCGGGTTACGACCAGAAGCTCTCGGCGGGCGTCATCTGCGCCGGCGGCACGCTGGGCATCCTGATCCCGCCGTCCATCATGCTCATCGTCTACGGCGCCACCTCGGCGGTGTCGGTGGTCAAGCTTTACGCGGCGGCGCTGCTCCCCGGCTTCCTGCTGGCGGGACTCTACATGCTCTACGTGATCGGCGTGGGGATCGTCCGGCCGAAACTGGCGCCCAAGCTGCCGAAGGAGGAAGCCAACGTGCCGTGGGGCAGGGTGCTGCTCCTGCTGCTGCAGGCGTTCTTCCCGCTGGCGGTGCTGATCCTGGCGGTGCTGGGCTCGATCCTGTTCGGCCTGGCGACGCCGACCGAGGCCGCTTCGGTGGGCGCTTTCGGCGGCATCGTGCTGGCGGCGGCGTATCGGGCGCTGACCTGGGAGCGGCTCAAGGAAGCGGTGTTTCTGACGGCGCGGACCGCCGCGATGGTGTGCTGGCTGTTCGTCGGCTCCTGGACGTTCTCGTCGGTGTTTTCCTACCTGGGCGGCGAAGGCCTGATCAAGGACTGGGTCATGGGTCTGGACCTCACGCCCGTCACGTTCCTTCTCATGGCCCAGGCGATCATCTTCGTCCTCGGCTGGCCGCTGGAGTGGAGCGAGATCATCATCATCTTCGTCCCCATCTTCCTGCCGCTGCTGCCCCACTTCAACATCGACCCGATGTTCTTCGGCATCCTGGTGGCGCTGAACCTGCAGACCTCGTTCCTGACGCCGCCGATGGCGATGTCGGCGTATTACTTGAAGGGAATAGCGCCGCCGCATGTCCAGTTGTGGACGATCTTCAAGGGCTGCTTCCCGTTCCTGGGCATGGTATTCGTTTCCATGATCCTGGTTTACCTCTTCCCCGAACTCGTGGCCTGGCTGCCCGACCGGCTCTATGGCAACTGAGCACGAGCCCGTGAGCCCGACCGATGCGCCGTCGAGCCACGCCGCCCTCGGCGCGGTGCAGGCGCAGGACGCGATCGCGCGCGGACTGATCAGCTCGGAGCAGCTGGTGCAGGCCTGCCTCGAGCGCATCCGCGAGGTCGACGCCTCGGTGGAGGCGTGGGCGTTCCTGGACCCCGAGTTCGCGCTGGAGCAGGCGCGCGAGGCGGATCGGGCGCGCCAGGAGGGCAGGACGCTGGGGCCGCTGCACGGCGTGCCGGTGGCGATCAAGGACATCATCGACGTGCGGAGCATGCCCACCGAGGACGGCACGGTGCTGCACGCCGGACGCCGCCCGCTGCGGGATGCCGCGCTGGTGACGCAGTTGCGCGCCGACGGGGCAATCATCCTCGGCAAGACCGTCACCACCGAACTCGCGACCTACGCGCCCGGGAAGACGCGCAATCCCCACAATCCGGCGCACTCGCCCGGCGGCTCGTCGAGCGGATCGGCGGCCGCGGTGGCGTCCTACATGGCGCCGCTCGCGATCGGCACCCAGACCAACGGCTCGGTGATCCGGCCCGCGGCCTATTGCGGGGTCTATGGATTCAAGCCGACCTTCGGGCTCATTCCCCGCACCGGCATCCTTCGCCAGTCGCGGCCGCTGGACCAGGTGGGCGTGCTGGCGCGCTCGCTCGAGGACGTCGCGCTGCTGGCGGAAAGCCTGGTGGGGTTCCACGAGGACGACCCTAGCACGCAGCCCTCGGCGCGGCCGGCGCTGCTGAAGACGGCGCGCCAGGACGTGCCGCTGCGCCCGAGGCTGGCGTTCGTCAGGACGGCCGCCTGGGGCCACGCCGCCGACGACACCAGGGAAGCGTTCGCCGAGCTGGTGGAACACCTGGGCGACTGCGTCGTCGAGATCACGCTGCCGGAACCGTTCGACAGCGCGGTGGCGTGGCACAAGACCATCATGGAGACCGATCTGGCGCGCAGCTTCGCGCAGGAGTACAACGAGGGCAAGGACCAGCTCTCGGCGTCGCTGCGGGGCCAGATCGAGCGGGGTCGTCAGGTCCTGGCGGTGGACTACCTCAATTGCGTCGACCGGATTCCGCTGCTCAACGGGTTGCTGGACGCGATCTTCGACGAGTACCACGCGATCCTGACGCCGGCGACGACCGGAACGGCGCCGCGATTCGAGGACGGCACGGGGGATCCGGTGTTCTGCACGCCGTGGACGCTGTGCGGCGTGCCGGCGCTGACCCTGCCGCTGCTGCAGGGGGAGAACGGACTGCCGCTGGGCGTGCAGCTGGTAGGCCCGCGCATGGATGACGCCCGGCTGCTGCGCACCGCCCGCTGGCTGGATGCGTCGGTACGGTCGGCCCGGTAGCCGGCCCCCAACCGCGAGGAGGCGATACCATGGTGTTACTCAAGGCGATTACGGGAATGCTGGCGCTGGTCCTGATGGTGATCTTCCTCGGTGTGGTGGTGGTGAAGGTCAAGGAAATCGCCCTTGTCGTCGTGCTGCTCATCGGCATGGGCTTCATGATCTGGGAATACATCGAGTCCCTGCGCCACCGGGACGAGTAGCGGGCGGGGGCGCCGGGGACTTCGCTCAGGCGCCGGCTTCGCCCTTGCGGCTCGACGCGGGCGGCACCCCCTCGCCGCTGCGCATGAACATCTCGGGCTCGATGGTCCCGCCCGGCGGCACCACCACGAATTCGTCATCAACGGAACCGAGCCGCTGCGGCATCGCCAGCAGCGCGTCCAGCAGCTGGGTCGAGCCGGTGGTTTCCTCGTAAACCATGCCCCAGCGCTCGGCGCAGAACCGCGCCACCTCCAGCGCCATGGGCCGGCACGCCGCCAGCTCCTCGTCCGAGAAACCCACCATGCACAGCCGGCGGTAGTGGCGGTACTTCATCTCCACCAGATAGTCCGCGGTCTCCTCGTCGAAGTCGCGCACGTAGTCCAGGTAGTCGTGCAGCGGATCGTCGTGGGCCTCCAGCCAGCCGCGCGTGAGGTAGTAGGTGTTGGGATTGGCGAAGAACCGCTGCACGTAGCGCTGGTGGGAGCCGAGGAAGATCGCGACGCAGTCGTGGGTGCGCGGGACGATCAAGGTGTGGGCGCCGGCGCGCACCCCGGCGAGCCCGTTGCCGCACAGGCCGTAGCCGACGATGACGTTGCTCGCCTCGGCGATGGCGTCCAGCTCGGCCTGCAGCGCCGCCGCCAGCTTCTTCGGCGTGTTGTGCAGCAGGATGTCCAGGTAGCTCACCGGCATGCTGGCGGGCAGGCGCGGCGTCAGCAATTCCTGCATCACGCGGCAGGCGACGACGACGGTGGGGCGTTCGGTTGGGGTCATGGTCTGGCTCCACGGACCGGCGCCGCCGGTGCGGCGCGGCGAAACAGCGGTGCGCGCTGGTCGAGCACGCCGGACTCGGCGACGATGCGCGCCACCGCGCGCTCCTGCTTGGGCGCCATGATGTGCACGCCCGCGATCCCCGGAATCCGGCGGATGGCGCGGATCAGTTCGACGCAGATGCGCAGGCCCTCTTCCCGCGGATCGGCAGCGGTCTCCAGCCGCGTCACCACGCTGTCCGGAATGTGGACGCCCGGCACGTGGGCCCGCAGCCAGCGCGCGGTCTTGGCCGAGCCGATCGGACCCACGCCCGCCAGGATGCGGCAACGCTGGTGCAGGCCTTCGGCGCGCACCCGCTCCATGTAGCGTTCCAGCAACTCCAGATCGAAGCAGTACTGGGTCTGGACGAACTGCGCCCCGGCATAGACCTTTTTCGACAGCCGCGCGAGCCGCCCCTCCAACGGCGGCGCGAACGGGTTGTCGGCGCCGCCCAGGAACAGCGGCGGCGGCGCCGCCAGCGGCCTGCCCGAGAGGTAGCGCGCGTCGTCGCGCAGGCCGCGGGCGGCGGCCAGCAGCGAGACGCTGTCCAGGTCCCCCACCTGGCGCGCGCCGGGATGGTCGCCGTTGGCGACGTCGTCACCGCTCAGGCAGAGGAGGTTGCGCACCCCCAGCGCCGCCGCGCCGAGGATGTCGCCCTGGAGGGCGATGCGGTTGCGGTCGCGGCAGGTGAGCTGCATGACCGGCTCGCAGCCGGCCTGCAGCAGCAGCACCGACACGGCCAGGCTCGACATGTGGCAGTGGGCGCCGGAGGCGTCGGTGACGTTGAGCGCGTCGACGCAGCCGTCGAAGACATCGATGCGCCGGCGCACCTCGTCTGGATCCGCCGAGTCGGGCGGCGCGATCTCGGCAGTAACCGCGAACGTGCCGCTCGCCAGCAGCTCCTGCAGGCGGCTCACGACCGGCGGCGCCACCGGCGGCGGCGCCAGCGGGGCGGCCGGCTGGGGATCGCCGGTGACCACCCGCAGCCAGCTGGACGTGCCCGCCAGGCGGTGGTCGAGCGGCGGATTTGGAACCCGCGACGGCAACCCGGCCATACGCTGGCTGCCGTTCCAGCCCTCGACGAAGACGCAGCGCATGTCCGGCTTCGTTTCGCACGCGCCGTCGGCGCGCACGCCGCCGCAAGGTCCGTTGCGCAGCCGCTTCGGGCAGTTCGTGGGGCACGCCATGCCGTTGGTGGCCAGGGCGCAGCGCCCGCACATCTGGCAGTCGAACAGGAAACCCTTCACGGCCCGCTCCGCCGCCGCCAGCGGCCGCTCCAGGCGCCGCGCGCCGAACGCGCGCGCCAGCGGCTTCAACCGGTGCAGCACGGGCTCGAAGACGTTGTAGAGCACCTGCATCAGGCGGGCGTTGCGGGCGGCCCAGTAGCGGACGGATTGCATCGATCTCGTCCTCTAGCCCGCCGCGTCGACCGCGAGCGGGGCGTTGGTGAGCTCGGTGCTGGCGACGAAGACGTCCTGGAACTCCGGGCGCGTCGACAGTTCCAGCACCCGCAGCCGCTGAGCCAGCTTCAGCACCCGCCGGCGCTGGCGGACGTCGAACAGCGCCATGCGGGCGCCGTCGCCGGCGGCGTTGCCGATGGAGCGGATGCGCTCCACCGCCACCGGCGGCACCAGGCCGATCCTGAGGATGTCCTCCGGCTCCAGATGGTTGCCGAACGTCCCCGCGAGGTAGATCCGGTCCAGGCGCTCGGCGCCGTTGGCTCTCAGCAGCAGCTCGATGCCGGCGCGCAGGGCCGCCTTGCCCAGCTGCACGTTGCGCACGTCCTTCTGGGTGAAGACCAGGTCGCGCCCGGTGCGCGTGCGCCGTGCCGGCACCAGCACCAGCTCCTCGGCGACGCCGGCGCCGTTGGCGCGCAGCTGCGGATGCGAATCGGGCGGCGCGAAGGCGCCGTCGGGGCGCAGGATGCCGGCGTCCACCAGGGCGGCGACGCTGGAGATCACGCCGGAGCCGCACAACCCCACCGGCCGCGGGTCGCGGCGCGCGTCCGGCTCGGGGATGGCGCTCCAGCGGATGCTCGCGTCCGGGTCCACCCAGACACGCTCGATGGCGCCTGGCGCCGCGCGCACGCCGCAGCGGATGTGGGCCCCCTCGTACACCGGGCCGGTGGCGCAGGAGGTGGCTGCCAGCGCGCCATCGTGGGCCAGCACCACTTCGCCGTTGGTGCCGATGTCCACCAGCAGTTGCCGGCCGCGGTAGAACTCGGGGCCGCGGGTGAGCAGCGCCGCCAGGGTGTCGCCGCCGATGTAGCCGGCGGGCATCGGAAACACGAAAACGCGCGCGCGGCGCGCCATGGCAAGCCCCAGCTCGCCGGCCGTCACCGTCGCGCCCTGGGACCAGATCGGCAGGTAGGGGCCGCGCCCCAGCGGCTCCGGGTTGATGCCCAGCAGGATGTGCTGCATGGTGGGATTGCCGACGGCAACGGCGTCGACGATGTCCTCCGTCGCGATGCCGGCGTCCGCCGCGGCTTCCCGGATCAGCCGGTTCAGCTCCTCCACCAGCAGCCGCTGCATGGTGAGCAGGCTCTCCGGCTCCCGCTGCACCTGGGTCATGCGCGAGATCACGTCCTCGCCGTAGAGGGCCTGGGGGTTGGCGGCGGTGCCGACGCTCAGGATTTCACCGCGCTCGAGGTCGCACAGGAAAACGACGACGGACGTGGTGCCGATGTCGGCGGCGACGCCGTAGAGTCCGTTGCGCCGCCCGGGCAGCAGCTGGATCGCCTCGCGCCCCTGATACAGCGTGGCGGTCACCTCGCGCGCGGTGTCGAAGCCGGGCACGCGCGAGTAGTCCGCCAGCACCGCCACCGGCATCTCGCACCGGTGCCGTCCGGCAGCGGCGGCGACGGCGCGGCCGAGGCGCGCGTCGAGCGGCACCGGGCGCGCCATGGTGGCGGGTTCCACCGCCGCGGTCACCCGGCTCACCAGCGGCCGCGGGGTGACGCGCGAGACGGTGTAGGGCTTGCGCGGCGGGCTGCGCACCGCTTCGCTCTCCGGCGGGATGACGACGGTGGCGTCGGCCTGCACGTGGGCCATGCAGGCGAGGCGGTAGACGTGTTCACCGGGGTCGCGAGGCAGCAGCGCGCGCTCCTCGTCGCACGGCGCCGACAGCGCGTCCGCGGCGGCGGCGTCCCGGTCCAGCTCGATCAGGCAGCTGCTGCAGCGGCCGCGGCCGCCGCATACGGACTTGATGCCGACACCTCCCTTCCAGGCCGCGGTCAGCAGCCGCTCGCCCGCCTGCACGTCGACGGCGCGGGAGCCGGGCTGGAACACGACACGGGGCATCGGCGGCTTCCCGGGACCGGAGCGCTCAGGCGGCGATGCGCCCGGCCTGGAACTCCTCGATGAACGCCATGCAGTACTCGTCGCGCCCCAGGATCGCCTCGGCCGCCCGCAGCGCGGTCATCAGCTGGGCGTCGGTGGGGTCGATGATGGCGGCGTCCAGGCCGCGGCCCATCGCCGCCACCAGGAACGTGCGGTTCACCAGCGCCCGCGCGGGCAGGCCGTGGGAGACGTTGGTCAGCCCGCAGATCGTGTGCACGCCCGGGTAGCGGCGCATTACCTCGCCGACGGCGTCGATGGTGGCGAGCGCGGATTGCGGATCGACGCCCACCGGAAACACCAGCGGATCGACGTAAATGTCGTCCAGCGCCACGCCGCCGGCGGCGAGACCCTCCACCAGCCGGCTCGCCAGCGCCAACTTGGCCTCGGCGGTGGCGGGGGGCACGCCCTGGCCCTGGGCCAGCGCCACCACCTTGGCGTCGAACTCGCGCACCAGCGGCAGCATGCGCTCGAAGCGGTCGCCTTCCAGGTTGATGGAATTGATCATGGGGCGCGGCGCCTTCACGCGCGGCAGCGCCGCGGCCAGCGCCGCGGGATCCGGGCAGTCCAGGCACAGCGGCAATGGCGTCGCCTCCTGCACCACGTCCACGAGCCAGGTGAGCAGCTCGGCCTCGCGGCCCGGGAAGGTGCCGCCGTTGACGTCGATGTAATCGGCGCCGGCGGCCGCTTGGGCCGCGACCTCGCGCTGGACGGCGTCCGCGTCCTGCGCCTCCAGCGCTGCGCGGATGGCGCGGCGCGAGGCGTTGATGCGCTCGGCAACGATCAGCATGACCGCCTCCCGCCGCGTTGCGTCTGCCGCGGGCGCGTCATCGGTATTTCCCGTACTTGCGGATGGTCTCGGCCATGACCCGCACGTTGTCGGCCTTGCAGTAGTTGGTGATGCTGTTGGCGCTGGAGATGATGTAGCCGCCGCCCTTGCCGATCTTCTCGAGGCGATCCCGGACCTCGGCCTCCACCTCGGCGGCGGTGCCGCGGGGCAGCGTGTAGTCGAGGTCGATGTTGCCGACGATGCAGACCCGGTCGCCGTACTGCGCCTTGACCTTGTTGATGTCCATGGCCGCGGGCTGGATCGGGTGGATGGCGCTCATGCCCAGCGTCACCAGGCCGTCCAGGATCGGGAACAGGTTGCCGTCGCTGTGGAAGATCCAGGGTTTCTTCATCTCGCCCGCCACCATCATCTGGTAGGGCCTGAAGAATTCCTCCCACATGTCCATGTTGATCCACGACGCCTTGTTGTCGGCGTGGTCGTCGTTGGCCCAGATGAAATCGAAATCGAGCTTGTTCAGGTTCTGCACCACCCGCGCCGACCACTCGGAGAAGCGGCGGTGAATCTCCTTCACCAGGTCGGGGTCCTCGTAGAGCATGATGGAGAACACGTCCAGCCCCATGCACTCGAAGGTGCTGGCGCTGCCGAGACGGATGCGGGCGAACACCGCGTAGTCCTCGCGGTAGCGGTCGAGCCACTTCGCCACCTGCTCGTAGCGCGCCGGGTGGTCCGGGTCGGGCAGGAACTCGTCGAACAGCCTGAGCGCATCGCGGTCGGTGAGCAGCCCGCGCTTGATGTAGGTGCGGCCGGTCTTGGCGTCGGTGCCCATTTCGGCGATCCACGGCGGCGTGAAGTCGAAGGTCACCGCGGTGGGGTGGTACCAAGCCTCCTTGCCGGTGAGGCCGGTGGTCTGCACCGCCTGGCCGTCGTGGGCCTTGCCGCCGCTGGGGAAATGGTAGCCGAAGCCGTCCATGCCCAGCGCACGGCACAGCTCGCCGGGCGTGAAATCGGAGCGCCCGCCCATCAGCTCGATCTGGATCTCCTCCTCGACGTCGTTCTCCACCCAGGGCACCTGGTCCGGCTGGCCGCGCTTCAAGGCGGTCATCACGCGTTCTCTCGGGGTCATGCGGGTTCTCCGGCCGGGTTGGTCGCGGCGCCGCGTTCAGGCGGCGAGGCGGTTGCAGGTTTCGACGCAGCCGTAGGCGTCCTCGGTGTAGAAATCGGCGCCGATCTCGTTGGCGAACTTCTGCGTCACCGGCGCGCCGCCGATGCCGACCTTGACGCTCGCGCGCACGCCGGCCTCCTGCAGCGCCGCCACGGTGCGGCGCATGCTCTCCATGGTGAGGGTGATCAGGGCGCTCATCAGCACGAAGCGCGGCGACTCGCGCCTGACCGCGTCGACGAACGCTTCCGGCGCTACGTCCACGCCCAGGTCCACCACCTCGTAGCCGGCGCCTTCCAGCATCATCTTGACGATGTTCTTGCCGATGTCGTGGAAGTCGCCCGCCACCGTGCCGATCACCGCCTTTTCCTTCTTTTGCGACGCGGCATCGCCCAGCAGGTGCGGCTTAAGAACGTCCAGCGCGGTGGTCATGGCGCGGGCGGCGATCATCATCTGCGGCAGGAAGTACTCGCCGCTGGAGTACTTCTGTCCCACCACCGACATGGCGGCGATGAGCCCGTCCTTCATGATGGCGCCGGGGTCGTCGCCGGCGGCCAGCGCCTGCTTCACCGCCTCCACCGCCTCGTTCTTCTTGCCCCGCACGACCAGGTCCTTCAGCGTCGCGATGTGGTCCGACATTGCCGCTTCTCCTCTCCTCGGGTGCTGCCGGCGTCGCCGGCGAACGCTCATATGCAACTGATATATTAGAGGCGCCGGCGGCGGCGTCAACCGGCATTCGACGCTTGTTTGATCTGGATCAAACTCCCGCCCGCCGCGGCGGCGGGCGGAGGGCGGGGAGGGCGGCTTAAGGCGGGTCGCGGCGGCCCAGCACGGCGCCGCGGGATAGAGGCTGCACCAGCTCGCGGTAGAGGGCGAGCCAGCCGGGGCGGGCCGGCGCCAGCGCCGGTACGTAGGCGGCGAGGCGGCGCTCGAGTTCGCCGTCGGGGAGATCGAGGCGGATGGTGCGTTGCGTGAGGTCGATGACCACGGCATCGCCGTCGCGCACCACGCCCAGCGGCCCGCCCTCCGCCGCCTCCGGCATCACCTGGCCGATGGTGATGCCGCTGTTGAGCCCCGAGAGCTCGCCGTCGGTCACCACCGCCACGTGCTCGCCGAGGCCGGCGCCCACCAGCGCGGCCATGAAGCTGGCGGCGAACACGGTGCCGGGGCCGCCCTTGGGGCCCAGCATGCGCAGCACCACCACGTCGCCGCGGCGCACGCTGCCGTCCTGAAGGCCGGCGATGGCGCGGTTCTCGTCGTCGAACACGCGCGCCGCGCCGGCGAAGCGGCGCACCGACTCCGGCACCGCCGAGAGCTTGACGATGGCGCCGTCGGGCGCCAGGTTGCCGCGGATCACGATCAGCCCGGGCTCGGCGCGGAAGGGCTGGGCGAGCGGACGGATCACCGTCGCATCGGGCGCCGGCGTTGCGTCCAGCACCTCGCCGAGGCGCCGGCCGCTCACGGTGAGCGCGTCCAGCTCCAGCAGCGGCCGCAGCTCGCGCATCACGCCGGCGCAGCCGCCGGCGCGCTCCAGGTCCTCGATGCGGTCGGGGCCGTTGGGCCGCACGCGGGTGAGCTGCGGCACCTTGGCGGAAATGCGCTCCAGCTCGGCGATGACGTCCACCGGACATTCGCTTTCCACCGCGGTGGCGATCAGGTGGCGCACGCAGTTGACCGAGCCGCCGGTGGCCACCGCCACGGTGAGCGCGTTGCGAAACGCCGCCGGCGTCATCACCGCGCGCGGCCGCAGATCTTCCCCGATCATGGCGACGATGCGGCGGCCCGCCGCCTCGGCCAGCTGGTAAAGGCGCGGGCTGCCGGCGCGGATCGGCGCGCTGCCCGGCAGCGCCATGCCCAGCGCCTCGGCCAGCACATGCATCGTGTTGGCGGTGGCGAGTCCCGCGCAGACGCCGGGGCCCTGGATTGCGTGGCGCGTCATGTCCTCCAGCTCGGCCACCGTCATGCGCCCGGCCTTCACCGTGCCCACCGCCTTGTACACTTCCTCGATGTCGGCCAGCCGGCCGCCGCACTCGCCGCCGAGCTGGTAGCCGCAGGTGACGACAATGGCCGGCAGGTCGAGCCGTCCCGCCGCCATCAGCTGCCCGGGCGTGGTCTTGTCGCAGGAGGCGAGCAGCACCATGCCGTCCAGCTCCGCGCCTTCCACCTGCACCTCGACGTCGTTCACCAGCAGGTCGCGGCTCGGCATCAGGTAGCGGCCCTGGCGCCCGGCGCTGGTGACGAAGTCGGACGGCGCGACGGTGCGGACCTCGAACGGCACGCCGCCGGCGGCGCGGACGGCCTGCTGCACCGCCCGCGACACGTCGTCCAGGTGCTGGTAGCAGACCGAGAGCTTCGACGACGAGTTGACCACCGCCACCTTGGGCTTGTGGAAGTCCTCCTCGGCGAGCCCCATGGCCAGCCACTGGGCCCGGCGCACCGCCCAGCGGGTGGTGCCGGGCTCGAACACGCTGCGCAGTTTTTTCTTCATCGTTCGCCTCTCGGCCCGTCAATCGTCCAGGCGCGCGCCGTCGCGGTTGAGCCGCCCGCGCAGGTCCGCGCCGCTCAGCGCGCGCGGTTCAACGCCGGCCTCGAGGCACATCGCCGCCGCGTGGCCGGCGGCGTGCCCGTAGCTGAAGCACTGCGCCGTGACGCGGGCGGAAGCCACCGCCTCGTGCTGCGCCGACAGGCAGCGCCCCGCCAGCAGCAGGCCTTCACCGCGCCGGGGCACGAAGCAGCCGTAGGGCACCTCGTAGAAGTCGTCCAGGATCCACTCCACGCGCGGCTTCTGGCCGGCGTGCAGCTCGATGGGCCAGGGCGAGCGCGCGATACCGTCGGCGAACTTGCGCGCGGACACCACGTCGTCGTTGGCCAGCAGCGCCGTGCCCAGCCCCTGGCGCGTCTGGCGCACGCCCACCTGCACGCCGGTGTCGTTGACGAAACTCGCCTCGCAGCCGGCCAGGTGGTCGCGGAAGAAGCGCGCGTACTCGCGCACCTGGCGGCGGCCCTCGATCTCGGCGTCGGTGAAATCGGCGGCGAAAAGCGTGTTGAGCTCGCGCCCGTCGGGGCCGATCACGCGCGTGCAATTGCACAGCAGCTCGCGCGGGCGCGGCGTCGTGAACAGCCAGATCTTGGCCCGCGGCAGCACGTAGCCGTTGCCGTGGTACTTGCGCAGCAGCTCGGACACCGCCTCCGGCATGATGGTGTCGTCTCCGTACGCCGCCAGGAAGCGCCCGGTATCGACGCCGCCGAGGCGGAAGATCATGGTGGGATTCTGCACCCGGCCGTCGTCGCCGACGAAGGTGGGGAAGCCCGCCATCGCCGCCAGGTCGGCGTCGCCGCTGGCGTCGATCGTCACGCGCGCACGGATCTCCAGCTTGCCCTGCTTGTTGTAGGCCAGCAGGCCCGCGACGCGGTCGCCGTCCAGCAGCACGTCGGTCACGGTGCTGTGGAGGAACACCTGGACGCCCGCCTCCCGCAGCAGGTGGTCCGCCGCCTCGCGCCACACCAGCGGATCGTGGACGTGGGTCCAGGTCTTGCCGTAGCGCACCGCCGGCGTGAGCCCGCCGCGGGACGCGAGCAGCCGGACGAACTCGTCGGCAAAGCCGAACACCACCTGTTCGGGAGCGGCGGCGCCGTCGCGCGCGAGGTACAGTCCGCAGACGGTGCCCGAGAGGCCCGCCACCGCGCCGCCGCCGCAGAAGCCGTAGCGCTCCACCAGCGCCACCCGCAGACCCTGGCGCGCGGCGGTCACCGCCGCCGCCACGCCCGCGGCGCCGCCGCCGGCGACGACGACGTCGGTGTCGACCCGCAGGCCGTCGCGCCGGTCCACCGCGTTCATCGGCCGGCTCCCGCCCGGACGCGCGCCGCGGCGCTCACATCGCCGCCTGCTTCTTCGCCTCCTCCTGTTGCAGGGCGAAGATGGACGTGTAGCCGCCCGACCAGTCCGGCGGCATCAGGCAGGGCCGCGGGTCGTGGTGCGCCCAGCGCGCCGGCTGGCCGCGGATGATGGTCTGGTCGTACCTGGAGCGGATCGGGTTGACGGTGTAGGGGAACGCGTCGGCTGAGGAATAGGCGAACAGCAGCAGCGGCCGCCCCAGGTCGGAGCGGTTCCTGGCCGAATAGTGCAGCGTGCGGCAGTTGTGGATCGTGATCGACCCCGCCGGCCCCGGCAGGAACACGGCCTTCGACAGATCCAGCTTCGCGGTGTCGGCAGGTTTCAGGCAGCCGATCCATTCGCCCTGGTCGTCGTATTGCGAAAACATCGGCTCGATCTCGTGGCTGCCGGGCAGCACCCCCAGCGGCCCCTGGTCCATGCCGCAATCGTAGAGATAGGTGCCCAGCGTCAGCGGCGAGTAGTTGGTGTGGGGCCAGAAGCCGATGTCGTAGTGCCACTTCACCTCCTCGCCGCCCCGGGCCCACTTGAAGTTGAGCTTGGAGTGGTGGAACTTGACGTCAGGGCCCACCAGGTCCGCGACGACGTCGCCGAGCAGCGACCGGGAACAGTATTCCCAGAACGTCGGGTGCTGTTCGACCGGGTTCGACACGCGGCGCAGGCGCGGCGCGTCGGGACGATGGTCGGGCTCCAGGTCGAAGATAGCGTCCGATTTCGCGATCGCGCGGCTGCGCTCCACCATCTCGTCGGTGGCCGCGCGCAGGCGCGCGAGCCATTCCTCGGGGATGATACGCTCCAGCAGCAGGTAGCCGTTGGCGAAGTAGAACTCGCGCTGCTCCCGGGTGAGAACCCGGGGCGGATGGGACAGGACTTGTTCGGGTGTCATGGGGTCACCTCCGTGGCGATGCGGCTACCGGAAACCGAGCACTTTCTCCGGCAGCCAGAGAACGGTTTGCGGGAAGGTCATGACCGCGACCAGCGTCACGATCTGCAGCAGGATGAACGGCACTACCCCCCGGTACATGTGCAGCAGCGTGATCGACGCCGGCGCGATGCCGCGCAGGTAGAAAATGGCCGGCGCCAGCGGCGGCGTGAGATAGCTGGTCTGGATGATGATCAGGAACAGGATGCAGAACCACACCGGGTTGAAGCCGGCGGCGTTCACCAGCGGCATGAAGATCGGGATGAAGATCAGCAGGATCGAGATCCAGTCGAGCACGAAGCCGGCCAGGAAGCAGATGCCCAGCAGCAGGAACAGCAGCCCCCACGGCCCCAGGTCCAGGTGCGCCACCAGCTGGTTGGTCAGGTTGATGCCGCCGCCGGCGAAGAACACCCCGGTGAAGATGGTGCCGCCCAGCAGGATCGCCATGATCATGGAGGTGATGCGCAGCGTCTTCATCGCCGAGTCCTTCAGCGTCGCCAAGCTGAATTTGCGGTAGAACATCGTCAGCAGAATCGCGCCGAATGCGCCCAGCGCGGCGGCCTCGGTGGGCGCCGCCCAGCCCAGCATGATCGAGCCCAGCACGGCGAAGATCATGATCAGCGGCGGCACCAGCGCGTGGGCGGTGGTCTTCAGTCGCGTCGCCAGCGGCGGGTCGTCGGGGCTGGGCGGGATGCGCGGCCCGGCCTCCGGGCGGACGAGGCACAGCGCCAGGATGTAGAGCACGTAGAGCCCGGCCATGATCAGTCCGGGGAAGATCATGCCCACCATGAGGTCGCCCACCGAGACGTTCGCCACCGGCCCCAGCACCACCACCACCACCGACGGCGGGATGATGGTGCCCAGCGACCCCCCGGCGCAGATGGTGCCGCAGATGAGGGGCTTGTCGTAGCCGTACTTCATCATCGCCGGGATCGCCAGCAGGCCCACCACCGTCTCGGTGGCGCCGATGACGCCGGTGGAGGCGGCGAAGATCACGCACATGATCACCGTGCCCAGCGCCAGGCCGCCCGGAAGCCGGCGGGTCCACAGGTGCACCGCCTCGAACAGCTGCTCGGCGATCCCCGAGCGTTCCAGCATGGTGCCCATGAACACGAACAGGGGCACCGCCGCCAGCACGTAGTTGGAGGCGATGTCCTCGATCTTCTCCATGAACTGGAAGATCACCGCGCCCTGGAAGATGGCGAAGCCGAAGGCCAGCGCGGTGCCCATCAGCGCGAACGCGACGTGGACGCCGGCGAAGATCAGCACGAACATCGCCAGCAGCATGAACAGCGGCAGGTATTCGCTCATCGCGTCTTCCCGCTGCCGTCCCCGGCGATGAAAGCCTGGTAACAGCGGATCAGCTGGGCGAGGGTCTGGAGGCTCAGCAGCACGAAGGCGGTGAAAAATACCGCCCGGTAGGGCCAGATCAGCGGATTGAATGCCGACATGCCCGAGCGCTCCTGGCTCTCGTAGGCCTTCACGACCTTGTCCCACAGGCTGGTCGAAAGCCAGAGCGTGAGCGGCAGCAGCAGCACCAGGTAGGTGAAGCTGTCCACCAGCGCCTGCAGCCTGGGCGAGAGGCGCGCGTAGATCAGGTCGACGCGCACGTGCTCGTTTTCACGCAGCGTGTAGGCCATGCCGACGAGGAAATGGGTACCCATCACCATGTAGCCCACTTCGAACGCCCACAGCGTCGGCTCGTTGAGCACGTAGCGGGAGAACACCTCGAAGCAGCTGGCGGCGATGAGCGGGATGACCAGCCAGGCGACCACGGCGCCCGAGGTGCCGGTGACGCGGTCGAGAAAGCGCAACAGGGAAGAGAGCATGGCGAGCGCGTTTCGAGTTGGGGGGCGCTGGCGCGCCCGGACCCGCCGGGCGCAACAAAAAGCCGGCGGGGCGCCTCTAGCGCGCGCTCCCGCCGGCTGGCCGTGCCGCCGCCGTCAGGCGCGCCGCGTCTTCACGTTGCGATAGCGCGGCGCGTCTTTCCACAGCGCCTCGAACTCGCGCTGGCTCTTGTGCACCCTGGCGAACCAGGGGTTGCCGGCCGCGGTCCTGTCGCCCCAGGCGAGGCCGATCTCGCGCGCCCTGAACTGGACTTCCGGATCCAGGTCGACGACCTCGTTGCCGGCCTTCTTGTAGACGTCGAGCGACTTGGCGTCCTCCTGGCCGATGCGGGTGAAGGTCTCGTAGGTCACCAGCTTGGCGGTGAGCTCGATCAGTTTGCGGTCGTTCTCGGAGAGCTTGGCCCAGACGTCCTTGTTGATGCACAGCTCGAACGGCGCGGTGGGCTGGTGCACGCCCGGGATGATGAGGTACTTGGCCACCTTGTAGAAGCCCGGGGAGATGTTCTCCCACAGCGTGCCCCACTCGGTGGCGTCGATCACGCCGCGCTCCAGCGCCGGGTAGATCTCGCCGCCGGGCGTGGTCACCGGGGAGGCCCCGAGCTCCTTGGACATCTCGATCCAGGCGCCCGCCGTGCGCAGCTTCAGGCCCTTGAGGTCGTCCAGGCTCTTCACCGGCTTGCGCGAGTGCAGGAACACCTCCGCCGTGCGGATGAAAAGCGGCATGGAGACGATGCCGAACTTCTCGTCGCGGAACTGGCGCTGCAGCTCGGTGCCGCCGGCCTCGTACATCCAGTGCAGCATGTACTCGGAGTTGAAGCTGCCGGCGTACCCGCCGAACGCGACGGTGGTGGGGTCGGCGCCCCAGTCGTAACCCATCCAGGTGTGGCCCATCTCGGCGATGCCGTTCTTCACCGTTTCCGAGACCTTCAGCGCGTTGCCCAGCGCGCCGCCGGGAAACACCTGCACCTTCATGCGCCCGCCGGAGAGGAATTCCAGGCGCTCGGCGAAGGCCTTGGCGCCGATGTCCATCAGCGGACCGCCGGACCAGCCGGTGGTCATCTTGAAGCTGTAGCTCGGCCCGCCCTGCTGGGCCGCCGCGTCGCGCGCGGCGGCGAGCGCCGCCAGCATTCCGGTGGCGCCGAGCGCCTTGATTGCTTTTCTTCGTCCCTGCTGCATGGTTTCTCCTCCTCTGGGTTGTGATGGGTGCCCGGTTTGCGCCGGCGGGAAAGTCAGGCGGGCTGACGCACCACGCTGTCGATCACACTCGCCGCAGCCTGCTCGTCGTTGATGAACCTCTGCATCTTGGCGCGGATCTCGGGTTTCTGGTGCTTCATGCTGTAGCCGTTGAAGAGGTGCCCCAGCAGGCCGCGATCCAGATCGCTGGTGCCCATCAGCCAGTCGGCGATGGGAAAGGTGAGGTTCATGTTGATGTCCATCATGATGCCCAGATTGTGGTGCACCGTGTGATGGCGCCGGATGGTGTTGACGAACGGCATGTTGCGCACGAACCAGTTGTCGTGCACGTGGCAGCAGTAGTGGAAGGTCTCGTAGATCAGGTACTGGCCGATGATGGTGATCATCAGGATGTAGCCGGCGTTGGGGTTCACTAGCCAGCCCAGCAGGAACGCGAACGGGGTGCCCAGCGCCATGAACGTGAACAGCGCGCGCCAGGGGAAGAAGATGATGCGCCACTCGCGGGTTGAATCTACCGTCATCTCGTTGTCGGAGAAGTACACGTGATGCTGGCGGGTGTGGCGGTCGTAGATCGCGCGCAGCGCGAACTTGTCCTTGAGGCGGTGCATGACGAACTTGTGGATCCACCACTCGAACAGGTTGGAGAACACGAACACCGGCACCACCAGCAGCCACTCCCAGGTGGCGTTGCTGAGGCGCGTCGCGCACCACCAGATCGCGGCGATGCCGACGACGTAGATCACGCCGATGTGCACGGGGCCGTTGTAGAGCGGGCTCACTTCGGACATGTACTGCTGGCGGAACTTGCGCTGGCGCTCGCCCATGGCGTGGCGCTCGACGAGCATTTCTTGGGTGGTCATGGCTGCTGCCTCCTGCCGGATGGGTTGTGCCCGCGCCGCTGCGCATGCCGGCGGCGGGGCCGGCTGAATATCCCTGAACGCTAATATATCAGACGTATATCTTGGATGGAAAAGTGTGCGCCGTTGCGGCGGATTTTTCAAGCCGGATCGACGGCGCGCCTGCTGCGGCGCAGCAGGCGCGCTCACCAATCCGTCGTCACCGTGGCGCGGGTGAAGATTTCGATCTGGTCCAGCAGGCGATCCGTGGCAATGGCGGCGGCGGCCGGGTCGCCATTGGCGATGGCCCGCGCCATGTCCGCGTGCAGGCGCGCCGTCTCCGGCAGGTGCGCCGCCTGCTTGTAGTGCAAATACCAGAAGCGGCGCGAGAGCGCCTGCATCAGGCCCATGGTGAGGGTGGCGAACTCGTTGCGCGCCGCCGCCACGCACAGCTCGTTGAACTCGCGATCGATGCGCAGGAAGGTGGTGTCGTCGTTCTCCCGCGCGCTCTTCTCGAACTGCGCCGCCAGTTCGGCGAACCGGGCATGCTCCTCGCGGGTCGCGCGGCGCGCGGCGCAGCGGGCCACCAGGCGCTCCACTTCGCGGCGCAGCTCCAGCAACCGCAGCTGGCTCTTGACGTTGACTTCCGAGACGATGATTCCCCGCCGCGGCAGGATCGTGACCAGCCGCTCCCGGGCGAGGCGCTGCAGCGCCTCGCGGATCGGCGTGCGGCCGATGCCGAGGCGCTCGCTCAACGCGCTTTCCGAGACCGCAGTGCCCGGCGGGAGCTGGAGGGTGACGATCAGTTCCTCGAGGTCGCGGTAAGCGCGCTCGGTCAGGCTCAGTGCCGGCTTGCCCCGGCGCCCGGCGGCGGGCGCCGCGTTCCGCCGCGCCGGCGCCGCGCGTTTCCGGGACGCGGCAGCGGTGGACGTTCGCGCCATGTCAGATCTGCTTGCGCCGGTCCACGAGGGCGAGGAAGCGTTCGTACTCGCCGTCGTCGACGCCGTAGCTATGCTCGTCGTCCGGGAAGCGCCCGCTCTTGACCTCGTCCACGTACTTGCGGATGCCGGTGACCGCCACCTCGGTCAGGTTGGCGTAGCGCTTGGTGAACTTGGGCTTGAAGTCGGTGAACACGCCCAGCAGGTCGTAGGAGAGCAGGATCTGGCCGTCGGTGCCCACCCCCGCGCCGATGCCGATGGTGGGAATCTCCAACTGCTCCGAGATCACCCGGGCGATCTGCGCCGGTACCGCCTCGAACTCCAGCATGAAGCAGCCGGCGTCCTGGATCGCGAGCGCGTCCTCCAGGATCTTCAATGCCGCCTCCGCGGTGCGGCCCTGGATCTTGAAGCCGCCGAACAGGGCGATGGTATGGGGCGTGAGCCCGATGTGGGAGGCGGTCGGGATGCCGGCGTCCACCAGCGCCTTCAGGATGTGGGCCTGGGACTTGCCGCCCTGGGGCTTGACCGCGTCGCAGGCCGCATCCTGCATGAAGCGCGTCGCGTTGGCGAGCGCACGGTCCACGGTGTGGTAGCTCTGGTAGGGCATGCAGCCCAGCACGAAGGTGTTGGGCGCGCCGCGGCGCACCGCCTGCGCGTGCATCACCATCATGTCCATGGTGGCGGGAATGGTGCTGGGGTGGCCGTGGGCCACCATCGCCAGGCTGTCGCCCACCACGGCCACGTCGACGCCGGCCATCTCTGCCCAGCGCGCCGAGGTGTAGTCGGGCACCGACATGTACACCATCTTCTCGCCGGTCTTCTTCGAGTCGCGGATCTCGGTTATGGTGCGCTTTGCCCGTTTCTCCTCCGGCACGTCCTCCTCCCTCGCTCCTGGTCCGCCGCGGACTGATATACCAAGCGTATATGAATGGCCCGGGGGCGACAAGCGGGGACCCCGGTGGCCGGCGTGCTAGACTTTTGCGCCCCGGCGTTCCCGCCCCGGACGCCGGATTCCGGAGACGCTTTGCCCATGAAACCCAAGGTACTTGTCACCCGCGAAATCTTCGACGAGATCATCGAGGCGCTGAAGAGCCGCTTCGAAATCACCGCCAACCAGGCCGACGAAGCCTGGTCGCCCGAGGCGCTCGCGGAGCGCCTCGCCGACAAGGAGGGCGTGATGACCTCCATCGTCGACAAGGTGGACGCCGCGCTGCTGGACCGCGCGCCGCGGCTCAAGGCGGTGTGCAACATCGCCGTCGGCTACAACAACATCGACGTGGCCGAGTGCACGCGGCGCGGTATCCTGGTCACCAACACGCCCGGCGTGCTGGACGACGCCACCGCGGACTTCACCTGGGCGCTGATCCTGGGCGCGGCCCGGCGCCTCACCGAAGCCGAGGCCTATCTGCGCAACGGCGAGTGGAAACGCTGGGAGCTGAAACAGCTGCTGGGGGCGGACGTCCACGGCGCGACACTCGGCATCGTCGGCATGGGCCGCATCGGCCAGGCCGTGGCGCGGCGCGCGGCCGGCTTCGACATGAAGGTGCTGTACTGGAACCGCAACCGCGTCGCGCCGGAGATCGAACAGCGCTGCAACGCCACCTTCGCCTCCCGGGACGAGCTGCTGGCGCAGTCCGATTTCGTGACGCTGCACTGCCCGTATTCGCCGGAAACCCATCACCTGATCGGTGCCGCGGAGCTGAAGCGCATGAAGCGCTCGGCCATCCTCGTCAACGCCGCGCGCGGCGGGGTGGTGGACGACGCGGCGCTGGTGGCGGCGCTCAAGGACGGCACCATCGCCGCGGCCGGCCTGGACGTATACGAGGGCGAGCCCGGGCTCAACGCCGGCTTCCTGGGACTCGGGAACGTGGTCCTGGCGCCCCACATCGCCAGCTCGACCCGCACCACGCGCTTCAACATGGCGCAGAAGGCGGCCGACAACCTGGTGGCGGCGCTCACCGGCGGCGAGCCGCCCAATCTCGTGAATCCGGAGGCGAAGAAGCGGTGATCAGGAATGGGCGACGGGCAATGGGTGACGCGTAAACGCGTGCGGACTTCACCGCGTTCCCCGTTGCGCGGCGCCCATCACCGGATTCCCGTTCCTCATTGCCCATTGCCCGGCACCCGATTCCCGTCCCCCGTCGGCCGGGGACACCTGCCATGACCTACCCCTCCCAGCTCATCGGCCTGATGGTCCAGGTCATGCTGCCGCTGGCGCTGCTGGTGGCGGCGGGGGCCGTGTGGCCGATGATCTTCCGCGACGCGCCGCTGTCGGTGCTGCGCAGCCAGCTCAACCGGCTGGTGCTCTACGTGTTCTACCCGGCCATCGTGTTCGCGGTGTCCGCCACCACGCCGATCGACGGCGCCCTCCTGACGGTGCCGCTGCTGGTCGGCATCGGCTCGCTGCTCTCCGGAGTGGTGCTGTACTGGCTGCTCTATCGCTCGCCGCTCGGCCGCGGCCTTCCGGACGCCACCCGCGCGATCCTCATGGTGGGCGGCATGTTCGGCAACACCTTCAACATCGGCGTGCCGGTGCTGCAGTTCTTTTACGGCCCCGACGCCACCCGCTACGCCGTGTTCAACGACATGCTGATGACCATGCCGCTGGTGTGGACCATCGGCGTATGGATCTGCACCCGCCTGGGAGCGCCCCGGGACGCGGCGGACCAGCCTTCGGTGTTCCGCGTCCTGGTGACCATGCCGCCGATCTGGGCCTTCGTGCTGGGGGTGGCGGCGCAGCAATCCGGCCTGGTCTACGAACCGCTGGTGCGCGCCACCTTTTTCATCGGCCAGGCGACAATCCCGGTGATCCTGTTCGTGCTGGGCCTGACCGTGCCGTGGCGCGCGCTGCGGCCCCGGCGCGAGATCCTGGCGGCGGCCGGGGTCAAGCTGCTGGTGACGCCGCTGCTGGTGTGGGCGGCGGCCTGGGTGCTGTTCCGGCCGCTGGCGGAACCGCAGTTCGCCGCGGTGGTGGAGGGCACCACCCCCACCATGATGACGGCGCTGCTGCTGGCGGACCGCTTCCGGCTCGACCACGAGGCGGCGGCGCTGCTGATCGGCTGGAGCACCCTCGCGTTCTGGGTGACCCTGCCGCTGCTCATGGCGGCCGGGCTGATCCGCTGAACCGCCGCGCCGGCATCGGCACCTCCCCCGGCGCCGGCCGGAATACCGCGATTGCGGTGAAGCGGGAACTTTTTCGCCGGCGCCGGTCTATCCAGCCGTAACCCGCATTCCGCTGCCGCCCCGGTTCACCGGGCGCGACGGCCAAAGGGGAGTAGCTTCCAGCGGCCGGATCGTCAATACGGGCGCAGGCCCCGGTCCGGCTGGCAACGCCAGCCGTTGCAAGCGAGACCTTTGCCAGCGATGGCAAGGGTCTTTTTGCTTTCTGGAGCCGCCCCGCGCGGACCCGGCGCCGAAGACCCCTGACCTCCTGAGGATTCCCGGCGCGGGCTGCGCGGAACGGCACCCCGCGTTCATGGTGCCTTGCCCGAGGGAGCGCCATGACCCCGTATCCTGCCGACAGTCCCCAGGCCATGGCGCGCGTCATCGCCATGGCGATCCGAGGGATGATCCGGACGCAAACGAAAGGGGAGATTCGATCGTGGAAAGCATAGGCACGTGGTGGATGTGGGCCGCGTTCGCGGCGTTCGTGGTGGCGGCGCTCGCCGTCGACATCCTGCTGCTGGAAAGAAAGGGCGCGAAGAAGGTCACCATGAAGGAGGCGGCCTGGTGGTCCGCCCTGTGGGTCGCGCTGTCGTTCGTCTTCGCCGGCCTGCTGTGGTGGTACCTGGACGGTGCCGCCGGGCGCGAGGTGGCCAACCTCAAGGCGACCGAGTTCGTCACCGGCTACCTGATCGAGAAATCGCTGGCGGTGGACAACATCTTCGTCTTCCTGATGCTGTTCACCTTCTTCGCCGTGCCGCCCGAGTTCCAGCGGCGGGTGCTGATCTACGGCATCATCGGCGCCATCGTGCTGCGGGCGATCATGATCCTGATCGGCGCCTGGCTGATCGCCCAGTTCCACTGGGTCCTCTATCTGTTCGGCGTATTCCTGCTGGTGACCGGCGTCAAGATGTGGCTGTTCGCCGGGCAGGAGCCCGACCTGGACAAGAACCCGGTGCTGCGCTGGCTGCGCGGGCACCTGCGCATCACCACCGAGTTCCACCAGGAGCGCTTCTTCGTCGTCAAGGACGGCCTCAAGTGGGCGACGCCGCTGTTTGTGGTGATGGTGATGGTGGGGGTGACCGACGTGGTGTTTGCGGTGGACAGCATCCCGGCAATCTTCGCCATCACGCTGGACCCGTTCATCGTGCTCACCTCCAACGTGTTCGCGATCCTGGGCCTGCGGGCGATGTACTTCCTGCTGGCCGACTTCGCCAGCCGCTTCCACCTGCTCACCTACGGGCTGGCGCTGATCCTGGTATTCATCGGCGTGAAGATGCTGATCGTGGACTTCTACAAGATCCCGGTGTTCGCCTCGCTCGGCGTGGTGGCGGCGATCCTCGCCGCGTCGGTGGCGCTGAGCCTGATGACCAAACCGGCCGCCGCCAAGCCGGAGCCGGAAAGCGCCGGCTGACGCAGGCCGCCGGTAGAATCGGCGCGGTCCCGGAGCTTTCCCGGGGCCGCTTCTTTGCGGTGGCGCGATGACGGCTTTGCTGTTCCTGGGGGGGCTGGCCCTGCTGATCGCCGGCGGCGAGCTGCTGGTGCGGGGGGCCTCGGCGCTGGCGCTCCGGCTCGGCATGACGCCGCTGGTGGTGGGGCTCACCGTGGTGGCATTCGGCACCAGCGCGCCCGAACTGGCGGTCAGCGTCGGCGCCGCCTGGTCGGGCACCGCCGACGTGGCGCTGGGCAACGTCGTCGGCAGCAACATCTTCAACGTGCTCTTCATCCTCGGCGCGGCGGCGCTGGTGACGCCGCTGGCGGTATCGCGCCAGCTGGTGATCTGGGACGCGCCCATCATGCTGGGGGTTTCGGTCGCCCTGCCGTTCCTGGCGCTGGACGGCGGGGTGGGGCGCCTGGACGGGTTGCTGCTGGCGGCCGGGCTCGCCGGCTATATCGGATTCGCGTTCTGGGTCAGCCGGGGCGAGGCGGAAGCAGACGAAACGGCGTCGCCGCCGGCGGGCCCATGGGGACAAAGCGCCTTGCTGATCGTCGCCGGCCTCGGCCTGCTGGTGCTGGGCGCGGGCTGGCTGGTGGATGCGGCGGTGAGCCTGGCGCGGGCGCTGGGCCTGTCCGAGCTGGTGATCGGGCTCACCATCGTCGCCGCCGGCACCTCGCTGCCGGAGGTGGTGACCTCCATCATCGCAGCCTACCGCGGCCAGCGCGACATCGCGGTGGGCAACGTGGTGGGCAGCTGCATCTTCAATATCCTCGCCGTGCTGGGGATCGCCGCCGTGGTGGCGCCCGCGGGCGTCGCGGTGGCGCCGGCGGCACTCGCGTTCGACATCCCGGTGATGATCGCGGTGGCGGCGGCCTGCCTGCCGATCTTCTTTACCGGACACGTGATCGCCCGCTGGGAAGGCGCGCTGTTCCTGTTCTACTACGCCGCCTACACCGCGTTCCTGATTCTCAAGGCCACCGAGCACGACGCGCTGCCGGCGTTCAGCGGCGTGATGGCCGCGTTCGTCCTGCCGCTGACGGCGGCCACCCTCGCGGTGCTCGCTTACCGGGCGCTGCGACGGCGCCGCGCCGGCGGCTAGCCGAGCGCCGCCAGCAGGGCCGGCAGTACACTGCCGGCTTTCCCCCGCAGCACGTGGTGCGCGCGCGGCGAAAGCGGCGTCGCGTCCGGATTGATCTCCACCACCATGGCGCCGGCCTCCAGCGCCAGCTCGGGCAGCGCCGCCGCCGGGTACACCAGGCTGGACGTGCCGACGCACAGGAATAGGTCGCACGCGCGTGCAGCCGCCATCGCCGCTTCCAGCTCGCGCACCGGCAGCATCTCGCCGAACCAGACCACGTCCGGCCTGAGCAGGCCGCCGCACAGCGGGCACAGCGGCGGCACCGGGGCGGCGTCCCAGCGGGCCGCGGGGGCGTCGCAGTCGAAGCACTTGACCCGGGTGATGTCGCCGTGCAGGTGCAGCACGTTGCGGCTGCCGGCGCGGCGGTGCAGGCCGTCGACGTTCTGCGTGATCAGCGTGTCGGTAATCGCCGGGCCGGGCATCGGGAAACGGACGGACGCATGACGGTGCCATTGTAAAATAGCCGCTTGCAACGTCACGCCGCGATGAACCGTCCCGCGCCCGCCGACCTCGAACGGCGGCTCGCCAACCTGCCGCAGCCCACCTATCCCGACGAGTTGCCGGTGGTGGCGCGGCGGGAGGAGATCGCGCGCGCGATCGCGGCGCACCCGGTGGTGATCGTATGCGGCGAGACCGGCTCCGGCAAGACCACCCAGCTGCCCAAGATCTGCCTCGAGCTGAAGCGCGGCGTCGCGGGGTTGATCGGCCACACCCAGCCGCGGCGCATCGCCGCCCGCAGCGTCGCGGCGCGCATCGCCCAGGAGCTGAGGAGCCCTCTCGGGCACGCGGTGGGCTACAAGGTGCGCTTCTCCGACCGGGTCTCGCCCGACACCTACGTCAAGCTGATGACCGACGGCATCCTGCTGGCGGAGACCCAGGGCGACCGGTGGCTCCGCCAGTACGACACGCTGATCATCGACGAGGCCCACGAGCGCAGCCTCAATATCGATTTCCTGCTGGGTTACCTGAAGCGGCTGCTGCCGCAACGGCCCGACCTCAAGCTCATCGTCACCTCGGCCACCATCGACGCCGAGCGCTTCGCGCGGCATTTCGGCGGTGCGCCGGTGGTCGAGGTGTCGGGACGCACCTTTCCGGTGGACATCCGGTACCGGCCGCCGGAGCGGCGCCGCGACGAGGAGGACGACCCGGAACCGACCCAGGCGATCCTGGACGCGGTGGACGAGCTGGCGCGGGAGGGCCCCGGCGACGTGCTGGTGTTCCTGCCGGGCGAGCGCGAGATCCGCGACACCGCCGAGGCGCTGCGCAAGCACCACCCCGGCGGGGCCGAGATCCTGCCGCTGTTCGCGCGGCTGTCCTTCGAGGAGCAGGAGCGCGTGTTCCGTCCCTCCGGCGCGGCGCGGCGCATCGTGCTGGCCACCAACGTCGCCGAGACCTCCCTCACCGTGCCCGGCATCCGCTACGTGGTGGATCCCGGTCTGGCGCGGGTCAACCGCTACAGCTGGCGCAACAAGGTGGAGCTGCTGCAGGTGGAGAAGATCTCGCGTGCCTCCGCCGACCAGCGCGCCGGGCGCTGCGGCCGGGTGGCCGCGGGGGTGGCGATCCGCCTCTACGACCGCGACGACTACGAAGCGCGGCCGCGCTACTCCGACCCGGAGATCCTGCGCTCGTCTCTGGCGGCGGTGATCCTGCGCATGAAGTCGCTGAAGATCGGCGACGTCGAGGACTTCCCGTTTCTGGAGGCGCCGAGCCCGCGCCAGATAGCGGACGGCTACCAGCTGCTGGCGGAGCTGGGCGCGGTGGACGAAGGCCGCAGCCTGACGCCGGTGGGCATGCAGCTGGCCAGGTTTCCCATCGATCCGCGCATTGCCCGCATGATTCTGGCCGCGCGCCAGGAGAACTGCCTGCATGAGGTGCAGATCATTGCCGCGGCGCTGTCGATCCAGGACCCGCGCGAGCGGCCGTTCGAGCGCGCCCAGGCGGCGGACGACGCCCACCGCGCGTTCCACGACGAGCGCTCCGACTTCCTGTCCTTCCTCAAACTATGGCAGTTCTTCGACGAGGCGCTCCGGCACAAGAAATCGAACCGCAAGCTGTCCGAGATGCTGCACGAGCATTTCCTCTCCCAGCGGCGCCTGCGCGAGTGGCGCGACGTGCACGCCCAGCTGGCGGCGCTCACCGGCGAGCTCGGCCTGCGCGCCAACGAGACGCCGGCCGCCTTCGAGCAGATCCACCGCGCGCTGCTCAGCGGGTTGCTGGGCAACGTTGGCGCCAAGGGCGACGAGCCGGGGGAATACAAGGGCGCCCGCGGCATCACGTTCTTCATTCATCCCGGCTCGGGGTTGCGCAAAAAGCAGCCCAAGTGGGTGGTGGCGGCGGAGCTGACCGAGACGGCGCGCCTGTACGCACGCTGCGTTGCCGCGGTGGAGCCGGAGTGGATCGAGCGCGCCGCCGGCCACCTGGTGAAGCGCAGCTACCTGGAACCGCGCTGGGAGAGGACCCGGGCGCAGGTGGTGGCGTGGGAACAGGTGTCGCTCTACGGCCTGATCGTCATTCCCCGGCGCAAGGTTCACTACGGCCCCATCGATCCCCGGCTCGCGCGCGAGATCTTCATCCGCCAGGCCTTGGTGGCCGGCGAGTTCGACTGCCGCGCGGAATTCTTCCGGCACAACCAGCGGCTGCGGCGCGAGGTGGAGGAGCTGGAGCACAAGGCGCGGCGCCAGGACGTGCTGGTGGACGAGGAGCGGATGTTCCGCTTCTACGATGAGCGCGTTCCCGCGCAGATCGTCAACGGCGCCGGTTTCGAGCGCTGGCGCAAGGACGCCGAGGCGAAGTCCCCGCGCCTGCTGTTCATGACCCGAGACGACCTCATGCGCCACGAGGCCGAGCACGTCACCGGGGCGCTCTACCCGGAACGCATCGACGCCGGAGTCGCGGAACTCGCGCTCACCTACCGCTTCGATCCTGGCCACGCCCTTGATGGCGTCACCGCCACCGTGCCGCTGCACCTGCTCAACCAGCTGCCCGCCGCGCGCTTCGACTGGCTGGTGCCGGGCCTGCTGCGGGAGAAGGTGAACGCGCTGATCCGGGGACTTCCCAAGCAGCTGCGCCGCACGTTCGTGCCGATTCCGGAGTGCGTGACCGAAGCGCTGGTGGCATTGGACCGCGAGTCCCGGGAGCGGCCGCTTGCCGAGGCGCTGGCGGCGGTGCTGACGGGAATGCGCCGGGTCGAGGTGCCGGCGGACGCGCTCGCCGAGGCGGAACTGCCCGCCCATCTGCGCATGAACTTCCGCGTCGTCGACGAGCACGGCGCCGAGGTGGCGATGGGCCGCGACCTGGCCCAACTGCGCGCCGCGCTGGGCGCGCAGGCGCAGGCGTCGTTCGCGCCGGAGAACGCGTGGGAGCGCGCCGGCCTGCGCGCCTGGGACGACATCGAACTGCCGGAGGCGGTCGAGTTCCGCCGCGGCCGCGAGCAGCTCACCGGCTATCCGGCGCTGGTGGACGAGGACGCCGACGGCGTGCGCCTCACGCTGCTGGAGGCCCCGGAGAAGGCGGCCGCCGCCACCCGCGCCGGCGTCAACCGCCTGGTGCGCCTCGAGCTCAAGGAGCAGATGAAGGCGCTGGAGCGGGCGGTGGCCGATTCCCGCGAGCTGCCGCTGCTCTACGCTCCGTTCGGCGACGGCGACGCGCTGCGGGAGGAAGTGCTGGCGGCGGCGGTGGACCGGGCGGTCTGGACCGACGAGGCGCCGGTCCGCAGCCGCCGCGACTTCGACGCGCGGCTGAGGCAGGTGCGCGCGCGGCTGCAGGTGGTGGGGCAGGAATACGTGCGCCTGCTGATCCAGATCCTCACCGAGGCCCAGGCGGTGCGCAAGGCGCTCGCCGGGCCGACGGCGAAGGCGTGGAAGCACGCAGCGCCGGACCTGGCCCGGCAGCTGGATGCGCTGGTGTATCGCGGTTTCCTGGCGCGCACTCCGTACGCGGCGCTGGCGAGCCTGCCGCGCTACCTGAAGGCGATGCAGCGCCGCGTCGAGAAGCTGCCGAACTGGGGCGAGCGCGACGCCCGCTGGACGGCCGAGATCCAGCGCCTGACCGCGGCGTGGCAGGAGCGGCAGGAGAAATTCCGCAAGGCCGGCCGGCGCGAGCCGCGCCTGGAGGAGTTCCGCTGGATGCTGGAGGAACTGCGGGTGTCGCTGTTCGCGCAGGAGCTGAAGACGCCGTACCCGGTATCGGTGAAGCGGCTCGACAAACTGCTCGGCGAGCTGCGCTGATGGCGCCGGTGTTCGTCGCGCGCGGCCTCACCAAGGTCTACCGCATGGGCGAGGTGGAGGTGCACGCGCTGCGCGGCGTCGACCTCGACCTCTACGCCGGCGAGATGGTGGTGCTGCTGGGGCCGTCGGGCAGCGGCAAGTCGACGCTGCTCAACATCCTCGGCGGGCTCGACGTGCCCACCTCGGGCACGGTCAACTACCGCGACCACGACCTCACCGCGGCCGGCGAGGAGGAACTGACGCGCTTCCGGCGCGAGCATGTCGGCTTCGTGTTCCAGTTCTACAACCTGATCCCCAGCCTGACGGCGCTGGAGAACGTGTCGCTGGTGACCGAGATTGCCGGCGAGCCGATGGCGCCCGCCGACGCGCTCGCCCTGGTGGGGCTCGAGGAGCGCATGCACCATTTTCCGGCGCAGCTCTCGGGCGGCGAGCAGCAGCGCGTGGCGATCGCGCGGGCGGTCGCCAAGCGGCCCGACGTGCTGCTGTGCGACGAGCCCACCGGCGCGCTCGACTATGCAACCGGCAAGGTGGTGCTGGAAGTGCTGGCGCGCGTGAACGAGGAGCTCGGCACCATCACGGCCATCATCACCCACAACGCCGCCATCGCCGCGATGGCCGACCGCGTGGTGCGCATCCACAGCGGCGAGATCGCGGAGGTCAGGCGCAACGCGACGCGAGCCTCGCCCGCGGAGTTGTCCTGGTGAGCGCGCTCAACCGCATGCTGGCGCGCGACCTGTGGAGCCTGCGCGGCCAGGCCCTCGCGGTGGCGCTGGTGGTGGCGTGCGGGGTGGCCTCCTTCGTCGCCATGCGCGCCACCTACTACTCTCTGCTCGGGGCGCAGCAGACCTATTACCGCGAGTACCGCTTCGCCGACGTCTTCGTCGGCGTCAAGCGCGCGCCGGAGCGCGTCGCCGAGCGCATCCGCGAGATTCCCGGCGTCGGCGAGGTGCGCACGCGGGTGGTGATGGAGGTCACGCTCGACGTCCCCGGCCTCGACGAGCCCGCCACCGGCCGGCTGGTGTCGATTCCCGAGCGCCCGCGGCCGATGCTGAACGACCTCTTCCTGCGCAAGGGCCGCTACGTCGAGCCGGGCCGCAGCGACGAGGCCATCGCGAGCGAGGCCTTCGCGCAGGCCAACGCGCTCGGGCTCGGCGACCGCATCGGCGCCATCATCAACGGCCGCTGGAAGGAGCTCGTCATCGTCGGCATCGCGCTCTCGCCCGAGTTCATCTACGAGGTCGGCGGCGGCACCATCTTCCCGGACAACCGCCGCTTCGGCGTGCTGTGGATGAGCCGGGAGGTGCTGGGGCCGGCGTTCGACATGGAAGGCGCGTTCAACGACGTCGCGCTGTCGCTGGCGGCCGACGCGGACGCGCAGGACGTGATCCTGCGCCTGGACGCGCTGCTCGAACGCTACGGCAGCCTCGGCGCCTACGCGCGCGAGGACCAGGTCTCGCACCGCTTCATCGCCGACGAGATCGCGCAGAACCGCGTCACCTCCACCTACATCCCGGCGATCTTCCTCGGCGTCGCCGCGTTCCTGCTGCATATCGTGCTGACGCGGCTCATCGCCCTGCAGCGCACCCAGATCGCGCTGCTGAAGGCGTTCGGCTACCGCAACGTCAGCGTCGGGCTGCACTACCTCAAGCTGGCGCTGGCGGTGGTGGCGCTGGGCGGCGCCGCGGGCGTGGCGCTGGGGCTCTACCTCGGCGGCGCCCTCACGCGCCTGTATCGCGATTTCTACCACTTCCCGCACCTGCCCTTCGAGCCGGCGCCGGCGGTGTTCGTGCTGGCGGGCGGGATCGGCGTGCTGGCGGCGGCGGTCGGCGCGCTGACGGCGGTCACGCGCGCGGTGGCGCTGCCACCGGCCGAGGCGATGCGCCCGGAAGCGCCCGCGAGCTTCCGCCACGGCGTGCTGGACCGTCCCGCGCTGCGCCGTCTGCTGCCGGCCTCCGCGCGCATGATCCTGCGCAACCTGATCCGCCGGCGCTGGAAGGCGCTCGCCTCGCTCACGGGGATCGCGCTGGCCGTCGGCATCCTGGTGGTGGGCGGCTATTCGTTCGACGCCATGGCCTATCTCATGCGCGTGCAATTCGAGCTGGTGCAGCGCGACGACGTCACCGTCGTGTTCCACGACCCCGCCTCCCAGGGCGCGGAGCACGAGCTGGCGCGGATGTCCGGCGTGCTGCGCGCCGAGCCGTTCCGTTCGGTGCCGGTCAGGCTGCGCCTCGAGCACCGCAGCCACCGCGGCGAGATCACCGGCCTCGTGCCGGGCGGCGATCTGCGCCAGCTGATCGATACGCGACTCGACGCCGTGGCGCTGCCGCCGGACGGACTCGTGCTCACCACCAAGCTGGCCGGCGTGCTGGGCGCCGCCGCCGGCGACCGCGTCACCGTCGAGGTGCTGGAGGCCGGACGGCCGGTGCGCGAGGTGACGGTCACCGCGGTCGTCGACGAGCTGGTCGGCACCAACGCCTACATGAGCCTGCCGGCGCTCGCCGCCTTCATGCGCGAGGACCGGGCGCTCTCGGGCGCTTACCTGCGGGTCGATCCGGGCGCGACGCAGAAACTGTACCGGGAGCTCAAGCGCACGCCGGCGGTGGCGGGGGTCGCGGTGCGCGAGGCGCTGCTCGAGAGCTTCGACGAGACCCTGGACCGCTCGATCCGCGTCTCCAGCTTCATCAACATCGCCTTCGCCTGCGTGATCGCGTTCGGCATGGTCTACAATGGCGCGCGCATCGCGCTGTCGGAGCGCGGCAACGAGCTGGCCAGCCTGCGCGTGCTGGGCTTCACGCGGCGCGAGGTGACGGTGATCCTGCTCGGCGAGCAGGCGATCCTGACGCTGGCCGCCGTGCCGGTCGGGTTCGCGTTCGGCTACGGCGTGAGCTGGCTGCTCTCGACGCTGCTCGACACCGAGCTGTACCGGATTCCGCTGGTGCTGGAGCCGTCCACGTTCGCGCTGGCGTTCGTCGTCGTGATGCTGGCGGCGCTCGCTTCCGGCCTGCTGGTGGCGCGGCGCATCCGCCACCTCGACCTGATCGCCGTGCTGAAGACGCGGGAGACATGAGCAAAGGGCTGACGCGAATCCTGGGCATCGCCGCCGCCATCGCTGTCCTCGCCCTGGCGGTGTGGGCCTTCCTGCCCAAGCCGGTGCCGGTCAGCGTCGGCGAGGTGCAGCGCGGCTTCATGCGGGTTACCCTCGACGAGGAGGGCCAGGTGCGCGCGTACAACCGCTACGTCGTGGCGATGCCGGTGCCGGGCCGCCTGCTGCGCCTCGACCTGCGCCAGGGCGACGCGGTCAAGGCGGGCGACGTGGTGGCGCGCATTGCGCCGCTGCCGTTGTCCGAGCGCGAGCGCGAGGAGCAGGTGGCGCGGGTCGCCGCCGCCCGCGCGCTTCACCTGGAGGCGCAGCAGCAGGTGATCAAGGCCGAGGCCCGCTTCGAGCAGGCGCGCCGCGAGCGCGAGCGCGCCGAGAAGCTGGTGGCGGACCGATTCATCGCGCCGCAGGCGGCCGAGCAGTTCCGGGTCGCCGAGACCGCCGCCGCCAAGGACCTGGACGCCGCGCGCTTCCGCGCCCGGTCCGCCGCCGCCGACGTCAGGATCGCCGAGGCCGGGCTGGTCGCGCTGCGCGCGCAGGACGCCGGCGGACCCGTGATCATCGACATCCCGGCGCCGGTGACGGGCCAGGTGCTGCAGATCCCCGACCGCAGCGAGCGCGTGCTCGTCGCCGGCGCGCCGATCATGACGCTGGGCGACCCGGTGCGCTTCGAGATCGTCGTCGACTACCTCACCACCGACGCCGTGCGCATCCAGCCGGGCATGACGATGCTGCTCGCCAACTGGGGCGGCGGCGAGACGCTGAAGGCGCGGGTGCGCGTCGTCGAGCCCGGCGCGTTCACCAAGATCTCGGCGCTCGGCGTCGAGGAGCAGCGCACCAACGTGGTGGCGGACTTCGTCGATCCGCCGGGACCGCTCAACGACGGCTACCGCGTCGAGTCGCGCGTCGTCGTCTGGGAATCGGCCTCGGCGCTGAAGGTGCCGGTGGCGAGCCTGTTCCGCGTCGGCGACGACTGGGCAGTGTTCGTGGTCGAGGCAGACCGCGCCCGGCGCCGTATCGTGAGCATCGCCCACCGCAACGCCGTGGAGGCCGAGGTCGTGCGGGGCCTCGAGGAGGGCGCGCGGGTCGTGCGCCATCCGCCCAACGAGCTCGAGGACGGCGCGCGCGTGGAGCCGCGCCGGGCCGACGCCGCCGGCGAGCGGCGCTAGAATGGCCGGCAAGGAGGAAACGCCATGGAGAACCGCAAGACCCTGCCAGAGCAGGCCGTGCCCGAGTCGGTGCGGCTGCGCGCCAGTGCGCCGCGCCTGAGAATCGACGGCCTGGTGGAGCGGCCGCAGGAGCTCGCCCCCGAGCAGCTCTCCGGGCTCGCGCGCGGCGGCTACACCGAGGGCTTCAAGTGCGAGGAGGGCTGGGAGGTGCCGGGACTCGCCTGGGAAGGCTACCGGCTGCGCGACGTGCTCGACCTCGCGGGCGTGCGCCCCGAGGCGCGCTTCGTCCGCGTCGGCTCCAGCGACTACGTGGTGCCGGTGTCGCTGGAGGATGCGCAGCGCGCGCTGCTGTGCGACCGCCTGAACGGCGAGCCGCTGCCGCAGAAGAACGGCGCGCCGTGGCGGCTGTCGGTTCCGGGCGCCGTGTGCTTCACCAGCGTCAAGTGGGTCGACCGGCTCACGCTCGCCGCCGAGCCGGGCGAGAACACCGGGCAGCGGATCGCCCGTTCGCGCCCGCGGGGCGGCTGAGAACGGGCCACCGTGAGCTTCCGCGATTCCTAACTGCGCGCGCTGCGCTCGCGGCTCGAGCGCTGGAGCATCGAGATCGACGAGCTCGAGCGCAAGGCCGGACGTCTCGCCGGCAGCGCCCAGCTGCGCGCCGAGGAGCGGCTCGCCGACCTGCGGCGCCAGCGCCTGGCGCTCCGGCAGATGGCCGCGCGCATGGCGGAAGCGCGGCTCGAGGATCTGGAAGACCACAAGCACCGCTGCGAGCGCGCGGCGCAGGCGCTGGCCGCGGCGCTGGAGCGGGCACGGATCGAAACCATCTGAGCGCCGCCGGGGCAAGTGCACGGAATGGGGCGGCGTCGTCGCTCGACGTGACGGGATCGGGTTCCCCCGGTGGACGGCTTCCGCCCGGCGCAAGTTCCCTCGCGTGGCGCAAGCGGCTGCCGGCGCGGTATGATCCGGCCCTGACGCCCGCTTTCGGGCGGGTCGATCCCGATTCGATGCCCATCCGAACCTCACTGCTCCGGGCCCTCGCGGCCGCGCCGCTTGCGCTGACGGTGCTGCCGGCGCCCTCCATCCAGGCCGCGGAGGAGCGCATCCAGTTCGATCGCGAGCGCCCCGCCAGCCCGCCGTCGCCGGCCGAGCAGGCCCAGCTGCAAAGCCCCGCCGAGCCGCAGGTCACGATCCAGCAATACCAGAACCGCAGCGAGGAGGAGTACCGGATCAACAACAACCTCTACATGATCCGGGTGCAGCCGCGGGTGGGCGCGCCTTACTACCTGGTGGATCCCGACGGCACCGGCGGCTGGGAGCGCAGCCGCCATTCGCTGGGCATGGATTTCCGTCCGCCGCAGTGGGCGCTGTTCCGCTGGTAGGCGCCGGCGGCGGCCCATCGACAGAACCACGAGAGGAATCGCGCATGAGAACCCCGCTGCTCGTATCGACTGTCCTGACCGTGGCGTTGTGGGCCGCGGCGCCGGTCCAGGCCGGAACGCTGGACCAGGTGAAGTCCCGCGGCGCCGTGCGCTGCGGCGTGCATCCCGGCCTGCCCGGGTTCGCCGCCCGGGACGCCGTCGGCCAGTGGCGCGGCTTCGACGCCGATTTCTGCCGTGCGGTGGCGGCGGCAGTGCTGGGCGACGCCAATCGCGTCGAGTTCGTGCCGCTGGACACCGAAAAGCGCTTCGCCGCGCTGGCGGCCGGCGAGGTGGACGTGCTTTCCCGCAACACCACGTGGACCCTGCAGCGCGACGCCGCCATGGGCATCACCTTCACGGGGGTGAGCTATTTCGACGGCCAGGGCTTCCTCGCCCGCCGCGGCGAGGGGCTGCGCAGCGCGCTGCAGCTGGACGGCGCCAGGGTGTGCGCCATCCGCGGCACCACCAGCATCGACAACGTCAGGACCTACTTCCAGGTGAACGTGATGCGCGCGGTGGTGGTGCCGGTGGACAACGCGGATGCGGCGCTGGCGCAGTTCGAGGCCGGCAAGTGCAACGTCATCACCTCGGACCAGTCGCAGCTCTACGCCCTGCGCACGCGCCTTTCGCGGCCGGAGACGGCGGTGGTGCTGCCGGAAGTGATCTCGAAGGAGCCGCTGGGCCCGGCGGTGCGCGCCGGCGACGAGCAGTGGTTCAAGATCGTGCGCTGGACGCTGAACGTGCTGCTGGCGGCGGAGGAGCACGGCGTATCCAGCGACAACGTGATGCGGGTGCGCGACGCCGCGCAGCATCCCGACCTCACCCACCTGTTCGGCGAGGAGGACGGCTACGGCGCGGCCCTCGGGCTGCCGAAGGACTGGGCGCTCCAGATCGTGCGCCAGGTCGGCAATTACCAGCAGGTGTTCGAGCGCAACCTCGGCGGCGGCTCGCCGCTGCGGATCGGCCGCGGCCTCAACGCGGTGTGGAAGAACGGCGGCCTGCTCTACTCGCCTCCGATCCGCTGAGGCGTCGCCTGCGCCGCGGAAAAGCCGGCCATGCGCCGGCTTTTTTGTCGCCTTACGGGGCCGCGATGAACGCGCGCTCGAACAGGAACGGGTCGTCGAAATGGCGCCGCCCCACGAAAGCCGTGGCATGGCGGCCGCGGGCGCGCATGGCGCCGGGCTCCGGAACGCCCATGGGCCAGAAGAACACCCGCTCGCCGCGCTCGCTGCCGGGCACGATGCCGTCGGGACGGAACAGGCTGCGATGGCCGCCGCCGGCGAGCGGAATCGCCCGCAGCCGGTCGTAGTCGTCCAGCTTGTAGGTCACGGCTTCGACGGCGGGATTCAGCGCCACGACGCGCTGGACGTAGTGGGTTCCCGCTTCCACGCGCAACGCGTAGCGTTCTCCCGCGCCGAGCGCGGGAAGCCGCTGCGGCACGAACGCCTCTTCCACCCACTCGCCGCTGCGGTCCCGCGGCGCAAGCCGGGCCGACGGATAGAACAGGTGATAGCAGCCGCAGTTGTGCATCGTATCGGCGATCAGCGCCGTGCCGTCGGCGGCCAGCGTCACGCGCCAAGTGATGCCGTCGATGGGGCCGCCCAGCAGGTCGGTTTCGCTCGCCAGCGGCCGCGCCGGAAACCAGGCCACATAGTTGAGCTGCAGCAGCGTCCCGGCGCCGGGGCGCGTGTGGGACAGGTAGGCGTAGATCACCGGAATCCGCGGGTCGATGGCGGGCCAGGGATGCCGGCGCACCACCGGATCGCCGATGCGGTCGTCGTCGGTGACGGTGTCCACGATCCACATCGGCGCGAACGCCTCCAGCAGCGCGCGGGCATCGTCGTGGCGCGGCTCCGGCAGTCCCAGCGCGTTGCTGCGCGACCGCGACAGGATCGCCGCCACCTGCGCGGGCGTCAGCGTTCGTTCGGGATGCGGCCGGTAGGTGATCAGGCGCCCGCGCACCGGCAGTTGGTCCAGCGGCTGCGCGTACTCGGCAGCCACTTCCGCGTGCCACGCGCCGATGCCGACCCGGAACGCCACCGACGTCAGCGGGTAGAGGCCCAGAACGCGCTGCCAGCCGAGATAGTCGTCCGGCACCCGTGCGGACTCGCGCAACGCCAACCGCGCGCCGTGGGCCGCGAAGTCCTCGGCCACCAGCCGCTCCCGGCATTGCGCGGCGTGGCCGAGCAGCCAGTCCACGGTGTCGTTCCGGCGCGGCGTGCGCGCGGCGAGGCGCCCGCGCGCTGCGGCGTCGAGATTGAGCAGCTCGGCGCGGCGCGCCTGCTGGTCGAGCTGGCCGAGGCGCTCGACCCAGGCCGCGAACTCGGCCGCGCCGAGCGGCTGTGCGCCGAAACTCTCCAGCAGGCGGTCGACGCGCAGGTAGGGGAAGCCGTCGATGCGCGCCGTCACCGGATCGGCGACGCCGGCGGCGCGAACCTCCTCGTCCATCGCGGCGAGCCAGGCGCGGCAGTCCGCGGCCGGCGTCGGGCCGGTCCGCGCCGCGGCGCCCGCAGCGGCGAGCAGCGCCAGCGCCACCGCGAACACGGTGGCGGTGGAACGGCGGAAACGGACACTCGGCATGGCTTCAGGGGCCCCGGGACCCGGGCAGCGGTGGGCGGCAAAAACCCGTTTGCCGCGCATTCACGTTCATAACGGCGTCGCAACCCCGCACGAAAGGAGTTTGCCATGCTGCAGCCGATTCTGGCCGTCGCGCTGATGGCGGCGCTCACCGGCTGCGCCCACGCCCACCGCGGCGGCGCGGCGGTGCAGGTCACCATATACGACCGCACCCAGGGACGCGAGTTGCCGGTCTACCATCACCGCGGCCGGCAGTACGTCGCCGGCACGCCGGGCCACGAGTACGAGGTGCGCCTGCGCAACCGCAGCGGCGCCCGCGTGCTGACGGTGATCTCGGTGGACGGCGTCAACGCCATCACCGGCGAGACCGCCGCCGCCTCCCAGAGCGGCTACGTGCTGGACCCCGGCCGCCGCGCCGCCATCAGCGGCTGGCGTAAGAGTCTGGAAAACGTGGCGGCGTTCTACTTCACCGCGCTGCCTGATTCCTATGCCGCGCGCACCGACCGGCCGGACAACGTCGGCGTGATCGGCGTGGCCGTGTTCCGCGAGAAGGAGCGGGCGCCGGAACCGTGGGTCGGGCGCGACGAGGCCGCTCGCCAGCCGGGGCGCGCCGAAGCGCCGGCGCCGTCGGCCAAGGCGCAGGCCGAGAGCGCGACGGGCGAGGCCGCCCGCGAGAAGCGGCTCGGCACCGGCCACGGCCGGGAGCATCCCGCGCCGACCCGCTACGTCGCCTTCGAGCGCGAGAGCGACCGGCCGGCCCGGACCATCGCTCTCTACTACGATTCCCACGCCAACCTGGTGGCGGCCGGCGTGATCCCGTCCCCGCGCCCGCTGCCGCAGCCGCGGCCGTTTCCGGCGGGATTCGTGCCGGATCCGCCGCGCTGAACGCCTTGCTTCCGCACCGGCACGGTGCCGTGTGCACGGCATTGGTGCAGCGGCGGCTCCGCTGGATTTCGATAACCACCTGATTTGGAGACCAAAGCGATCTGACCTGATGCTGGCACAGCCGTTGCTCTGAATGGTGCACCGTCTTGTATACAAGAACGTATCCAATATCGCGCCATGAGCAACGAACAGTCTTCACCGCTGCATTGTCTGAGCCTCGACCGGGCCAGCCTGCACGCCGCGTATGCCGGCGGGTACGCGACGCCTAGCGGCGTGGTGGCCGAGGTCTACCGCCGCCAGCGGGAGCTGGAAGCCGGCGGCGTGGACGCGATCTGGATTACCCGGCTGCCGCAAGAGGCGGCGGCGGATCAGGCTCGAGCGGTGGAAGCCCGCGGCGCCGGCGCATCAGGGGCGTTGCGGTCCCTTCCTCTTTATGGCCTGCCGTTCGCGGTCAAAGACAATATCGACTGCGCGGGCCTGCCCACGACGGCCGGCTGTCCCGATTACGCCTACGTGCCCGCCGAGGACGCCCCGGTCGTGGCGCGGCTCAAGGCCGCGGGCGCGATCCTGATCGGCAAGACCAATCTCGACCAGTTCGCCACCGGGCTGGTGGGCGTGCGCTCGCCCTACGGCGCGTGCGCCAACGCCTTCGACCCGGACTATGTCGCCGGCGGCTCCAGCTGCGGCTCGGCGGTGGCGGTGGCGCGCGGCCTGGCGAGCTTCGCGCTGGGTACCGACACCGCCGGCTCGGGGCGGGTGCCGGCGGCATTCAACAATCTGGTGGGGCTGAAGCCGACCCGCGGCCGGCTCAGCAACCGCGGCGTGATTCCGGCGTGCCGGTCGCTGGATTGCGTGTCGATTTTCGCGCTCACCGGCCGGGACGCCGCTGCGGCGCTGGCCGCCGCCGAGGGATACGACGCCGGCGACGCCTACTCACGGCAGATGACCGGCAACGTGACCTGGGAGCCGGGCGGGCCGTTCCGCTACGGCGTGCCGCGCCGGTCCCAGCTCGAGTTCTTCGGCGACGCCGAGTACGCGCGATTGTTCGACGCCGCCGTGGCGCGCCTCGGCCAGCTCGGCGGCACGCCGGTGGACATCGATCTGGCGCCGTTCCTGGAAGCTGCGCGGCTGCTCTACGGCGGCCCCTGGGTGGCCGAGCGCCTGGCCGCCATCGGCGGGTTCCATGCCGAACGCGCCGACGCCCTGCACCCGGTGCTCGGGCGCATTCTCGAGGACGCGCGCCGCTACACGGCGGTGGACGCCTTCCGCGCCTTCCACCGGCTGGAGGAACTGAAGCGCGCCGCGCTGCCGGCGTGGACCGCCGTCGACGTGCTGCTCACGCCCACGGTGCCAACGATCTATACCCGAGCAGCGGTGGCGCGGGACCCGCTGGCGCTCAACAACAACCTGGGCATCTACACCAATTTCGTCAACCTCCTGGACCTGGCAGCGGTGTCGGTGCCTGCCGGATTCCGCGCGGACGGCCTGCCGTTCGGCGTAACGCTGGTGGCGCCGGCGGGAAGCGACGTCGCGCTGTGCGCGCTGGCCGAACGGATGCAGCGGTCGGCAGATCTGCCGCTGGGCGCCACGGGCCTCCCGCTGCCGCCGGCGGAGGCCGAACCCAGGGCCCAGGCAGCCCCGAACGGCCACGTCGACGTCGCGGTGGCGGGCGCCCACCTGTCCGGGCTGCCGCTCAATGCGCAACTGACGGCGCGCGGCGGGCGCCTGCTGCGAGCTACGCGCACGGCGCCACGCTATCGCCTGTACGCGCTGCCGGGCACCACGCCGCCCAAGCCGGGGCTGGTGCGCGTCGAGGGCGCGGGCGCGGCGATCGACGTAGAGGTGTGGCGCCTGCCGCTGGCGGCGTTCGGCGCGTTCGTCGCCGAGGTGCCGGCGCCGCTCGCGATCGGCACGGTGGCGCTGGAGGACGGCGGCACAGTGAAAGGTTTTCTGTGCGAGGCGGCGGCGCTGGAGGGCGCCGCGGACATCACGCGATTCGGCGGCTGGCGCCGCTATCTCGCCCAGGCGGCCGCGCCGGCCGCCACGGTGAACGAGTGAAGGAGGCGGCGATGAAAGTCGTTCCCGAAGACCCGGCGCTGCGGCCGCGCAGCCGCGAGGGCGGTTTCCGACCCGGACGGCCCGGCACCCACATCACGCTGCGCGGACTCAAGAAGTGGTTCGCTGGCAGCCCGCTCTACGACGACTTCGACCTCGACATCCCGAAACACCGGATCACCTGCGTCTTCGGTCCCAACGGCTGCGGCAAGTCGACGCTCATCAACCTGATCTCGGGGCTGATCCCGCTGGACGCCGGCAGCGTGCTGTTCGACGGCAAGACGTTGGCGGAGACCACCATCGGTTACGTGTTCCAGAACTACCGTGACGCGCTCTTTCCCTGGCTGCGCGCCTGCGACAACATCGCCTACCCGCTCAAGGTGCGTGGGATGGCGAAAGCGGAGCGCGAGCGGCGGGTCGACGAGCTGACCGCGTCGTTCGACATCCGGTTCGACCTCAACCGCTATCCCTACGAGCTCTCCGGCGGCCAGCAGCAGCTGGTGTCGATCATGCGCGCGCTGGCGCCGCACCCGGAGGTGCTGTTCCTGGACGAGCCGTTCTCGGCGCTGGACTACGAGATGACGCTCGCCATGCGCGACAAGCTCCAGGAGGTGTTCCAGGCCACCGGCACCACCATGGTGGTGGTGTCCCATGACCTGGAGGAGGCGGTGTACCTGGCCGACCACGTGCTGCTGCTCACGCGCCGGCCGACGCGGGTCGCGGCGCTGGTGGACTTCGATCTCCCACGGCCGCGCGACTCGCGTACGCTTTCCGACGACGAGTTCATCCGCGTCAAGGCGCGCTGCCTGGAGATATTCCAGCAGGAGGTGCGCAAATGAGACACTGGATCTTCTCCGTCCATCGCGCGCCGCTGGTGGCGGCCGAGACCCTGCCGCGGCCGCTGCCGTCGCTCGCGCCGCTCAAGCGCGTCGGCCAGGGGCTGCTGGGCCCGGCGGCACTGATCCTGCTGTGGTGGGCGGCGTACGAGCTGCAGCTGGTGAGCCACAAGCTGCTGCCGAGCCCGTGGGCCACGTTCGCGACGCTCGCCGAAAGCCTGTGGAGCGGCACCATGCCGGCCGACTTCGGCGCGACGCTGGCGCGCACGCTGAAGTCGTTCGGCATCGCGCTGGTGGCCGGCGTGCCGGTCGGCATCGTGCTGGGCGCCAACCAGCAGGTCTACCGCTCGATCGAATTCCTGGTGGACTTCTTCCGCTCGACGCCCGCCACCGCCATGTTCCCGTTGTTCCTGGTGATCTTCGGCATCGACGACTTCTCCAAGATCGCGGTGGCGGCGTTCGCCGCCTGGCTGGTGGTGGTGTTCAACGTCGCCTACGGCGTGATGAACGCGCGCCAGACCCGCATCCTCGCCGCCAAGGTGATGGGCACGTCGCGCTGGCGCACCTTCCGCGACGTCATGTTCTTCGAGTCGCTGTCGCAGACCTTCGTCGGCCTGCGCATGGCGGTGTCCATCGCGCTGGTGGTGATCATCGTCGCCGAGATGTTCATCGGCTCGGTCAACGGCATGGGTCACCGCATCATCGACGCCCAGCAGGTGTTCGACCTGCGGCAGATGTACGCCTCCATCATCGCCACCGGCATCATGGGCTACGGCTTCAACCTGCTGTTCCTCGGCATCGAGAAATGGCTGGTCCACTGGTCAGGCAAGTAAACCGGAAAGGAGATTCGCCATGAAACGACTGCTCGCAATGCTCTGCCTCGCGCTGTCCGTCGCCGCCGCGCCGGCGTGGGCCAGGAAGGAGAAGGTCACCGCCTCGTGGCTGCCCATCATGCAGACCATGGCCTACTACGTGGCGCTGGAGGAGGGACTGTTCGAGAAGGCCGGTATCGAGGTGGAGTCGGTCAAGTTCCAGAACCCGAACCAGATCATCGAGTCGCTGGTCTCCGGTCAGGCGGACTTCGGCCCGCCGGGCGCCGCCGCCGGCATCGCCATGCTGGCGGAATCGCGCTATCCGGGCACCTTCAAGGTGTTCGGCCTGCAGGGCGGCGGCATCAAGGCCGGCTTCATCAATGACGGCCTGATCGTCAAGCCGGACTCGCCGATCAAGTCGTTCCAGGACCTGAAGGGCAAGACTGCCGGCACCGTGCCGGGCATCCAGTGGAAGACCATCTTCCGCTACGTGTTGCGCCAGAACGGCATCGATCCCGACAAGGACGTGCGCCTGACCGAGATCGCCGTGCCGCTGCAGGTGCCCTCGGTGGTGGCGGGCACGGTGGACGCGACGCTGTCGCTGGAGCCGGTGGGCTCCATTGCCGAGGCGTCCAAGGAGGCCAAGCGCGCCATCACCAACCCGGTGGCGATGACCATCGCCGACCCGTTCTATTCCGGCGCCGCAGTGCTCACCACCAAGTTCATCCGGGAGCGCCCGGAGGTGGCGAGGAAGGTGGTGGAGATCCTCGATCAGGCCACGAAGATGGCAAACGAGAACTTCGACAAGTACCGCGCCATCATCCCCAAGTACACCGCGATCAAGGCCGACCAGGTGCAGTACGTGGCGCAGCCCTACCTGCGGCCGTGGAAGGAGCTGAACGAGACCGACCTCAACTCCTACCAGGCGTTCGTGGACGTGTTCCACAAGGAAGGCGTGCTCAAGGAGCGCATGGACGTGCGCAGCAAGATTCTCACCGCCGCCGATTTCGGCGCGAAAGTGGGCGCCGCCGAAACCAAGTAAACCAGGCCGGCGCGGCGGCGCCGCGCCGGTTGATCGACGAGGGAGAAACGATGGCTGCAAAGACCTATCGGGCTGCGGTGGTGCAGACGCTGGCGGCGCTGGGCGACCTGGACGAAAACATCCGTCTGCTGCGGGAACACACCGCCGAGGCCGTGCGCCAGGGCGCGAAGCTGGTGGTGTTTCCGGAGTGCATGAACACCGGCTACCTGTTCGACTCGCCGGCGCATTGCCGCGAACTGGCCGAGCCGGTGGACGGGCGCTACGTGCAGGCCATGGCGGAGCTCGCGAAGAAGCACGGCATCCACATCGCCAGCGGCTTCACCGAGCTGGACCGGCCCTCGGGCAAGGTCTACAACACCGGCCTGCTGCTGGACGCCCGCGGCGAGCTGGTGGTGCACTACCACAAGCAGTTCCTCGCCACCCACGACCAGAACTGGTTCGAGTTCGGCGTGCGCGGCTGCCCGGTGGCGGACACCGAGCTGGGGCGCGTCGGGCTGCTGATCTGCTTCGACGGGCGCATCCCCGAGATCGCCCGGGCGCTGGCGCTGCAGGGCGCAGAAGTCATCGTCGACATGGCCAACTTCTTCGTCATGGATCAGGCCGAGATGTGGGTGCCGGCGCGCGCCTGCGAGAACGGCGTCTGGTTCGTCGCCGCCACCAAGGCGGGCGTCGAGCGTTCGATCTACTATCCGGGCGGCAGCATGATCGTCGCGCCTACCGGCGAGGTGAAGGCGCGCCTGCCCTACGACGTGCACGGGGTGGTGAGCGCGGAGATCGACCCGTGCGCCGCCCGCAACAAGCGCTGGCACCACGCGGGCGACCGCTTCGCCGACCGCCGGCCGGAGGTCTACGGCCTGCTCGGCAAGCCGTTCGCCGAGACGCCGCTCAAGCCGCTGCTGGAGCAGCCGTTGCTGCCGGAGAAGTCGCTCGCCAAGGTGGCGGCGGTGCAGGCCCACGCCACGCCGGCACCGGGCAGCGTGGACGCCGCGTTCGACATGGCGGACCACGCCGCCAAGCTGGGCGTGAAGGTGATCGCGCTGCCGCAGTTCTTTGGCTCGCCCACTTGGCTGCCGGACGCAAGACAGGCGCGCGAGGACGCCGCCGCGGCGCCCGCGCTGATCGAGCGCGCCGCGGCGATCGCGAAGCGCTACGGCTGTCTGCTGGTGCTGCCGCTGATCGAGGCGGAGGGCAGCTCGCTGCATTCCTCGGCGGCGATCGTCGGACCCGACGGCGAGGCTCTCGGCCGCCAGCGGCAGGTGCACGTCGAGCCGGAGGCGGCGGGCTGGTGCGCTGCAGGCGAGGGCTTCCGCGTGTTCGAAACGCCGTTCGGCCGCATCGGCGTTTTGCTGGGCTACGACGGCATGTTCCCCGAATCGACGCGGGTGCTGACGCTGATGGGCGCGGACGTCATCGTCTGGGCCAGCGCCTGGCGCCATCCCCACGACCGCGCGCTGCTGGCGGTGCCGAAGGCGGAGGACAACCGCGTCTACGTGGTCTGCGCCAACCGCAGCGACAGCCCGTATCCGGGCGGCTCGCTGGTGATCCCGCCGTCGGGTTTCCCGCAGTGGGATCTCAACGTGGCGGCGCCGCCGACGCCGCGCCACGGCGCGGTCATGCCGGCCCACGCCAATCTTGCCCTGGCCCGGCAGAAGCTTATGATCCCCAAGGTGGACATGGTGCGCAACCGGCTCACCGGAACGTACGCACCGATCACCGCGCTGCCATCGTCGGGCGGGCGCGCCGCCGCCTGAGCGCGGTGGCCGAAGAGGAGGAGGCATGGAAAAAGCGCCGGGCGTGAGCCTGCCCGAGCTGGTGTACGCCCAGATCAAGGCCAGCATTTTTGACTTCCGGCTGCTGCCGGGCGACCGCTTCACCGAGACCGAAGTGGCCGAGCGCATCGGCGTGTCGCGCACGCCGGTGCGCGAGGCGCTGTTCCGGCTGGCGCGGGAAGGCTATCTGCAGGTGAACTCCCGCAACGGCTGGAGCGTGCGGCCGTTCGATTTCAAGGCGTTCGAGGACCTCTACGACCTGCGCATCATCCTGGAGGAAGCGGCAGTGCGCAGGCTGTGCGAGATGGAGGAGGCGCCCGACCTCGCTTCGCTCAAGGCCGTCTGGCTGGTGCCGGTGGCCGAGCGCAGCGACGACGCCCAAGCGGTATGGAAGCTGGACGAGGACTTCCACCAGGCGCTGGTGCGCGCTACCGGCAACGAGGTCATGGCGCGCACCCACCAGGAGTTGCAGGAGCGCATCCGCGTCATCCGCCGGCTTGATTTCACCAAACCCGAGCGCGTTACCACCACCTATCAGGAGCACGCCAAGATCCTGCGCGCGGTCCTGCAGCGCAAGGCCGACCACGCCGGTCTGCTGCTGCGCTCCCACATCGAGCTGAGCAAGGCGGAGGTGCGCAAGATCACGCTGCACATGCTGCACGAGGCGCGCGAACGCGCCGTCACCGCGCCGTTCTGACCCGCCCATAACCCGATTCCCGCCGCGGCGCGTTCCATCTTCATCGGGGGCGCGCCTTCCCCGCCCGGCGTCGGTTACACTGGCGCCCGGACATGGATACCGAACCGTCCGACGAGGAGCTGATGGAGCGCTACCGCGATGGCGACGCGGCGGCGTTCGAACGCTTGTATGCCCGCCACCGCGGGCCGTTGTACCGCTTCATCCTGCGCCAGTGCCGCGCCGCCGCCGAAGCCGAGGAACTGTTCCAGGACGTGTGGATGAACCTGATCCGCGCGCGCAGCCGCTACCGCCGCGAGGCCAAGTTCACCACCTACCTCTACCACGTGGCGCACAATCGGCTCATCGACCATTACCGGCGCAAGCCGGCGCTCGCGCCGGTGTCGCTGGACGACGAGGACAACGCGCCGGACCCGCCGGCACCGGCGTCCGCGTCGCCGGAGCGGCAGGCGGAGCACCGCCAGCTGGCACGGCGCGCGCTGGCGGCGCTGGAATCGCTGCCGCAGCCGCAGCGGGAGGCGTTTCTGCTGCGCGAGGAGGCCGGGCTGACGGTGCCGGAGATCGCCGAGATCACGGGCGTCGACCTGGAGGCGGCCAAGAGCCGGCTGCGCTACGCGATCGCCAAGCTGAGAGAGGCCGTGGGCGATGACTGACCCCAACCGCACCGACGAGCTGGAGGACTACCTGAAAGGCGACAGCGCCCTCTCGCGGGCGTACCGGACCGCGCCGCGCGCCGAGCCGCCGACGGCGCTGGACGACGCCATCCGGGCCGCCGCCCGCGACGCCGTGATCCGCCGCCCGCCGCTGCAGCGCTGGCGCGTACCGCTGGCCGCCGCGGCGGCGGTGGCGGTGAGCGTCACGGTGGCGCTGCTGGTGGAGCGGGAAGCCCCGGCGCCGGGTGCGCCGCGGCCTGCCGAAACGCGCACGCAGGAAGCGCCGCCGCCGTCCATGCCCGGCGAGGAAAAGGCGAAGGCGGCGCCCTCCGCGCCGATGCTCGAGCGGCGCGAAGCGCACGCGCCCGCCGGCAAGGCCGAGCCGGTGCCGGATCGGCGGATGCTGCAGATGCAGGAGCCGGCACCCGCGCCCCGCGCCGCGCCCGCGCCCGCCCCCGCGGCGGAGACCCCGCCGGCCGCGGGTTTGCGCGCACCCCCCGAGCGCGAAGCACCGGCGGGCGCCGCGCCCGCACCGCCATCGGCTCCGGCGCTGCAGTCCGCGCCTGCGGGCCGCTTGGAAACACGGGTGCTGGAGGATTCCGCCGCCGGTGCGGCGAAGCACGAGCGTGCGGCGCCGGCCGCCGCGCCCGACGCGATGCTGCGGCAGGCGCCGCCGCGTGAACCCGACGCCTGGATCGATCACATCCGCGAACTGCTGCGCTCCGGCGACACCGCGGAGGCGCGGGCCGAGCTGCAGCAATTCACGCGAACCTATCCCGACTACCGGCTTCCCGACGACCTCGCCGGATTGCGCTAGCCTTCGGATCGGACCGAGAAAAACCGGCGCCGGCGTCAATCCGTTCGGCTGGCGGGGATTCGAGTTGCGCGTAAGCTACGCCTGGTGCCTCGGGTCGGAGCCGGCGTCGCAGCGCCGTGCGTTCGTGGAGCGAGCGGAGATGGGGTTCGGAGCGATCATCGTCGGCGACGAGATCCTGCGCGGCAAGCGCCAGGACAAGCACATGGCCAAGGCCATCGAGCTGCTGGCGGCGCGCGGTCTGGAGCTCGCCTGGTGCCGCTACGTCGGCGACGACCCCGAGGTCATCACCCGCACGCTGCGCGAGACGTTCGCCGGCGACGACGTGGTGCTTTCCTTTGGCGGCATCGGCGCCACCCCCGACGACGTCACCCGCCAGTGCGCGGCGGCGGCCTTGGGGGTGCCGCTGGAGCGGCATCCGGAGGCGCTGGCCATCATCCTGGAGAAGTTCGGCGACCAGGCCTATCCGAAGCGGGTGCTGATGACCGAGTTTCCCGCCGGCGCCGCCATCGTGCCCAATCCGTACAACCGCGTTCCCGGGTTCAGCATCCGCCGGCATTACTTCTTCCCCGGCTTTCCGGAAATGGCATGGCCGATGGCGGAGTGGGTGCTGGACACGCACTGCGCGCACCTGTTCCATCCCGAGCCGAAGATCGACCGCTCGATCCTGGTGCTCGACGCGCCCGAGAGCCAGCTGATCGACCTGATGGACGCGGTCAACGCGGCCCACGCCGGCGTCAAGGTCTACAGCCTGCCCAGCTTCCGGCCGGAAGGGCGGCGCATCGAACTGGGGGTGCGGGGCCCGGCGGACGCGGCGGAGCTCGCGCTGGCGCAGCTCAAGGCCGGCGTCGCCGCTCTGGGCTTCGCCTTCCAGGAAATTCCCTGAGCGGTAGAATCCCCTGCATGGATCCCGTCACTAGAATCGTGCACGCGGGGCAGGACACCGACACCGCCTACCGCAGCGTCTCGCTGCCGATCTACCAGACTTCGACGTTCCGCTTCGCCGACGTGGGTGCCCACGCCGGCTTCGAATATTCGCGCATCGGCAACCCGACGCGCGAGGCGCTGGAGCGGCTGCTGGCCGAGCTGGAAGGCGGCGCCGGCGCGGTGGCCACCGCCAGCGGCATGGCGGCGATCTCGGTGGCGCTGTCGGTGCTGGAGGCCGGCGCCCATATCCTGTGCACCCGCGACTGCTACGGCGGCACCTACCGTCTGCTCACACACCTCGCGCGCCAGCACAAGCTGGGGGCGGCATTCATCGACCTCCGCGATGCCGCCGCCCGCGACACGGCGTTGACGCCGCGGACGCGAGCCGTGTGGGTGGAAACGCCCTCCAACCCTCTGCTCAACGTCACCGACCTCGCCGAGCTGGCGGCGTTCGCGCACGCCCACGGGCTGCTGCTGATCGCCGACAACACCTTTCTCTCGCCGCTGCTGCAGCGGCCGCTGGATCTCGGCGCCGATCTGGTGGTGCACTCCACCACCAAGTACCTCAACGGCCACGCCGACGTGGTGGGCGGGGCGGTGGCGGCGCGCGGCGAAGATCTGGCGCGGCAGATCCAGTTCGCGGTGAAAACCGGCGGCGCGGTGCAGGCGCCCTTCGACGCCTGGCTCACCCTGCGCGGCATGAAGACGCTGGCGCTGCGGCTCGAGCGGCACCAGGCCAACGCGCAGGCGGTGGCGGAGTTCCTCGCGGCGCACCCCAACGTGGAGCGCGTCCACTACCCCGGGCTGCCGGACCACCCGGGCCACGCGCTGGCCGGCCGCCAGCAGCGCGGTTTCGGCGGCATGGTGTCGTTCGCGGTGCGCGGCGGGCTGGAGGCGGCACAGCAGGTGCTGAAGCGGGTCCGTCTCTTTGTCCTGGCGGAGTCGCTGGGCGGCGTCGAGTCGCTGATCGGCCATCCCGCCACCATGAGCCACGCGGCGATGCCGGCGGCGTACCGGCGCGAGGCCGGCATCCCGGACCACCTGCTGCGGCTGTCGGTGGGCATCGAGGCGGTCCAGGACCTGATCGCCGACCTGGCGCAGGCGCTGGGGTAAGGTTGAGTTTTTTCCACAGAGGCACAGAGAAAGGCAAAGAGCTTTTTCAACGCAAAGGGCGCAAAGAAAGATAAGTCCTTGCCTTTCCTTCGCGTCCTTTGCGTCCTTGGCGTTCAAATGATTCGGGGCTTCTCTGTGCCTCTGTGTCTCTGTGGTGAGAAAGGACGTGTGCGCGATGAGGCGACGGTTGCGGGCCTCAGTGCGCGGCGCCGTGGTCGAAGCGGCCGTCGCGCAGGAACGCCGCCACCTGCCGCGCAGCCTCGCGGGAGAAGAGCATTTCCGTGTGGTTCACCCTGAGCACCAGGGTGTCGGTGGCGCCGGGCACCACCGCCTCGGCCACCGCCACCATGCCGTCGTGGGGGCGCGGCAGGCCGGGCACCAGCAGGCCGCCGCCGATGCCGCGCGATCCGATCAGCACCCCGAGCGGCGTGCGCCCGTCCCAGCGCGGCCGCTCGGAGAGCATTCCGCGGCGGATGCTGGCGCCCAGCAGCCGCCGCAGCGGCGCCGCCCGTGCCAGCAGCCGGGCGACGTGGCTGCCCCAGTAGGGCGTGCCCATCAGCACCACGCGGCCGAAGCGCGGGTCGGGGTGGCGTTCCAGCAGCTCCAGCATCAGCAGGCCGCCCAGGCTGTGGCCCACCAGGTGGATGGTGCCGGTCACCGGCGCGAGCGAGTCGAAGAGGCGATCCGCGTTGCCGGCGAGGGAGTCGAGGAAATCACGGTATTCGTGGCGCTGCACGCCGAACCCGGCGTCGCGCAGGCGCCGCTCCAGGGGCGCCAGCGTCCACTTCGGCAGGTACACGCCGGGCGCCAGCACCACCGTGGCGCGGCCCTCAGCCATTGGCGGCATCCGGCCGGACGCAGGACAAAAAAACGGGGACGAGTACTGTCTCGTCCCCGCAGGTGGGTCGGCACGCGCCCCCAGGGAGGTTGAGGCTGGGGGTGGCTATTCGCCAGGTGCCGATAAACCGGTCGGTCAAGCGGTTTTCAGTTGTTCGATCGTGGTCTGCTGGAACAGCCTCCACTGGGAGTCGGTGTCCTGCTTGAGCTTGACCGTGTACAGCGTCAGCGGCAGCGCGGAACTCTTGTCGAACTCGGCGCCGGCCTCGACGCCCACCCGCGCGATGTCCGCCGGGTTGTCGAAGCGGTTGTAGGCCTGGTGCATCGCCCCGAGGGCGTACTCGTTGCCGGACCCGATCGCCCAGAACTTGTGGTACTCGAACACCTCGCGCATCGAGTACACGGCGAAGATGCCGTTGGGATTGGCGATCAGCGCCGTGATCTGGCTCGACTCGTACGGATCCTCCTCGTCCTCGTTGGGGTTGAGGAAGTGCTCCTCCTTGAGGATCGGGTGGATGCGCCGGAACGACTCGAAGATCTCCGGCTTGGTGTTCAGGCGCAGGTTCGGCGTGGCGCGGAATACGCTTTCCAGCACCAGGTGGTGCGCGGCGCTGCCGCAAATGCCGATGTAGCAATCGCCGAACTTGAGCACCTTGTCGTGGGACGCATCGTTGTGCGCGGCCAGGCGCGTTCCGCCGAACGTCGTCAGCGAGTCGGCGGCGATGGCGGCATAGCCATTTTTCTTAACGATGGCGATCGTGGTCATGTACTGCTCCGGAATTCTGCGGGTCCTCTCGGCGGCTTCCCGGACGGGTGCGCCGTGTTTTCCGATCGGACGATGGCGCTATTTTAGCAAAGCGCCACCCCCCCGGAACCGGGGAGTTTTTTTACCCTGGCCGAGAACAAATAAAGAACCTCTTTTATTCATTAAGATAAATGATGGTCCACAACTTGCTTATGAGGCAAAAATTCGCCCCCGGAAGAGGTACCGGCCCGGGGCACGACGGTGTCGAAAATGTGAAAACGCCAACTTTCAGCGGGTTAGCCGGAAAAGGTGGCGCCGGCCGCTGCAGGAAAATTTTTCTTTTTAAAATTAATCTGTTACAGAAAAGGCGCCGAAAATCTCCCCTCGCGGGCGGCGCCGGGCGCCGGGTCAGTGCTTGAGGGCCAGCGTGAGCCCGTCGCCGATGGGCACCAGGCTCAGATCGACGCGCGCGTCGCGCGCGACGAGGCGATTGAACGCGCGGATCGCCTCGGTGTTGGGCTCATGGTTCTCCGGATCCGCCACCTTGCCGTACCAGAGTGTGTTGTCCACGGCGATGAGGCCTCCGGGCCGCGCCAGCTGCAGGCAACGCTCGAAATAGGCCGGGTAGTTTTCCTTGTCGGCGTCGATGAAGGCGAAGTCGAAGCGCCCGGCTTCGCCGGCGGCCAGCAGCGCGTCCAGCGTCTCCAGCGCCGGCGCGAGCCGCAGCTCGATCCGGCCGGCGACGCCGGCGCGCTCCCAGTAGCGCCGGGCAACGGCGGTCCACTCCTCGTTCACGTCGCACGCCACCAGGCGGCCGTCCTCGGGCAGGGCGAGCGCCACGCACAGGCTGCTGTAGCCGGTGTAGACGCCCACCTCGAGGCAGCGCCGCGCGCCCATCAGCTTCACCAGCAGGCCCATCAGCTGGCCCTGCTCCGGCGAGACCTGCATGCGCGCGAACGCGTCCGCGGCGGTCTCGCGCCGCAGCTCGGCCAGCAGCGGCGGCTCGCGCAGCGACACCGACGCCAGGTAGTCGTAGAGCCGCGCGTCCAGCGTGAAGGTTTTGATGGACATGCCCCCGGGATTATAAACTTGGCCTACGGCGCGCCCAGCCGCGGGGCGCCGTGCCACGATCCCGACCGCGCCTGCCATGTGCCAGCTGCTGGGGATGAACGCCAACGTCCCCACCGACATCTGTTTCTCCTTCGAGGGCTTCCACCACCGCGGGGGACGCACCGACCACCACCGCGACGGCTGGGGCATCGCCTTCTTCGAGGGCGCCGGCGTGCGCCTGTTCATCGACTCCCGCGCCACCATCGACTCGCCGGTCGCGGATTTCGTGCGCAGCTACCCGATTCGCTCGCTCAACGTGATCGCCCACATCCGCCGCGCCACGCGCGGGCCGGTGGCGCTGGTGAACACGCACCCGTTCACGCGCGAGCTGTGGGGGCGCTACTGGGCGTTCGCGCACAACGGCACGCTCAAGGAGTTCGCGCCGCGGCTGCAGGGGCGCTATCGCCCGGTGGGCCAGACCGACTCCGAGCTGGCGTTCTGCTGGATGCTGGAGACGCTGCGGCGCCTGTTTCCGCGCCAGCCGCCGCCGCTCGGCGACCTCTGCGGGGCGCTGCGGGACGCGGCGCGCGAGCTGTCCCGCTTCGGCGTGTTCAATTTCCTGCTTTCCAACGGCGACGTGCTGTTCGCGCATTGCTCGGACCACCTCTGGTACGTGGTGCGCAAGGCGCCGTTCGGCACCGCCCACCTCGTGGACGACGACCTGTCGGTGGATTTCAGCTCGCTTACCGGGCCCGACGACCGGGTGGCCGTCATCGCCACGCAGCCGCTGACGGACAACGAGGCCTGGGCCGCCCTGGCGCCCGGCGAGCTCAAGGTCTTCCATCACGGCGACGCCGTGCCGCTCTGAGCGCGTCGAGGGTCAACGCCCGGAAGCGTCGACGCGGATCGCCGCCGCGCGCGGCACCCGTTCCAGCCGCCAGTTCTCCAAAGCCCACTGCCAGAACGTGGCAACGCTCGCCGCTTCGAGACCCGGCGGCGGATGGCCGAGAAAGCGCATCGCCGCCACCAGCGCCGGAACCGGGTGCGCGACGTCCACCGCGGAGGCCCGCGTCTGCTTGGAAAGCTTCTCGCCGGCCGCGTTGACCGCCACCGGCAGGTGCACGTAGCGCGGCGTGGGCAGGCCCAGCAGCCGCTGCAGCAGGATCTGGCGCGGCGTCGAGTGCAGCAGGTCGGCGCCGCGCACCACGTCGGTGATCCCCTGCAGCGCGTCGTCTACCACCACCGCCAGCTGGTAGGCGACGATGCGGTCGGCGCGGTAGATGATGAAGTCCCCCGCCTCCGCCGCCACGTCCTGCCGCACTTCGCCCTGCAGCGCGTCGGCGAAGACGACGGGTTCGGCGCCGGCGGTCAGCACGCGAATGGCGCGTGGCCGGCGGCCGTGGGGCAATCCGCCGCGGCAGGTGCCGGGATAGACGGGCCCCTCGATACCGGCGACCGCGGAGTCGGCGATCTCCCGGCGGGAGCACGCGCAGGGAAACGCCGCACCGGCGTGGGCGAGCCGGTGCAGCGCGGCGTGATACGCCTCAGTGCGCCTGCTCTGGGCGGCCACCGGGCCGTCCCACGTCAGGCCGCATGCTTCCAGTGTGCGCAGGATCGCGTCGCGCGCTCGGGGCTGCTCCCGCGGCCGGTCGAGGTCCTCCATGCGCAGCAGCCATGCGCCGCCGCGCGTGCGGGCCTCGAGAAAACTTCCCACCGCGGTCACCAGCGAACCGAAATGCAGCGGCCCGGTGGGCGACGGGGCGAAGCGGCCGCGGTACGGCGGCGGCGCGGCGTACGGGTCGGACGGGGATGCGATGATGCGGCTCACGCCGCGAGTGTACCGAGTCCCGGGAGAGCGCGAGGCGCCGGCGCGGCGGCTATTTCTTGCAGGGGAACGCGGCGATCAGCGCGCTGGTGACGATGGCGTGCGCGCGGTCGTTCATCCTGTCGGGGTGCTGCTGGAGGTAGGTGCTGGTCGCCCCGACGATCTGCGCGTTGGACGAGCCGCCCGGGATGCAGAACAGGATCCCGTCGAAGACGTCCTTCACCGCGATGACGTAGCCTGCATAGAGGCCCGCGTTGAAGCCCGCGTTGTTGGCGTAATCCTCGGCCCACTTTTTCAGCGTGAGCCCGTCGTATGCGCTGGCGGCCGCGGCATGACCGGCCAGCGCCAGTGCCACTGCCATGCAGAGGGCCCCAAGGGATCCCTTCAAGCTCTCGACTCCCGACCTCTGCTCTCAAGCAGATGAATTATTTTTTCTGGTTAAACGCTGGAAATAATACCGGTTAGCGCCCATCCCGAATGTAAAATCTTAGGTCAGGGGCGCGGACCGATTCCCGGCGGCGGCGAGCCGGTCGGCATGTGCAGTGCCGGCGGGGCCGGGTGCCCGCATCTGCCGGCCCGGGGATTGTTAAAATTCGTCAATCTCGGCCCCGCGCCGCCAGCCCACAACCCAGCCTTATCCGAGGAGGTAACGCATGAAATCGCGCGCCGCCGTTGCGCACCGGGCGGGAGCCCCGCTGGTGATCGAGACCGTGGACCTGGAGGGTCCGCGCGAAGGCGAGGTGCTGGTGGAGATCAAGGCCACGGGCATCTGCCACACC
>JBMOQX010000049.1:0-59048 GCA_049322755.1 Pseudomonadota bacterium | reverse complement strand
AGTCGCCGCGGATAACCGAACTTCGGACTGAGGCGACTCGTACATATTGCGGCTTCAATGAGGCCGCGGCGAGTCGCCGCGGATAACACCGTCGCCGCGGACACCAATAACAAGTACGTCGTGCTTCAATGAGGCCGCGGCGAGTCGCCGCGGATAACAACCCGGTCCGCCTCGATCAGCTGCACCTTGAGCTGGCTTCAATGAGGCCGCGGCGAGTCGCCGCGGATAACGCGGTGCAGCAGTTTGTAAAAGACAACAATACGAGCGGCTTCAATGAGGCCGCGGCGAGTCGCCGCGGATAACATAACTACTGGGGAACTCCAGGCGATTCGTACTCGCGCTTCAATGAGGCCGCGGCGAGTCGCCGCGGATAACGTCACCGCTTTGGCCGCATATCGTATGGCGCGACAGGCTTCAATGAGGCCGCGGCGAGTCGCCGCGGATAACTTCGCCAACGAGGCGCCGGTCGAGCCGCCGAAAACCGCTTCAATGAGGCCGCGGCGAGTCGCCGCGGATAACCCAGATCATCTATAACTACACGCAGACGACCGCCAGCGAGCTTCAATGAGGCCGCGGCGAGTCGCCGCGGATAACGAGGGTGATGCCGGTGATCGTAACGGCGCTTCCGGGCTTCAATGAGGCCGCGGCGAGTCGCCGCGGATAACTGTCTGTGCTGTTCAACCTCTTTCGCTTTGTAGCCAGCGCTTCAATGAGGCCGCGGCGAGTCGCCGCGGATAACCCGACCCCGGCGGCGACCTCGCGCAGCATGTAGCGCAGGCTTCAATGAGGCCGCGGCGAGTCGCCGCGGATAACTGTCTGTGCTGTTCAACCTCTTTCGCTTTGTAGCCAGCGCTTCAATGAGGCCGCGGCGAGTCGCCGCGGATAACCCGACCCCGGCGGCGACCTCGCGCAGCATGTAGCGCAGGCTTCAATGAGGCCGCGGCGAGTCGCCGCGGATAACACGATGATGATCGTGATGCCCACCAGCTCGGGCGCGCTTCAATGAGGCCGCGGCGAGTCGCCGCGGATAACGTGCGGGCGTGCACGCGCCCGCAGGCGATCTGCTCAGCTTCAATGAGGCCGCGGCGAGTCGCCGCGGATAACCATGATCGAGGGTGAAATCTACTTCCAGCACGAGGCGGCTTCAATGAGGCCGCGGCGAGTCGCCGCGGATAACACCGAATCTGGCGAAGCTCGCGCAGGCGGCGGGAATGGCTTCAATGAGGCCGCGGCGAGTCGCCGCGGATAACCGCTCGCGCCGGCTACGTGCGGCAGATGCCCATTCGCGCTTCAATGAGGCCGCGGCGAGTCGCCGCGGATAACGCGGCGAGTTCGACGTGCGCATCCACGCGGCTCTCGCTTCAATGAGGCCGCGGCGAGTCGCCGCGGATAACGTCGGCGCACCGACGTAAGCCATGCCGACCGAGTTGCTTCAATGAGGCCGCGGCGAGTCGCCGCGGATAACAGCACTTCGGCGCGGACTCCGGCGACATCGAGGGCGTGGCTTCAATGAGGCCGCGGCGAGTCGCCGCGGATAACGCCTCCGAAGCCGGCATCCTTGCCGCGCGCCTCGCGCTGCTTCAATGAGGCCGCGGCGAGTCGCCGCGGATAACCACCCGGTCGCCCTGCGGGTCACGCTGGTCCCGAAGCTTCAATGAGGCCGCGGCGAGTCGCCGCGGATAACCACGCATAGGCCGGCGTCGCGGCGACTCGGCGCACCAGCTTCAATGAGGCCGCGGCGAGTCGCCGCGGATAACCAACCGCAAACCTCAAGGAGTCCCATCGATGGATCTGCTTCAATGAGGCCGCGGCGAGTCGCCGCGGATAACCCCGGTTGGGCCGTGCTGCTGTAGCTCAGTCTTCAAGCTTCAATGAGGCCGCGGCGAGTCGCCGCGGATAACCTCGCGCACGACCAGGACTCCGCCGCCGAGCGCTGGCTTCAATGAGGCCGCGGCGAGTCGCCGCGGATAACCGCTTCGGCAACTGGGCCGAGGCGCTGGCGGCCTAGCTTCAATGAGGCCGCGGCGAGTCGCCGCGGATAACGGGGACCGCGCCGTGCGGTGACGCGAAGGTTGACGATCGCTTCAATGAGGCCGCGGCGAGTCGCCGCGGATAACATGATCGGGCAGCAGGTGGAGATCATGGTGGGCGAGCTTCAATGAGGCCGCGGCGAGTCGCCGCGGATAACGCAGTCTGTTAGACTTGGTGAGAATATGGCGTTCAAGCTTCAATGAGGCCGCGGCGAGTCGCCGCGGATAACCGAGTCCCTCAGCACGGAGCTCGGCGCGATCGCCGCGCTTCAATGAGGCCGCGGCGAGTCGCCGCGGATAACTTATCGAGCCGATCAAGCAGCTGGGCGACTACACCGATGCTTCAATGAGGCCGCGGCGAGTCGCCGCGGATAACGCCGCCCAGCAGGGCGAGCAGTCGGTTGCCAAGCTGCTTCAATGAGGCCGCGGCGAGTCGCCGCGGATAACCTGGTAGGGGCGTCCCACGGGCTGCCCGGCTCGTTGGCTTCAATGAGGCCGCGGCGAGTCGCCGCGGATAACGTTAAACTTATCGACGGCGCCGGCCAGGTCGACCAGCTTCAATGAGGCCGCGGCGAGTCGCCGCGGATAACCAGGTGTCGAGCGCCGAGTCGGCCGCCGGCGACACCGCTTCAATGAGGCCGCGGCGAGTCGCCGCGGATAACCCGGCGGCGCGCTGTCTGCAACAGTCAGCGGGCCATAGCTTCAATGAGGCCGCGGCGAGTCGCCGCGGATAACGGTCGTGACCGCCGAGGGCAAGGTGGACGTGGAAGCGTCGCTTCAATGAGGCCGCGGCGAGTCGCCGCGGATAACTTCGCCGCCGCGCGCCAGGAAGGCTATGACGCCGGGTAGCTTCAATGAGGCCGCGGCGAGTCGCCGCGGATAACTGGCACAATCTCGAATGGCTCCCCTGCGCCGACGGAGCTTCAATGAGGCCGCGGCGAGTCGCCGCGGATAACGGTCTGTCCAGAAGGTAAGTAACTACCGGAGCGGGCGCTTCAATGAGGCCGCGGCGAGTCGCCGCGGATAACACCAAGCCTTCCCAGCGCCCGCGCCGGCGCTCACGCTCGCTTCAATGAGGCCGCGGCGAGTCGCCGCGGATAACAGGAGCCGGTCGAGACCGCCGAGCAGCGGCTCGGTGACGCTTCAATGAGGCCGCGGCGAGTCGCCGCGGATAACCGGTGAGCCGGGCGCGCGCGTCACCATCCCTGACAAGCTTCAATGAGGCCGCGGCGAGTCGCCGCGGATAACCCCACGCTGGGAGCCTGAGCCCGTGCCGGCTGACCCGCTTCAATGAGGCCGCGGCGAGTCGCCGCGGATAACTAGACTGCGTGCGTGCGTGAAGTGCATATTAATTTGTGCTTCAATGAGGCCGCGGCGAGTCGCCGCGGATAACCGCGATCCGCGAGGCCGCGGCGACGCTGCTCACGTTGCTTCAATGAGGCCGCGGCGAGTCGCCGCGGATAACCTCCTGCCTGTGCATTTTCTGTGCACTTAGAAAGGCGGCTTCAATGAGGCCGCGGCGAGTCGCCGCGGATAACCTCGAAGAGGAAGGGTTATGGACTCTCAAAAGCTGATGCTTCAATGAGGCCGCGGCGAGTCGCCGCGGATAACCGGAGTACGGCGAAACGATGGTCTCCGAGCGCGTGCGGCTTCAATGAGGCCGCGGCGAGTCGCCGCGGATAACCGGAGGCCCGCCGCGAGGAGCTCTCGCAGGCGATGGTGCTTCAATGAGGCCGCGGCGAGTCGCCGCGGATAACGGTTCCCTCGCGAACCCGCTCCGGGTGGTCGTTTCCGGAAACGATTGCGAGAGGTACCGGCGAAAGGAGCGCCAGCTCGCGCGCCGGGTTGGCGCCCCGTCGTTAGTATTCCAAATTTCTCTGCCTTTTTAAAGAGCTATTGGCTGCGAGCGGTGCAGCCGCTTGCGCTTCGCACCACACCGCTCGCTCAACCAAGGCAAAAAAATCACACGACCACCGCCTCCCGCTGGACCGGGTTGAAGGTTTTGCCCAAGCTCACCACCCGCGGAATCACGCGTTCCGCCACGCCGATGTCGAGCAGCACCACGTGGTCGTCGGCGTGATGGATGATTCCGTCCAGCAGGGCGATGAGTTCCGCGTGGCGCTGCATGCTCATCCGGCACTGGAACACCGAAAGCTGGAGCCATTCTCCGTACCCTTCCATCAGCCGGAAAATCCGGCGCCAGCGCTTGGGGTCCGCTATGTCGTAGGCCACGATGTAAAGATGTTCGTCGTTCATGGTCAACGGGTCGTGAAGTTGGGGTACTCCTCGATTTCCCCCAGCAGGTGCCGAGCCAGGAGGCGGGCCTGCAGTTCGAGCAGGCGCCTATAGCTTACCCGGTAGCTGAACAGCGGGTGCGTGATTTCCAGACCCAGGCGGCGCTCGAAGGTGGCGATGAAACGCTTTCGGCCATCGGGGGTAAGGGCGACGCTGCCGGCCGCAGTGACGAAGTCCGAAGGCCTTACCTCCCCGTTGTTGACCGCCTGGATCACGCTGGAGTCGGCGAGCAGGGGCCGGAACGACTCCATCATGTCCAGCGCCAAGGCGGGGCGGCCGTAACGCGGCTGATGGTAGAAGCCCCGGTAGGGGTCGAATCCGACCGCGGACAGCACGACGGTCCAGGTGCGCGCGAGCAGAGAGTAGGCGTACGAGAGCAGCGCGTTGACCGGGTCGGTGGGCGGACGCCGATTGCGGGTCTTGAAGTCGAATGGGAAGGACGACGGGTCCCGGTCGCGGCTCAACATGGCGCCGAACCGGGCAAAATAACGGGCCGCTCCCTGCCCTTCGGCGCCCAGCAGCTCCGGCAGGTCCCGCGCCCACTGGGCGCGCTTGATGTCGGCCTGAAAGGCTTCCAGCAGATCCTCCGGCCGGTCGTCGCCTTTCCAGTTGCGCCTCAGCAGTGTGCGCTGGTTCTGGATCTTCGCCACCACCAGGCCCTTGGCCAGGCGCAGGCAGGCGGCGGGGTCGAAGCTCATGCGGTACTGCGCCGCGCGGATTTCCACGTTCTTGTGGCCGGTGCCGACGGTGTGGCCGAGAAACCAGCCGCCGAAGGAATGCCAGGAGATGGGGATTTCCCGCGCCATCAATTCGTGCAGCGTGGGTGTAGTCACGTAAACGTTGCCCATGAGTACGACCTGCGACACGTCGACCAGGCGGACCGTCTGGACTTTCTGGTCATCGACGAACACTTCCAGCGTCTCGCCTTTCTTCGCGACCTTGCCGCCGCGCGCCTGGACATAGAGGGGCAACGCCTCGTCGCGGGCGACCGCCAGCGGACGGGGCGTGGTCTGCTGCTTTCTCAGGAAGTGCACTTCGTCCGGCAGGCAGATGCCGACCAGGGAACAGCGCGGGCACTTGGGGCTGTCCTCCAGGGGCGGCGGAATCTGGCCGCCCGCGGCCACGAGCCGCAATCCGTCGATCGCGTTCCGAGTCAGGGCGCGCAGTTCGGCGTCGAACGCCACGCGCACCCGCTCGCGGCTTTCCGCGAAATAAAGCATGCCCTCGTCGCACACGTAGCCATGCTCCTCGAGGATCATGCCCTGCACGCACAACTGCACGCGCTCGGGATCGTACGCGCCCTGCGCGACGTGCGGGCGCTTCCCCCGTTTGTAGTCCACGGGCACGATGCGACTGCCGTCGCCTTCGAGCAAGTCCAGCTTCGCGATCAGCCCGAGACGGTTCGACGAGAGCGTGATCGACCGGGCGTGGATGCGTTCGCCTTCTTCCGCCGACTCGGGGTCGGGCAGATCCCCGGAAGGCTTGTCCACCCGGCGATGGGCGTGCCTGCCCTGGACCGTGTCCGAGGACTCCGACCATTCCCCTTGTACCCACTCCAGATAGGCGAGCCGCGGGCAGTACTGGTACTCGTTGACCATGCGGGCCGGCAGCAGCGGCAGGTCCCCCGAGAGCTCCGGGAAGGGGAGGGGTAGCTCTCCTTGTGTTTCACTCGACATTACAGTCCGACGTGCGAATTATGTTACGTAACACGATTTGTATCGGAGGGGTGTATGGGCACGTTAAGTCTCAGACTTCCAGAAGAAATCGAGCAGAGGCTGGCGGAGGAGGCGCGGCTCGCCAAGGCACCGCGGTCCGAAATCGCCCGGCAGGCCATTGCCGAATACCTCGTGCGGCAGGAGAAAGAGCGGTTCATTGCGGAGGTGGTGGCAGCCGCCAAGGCAATTGCGGCAAACGAAAACGCGCGCCACGAATCGGTCGAGCTTGCCGAAGAATTCCTTCCGTTGGAGAACGAGGCGCTGGATATCGCCGAAGGGCGCAAATCCGGCGAACCCTGGCCGGAGGAGTTCGGCGAAAAGTGGTGGAAATAATGCGGCGCGGCGAAGTGTGGCTGGCGAACCTGAACCCCAACAAGGGCACCGAGATCGGCAAGATCCGACCGGTTCTTATCCTCCAAGCCGATGATCTGATCGCCAGCGGGCTGTCCACCGTTCTCGCGGCACCGTTCACCACGCAGTTGCGCAAGGAGTTCGAACCCCTGCGCGTGCGCGTCACCGCCCGCGATCGCCTGTTGAAGGACTGCCCCGTCATGCTGGAGCACACCCGCGCTCTGGACCGGTCCAGGTTTGGAGCCGGACCCCTTTCGACCCTCTCACCGGAAGAAATGGCGACTGTAGAGAAAAGTCTTCGGGCGCTGCTGGGCATGTTGTGACTGCCTGATGACGGTTTCCAGGCGCCGGTGCGCGATCAGCCGTACGCGGCCCGCTTTTCCTCGACGGCCCAGCGTATGGCGCGGGCCGTTCGAGCGCCGATGCCGGGTAGCGCCGTGAGCGCCTCCGGCCCGGCGGCAATGGCGGCTTCGACGCTGCCGAAGCGTTTCAACAACTGTGCCGCACGCGCCGGGCCCACGCCGGGCAGACCTTGCAGGATGTAGTTCTGCACGGCGACTTTCCCGGTGGGCCGTCTTCCGCGGCGGGGCAGGGCGCCGCAAGCGTGGGTGCGCCCCTGGCGCGCCGCGTATAGAAAGGTGCGCGCCGTTTCCACGGCGCCCCGAGTGCGCAGCATCGGCAGTCCCACGAACAGCGCCACCGTCACCAGCGCGCCCTGCACCGCCTCCCAGGTCATGCGGGAGCCCTCCAGATCCTGCGAGGTACCCTCCAGCACCAGGACGGGCTGCAGCGCCTTCATCCGCGCCATGCGCAGGGCTTGAGCGAAGAGGCGGCCGGACTCGACCGACGCCACCAGATCGACCAGCGTCTTGCGCTCGAACAGGAAGCGGTCGTCCACGCGGTAGTCGCCCACCGGTAGACGCGCGAGCGTCACGTCGAACTCCGGCATGCCGCGCAGCTCCGCCAGCACCGGACCGCGGCCTTCGCGGTCGTCGGCGACGATCGGGATGGTTTTCAGTGTGGGAGTACTTATGACCATGCTTCCTCCCCCGCAGGAAACGGTCTCAGGCGACTTCGAAAGCCTGCATTGCCCGGCTGAGCGTCGGGAAAGTCCCGAGCAGGCGCCGGTCTTCGCTGACGCAGACGGTCCGCAGCTGCCGCGCCAGCGCAATGTATTGCGCATCGTACGCGCTGATGCGGTTCGCGATCGCCAAGGCGAGGGCCGCCTCCATGTCCACACTCTCCTCGCCGGGACCGAACAGTTCGATGCCCTGCTGCCACAGCCGCTGCGCCTCGGCGGTCGTGGCACCGCCCTCCCGCGCGAACGTCGCCAGCACATGCAGGAATTCGTGTCGCCAGAGCGGGGGCAGCCGCCAGTCCGGATCGCGCCGTAACAGGTTCCGCGCGGACGCCGTTTTTTCCCCGTCGATGAGGAAGTAGGCGACCACGTTGACGTCGACGACGATCACTCGCGGCCCTCGCGCCTGGCTTCATCGATGAACTCATCGGTCAACGCGAATTGGCCCTTGAACGGCGGCGGAGCCTCCAGGAGGCGGTCTTCCTTGCCTAGCGCCGCCTCGAGCACGGCGAGCACCTCTTTGGTCATGCTGCGATGGTGGCGGGCCGCCTGCTCCTTCAACTTGCGATGCAGCTCCGGCGGCAAGTCCTTGATGACGAGCCCTGCCATCGGTACCCCTCCAGAATGATAGTAAAACGATATAAAAATACTAGCATATCGAAAGGGCAAGAATCGAAAGCACGGCTTCTCCATGTTCTTAAGAAGCCGTCTTGGGGTGTCCACTTGCAGCACATCAAGCCCCGTTCCATGGGTTCAGCACAGTGATGGGATAGACGGAAAAGTCTTTCTGGTTGCGGGTAACGAGGGTAAGGCCGCGAATGCTTGCCGTTGCCGCAAGCAGACTGTCGATGACGGGCAGGGGTACTCCTTTCTTCTCGCTTGCGCCACATACTTGTCCCCACGCCAGCGCAATCTCCAGATCCACCGGGATGATGCGATTCGCGAAGCGTCGCCGCAGATCCTGATCGAGCCAAGTCTGTATCCTTCGTCTGCGCCTGCCATCGTCCAGCTTCACGACACCCTTCTGGATTTCGCCCAGCGAAAGGGCGCTGACAAACAGGCGCTCCTCTTCGATCCCCGTCACCCACTCCACCACGCCGGAATTCGGCTCCGACTTGAATAGCTCGGACAGGAAACAGGTATCGAGCAGATATTTCACAAGTCAATCTTCCGCCCCGTGTCCCGCGACCGCGCCATATCCAATTCGGTGCCGCAAAGGGGCGATTTCTGGAAGAACTCAACCAGCGAGCCCTGCTTTTGCGCAAGCCTGCGGTACTCGGCGGCCGAGATCACCACGGCAGCCTCCTTCCCGTGCACGGTAATTATCTGAGGCCCGGATTGCTGCGCCTCGGCTACCACCCGACTCAACTTGTTCTTTGCCTCCTGAAGCTGCCACGCCACGATGTTCTCCGCTTAATCTAGACAGTCTAGACATATTCTACATCACCGCCTTTGGAATGCCAATAGGATCGAATACCGGCCCACCGATTCAGCCGCGCGTCGTGTTGGGCGTGGCCCACAGTTGCCCGTGGCGAAGAACGGATGCAGCACCCGCTGGCCAGTTTCGAAGAGCGGCACCGCGTCATCCTTTACGCTGGCACGAAAAGGCCCAGGCCGAAGTGGCAGGCGATGCGGCCGGTGAAACCGAATTGCAATGTCTCATTCCACTCCACACACGCAGATTGTGGAATTACCCGGCCGTAGCGGTCGCAGGGGAGTTCCACGGGGCGAAGGATGGTTTCGAGTTCGAGGCGGATCATGGCGAATTCATTCCGTTATTGTCCCGCGTCAGGTTGTCTTCGCCCGTGCTCCGGGTGCTCTCTCAGCAAATCCTCGATCGTCGCCGGTACGACGCCTCGCGCCAGCATTCTCCTGAAGGCCTCGTACACATCGGTCTTGGAGCCGGCCTTGCGCAGCGTATTATCGTCGTTGAACCATACGTACACGATGAGTTTGACGGGACAGGACACAAAGCGGAAAAACAGCCGGTAGCGATCCAGCATTCCCTTCTTGACCCTGCGCCAGTGCGCGTACTCCGGGCCCAGCGTCTTGCCGACCACGATTTCGTCGGTGATACGCTTCTCGCGAGTGGGATTCGGTTTCCGCTTACGTATCGGTGGCGGGGACCAAAAAGGCCGGGGCCGAAGTGACCGGGGTGCAGATCAACCCCTCGGGAGCTTGACCGGAGGTTTCAAGCCAAGCTTCGCCGCCCGGCGCGCGAAGCCGCGATCGTCGAACGTAAGCAACTCGCCGAAATCCTGGCTTGCTGCAAGATGCAGCGCATCGGCAAAGTCAATGCCGCGCCGACAGTGGTGCAACGCCTTCTCCACCTGCTCGTGATCCTCAACGGCGATCCCCGGCAAAGCAATCAGATGCGCGAGGCAATCCACGACCTTATCCGCCGGCTGTTCGGCCACGTACCGCAACACCCATTCCAGTTCCAGCATTACGGTCTTGGGCACGAAAACGCCGCCGGCGGCAAGCAACCTGGCGGCAACGCGCGCCTGGCCCGGATCGTCCTGCAGGTAATATCGGGCGAGCACGTTCGTATCAACGGCGCGCATGCTTGCGCGCTTTCTTCATCGCAATGCCGCCGTGCATCTGCGCGACGGGAATCCGCGGCCCCGCGTAGCCCAGAATGGCCGGTCCATCCTCGATCCGTGTTGGCGTCTGTCTCTTCACCAATTTAAGGCGCGCGCCGCCCCCATCCAGATCGAATTCCACCTTGCTGCCGGGCGTGATGCCAAGCGCCTGCCTCACCCGTTTCGGGATGGTGACCTGGCCCTTGCTGGTGACCGATACGGCCATAAGTGTTCTCCAAAGTAATACCGAGTAAGAATTCTAGATCGGTGTCGTCTCCGCTACAAGGCTCATCCGCAAACCCGTCGCGGGAGGGCCGCCGGCCTTTCTCTGTTCGGTCGTTCAGACCTCGTAGCCCATGGCAAGCCAATACCGCCAGTCTTCCATGGCTTCCCGGGTTTCGGGTCCGACCTCCAGAACTTCCAGTTGAGACAGCGGCACACCGAGCTTGCGGCCGGAGAACCGGATCAGCACGAACGGTTCACGCATGCAGTCTTCCTCCCCCGCCATTGAAATCACTTCGACTTCTTCACCCTTCTTCAGAGGGGAAATCGTTCGCGGAGCCACACACCGCGCCTTGAAGGGGAACGCGAGCTTTCCTTCAAGATAGTAATACCAGCCCATCGCCCGCTCCTCCGACGTGTAAGCGTCGACGACGATCTCCTGCTCGATGCGTCGTTCGCGGGCGCGGTTCAGTCTTCGCTTGGTCATTGACAGTTGTGGGGATACCACAAGTACCCCTGCAGCCACAGTCTTCCTTCAACGTCCTCTCCTTGCAAAGGCGGCGCTCCGTCGCCCCAAGCCCTTCGGGTGACGATTATGTCCAGATCGATATCCCCGTCTTTGCCAAGCCGGCGCAGCACCGTGGTCCGAAGGCGCCAGCCGGTCTGGCCGAGCATCTCGATCTCCTTCACGGACTTCACCGGGCCGTGGAACTGGTAGTCGTCCGCGTCCCATTGGTCGATGGGGAGAAGCATCGCCATTCCCGTGGTGTGCATGATCTCGATTTCCTCCGGCTCCGACTCCCAGCCATCCTTCCTGGCGCGATCCCTGAGAAACGCGCGCTCTTCCCGCTCAAGCCGAATCTCGAACGGGTGGTCCTCGGCCCGGCGGCAGGCGTAGGCGATGCCTGTCAGAACGAACTCATAGCGCCCGCCGGCCTCGTACCAGGTCCGATTCACCGCGTACAGCGTATCGAAGAAGGTAATCGCCGCCCCCTCCAGCACGGCGTCGATCTGCGCTTCGACGCCGCTCTCCCAGACCCGCACCTGTTCGATGGTCAGCGTGTGCTGGGAGCCTGTGGACCAGAACGGGTACAGCGAGACGATATTGTTGAACTTCGGCTCCATCCGAAGCACCGCCATCACGCCCTGCAAGGGTCCGGGCCATGAGAGATGAAAGCCCGCAGGCCATTCCGGAGGCTCCTTCCTGGGAGCCGGGCGGTGGTCGGCGAAGGCGCCGTGAACTCGCATCTCCGGAACCAGTTGGGGTAAGCGCTCGAATACTTCCCCGACGTCATCGAAGAACGGTTCCCAGCGGGAGCCCATGAAGTGCGGCGTATCGCCGGGCTCGAACCGGAAAAGCTCCAGCCACCTCCGATGCCCCTCACCGCCCGGCTCCAGCGCATCCAGGCCTTCCGGCGTCGCCGGCCGCAGCCGCGCAAACTTCACGTCGAGAAGCCTTTCGCCTTTCCTGTCGAAGCGAACCTTCACGCGGCCTTCGGCTTCGTCTTCCAGGACGGTGCCCAGGCCGAAGAGCGGATGCAGCACCCGCTGGCCGGGTTTGAAGGGCGGCACCGTGTCATTCCTTACGCCGGTGCGAAAAAGTCGAGGGGCTGTGGATGGGTTCAGGAAATGACGTGCCCGCAAGCGACCTAGCGCGTTGGGTTGTATCAGGCCGTGTTGCGGCAGAGGCGGAGCGAGGTAGTGCAATTCATGCCGCAGTCCTTTCCAACTGTGCGCTATGCTACGCGCCGCGCGTGTGTTATTTCGCGGCGTTCGACCGGTCGAATTTGCGCACGCTCCAGCGTGACGACGGCCACAGTCTCGCCATCGAGCGAAACGAACTCAACCTCGAACGCCTTTCCCTCGCGGTACACGTGCACCACTGTGCCGACGTCGCCAGCGGTGAGTTTCTCGCCAGTCAGATCGGTGGTCAGCACGACGCGGTCATGTTCCTTGATCGGACTCATATATTCCCTTTACAGCGGATAAGCGGTAACAAGTCGCGGCCCGCGTCCTTGCTCCACGATCCAGACAGTGCGCACCATCGGTGTTCTGCCGTCCGGCGCCTGCAACTGCCCATCCACAGTGTAGCGCTTTCCATAAGGAGACTCTACAACGCCAACCACCGGGTTGGAAATGCCAACTGCTCTCAGGGCCTCAGCCAGAATTTCCCACTTTTCAACCTTGAAGCCAAAACCCATGAAGAACACCGCTTTGCCGCGTCCATCCGGGTGGCTTGTGGACAGCAGGTAATCCGTGATTTTTGAGCGATCCACACGCGCTCGGTCGCTGTCGGGAAGTGTCATGGTTCAGTGTGCCCATCTGTTACAGGAGCGAACAACCCGGGTCAAAGTGGCAGGCGAAGCGGAGCACTACCAATCCTCAGTCCTCGGAGCGGGGCGGCGGTCGGCGAAAGTGTTATGAACCCGCATCTCCGGAACCAGTTGGGGTAAGCGCTCGAATACTTCCCTGACGTCATCGAAGAACGGTTCCCGGGGGGATCCCATGAAGTGCGGCGTATCGTCGGGCTCGAACCGGAAAAGCTCCAGCCACCTCCGATGCCCTTCACCGCCCGGCTCCAGCGCATCCAGGTCTTCCGGCGTCGCCGGCCGCAGCCGCGCAGACTTCACGTCGAGAAGCCTTTCGCCCTTCCTGTCGAAGCGAACCTTCACGCGGCCTTCGGCTTCGTTTTCCAGCACGGTGCCCAGGCCGAAGAACGGATGCAGCATCCGCTGGCCAGGTTCGAATGGGGGCACCGCGTCGTTCCTTACGCTGGTGCGAAGAGGCCGAGGCCGAAGTGGCAGGCGAAGCCGAGGGCGAGGGGGCCCGAAACGGGTTCGGCGAAGGTCAGGCGCCAGAAGCTTCCATGGCGGTCGGGCTGGCTCAAACCGCGTTTGTTGCGGAATCGATGGAAGTGGATCGGGCGGCGTATCCGGCCGCCAACGAGAGCGCCGCCGAGTCGTTCGAGCGCGATCGGTTCGGGCAGGCCCCGCTCGCAGCATTCGCGGTGGACCTGGTCCTCTATGGCGAAACCTTTCTTGACATGCCAAGGATGAAGGTAAGGTGTGATGGATCGCCATTCGGTGGCGCGAGACATCAGCGGCTCGCCTACGCCGACGTCGCCAATGCTTTCCAGTACCAATAGCCACTCGCCACCATCGCGGCTCCAGATGCGACGGAGTTTTTCGACGACTCGGCGCTCTGCCGGCCCCATGCCGGCAGGCACATGCAGCAGCAGGCGGTCGATGCGACCGTCGCCGTTGGCATCCAAGGGCAGGTAGAACGCGTGCTGGTGCCGATTGCCTTCGGGCAGATCATGACCGGAGAGCATGGCCGGGATCGCGTCTTCCCCCAACTCATGCTTGGCCCGGCTCATAACGGCCTGACGCAGCAGTTCGCCGATGCGCACGCTGTATTCCAAGCGTGGCAAGGGCTTGCCGACCAGCAGGTAGCGCACGGTGGTGAAACCGGGCGAAGTGTCTTTTTGCGGTACGCGCTTAGGGCGCAGCGCATCGACCGGTCGCAGGTAGGGGACTTTACGCGCTGCCGGCGGCTGGCTCCAGCCCTGCCTGCGCAAGTCGGCAGTTTCCACCGACAGGGCATCAAGGAGGTTGTCGGGAAGCGTGGAACTGGGTTTCTTGGCGGCACGCTTGTCGGTAAGGAAGCGGTCGCGATGCATCCGATATTCGCCAGCCGGCAGCGGTGAGAACAAGGTGACGACTTCCCCGCGTAATTCTCCGGTGCTCGGATCGATCGCCTGACTGCCCGGCACGCAGTTCGGATCGCGTGGGTTGCTCACACGGCTGGCTTCGACCCATGATTCGGCGCGACCCAGGTAACCGATGACGGCAAGCAGATCATCCAGCAGGGCCACCTGATCGCCCGGCAGGTCGAGATGCGGCCAAGTCATGTAGAGCGGTTCATCGCGCGCCACGGCCGTGAAGGCGTCGAACACCAGCGAGGTATCGCCGGCCTTCCGTTGCGGCATGTAGTGGCGCGTGTGACTGTGGCTGGCCGCAGGCAAGGTGTAGTTCGGTAGTTCCTGGGCAAGGGATTCGATCAGGCCCAGCATCGTGGATTCCTGGTGTTGCCCTGAATGTTTGACCTTGTGATGCCAGGTGGCGATCAGCGCGCGTAGCAAACGCCAGGGCTCCGGAGGCCAGGCCACCGCCCCTTCATTGACGTGCCTGTCCCACGGCGTGGCGTGATAACGCCCCGCGGGAAAGGTGAATGAGAGCGCCAGCATGGCCTCACTTCCTGTAAGTAACGGTCGTGACTTCAAAGCCGGCATCCGCCTTTGCGGCTTCGATCAGACCGGGCAGCGCGGCATTCAGTTCGGAAAGCTTGGGTAAAGTGAAGCCATCCGGCCGCTTGACGGTGACGTTCTTGCATTCCAGGTCGCAGGCTGTGCGCAAGCGCAAGCCGGTTTTCAGGAAGGAGCGGATCTTGTAGAGGGATAGCGCCACCAACAGGCTATAGACAGTATCCGAGAAGCCGTAGCCACGAAGCTGCGCGAGATCCACGTTGAAGTAGGCGTTGATTTTGGGAGATACGAATTCGTCGCGAGCGAACGGCACGTTTCCGAAGCCTTTGGATGTATCGCCCGACGGATTGACCGAGTCGTTCTTTACGCCACCGCTGGCTGCCACCTTGATTTGATGCGCCTCGATGAAGCCGGACAACGCGCGCGGCAGGCGGAGCCGGCCGCCAGCGAGTTCCTTCTTGGCCAGGAACACACCATGCAGCAGTGCATTTGCGTCCAGGCGTAGTAATATCCGGGCCAGCTTGCGCAGGTCTACGATACCTTCTTCCATGTCTGCCAATTCGCCCTTGAGCTTGTCAAACACGGACTTGTCCTGGCCCTCCAGGATGTAAGGCGAGTTGATGCGATGCGACTCAAGCACCGAGTTGGTCAACGTTTTGCCTGTCTTATCTAGTACCTTGACGAGGGACAATCCTTTGAGAGGTGGCACCCAGTCATCCGCCACCTTGTCCCAACAGACATCCTCCATTCGGTTGGCTATGCTCTGAGCCGACTCCACCAGCAGCATGGGTGTGCCGTCCGGGCCATCGTATTGGGCCGCGCCAATCTCGGGAAAGCCGGTGGGCTGGAAGCGGGTGCCTTGCAGCGGTATCAACTCCGCCTCGATCAGAAGGCGCGGGGCGTTGTTCAAGCTGGACAGGTCGAGACTCATGTTTGATTCTCCTTTTTGAGACGGGGTCAGATTTTCCCTAGGCCGTTTCGGTTTCGAGGGCTTTCAATACGCTGCGCCCGAGTGCACCAGTGGCACCGAAACTCAAGGGGATCAGCAGCGCCGCCGCGGCTCGGCGTGGGTCGATGTCGCCCAATTCTGGAAGCGCATCGGGCACAAACAAGGGCGACAGGCCGGACGCGCGCAGGCGCCGCCAAGCCAATCGGACCGCACGGTTGTCAGCGTTGCCTGCAGCCAGTTGCGCCAAGAGGCCCGGCGGGATGGGTAGATGGTCTTTCTCGCCCATCAAGCGAAGGCTGCGCAGGGTGGTGTCGGGCGTCAGGCATAGCTTGAACAAGGCGAAGGCTGCCGGCACGGTGCCTTCGCCTGCCGCGTGCTTAATATCCTGCGGGATGCTGCACAAGCTCAATCCAGGCAGAAGTGCGGCGATCCGACGGTCCATGCGGTCACTGCGCAGGAAGGCGAGCAGATCGTCGAAACTGGTTCCCGCCGGACTACGCAGAGGCTTGTCCGGCATGTCGAACTCTTCGGCCAGCCACAGGCGGCGGCCCAGCAGAGCAATCAGGGTGTCGGGAAGACTGCCATTCGACTCGGTGTGGATGCGCCGGCGGCAGGCCGGATCATCGGCAGCACCCTTGGTTTTGCGCGCAGTATCCATCCAGAGGTTGTGGGTCGGATGGACGGGGAATAGTTGAGCGCGCAGCGGCAAGGGGGCGTCCTTGGTACCGCTCAGGCCGGCCAGAGCGCGCGCGATACGAAAGGCGGACATACCGTCATCGGCGGCCTGGACCCAGTGCTCGGAGAGGCGCGGGATAGGAGGCACGGATTCCTGAGCCTTCCTGCTGACTGCCAGCGCTGCCTCAGTGTCGCCCAGTAATATCAGAAGTGCCTGGGCTTCGGCCGGTGTCGGTGCGCGGCCGGCCAGATCGAATAGTGCGTCTTCCAGTTGCCGGCGCAAGGCGAGGAAGCGTTTGGCGGTGTTCTCGCCCTGAGCAAAACGGCGAAATCGGGTCAGCCAATCGTGCTTGTCGAGGTCGTCCAGCCAATCCGTTTCCGGGTTTCTGGTAACTTCGACACGTGCCAGGGGCATGGCGAGATAAGCCTTTCCGGAGCGCATCAACAAGCCGTAGCGCTGGAAGCTGTCGATGCCGCGATAACCGCCCAGGCGATGCACGGCGCGCACGAAGTCGAGCGCGTCGCGGACTGGTTTCCTATCCCAGGCCACCCGGCCCTCAGCGAGCAGGGCACGAACCTCCGGATAGGTTGCAGGCTGTCGCCACAACGGCATCCACAGCTCCCCGCGTGCAGATGCCGCGTCGCCTTCACCCAGGCTGCCGGCCCCCGCGCTGACAGCGCGCACCGTAAACGGGTAACTCAATACGCCTTCCGGATCGTCTGCATTGCGGCGCACAGCCGCGGCGGCGAACGGCAGGGCGCCTTCGATCATCAGGACGAAGTCCCAGGGGTTGATGGCCGAGTCGGCCTCGAACCCGGTTGTGGCGTTGGGACCGCCGACTTGACCTGGGGAGAACTGCCCGATGGCTTTCTTGACCAGCCCCGGCGCGGATACGCCGTGCAACGCCATCTTCAGCCAGTTGATCGATTCCTGAGAGGGCTCTTCGTCCGTCAGGCCCAGCACCTCGCCCAACCTCTGCATGAAGTTGTTGGTGAAATCGAGCCGCCCGTCATTGCCGCCGGTACCCAGCAAGGGGGGGTACTGGACTGAGTCACCCGAGAGCAGCACGGATGCGTCGAACCAGTCCAGCGCTGCGTCGGGCAGTAATCCACGCAGCTTGCTCAGAAGCGCTGCCTTCGCAGTGTCCTTGGGACTGGCACTGCGATCGCTGTCTCCGAGAGCCTGCTCGGCCAAATGTAGGCACTCGCGATAGAGGGTTAGGCGTTGGCTGGTACTCTCCTGAATCGCTTTCAATGCCGCTTTGTTATCGTTCTCGTAGAAACCGCTGCCGCCGTTCCACGGTGCCATGACTGGCGTCGGCTGGTAGTCGCGCAGGAAAAACGCTTCCACCGCTTCTCGGTCCCATATCGTGTGAATCACCAAGTGGTCGCTTTGCCACGCTGCGCGCGTGACCGGACACGCCCTTGACAGCAAGCGCAGTACGCCAAGCGCCTTCAAGTAGCTGGCTAGCGGTGTGGGTGTGCAGCCGGGAAGGACGATCTCATTCATCCGCAGGTCCTCCTTGTTGCGCTTGCTCCGCAGCGGAGGCGCGCCAGTCGGCCAAGCGCACCAAGGTTTCCAGCCAGGCCAACCGGAAGGGACCGTGTTCGTCCAGTAGTTTCAAGGTGCGCGCGGTCCAGGATGGGCCTTGTTCGCCTTCGCCCAATTCCATCAGCGCTAACCGTAACGTGGTTTCGGCGCTGTGCTCGCCGTCAAACTCGATCGCGGGCAGGACGTCGCCTTCCCATACGCCGCGAGCAAAGCGTTTCACCCTGTCGTCGGCTTGCTCCGTGGGCATGGAGCGCAGGCTCATACGCACCTTGCCGTGATGAGCGGCGATCAGGTAGGCAATGAGGTCGGCATTGGGCTCGTGGCCGTGTTGGGCAAGCCAAGCCAGCATGGAAGCCAATTCATGACGGAAGAACGGGCGGCTGTGGCGGCCGTGGCAGGGCGACTTGGCCAGGAAGCCGACGGGCGCCTTGTCACAGCAGTGCATGGTTTCATCGAAGACTTTGTGTGCCTTGCCGACATCGTGCCAACGGCCGGCGCGGATCAGCGCGTCTGCATTTGCGGTTTCGGCCAGTGCGTCGCAAAGCACCTTGGCATGAGTGGCCACATGGCCCAAGTGATCGCTCAAAGCCACGGGCCGGCGTTGTCGCGAGCGCCAGTCTTCACCGTAGGTCGGTTCGGTGGGTGTGTCTTCGACCGCAACAACCGAGACCGCCTTTTTCAAACTAGCGTCAAATCCGATCTCCTCGTCATATCCGCCGTCCACAGCCTGCAGCAGAAGTGTCATGCCGGGACGCGGGTCCTTATCCAGCTTGCCCCAGGTTTCATCGAGGCTGTCCCAGCGCCAGGCGCCACGCTTGTGCAAGCCCTTCGCCTGGCCGATGGAGATGGGGCAAAGCTCCCTGCGATCCGGGGCGCCTTGAATCCGCGGCTGGTTGGGATCGTCGAAGTCCCGCCAGAACACTTGAAGACCGGGGGCGCCGCTGTCGCGGATGTAATCGGAGACATCCACGTCGAAGCCGGACAAATCTGGATCGGTATTGAACAAGTCGAGCAGATCCTTGCGCCGCAGCACCGCGGTGAGGGGGCGCTGTTCGTCGGTGGGCGGCAAGTCGCCGGGGCTGGCGCTGGCCAGCGCGGCAAGCTTGTCGCGTGCGCCGGCCAGTTCTTCAACGCTGTACGGCAACACGTCGGCATCGTTTTCGATATCGACCCAGAGAATGCGCGCCCCACCAACGGTGTTGTGCTCGCCGTAACGATTGCAGCGGCCGAAGCGTTGTACGAGCGAAGGCCAAGGTGCCAGTTCGGTCACCAGCACCTTGGACGAGATGTCCACGCCGGCTTCGATGGCTTGCGTCGCAATCACGATGCGGTCCGTGTCCACATCTTCACGCAAGCTTCTTGCCTGCTCGGCACGCTCCGCGGCGCGGAAGCGGGCGTGGATCAGCAGGTCCTGCCGGTCCGAACGCCGCTCCTTGAGCAATCGGAAAAGCCTCTGTGCGCGATCCACACGGTTCACGATCACCAGCGTCTGCGAGGCCGCGTCGTGGGCTTCCAGAATGGCATCTCTCAGGGCTTGGAGATAAGCCTCCAGGCCCTTTTTATTATCGGTGTCCTCGCCAAGTTCGAGCGGGGCGCGCTCGACGCTCTTGACCGCATCCAGCCGGTCGCCGGCCTGCTTCCGATCTTCATCGCCGATCGTCAAGGGTCTGAGCGAGTCCAGGTTAGGTTTCATGTCCACCGTTGCCAGCCAGGCAGAATTGAGCGTTGCCGAAAGCCACAGGGAACGACTGCCGCGCGTCAACGGAAAGCTGCGGCGGAAGGCTTCCAGTTGTGCTGCGGTCGCCAGACCCGCGCCCATTACCTGGACCTCATCGAACACCCAAAAGGCATCGTTGTGTAGCAGAGCGAAGTGCACGGGCCATTGATAGCGGCTCATGCCATAACCGCGCATCAGCGCCCGCGAAAGAAGCATGTCCTGGGTGCCGATCAGGATCGCGTCTTCTTCCGGGTAGTCGGCCCAAGTCGCCTTTTTCGCGTCCTCGGAGCCACCCATCAAGAGGTGTACCGAGACCTTGTTTTCGCCCGGCATCCCCGCAACCGCGAGGTTCTCCAGCCATCGACGGGCGTTTCGCTCCGTCTGCTCGACCAGCACCCGCATCGGCAGGCAGTATACGAGCCGCCGTGGGGTGTCGGGATCGGGTCTTTCGGGGCGTCCCCCCTCGCGCCAGCCGCGCTTCCACAGCCAGGCCAGCGCGACCGCAGCGGTTTTCCCCATGCCGGTTGGAACATCCAATAGTTCAGGCCATGGCTTTTCCGCAAGGCGGCACTGATACGGGAACGGCTTCAGCCCGTCTGGCTGCGCCTCGGTACGTGTTGCGCGCTTGAAGAAGTCTGCGTAGCTCATCGCTCGGTCCCGTTTGACGGTATCGACGACAGTTCCGGCGCCTGCAGCCGCCGCGCGGAGACGAGCCCGCGTGGTTCCGGTGCGTTTTTACCATGCCTTGCCGCTGGCCCTCGTTTGTGACTACAATTCAAAATGTAGTCATATCGGGAGAGGCCAATGGAGGTCTCGGTTCGCGAGCTGAAAAGCCGCCTGTCCGAATACCTGCGCCGGGTGGCCGAGGGCGAGGAAGTCGTGGTGACCTCGCATGGCAAAGCCGTGGCGCGGCTTACGGCGCCACGCTCAGCGCGGCAGGGCCGCGCTCCCAAATTGGAGGAAGTGGTGGCTCTGCTGCGCAGCCAGCCGTGGGTCCGACCGGGTAAAGGCAAGCCGCGACTTCCCAGATATGTCCTGCGGCTCAAGCCCGGGGAGAAAACCCTCGCCGAAATCGTGAGCGAGGAGCGCGGGTGATCCTTTATCTGGACACTTCCGCCCTCGTGAAATTGTTCGTTCCGGAGGCGCATTCCGAGGCAGTGCGCGCCGCGGTGGCGGCGGGAAGCATCATTGCAACGCAATTGCTCGCGTACACGGAAGCCTGCTCTGCATTTGCCCGTCTTGCGGAGGCGCGAGCGGACAAATTGCTGTTCCGGCGCTTGCGCCGCGAGCTCGATGCACATTGGACGGAGTGGGAGATCGTCCAGGTCGAAGAGCATCTCGTTCGACGCGCGGGTGAATTTTGTGCACGATACCGGTTGCGCGGCTACGACAGCGTTCACCTTGCTTCTGCGGAAAGGATTCATCGCGTAAGCCGGGCTCATGCTGACTTCCGGTTCGGGGTCTTCGACGGCAACCTCGCCCTCGCGGCAAGAAGCCTCGGGCTTCCGGTGCTGGGCGCCTAGCGTGGCGATCATTGATACTCCCTTCTGGGCGAAGGCAATTTATGCCCAGTTCCAAATGTAGCTACAATCAAGCCAATGTAGCTACGAAAGGGCGCGCCCATGGAAGTGTCCATCCGCGAGATGAAAAACAACCTGTCCCGATACCTGAGGCGCGTGCAGGCAGGGGAGGAAGTGATCATCACGGACCGCGGCCGGCCGGTGGCGCGCCTGTTGTCCGCCCCGTCCGCAAGCGAGGACCCGCTGGAGGCTGTCGTGAGGCGGCTGCAGGCCCAACCGTGGATACGGCGAGGCAGCGGCGGAAAGCCCCAGGGGCTTAAACGTCCGATCAAGCTCAAGCCCGGCTCGAAAACCCTCGCCGAGACGATCGTCGAGGACCGGGCTAGCTTTCCCATGGACTCCTCCGCTCTGTAATCGTCATCCGGCGCACCTCGCGCTATCCATCGTTTTCTATGGCGTCTTATTGAGCGTCGTAGAAATCGCTGACACCGCTCAATCCCTCATCCCCGGCCCTTCTCCCCGGGGGAGAAGGGAGGTTCGAGATACAAATGGGTTCTCACCCATTTGTACGAGGCTTAATAAGGCGTGCGATGCGCGCCATGAAGTTGCGCTTCGCCTTGTGCTTGGTCCGCAGGGCCTCGGTCCAGGCGGCGAACTCCTGTTTTTTTCCGGTGCGCTTCATCAGTGCTCCGATCTTTTTGATCAACGCCGCGGCCTCGTCATAGGCCTGGTTGTTTTTACGCTCGACCACGGACTCCACCCGGGCCGGGTAGATGGCGATAGGCTGTCCTTCTCCAGCGCCTCGGCGAGCTTGAGCCAGAGCGGCTGGGAGCAGCCGCCGGCGCTGGCTTCCGCGAGCGCCGCGTCCGGGTCCCCATCCCAGAGCAAGATTTCCACCAGCGGCTCATGCGGCTCGCCGCGGAACGCCTTGTGCCCGCGCTCGGCCCACTCGATGGCCTCCTCGCGGCGGCGCACCTTGGCGAGCAGTTCCGCGATTTCGAAGAAACTATGCGGGGAAGTCAGGTCGCGGCTCTTGATCTCGATCAAACGATCCACGTCGCCGTCCCGGCGGGCGAGGAGAGTTTCCATGATCGCGGTGAGAGTGAACCGCCGCTCCTCGTCCCACGGCTCCCTGTCTCCCGGCTTGAGCGCCGGGACCTTGCTCCACGCCGCCTCGGCCAGTTTGCGATAGTGACCCATCCCGCTCTTGCCGAGCAGCGGGGCGTAGTCTTCGACGCGGAAGAACCCCCAGTCGTCGCGCAGTTGCAGCTCGAACAGCCGCTTCGCCAGCGCCTCGCCGTCCGGACGGGCGGCTTTGCAAGTCTTGAGGTGCAGTGCGCCGATCTCGGTGAAGAGCTGGCCCAGTTCCCCGTCCGAGTCGTCCACGTTCTCGCAGGCGTCCAGACCCAGGCCGAGGGCGTACTCTGCGAGTTGAGCCGCCTCGTCAGCCCGGCGGTCTTTCAGCAGCCCCGAAATCAGCTCGGGCACCGGAGCGGCCCGTGCCAGGTAGCCGCCCATGCCGTCGAAGTCGCTCTGAGTGGCGGAGGACGGGGCGCGTTCTTCCCATTTCTGCGCTGCGCAAGCCAAGCGAGCCCGGTGGCGACGACATGCTTGCAGAAGTCGCCGTCGCCGCCCATGGGGCAGGTGCACGAATAGCCGAGCGTGCCGCGCTCCGCGCGCAGGGTGACCCGGTACTCTTCGCTGCCCATCACGCGGGCTTTGACGGCCGCACCGGTGTCGGCGAGGTCCGCCACCGCGCCGGTGCGGAAATAGCCCACCCCGCGGTCGAAGATGGTCGCGCCGGCGTACCGGCGCAGCGACTTCTCCGTGACCAGTCGGGCGAGCTCGGACATGGATCGGCTACGCCACCAGCTCGACGGCGACCTGGACCCGCTCCCACGGGTCCGAGGATTCCCGCAGTGCGAGGATGCGAGCGTGCAGTTGCTCGTCACGGTCCAGCAGCTGGGCGACGGCGTGGTTTTCGTGGCGCGGCAGATAGCCGAGCTTGAGCCCCTCCCATTCGATCCGCACGGCCCGGCCGTCGTGACGGTTCTCCGGTTCCCGGATCAGCGCGAGCCGGTCGCCGGGGCGCAGAAAAGGCCAGGCGAACTCGCCGTCGTGGTACTGGAAACCGGCCACCGGCGAGGTCTGCAGGAGGATCGGCCGTCGGGCTGGCGTGGCGGCCGACGGGGCGGGAGAGTCCGCGACCGCGGCGGCCTCCGAAGGGCCGGCGGCTTCGGCCGGCGTCCGCGCGTCCGCGCCGGGGCGGGAATGGATGACCGCGGTTTCCCTGGGCGTGGCGGGAGCCGGGGGCAGAGCGCGGGCAGTTGCCGGCGCCAGCAGCAGGGCGGCGGCCCGGGCTACGGTCTGGAGAAAGCTGCGACGCTGCATGGGCGACCCTCGCTCGGGGTAACGGGCAATAACGGCATTCTGTCCCGGTGCCCTCTCATTTCTCGATAGTCGGAAGGTCAGGCGACGGACCTCCTCGAACACCGCCGCCGGTTTGCCGGCGGCCCGGCGTCCGGTTTGCGCCATCCGTGTTGCCTGCGGGGCTGCGCCGGGCGCGGCGGTTCAGTCGCGGTCCTTGCCCAGGCAGCACTTCTTGTATTTCTTGCCGCTGCCGCAGGGACAGGGATCGTTGCGGCCCACCTTGGCGCCGGCGCGCACGTGGGGACGGGCAACGATCTCGCCGGGGAAGTCGTCGAGGTCTTCGAGGCCCGCGAGGTCATCGAGATCGTCGGGGTGGACCGGCCCGCGGCTGCGGCGGGCGTCTTCCTCCGCCCAACGGGCCTGGCGCCGGGCGATGGCGCCGGGGTCGTAGAAGTCCCACGGCTCGCCGCGCCCGAGCCAGTTCGGCCCGCCGCCGACCCCGGCGTAGGCGGCTTCGACATCGTCAGGTACGAACTGCGCGATGTCCCAGGTATTCTCCGCGGCACGCTGTTCCTCGCGGCGGGCCAGGGCGTCGAGCAAGGGGCGGTGGCGGTCGCGGGGGAAATCGAGCAGCGTGGAGGCGGCCATCATACGGAAGTCCCAGTCCTCGGTTTCGCTTCCGGCCAGCCCGGCGAGCCAGTCGAGGGCGCCCTCCAGCGCGGCCGTGCCCTGTCGTCGTGCCGCGTCCACGACGACCTCGCAGCCCTGGCAGCGGATGTACCAGTGGAGGGCGCGGTCCCCGGAGATTTCGCGCACCGCCTCGATGGCGGAACCCGGCTTGTTGCGGAACAGCGCCGGCCAGTGGCCCGCGAGCCAATCCTGGAGGTTGTCGTCCTCTGCCTCGGCCATGCGCCGTATGAGGCGGACGAGCGCGGCGCCGGCAGACTCCGACGGGATCAACCCCAGGATCATCGCCGCATGAAGGAGCCGCCACCAGTCGCCCTCGGGGACGCCTTCCTGCCAGCATTGCTCGTCGTCGACGATGGCGCGCAGCCGCCCCACCATCGCTTCCCCATGCAAGGCGCAGCCCTCGATCACGTTGCGCGGAACCCGGTCGTGGTCGCGGGCCAGCGCGTCCATGAGTTGATCGATGTCCATTTCCATCGGACTGCCCTCGGCGGGGCCGGAAAGGGGCGTGGCCGCCGGCGGTTCGGCGCTCACGTCGGCGACTCCGCGTCGCGTTGGTAATGGTTCAGGGCGCGCGCCAGCCGCTCGGCGACCGCGCGCCGCAGCGCCTCCGGCGCCATCACCTCCACATCCGGACCGTAGCGCGTGATGTCCATCAACAGCTCGCGGGGGTCCCGGTAGGGTATGCGCAGCTCGTACCGGCCGTCGGTGAGGAACTGGCCCCGCTGATCCGCGTGCCAGCGCTCGTCGGCGACCCAGCGCGCAGACTCCGGCGTGAAAACCAGGACGGCGATCTCGTTCGCCTTGCCGGAGAAAATCCCGTAGGCGCTCTTGAAGTGTCCGTCGAGCTGCGCTTCCGGGACATCCTTCGCGGGCTCGTCGAGCTCGCGCGCGTCCCGCACCCGGTCCACCGAAAAGCTGCGCAGCCCGCGGCGGCTGTGGCACCAGGCGTCCAGGTACCAGTTGTCGCGGTAATGGACCAGCCGCTGGGGCGAGACGGTGCGCTCGGAGCGTTCGTTGCGCGAGCGGGAGTGATAGACGATGCGCAGCTGCCGGCGCTGCAGGGTGGCGCTGGCGAGCACCTGGAACCAGTCTCCGGCGGGCCGCGCGTTCATGCCCAGCACGCGGATGCGCCGGGCCGCCTCGGAGAGACCGAGCCGCTTGTGGGACAGGAGGTCGTCCACCCGCTTGGCGAGGGGCGCCAGGTGCGCCTCCAGCAGGCCCGGCTCCAACGAGGCCAGCAGGCGCTGGAACACGGTGAGTGCCTGGAGTTCGCGGGCGTTGAACCAGAGACCGGGAAGCTCATATTGCCCGCCATCCGCGTCGCGGCGGTACCAGTAGCCTTCGCCGTCTTCGGTGCGCTGGATCGGCGCCCCCAGGTAATCGCGCATCTCGCGCAGGAGGCGGTACACGGTGGGCTCGGAACACTCGAGGCGCCGCATCAGCTCCGCGCGGGAGATCGGCGTGCGGCGGTCGCGCAGGATGACGTGGATCTGATAGATGCGGTCGAACTTGTCCAACGGCGCCCCCGCCTCAATAAACCCGTACCACCCCGGTGCGCCACCGTGACCGCGTGCGCCGGCAATTGCGCCGGCGCTGCGGTCAGCGCAGACGGCGGTTCACGCTCTGGATGCTGAAGCGCTCGGGGCCGAAATGCCCGCCCACCGACTCGAGCAATGCGTCGTGGAGGCGGCCGAGGCGGGTGTCGCCTCGGCCGAGGACGTGCCGCCAGATCGGCGGAGCGATATCACGAAGCGCGATCTTGAGCTGGAAGATGCCCATCGATGGCGAGCGGTCCGGGTGGCAGGATGATGCCATGGCGCGCAGCGCGACCGCCACCACGAGTTGGCCAAGGGGGGCGGAGGCCCCGCGCGGGGCGCACCGGAGGGGGCGGGCGGCAAAGGCGCCGGACTGTCCTTGGGGCTGGTCGCGTGGACATTGCCCGCCACCCGCGCCAGGCCGGCGCGGTGTACTGCGTGCGGACGACGGACACGCCCGCGCCGTGGCCGGCGCGCCAGCGTCTCAGCCCCGCCGGTACCCGTAGTGCCAGCGGTTCGGTCCGGCGCCGACGTTGACCACCGTGTGGGATGCGCCGGCGGGGATCAGCACCTCCTCGCCGGCGGCGGGGCGCAGCGTGCGGCCGCCGAAAGAAATCTCGATCGCGCCTTCGGCCAGCATCACCAGCTCGTCCACATCGTGGACGTAGTCCGACCACACCTGGCCTGGCGGGTCTTCCCAGACGCCGAAGCCGAAGCCGCGGGCGGACCACGCCGCCGCCACGTCGCGCGGGTCGGGAGCGGCGCCTGCGCCCATGCTCAGCACCCCTTCGGCTTCGTCGCCGGCGCGGCGGCCGCCTTGCGGCGCGGACGGTGCGGCCGCCGGGCGCCGTAGGTTCCCTTGAAGATCTTGCCCCGGCGCGTGCGCTTGTCGCCTTTGCCCATGGGACCTCCTCGCATGCGAACAGGATCGGAGCGACATTTTAGCCATCGCGCCGCGGCCCGCAAGCGCCGCGCGCCAGGGCCTCGAGGATGAATTAGACTCCCCTGCGGTTGTCTGCCGCCCGTCGTCCTTTCCCTGTCCATTGAACCGGAGCTCCCATGGCCGACCCTGCGATCCGTTTTCCCGGCGCCCTCGGCGAACCCCTGGCCGCGCGCCTGGACGCGCCCGCCGGCGTGCCCCACGCCTACGCGCTGTTCGCCCATTGCTTCACCTGCTCCAAGGAAAGCCTGGCGGCGACCCGCATCGCCGGCGCGCTCAAGGAGCGCGGCATCGCGGTGCTGCGCTTCGATTTCACCGGGCTCGGCGGCAGCCAGGGGGATTTCGCCAACACGGATTTCTCGTCCAACGTGGCGGACCTGCTGGCAGCGGCGGATTTCCTGCGCCGCGAGCACGCAGCGCCGGCGCTGCTGATCGGCCACAGCCTGGGCGGCGCCGCGGTGCTGGCCGCTGCCGGCCGCATTCCCGAGGCCAGGGCGGTGGTGACCATCGGCGCGCCGTTCGAGCCTGGCCACGTGGCGCACCTGCTGGCGCCGGCCAGCGCCGAGATCGAAGCCCGCGGGGAAGCGGAGGTGGACCTGGGCGGCCGGCGCTTCCGCGTGCGCCGGCAGTTCCTGGAGGACATCGCCCGGGCCGACAACCGCGAGGCCATCGGCCGGCTGCGCAGGGCGCTGCTGGTGTTGCACTCGCCGCGCGACGCCGTCGTCCCCATCGACAACGCCTCCCAGATCTTTCTCGCGGCGAAGCACCCCAAGAGTTTCGTCTCGCTGGACGACGCCGACCACCTGGTGAGCCGGCGCGAGGACGCCGCCTATATCGCCCAGGTGATCGCGGCGTGGGCAGCGCGCTACGTCGGGGAGTCGGCGCCGGAGCCGGCCGCCGCCGGGGCCGAGAGCGGGGTGCGGGTGGAGGAGGCGGGTAGCGGCGGGTTCGCCAATTTCATCCACGCCGGCCGCCATCGCCTGCGCGCCGATGAGCCGGAGTCCCTGGGGGGCGCCGACACCGGCCCGTCGCCCTACCAGCTGCTGCTGGCGGCACTGGGCGCCTGCACCTCCATGACCCTGCGGATGTACGCCGACCACAAGGGCTGGCCCCTGGAGCGGGTGGCGGTGCGGCTGACGCACGACAAGATCCACGCCCGGGACTGCGCCGAGTGCGAAACCCGGGAGGGCAAAGTGGACCGGATCGAGCGCGTGATCGAGGTGAGAGGCGCCCTTGATGCGGCGCAGCGCGCCCGCCTGCTGGAAATCGCCGACCGCTGCCCGGTGCACCGGACCCTGGAGGGCGAGATCACCATTCCCACCCGGCTGGCCGACTGACAGACAGCCCGGCCGCCGGCCGCTGTCGGTAATTTGACACGCCTCCGGCGGCCTGTCGGCTCGGCCGACAGCACCTGGCGCGGGCGCCGATTTCGGGACGCGCCGGCGCGGCGCGCCGCCGCCGACCGTTCGTCGGCCGCCGGCGACCGCTCGCGGTGCCGTTTCCGGCATGCGAAACGGGCCCACCGCCGGTCCCGGTTTCCCGACCATCCATTGGCCTGCGTCAACGCCGTTCCGGCCGTGGCACGCTCCTTGCGATTTCACAATCGAAAGCGCCGCACGGCACGTCGCCGGCGGCAACGGATCACCACGAATGTGGAGCGGCAAAATGCGTATCGCAATTCTGGAGTCGGACCGGGAGCAGGCGGAAGAACTGCGCGGATGCCTGGGCAACAGCGGTCACGATTGCCACGTGTTCACCGGCGGCCGCCAATTCCTGGTGGCCGTGGGCCGCGAAAGCTTCGACATCCTGCTGATGGGCTGGGAGCTGGCCGACTTTTCGGGGCTGGACATGCTGCGGGCGGTGCGCCGCAGCTCGGCGCCCGAACTGCCGGTGATATTCATCACCCATCGCGATGCCGAAAGCGACGTGGTGGATGCGCTGAACAGCGGTGCCGACGATTATGTCGTGCTGCCGTTGCGGCCGAACGAGCTGGCGGCCCGGGTCAACGCGGTCTGGCGGCGGAGCAATCCGCGCGCCGAGGCGCAAGTCGTGGAACTCACCCCCTACACGCTGGACGTCAGCCAGCGCGAGCTCCGGCTGCACGGCCGCCGCGTCGAGCTGACCCACAAGGAATTCGACCTCGCGGCTTTCCTGTTCCGCAACGTCGGCCGGCTGCTCTCGCGCGGCCATCTGCTGGAGGCGGTGTGGGGCAAGAGCGTCGATGTGCCGACCCGGACCCTGGACACCCACGTGAGCCACCTGCGCACCAAGCTGGGGTTGCGTCCCGAAAATGGATTCAGGCTCGCCACAGTCTACAACTTTGGTTATCGCCTCGAAGTGGTGCGCAACGGCGGCGTTAAGGTGACCGAGCTGCCGCAGCGCAACGGCAACGCGGGCGAGGCGGCGCGCGAAGCGGCGACGGCAAGTCTAAGTTAGTGGGCGGAAGGCAGGGATTCTCCTCCTCACCCCTGCCCTGTGCGCCCGGCTCCCTGAGCCGGGCGTTTTTCTTTTTGTACCTTCCCGGACACGCCGGGGCGGTTCGGCGCAGGCGCTGTATCCGCGTCCGGCGCGTCACCCTTCCCGCCGGGTGCTGCCATTTTCAGCCCCCAGCGATGAAACCCTTGATGCCCACCGCGATGGATCCCGGCCCGCTCAGGCTCGGCATCGCCAGCGGAATGAGCGCGATGTCGGCCTTGCCCTCGGCGCCCTCGGCCAGGTTCGCTATGCGGGCGGGATCGCCGAACAGCATGTGGAAGCCGACGTAAGCCACCACCAGCCTGCCGGCGACGCGCAGGCCGGGCAGCGAGATACCGAAGAAATGCATGACGGTGCTGCCGACGAGCTGTTGATGAAATCGGCCGCAGTCACGGGATCGCTCGCAGACTGGCGATTCTATCACCGCGCCGGATGCGCCCCGCCGCGACACGCCGGGGATTCCCGGCTACACTATTTCGCGATTTTCCCCTCCCGCACGCATGACGGCAGCGACCGCACAGTGGCTCGACCTCGAATCCGGCGACACCGGCGCAGTGCTGCGCCTGCGGGGTGCGTGGCGCCTGCCGCAGCTGGCCGATATCGCGCGCTCCCTGCGCTCGGCGCCGCGGGGCGCCATCAGCGCCATCGACGGCGCGGCGCTCACGCAGCTCGACGCCTCCGCCGCCGCGCTGATCCACGACTACGCGGCCGACTGCGGTGCGCATCTTGCCCAGATCCGGCTCGAGAACTTCGCTCCCGAGCACCGCAACATCCTCGCGCTGGTGGCGCAGCGCCTCGACACCTGCGACCACTGCCCGCCCACGCACCACCTCGGCCCGCTGGAGAAGCTCGGCCGGGCGGCGTTCCACGTCGCCGATGCCGTGCGCGTCATCAACGGCTTTCTCGGCACGGTGGCGATGGAGATGCTGACACTGGTGCGCCGGCCGCGCATGTTCCGGATGCGCGAGACCGCGTCGCACTTGGAAACGGTGGGGATCGACGCCATTCCCATCGTCATGCTGGTCACGTTCCTGATCGGAGTGGTGTTCGCCTACCTGCTCGGCATCGTCATCTCGCGCTTCGGGGTCAACATCTTCGTCGTCGACGGCGTCGGACTGGCGATGACCCGGGAGCTCTCGCCCATCATCGTCGCCATCATCCTGGCCGGCCGCACCGGCGCGTCGTTCTGCGCCCAGCTCGGCACCATGAAAGTGACCGAGGAGATCGACGCCATCCGCACGCTCGGGCTCTCCCCGATCCAGGTCCTGGTGATCCCGCGCCTGCTGGCGATCGTGATCGCGCTGCCGCTGCTCACGTTTCTCGGCGACGTCATGGGCATCCTGGGCGGCATGGTGGTGGCGGACCTCCAGCTCGGCGTCACCTATTCCACCTTCCTCGACCGCCTGCAGGGCGTCCTGGCGGTGAAGCACGTGTGGGCGGGAATGGTGAAGGCGCCGGTGTTCGCGGTGTTCATCGCCCTCATCGGCTGCCGCATGGGTATGGCGGTGAGGCGCGACGCGCGCAGCGTCGGCGAGGCCACCACCTCCACCGTGGTGCAGAGCATCGTCGCGGTGATCCTGCTGGACGCGGCCTTCGCGGTGTTCTTCGTCGAGATGGGAATCTGACGTGAACAACCCCGTGGAGCGCGCGGTGACCGGCGGCAGCGCCGCCGCGGATCGCGAGAAGGTGGTGGAGGTGGATTCCGTCGTCACCCGCTTCGGCGCCGCGGTGGTGCACGACGGCGTTTCGTTCGACGTGTTCCGCGGCGAGGTGGTGGCGGTGATCGGCGGCAGCGGCTCGGGCAAGTCGGTGCTGCTGCGCGAGATCATCGGCCTGCTGCGCCCCACCGCCGGGCGCGTGCGGCTGCTGGGAACCGACGTCTGGTCCGCCGACGAAGCCGAGCTGGAGGCGCTGCGCCGCCGCTTCGGCATGCTGTTCCAGGACGGCGCGCTGTTCTCCTCCCTGTCGGTGGCCGAGAACATCGCGGTGCCGCTGAAGGAGCACACCGACGTGCCGGACGATCTGATCGAGCCCCTGGTGCGGGTAAAGCTGGCGATGGCGGGGCTGCCCGTCTCCGCCGCCGACAAGATGCCCAGCGAGCTCTCCGGCGGCATGCGCAAACGCGCTGCGCTCGCCCGGGCGCTGGCGCTGGAGCCCGAAGTGCTGTTCCTGGACGAGCCCACGTCGGGCCTCGATCCGATCAGCGCGCGCAGCTTCGACCGCATGATCGAGATCCTCAACCAGGACCTCGGCATCACGGTGTTCATCATCACCCACGACCTGGACACCCTCTACGGCATCATTCACCGCGTCGTCGTGCTCGGCGAGGGCAGGCTGCTGGCCCAGGGTCCGGTGCGGGAAGTGGCGAATTTCGATCATCCCTGGGTGCGCGAGTACTTCCGTTCCCGCGCGGAGGTTTGAGCACACGCCATGGAGCCGCAAGCCCGCTACGCCCTGGTCGGCACCATCATCGTCATCCTCTGCGGCGCCCTGGTGGTGTTCGTGCTCTGGCTCAACCGCACCGGGCTGCAGCGCGACACCGATCCCTATCTCGTCTACTTCCGCCAGCAGTCGCTGGACGGCCTGCAGGTGAACAGCGACGTCAAGATGCGCGGCATCAAGGTCGGCTACGTGGTCAGCTTCAACATCGTGCGCGAGGACGTCAGCACCGTGCGCGTGCTGGTGCGGCTGGACGCCGGCACGCCGGTGCGCACCACCACCGAGGCCACCATCGTGCGCAATCTGGTGACCGGTCTGGCCCAGATTCACCTCGTCAACACCGATCCGAACAGTCCCGCTCTGGCCGAAGCGCCGGCGGGCCAGCCCTACCCGGTGATCGGCGAGGCGCGCTCCGGCTACGACGAGTTCACCGACGCGCTCGGCCGCTTCGCCGAGGAGGGCGTGCAGACCCTGGAGCGCATCCAGCTGGTGCTCACCGACGACAATATCGCACGGCTGCGCGGCACGCTCGCCAACCTAGAAAACCTCACGCTCAAGCTCGAGCAGCAGACCGGCAAGGTGGAGCGGGCGCTGACTGCGGTGACGCTCGCGGCGAACGACTTCGGCGCCCTCGCCGCGACGCTCGATCGCACCGCCACCAGTGTCGACGCCAACTTCGCGACGGTATCGCGGGAGACCGCGCAGACCATGGCGGCTGCGCGCCGGACTCTGGAGACGCTGCGCTCCGATCTCGCCTCGGCGACGGCGAGCGTCGAGCGACTCTCGGGCAGCGGCGACCAGGAACTGCGCGCCACCGCGCGTGAATTGCGGGCGGCCGCTGACTCCCTCGCGCGCACCGCGCGCCGGCTGGAAGACCCGTCGGCCGCGCTGTTCGGGCCCCATCCGGGCGAGCTCGGACCGGGGGAGGCGCGATGAAGCGCTGGCTGGTGGCGGTTGTCACGGCGGCGCTGGTGGGCGGATGCTCGTTCACCCGCCAGGAGCCGCTGGTCTATCACGTGCTGCGCGATCCGGCGGCGGCGCCCGCGGCGGCGGCGCCCCCTGCGGAGTCCGTGCTGCTGGTGGCGGCCCCGTCGGTGGAAAGCTTCTACGACACCACGGCCATCGCGTTCAGCCGCAGCGAGGGCACGCGCGGGCATTATCAGTTCGCGTTCTGGACCGAGCGGCCGGGCCGGGCGCTGCAGGGACTGATGCTGGCGCGGCTGGAATCGGCGGGGCTCCACCGCGCGGTCGCGCCGGCCACCTCGGGCGTGGCGGGCCACCTGGAGCTGCAGACGGAGCTGCGCGCGATCTACCACGACGCTTCGGCGCCGCCCGGGTTCGCGCGGGTCCGGCTCACCGCGTCGCTGGTGGACCGCCGGCAGCAGCGCCTGCTGGCGCGGCGCACCTTCGAGCGCACGGCCGCGGCGACGGACTACAGCGCGGCGGGCGCCGTGGACGGCTTCAACGCCGCGGTGGGCGGCGTTCTGGACGACCTGGTGGTCTGGCTGCGCGAGGCGCCGGCGCGCTGACGCTCGTGGCCGGTGCGCATCGCCTTGCGCATGAGCGCCTCCACCCGGGGATAGGCGACGGCGAACAGCGCGTGGCCATACCGCGGCGCGCCGCGCAAAACGAAGCCCGTCGCGAGCTGCCGGTCCGCGCAGCACGCGCCGCGCCGCTTGCCGTCGACGCCGCCCACGAACGTGATGTACGCCGCCATCAGCTGCCAGTGAGTGCCGTCGTACATGAAAGCTCCGTCAGTCCAGGTAGATCATCTTGCGGGCCATGCCGCCGTCGACCACGAAATTCTGGCCGGTGACGAAGCCGGCCTCATCCGACAGCAGCCACGCCACCAGGCCCGCCACGTCCCGGGGCAGCCCGACGCGTCCCGCCGGGTGCTGGGCGTGATCCTCGGGGCGCGGCGGCGCGGTCCGCTTGCGCCGGCTGGTGGCGCTCACGTCGATCCAGCCGGGGCTGACGCAGTTCACCCGCACCCCGGGGCCGAGGCTCACCGCCAGCGCGTGGGTCAGCGCCACCAGGCCGCCCTTGGCCGCGGCGTAGGCCTCGGTGCCGGGCTCGGACTGCAGCGCCCGGGTGGAGGCGATGTTGACGATGGCGCCGCCTGCCGCGCGCAGGTGCGGTGCCGCGTGCTTCGCCATCAGGAACGCGCCGGTGAGGTTCACGGCCAGCATGCGGTTCCACGCGTCCAGCGCCAGTTTCTCGACCGGTCCCAGGTGCGGCGAGGCAAGCCCGGCGTTGTTCACCAGCGCGTCGAGCCGGCCGAAGGATTGCACCGCCGTCGCGACGCACGCAGCGGCCGCGGCCTCGTCCGCCACGTCGGTTTCGACGTAAAGCACCGGGGCGGCAGCCAATGCGGTTTGCGCCGCCACGCCGGCCTCGCGATCGACGTCGGCGATCACCACCGCGTAGCCGCGGCGGGCGAGCGTCTCGGCGATGCCCAGGCCGATGCCCTGGGCGCCGCCGGTCACCAGCGCCACGTGCCGGGAAACGCTCATGATCGCGGCGCCGCCGTGCTCAGCGCTTCGCCGGCGGCTGGTTGCCGAACATCGGCGCCTCGCGGATCAGCAGCCCGGTGGCGGAAACCCGGAGCTCGAACTGGGCCGGGCGGTCCGCCAGGATGAAGGTGGCGGAACCGTACTCCGCGTCCACCAGCGGCGCCAGGAAGGCATAGCGCCGGCGCAGCCGGAACAGATCGATGGGTTTCTCGGCCGCCAGCGAGTGCACCGTGCGCGGGGCGCTGCGCTCGTCCTCGAGCCGGTGATAGCGGCCGGCGATGCGCGAGAGCTCGTACGCGGTGTGCAGCCCGAACAGGTTGGCGGTGGGCGTCCACTTGAGGATGTGGGCGTCCACGTAGACCTCGTCGCCGGCGAGCTCGAAGCGCCGCTCGGAGCCGTCGGCGAAGCGCACCCAGGCCTCGAAGCGCTGGGGCCCGGTGGGCGTGACCGCGATCAGCGCCGCGGTTTCCTCGCGGGTGAGCGCCTTGTAGCCGATGGTGGCGACGGTGAGCGCCGCCAGCAGTCCGGCAGCGGTGAACAGCAGCAGGGACACCAGCAGCGCGGTGAAGGAACGCAGCGGGCGGCGGCGGAACAACGCCGCGACCGCGAGAAACAGGGAAAGCAGCGCGACGAAAGCCAGCGCCACCGCGACGAAAGCGACGGAGTTGTCCATGTGGTTGCCGAATTGCACGAACGACTGCATGCGGTGGCGCCCTCCGCCTGGCGTTCTGAATGCCTTACCCCGCAGCGAATTCGCGGGCGAACTGCGCCCGGACCTGCTCCCGCGCGCGGGCGAGCTGCGCTCCCGCGGGGCCGGCGGGCGCATCGGTGCCGCACAGCCAGGCCGGCGCGGACCGGGGGCGATTGGTCTCCTCGTACTCGAGCGCCCAGCGGATGACTCGCTCGCGCGCATCCGCGTTGCCGCGCAGCAGGGTCACTGCCGGCGCGAGCCCCAGGTCGCGCTCCACCTGCGCGATCGCGGCGCCGCCGTCGGGGCAGGCGAGGGCGTCCACCTGGGCGGTGAGCCGCGCCGCCGCGAGATACTCCAGCGCGCGGTCCCGCCAGCCGGTTTCCTCGGCGTACGCGGCCATGAAGTACAGCGCCGGCACGTCGCCGCGATGGCGCCGCTGCTCCAGCCAGAACACCGTCAGTTCGGCGTCGTCCGCGCCCGCCGCCCGCAGCCCCCGCCCGAGCGCCGCGTACAGCGCCGCCGGATCGCCGGCGCGGTCGAGCCGCTCCAGCTCGGCCACGAACGCGGAAGCGGCGGCGCCGCGCTCGTAGCTGCCGTGCAGCCACCACGCCGCCAGCGTGAGCACCAGCGCCAGCACCGCGAGGGCAATGACGACATGCAGCATCAGCCGCAGCAGCTGACCGCCGTAGGTGCGGACCGGGCGTTCGCTCACGCGCTCATCGCCTCGGCGCCACCGGCTCCACCTCGATGTCGATACGGGTGGGCTGGCCACAGGTGATGACGCGGTAGGTGCGGGTGCTGAGGTGTAGCAGGCGGCCGTCCGCCTCGACGCGCGCGCCGGCGGCGTCGTAGGTGTGCTGCGGCAGGATCGCCGCGGGCCAGCAGGAAGGCGGCGCCGAGGGCGGCCGCGGCGCGCGGGCTCACCACTGCTCCGCGGCCGGCTCGGTGCCCGGCGTGGCGAGGCGCGCCACGGCGGACTCGGTCTCCGCCATGAGTTCGCCGACCAGCGCCGCGGCGGGCCGCTCGCGCAGCAGGCCCACGCCCTGGCCCGCCCACAGCGACATGTAATCCGCGTTGCCGGTGGCCTCCGCCGCCTTGCGGATATCCTGGGTGAGGGCGTTCTGCACCGGGAAGGCGGGCAGCGACTTCTCGTGCTTGCGCATGCTCTCGACGAAAGCGTTGCGAAGCGCGCGCGCCGGGCGGCCGGAGAACGCGCGGGTGACCACGGTGGCGCCGTCGCCCGCGGTTCGCAGCGCCCGCCGCCACGGTTCGGCCACGCCGGCTTCCGGGCAGCCGAGGAACGCCGTGCCCAGCTGGGCTGCGGCGGCGCCCAGAGCCAGCGCGGCGGCGATGCCGCGGCCGTCCATGATGCCGCCGGCGGCGATGACCGGCACCGCCACCGCGTCGGCCACCTGGGGCGTGAGTGCCATGGTGCCGGTCATGGCGAACTCGAAATCGCCGATGAACGTGCCGCGGTGTCCGCCGGCTTCCATGCCCTGGGCGCACACGGCCTGGGCGCCGATCGCCTCCCAGGCCTTCGCCTCCGCCACGGTGGTGGCGGTGCCGATGACGCGGATGCCGGCGCGGGAGAGCTCGCGCGCCTGCCGGGGTTTGAGGATGCCGAAGGTGAAGCTGGCCACCGCCGGACGCGCGTCGATCAGCGCTTCCAGCTGCTGCTCGAACGCCTGGGCATACAGGGTCACCGGCGGCGTTGGCGGCAGACCCAGCTCGGCGCGGACCGGCTGCATGCGCGCGAGCGCGCGGGCAATCTGGGTGTCCCGCGGCTGCGGCGTCCCGAGAACGAACAGGTTCACCGCGAACGGCGCGCCGGTGAGCTCACGGATGCGCGCGATGCCGCTGTGGATCTCCTCCGGCGGCAGGTGCGCGGCGGCCCACGAGCCGAGCGCGCCGGCATTGGAGACCGCGGCCACCAGTTCCGGCGTCGTCGGACCGCCGCCCATGGGGGCCTGAACGATGGGGTGCGGGACGCCGAAGCGGGCGGTGAACGCGGTGGATATTGGCATGAAAATCTGCGATGCGCGGCGCGGCAATGGGCGCGGATGGCCCGAGTATAAGCCCGCCGGCCGGGTCGGAGAAACGACGCTTCAGAAAAGCTGTTTTGACGCGGCCATGGCGCGCTTCGCCACCCTCGCCGCCGAGCCGCCTTTCATCAGCACGAACGTGGCGCCGGGCCAGTCCACGCTTTCCAGCAGCAGTGCCGCCAGCTTCTCCTCGTCGGGCATCAGGCCGCGGGCCTCGAACACCACCACGTAGAGCGGATCGTCCGGCAGCACCGTCAGCGACTTCTCGCAGATCCATGCGCGGCGGAATTTGCCTGCGGCCCGGATCGCATCCGCGAGCGCGCCGAGCGCATCGTCGGGCAGGCGGCAGGCAACGAAGCGGTCCTTGACGTCGAGCCCGCTGCGCTCCTGGCGCGCCCGCGCCTCCAGATCGAGATGGGCCTCGGCGCGCTCGCGCCAGCGCTCCGCCGCGGCCTCGTTGCCGCTGCGCCGCAGCCAGGCGTAGGCGGTCTCGCACGCCGGCAGCACCAGCGGAAAGCGCTCCACCGCGCGCTCCAGGTGGCGCAGTCCGCGCGCGTCGTCGCGCGCCAGCAGCAGGCGGCCGATCGCCAGCTGCGCGTCCCTGCAGTCCGGATGCGCCGCGTTGAGTTCCAGGTAGAGCGGCAGCGGGTTCGCGTCCGGGCGGAAGCGCTCGGTCCACGCGGCCAGGTTCCAGCGCTCGTCGAGGCTCAGGCTCTCGCGCGGGCGCGCCAGCAGCGCGTCGATCCGGGCGCGCGCCTCGCGGGCCTCGGCGTGGCGCGCGCGCCACGCTTCGCCGTTGCGCTGTAGCCAGGCGCGGTCGGACTCCGCCAGGATGCCGCGATAGCCCTTGCCGAGCCACGCCTGCGCCGCGCTGTGGAGCACCGGTTTCGGCAGCACGGCAGGGCCGTCCAGCGCGCCGAGGCGGTCGTTGAGGGACGGGTGGGTGTCGGCGCGGTCGGTGCGCCGGTCGATGGCGCGCCGGATGCGCGCCAGCCATTCGTCGCGGTCCAGCGCGAGCGCGCGCAGGAACGCATCGAGGCCGGTGAACGGCGCTGCCGCGGGCTCCGCCTCGGTGTCCGCGCGGGCGATCAGCGGGTCCCAGTAGCGCTCGCCGATGACGTCGCCCACCACGTGGGAGCACACCAGCGCCTGGGCCGCCGCGGCGCGGCTGGTGACTTCCGCCGACATGGCGTCGGCCTCGAACTCGTTGGCCCGCGCCAGCGCGAAGCTGTAGGCGTCGAACGTGGGCGCGTACCAGTCGAAGAAGCGCCGCACCAGGCCGGTGCCCCAGCCGCCGCTGGCGTCGAAGGCCTCCATCGCGCGGTACCAGGTCACGCGCAGGCGGTAGATCCAGCCGTTGAAGCGGCTGTGGTTGCCGGAGAGGTGGCCGAACTCGTGGGCCAGCACCGCGCGCGCCTGCCCGGGCGAGAGCGTCATCAGCAGCTGCAGGCCCAGCACCAGGGTGTTGCGCTGCCAGCCCAGCACGCCGAGCCGGGGCGTCTGGCTCATGGCGGCGTTGAACTCCTCGGTCAGCACCACGCGGTGGATGGCGGGCACCGCGAGCCGCTTGCGCAGCGCGTCGATCTCGTCGAACAGCTCGGGGAACTCCCGCCGCGTGAGGCGGCGCCCGTCGGGGGCGTCGATGCGCACCCACAGCGAGCGCGCCAGCACCCACAGCATCACCAGCAGGGGAATGATGAGCTTGTTCTTGAGCAGCAGCACCAGAAACGCGGTGCTCGCCACCGCGCCCCACGCGGCGCCGCCGATCAGCAGCACCAGCCCGGCGGCGAGGCCGAACAGCACCGCGTAGCCGAGCAGCGCCAGGAGCCCGACGCGCAGCCTGTAGCCGGCCGGGTCCGCGGCGACCTTCGCCTCGGCCCGCTCCACCAGCTGCTCGAAGCGCAGCCGGCGCTCCGTCGTCGTTCGCGCCGTCATGCCTGCCCCCAGGTTGGCCCGTTGCGGCGCGTGACGCGCCGCGTCGATCGGTGTCGCGGGACGTCGCCAGGCCGTCAGTGCGGCCGCGTACGGCCCCGCTCGGACGGGAAGCAGCAAGAAAAATGCCATCGACGGTGAAAGGCGCGGGCGCACGCGCGCCGCCGGAAGGACGGCGCGCAACGGTCAGAGCGGCGCCGCCAGGGCGCCCGCGGCGGGCGCCGGCGTCAGCCGGCCACGGAGAGTGCGGCGCGGGTCGCGGGCAGCGCTTCGGCGGCGTAGCGGCGGCGGAAGCGCAGCCCCTCCGGGTAGGGGAACACGTCCTCCTGGATGCCGGCGCCGATACGCTGCTGCTGCGCTGCCCAGTAGGCCGGGTCCGCCAGCTCCGGGTGATAGCTCATGAACAGCGCGCGGATCTCCGGATCGCTGAACAGGAACTGCGGGAACTGCTCCGGGAACACGTCGTCGGGACCGACCGAGTAATAGGGCTCGGCCGACATCTCGTCCTCCCACGACTGCGGCGGAGGGATGCGCCGGAACCTGCAGTCGGTGAGGTAGGTGATCTCGTCGTAGTCGTAGAACACCACGCGGTCGTGACGGGTGACGCCGAAGTTCTTCAGCAGCATGTCGCCGGGGAAGATGTTGGCGCCGGCCATGTCCTTGATCGCCTGGCCGTACTCGCGCACCACGTGGTGCAGGCGGGCGTCGTCGGCCTGCGCCATGAACAGGTTGAGCGGCACCATGCGGCGCTCGATGTACATGTGCTTGATGACGATCTCGCCGCCCTCGATCTCGACGCTGCTGCCGGCGCTCGCCTGCAGCTCCGCCACCAGTGCGGGGTCGAAGCGCGCCAGCGGCAGGGCGACATCGGAATATTCCAGCGTGTCGGCCAGCCGGCCGACGCGGTCGTGGTACTTCACCAGCAGGTACTTCTGCTCCACTTCCGCGCGGGTGGTCTCCTTGGGCGGCTCGAAGCGGTCGCGGATCAGCTTGAACACGTAGGGATAGGAGGGCAGCGTGAACACCAGCATCACCATGCCGCGGATGCCGGGCGCGACGATGAAGTTGTCGCTGGAGTGCTTCAGGTGATGGTGCAGGTCGCGGTAGAAGATGGTCTTGCCCTGTTTCTGCAGGCCCAGCATGGCGTAGATCTCGGCCACCGGCTTGTCCGGCAGGATCGCCTTGATGAAGGCGACGTACGCCGACGGCACTTCCATGTCCGCCATGAAGTAGGCGCGCGCGAAGCTGAACAGCACGGCGATGTCGTCCTCCGAGAGCAGCAGGGTGTCGATGTAGAGCTGGCCGCGCTCGTTCTGCAGGATGGGAATCACGAACGGCTGCTGCTGGCCGCCGTTGATGATGCGCCCCACGGCGTAGGCGCCCTTGTTGCGGAAGAAGAGCGACGAGAGCACCTGGAACTGGAAGTTGGGCTGCATGCGCCAGCGCCCGGGGAAGTGTTCCTTGAGCGCGGTCAGCAGGTAGCGCACGTCGCGGCGCAGGTCTTCCCAGGGGCGCGCGAGCCCGAAGCCGGTGACGATCTCCAGCAGCGTGCGCCGCAGACCGTCCTGGCCGGGATAGAAGCAGCGGTAGGTGGGCGCTGCGCCTTCCAGGTACTCGGTGGAGATGGCCGGGCGCCAGAAAATGAACTCGTTGTGGAAGTATTTCCGGTGCAGCACGCGGCACGCCACCGAGTTGTAGAAGGTCTCGGCGCACTCGGGCTGGCGGTGCTCGTAGAGCAGCCCGATGTACGCCAGCTTGACCTCGCGCCAGAGCAGTTCGTCGTGCTCGGCCCGGGGGTGGCGTGCCAGCACCGCCTGGGTCGCTTCCGCCACGCGGCGGTCGTACATCTTGATGCGCTCCCGCGCCGCTTCCCGGCCCTCGTCCCAGGCGGCGCGCTCGAAGCGGTCCTTGGCCGCCGCGCTCACCTCGCGGAACAGACGGTAGTGCTTGTCGAAGCCGTCGAGGATCAGGCGGGCGATGGCGGTGTGGTGGGGCATGGGCGCTGACGGTCGGAAAAGGTGCCGGGATGTCATGCTAAGGCGTTGGCGGGAGCTGCGCCAGCGGCTCGTCCGCGGCGCGCGCCACCGCTGTGGCCAGGATGCGCGGGCGCGCGCCGATGCCTGCGCAGACGCCGCGCACCCGCATCAACGGACCCGCCGTCGCGCCCACGCTTGCGCCTCAGGAGGTGAATAGGTAGACGGTCATGGCCGTCCCGAGAACGGCCAACGCCAGGTTGGTGACCACCGCTGCGCCGGTCCAGTAGCGCTCCGGGATTTCCGCCGGCTTGAGCAGGCTCAGCACGCGGCGGTACTGGACGATGGAGGAAAGGGCGACGCCGACGCCCAGGAGGATGAAGCCGATCCCGACCCAGAAGGACACGCCCCGCGCCAGCGGTGCCGCGGCGTCCGGCGCGACCATGCGCAGAAACAGCCCGAAGCGCTCGATCACGAAGCCGAAGGCCATCAGCGTCAGGCTGGTCCGGGTCCACGCCAGCAGCGTGCGCTCGGCGGCGAAGAAGACCCGTGGATCGTCGAGGTAGGACATGTCGTGGTCCGGCAAAGGTGTCAGGCGGAATTCTGGCGCCGCACCGCCGCCAGCGCCAGCGCGGCGCCGATGAACAGCGTCCCGAAAACGCGGTTGAGCAGCGCGACGTGGCGCGGCTCGCGCAGCCAGGCGAGCAACCGGGAGGCGAACAGCGCGTACCCGCCCATCACCACCACGTCCACCGCCACCAGCGTCAGCGCCATCACCGCGTATTGCGGCAGCAGGGGCTGCGCCGGCGCCAGGAACTGCGGGATCACCGCCAGCATGAATACCACCGACTTGGGGTTGGACGCATTCACCAGGAACCCGTGCGCGATCTGGCGCGCCGGCACGGTCTCGACGCCCGCGGGCATGCCGATGCGCGCCGAGCGCGCCGTCAGCCACCGGCGCACGCCGAGCCAGAGCAGGTAGGCGACGCCGAGCCACTTGATGAGCGCGAACGCCGTCTCGGATGCCGCCAGCACCGCGCCGACGCCGGCGGCGACGACCGCCAGGTGCGACAGGAAGCCGAGCTGCAGGCCGGCGATGGTCCAGTAGCTGCGCCGGAAGCCGTGCTCGGCGCCGCTCGCCATCGCTGCCACCGCGCCGGCGCCGGGCGAGAGGCTGATCGCCCAGCAGGCGGCGAAGAACGCGAACCAGGTCTCGGGCGTCATGCGCTCAACGTCCCGCCCGCGCGGTAGAACGCCAGCGCGTTGGTGAGCAGCGCCTTCGCCGCCAGTGCCGGCTCCAGCGCGTCGAGCACGATCCGCAGGTCCTCGTCGCCGTAGGGGCGCGGGGCGCGGGTGGAAGGGAGGTCGGTGCCGAACATCAGCGCGTCGGGGTTGGCGGCGGCCAGGTCGCGCAGCGCCCGCGGCACGTCCAGATCGCCGCGCGAGAATCCGGTGGCCTTCACCCGCACGCCGCGCTCGGCGAGGCGCAGCAACGCCGGGAAGCCATCCCGCGACAGGCCCAGGTGGTCGACGCTGACCGCCGGGAGGCGCAGGAGCGTCGCCTCCAGCTCCGGCAGCGCCCGCGAGTCGATGTAGATCTCAACATGCCAGAGCGCCAGCCCGTGCACGCGCTTCGCGAACGATTCCAGCTCGGCGAGCGACTCCGATCCGCAGCGGCGCACGTTGAAGCGCACCGCGCGCACACCGGCCTGGTCGAGCGCCAGGATCTCGTCGTCCGTGGCGGCGTCCGGGAGTTGCGTCACGCCGACGAAACCCGGGCCCAGCTCCGCCAGCGCCGCGCGCAGCCAGGTCTGGTCGAACGCCTGGAACGAGCCCGACACCACGGCGCCGCCCGCCAGCTCGACGCCGGCCATGCGGGCGCGGTAGTCGGCGGCCGTGAACGGCGGCGGCAGGTAGCCGTCGTTGGCCACCAGCGGGAAGCGCGGGTCGATGAGGTGGAAGTGGGCGTCGAACAGGCGCATCGTGTCGTTGCCGGCCCGCCGGCCGGCTCAGGGTTGATCCCGGCGGGGCCTCATGCCTCGCGCGTGCGCACGATGCTGGACCGCCACGACTGTTCCACGCCCGTCACCCGCGGCACCGCGCCGCCGAACGCGCGCACGTCGTCGCTGAAACTGACCCTGAAGAACTGCCGGTCCGCCGCCCAGAAGGCGGCGTGCAGCGTGCGCTCGTCACCGGGGACGCCGAAGTCCACCGACATCAGCTTGACCTCGCCGGCTTTCACCGGCAGCGGTGGCAGGCCCGACCGGTCGGGCCGCAGGCCGCGCATGCGATAGAAGCGCAGCGCCGTGCCGCCCCGGCCGCGCCGGACCAGGTTGACGGCCCCGAGTTGCGCCGCCAGCGGCTCGCCGATCTCCTGCGGCACGCCGGCGACGAACCCCTCCATCAGCGCCGCCTCCAGTGGCAGCAGTGTCACCCCGCCGGAGACCAGCCGCCGCAGCCAGCTGCCGTAATGGTGGCGCATCCGCCGGCGCCGTCGTCAGTGCAGCGCCGTGCCGCAGCGGCGCAGCACGTCGCGGTTGAGGTGCACGGTGACGGCGGTGGGGAAGCGCTCGCCGCTCATCGTGTCCTGGCACTCGCGGCCCTTGGACCAGAAAGTGACGCCGCCGTCCGAGTACTTCGCGCCCGGGGCGGCGCGGACCTGCGGCAGCGGTTTGCCGATCCCGGCCGGGAACAGCCAGACGTCGTCGGTCCCGGTGCGGTGCCGGGCGACGATGCACGGGCCGTCGTCGCAGTCGTAGGCGAAGGCCGTGAGCGTCCGCAGCGCGGATGGGGGCGGCTGCGCCGGGGTCGCGCAGCCGGCGGCGAGCGCCGCTGCAGCGCAGGGCAGGGCGGTGCGGTGGCAGCGGGAGACGGGGCGCTGGGTCATCGGACCTTCCGGGACAGGGTCGGCTGGAGCGCTCGACTCTAGCGCGACCCGTGCCGCGGTTCAATGCGGATCGAGTCCAGATTCAGGGTCAGGTAGATGACGCCAGGCAGCGGGTTGGAGTAGTACGCCGGACCCGCGCTGAATCCCAGGTCGCGGTACAGCCCTTGCGCCACCGCCATGTCCGGGAGCGTGTCCAGCACCACGCGGCGGTAGCCGGCGGTGCGCGCAAACGCCAGCGCCTGTTCCGCCAGCGCGCGCCCGAGCCCGCTGCCGCGGCCGGCGGGACGCACGTACAGCCGCTTCATTTCGCAGACGCCGTCGCCGAGGTCGCGCACCGCGACGCAGCCCGCCGCGTCGCCCGCCAGCAGCAGACAGCCGGCGGGCGGGCCGTACATCGACTCCAGCGCCTGCAGCTCGGCATCGAAGCCCTGGAAGCAAAGATCGACGCCCAGCGCCTGCGCGTACTCGCGGAACAGCTGGCGGGCGAGGGCAAAATCGGCGGCCGATTCCGCCCGGCGGATGGCAATGGATCGGAACATGGTCGGGGCACGCCCCGCGGAGGGTGCAGCCAGCATTCTAGAACGCCACGTCCCCGCGCACTACGGGACCGCGCGATGCAGCTACTTCGCCGGCGCTCCGACGCTGATGCCGTCGCCCGCCACGAGGGTGAGAACGCCCAGCAGCACGAACAGCGCCGCCGCCGCCCCGCGCATCGCCTGCATGTTCACGCGCCGGCACAGCGCTTCGCCCAGCCACACCGCCGGCACGTTGGCGATCATCATGCCCAGCGTCGTGCCCAGCACCACCTGCACCAGGCTGTCGTAGCGCGCCGCCAGCGCCACGGTGGCGAGCTGCGTCTTGTCGCCCATCTCCACCAGGAAGAACGCGATCAGCGTGGTGACGAACACGCCGGCGGCCCTGAGCTGCGTGCCGTCGTCCAGCTTGTCGGGTTTCAGCGCCCAGGCGCCGAAGGCGAAGAAGGAGATCGCCACGATCCATTTCAGCGTCGCGGGCGTCACCAGGCTGGCGAGCCAGGCGCCGACCCAGCCGGCGAGAGCGTGATTGGCCAGCGTCGCCGCCAGGATGCCCAGTGCGATCGGCAGCTTGCGCTGGAGCCGGGCGGCGAGCACGAACGACAGCAGCTGGGTCTTGTCGCCCATCTCGGCCAGCGCCACAACCGAGGTGGAAACGAGAAAGGCTTCGAGCGTCAGGGGAAGAGTCCTTGGGAGGCGCCGTTCCCGGCGCGAACCGGCGCAGCGGGCCGGATTCTACCGCAGATCCGCCCCGGCCCACCTAGCCGCGCCGCGACTCCAGGTATTCCTTCAGCGCGACGGCGTTGTTGAGCGCGGTTTCCTTCGTGAGCCCGCGCGGCCAGAGCCGGTCCACCAGGATGCGCCGGCCGTCGCCGCGCGCCGGCGCGTCGTAGACCCGCCGCACGCGCAGGCGCGGCCGCGCCTCAGGCATGGTCCCGCGCCAGCCGCGCCTGCAACTGCGCCTTCGCCGCCGGCCAGTCTTCCCACACCAGGCTGTAGATCACCGAGTCCCGCTCCCGGCCGTCCGGCATCACCATGTGGCTGCGCAGGATGCCTTCCTCGGTGGCGCCCAGGCGCAGGATCGCCGCCCGCGACGCGTCGTTGAGCACGTCGGTGACGAATTCGACGCGGTTGCAGCCCAGCACGTCGAAGGCGTGCGCGAGCAGCAGCAGCTTGCACTCGGTGTTGGCGGCGGTGCGCTGCGCCGAGGCGCGCAGCCAGGTGTTGCCGATCTCCAGGCGCTTGTGGGCGGTGGAGATGGCGCGATAGCGGGTGCTGCCGAGGACCCGGGTGCGGGCGGCGTCGCGGATGGTGAACGGCAGTTCGTGGCCGGCGGCCTGGGCGGCGAGGGCGGCCTCGACCCAGGCCGCCATGCCGTCGGCGGAGGGCACCGTCGTCACCGTGAGCTTCCACAGCTCGCCGTCGGCGGCGGCTTCGTTCAGCGCCGGCACGTCTTCCAGTCGGAGCGGCTCCAGCAACACGGCGGAACCCTCCAGCGTGACGGGGTCCACGTCAGGGGCGCCGCGGCAGCTTGGCGGACGCCGGTGCCAGCGCGGCATGCACCACGCTTTCCAGCGCCTCCAGCGGGAACGGGTCCCGGTCGCGGAAATTGAGACAGCCCTCGCCGGCGGGCACCCGGGGATAGCGGGCGCGGAATGCCGCAAGGCGGTCCGCGGCGCTCGTGTACACGGAGAGGTGGGCTTTCTGATTTCCCCAGGCGATGGTGTTGGGCCCGATGGTGTAGGTCGGCATCTTCTGGCGCAGGGTCACCTTGGCATGGGGATAAAGCCGCACGATCAGGTTGTGCAGCGAGCGCGCCCGGTCCCGCCGCGGCTCCGGCAGCGCCGCGATGTACTCCTCGATGGCGGTCTTTACCGTGTCCTCCGCCACAGGGCGTTCCTCCTGCAGGGTCTCCGGCGCCGCGGCCCAGGGCCCGTCATTTCTTCAGGTAGCGGTCGTAGTTCTTCGCGTAGTCCGCCAGGTGTTCCTTCAGCATGCTGCGGTACTGGCCGCTGAAATAGTCCAGCGCCCTGGCCTCGTCGCCGCGCAGCGCCTCCGGCGTCTCCCGCGCGGAAGCCAGCACGAACGCGTTGAAGCGCGCCGCCGCGTACGCCATGGCGGCGCTCACCTTGCCGTGCGCGACCGTGCGCGAGTGCTCGTTGGCGACACGGATGAAGGCGTCGGCGATGTCGAAAAACTGCTGGTCCAGGGGGTTGTCGCTCACGTTCGCTGGTGTCCTGTGGTTGCAGGCGCTCGGCTGCCGATGCCCGGCCGGGCCCGATACGGTGGGAGTGGATGGCAAAAGATACCACGTTCCCCACGCCCGACGGCAGCGCCCGCCGTGGCCGCGGCCGGACTGGCGATGCCGCCGCCCCGCGGCGCGGCGGGCCGGATCAGGCCCGATTCGCGAGCAACCAGTGGCCGAGCAGCGCCGCGCCGAGCAGCCACAGCGCGACGATGGCCACCGCGGCCGCCGTGCTGCGCGGGCGTCCCGCCGCGGCGGCGGCCTGCTCCCGCGCATCCGCGAGCACCTCGGGCGGTAGGAGCCGCACGATGGCGAGAATGCCGAGGGGAACCAGGATCAGGTCGTCCAAGTAGCCCAGCACCGGGACGAAATCGGGAATCAGGTCGATGGGGCTCAGGGCGTACGCGGCCACCGCCAGCGCCAGCACGCGCACCGGCAGTGGCGTGCGGGGATCGCGGGCCGCGAAGTACACCGTCAGCACGTCGCGCTTGATCCGTGCCGCCGCGGCGCGCATGGCCTCGAGAACGCCCATATCGCCGCCGCCTTTCAGTACGGCGCTTCCAGCCGCTCGAACGCAAGGCCGTTGAAATCGTGCAGGGCGAGCGCCGCGCCCAGGCCGCGGCGCTCGACGCGGGCGGCAAACAGCACGCCGGCCTCGGCCCAGACGATGCGGCCGCGGTCCACCTCGGCCCATTCCCAGGCGGGGAGGTCCACCGTCTCGCCGGTGCGGGCGTTGCGCAGCTGGTGACGGTCGAAGTAGCAGCCGCGCCCCTCGGGGCGAAACAGCGTCGCGAACGCCAGCTTGCGCAGCCGCCAGTGGTCGTTGACGCGCTTCTCGAAGCGCGTCACCCGGCCGTCTGCGCCGTCGGGCGCGGTGTGTTGCATCGCCCAGCCATCGCGCTGCAGCCGGATGTAGTACACGCCCGGGCACTCGCCGCCGTAGCCTTCGTGCCATGGTGAGTCCAGCGATGCCTGCAGCCGGGATTCGTCGTGCAGCAGCTCGTGCGCGCCGCCGCCGTTGATCCAGTATTTCTTCGGCCCAAGGAACAGGCCGCCGCCCTGCCAGCAGTCGCCCTTGGCCCACAGCGCCAGCGCCTTGAGGTAAGGCGCCCGGGAGATCGCCGTCCACGATCCCTTCACGCGCGAACTCCAGCGTCCGTTCATGGCGAAGTAGATGAGATGACGGCCGTCGGGCGAGAGATCGCAGCGCCGCTCGTAGATGCGCCCGTAGAGCCACTGGCCGACGCGGAAGCGGTCGTGCTCGCGGTCCCAGCCGATCACCGCCACGTGGCGCGCGGGCCCGCGCCGGATCACCACCGCGGTGGGCGCGTCGCGGGCGAGCAGCACGTGCAGGCGGGCGGGGAAGGCGGCGGCCATGGGCGCGGACTCAGACGGTGTGCGCCGCCGCGCGACGCTCAGGTTGGCGCATCGCCGTCCGGCGCGTCGTCGCCGGCCGCCTTGGCGGTTGCCGCCATCGCCCCTAGCCCTGCCGGCTCGTGCCCATGCGGGCGCAGTACTCCCGCAGCCGCTCGGGCAGGTCGTCCGGGCAGACGCCGCAGGCGCGATTGCCCGGCACGGCGAACTCGATGAACGTCGGGTAGGCGAGGTTGAGCCCGTCCATGATGGCAACGAACTCGTCCAGGGTGCGCCCGCCGCCCAGGCGCGGGTTGCGGCTTCGCTCCTGGGCGATGCTGGAGACCCGGCGGCCGTTGTAGTCGTGGGCCGGATAGACCAGGCACTCGTCGGGCAGCGTGAACAGCTTCCCGTGGATGCTGCGGTAGAGCGCGGCGGCGTCGCCGTTCTGGAAATCGGTGCGGCCGCAGCCGTCGATCAGCAGCGCATCGCCGGTCAGCACCCGGTCGTCGAGCCGGTACGCGAAATGGTTGTCGGTGTGGCCCGGCGTGTGCAGCGGCTGCAGCGCGATGCTCCCCACCTGGAACGGCTTGCCGTCCTCCAGCCCCACGTCGGCGCAGGGCAGCCGGTCCGGCGCCGGGCAGGCGATCCGGCTGCCGGTTTCCCGCTGCAGCCGCAGCGCGGAGGTGATGTGATCGGCATGGACATGGGTCTCCACGGTGAATGCCAGTTTCAGGCCCAGTGCGTTGACGGCCGCCAGGTCCCGCTCCCAGGTCGGGTATACGGGATCCACCAGCACGGCCAGGCCGGTCTCCTCGCAGCCGAGGAGATAGGTGTAGGTGCTGGACAGCGGCTCGAACAGTTGGCGAAAGATCATGGCGGCCCGGTGGCAAAGTGAGAGAACGCGGGAGGTGCCCGCCGTTACCCTTGAGGTTAAATCGTCAGCGGGCGCCGCGACAAGGCTCATGCGGTCCAGCGCCCGTGCGTCCTTCAGTCCTTCAGGTATCGGTGGCGACGTCGTCCCATTCGGCGTTCCCGTAGCCCACGACGCACGGCGCGCCCGATCGCGCTGCGGCTGCGCAACGCGGCGGCGCGAGGGGGAGGGCAATTCGGGACAGGTTCTAGGCTTCGAAGCGCACGCAGGCCACCGGGGGCAGATGCCGGCTCACGCTCTGCCAGGAATCGCCCCGGTCTTCGCTCACCCAGAGCGATCCGGTGGTGCTGCCGAACGCGAGCCGCTCGCCGTCGGCGGCGACATCCAGGGAGTGGCGATACACCAGGTCATAGGCGGGCTCCTCGGGCAGACCGCGGTTGAGCACCTCGAAGCTGCGCCCGCCGTCGCGGGTGCGCGTCACCACCAGGCGGGCGTCCACCGGAAAGCGCTTTTCGTCCTTGGTGGCCGGGACGAACCAAGCGGTGTCGGGATCGCCGGGATGCACGGCCACCGCGAAGCCGAAGCTGGACGGGCCGGTGTTCTCCAGCTCGCTCCAGTGGGCGCCGCCGTCGTCGCTCACGAAGATGCCGTTGTGGTGCTGCATCCACAGCCGATCCGGACGCGCCGGGCATTGCACCATCTTGTGCACGTCCTGCGGCAGCGGGTCGTTCGCCATTTCCGGCGGCATGTAGGCGTTGCGCAGCCCGGCGCCGATCAGCTCCCAGCCGGCGCCGGAATCGGCGGTGCGCCACACGCCGCCGGTGGACACGCCGATCGTCACCCGGCGCGCGTCGCGCGGATCGACAATGATCGAATGGATGCCGGCGAAGTCGTAGCCGCCGCCCATCCATTGCTTGCGGCGCGGGTCGTCCCACAGCGAGCGGACCAGGTTCCAGGTGTCGCCGCCGTCGGTGGAGCGGAACAGGCCGCCGGGGATGGTGCCGCACCACAGCTCGCCCGGCGCGCCGGCCTCCAGCGCCCAGATCAGCCGCGTGCTCCAGGGCACCTCCTTGCCCCAGAGCGGATCCTTTTCCTCCAGGCCTTCGGGTTTGGGCGGATACGCCGGCGCCGGCGTCTCCGACCAGGTTTCGCCGCCGTCCTCGGAGCGATGCAGCTTGACGCCGAAATGGCCCAGGTCCAGCGCCGCGTGCAGGCGCCGGCCCCCGCGCTCCGCCAGCACCATGGACACCGGATCGCCCAGGAACCACGTCCCGGCGATGCCCCAACGCCCGCGCCGGTCCCGCTCGATGCGGAACAGTCCCTTGCGCGTTCCCACCAGCAACCGATTGCTCATGTCAGCCTCCCGAAAGGGCCTGGATCACGTAGATCTCGTCGTTCTCGCGCACCGGGTCCGACTGCGCGGCGCGGTCCTGCAGCGGTGTCTGGTTCAGGAAAATTGCCACGTGCTTGCGCACGGCACCCTGGTCGTCGAGAACGTAGCTCCGCACCTGGGGGCGGTCCGCGAAGTACCGCTCCAGCACTTCGCGCACCGTGCTCCCGTCGATGCGCGCCGGCGGCGCCTCCACGTGGCGGCGCAGCGCGGCGGTGAAACTCACCCGCGCCATCGGATTCCCCGGTGCTCCGCGCTCACGGCATCGGCGCCGAGCGTGCTCTTGTAGAACTCGACCGCTTCTTCGCAGCGGCCGTCGAAAAACAGGTAGGGCTGGACGTGCATGGCGCCTCCTTGGGGTTGGGGATGCGCGGCGCCGCACCGCCGGCCCCGCGTTTTCCGTTGGTCGTTCGGGCAAGTGCCGGATCGACACGCCGGCGGGAAGCCGGCGTCGGCAGCCCGCCATCGAGCGTCACGCCCAGCCCGTACAGGATGCCGGTCCAGCGCGCCTCGGCGCGGTCCGCCATGCCGGGCGGCAGATCTTCGTGGGTCAGCGTCAGTTCGCATCCGCGGGCGAGCGGCGCGATGTCCACCGTCACGCGCGTGGGGGCCCCCGCGCGGCCGCCGTCGCTGGAGAGCGTGAACGCGAGGTGGCGGTGCGGGACGATCGCGAGGTAGCGGCCGGTGTGCTCCACCGTGACGCCGGGCCGCCGGTCCACGAGGCGGAAGGCGCCCGCCACCCGGGGGTCGATCTCGGCCTGCGCCAGCGGGCGCGTCGCGGTGGCGAACAGCCAGCGGTGGGCGACCGCGGGGTCGAGCCAGGCGTCGAACACCCGCTGCGGCGGTGCGCCGTAGCGGCGGGTGAGGCGGATCGCTGCGCGCCGCCCCGGCGATGGGTGGGAAGTCATGCGTTTCATCGCTCCGTTCCGAGCAGGGGTTGTGTCGATCCTGGTCGAGCAACCGGCGCCGAAATCGACACGCCCGGCAGAAAATCCCGTCAGCTCTTGAGCCGGTACCCCGTGCGGAAAATCCACCATACCAGCCCCAGGCACAGCAGGAAAAAGCCCAGCGTCATCGCCAGGCTCACGCCCACCGCCACGTCCGCGGTGCCGAAAAAGGTCCAGCGGAAGCCGTTGATCAGGTAGACCACCGGGTTGAACAGGCTGAACGCGCGCCACGCGGGCGGCAGCATGTCGATCGAATAGAACGCGCCGCCGAGGAAGGTGAGCGGCGTGATCACCAGCATCGGGATGAACTGCAGCTGCTCGAAGCCCTTGGCCCAGATGCCGATGGCGAAGCCGAACAGGCTGAAGGTGGCGGCGGTGAGCACCAGGAAAGCCGCCATCCACAGCGGATGCAGGATCGTGAGCGGCACGAACAGGTGCGCGGTGGCCAGGATCAGCAGGCCCAGGATCACCGACTTGGTGGCCGCCGCGCCGACATAGCCCAGCACCATCTCGAACGGCGACACCGGCGCCGAGAGCACCTCGTAGATGGTGCCGGTGAAGCGCGGCAGGTAGATGCCGAAGGCGGCGTTGGACAGGCTCTCGGTGAACAGCGAGAGCATGATCAGCCCCGGCACGATGAACGCGCCGTAGGGAACGCCGCCGATCTCGCTCATGCGCGAGCCGACCGCGGCGCCGAACACGATGAAGTAGAGCGACGTGGTGATCACCGGCGTCACCAGGCTCTGCCACAGGGTGCGCCGCGCCCGCGACATCTCGAACCGGTAGATCGCCAGGACCCCGCGGCGGTTGAACGCCGGCATGCCGGCCGCGGCGCTCATGAGCGTTCGCTCACCAGGCTCACGAAAATCTCCTCCAGCGAGCTCTGGCGGGTGTTGAGGTCGCGGTAGGCGATGCCCAGCTCGCCGATGCGCCGCAGCAGCGCCGGGATGGTGCGACCCTCCTCGCTGGCGAGGAACGTGTATTCGAGCTCGCTGCCGCCGTTGGCGAGCACCAGGTCCCACTCGCCCAGGCCGGCGGGGATCGTCGCCATCGGCTGCTCCAGGTGCAGCGTCAGCTGCTTCTTGCCGAGCTGCTTCATCAGCGCGGCCGTCTCCTCCACGACCACCAGCTCGCCGCGGCGGATCACGCCGATGCGCTCGGCCATCTCCTCGGCCTCCTCGATGTAGTGGGTGGTGAGGATGATGGTGACGCCGCTCGCGCGCAGGCGCCGCACCAGGCTCCACATTTCGCGGCGCAGCTCCACGTCGACGCCCGCGGTGGGCTCGTCCAGGAACAGCACCTCCGGCTCGTGCGCCAGCGCCTTGGCGATCAGCACCCGGCGCTTCATGCCGCCCGAGAGCGTCATGATCCTGTCGCGGCGCTTGTCCCACAGCGACAGGTCGCGCAGCACCCGTTCCAGGAAGGCCGGGTCCGGCGCCCGCCCGAACAGCCCGCGGCTGAACGACACCGTGTTCCAGACCGTCTCGAACATGTCGGTGTGCAGCTCCTGCGGCACCAGCCCGATGCGCGAGCGCGTTTCGCGGTAGTCGCGCCGGATATCGTGGCCGTCCACGAGCACCTGCCCCGACGTGGGCGTGACGATGCCGCAGATGATGCTGATGAGCGTCGTCTTGCCGGCGCCGTTGGGGCCCAGCAGCGCGAAGATCTCGCCGCGGCGGATCTCCAGGTCGACGCGCTTGAGCGCCGTCAGGCCGGAGGCGTAGGTCTTGGTCAGCCCGGCGACCGAGATGACCACGGGTGGTGGAATGGGCGAGACGCGGTCCATGCGGAGTCTCAACGCGGGAGGGCCGCGGTTGCCGGCGGCAGCAAACCGCTTGCCGTTGCGAAGGCCGCTATTCTACCCGCGTTCTCGCCCAGGCCTGCGGCGGCCGTCGCCGTCAACCCTCTCCGCCGCCGGATTTCAGCGCGCGGGCCGGCGCCGCGTTCAGCTTCCGCACCGGCCGCACCTCGATGCTGCCGGTGCGCGCCGGAGGGATGCGGGAGGCCACCTGGATCGCCTCGTTCAGGTCCCGGGCGTCGATCAGGTAGAAGCCGGCCAGCTGCTCCTTGGTCTCGGCGAAAGGCCCGTCGGTGACCGCCACCTTGCCGTTCCTCACGCGCACGGTGGTGGCGGTGTGCACCGGCTCGAGCGCCTCGCCGCCGAGGCGGTGGCCGCTCGCCCTGATTTCCTCGCCGAAGGCCATGCAGTCGCTGTCGGGGATGGCGTGGAGCTGATCCTCCGCAAGGTATACCAGGCAGACGTATTTCATCGCAATATCCTCTCATAGGTTCGGGGCGCCTGCGGGTATGCCTGAATTTTCCCGCCGGCGCCCGCCCGGGCGCCATTGTGCGGCCGCGAGGCGGTTCCCGGAATCCGAAATGCCGGGCCGGGTGCCGGATTCCGGCCTGCGCCGGAACGCTGAAACGCGCAAGTCCGCTGCGCTTTGCAGCGAACCGCTACGCCGGCGTTGCGGCGGCGCCGGCCTCCAGCAGCCGCAGCGTCGCCTCGTCGTCGGCGACCGGCCGCACCTCGACGCTGCCGTAGCGGGCGCCGGGAATGCGGGCGGCGATGCGCAGGGCCTCCGCCATGTCCCGGGCCTCGAGCACGAAATAGCCGCCGAGCTGCTCCTTGGTCTCGGCGAACGGGCCGTCCGTGGTGGTGGCCTTGCCGTTGCGTACGCGCACGGTGACCGCGGTTTCCCGGGGTTGCAGCCGGTTGCAGCCGACGTAGTGGCCGCTTCGCGTCAGATCCTCGATCAGGGCGCGGTATTCCTCGAATTGCGCGGCGGCCTCTTCCGGCGGCATGTATTCCATCACGGTTTCGGCACAGATCAGGCAAAGGAACTTCATCGGTCTCTCCTTCTGCGGGTTGAGGGGCTTGCTCTTACCGCCTGGTCGAACGGGCGGCAGCCAATTCGACAGCGCCGCGTCGGGCCGCCGCACGCGCTCACGGCGGCAGCTCCGCCAGGCGCCGCTCCAGAAACCGGCGCTCCGGCCCCTGCCGGGTGAGGCCGAGGGCGCGCTCGTAGGCGGCGCGCGCCTCGCCGGTGCGACCCAGCCGCCGGCAGAAATCCGCGCGCGCCGCATGGGCGAGACGGTAGTCCGCCAGGTCGCCGCGGGCGAGCAATTCATCCACCAGCGCCAGGCCGGCTTCCGGCCCGTCGCGCATCGCCACGGCCACGGCGCGGTTGAGCGCCACCACCGGGGAAGCCTCGATGCGCAGCAGCACGTCGTAGAGTCCGACGATCTGCGCCCAGTCGGTGGCCGCGGCCGTACGCGCCTCGGCGTGCACCGCGGAGATCGCCGCCTGCAGCGTGTAGGGACCGAAGCGCCGCGACGCCAGCGCCCGCTCCACCAGCGCCACACCCTCGGCGATCTGGTCCCGGTCCCACAGCGACCGGTCCTGCTCTTCCAGCAGCACCAGGTCGCCGTCCGGCGAGACGCGCGCCGCGCGCCGCGATTCGTGCAGCAGCATCAGCGCCAGCAGGCCCAGCGCCTCGGGCTCGGGCATCAGCTCCACCAGCAGCCGTCCCAGGCGGATCGCCTCGCCCGAAAGGTCGTGGCGCACCAGCGTGTCCCCGGAGGAGGCCAGGTAGCCTTCGTTGAACACCAGGTAGATCACCCGCAGCACGCTGTCGAGCCGCTCCTGCAGCTCGGCGCGGCCGGGCACCTCGTAGGGAATGCCGGCGTCGCGGATCTTGGCCTTCGCGCGCACGATGCGCTGCGCCAGCGTCGGCGCGGCGGTCAGGAACGCGCTGGCGATCTCCTCGGTGGTGAGGCCGCAGACCTCGCGCAGCGTGAGCGCCACCTGGGCGTCCGGCGCCAGCGCCGGGTGGCAGCAGGTGAAGATCAGGCGCAGGCGGTCGTCCTCCAGGCCCTCGTTTTCGCCCCAGGTCGCTTCCGGGCCCGGCACCGCGGCGAGGTGCTCGGCGACGTCGTCGAGCGAGGTGTCGAAGCGCGCCCGGCGGCGGATGCGGTCGATCGCCTTGAAGCGCCCGGTGGAGACCAGCCACGCGCGCGGGTTGCCGGGCACGCCCTCCCGCGGCCATTGCTCCAGCGCCGCGGCGAAGGCGTCGTGCAGCCCTTCCTCGGCGAGATCGAAGTCGCCCAGCAGGCGGATCAGCGTGGCGAGGACGCGGCGGGAGTCGGTGCGGTAAAGCGAGGCCACCAGGTCCCGCACGTGGGCGGGGGGATTCGCTGTCATGCTGGCCTGAGCATAGACCACTGCCGCGCGAACTCAATACGGGCCCGCTCGCGGTGCCATGACCCTGGGCGCACGGGGGTTATCGGTGGATGGACCGCGGGGGGCGGCCCCCGGGTCCGATAACCCCGTCAACCGCCACGCCCCACACCGGGCGTCGGTCACTACCGCCTTTCCATCCATCTGCGATCTCCTTGCCGTCAGAGGGTGGGGAATGCGGGCCTCGAGGAGGTCGACGACGGACTCTGGGACGTATACTTCGCTCAGTAATTCAGGCTGATCGTCAGATCTAAGTTTCGCCCATCGTACGGAAAGCTGGCGGCATCGAACGAAGGCGCACCCATCAAGGCTTTTGCGTCGTTTGAAAAACCGTAGCCTTCCCTCGGGATCCCCAGAAAGTTGGTGTCAAGCTTGCCGTTCATATTTTCATCATGAATGACGGCCAACGCATACGTTCCCGGCGGGATGTCTTCGAAGTCGCAGCGCGCCTGCGTATCCCGAACTTTTATTATCATGATATTGGTTGCTGAGTGCAGAAACTCAGTGGGAAAGCCCTTTGGCGCTTCGAAAAGCGCGCAAGCTACCGCCCCAGTGCTGTTTCTGATGTCCAGAATCTTCACGTGAATTCCAGGGCATGACGATTGGGCAAGAGCGATGACGGGAAGATTCGCAAGCACCAGCACTGCACACAATCCTGCACGCCGAACTTCCATGAGGACCCGCGTCACCGAATGCTTGACCCTGGAGGGGAACGCGGACGTCCGATGAGTCGCCTCACTCATGATCTTCCTCATAGCTACGATCTGCGTAGCCTGGTTGAATCCGCCATTAGACGCCTAACGAAGCTGTACAAAAAACCCCTCCGCCGAGCCGGCGGAGAACGGGCTGTCGCATCACGGTGATCTCGTTCTTCATCGTCTTGCCCCGTCGCTGGGATTCGATCGCTCGGCCGCGCTCAGCGGGGCCGCAGTGCCTAGCCCCGCGCCGGCCTATCCCGCGTACCCATGGTGCGCCAGCTTCTCGATGTTGTGAACCAGGCAGTACAGGGGCCATTGCGTGTTCACCTTCGCCCGCGATCGCAGCGTGAACCGGTCCGGGCGCTTGTTGTGCCGGAGGTTGGCGAACACCGGCTCCACGGTGGCGATCCTTGGGCCGTAGAGCGCGCGCCCGCGCGCGCTGTCGATGGCCGCCTTCATCCGCTCGCTGAACGGCAGCGGCGAGGCCTGGTTCTTCGCGAAGAACGCCACCTGGCGCGTGGGCGTGCGCTCGGGGTGGCGCAGGCAGCGCGCGCGCAGCGGGCAGGGCAGGCAGTCGCGCTTGGCGCCCTGGAACTTCTGATGCACTCGGCCGTTGGTGCTGCACCGGCTCCCGGTCGAGTAGAGCTGCTTGCCGGCGGGGCAGATGCAGGTTCGCGTGCCCGGGTCGAAGCGGAACTCGCGCGGCTTGAACGGGCCTCGGTCGCTCTTGGCCGCACCCGACTTGTCCCACAGCGCATCGGGCAGCGCCTTGTACTTCGCCTGATCCTTGAAGCGTTCGTCGCGCCGACGCATGAGGGGATCGGCGATGAGCGCCGGCACGCCCTGCGCGTGCAGTTGCGCGAGGTTCTCCTCGCTGCGGTAGCCCGCGTCCGCCGTCACCAGCGTCTGCTCGGTACGCACGCCCGTGGTGGCCTGCACCATCGGTAGCGGCACGCTCTGCTCGCTCCCGGAGCCGTGCGCCTGCGCCGCGACGATGATCTGCGTGTTCGCGTCCACCGCCGCCACCGCGGTGTAGCCCTGCAGCACCCCCTTGGCAGTGGCCATCTTGGCGCTGTCGTTGTCGGTGAGGTTGCTCTTGCGCAGCGCACCCCTGGCCGAGCGGCGTTCCTCGTTGGCGGCCACGAACGCGCGGACGCGCGCAGCCGCTCGAGATGGGCGGCCTCCCGGGCCGGGTCGGCTTCGACCGGCGCGCCCTCGTCCTGGGCGCGGTGCGCGCCCAGCCACCGCCGCCTCCATCTTCTCGGCCTCGCGGCGCAGCTCGGCGTGGGTCCCGCTCCGCCTCTTGTCGGCGTTGCCGGGCAGCGTCACCCCGTCGATGGCGAACATCTGCCGGCCGATGAGCCCCAGCCGGTCGCAGGCGAGCAGCACCCGGGTGAGGATCGGCGTCACTTCATCGCCCAGCTCGCGCACGAAGGCGGCGATGGTGGTGAAGCGCGGGGCGCTGTCGCCGGAGATGGCCATGAACAGCACGTTCTCGCGGCACAGCCGCTCGATGGCGCGGCTGGAGACGATGCCGCGGCTGTAGGCGATCAGCACGATCTTGAGCATCACCGCCGGGTCGTAGGCGGGGGCGCCGGTGGCGTCGTTGGCAAAGCGCGCGCCCAGGGGCGCGAGGTCGATCTCGGTGTCGATGAGCACGTCCAGCGCATGCTCGAAGCGGCCGGGGGTGAGCTGCGCCTCGAGCACGATCGGCAGAAAGCGCGGGCTGCGGTCGACCAACTTTGTAGCGCGCCATCGGGTCGTTCTCCGTGAAGGGGGCTTCCACAGAGTAACGCATGGCGGGCGCACGCGAGGACAGGGTGAGAGACTTTTTGTACAGCCTCAACGTGAAGCTTGAGGGGCCGGCCGGGAGCGGGCGAAGCCCGCTGTTGGACGGTCCCGCTCGAAGCGCGGGTTAGGCGTTATCTTTGCGAGACCCATATTTTTTCTCCAGCGATCGCCAAAGCAGGTGCTCGCGATAGCGGAGCACAAGCCCAATGACGAGGGCGACGGCGATTGCCGCCAACAGGATAAGAAAGCCAAACCAATTGAACTCAACAAGCCAAAACGTGTGGTAGGTTTCAAGTCCACGGCCAGAACTAACCATCTCGATGGCCTTTGTAATCATGAACCCCAAGCCTCCAAGGGAGGCAACCCCCGCCACAACAAAACCAACCGCAAGCAGCCTCGGTAGTTTTTGTTTGCTTGTGCTCATTGGCCCTCCACTGCGCCTAACTCGATTTAGACAGCAAAAGTGCTGGATAACACATCGGCATGACGGATAACACCGCCTTGTGCTTCCCCTGGTTATCCCCTTGCATCATGGCCTTGGGCGCTCTATGCTGTATGCATGAACAGTATTAACAAAACTGTCAAACTTGGCAGCGCGGATTCCGCGAAACCCGCCCGGCTGCTGGACCGGGTCCGCCGGGAACAGATCCGCTATCGGCACTACAGCATACGAACGGAGCGGGCCTACGTCTACTGGGTTAAGTTCTTCATCCGCTGGAACAAACTGCGGCATCCGGCGGAAATGGGACGGGCCGAGGTGGAGGCGTTTCTCACCTATCTGGCCGACACCCGCGGGGTTTCCGCATCGACCCACCGGCAAGCGCTTTCCGCGCTGCTGTTCCTGTACAAGGAAGTGCTCCAAATCGAGCTGCCCTGGATGACTGATATCGGCCGGCCGCAGGGCCGGCGGCGGGTGCCCGTCGTGCTCACCCAGCAGGAGGTCGAAGCAGTTTTCGTGCGCCTGGACGGGGAGGTGGCGCTGGTGTGCCGGCTGCTGTACGGCACCAGGATGCGGCTCATGGAGGGCCTGAGGCTGCGGGTCAAGGACGTCGATTTCGACCGGCGCGCGATCGTCGTGCGGGAAGGGAAGGGCGGCAAGGACCGCGTAGTGATGCTGCCCGATGCACTGGTGCCGGCCCTGCGCGATCAGCTGGCCCGCTCGCGCGCGCTGTGGACCCGGGATCGCGCCGCCGGCCGTCCCGGCGTCCGGCTTCCCGATGCGCTGGCGAAGAAGTACCCGCGCGCGCCGGAGGCGTGGTCCTGGCACTGGGTCTTCCCGGCGCCGGAGCTCGCCGTCGATCCGCGCACCGGCGTTCGGCGCCGTCATCACCTGTAAGAGCAGCGCGTGCAGCGCGGGCTCAAGCGGGCGGTGGAGGAGGCGGGCATTCCCAAGCCCGTTTCGGTGCACACGTTGCGGCACTATGCCGCGTGCCGGACTATGCCGAGTCTGAGGATGTAGGCTGTTCAGGCTGTGCACTTGGCGTGCGGTTGCTCGGCATAGTTTGATCTCCTTTCCGGGGCATTGTGCCCATATGGGAGG
>JBMOQX010000048.1:0-4093 GCA_049322755.1 Pseudomonadota bacterium | reverse complement strand
TCCGGGTCGTCACGGATGCCCAAGGCGAACCGTGGTTCGTCGCGGCGGATGTGTGCGCGGTTCTTGAACTGCCGAACACCACCCGCGCCCTGGCGCGACTGGACCCTGACGAGCAAGCCCTGATCTCAATTCAGGGCATCTCGCGCGGCAATGACCAGGTCAACGTCGTCAACGAGCCCGGGCTGTACAGCCTGGTCCTCGGCAGCCGCAAGCGCGAGGCCAAGCGCTTCAAGCGCTGGGTGACACACGAGGTGCTGCCGGCGATCCGCAAGACGGGTCGCTACGTGCTGTCCGGAACACCGGCCCTGCCTGCCCCGACCCAAGACCGTGTGTGCTCGATCCTGCTGATCGGCGAGGCCGTGGCCAAGGTGCCGGGGGTCAAACCCGGCATCGCGATGGTGGCCACGCTCACCTGCATCCAGGAGAACACGGGCCTGGCGGTCGAGACGCTGCGCCGCGCCCTTCCTGCCAGGGACACTGCCGCGAACGAGGCGATCTGCTCGCTCAACGCCACCCAGCTGGGCAGGCTGCTGGGCCTGTCGGCCAAGGCCACCAACCAGCGCCTGGCCCACCACGGCCTGCAGTTGCGAAACGAGCGGGACGAGTGGGAACTGACCGAAGCCGGCGAGGCTTGGGCCGAAGCCATGCCGTACTCGCGCAACGGGCACAGCGGCTACCAGATCCTCTGGAACCCCGCCGTCGCTGAAGTGCTGAAGGAGGTGGCGTGATGGCCCTTCCCATCATCACCGCCGACCAGCGGCTGCGCGAGAAGAAAGGCGTCAAGCTCGTGCTGCTGGGCAAGAGCGGCATCGGCAAGACCAGTCAGCTCAAGACGCTGCCGGAAGGATCGACCCTGTTCGTCGACCTCGAGGCCGGGGATCTCGCGGTCAAGGACTGGCGCGGCGACTGCGTGCGCCCGACCACCTGGCCGGAGTTCCGCGATCTCGTGGTGTTCCTGGCCGGCCCAAACCCGGCGCTGCCTGCGGACGCGCCGTTTTCCGAGGCGCACTACCGGCACGTCTGCGAGTGCTACGGCGACCCGGCGCAACTCGCCAAGTACGACACCTACTTCGTCGACTCGATCACGGTACTCGCGCGCCTGGCGCTCGTCTGGGCCAAGACCCAGCCGCAAGCCTACAGCGAGCGCACCGGCAAGCCCGACACCCGGGGCGCCTACGGCCTGCTCGGTTCGGAACTCATCGGGGCGCTGACCCACCTGCAGCACGCGCGCGGCAAGCACGTCGTGTTCGTCGCCATCCTCGACGAGCGCTTGGACGACTTCAACCGCAGGGTGTTCGTGCCGCAGATCGAGGGCGCCAAGACCGCAGCCGAGTTGCCCGGCATCGTCGATGAAGTCGTCACCTTGGCCGAGATCAAGGCCGAGGACGGCAGCGCCTACCGCGCCTTCGTCACCCACACCCTGAACCCCTACGGCTATCCGGCCAAGGACCGAAGCGGCCAGCTCGAGTTGCTGGAGCCGCCGAACCTGCGCGCGCTGATCGACAAGTGCGCCGCTGCCACCCGAATCCCGCCATCCCCCACTGCATCCAAGGAGTAAGCCATGTCAGATTGGTGCGATTTCAACGACGCCGAACAGCAGCAGCACTTCGACCTCATCCCCAAGGGCACGCTCGCCCGCGTGCGCATGACGCTCAAGCCCGGGGGCTTTGATGACCCGGCCCAGGGTTGGACCGGCGGCTATGCCACCCAAAGCTTCGAGTCCGGCTCGGTGTATCTGGCGGCCGAGTTCGTGGTGCTGGAGGGCGAGTACGCCCGTCGCAAGCTCTGGAGCAACATCGGCCTGCATTCCCCGAAGGGCCCGACCTGGGGCCAGATGGGGCGCAGCTTCGTGCGCGCCGTGCTCAATTCCGCCCGCAATGTCCATCCCCAGGACATGAGCCCGCAGGCCGCCGCCGCGCGGCGCATCCAGGGCTTCCACGAGCTCGACGGCATCGAGTTCCTCGCCCGCATCGACATCGAGAAGGACGGCCGCGGCGACTTGAAGAACGTCATCCGAAACGCCGTCGAGCCCGACCACCCGGACTACGTCCGCCTGATGGGGCTGCCGCCGAAGAACCCCGGCAGTGGTTCCAGCGGTGCGCCGGCGGCGGTCACCCCGCCCCGTGCGATGTCTGCGCCAGCCGCCCCGCAACCCCCCGCCGTGCCGGGCAAGCCGGCCTGGGCGCAGTGAGAGGAGGGGCGATGAAAACGAGCGAAGCGAAGTTTCGCGAAGCCGAAGGCGAGAGCGAATGCAATGAGCGGCAAGTGCTGGGTCTGCAAACGACAGGCGCGCGGCTACGGCCACTCGGACCTCCGGCATCCGGTGGGCGATGCCCGGCGCTATCCGATCGACTGGGTGTTCTGCTCGCGGCGTTGCCAGGAGGCGTTTCACGCGCTCTACGGTCAGTGGCTGCGGGTGCAGGAAGGACGCACGCCCAAGACGGAGGTGGCCATGATCGACCCGTCTGACGTCGAACTGGCCGCGATGAAGAAGTGCCTCAAGGCCTTCGGCGAGGTCGCGGGCGAGATCGGCTTTGCCAAGCCGCTGGGCGAGTATTCCGAGGCCGAGGCGCTCCAGGTGATCGACGCCATCGTCACCTGCTACACGGAGGCGATGGTCGAGCACCACGAGGCGACCAAGTATCCGCCGGTGCGGGGCTTGAAAGACCCGGTGTCCGACCCCTTCGCCGACCTCGAGGACGATCTGCCGTGGGAGGAGCCGAAGGCTCAAGCGCAGACGGCACGCACGGCAGCACCCAAGGAGGCGCGGCGATGATGGACTTCAACGCCTCCAAGAGCCTGTCGGGTCAGATCACGGCGCTGATCGACGCCGGGCTGCAGCAGTCTCGCGCGGCGCAGCCTCGCCGCGCGTACCTGGGCGCCTCGCGCCTCGGGGCCGCCTGCGAGCGCGCGCTGCAGTACGAGTTCGCCGACGCCCCGGTCGATCCGGGTCGCGAGACCGACGGCCGCCTGCTGCGCGTCTTCGAGCGCGGCCACCTCATCGAGGACTGCATGGTCGGATGGCTGCGCGCGGCGGGCTTCGATCTGCGCACGCGTAACGACGCGGGGGAGCAATTCGGCTTCTCGGCGCTGGACGGGCGCCTGCAGGGCCACGTCGATGGCGTGCTCGTCGCCGGGCCCGACCTGGGCTTCGGTTCCGGCTACCCGGCGCTGTGGGAGAACAAAGCCTTGAGCGCCAAGTCGTGGCGGGAACTGGAGAAGCACCGGCTCGCGTCTGCCCGCCCGGTCTACGCCGCGCAAGTGGCGCTCTACCAGGCCTATCTCGAACTGCACGCGCACCCGGCCCTGTTCACGGCGGTGAACGCCGACACCATGGAGATCCACGCCGAGCTGGTGCCGTTCGATGCGGCGTTGGCGCAGCGCATGTCCGACCGGGCCGTGAAGGTCATCACGGCCACCAAGGCGGGCGAACTGCTTCCACGCGCCTTCGCCGATCCCACCCATGTCGAGTGCCGGATGTGTCCGTGGCAGGACCGGTGCTGGAGGGCTGCGGCATGACCGACAGACCACTGCACCCGGTGCTCGGGGAGCGCCTGATCGACGCACGCGAGGCGGCACTGGCGCTCAATCTGCCGCACTACTGGCTCACGCACGCGAAGGAGCGCCGACGTCTCGGCCTGCCGCACTACCGGGTGGGCAAGCTGCTGCGTTTCAAGCTCTCCGAACTGATGGCGTGGATGGAGGAACGTCAAGCCCTGCTCACGGCCGACGCAGGGCACGAGGAGGAGTCGGATGCTGGACTTCAATGACACCGCACCCGCGCCCGAGATCCCGGCGTCCGAACGCCGCGAGGCCGTGCGCGCCGCGCTGCTCGCGAGGCTGGAGTCGGTGCTGTTCACCCTGTTCCCCGCTGGAAAGAAGCGCCGCGGCAAGTTCGTCATCGGCGACGTGCTCGGCAGCCCGGGCGACAGCCTGGAAGTCGTGCTCGACGGCGACAAGGCGGGGCTGTGGACCGACCGCGCCACCGGCGATGGTGGCGATGTGTTCCACCTGATCGGCGCTCACTTCGGCGTGGACGTGCAGGGCGACTTCGCCCGCGTCCTCGATCTGGCCGAGGACCTCGTCGGCCGTG
>JBMOQX010000047.1:0-64785 GCA_049322755.1 Pseudomonadota bacterium | reverse complement strand
CCTCCCATATGGGCACAATGCCCCGGAAAGGAGATCAAACTATGCCGAGCAACCGCACGCCAAGTGCACAGCCTGAACAGCCTACATCCTCAGACTCGGCATAGTCCGGCACGCGGCATAGTGCCGCCTATGCCGATGTCGGCATAGGCGGCACTGCTTTGCCACGCACCTGCTGGAGTCCGGCTACGACATCCGTACGGTGCAGGAGCTTCTGGGACACGCCGACGTGTCGACGACGATGGTCTACACCCACGTCCTGAATCGCGGCGGTCGCGGAGTGGTCAGCCCGATGGATCGGGTGCCGCACTTCCGCGCTGGGTCATTGGTGGCTTCCTACGCCGCGTTAGCTCCGGGCGCTGACTTGCTCGACGCAGCCGCGACGGCCGCTTCGCTGAAACCTGCCAGTGCCCAAGGACGTCCAGCAGAAAGGTGAACTGCTTGGAGTGAAGCAAATGGGGGACTGCGCGGCGCGCCGTTTACTTCGACGGCGCCCGCCCCGCCGGCTTGTCCCTGCCCCCGCCGTTGACCCGCACCCGCTCCAGCGCCTCGCAGAGCCGGGCGACGCCGTCGACGAAGCGCGGGGTGGGACGGTGCAGGAGGTCGGCGGGCACCACGTCGAGGTGGCCGTTGATCACCGCCTGCATCTGCCGGTAGCGGCGCCACTCGTCGAGCCACGCCGGGCGCTGGCCGCCGACGCTGCCGCCGATGATGATCTGCGGGTCGGCGGCCACCACCGCCTCGACGCTGACGTGGGGCGTGAGCATCGGCAGGCCGGCGAACACGTTGCGCCCGCTGCAGATCTCGATCGCACGGCTGATGAGATGGTCGCCGTTCACCGTCATCAGCGGCGGGTTCCAGATCTGGTAGAACACGCTGACCTGGGGGCGGTCGCGGTACGCGGCCTCCAGCGCTGCCAGCCGGGCGCGGAACTCCGCGGCGGCCCGTTCTCCTTCGGCCCCGGTGCCGGCTATGCGGCCCAGCCGCTCCAGCGTCTCCGGGATCTGGCCGACGGTGCGGATCTCGCTGGCGAACACGGTAAGCCCAAGCGCCCGCAGGCGCGGCAGTGTGCGCGGGCCGTTGCCGCTCGACCAGCCGATCACCAGGTCGGGCTGCAGGGCCACCAGCTTCTCGAACTGGATCGCCTCGGAGCTGCCGATGCGCGGGATGCGCTTCGCCTGCGCCGGGTAATCGCTGTAGTCCAGCGTGCCGACGATGCGCTCCCCCGCACCGGCGGCGAACAGCAGCTCGGTGACGTGGGGCGCCAGGCTGACGATGCGCTGCGCCGGCGCCGCGAGCCGGATCTCGCGCCCCTCGTCGTCGATGACGACGACCTCCGCCGCGCCGGCGGCGGCGCAGGCGAGCGCGAGCAGCGCGGCGGCGACACCTGCCGCGGCGCCCGCAGTCCGCTCCGTGCGTTCACTGCTCACCGCGCGCTGCCCTGGCCCGGAGGTAAGCGTCTTCGAACGCCCGCGCCGCGGCGTGACCCGCGTCGGTGACGGCGCCGGAGTAGCGGCTCGCGGGACCGCCGAGTTCGACCACGGTGACGGTGTCGGTGCTGGTGCCGGTGGCGGGGTGGCCGTCGGCGGTGACGCTGCCGGTCAGCAGGCGGGTCTTGGTCTCGGTGACGATCTGCACCAGCTCCACCAGCGCGGCGTCGGGCAGCGACGCTTCCACCAGGACGCAGGCGTTGATGGTGTGGGAGGCGCCGGCCCGGCGCCACGGCGGCGTGAGGCCCGCGGACGAGAGGTTCGACAGGCCTGCCGTCACCACGGCGTGGGCGCGCACCGCTCCGGACGCGATGGTGGCGCGGCCGTGCTGCTCGACGTACGCCGCCGTCAGGCACGCGGTCGTCGCCCGGGCCGGCAGCTGCAGCGCCGCCAGCCGGCGGCCGATCCAGGCGTCGACGGCGTCGTCGCAGAAGTCGAGCCGCACATGGTGGTTGATCCACCAGCGGCTGCGCGTCAGGCCGCCGCGGTACGGCGCGCTGGAGAGCAGGCGTCGCGGCTCGCCGAGGTCGAGGATCAGCGCGCCGTCGCGCAGCGCGAGGTCGAAAGCCACCGGGAGCGCGGCGTCGGGCACGGTCAGGAGAGCGCGATGGCGGCCGCCACGAGCGCCGCGGCCTCGGTCAGCTCGACGGCGGCACCGGCGGTGTCGCCGGTGGCGCCGCCGATGCGTTTCACCATCAGCGCCCTCAGGCCCGCGAACGCAATCGCGCCGGCCAACAGCATGGCAATGCCGCCGGGCGGGATGATCGTGATCACCGCCGCCACCGCCACCGCCCAGATCGCCGCCGCTCGCGGCAGGTGCTCGGCCATCGCCGAGCCCAATCCGCCCGGCCGCACGTAGTCGGTGGTCAGAAACAGCAGCGGCGCCGACGCGCGGCCCAGCAGCGGCGCCACCAGCAGCGCGGGCCAGGCTTGCGCATGCAGCAGCGCCTCCAGCGCGGCGAACTTGATGATCAGCACCAGCGCCACGGCGACGATCGCCGCCACGCCGCGGTGGGGGTCCTTCATGATGGCGAGCGTGCGCTCCCGGTCGCCGAAGCCGCCGAGCCAGGCGTCGGCGCTGTCGGCGAGACCGTCCAGGTGCAGTGCGCCGGTGGCGAGAACCCAGACTGCCAGGATCACCGCCGCGGCGACGGTGCTGCGCGCATCCCCCAGCAGCCACGCCAGCGCGGCCAGGACGATGCCCAGCAGCAGCCCCACCGCCGGGTAGTAGGCCAGCGAGCGGCCCACGTCCTGCGGCGACCAGCCGCCCCGCGCCACCGGCAGGCGGGTAAGGAACTGGACCGCGATCAGGAACGGTTCGAGGGCGGGACGTTTCGGCATCACTGCGCCGCGCCGGGGCTTGGCGAGCGACGCGGCGAGGAGCCGGTACTGCCCCTCGTCACGCGCATTCCGTCCGCCGGGGGACGGCCTGAGGGCGGCCGTCGCCCAGCTCGATCCGATGCAGGCTCGCGAGCGGCACGGGAAGCGTGATCAGCGCGGAGTCCGGGACGCCTGCGAGATGGCCGAGGATCACGCGGATGGGCCCGCCGTGGCTCACCATCAGCACCCGCGCGCCGGCCGTCCGGGCGGCGTGCTCGTGCCACGCTTCCAGCACGCGCCGCGCCACTTCCACCAGCGGCTCGCCGTCCGGCGGCGCGTTGGCGACCGGGTCGGCCCAGAAGCGCAGCAGCGCGTCGCGCTCGTCGCGCATCAGCTCCTCGGCGCTGCGCCCCTCCCAGCAGCCGAAGCCCATCTCCCGAAGCCGCGCGTCGACCGCCAGATCGATCCCGCGCTCGGCCGCCAGCGCCTCGGCGAACGCCCGGCAGCGGGAGAGCGGCGAACTGACGATGCAATCCCACGCGCCCCCTGCCACCGCCGACCGCATCTGCTCCCAGCCGGTGGCCGTGAGGGGATCGTCCGTGCTTCCGCGGTAGCGCCGCCCGCCGGCGGCCTCGCCGTGGCGGAGCAGGTCGATGCAGCCGGCGGCAGCGCTCACGGCTCGCTCTTCCCGGAAACGCCGGCTTCGGCGAACGTGGCCATCTCCGCGTGCAGCGCGCAGGCGAGACGCAGCAGCGGCACCGCCAACGCCGCGCCGCTGCCCTCGCCGAGCCGCAGCCCCAGGTCCAGCAGGGGACGCGCGTCGAGCGCTGCCAGCATGCGCCGGTGGCCGGGCTCGGCGGAGGCGTGGGAATAAAGGAACCAGTGCGCGGCGCCCGGACACTGGCGCGCCGCCATCAGCGCGGCGGCGCCGCAGATGAAGCCGTCCACCAGCACCGGCAGACCGATCTGGGCGCAGGTGACGAAACTGCCGGCCAGTGCCGCGATCTCGAAGCCGCCGAGGCGCCGCAGCGCCTCCACCGGCTCGGCCAGCGGCGCGCCGTGCAACGTCAATGCCCGCTCGATCACCGCCGCCTTGCGCGCCACGCCCGCGGGGTTCAGCCCGGTGCCGGGTCCCGCCAGCGTCGCCGGCGACTCGTCCAGCAGCGCGCACGCCAGCGCCGCCGCCGCGGTGGTGTTGGCGATGCCCATCTCGCCGCCGACGAAGAGCTCGGCACCCGCGGCGCGCGCCCGCATCGCCGCCGCGTGCCCCGCCTCCAGCGCGACGGTGAGCTGCCCCGGCGTCATCGCCGGTTCCCGCGCCAGGTTGGCCGTGCCCTCGCCGGCGCGGTGCGACACCACGCCCGGCAGCGGGCCCGGGTCGCACAGCGTGCCCGCGTCCACCACCTCCAGCTCCGCGCCCAGCGCGCGGGCCAGCACCGAGATCGCCGCGCCGCCGCGAGCGAAGTTCTTCACCATCTCCATCGTCACCGCCTGCGGAAACGCCGACACGCCCTCGGCGGCGACGCCGTGGTCGGCGGCGAAGACGACGATGCGCACGCGGTCCACCGCGGGACGCTCGCGGCCCTGCAGGCCGGCGAGCCGCACCGCCAGATCCTCCAGACGCCCCAGCGCGCCGGGCGGCTTGGTCAGCTGCGCCTGCCGGGCGAGCGCGGCCTGCGCGGCGGCTTCGTCCACCGGTGCGGCGGGCGTGTAGAGCCAGGGAGCGCTCACAGCGGATCTCCTTTCAGGACGTGGGGCAGTCCCGCCACCGTCAGCACCACCCGGTCGCACAGCGCCGCGAGCTCCTGGTGCAGCGTGCCGGCCTCCTCGCAGAAGCGGCGCGACAGCGGATCGACGGGGACCACCCCCAGGTTGGTTTCGTTGCTCACCAGGATCAGTACCCCGGGGAGCCGCGGCAGCACCCGCAGCAGCGCCGCGCGCTCGCGTGCCGGCAGCGCGGGATCGTCGGCGCAGAACAAATTGGTGAGCCACAGCGTCAAGCACTCCACCAGCAGGCAGCGGCCCGGGTGCGCGTGCCCCGTCAGCGCGTCGGCCAGCCGGATCGGCTCTTCGACCGTGACCCAGCCCGCCGGCCGGCGTGCGCGGTGCTCGTCGATGCGCCGGCGCATCTCGTCGTCGCCCGCGGTGGCGGTGGCGACGTAGACCACGTCGCCGCCGCCCGCGCGCGCGAGCCGCTCCGCCAGCCGGCTCTTGCCGGAGCGCACGCCGCCGAGGATGAGGCTTCTCACGCGCTCACCCGCGCCGGGCGCGCCGCGTCGACGCCCACCAGCGCCAGCAGCCGGGCGAGGTCGAGGTGCGCTTCGATGGCGTCGGCCAGGCGGTCGATGCCGGCTTCCCGCAGGCGCCCGTAGTCCGGCGTCGCCGGCGCCGCGAGACCGGCCCACGCCAGCAGCGCGTCGCAGGCGGCGCGCGACTCGAACACGCCGTGGAGGTAGGTGCCCAGCACCTGGTCGTCGTTCGACAACGCGCCGTCGGGGCGCCCTTCCAGCTCCGCCGCCGGCCGCGCCAGCGCCGCCCCGGTGCTCACGCCGGCGTGGATCTCGTAGCCGCGCACCTCCACGCCGCCCGGCAGCAGCCGGCCGCGCACGTTGCGCAGCTGCTTCTCGAGCGCCAGCGTCGTTTCCAGGTCCAGCAGGCCGAAACCGGGGCTTGCGCCGGCCGGTCCCTCGAGGCCGCGCGGGTCGCGGATCTCGCGGCCCAGCATCTGGAAGCCGCCGCAGATGCCGATCAGCTTGCCGCCGTAACGCAGGTGTCGCCGCAGCGCCGCTTCCCATCCGTTCTCCCGCAGCCAGGCGAGGTCGGCGCGCACGCTCTTGCTGCCCGGCAGGATGACCAGGTCGGCCGGCGGCGGCGCTTCGCCGGGGCCGACGTAGCGGAAGCGCACCTGCGAATGCAGACGCAGCGGATCGAAGTCGGTGGCGTTGCTGATGCGCGGCAGCGCGGGCACCACCACGCGCAGCGCGGCCGCCGCGCGCTCGCCCTCCTGGGACTGGAGCGCGTCCTCCGCCTCCAGGTGCAGGCCCTGGAGATACGGCAGCACGCCGTACACCGGCCGGCCGGTGCGCCGCTCCAGCCAGTCGAGGCCCGGCGCGAGCAGCCCGAGGTCGCCGCGGAAGCGGTTGATCACCATGCCCCGCACCCGCGCCTGCTCGGAGGGCGAGAGCAGCTCCAGCGTGCCCACCAGGTGCGCAAACACGCCGCCGCGGTCGATGTCGGCGATCAGCACCACCGGGCAGTCCACCGCCTCGGCGAAGCCCATGTTGGCGATGTCGTTCTGGCGCAGATTGATCTCGGCGGGACTGCCTGCGCCTTCCACCAGCACCACCTCGTGCCGCCGCGCGAGGCGCGCGAACGACTCCAGCACCGCCGCCCGGGCGGTGGCCTTGTAGGCGTGGTAGTCCAGGGCGTCCATGGTGCCGATGGCGCGGCCGTGGACGATCACCTGGGCGCCGACGTCGGTATTGGGCTTGAGCAGCACCGGGTTCATGTCGGTGGTGGGCGCCACCCCGCAGGCGTGAGCCTGCACCGCCTGGGCGCGGCCGATCTCGCCGCCGTCGGCGGTCACCGCGCTGTTCAGCGCCATGTTCTGCGGCTTGAACGGCGCCACGTCCACCCCCCGCCGCCGCAGCACGCGCCCGAGCCCGGTCACCAGCGCGCTCTTGCCGGCGTCCGACGTGCAGCCCTGGATCATCAGCGCGCGGGCGGTCATGGGCGGGTCAACCCGAAGTCATGCATGCGCTTCACTCGAGCCGCCCGCCTCGGCAAGGCCCGCCGTCGCATGAAGCTTGAGCGCGTTCTCCTCCGCGTCCCCTGCGTCCTCCGCGGTGAATCGCCGACGCCCGCGCGCTTCCGGGTCGCCGCGAACAACGCGCCACGCGCCCCCGGACCCGCGCCGGCGCCGGTACGCCATCGCGTCTGCGGAAGGTGCTCACCGCTGCGCCCGCCGCTCGCCGCCGGCACGGGCCAGGTCGTCGCGCACCCGGTCCAGCGCCTCGCACAGCATCTGCGCGCCGTCGAGCACCCGCGGCGTCGGCCGTTGCAGGAAATCCGACGGCACGAAGAACAGGTGGCCGTTGCGCACCGCCGCCAGCTCGGGCCAGCGGCGCCAGTCGGCGAGCCAGTCGGGCCGCGCCTCGCCCATGCCGCTGGCGACGATGGCCTGGGGGTTGGCGACGATCACGCGCTCGACGTTGAGATGGGGCGTGAGCGTCGGCAGGTCGCCGAACACGTTGCGCCCGCCGCACAGTTCCATCACCCGGCTGATGAGATGCTCGCCATTGATGGTCATCAGCGGCTTGTCCCAGATCTGGTAGAAAACCCCCACCGCCGGCTTGCCCGAGTAGCGCGCGGCGAGGGCGTCGCGCCGGGCGCGGTAGGCCGCAGCCGCCTGGGCCGCCGCCGCCTCGGAGCCCGCCAGGCGCCCGAGCCGCTCGATGGCGGCGGGGACGTGCTCCAGGTCGCGCAGCTCGGTCACGTAGACGGGGTAGCCCAGCGCGCGCAGGCGCTCCACCACCCGCGGGTCGTTGCCGCTGTACCACGCCACCACCAGATCCGGCTGGAGCGCGACGATGCGCTCCAGGTCGGGCTGGACGTAGCTGCCCACCCGCGGCACCTCCCGCGCCTCGGGTGGAAAGTCGCTCCAGTCCACCGCCCCCACCACCCGCGCGCCGGCGCCCGCGGCGAACAACAGCTCGGTGGCATGGGGCGCGAGGCTGACGATGCGCTGCGCCGGCGCCGGCAGCGTCACGGTCTTGCCCAGGTGGTCCCGCGCGCTCACCTGCGCGCGAACCCCTGCCGCCGCCAGGAGCAGCGCGGCGAGCGCCAGCGCGAGCCGCTTCATCCGGCCGCCCTCGCCGGCGCGAGCGCGCGCACGCGGGCGGCCAGCGCCGCCTCCAGCCGCTGCCACTGCGCGTCATCGCCGGGAAGCCCGAAGCGCACACCCCGCGGCGCCGCGAACCGGCGCGTGAGGATGCCCTGGCGCGCGAGAAAGTCGTGCACCGCTTCCGCGTCCGGCGTCGCAACCCAGGCGAACAGCGCCGTCGTCCCGGCGGGCTCGAGGCCGTGAACCGACAGCAGCGCCGCCAGGCGCGCGCCGGCCGCGTCCAGGCGGCGGCGCGCGGCACGCTGCCACGCGTCGTCGGCCAACGCCAGCGTCGCCACCGCCCGCGCCGGATGCGCCACCGCCCACGGCCCGAGGCGCTCGTCCAGCGCGGCCAGCAGGTCGGCCGGTGCCAGCACGAAACCCACCCGCGCGCCCGCGAGGCCGAAGAACTTGCCCAGCGAGCGCAGCACCACCAGCCCCGGCAGCGCGCTCATCGCTGCGAGGCTGTCCTGGGGCGCGGGGTCGGCGAACGCTTCGTCCACCACCAGCCAGCCGCCGCGCGCGGCGAGCATCGCGCGCCACTGCAGGAGCTGCGGGGCCGGCCAGCGCTGGCCGGTGGGGTTGTTGGGATTCACCAGCACCAGCACGTCGAGCGCGTCCAGCGCGCCGGCCACCGCCGCCGCGTCGATTTCGAGCACATCGTGGCCCGCGCGCTGCCAGGCACGGGCGTGCTCGGCGTAGGTGGGCGCGAGGACGCCGACGCGCGAGCGCGGCCGCAGCCACGGCAGCGCCTGGATCGCCGCCTGGGAGCCCGCCACCGGCAGCACCGCGGCGGTGCCGTAGTACCGGCGTGCCGCCGCCTCGAGGCCGTCGCCGGTTTCCGGCAGCCGGCGCCAGACCTCGGGCGGCAGCGCCGGCACCGGCCAACCGTCGGGATTGATGCCGGTGGAAAGATCGAGCCAGCGCTCCGGGGCGATGCCGTGGCGCGCCGCCGCTTCCCGCAGGCGTCCGCCGTGCTCAAGCATGGGCCGCCGCTCCGATCGCCAGCAGCGCGCCGAGCCACAGCCACACGCCATGGCGCACCAGCGCCAGCGCGCGCCGGATGTCGCGCGCGGTGGGCGCGTCGCCTTCGCCCAGCGGCGGACGCTCCTTCAACGTACCGTGGTAGACCGCCGCACCACCGAGGCGCAGCCCCAACGCGCCGGCGCCGGCGGCCATCACCGGCCCGGCGTTGAAGCTCTCCCACGCGCCCGCCTGCGAACGCCAGCAGGCGAGCGCGCGGTCGAAGCGTCCGACGGCCGCGTAGGTGAGCGCAGTGAGCCGCGCCGGAACGAAATTGAGCAGGTCGTCGAAGCGCGCCGCGGCCCAGCCGAAGCGCAGGTAGCGCTCGGTGCGGTAGCCCCACATGGCGTCCAGGGTGTTGGCCAGGCGGTACGCCACCACGCCCGGCGCGCCGGCCACCGCGAACCAGAACAGCGCGCCGAACACCGCGTCGTTGCCGTTCTCCAGCACCGACTCCACCGTCGCGCGCGCCACGTCCTCCGGCGACATCGCCGCGGTGTCGCGGCTCACCATCCAGCCGACGCGCTCCCGCGCCGCGGCCAGGTCGCCCGCCGCCAGCGCCTGCGCCACCCGCTCGGCGTGCTCCTCCAGGCTGCGCGCGCCCAGCGCCAGGTAGAGCAGCGCGAGCGACACGGCGACGCCCAGCACCGGCACGCCCGCCGCCCAGTGCGCGAGCCCGGCCAGCGGGACGATCAGCACTGCCACCGCCAGCGCCCCGCGCAGGCGCCGCGATGCGGGCGCCACGGCGACGCCGCCGCAGAGCGCGCCTTCCACCGCCGTCGCCAGCCGGCCGAAGCCCACCAGCGGGTGGAAGCGGCGCGGCTCCCCCAGCAGCCGGTCGAGCGCCGCCGCGACGACCGCCAGCAGCGCCGTGATCACAGCTCGACGCCCTTCTGGGCGCGCACGCCGGCATCGAAAGCGTGCTTGACCGCGTTCATCTCGGTGACGGTGTCGGCGACTTCGATCAGCTCGGCCTTGGCGCCGCGCCCGGTGATCACGACGTGCTGCATCCGCGGGCGGCCTTCCAGCGCCGCCACCACGTCCGCCACCGGCAGGTAGCCGTGCCTGAGCGCGATGTTGAGTTCGTCCAGCAGCACCAGGCCGTAGGCGGGATCGCGCAGCATCGCCGCCGCCTGCTCCCACGCCGCGCGGCAGGCGCGCACGTCGCGCTCCCGGTCCTGGGTCTCCCAGGTGAAACCCTCGCCCATCACGCGGTAGTCCACCTCGCCCGGGAAGCGGCGGAAGAACGCCTCCTCGCCGGTGGAGAACGTGCCCTTGATGAACTGCACCACGCCCACCTTCATGCCGTGGCCCAGCGCCCGCGCCACCATGCCGAAGCCGGAGCTGGACTTGCCCTTGCCGTTGCCGGTGGTGATCACCACCACGCCGCGGTCCTCGGTGGCGGCCGCCACCTTGGCGTCCACCACCGCCTTCTTGCGCGCCATGCGCGCGCGGTGGCGCTCCTCGTCGTCAGCCATCTTCCGCTCCCCCGCCCGCGAGCCGGGTCTCCCGGCCCCACCGGTTCTCGAATACCAGCGACTCCAGCCGCAGCCGCTCGGCCCAGCCTTCCATCTCCAGCATCGGCCGCTCGTAGAACGCCTCCACCTGGCCCACGCACAGCACCGCCACCGGCTTCGACCCCGCCGGCATGCCCAGCAGATCCGCCAGCGCCGCGGGATCGAACAGCGACACCCAGCCCATGCCGATGCCCTCGGCGCGCGCCGCGAGCCACAGGTTCTGGATCGCGCACGCCACCGACGCCAGGTCCATCTCCGGCAGCGTGCGCCGGCCGAAGACGTGCTTCTCGCGGCCGTCCATCAGCGCCGCCACCAGCAGCTCGCCGCACTCGCGCACGCCCTCCACCTTGAGGCGCATGAACTCGGCCTGGCGCCCGCCCATCGCCTCGGCGGTGCGCCGGCGCTCGGCCTCCACCAGCTCGTGGATCGCCGCGCGCGTCGCCGCGTCGGTCACGCGCAGAAAACGCCACGGCTGCATGTAGCCGACGCTGGGAGCGAGATGCGCCGCCGCCAGCAGCCGCCGCAGCACGTCGGGCGGCACCGGGCCGGGCCGGAAATGGCGCATGTCGCGGCGCTCGGCGATCGCGCGGTACACCGCGTCGATCTCCGCCTGGGAATAGCGCAGCGGCGCGGTCATGGCGCGGACCCGCTCCAGCGGCGCACGATGGCGACGAGCTGCGCCAAGCCATCGGTGAGCGCCGCCGGCCCCGGCTGCAGGATGTCGGCGGACTTGATCTCGTACAGGTGGCCGGTCGCCACCGCCGGCACCCGCTCCCAGCCGGGCCGCGCCGCCACCGCGCCGGGGCGGAATTTCTTGCCGCACCAGGAACCGATGATGATGTCGGGCGCGCGCCGCGGCACTTCCAGCGGATCGGCGATGATGCGGTTTCTGCCCATGGGCTCGCGCGCCAGCTCCGGAAAGCAGTCGTCGCCGCCGGCGGCGCCGATCAGCTCGGACACCCAGCGGATGCCGGAGATCTGGGGGCTGTCCCATTCCTCGAAATAGACCCGCGGCCGGCGCGGCAGCCGCGCCGCCGCGGCGCGCGCCGCGTCGAGGCGGCGTTCCAGGTCGGCCACCAGCGCCGCAGCGCGGTCGTGGGCGCCCACCAGCGCGCCCACCGCGGCGATCATGGCGAGGATCTCGTCCACCGAGCGCTGGTTGAACACGCAGACGTTGACGCCACCGCGGATCAGCTCGGCGGCGATGTCGGCCTGCAGGTCGGAGAAGCCCAGCACCAGGTCCGGCCGCAACGCCAGGATCCGGTCGATCTTCGCGCTGGTGAACGCCGACACCCGTGGTTTCTCCTTGCGCGCGCGCGGCGGGCGCACCGTGAAACCGGAGATGCCGGCGATGCGCGCCTCCTCGCCCAGCAGGTAGAGCGTCTCGGTGGTCTCTTCCGTCAGGCAGACGATGCGCGAGGGCAGCCGCGCGGCGAGGCCGTCGGGCGGGGAGCGGGGCTGGAACGCTGCGGTCATGGCGCGAAAAGGGCCGCGGCGGCGCGCGGGTTGGACGGAAAGTAGAAGTGCACGTAAGAGGCGGTGAGCCGGCGGTCATGGTACACCGGTTCGCCATCGCCGCCGTGCTTCGAGCGCGCCCGCACCGAGGGCGCGAGCGGGGTGGCGAGCCGCGAATGGTGGAAGGTGTGGCCCCGCAGCTCCCCCGCCGGGAACGCCACGCTCTGCAGGCCGATGGCCGCCAGCTTCCGCTGCAGCACCGCTTCCCCCGGCAGCAGGCCCGCCATGGCGCCCCGCTCGCCGTCGGCGTTGCGCAGCGCCTGCAGCAGATAGAGCATGCCGCCGCATTCGGCCAGCAGCGGCCGGCCGGCGGCGTGGTGCGCGCGCAGCGCCGCGTGCATCGCCGTGTTCTCCGCCAGCCGGCGCAGGTGCAGCTCGGGATAGCCGCCGGGCAGCCAGACGCTGTCCACGTCCGGCAGCCGCGCGTCGGCGAGCGGCGAGAAAAACCTCAGATCCGCCCCCAGCGCCCGCAACAGGTCCAGATTGGCGGCATAAACAAAGGAGAAGGCGGCGTCCCGGGCAACGCCGATCCGCACGCCTTCCAGGAGGAGATCGTTTGCCGGCGGCGGCGGCCCCGCCGCCAGCGGCACCGCCGGCGGCAGGTCCGCGGCCGCGGTTCGTGCCAGCGCGTCGGCGGCGGCGTCGAGCCGCACGTCCAGATCGGCGATTTCCGCCGCCTGCACCAGCCCCAGGTGCCGGTCGGGCAGCGCCGCCGCGGCGGTCTCCATCACCGCCCCGAAGAAGGCGATGCCCGACGGCAGGCTGTCGCGCAGCATGCGGGCGTGGCCCTCGCCCGCGACGCGGTTGGCGACGACGCCCGCCACCGCGACGCCGGCGCGATATGTGGCGAGCCCGTGGCAGACCGCGCCGAATGTCTGCGCCATGGCGGAGGCGTCCACCACCAGCAGCACCGGCACGCCGAACGCCGCCGCCAGGTCGGCCGCCGACGGTTCGCCGTCATAGAGGCCCATGGCGCCCTCGATCAGGATCAGGTCGGCGTCGGCCGCCGCCTCGAACAGCCGCCGCCGCGATTGCGCCTCGCCCACCATCCACAGGTCGAGGGGATGGACCGGCGCGCCGGCCGCGCGCTCCAGGATCATCGGGTCGATGAAGTCGGGACCCACCTTGAACGCCCGCACCCGGCGGCCGCGGCGTGCGTGCAGCCGCGCCAGTGCCGCCGTGGCGGTGGTCTTGCCCTGCCCCGACGCCGGCGCCGCCACCAGCAGCGCCGGACACGCGCGGGCAGCCGCCCCAGCGGGCTGCCGAACCACCGTCCCGGCCGCCGCGCGCATCGCCGCCGTCAGCTCCCCGCCGGCCGGTAGCGCAGCGTGAAGAACACGTTGGTGCCGGGCTGCTCGAAGAACGCCGCGGTCTGGTAGTTCTTGTCGAACACGTTGCCCACCTTGACCTGCAGCGACCAATCCTTGTGGGGCCGGTATTCGGCGCGCAGATCGACGATCCCGTAACCGCCCAGGCGCCGGGTGTTGGCGAGGTCATCGTAGCGGCGGCCCTCGGCGAAAAAGGTGGCGCCCACGCTGAACGCCCCGAAGCCGCGGTCCACGTCGATGCGCAGCGACTGCTCGGCGCGCCGTGGCAGCAGGTTGTCCCGGTTGGGGCCGCTGCCGTCGTTCCTCGGGTCCATCAGCGTGGCGTTGGCGCTGAAGCTCCAGGCGGCGACGCGGCCGCCGACGATGCCCTCCAGCCCGCGGATACGCGCCTTATCGATGTTCTGGGGCAGGAAGGTGGCCGCGTCGAACGCGATCAGGTCGTCCACCCTGGTCTCGTACGCGTGCAGCGACCAGCGCACGCCGTTTGCGGTGCCGTCCAGCCCCGCCTCGACGCTGCTGGATTCCTCCGGCTGCAGGTTGGGGTTGCCGAAGCCGGGAAAGAAGAGCTCGTTGAAGGTGGGCGCCTTGTACGCGGTGCCGTAGGACGCGGTGGCGCGCAGTCCCGGCGTGATCTGGTAGGCGTAACCCGCGCTGCCGGTGGACTTGCCGCCGAACTGCTGGTTGTCGTCGTAGCGCAGCGACGCCTGCAGGTCGTGGCGCCCGAAGCGGCCCAGGTACTGGCCGAACACGCCGTTGTTGTCGCGCGAGGTGCGCGTGAACGCGTTGTCGCTTTCGATGCGGTCGTCCTGGTAGTCGTAGCCCAGCGTCAGCACCTGGCTCGCGCTCACGGCGAGGTCGTTCTGCAGCGAGAACACGTCGCGCCGGGTGTCGAAGCGCGACATGAGCACGCCGTCGAGGAAGTTGTCGCTCTCGTCGCGGTTCTGGCCGGCGGTGACGGTCACCTGCCAGATCTCCAGCGGCGAGAACTTGAGCCGCCCGCCCGCCACCTGCTGGGTGGTCTCGGACTCGTTGACGAAGGTGCCGTCGAACTCGTTCTTGCCGCGGGCGCGCAGCGCGAAGCCGTCCACTTCGAGGCCATTGCCGAAACGGTAGCCGCCACGCAGCGAGAAGGCGCGGTTGCGGTAGGCGTCGTTGTCCGGCTCCACCGCAAAACAGCCGCCGATCCCGGCCGGCGCGTTGCAGGCGTTGATGCCCTGGGTGTCGACGTTGCTGACACTGAGGTTGTACCAGCTCCGGTCGCCGCCGCCCGAGAGCCCGGCCAGCAACGAGGATGTGCTGTGACTGCCGGCGCCGACGCTGGCGTAGGGCGCGGTGGGGCCGCCGCCCTTGCGGGTGAAGATCTGGATCACGCCGCCGATCGCCTCCGACCCGTAGAGGCTGGAGCGCGGGCCACGCACCACCTCGATGCGGTCGATGAGCTCCACCGGGATGTCCTGGAACGCCGCCTGCCCCAGCGTCGCCGAGCCCACCTTGATGCCGTCGATCAGCACCAGCACCTGGTCCGACTCGGTGCCGCGCAGGCGGATGTCCGTGTTCTTGCCCAGCCCGCCGTTGTTGGAGATCGACACCCCGGCGAGCCCCCGCAGCACGTCGTCGACGCTCACCGCCTGCTGGCGCTCGATGTCCTCGCGGGTGATGACGCTGACGGAGGCCAGCGCCTCGTCCGCCGTCTCCGCGGTGCGGGTGGCGGTGACGATCACCGGCGCCAGCGCCACGAACTCGGGCGCCGGCAGGCTCTGCGCCGCCGCGCCGCCGCACCCCATGGACCAGGCCAGGACCGCCGCGGCCCGCCCGTTGCCGTTTTTCATGCTCCCCTCCCCGCGCGCCCGCCGCGCGCAACGTTGCCAAATGCAGCCAGCAGGGAGAGGAGTTGGACGTGCGCCGGCAGTGAGGCCTCGAGCGCCGCCGCACCGCCCGCCGCGATGCCGTCGTCTGCGCGTCGGGCCGGTCTCCGGGCTCGCGAGGGGAAGTCGCCGGGACTTCCGGGGATCTGCGCCTTCCCGGGCTCGTCGCCCAGTGGCGTCCTGCAGATCCTTGCCTCGCTTACCGTTGCGGGGGCAGCGCCGGGATTGCTCCGCGTTGGGTGGAGCGCACCGGCTTCCCGTTTGACCCCGGCGGCGGACGCCGTCGGGGCACCTGAAGCGCTAGCGCAAATTTAAGCGCGCGCCCAGTGGACGTCAAGCGGCGGAGGATTGAAATGTTTGCAGGGCCCCCGCGCGCGCACGCGCTCCCCGCGGGGCATCGACGGGCCGCGGCGCGGGGTCAGCCGCTGGCGGCGTCCACCAGGTAGACGATGGACTGGTACGGCCTGCGGCCGTGCCACGAGAGCCCGATCTCGCACGTGCGGCTGGTGGAATAGCCGCCGCGGCAATGCTCCGGCAACGCGCCGGGCAGGTGGCGCAGCGCGTGCGCATTGAGCTCCGGGACGTTGAAGCCCTTGTCGCCGGCGAAGCCGCAGCAGCCCACCTCCTCCACCGTCACCACCTCGCGCGCACACGCCCGTGCGATCCGCAGCAGCCGCGCGTCCGTGCCCATCTTGCGCGCGCTGCACACCGGGTGCACGGTTACCGTTGCGTCGCCGGGCGTGAGGTCGAGGCGCGGCAGCACCAGATCCTCCAGCGCCTCGGCGATTTCCAGCACCTGGAGCCGCTCGCCGAGGAAGCGCTTCATGCGGTAGGCGCAGGGGCTGGTGTCGAACACGATCGGCAGGCGCCCGTCGTCGCTCGCCGTGGAGAGCGCCGACTCCAACTCGGCGCTCTTGCGGTCGGCGGCGTCCAGGAGGCCCTTGCTCTCGAACGGCTGGCCGCAGCAGAAGCCGGCGAGCCCGTCGGGGTACACCGGCGCGTACCCGGCCTTGCGCAGCACGCGCTCGGTCGCCACCGGCAGCGCGTCCAGGTGATCCTGACCCCGCGCCGGCCCCATGTTGCGCGCCGCGCAGCTGGGGAAATAGACGACGCGATCGCCGCCCGTCGCGGCGCCGCCGGGACCGGGCTTCCAGGCCGACGCCCTGGGCATCGCCGCCGTCCACAGCGGCAGCCGGCCGCCGGAGAGCTTGCGCAGGCCTTCCAGCATGCCGCTCATCTTGTCCGTGCCGAGCGCGCCGTGCAGCGCGTCGGCCGCCCACAGACCCGCGCGCGTCGCCGCGGTCACCGCGCCGAAATGGTCCGCCACCAGGTCACCCACCTTGCGCGCCACGGCACCGTGGCGCCGGCCGCGCAGCGCCTTCACCAGCAGTCCGGTCTCGATGCCCACCGGGCAGGCGGTGGCGCACAGGCCGCAGGCGGCACAGGTGTCGATGCCCTGGTAGTCGTAGAGGCGGGAGAGCATCTCCGCGTCCGCCGGCCGCACGCCGTCACGGCTCAGGCGCGAGATCTCGCGCCAGCTCACGATGCGCTGGCGCGGGGTCAGCGTCATGGCGCGCGAAGGGCACTTGGGCTCGCAGAAGCCGCACTCGATGCACTGGTCCACCAGCGGGTCCGCCGCCGGCAGCGGCTTCAGGTTCTTGAGGTGGATCTGCGGGTCGTCGTTGAGGATGACGCCGGGATTGAGCAGGTTCTCGGGATCGAACAACGCCTTGATCTCGCGCATGAGCCGGTAGGCCTCGCGCCCCCACTCCAGCTCGACGTAGGGCGCCATGTTGCGCCCGGTGCCGTGCTCGGCCTTGAGCGAGCCGTCGTACTTGTCCACCACCAGGCGCGAGAGCGCTTCCATGAAGCCGGCGTAGCGCTCCACTTCTGCGGCGGTGTTGAAGTCCTGGGTGAAGACGAAGTGCAGGTTCCCTTCCAGCGCGTGGCCGAAGATGATCGCCTCGTGGTAGCCGTGGCCGCGCAGGAGCTCCTGCAGGTCCAGCGTCGCCTCGGCCAAGCGCTCGACCGGAAAAGTGACGTCCTCGATGATCACCGTGGTGCCGGTGGCGCGCATTGCGCCCACCGACGGGAACATGCCCTTGCGCACTTTCCACAGCCGCGCCGCCTCCGCCGGATCGGCGGTGAAAGCGCCGGGCTCGAAGGTGGGCAGACCATTGAGCGCGGCACCGATCGGCTCCAGGTTCGCCGCCACCTCCTCGGCGCTCGCCGCGGCGGTTTCCACCAGCAGCCCGGCGCCATCGGGCCCCAGGCGCGCCAGCGACGCCGGAATGCCCGGCTGGTGCTGCACCGAGGTGAGCGCGGCGCGATCGGCCAGCTCCACCGCCGCCACCGGCGTGGATTTCAGCGCGGTCACGGCGCGGCACGCCGTCTCCAGGTCGTTGAACAGGATCAGCGCGGTGGCCTTGTGAGGATGCTCGGGCACGGTGCGATAGGTGATCTCCGAGAGGAAGCCGAGTGTGCCCTCGGAGCCGATCATCAGGTGCGCCAGGATGTCCACCGGGTCCTGGTAGTCCACCAGCGCGTTGAGGCTGTAGCCGGTGGTGTTCTTCATCCTGTACTTGCGGTGGATGCGCTCCGCCAGCGCGGTGTCGCCGCGCACGCGCTCGGCCAGCGAGTCCAGCCTGCCGATGAAGTCGGAATGGGTGCGCGCGAACTCGGCGCGGCTGTCCGGGTCGGCGGTGTCCAGCACCGCGCCGTCGGCGAACACGATGCGCGCGGCGTGCAGCGTGCGATAGCTGTTCCGGGCGGTGCCGCAGCACATGCCGCTGGCGTTGTTGGCGGCGATGCCGCCGATCATGGCGGCCTCCAGCGACGCCGGGTCGGGACCGATCTTGCGCCCGTGGGGCGCCAGCCTGCGGTTCGCCATGCCGCCGATGACGCCGGGCTGCAGGCGGATGGTTTCGGCGCCGGGACCGATCTCGCAGCCGCGCCAGCCTTCGCCCAGCATGAGCAGCACCGAGTCGGTCACCGCCTGCCCCGAGAGGCTGGTGCCGGCGGCGCGGAACGTGACCGGCGCGCGATGGCGGCGGCACGCGGCCAGCACGTCGCGCACCTCGCGCTCGTTGTCGGTCACCACCACCAGCCCGGGCACCAGGCGGTAGAAGCTGGCGTCGGTCCCGTAGGCCAGTAGCCGCAGCGGATCGGTGACGAGCCGCTCGCGCGGGATCACGGCTTCCAGTTCTCGCTTGAGGTCCAGGTAGGACACGGCGGCCATGAATCGCTCCTAGATGCTGGCGCTCGCTTCCGGCGCCGCCGCTTCGCGCTGCATGGCGCGCGCCGCCGCCGGCCGCGCGAGGCAGCGGTCGGCGTATTCGAGCAGAGATTCCGGCAGCACCGGCACGCGCGCCGAGCGCGCCCACGCCAGCGTGTGCGCCAGCAGAATGTCGGCGCCATCGAAACGCTGGCCGAAGATGTGGGTTTGGTCCTTCAGGCCGTGCGCCAGCACGCGGCACGCGAGCCCGAACTCCCGCACCGCGGTCTCCTCGATTGCCGGCAGCCGCCGCTCCCTGGGCAGCGCGAAACGGTGCTTGGCGATGGTCCACAACGGCTGCTCCAGCTCGGCGACCGCGAACGCGCACCACTGGTCGTGGCGCGCCCGCTCCAGCGTGCCGGCCGGCGGCGTGAGGCCGGAGCCCGGATAGCGGTCGCCCACCCACGTGACGATCGCGGCCGACTCGGTGAGCACCGTGTCGCCCACTGTCAGCGCAGGCACCTTGCCGCCGGGATTGACGCGCAGATAGGCGGGCTTGCGGCCCTCGCCCTTGAGCAGCGCGACGGGTACGTAAGCGTATTCGGCGCCCGCCTCCTCCAGCGCCCACGCCGCGCGCAGCGAGCGCGTATTGGGGCAGCCGTAGAGCGTGAGCGGCGCGTCCGCGCTTTCAGTCATCGTCGTCCTCGGGTTTCTCTTCCTCGCGGTCGAGGCGCATGAGCCGCATCGCCGCGGCGTGCAGCGGCGAGCCCGTGACGCCCAGCTGCTCGATCACGTTGAGGTGGTGATAGCCCGGCATCGGCACCTGGCGGATCTCGACCGCGTCCTTCCAGCGCTCCGCCAGCAGCTCGGTCTGCAGCCGGAACTCGCTGCTCTCGTCGCCACCCACCGCCAGCACCAGGGGCGCCTTGACCCAGGGCTCCAGGTACGCGGGGCTCAGCTGGCGCGCGGTCTCCTCGGTGAGCCGGAGGTCGGCGTTCATGCTGGTCTCCGTGAGCGGCGCCAGGTCGTAGAGGCCGCTCACCGCCACAGCGCCCTTGATGATCCTGGGCGGGAGCCCCGGGAACTGGCGGCTCCAGTCGGTGGTGTAGAGCATCGCCGCCAGGTGGGCGCCGGCGGAGTGGCCGGCGATGAACAGGCGCGAAGGATTGGCGCCGTGCTCGGCGCCGCGCTCCAGCAGCCACACCACGGCGGCGCGCACTTCCTCGACGATGCGGCCCACGCTCACCTGCGGCGCCAGGTCGTAGTTGACCACGGCAACGGTGGCGTCCATGGCCGTTAGCGCCGGCGCGAGGAACGAGAAATCGCTCTTGTCGAGCGAACGCCAGTAGCCGCCGTGGAGGTACATCAGCAGCGCGCGCGAGCGGCCGCGGGCGGCGAAGATATCCAGGGTCTGTTTCTCGCCCTGGCCGTAGCGCAGATCCAGCGTGCACTCGGCGGAAGCGCGGACCCGCGCCGATTCCTCGGCCCAGCGGGCGAAGATCTCCGGGTGCTCGGGGATCGAGGCGCGCGCGTTGTACTGGCGCTCGAAGAACGGGTCGATCAGCTCTGCCATGAACGCTTCTCCGGTATGCGGCCTTGCCGTCAGGTGAAAGCTCGGCTTCGGTCAGGCGAAGCTGCCGCGCCGAGACGGGAAACGGCAACGATCCCGACACCCGTTCGGCTTCGGCCCTGATCCTATACGTTGGATAGGCCACTGCCAATGGTCAGACGGAAGCCCGGAATCGTACGCGGCCGCACCTCGCCGACCGGATAGGCAGCCGGAAGACCGCTTGAACTTTCCGGCGCGGCGCCGGTCCGATTCCCCTCATTGCAAACCCCGGCGTTCGTCCCTATTACTGCGGCCCCATGCATTTTCTGTTCCGTCGTGCGTTCCTGGTTTTTATCGCCCTTTGGCTTCCGTTTCAGGGAGCCATCGGGGGCGTCATGATGTCCGGGTGCGGCAACCATGCCCGCGCATCCCACGCGTCCCATGATCTGGACGGGGCCCAGCACGGCCAGATGCACGCCGGCTCATCGGAGGCTGACCGGATTCCGGGCGACGGTAGCGGTACCCCGATATTCAGCTGCGACGGTTGCAGCGTCTGTCAGCAGTGCAATGCGCCGGCACTGCCCGTGCCCTCGGCCACGGCGCAGGAAGTTCCTCCTCGCGCGGTCCCGGTCCTGGCCGTTTTGGCGCCCGCGCCTGTCTTTGTCGCACCTTTGAAGCGCCCTCCGCTTTCCTGACCTCCCTCCCGGCGAACGCCGGGACCCGGGCGTCGCCCGGATTCGCGCGACGCCCGTGAACACCGAACCGGTTCCGGCGCGTGATGCGCCGATCGTGATCAATCGTTCATGTGGAGGTCAGTATGCTCCTCTTTCAAAGAAAGGGGCGCCGCGGCCAGAGTGCTGGCGATCGCCCTGGCGGGATCGAGCGCCGCTCTCGCCGCCGACGGCGGCCCCCCCGCTACCGACCCTGGAAACCGGACCCCAGGGGCAGTACGTGCAGCAGACGCTCGCCGGCGTGCTGGCGCGGCCCATCACGCTGGACGACGCCGTGCGCGTCGCCCTGCTCAACAGCCCGAAACTGATGCGCGCCTATCGGGAGCTGGGCGTGGCGCCCGCCGACTTGGTGCGCTCCGGACTGTTTGCCAAGACAGGCCAGCCGTTCAAATACGAGCGCGATCTCCTGCGGGTCGAGCACGCCAACGCGCGGCTGCGGCTGGCGCGGCTGATGGGCCTATCGGCGGACAGACTGCCCGAGCGCACGGCCGGACTGCCCACGCTGCCGGACGCGCTGCCCGTCTCCGGCCAGTTTGCGCACACCGCCTGGCTCAACCGCGCCGACGCGCGCACGGCCGAGGCGGCGCTGCGCGCCGAAAACCCCTTCGGCGCGCCGGTGCCCAACCCGGAGTATCGCGACGTGCTGCCGCTGGTGTCACCGTCCCGCGTCCTGCCCACGCAAGCGCGCCTGCCCCAGGCGGAGATCGACGTGCTGGACGCGCGCCACCGCATCGCCGCGGAGATCGGCGACGCCGAAGGCCGGATGCGCATCGCCCACGCCAAGGCGGTCAAGCTCAATACCCTCATCCTCCCGGCCCGGACCGAAGTCACCGACGAGGCGCTCAAGCACTACAACGGGATGCTGATCGGCGTCTACGAGGTACTGGACGCCAAGCGCGAGGAAATCGAGAAGCAAGGCGAATATGTACAAGCGGTGCGCAATTTCTGGAAAGCGTACTTTGACCTGGAGCGTGCCGTAGGGGGGTCAGATGCCTCAAGCCGGGGCGCTGCGAATCACCTATGAAACCGCGCCGAGCGCCGCCGCGATGGCGCCGATCGGCGCAACGGGCCGCGGCCACGGCGGCCATCACTGACCGGAGACCCATCATGAACCGACGACATTTCCTGAGCGGCGGCGCCGGCGTGCTGGCCAGCATGGCGCTGCTCAAGCAGACCTCGGCGACGACGCAGAGCGCACCGGAGGCCAGAACGCAGCCGCCGCCGGCGCCCGGCCCCGGCGGCCGCACGCTGGTGATCACATTGAACGGCCGCACCCTGCCGTGGCGCATGAAGGACGGCTGGAAGGAGTTCCGCCTCATCGCCGAGCCGGTGAAGCGGGAGATCGGCCCCGGCATGACCGCCAACCTGTGGGGCTACAACGGCGGCTCGCCCGGCCCCACCATCGAGGCGGTGGAGGGCGACAAGGTGCGCATCTACGTCACCAACAAGCTCCGGGAGCACACCACCATCCACTGGCACGGCATCTTCCTGCCCAACGGCATGGACGGCGTCGGCGGGCTCAACCAGCCCCAGATCCCGCCGGGCGAAACCTTCGTCTACGAGTTCCAGCTCCGGCAGAACGGCACCTTCATGTACCACCCCACGCCGACGAGGCGTACCAGATGGCGATGGGCATGTTCATCGTCCACCCGAAAGACCCGCACGAGCGGCGCGTGGACCGCGACTACACCTTCATGCTGGCGTCCTACAAGTTCGACCCCGGCACCTACACGCCGGACCCTTCGGAGATGCTGGACTTCAACCTCTGGACGTTCAACTCGCGCACCTTTCTGGGCATCGACCCCATCGTCGCGCGCACCGGCGAGCGCGTGCGCATCCGCATCGCCAACCTGACGATGACCAACCACCCGATCCACATCCACGGCACCAATTTCTGGGTGACCGGCAGCGACGGCGGCTGGATGGCGAAGAGCGCTCAGTGGCCGGAGACCACGGTGGACGTGGCGATCGGCGCGATCCGCGTGGTGGAGTTCGTGCCCGAGTATCCCGGCGACTGGGCGTTCCACTGCCACAAGTCGCACCACACCATGGGGCCCATGGGCCACGGCGTGCCCCACTTCCTGGGCGTCGACCAGAAGGCCGCCACGGAGCGCATCACGCGCCTGCTGCCGGGCAAGCACTACATGTCCATGGGCGAAGCCGGCATGGCAGAGATGCAGGACATGGCGGCCATGGGCCACGTCATGCCGCTGCCGGAGAACACGCTGCCGATGATGACCGGCGAAGGGCCGTTCGGGCCCATCGAGATGGGCGTCGAGATGGGCGGCATGTTCACCGTGGTGAAGGTGCGCGACGACCTGCCCAAGGGCGTCTACAAGGATCCCGGCTGGTACGACCACCCCAAAGGCACGGTGGCGTGGCAGCTGGACGACAAGCTGGCATTGCAGGACCTGACCAACATTCCCACCTGAGGAGACAGTCCCATGAAGCACGCACTCTTTCTGACCCTCGCTCTCGCCGCCGGCAACGCGCTGGCGGGCGCCGGCCACAGCGGCAGCCACGGCAGCGGCCACAGCGCGCCCACCTACAGCTTCGGCTCGCCGGGCCAGGCCGCGGAAGTCACCCGCACCGTCGAGGTGCAGGCCACCGACGACATGCGCTTCATGCACGAGCCGTTCGAGATCAAGCAGGGCGAGACCATCCGCTTCGTCGTCACCAACGTCGGCAAGATTTCGCACGAGTTCTCCATCGGCGACCTCCCGTCCCAGAGGGCTCACCTCGCCATGATGGAAAAGCAGCCCGACATGAAGCACGACGACGATCCCACAGCCACCACGTTGAAACCCGGCGAAACCAAGGAGATCATCTGGAAGTTCGACAAGCCGATCACGACGCGCATCGTCTTCGCCTGCTTCCATCCCGGCCATTACGAGGCAGGCATGAAGAGCGAAGTGGCGTTCGCCAAGAAATAGCACCCGCGGGAGAACGATCCGTGCCGTCCCGAATTCGTGAGATTCCGATGAAACCTCTGATCGCTTTCGCCACCGTGCTGCTCGCGTTGTCAGCCGCGCCGACCGCCGCCCAGACCGGTTCCGGCGCGTCCCGGGAGGGAACGATCCCGATGCAGGCGGGACCGACCCACAAGGGAGTCGGCGTCGTGCACAAGGTGGACGCCGCAACCGGCATGGTGACCCTGACCCACGAGCCGATTCCCAGCCTGAAGTGGCCGCAGATGACCATGGACCTTCAAGTCGCGGACAAGGCGCTGCTCAAGGATGTCAGTCCGGACATGCAGGTTGAATTCGAGCTCGGGCGCAAACGCGGCGGCGGCTATGCCATCACCGTGATCAGGCCAGTACGGTGACGGTGTGCCAATGGTCGAGGTAGCCATGATTGTCCCGGAACATGAAGCAGGAATCACGAACACTGGTCGCTTCGTTTTCCGTGTATGGCGCCGAATCCCTGTCGCGCCAGCTCCACCAGAGTGACGGCTACGTGCCTGCCGACATCCCCGGAGCCGGGGTGCATCGGGAAGGCGCCGCCGACGCGGCATTCTGGAAGGAGGTGAGCCGGTCGGACGGGAATGTCGACTATGGGTCCGCGGCGCCGGCCGCCAAGCCGCCGCACACGAGCGGCGCAATGGACGCGGAGTTCGTGAAGTAACTGAAAAAGACTGACGGCGCAGGCAGTTAAGCGTCGGCGGCTCCGAGCCGGCGCCGGAAATTCTTCGGCGTCGGCTCTCCGCGATCAATGGACTTTTGCCGCGGGCCGCGCCACAGCGCCCCCGGTACAGCGCCTTTCTCGGAAAAATGTCGCGAAAGCAAATCGGAACGCCGTACTTTTGACCTGGATCAATCCTGTTGGCCCCACCGAGGAATATTTTCTTCCATTCACGGTCCTACCCAACGACATGGCCACTCGCTCCCGCATCGCTGCCTCCAAACGCCTCCTCAAGGTGGCCGCGTTTGGGCTTTTGCTCGTTGCCGGCCAGTTGCTCGCCTTGGCGCACGCGTGTGACTTCGCGCCGCCCGGCGATTTCAAGGAACGGCATTCCGCGGCGCCGGATCATCGGGGCGCCGGCCACGGGGACGCGTTCTGTGTTGCGACCGCGACCGTCGGCGACGCACTGGCCGACACCATCCTCGCGCCCACGACGCCCAAAGGCGCGCCGCCCGGAGTCGAACCGACGCCGGCACCCGGCAAGCTCGTCGCCAGCAGGGTGTCCGTCCTCCAGTCGCCCTCCCCTCGACCGCCCCCTCATCCGCTCGCGCTGTATGGGCGCCTGCGCATCTGATCCATCCTTTCCCGCGGGATCTCCCGCGCGAGACGGCCGGGCTTCGCGTCATTGACGCGGCCCGCGATTACCTCTGCCCCAGGAAAGGATGGACATGACGACCTTGTCCCTCGGCACTCGACCCGCCGGCGCCGGTTTGCTTGGCTTCGGCGTGTTGCTCGCGCTTTATTTTGCGGTCCTGACGCTGGTATCCGGGTGGCGTTTCACCCTCGACCAGTTCAGCCAGTTCTGGTTCTACATCGTGCCCCTGGCCGCGGGTTTCGGCTTGCAGGTGGCGTTGTTCATGCGACTGCGCCAGGTGGTCAGCGCCGGCGCCGGCGGCGTGGTCGCGGCGTCCGGCACCACGTCCCACCGCTGCGATGATCTCCTGCTGCGCGCACTACCTGACCAACGTCGCACCGGTGCTGGGCGCGACGGGTCTCGTCACCTTCGCCACGCAGTACCAGGTGGAGTTCTTCTGGGTGGGACTCGCGTTCAACGCCGCGGGGATCGCCTACATCGGCAACCAGCTTTACCAGGCCACGAAGGAGCACGCCCAATGCGCCCACGCCTGAATTCTCGATCCGTCACCGTCTTCGCGGCGATGGTCGCGGCCACCCTCGTCGCCGGCATCGCGGCAGCGGAACCCGGCCTGCCCGAGAAATCGACATCTGCCGACGGCGTGACGGTCAAGGCCGTGCCGCGTACGGTATCGGGACCCGAATGGCTGTTCGAGATCGTCTTCGACACGCACTCCCGGGACCTTGCAGACGACCCGGTCAGCTCCTCGATCCTGATTGCGGACGGACGCGAAAGTCGGCCGAAGGCATGGAAGGGCGACCCGCCGGGGGGTCACCACCGCAAAGGAATGCTGGTGTTCGCGGCGCCCGCTGAACGCCCTGCGAAGGTGGAACTCCAGCTCCAGCGACCGGGGGAGTCCGGGCCCCGGCGCTTTGCATGGGACCTGAAGTGAATGGCCCGGCGGCGCCGATGCCGCCGCGCGGCGCAGGTATCGGGCTTTGGGTCGCGGGACCCGGCAGCGTTGGCGGGCGCGCGGAACGAAGAAGGTTTTCGGGCGAAAGTCCGGAACGGTGTTCCCCGAGGGGGAACGTGTTGATCGGCAATCCCTTGTGAATCGAAAGGAGTTCGAAATGAAAACGGCGAGACGGCTGTGGACGGGTGCCCTGTTGGCCAGCCTGGTGTTTGCGGGAGCGAGTTACGCCCAGATGGGTCAGGGAATGATGGGCGGCCACGGCGCCCAGGGTCCGGGGTCCGAACAGGCTTCGGGAATGATGCGCGACATGTCGAAGGAAATGACGGAGATGTCCGACGCGATGGCGAAGGGAACCCTGACCCCGGAGATGCAGAAGCGCATGGGTCAGCAAATGAAGGAGATGGCCGGAATGATGGATGGCATGTCGGGGATGATGGGCACGGGCATGATGACGAGCCCCGATTCGCAGAAGCGAATGGACCAGATGCGAATGCGCATGGACGAGATGATGAAGGAACCGGCCGGCGCGCCCGCGAAAAAGTAGCGAAAGGGGGGCGGTCCGATGGACGGCACCCCCGAAGTTCCCTGTAACGATGCAGACGAACTTCCCCATGAACCGCAGCGCGACTCGCCCTCGGCGCTTTGGCGCACCGCGACCGGAGCCAAACGATGACCGGATGCACCGAAGCGGCGCCCCGGATGCGGAACTCCTGAAGCTACTGCGGCAGACTGACAGCACCGACAAGGCAGCGCAGGAGGCACGGTCCCCGCCGGAACGGGCGCGAGGTGTCCTTTGACATATACCCTAATAGGGTATACGATGCGATGAAGACAACGAGGGATTTGACATGACGATCCGTGCTGCCAACACCTCGCTCGATGCGCCTGTGCCGCTGCGACCCGGTGCCTTCTTCTGCCGCAGCTGCGGCGGCGATCTTGCGGGCTCGCTCTGGATCGACGCCGAGGGCGAGCGCAGTTCGATCCGCTGGCGGTCGACGCCTTTCTCGCTGAAGAGGCGAGCCTGAGCCGGATGGTACAGCTCAAGTGCAGCATCGCGGCGTGGGAGCCATTGCCACCGTCGATTCCCGGAGGTTTTGCCAATGGATGACACCACCCGTATCCAGGATGCCGTCGCCGACCCCGTGTGCGGGATGACGGTACGCCCGGAACGCGCCGCCGCCCGCGCCGAGCACGGCGGCATCACCTATCACTTCTGCTCCACGCACTGCCACCGCAAGTTCGTCGCGGATCCCCACCGTTACGCGAAGGCGCCGGGGGCCGCAGGAAACAAGCGCCCGGATCGTGCCCCTGCGGCACCGTCGCCCCAGGCGGCCACGCGCCCGGCGCCCGCCGGCGAGGTCGCCTACACGTGTCCAATGCACCCCGAGGTGCGGCAGCCCGGCCCCGGCACCTGTCCCAAGTGCGGCATGGCGCTGGAGCCGACGGCACCGCCGGCACGCGCTGCGAAGACGGAGTACGTCTGCCCGATGCATCCGCAGATCGTGCGCGATGAGCCCGGGGATTGCCCCATCTGCGGCATGGCGCTGGAGCCGCGGGTCGCCACCGGCGAGGAGGCGCCCAATCCCGAACTGATCGACATGCGCCGGCGCTTCTGGATCGGTGCCGCCCTGACCGTCCCGCTGCTGGTGCTCACCATGGGCCCCTATGTCGGCCTCGGCGCCGCGCGCGACGCGCTGGGCGAGCGGCTCGCCCTCTGGGTCGAGCTCGCCCTCGGTACGCCGGTGATTCTCTGGGCCGGCTGGCCGTTCTTCGTCCGCGGCGTCGCCTCGGTGCGCAACCGCAGCCTGAACATGTTCACGCTGATCGCCATGGGCGTGGGCGCCGCGCTCGCCTTCAGCGTGGTGGCGGTGGTCGCCCCGGGGATATTTCCCGAGGGATTCCGCGACGACGCCGGGCACGTGGGGGTCTACTTCGAGGCCGGTGCGGTGATCGTCGTCCTGGTGCTGCTGGGCCAGGTGCTGGAGCTGCAGGCCCGGGAGCGTACCGGCGCCGCGATCCGGGCGCTGCTGGATCTCGCCGCGCGCTCGGCCCGCGTCATTCGCCCCGACGGCCGCGAGGAGGAGATCCCGCTGGAGGAGGTCCAGGTGGGGGATCGCCTGCGCGTGCGGCCCGGGGACAAGGTGCCGGTGGACGGCGTGGTGGTCGAGGGACGCTCCAGCGTCGACGAGTCCATGATCTCCGGCGAGCCGGTGCCGGTGGAAAAAGTGGCTGGCGAAGAGGTGATCGGCGCCACCATCAACGGCACCGGGACGCTGGTCATCGAGGCTCGCCGCGTGGGCGCGGACACGCTGCTCAGCCAGATCGTCGAGATGGTGGCCAACGCGCAACGCAGCCGGGCGCCGATCCAGAAGCTCGCCGACGCCGTCGCCGGGAAGTTCGTCCCGGCGGTGATCGCCGTGGCGATCCTGGCATTCGTCGGCTGGTCGCTCTGGGGTCCCGCCCCGGCGCTGTCGTACGCCCTGGTTGCCGCGGTGGCGGTGCTGATCATCGCCTGCCCCTGCGCCCTCGGCCTCGCCACGCCGCTGTCGATCATGACCGCCACCGGCCGCGGCGCCCAGGCCGGCGTGCTGATCAAGAACGCCGAGGCGCTGGAGCGCTTCGCCAAGGTGGACACGCTGATCGTCGACAAGACCGGCACCCTGACCGTGGGCAAGCCGCGCCTGGTCGCCGTACTGCCCCAGAACGGCCGCGACGAATCGGAGGTGCTGCGCCTGGCTGCCAGCCTGGAGCGCGGCTCCGAGCACCCGCTGGCGGAGGCCATTGTCGCCGGCGCCGAGGAGCGCGGCCTCGACCTGGAGAAGGCCGAGGAGTTCGACTCGCTCACCGGCATGGGCGTGAAGGGCCGGGTCGGCGGCACTGCCGTGGCGCTCGGCAATGCCCGCATGCTGGCGGAGCTGGGCATCGACGGCGGCGCGCTGGCCCGCACGGCCGACGAGCGCCGTGACCAGGGCGAGACGGTCATGTTCGTGATCGCCGAAGGGAAGATCGCCGGCCTGGTGAGCGTCGCCGATCCGATCAAGGACACCACCGCCGGCGCCATCCACGCGCTGCACGCCGAGGGCTTTCGCGTCGTCATGGCCACCGGCGACAACGAACGCACCGCCCGCGCGGTGGCGGCGAAGCTGGGCATCGACGAGATCCGCGCCGAGGTGCTCCCGGCGGAGAAGGCCGAGATCATCCGCGACCTGCAGTCGCGCGGGGCCAGGGTGGCGATGGCGGGCGACGGCGTCAACGACGCGCCCGCGCTGGCGCAGGCCGACGTCGGCATCGCCATGGGCACCGGCGCCGACGTGGCGATCGAGAGCGCCGGCATCACGCTGGTGAAGGGCGACCTCAACGGCATCGTGCGGGCGCGCCGCCTGGCGCGCGCCACGATGCGCAACATCAAGCAGAACCTGTTCTTCGCGCTGGTGTACAACGCCGCCGGCGTGCCGGTGGCGGCGGGCGTGCTGTATCCGTTCTTCGGCATTCTCATCTCGCCGATCTTCGCCGCGGCGGCAATGAGCCTGTCGTCGGTTTCGGTGGTGGGCAACGCCCTGCGGCTGAACCGCGTCAGGTTGTGAGGCGGCGCGGCCATGTGTCACCTCCTCCTCGCCCTGCCGCTCCTCGCGCTGCCCGTGTTCTGGCTGCTGCCGATGAGCGCCGCCCTGCCCCTGTACGGCGCGGTCCTGGCGTTGACGGCGATCGTCTATACACTGGTTCTGAAGGCGCTGCGGCGGCCGGTCGGAACCGGCCGGGAAACGCTGCTCCATGCCAGCGGCCAGGTCCGGCAAGTGAACGGTCGCAGGGCGATGGTCTGGGCCAGGAGCGAACTCTGGTCGGCGGATGCGGACGACGAAGATCTCGTGGTGGGTGACGCCGTGAACGTCACGGGGATCGACGGTCTCCGCCTCCGGATCCGCCGCGCGCAGGCGTCCGAAGCGCCGGCGGCGGGCGGGAAAACGCGGTTTTTTCAATGAGGAGAACGAGCGATGTGGGGCGGATACGACGGTTGGGGGATGGGCGGAGGATTTGGCATGGGCTTGGGCATGATCTTCACGCTGCTGTTCTGGGTGCTGGTGATTCTCGGCATCGTGGTGCTGGTGCGCTGGCTCGGTGCCGGCTCGTCGCAGCAATCGCTGGAGCCGCCGCGGGAATCCGCCCTCGACGTGCTCAAGAAGCGCTACGCGCGAGGGGAGATCGACAAGCAGGAGTTCGAGGACAAGAAGCGGGACCTGAGCGGTTGACGCGTGGCCGTGGAAGGTCGAGACGGTGACGGGCGAGGTGAACAATGCGAGTTCCGGCAAAACGCATCAACGAGTACCCCTGGTACTTGCGGCCATTCTTCTGGAACCAGCGCCGCAAGTACGGCGCGGTCCTCGATTCGGCCCTGTTGTGGGCGCGAAGCCCGCGGCTGTTCCTCGGCGTGGCGTTCCTGTACGGCATGATCGACCGCCGGTCGTCGCCGGTGGACCCGGCGTTGCGGTCGCTGCTAACGGTCAGGGTATCGCAGATCAACCACTGCCCGTTCTGTGTCGACCTCAATTCCGCCACCCTCATTCGGCGCGGCGTGCCGCAGACCAAGGTCGCGGCGCTCGAGAACTGGCGCGACGCGTCCGATTTCGGCGAACGGGAGCGGGCCGCGCTCGAATACGCCGAGGCAATGACGGTTTCGGAACGGCGGGTCGACGACCGGCTGGTGGAGCGGCTTCGCCTGCATTTCGACGACGATGCCATCGTCGAGCTGAGCGGACTCATCGCGTTTCAGAACCTCTCCAGCAAATTCAACAGCGCGTTGGATGTAGCGCCCCAGGGATTTTGCTCCATTCCTGACGCGCAGGGGGGCGAGCCTCGTGGCACGAGGTGATCCCCCGAGGGCGCGACCAGGCTGGCGCGGCGGTTCCCGGGACGGCGCATCTCCAGACGGCGTTGCGGCGGTGCCGGCCGGCAGATGCTCGCAATCCGTCGCGGCGTCCGGCGATGAACCGCGGCACGTCGCGCACGGAACGAAACGGTTGGAGGTATCGACATGGAAGGACTGCTATCACTGCTGCTGTTCGCCGCGATCTTCTTCGTGATGATGCGTTGGGGGTGCGGCGCCCACATGGCCCACGGCGCTGGCGGGCACGGACACGATCACGGCGGCGGAGGCGGCGATACGGACCCGGTCTGCGGCATGAAAGTCCAGGCGGACTCCGGGTACGCCAAGGTTCACGCCGGTACGCGCTACCGGTTCTGCTCGAGGAACTGCCTGGACAAGTTCGACGCCGATCCGGCCCGCTACGCCAAGCCGGAAGCGGCCAAGGAGGACACGACATGAAACACGGCGTTCATCTGATGGCCCTGGGCCACACAGCCAGCCTGTTCCTGGCCATCACCTTCACCCTGTGCGTGCTCTTCGATCTGGCGTTCCCCGGCATGGCGATGTACGAGTCCTGGCGCCGGCTGCTGCCGGGGTTCGAATGGATCAGCTGGAAGAGCTACTTCCTCGGGCTGATCCAGAGCTACGGCTACGGCTGGTACTTCGCGCTGATCTGGGCGCCGCTGTACAACTTCTTTGCCGCCCGGAACCGGAGTTAGGCGCCCGGCCATGGCGGATTCACGCACGCATCGGACTACCGAGCCATGAGCGGCAAACACCAGTACGTGTGGCTCGCCTGGGCTCTTGCAGCACTGCTGGCGAGCGGCCCGGCCGCGGCGGGCCACGCGCCCGGGCACCAGACCGCGCCGGGCATCGAGGTGTATTACGGCATCGTTCCGGCTGCGCTGGTGCGCGGGCACCAACGGGATCACAGCGGCAAAGCCGGCCGATCCATCCGCGTGGCATCTGGTCGTCGCGTTGTACGACTCGGCGACGGGTCAGCGCATCACGGAGGCGGACGTGACCGCCCGCGTGCGCCAGCTGGGCGGCTTCGAGCAGTCCAAAACCCTGGAGCCGATGCCGGTGGCCGGAGCCGCCACGTTCGGGCAGTACTTCGCGATGCCGGGGCACGGTCCCTATCTCGTCACCCTCCAAATTCTCCGGCCCGGCGCGGACGCGCCCGTCGAGGTCCGGTTCGAGCATCGCCATCCATGACGGACGCCACGAAACCCGCGCGGCCCGGCACGCCCCTTCCCCGGCGTGGCAAGGGTTCTCGGATATTGATCGTTGCGGCACTCGCCGGCGGCCTGTTCGCTGCGTTTCTCGCTTCCCCCCAGGAGCTGACCCAGCGCCAGGTACTGGACGCGACGGAAATCGCGCTGGCAATCAAAAGCCTCGATGGCCGACCAGAAGACGCCAAGGCCGGGACCGCGCAACCCGGACCGGATCGCCACCGGCTCAAAGTCACGTTGACCCACCGCGAACGGAACGAGGCCGTGGCCGGCGCGCAGGTGACCGTCAATGTCGCCGAGGAGGGCTACGCCGGGACCGATTACGCGTTGGTTCCAGCCATTGACGGGGAACCCGGCGTCTACTCGGCCGTTGCCGGCATGCCCGGGCGCAGCCGATACCGGCTCCTCGTGCATTTCAGGATTCCCGGCGATCCGAGAGTGCGCGAAGCGCTGTTCCGGTACACTCATCATCACTGAGACGGAGACCTTGTCATGCCGACGCCGAAAGACACCGTTCCTGCCGTCCCCAAGTGGCGGTTCCACTGGGTGCTGTGCGCATTCATCGCGATCGCCGGCGTGCTGCTGTTCCTGGAGCACCGGGCGCACCTGCTGGGTGCGCTTCCCTTCCTCCTGCTGCTGGCCTGCCCGCTGTTGCATTTCTTCATGCACGGCGGCCACGGTGGGCAAGCCGGTCACGGGCAGGCCCACGGAGCCCGTCCGCCGGGGGAGGACAAATGAACGGCGCCCCCGCCTACGGACTGTGGTCGCTGGTGGTGATCAACTCGCTGGTGTTCATCGTCTTCGCCTTCAGCTTCTTCAAGCCGAAATCCGCCCGCGACTGGCGCACGTTCGGCACGTTCTCCGCATTTCTCGTCGCCCTGTTCACCGAGATGTATGGATTTCCGCTCACGATCTACCTGCTCTCGGGCTGGCTGCAGGAGCGTCTGCCCGGACTCGACCTGTTCTCCCACGACGCCGGGCATTTGCTGGAGGACCTCTTCGGCTGGCGCGCCAATCCCCACTTCGGCCCGTTCCATCTGGCGAGCACCGCGTTCATCGGCGGCGGCTTCTGGCTGCTCGCGTCGGCCTGGCGCGTGCTCTACGCGGCACAGCGCGAAGGGCGGCTTGCCACCACCGGACCCTATGCCCGCGTCCGTCATCCGCAGTACGCGGCCTTCGTCCTCATCATGCTCGGCTTCCTGCTGCAGTGGCCGACGATCCTGACGCTGGCCATGTTCCCGGTGCTGGCGTGGATGTACGCGCGCCTCGCCCGCAGCGAGGAGCGCGAAGCGCTGGCGCACTTCGGCGACGAGTACGCCCGGTACATGGCGGCGACGCCGGCGTTCTGGCCGGAATGGAAAGCCCGATTGGCCAGGGTCGGAGACGACACCCGCGGGAGCGGGTCCGGATAAAACCGATGGAGGCGACGATGGCAGCGGCGACAGTCCTCACCGTCACGGGCATGCACTCCCCGCAATGCGTACGCAGGCTGACAAGTTGCCTGGAGGCAATACGCGGAGTGGTGGATGTGCACGTGACCTTGGACAGCGGCGAGACCTGGGTCGCCTACGATCCGGCACACACCGGACCCGAACGCTTTCTGGTGGCCGCGCGCGCGATGGGCTTCGATGCACGCGTCTCGGCCGATCCACTGACCGCTCCGAGCGCGAGCATACCCGGGGGGCGCCGCCGCGCGCGGGACGTGGTCTGTGGAGCGTGGGTGTCCCCTCACCACTTCGAGGTCGTGTTCGGCGGACTTGCGTACTCCTTTTGCTCGGAACATTGCACCGCGCGGTTCACCGCCAATCCGCACCGCTACATCGGCCGCCCCGCCGCCCATGCACCACCGCACGAACGGCGCGCCGCGCTCAAGCGGCGGCTGGCTCTGCCGGCGCCTTTGAGTGAGCGCGAAGCGGCGGCGTTGATAACCGTATTGCGCCGCGCACCGGGAGTGAGCGGGGCAAGGCTGGACGGACCGATCGCCGAGATCACTTATGGCCCCCAGGAGGCCGCCGCGGAGGAGCGGGCGCGCTGGATATTCGCCGCAGCCGCGGAGCTGGGCCCGGGCTGGTCGGAATGGCTGCAACAGGCGTTTCGCCGCCGTAACGAGAACAGCGGGATCGGCAGTGCGAAAATTCCCGCGCGGTCCACGCACACCCCCACGGACCCCGGCGATCGAAGCAATTCATAACCCCGCGGCGGTACTTTGAACCAGGAGACTGCACCCCATGCGAAAACCCGATCGACTTCGCCGGCCGGCGACAACGGCCGATTCCCCGCCGGAGCGCGCCCCCGCGGCACTCCGCCCGCCGGTCGATCTGCTCGGAGAGTACTGGACTGACGTCGCCCAGCGCAGCGTTCTGTTGCTCGACATCCTGCGCGAGCGCGCCAACAACATGCTCGCGCACGAAGCGGCCGGCCTGCCGCCACTCCTGCACTTCGAGTCGGAGACCGTGCTCGACGCCCGGACGTTCGCGCATCCGGTCAACTACGCCCTCTTGCGCATCACCGCGTGCGAGACCGACCGGCTCGAACGGTTCGTCCGCGAAGACGCGCGGCCGGTCATGATCCTCGATCCGCGTGCCGGCCACGGCCCGGGAATCGGGGGATTCAAGCGCGACTCCGAGGTGGGCATGGCGCTCCGCCAGGGGCACCCGGTCTATTTCGTGATCTTCTTCCCCGAGCCCCAACCGGGCCAGAGTCTCGCCGACGTGCTGCACGCGCTGCGCCGTTTCGTCGAGGAGATCGCACGCCGGCATCCCGGCAAGCCGCCGGTGCTCTACGGCAACTGCCAGGCGGGATGGGCGGTCGCGCTGCTCTCGGCCGACTGCGAGGGCCTCGCCGGACCGGCGGTGCTGAACGGCTCGCCGCTCTCGTACTGGGCGGGCGCGCCGGAGGCGAACCCGATTCGGCTGGCGGGGGGGCTCGCCGGCGGAGCATGGCTCGCTCACCTCCTCGCCGACCTCGGCGACGGCAAGTTCGACGGGGCGTGGCTGGTGCAGAACTTCGAAAACCTCAATCCCGGAAACACGCTCTGGGACAAGAACGATCGCGTATTCGCCAACCCCGACGGCGAGCGCGAGCGCTTTCTCGAGTTCGAGCGCTGGTGGACCGGCTTCTACTTCCTGTCGCGCGAAGAGATCACCGCGATCGTCGAGAACCTGTTCATCGGCAACCGGCTCGAGGAAGGCCGGTTCCGCATCTGCGAGGGCTGCTATGCGGACCTCACCCGCGTTCGCAACCCGCTCGTGATCTTCGCCTCGAGCGGCGACAACATCACGCCGCCGCACCAGGCGCTCAACTGGGTCCCCGTGGTCTATCCGTCCACCGACGCGCTCAAGACCGCCGGACAGCGCATCGTCTACCTGCTCAACACCCACGTCGGCCATCTCGGCATCTTCGTGTCGGCGAGCGTCGCCGCGCGCGAGCACCGCGCCATCCTTGCCAGCGTGGATGCAATCGAGCGGCTCGCGCCCGGCCTGTACGAAATGAAGCTCGACGACGCGCCGGCGGGCAGCCTGCCGGCGGTACGCTTCGAGCCGCGCCGCGTCGAGGACATCCGCTTCGACTACCCCCGCAAGCCGTTCGAACGCGTGCGCGCGCTCTCGGAGGCGAACACCGGGCTCTACCGCACGTTTGTCGGTCCCTGGGTGCGGGCTTTCGCGACGCCGTGGAACGCGCAGATCCTTAAATGGTCGCACCCGATGCGCGCCAGCCGCTACCTTTTCTCGGAGCGCTTCAACCCCTGGATGGCGGGAATCGCGACGCTGGCCCAGATCGCCCGCGAGCAGCGTAACCCGGCGGCCGCGGACAACCCGTTCGTCGCGGCCGAGCGGGACGCGAGCCGTCAGTTCAGTGCCGCACTGGAGCGCTTCCGCGTTGCGCGGGACGCGGCGCAGGAAGCGCTGTTTCGGCGCATCTTCGGCTGAGCACGGCGGCGACGTGGGCGAGATCGATCTTCACGGCAAGCGGGGCCTCGTAATCGGCGTGTCGAACGAGCGCAGCCTGGCGTGGGCGGCCGCACAGGCGTTCCACACGGCCGGCGCCGAGCTCGCCATCACCTATCACAGCGAGCGCTCGAAGGAGTTCGTCGCGCCGCTCGCCGGGAGCATCGGCGCGCCGCTCATCCTGCCGTGCGACGTCCTGCGCCCGGGCGAACTGGAGGCGGTGTTCGCCGCGATCAATGCCCGCTGGGGAGGGCTCGACTTTTTGTTTCACTCCCTCGCCGGCGCGCGGGTGCACGACCTACGAGGCCGGCTCGCGGACTGCGCGGCCGAGGGCTTCGCCGAGGCGATGCTGGTGACCTGCCATTCGTTCGTGCGCGCGGCGCGCCTGGCCGAGGATCTGATGCCGGCGGGCGGCGCGCTTGTCACGGTCAGCTACTACGGCGCCGAGAAGGTCGTCGAACACTACAACGTGATGGGCCCGGTGATGGCCGCGCACGAGGCGTCGGTGCGCTACCTCGCGCACGAGCTGGGCCCCAAGCAGATCCGGGTGAACGCGATCTCGGCGGGACCGGTGCGCACGCGCGCCGCCTCGGGCATCGCCCATCTCGAGGAGCTGCTCGCCGAGAGCGCACGGCGTGCCGCCCAACGCCGCCTCGCGACCGCCGGGGACGTCGGCCGGATGGCGCTCGTCCTGGTGAGCGACCTCGCCGCCGCCACCACCGGTGAGGTGGTGCACGTCGACGCCGGATTCCACATCGCCGGCATGGTGTTCCATTGAGGGACACGACGATGGGGCTCGGCAGGGATGTCTTGCAGGTCGTTGGCGCCGGTCCTGCGGGTCTTGCGGCGGCGATCACCCTCGCGCGCGCGGGCCGCCGCGTCGTGGTCCACGAAGCGCACCGGGAAGTCGGTCACCGGTTCGGCGCGGACCTCCAGGGGCTGGAGAACTGGTCGACCAAGGGCGACGTGCTGGCCGAGTTGCAGGCGGCCGGAATCACAACCGCCTTCGAGAAGCTTGCTTGCAGTCGCGGGACGGCGTTTGACGCCTGGGGCCGCAGGCATGAACTGCGCAGCGCCAAACCGCTCTTCTACCTGGTAGAGCGCGGTCCGCGCCGGGGAAGCCTGGACTCGGCGCTGCTCGAGCAGGCGCTCGCCCTCGGCGTGGAGGTCCGCTTCGGCAGCCGCAAGACGAGCATCGAGGGGCCGGGCGTCCTCGCGGTGGGGCCGAAGGCGGCGGACGCGATCGCCGTCGGCTATCACTTCGAGACCGGCATGCCGGACGGCTTCTGGTTGATCCTGGACGAGCAAGTCGCGCCGCAGGGCTACGGTTATCTCCTGGTGATGCGCGGCCGCGGCACCGTGAAGAGCTGCATGTTCACGGGATTCAAGCAGGAGCGGGTCTACGTCGAGCGCACGGTCGATCGCTTTCGACGGCTCCTGGAGCTGGAGATGCGCGACCCGCGGCGGCACGGAGGCGCAGGCAACTTCCGCCTGCCCGCCACCGCGGTCTCCGGGGGCCGTCCGATCGCCGGCGAACAGGCCGGGTTTCAGGACGCGTTCGCGGGTTTCGGCATGCGTTACGCGATCTTCTCGGGCGTGCTGTCGGCCCACGCACTGCTGGGCGCAGTGCAGTACGACTCGGCATGGCGCAGCGCAATCAAGCCCACCATCGAGACCTCGATCGTCAACCGCGCGTTGTACACCCTGATCGGCAACCGCGGATACCGCTGGCTGCTGCGCAGCCAGGCCTGGTCCGGCGATACGCGGCGTTTCCTGCGCTGGCTGTACGGGCCGGCCGTCGTGCGAAAGGCGCTCCTGCCCTGGGCGCAGCGCAGGTACCGCAGCATGCGTGAAGACAAGAGCTGCGACCATGTGGACTGCACGTGCGTCTGGTGCCGGTGCAGCGACGCCGACCCAACCGGCGCCATGCCGGCAGCCTCCGAGGGATTGCAGTGACCCGGCGGAGCTTCTGGCTACTTGCCGGCGCGAACTTCGCGATCGCGCTGGGATACGGGGTGATCCTGCCGCTCCTGCCGACGATGCTCGGCAGGTTCGCAGACGTCGCGACGCCCGGGTCCGTGGCCTGGCACACCGGCGCGCTGCTGGGAACCTACATGCTCGGGCTGTTCGTGTCGGCACCCGTCTGGGGCGCCCTGTCGGACCGCATCGACGGCCGGCGCCTGTTCGTGCTCGGATTGGCCGGGTACGCCACCGCACTCGTCGCGTTTGCCGCGGCCGATTCGCTGGCGAGCGCGTACGGTTGGCGGGTACTGGCGGGCGTGGCGGGCGGCGCGGTATTGCCGGTCGTCAATGCGGCGATCGGCGCGGTGGCGGACCACCACCGCCGCGCGCGGCTCTTCGCAGGCGCGTCGATGGCGACGCTGCTCGGCCTGCTCGCGGGCCCGGCCATGAGCGGCCTCGTGTACGGCGCGATGCAATGGATGGGCGACGTCCGCGAGATGACGCCCGCCGTGATCGGCTTGCCGCTCGCGCTCGCCGCGGCATTCACCCTGTGCGTCGCAGCGGGTTTTGCCTGGGGACGGGGCGGAATGCGCGCGACCGCGGCGCGCAGCCCGGGTCCGCCACAGCGTCGCCCGCGCGTCATCTGGCGCCAGGCGTGGCCGGCACTCTCCGCGAGCTTCCTGCTCCTGCTAGGTCTCGGCGCGTTCGAGGCCATGCTTCCGGTTCTCGCACCGGGCGCGCTGTCGATCGCCCCGCCGGCGCTCGGCGCTCTCCTCGCGCTGTGCATGGCGGTCATGCTTGCGGTGCAGGCCGGCTTGTTCCTCGCGCCGGTGCTGCATCGAGCGGCGCGCGGCCCGCTCATCGCGACGGGGTTCCTCATCGTCGCGGGGGGCATCGCGTTGCTCGCGGAGGCAGACTCGCTCGCGGGTGCGGCATTTGCCGTCGGGCTGATCGGCGCCGGGAGCGCGTTCCTCCAGCCGGCAATCACCTATCTCGCCACGTTGAATGACGCCGGCGCGAGCGGAACGCTGCTCGGCGCGCTCACGGGCGCCGGGAGCATGGGACAGGCGCTGGGGTCGCTCGCCGGCGGGGCACTGTTCGCCGCGCTCGGCGCGAAAGGGCTCTGGGTGGTTGCCGCGGGGCTCACGGTCGGCGCGGCATGGATCGGCGTGCTGGCGCTGCTTCCTCGTTCTCGAATGGCATGGTCACCGGCCGGGGAGCGAGAGGCGCAGCTGCGCAAGACCTCACCCCGAGCCGCGAAAGGATGCGAATGAGCCAACCCACCCGCCGCGCAAGCGCCACGCGGACCCCCGCAAAGGCGCGTGCGCCAGCACCCTTGTCGAAGCAGCAATACCGCGAAACGCTCCTGCGGCTGCAAGTCGAGCTGACGAAGTTGCAGAAACACTACATCGGGTGCGCCGACCGCATCCTCGTGATCTTCGAGGGAAGGGACTCCGCAGGCAAGGACGGCGTGATCAAGCGCATTGTCAAGCATTTGAGCCCGCGCGAGACGCGCGTCGTGGCGCTCGGTAAGCCATCGGACCGCGAGCGCGGCGAATGGTACTTCCAGCGCTATGTTGCGCACCTCCCGGCGCCGCAGGAGTTCGTGCTGTTCAATCGCAGCTGGTACAACCGCGCCGGTGTCGAACGGGTGATGGGATTCTGCGACGACGCGCAGTACGAGGAGTTCATGGCCACCGTTGCCGACTTCGAGCGCATGCTGATCGGCTCCGGCATCACCCTCCTCAAGTATTACCTCGACATCAGCAAGGCCGAGCAGAAGGCTCGCCTTAAGGCGCGCAAGCGCGATCCGCTCAAACAGTGGAAGGTGAGCCCGATCGACGACCGTGCCGTGAAGCTGTGGAAGCGCTACAGCGAGGCGCGCGATGCCATGCTGGCGCGCACCCATACGCCGGAGTCGCCGTGGACCATAGTGCGCGCAGACGACAAGCGTCGTGCCCGCATCAACCTGATCGGCGACCTGCTCGCCCGCTTGCACTATGCCGACAAGGACGCCCGAGTCGGCAGTGTCGACCCGAGCGTGCTCTTCCGGTTCGATGCTGTGCATCTGGGCGACGGGAGCCTCGCGCAATGAGACCGGGGCATCTGCGGGAGATGCGCAAGGCGTTAGACGCGTCGGAGCGAGCGAACCGCGGGCGCACGAAGCCCGCCGAGCGGGGTTGGGGGCCAGAAATGAAGCGCCTCCGACTGACCGTTTCGGAGGATTGTGGCGCCACGTGCATCAATGTCGGAGACCACAGCACATGACATCGAGCGTAATCGAGGTGGGCGGTCTCTTCTCCGCCCTTTGCGCGCAGGGTGTGGAGAAGCGCCTGCGCGAGCTGCCGGGCGTCGAGCAGGCCGAGGTGAGCTACGTGACCGGTACCGCGACGGTGACCTACGACGAGACCAAGACCGATCTTCGGGCGATCAAGGGGCGGATCGGCGACTGCGGATATCACTGCTCGGGTGAACTGCTGCCGAAGCACGTCTGCCGGCACGACGACCCGCCCGCTGCCGCCGCACCCGCGCATCCTGCGGCCGGTCACGCGGCGCACGCGCCTCGCGACCGGGCGCGGGACGTGCACGCCGGCCATTCAAAGGACGAGATGGCGGACGAAATGGGGCACGGCGCCGGCATGGACATGGCGGATATGGCGCGCGACATGCGCAACCGCTTCGTCGTCGCGCTCGTGTTCGCCGTGCCGGTGTTTCTCTACGCGTCGGTGATGACGCAGTTTCTTCAGTTGCAGCCGCCTTTCGGGCTGGAGATGAGCAAGTTCCTGTTCGTGCTCGCCTCGGGCGCCATCCTCTACCCTTCCTGGCCGTTCGTCGTCGCCGCCTGGCGCGCGGTGAGGAACGGCGTCGCCAACATGGCGGTGCTGGTGGTGCTGTCGGTCGGCACCGGCTACGTCTTCAGCGTGGCCGCCACGTTCCTCTTCGAGGGCGAGCAGTTCTACGAGGCTTCGTCCGTGCTGCTGGTGTTCATCCTGCTCGGCCACTGGCTGGAGATGCGGGCGCGGGCCGGCGCCTCGGACGCGATCCGCGCGCTGATGGACCTGACGCCGCCCATGGCGACGGTGGTCCGCGGCGGCCGCGAAGTCGAGGTGCCGACCGCGGACGTCGTCCAGGGCGACATCGTTCTCATCCGGCCCGGCAACAAGGTCCCGGTGGACGGTGAGGTCATCGAGGGGAAATCCACGGTTGACGAGTCCATGCTCACCGGGGAATCGATGCCGGTCGGCAAGGAGCCGGGCGACACGGTGATCGGCGCCACCATCAACAAGAGCGGCAGCTTCCGCTACCGCGCCACCAAGGTCGGCGCGGACACCGCGCTGGCGCAGATCGTGAAGCTGGTGCAGGAGGCGCAGAACTCCAAGGCGCCGGCGCAGCGGCTCGCCGACCGGGCTTCCCAGTGGCTCGTGCTGGCGGCCATCGTCATCGGCCTGCTGACCTTCGCCGCGTGGTTCTGGTGGATCGGCCAGACGCTGCTGTTCGCGCTGACGCTCACCATCACGGTGTTCGTCATCGCCTGCCCGGACGCCCTCGGCCTCGCGACGCCGATGGCGATCATGATCGGCACCGGGCGCGGCGCGCAGAACGGCATCCTGATCAAGAACGCCACCGCGCTCGAGAACGCGACCCGGCTCGACGTGATCATCTTCGACAAGACCGGCACCCTCACCCTGGGGCAGCCCGAAGTGGTCGCGCTCGCCGCCGCGCCGGGCGCCGCCGAGGACGAGCTGCTGGCGCTGGCGGGCGCGGTCGAGAAGCACTCCGAGCACCCGCTCGCGCAGGCGATCCTGAAGCGCGCCGGCGCCCTGGTGCAGGAGACCGCGACCGCCTTCACCAATATTGACGGCCAGGGCGCGCGGGCCGATGTCGGCGGGCGGACCATCCTCGTCGGCAACCGCCGGCTGATGGACGCGGAGAAGGTGGACATGGCAGGCCTGGAAGCGAAGGCCGCCGAGATGCAGGGCGCCGGACGCACGGTGGTGCACGTGGCACGCGGCGGGCGGCTCGCGGGGCTCATCGCCATCGCCGATGCGCCGCGCCCGACCTCGGCCGCGACGATCCAGGCGCTGCAGCGGCGCGGCGTCAAGGTGGCGATGCTGACCGGCGACAACCGGGGCACCGCCGAGCACATCGCGAAACAGTTGGGCATCGACATCGTGCTGGCGGACGTGCTGCCGGGACAGAAGGCGGACGAGGTGAAGAAGCTCCAGCGGCAGGGAAAGAAGGTCGGCATGGTGGGCGACGGCATCAACGACGCCCCCGCGCTCACCCAGGCCGAAGTCGGTTTCGCCATCGGCGCCGGCACCGACGTCGCGATGGAAAGCGCCGACGTGGTGCTAATGAAGAGCGATCCGCGGGACGTGGTGGGCGCGGTCGAGCTCTCGCGCGCCACGCTGCGCAAGATGAAGCAGAACCTGTTCTGGGCGGTGGGCTACAACGTGATCGCGTTTCCGCTGGCCGCGGGAGTGTTCTATCCCCTGCTGCTCAGCCCCGAGATCGCGGCGCTCGCCATGTCGGGCAGCTCGCTGATCGTGGCGGTGAATGCCCTGCTGCTCAAGCGGACGCCGCTCGCGGGACTCAAGTAGCGGGCAACCGGTGACTCAAGAAAGGAGCCATGATGGAATGGATAACGCAGAACTGGGTGTGGATCGTGGTGGGGCTGGCGTTCGTTGGCCTGCACATGTTCGGCCACGGCGGCCACGGCGGCCATGGCGGTCACGGTGGAGGCGGCGGCGCCAAGGACAAGGACGCGGAACCGGCGCAGAAGCCCGCGCCGGGCAAGGGCGAGGAGCACCGTCACTGAACAAGGAGATCGTCATGCTCGACACCAAACTCATTTCCTGGGCGCTCGGCATCTTCGGCGCCATCACTTTCGTCGTGTGCGTGATCTACGGGCTGATCGTGCCCGCGAGCCTCGGCATGCGGGCGGTGCTGGAAGCGATGCTGCCGGCGTTCAAATGGCTCACCTGGTGGGGCTTCCTGCTCGGCCTCGCGGAGAGCTTCCTTTACGGCGTGTACGCGGGAATCGTGTTCTGCCCGGTATACAACTGGCTCCACCGCCACTGGGGGCGGGCCGGCGCCACAATCCGCTGACGGCAAGCGCGGAACAGGACACTTCGAGTCCCCTTATTACGACACGACCATGGAGCATTAGCATGAAAGTCAACGATCTCCCACACACCGGCGCCGCTGTGGCGGGCGGCGCGAGTCCGGCTGAACCGGCGAACGCGCCGGCCCTCTGGGAGCAGGCCTGGCGCTACCAGCTCGACTTCTGGCAGCGCAGCGTGCTGTTCCTCGACACGCTGCGCGAGCGGGCGAACAACATGCTCGCGCACGAGCAGGCGGGCTTGCCCCCGCTTTTGCATTTCGAGTACGAGACGATCCTGGACCCCCGCAAATTCAAGCATCCGGCCAACTATGCGCTGCTGCGCATCACGGCTTGCGGTTCGGACCACTGGGAGCAGTGCGTGGACGAGAACAAGCGCCCGGTGATCATCCTCGATCCGCGCGCCGGGCACGGCCCCGGCATCGGCGGCTTCAAGCGCGATTCCGAAGTGGGCATGGCGCTGCACGAGGGGCACCCGGTTTACTTCGTCATCTTCTTTCCCGAGCCGTGCCCCGGGCAGACACTGGCCGACGTGCTGCATGCATTGCGGCGCTTCGTCGAAGAAGTGAGCCGCCGGCATAAAGGAACGGCGCCCGCGCTTTACGGCAACTGCCAGGCCGGTTGGGCGGTCACGCTCCTTTCCGCCGACTGTGCGGGATTGGCGGGGCCCGCGGTGCTGAACGGCTCGCCCCTCTCCTACTGGGCGGGGGAGAGCGACGCCAACCCCATGCGCCTCGCGGGCGGCCTCACGGGCGGCGCCTGGATCGCGCACTTTCTTTCGGACCTCGGCGACGGGCGCTTCGACGGCGCGTGGCTCGCGCAGAACTTCGAGAACCTCAATCCCGCCAACACGCTGTGGGACAAAAACTACAACGTGTTCGCGAATATCGATTCCGAACGCGAGCGGTTCCTGGAATTCGAGCGCTGGTGGACCGGCTTCTACTTCCTCTCGCGCGAGGAAATCACCGCCATCGTGGAAAACCTCTTCATCGGCAACAAGCTGGAAAGCGGCGAGATGCGCATCTGCAAGGGCTGCGTCGCCGATTTGAAGCGCATCCGCAACCCGATCGTGATCTTCGCCTCCCACGGCGACAACATCACACCGCCGCACCAGGCATTGAACTGGGTGCCTGCGGTATACCCCACGACCGAGGCGCTCAAGGCCGCCGGCCAGCGCATCGTCTATCTCATCAACCCGCACGTCGGGCACCTGGGCATCTTCGTCTCGGCGAGCGTCGCGCGGCTCGAACACCGCGCGATTCTCGAAAGCCTGGAAGAGCTGGAAACGTTGAAGCCCGGTCTCTACGAGATGAAGATCGAGAACCCGACCAACGATCCCGACTGCCGCAAGCCGCAGTATTCGGTGGCGTTCGAGGAACGCAAGGTCGAGGACATCCGCTTCGATTACCCGCGCGAGGAATTCGAGCGCGTCCGGCAGGTTTCGGAGATCAACGAACAGTTCTACTCGACGTTCGTGAGTCCCTGGATACGCGCCACCGCCAATCCCATGAGCGCGCTCGCCATGAAGTGGCTGCATCCGATGCGGGTGAGCCGCTATGCGTTTTCGGAGAAGATCAACCCCTGGATGGCGGCGGTCGCGGCGCTGGCGCCCGCGGCGCGCGAGCAGCGCCAGCGTGCCGGGGAAGACAATCCCTTTCTCGCGCAGGAAAAAACGTTCAGCCGCGCGGTGTCCGAATCCCTGGACGCCTGGAGGAAGGTGCGTGACCAGGCGGCGGAGGCGACTTTCAAGGCGATCTACGGCGGGCGACAACCGGGATGATCGCCGAGTACGTGAAGAGCGGCCTGAATCTGACCAGCCGCAAAGGACTGGTGCTCGGGCTCGCGAACGAACACAGCATCGCTTACGGCTGCGCGCAGGCCATGCGGGAAGCGGGGGCAGAGCTTGCAGTGACCTGGCGCAACGAGCGCACGCAAGCGCACGCGCGGCCGCTCGCCGAGCGGCTCGGCTGCGCCCTCGCCATGCCCTGCGACGTCGAGCAGCCCGGCGAGCTGGAAGCGGTGTTCGACGCGATCCGCGGCCGCTGGGGCCGGCTCGATTTCGCCGTGCACTGCATCGGCGCGGCGCCGCTCGCGGACCTGCACGGGCGCGTCGTCGACTGCTCGCGCGAAGGCTTCCTGCACGCGATGGACGTGTCGGTGCACTCGTTCATCCGCCTCGCGCGACTCGCGGAGCCGCTCATGGACCGCGGCGGCTGTCTGCTCACGATGAGTTACCTCGGCGCCGATGAAGTGGTGCCCGAATACCGCGTGATGGGCCCGGTGAAGGCGGCGCTCGAAGCAGCGGCGCGCTATCTGGCGGCGGAACTCGGACCGTCAGGCATCCGCGTGCACCCGATCTCCCCGGGCCCGCTGCCCACGCGCGCCGCCTCGGGAATCACCGGCTTCGACGAGCTTGCGCGCACGGCCGCCGCCAAGGCGCCGCTGCGGCGGCTGGCGAGCATAGAGGATGTCGGCGCGCTCGCCGTTTTCCTCGCGAGCGACGCGGCGCGCTCGATGACCGGCTGCACGGTGCACGTGGACGCGGGCTACCACATCGTGGATTGATCTGGCGTAAATGCGGCGCGGCCGCGGCTGCTGACTGGCGAAACATAAAGAATCCCGGAACGACCGTACTGAACGCTGTTTGAGGATTTATCGCTGCGACATGACCTTGAAAGGAACCCTGGCAATGAGAAGTCTAATTGTTACTCGCGCTACCCGGCATTTTTTCGTTGAACACGCCTTACGCCGCCGCACAGAGCGCGCCCGAGACCCCATCCAAGCCGCCCATGACGGCCGCCGAAATGGACAAGCAGATGCAGGAAAACGTGCGGCGCATGCAACAGCAGATGGACCGGATCCATCAGACGAAGGACCCGAAGGCGCGCCACGAACTGATGGACGAGCACGCGAAGACCATGCAGGAAAACATGGAGATGATGCGCGGCATGGCCGGGCCGATGATGAAGGACACGACGGGCGGTCACGAGACGGGCGGCGGCGAAAAAGGCGCCGTGGGCTCCGGCATGATGGGCGGCGGCCGGATGATGGGCGGAAATCCAATGGCGGGCATGGATCCGCAGCAGCAGCAAGAGTTCATACAGCGCCGCATGGACATGATGCAGATGATGATGGAGCAGATCATGCGGCATCAGCTGATGATGCAGGCGGCGCCGGAAAAGTGACGGGCCACGACGAGAACACCATGGCCAGCCATACTTTCTGCGTCCTTGTCATCAATGCCGGCAGCTCGTCGGTCAAGTTTGGCATTTTCGACACCGCCGCCAACAGGCAGTTGTTCAAATCGGAAGTCGAGCGCACGGCTTCTGTGGAAGATGCGATCCGTGAAATTCCCAGGTTACTGAAAACGCAGGGCATCGCGCCGCCGGATGCCATCGGCCACCGCGTCGCCCACGGCGGAGCGAAGTTCCGAGACGCGTGCGTTATCGATCCCGATGTCATCCAGGGCATCGAGGAGTGCGTGCCGCTCGCGCCGCTGCACAATCCTCCGGCGCTGGCCGGAATCAAGGTGGCGGGCGGCGCCTGGCCCGGCGTGCCGCAGGTGGCGGTGTTCGATACCGCCTTTCACCAGACGATCCCCGAGCGCGCCACTACTTACGCCGTGCCCCGGTCTTGGCGCGAGGCGGGGCTCAGGCGCTATGGGTTTCACGGCACCTCGCACAAATACGTGATGCTGCGGGTTGCCGAGGAACTGAAAACGCCCGCCACCGAGCTTCGCATCGTGAGCTGCCATCTTGGCAACGGCGCGAGCGTCTGCGCCATCGAGCGCGGCGCGTCGGTCGATACCTCGATGGGCATGACCGCACTCGAAGGGCTGGTGATGGGCACGCGCTCCGGCGATGTCGATCCCGGCATTTTTGCCCATCTCCACCGCACGCTCGATCTTTCCGCCGCCGACATCGAGCATGCGCTTTACCACGAAAGCGGCCTTGCGGCGCTCTCCGCCCTCGGCAACGATATGCGCGACATCGAAAAACGCGCGGCGGAAGGCGACAAGCAGGCGCAGCTCGCCATCCAGGTCTATGCCTACCGCGTGCGCAAGTACATCGGGGCCTATGCCGCCGCCATGAGCGGCGTCGATGTCATCGCCTTCACCGGCGGCATCGGCGAGAACTCGCCCTCGATGCGAAGGCGCATTCTCTCCGGATTCGAGTTCCTGGGGCTGGCAATCGACGACGATAGGAATGCCGGCGTCCGGCTCACGGGTTCGGAAGCGCCGCAGATCCAGCGCGATAATTCCCGCGTGCGGGTCATCGTCACGCAGACCCGCGAGCAGTGGATGATCGCGCAAGAGGCAGCCCGCGTTCTCGCGCTCAAGAAGATGCCCGTCCGATCACTGCCGCCTATTCCAGTCGCCGTGTCGGCGCATCATGTCCACCTGACGCAAGCCGCGGTCGAGCAGCTGTTCGGTAAGGGGCACCAGCTCAGGATACGCAACCCCCTTAGGCAGCCCGGTTTCTGGGCGGCGGAGGAAACCGTGGACGTGATCGGCCCGCGCGGCGAGATTCCGCGCCTGCGCGTGCTGGGGCCCTGCCGCACGGCCAACCAGATCGAGATCGCCGAAACGGAGGCTTACAAGCTCGGTATCGACGTGCCGGTGCGCCTATCCGGCAATACCACGGATACGCCGGTCGTGACGCTCCGCGGCCCCAAGGGGAGCATACGGACCGAAGGGTTGATCGTCGCCAAGCGGCATATCCATATGAACACGCAGGATGCGCAAGCGCGCGGGCTGAAGCATGGCGATCAGGTGGAGGTTGCCGTCCGCTCCGACGGCCGGGATCTGGTATTCCGCGACGTAGTGATCCGCACCGATCCCGAGTTCGTGACCGAGATGCACATCGACACCGACGAGGCCAATGCCGCGCATCTCAAGGCCGGCGGCGCGGGAGAGCTGGTGTCGCTCGAAGGCTGCAGCGCGCGCATCACCGATTGCCGCAGTCCGGCGGACGGCCTGGGGAAATCCTGCTGCCTCGATGAATCCCAGGACAAGGTGGCCGCTTGATGCCCCGAGCACGCCGCAATACCGCAGTGAGGAATCAGGAAAGGAGGATACGCATGCGGAGCAAATATCACATAAGCCTGAAGGACAGCGTAAGCGCGAATCGGGAAGTCGATCTGAAAGAGATCGTCATGGGCCTGCACTGGCATCCGCAGGAACCCGGCGCGAGCGCCGGCCGGGAGCCGGCAAACCTGGATGCGTCGTGCGTACTGTTTGACGAGGAAGGCCGCGTGGTGGAGGTGGTTCATCCCGGCCGCCCGAGTAACGCCAATGGCAGCGTGCTACATACCGGCGACTCGCCAACGGGAGCGAGCGAATGGGATGACGAAAGGATTTTCGTGTTCCTGGAGGCGCTTCCCGATTCGGTTTCCACGCTTGCATTCGTCGTGGCGAGCGCCAACGGCCAAGTCTTCAGCGAAGTTCCCGGCGCGTCCTGTCACGTGAGCGATCGCGTCACCGAACGCGAATGGATCCGGCTCGACCTGACCGCGCTCGGAAAGCACAAGGAACATCGGGTCGCCACACTGCGCCGCAGCCCCGCGGGATGGGAAATATCATCGGACGCGCAAGGCGTGCGCGGGCCGCACCAAAACCCTTACGGAAAGGAGGCAGACCATGCCGACTTATGAACCCGAAGATATCGTCGAGGACTTGCGAAAACGCGCCGCCGCGCTCGGCGGCCGGCGAATCGCCGCAATTATCGTGGGAGCGTTGCTGCTGATCTTCCTCTGGTCGACCTGGTTCACGGTGCAGCCCGAGGAGACGGGCATCGTCCAGCGCTTCGGGGCGGTGAACCGCACGGTGGGTCCGGGCCTGTACTTCAAGTTTCCTGACGGCATCGAGAGCGTCCGGCTGGTTCCCACGGCCCGGGTCCTCAAGGAGGAATTCGGGTTCGGCACCGCTGGCACGGGTGCCTGCGGGCGAACGCAATACACGGCTGACAAGAAGGCATTCAAGGACGTGTCGCTGATGCTGACGGGCGACCTGAACGTGATCGACGTGCAGTGGATCGTCCAGTACCGGATCGAGGACCCGGTAAGCTACCTGTTCCGGGTGCGCAAGTCCCGGCAGACGATCCGGGACATCGCCGAGGCCGTCATGCGCCGGGTGGTCGGCAACCGCCTGGGGAGCGATGTCCTTACCGTCGGCCGGGTGGCCGTGTCCACCGAAGTAAAGGAGGAAATGCAAAAGATTCTCAGCGAATACGAGACCGGCGTTCGCCTGGTCACCGTGGAGCTTCAGGACGTGACGCCTCCGGACACCGTCAAGCCCGCCTTCAACGAGGTGAACGAGGCGCGCCAGGATCGGGAGCGGTCGATCAATCAGGCGCAGGAGCAGGCCAATAAGGAGATTCCCAAGGCGCGCGGCGAGGCGACCCGGACGATCACCGAGGCCGAGGGCTACGCCGTCGAGCGGGTCAACCGCGCGAACGGAGAGGCAACGCGATTCCGGGCCGTTCTCGCGGAGTACCAGCGGGCTCCGGAGGTCACGCGCCGCCGCCTCTACCTGGAGGATCCTGCCCGAAGCGAAAGCCCTGTATATCGTGGATAGCGACCAGAAGGCCCTGCTGCCCTGGCTCCGCCTGGAGTCGGGTGAGATGCCTGCCGCAGCAGGCAAGGGAAGCGGCCAGGCAGAAGGCGTCACGGGAGGGAAGCGGCCATGAAGAACGTGCTGAATATTGGAATCGGGATCCTCGCGCTGGCGGTTCTCATCGTCGTCTCCGGGACCTTCTACACGCTGGAGGAGGGCGAGCAGGCGGTGATCGTCCAGTTCGGCCGGCCCGTGGGCGAACCGGTGACCGAGGCCGGGCTGCATGTCAAGCTCCCCCTCATCCAGGAGGCGCGCCGCTTCGAGAAGCGCCTCCTCATCTGGGACGGCGACCCCAACCAGATCCCCACCAAAGGGCGGGAGTTCATCTGGGTCGACACGACGGCCCGCTGGCGGATCGCCGACGCCAAGAAGTTCCTCGAGAGCGTAGCCACGGAGGCCGGCGCCCGATCGCGCCTGAACGACATTATCGACTCCGTCGTGCGCGACCAGGTTTCGGGCAGCGAGCTGGTGGAGCTGGTCCGCAGCGCCTCGTGGATAGTTCCCGAGGGAGAGATTCTGGAGGAGGTCCCCGCCGAGGTGCGGGAGGAGTTGAAGAAGGCGGTCGTCCGCGGACGCGAGGAGATCACCCGGACCATCCTGGCCGAAGCGCGGAAGGTCATCCCCCAGTACGGGATCGAGCTGGTGGACGTGCGCATCAAGCGCCTCGATTACGTGGAGAGCGTCCGGGAGAAGGTCTATGCCCGGATGATCTCGGAACGCAAACGGATCGCCGCCCAGTTCCGGTCCGAGGGCGAAGGCCGGAGCGCCGAGATCCTGGGGACCATGGAGAAGGAACTGCGCCAGATCCGCTCCACCGCCTACCGGCGGGTCCAGGAAATCCGGGGGAAAGCCGACGCCGAGGCCACCCGCGTGTACGGGGCAGCCTATAGCGGCGATCCCGAATTCTACGCCTTCTCGCGAACGCTGGAGGCATACAAGGAGGGGCAGAACAAAAATTCGATGGTGATCCTCACGACGGACAGCGACTACTACCGTTACCTGAAGTGCTCCGGGGTGACGGCCGCAGCGCGGCCGGCCCGCTGATGCCGCGAGTCAGACATGACCTGCGCCTGCCCGGTCGTAACGCTTTCGCCGCGCGACTATGACGCGATTCTGTTCGATCTCGACGGGGTGCTGACCAGGACGGCGAGCGTGCATGCCGCGGCCTGGAAAAAGCTGTTCGACGGTTTTCTCGAACAGCGCTCCGCGCAGACCGGCGAGCCGTTCGTGCCCTTTGATATCAACACCGACTACCCGCGCCATGTCGACGGCAAACCGCGTTACGACGGCGTGGCAGCCTTCCTCGAGTCACGCGGAATCGAATTGCCGTTGGGCGCACCCGAAGACGGCCCCGAGGTGCAAAGCGTGAGCGCGCTCGGCAATCTGAAGGACCGGTATTTCCTGCAACACCTGGAGCAGCATGGCGTCGAGCCCTACGAAGCGGCGCTCGCGCTGGTGCGCAAACTCCGGGCGCAGGAGATCAAAACCGCCGTCGTTTCTTCCAGCAACAACTGCGCGGCGGTGCTCGAGGCAGCGGGCATCGCGGAGCTGTTCGATACGCGCGTGGATGGAACCGACATCACCCGCCTCGAGCTCAAGGGCAAGCCGGCAGCGGATGCTTTTCTGGAGGCGGCACGGCGTCTCGGGGCAGAACCTTCGCGCGCCGTCGTCGTGGAGGACGCGATTGCCGGCATCGAAGCCGGGCGCGCGGGCCGATTCGGCTGCGTCATCGGCGTTGATCGCCGCGGGCAGGCGCAGGCGCTGCGCGAAGCCGGCGCCGATGTGGTGGTGACCGATATGGGACAGATCCGGGTGGCAGAGGAGCCGCCTGCCACATGGTCATTGGTGTTCGAGGACTTCGACCCGGCACAGGAGGGTGTCCGCGAAGCCTTGTGCACCTTGGGGAATGGCTATTTCGCGACGCGCGGTGCCGCCGTCGGGGCGGTGGCGGATGACATTCACTATCCGGGCACCTACCTCGCCGGCGGCTACAACCGGTTGCGCACCGACATCGCCGGCCGCGTCGTCGAGAACGAGGATCTGGTCAATTTTCCGAACTGGCTCGCGCTCGGGTTTCATATCGCCGGGGAGGACTGGTTCGAGGCGAGAGCGGTCACGATCCTGTCCTACCGCCAGGAACTCGACCTGCGGCGCGGCATGCTGTTGCGATACATAAGCTTCGAGGATCGCCAACGGCGGCGCAGTACGCTCAAGGAGCGACGCCTGGTCTCGATGGACGACATGCATCTGGGCGCGCTGGAACTGACGCTGACCGCGGAGAACTGGTCGGCAGGCGTCACGGTGCGTTCGGCGATCGACGGGCGCGTCGTCAACGCGGGCGCGAAGCTGTACCGCAAGTTCAGCAACAAGCACCTCGAGCCGCTGGCAGGCGAAGTCGTCGGCGAGGATAGCGTGACCCTGCGGGTGCGCACCGGCCAGTCGGACATTCATGTCGCGCAGACGGCGCGCACGCGGGCTTTCGTCGACGGACAGCTTCTCGGCATTCGGCGCCGGGTCATCGAGGAACCGGGATACATCGGGCAGGAATTCAAAGTCGACCTCAAGCAAGGCGAGACGCTGGTGCTGGAGAAGCTGGCCTCTTTTTATACCTCGCGCGACCACGCCATTTCCGAGTGCGCGCTGGAGGCGCGCAAGGCGATCGCGCGCGCGGGGCGCTTCGAGGCCGTGATGGCGGAGCATGTGCTTGCCTGGAAACACCTGTGGCGCCGCTTCGAGGTGCATATCCAGCCGGCCGGTTCCGGATTCAAGTTGGATGTTCCGATGCTGCTTCGGTTGAACATGTTCCACCTGCTGCAGGCCGTATCGCCCAACTCCATCGGACTCGATATCGGTGTGCCAGCGCGGGGCTGGACCGGGGAAGCGTATCAGGGCCATATCTTCTGGGATGAACTGTTCATCTTCCCGTTTTTCAATTATCGAATGCCCGAAATCACCCGCTCGCTGCTGATGTACCGCTACCGGCGCCTGGGCGAGGCACGCGCGGCCGCCGCGGCCGCCGGGCACAAGGGAGCGATGTTCCCCTGGCAGAGCGGAAGCGATGGTCAGGAAGAGACCCAGGCGCTCAACCTGAACCCGCGCTCGCAGCGCTGGGTGCCCGACAACTCCTATCTGCAACGCCATGTCGGAAGTGCCATCGCCTACAACGTCTGGCAGTACTTCCAGGTCACCCATGACCTCGAGTTCCTTCACTCCTACGGCGCGGAGTTGATCCTCGATATCGCCCGCTTCTGGTCGAGCATCGCGAGCTTCAACGACGAACGCGCGCGCTACGAGATCCGCGCGGTGATGGGCCCAGACGAATTTCACGACGCCTATCCGGATTCATCAACACCCGGAATCAACAACAACGCCTACACCAACATCATGGCCGTGTGGGTGCTGTGCCGCGCGCTGGAGGTGCTCGAGCTGATCTCCGATATGCGTCGCGCCGAGCTGACAACGCGGCTTGGCATCTCGGCGGAGGAGATCGCGCGCTGGGGCGACATCAGCCGGAGGATGGTCGTGCCGTTCCACGACGACGGGATCATCAGCCAGTTCGAAGGCTACGAAAGACTGCGTGAGCTCGATTGGGAGGACTACCGGGCCCGCTACGGAAACATCCAGCGTCTCGATCTCATCCTCGAGGCGGAGAACGACAGCACCAACCGTTACAAGCTCGCGAAACAGGCCGACGTGATGATGTTGTTCTACCTGTTTTCCTCCGAGGAGCTCCGCCAATTGTTCGAACGTCTCGGCTATCCGTTCGAATACGAGACCATTCCGCGAAACATCGCTTACTACGCCGGCCGCCTGTCCCGCGGCTCCACGCTGTGCCGTGTGGTGTGCGCCTGGATCATGGCGCGCTCCGATCGTCCGCGCGCGATGGACTTCTTCGCGGAGGCGCTGCAGAGCGACGTGAGCGATATCCAGCAGGGCACCACCGCCGAGGGTGTCCACCTCGGCGCCATGGCGGGAACGGTCGATCTGGTGCAGCGCGTCTCGACGGGTATCGAAGTCAGAGGCGATGTCCTTCACCTCGCGCCGGAATTACCGCGTGAGATGGAGCGCCTCGACATGCGCATCCGCTACCGCGGCCACTCACTCGATTTGCGGCTCACGCGCAACGCACTCACGGTTCGCGGGCGTGGCGGCGCGGCGCTGCCGATCACCTTGTGCGTCGACGGCAAGGTCTGCGAATTCGTTAGCGGCACTACCCGCGTGTTTCGATTGAATGACGCGGCAGCGGATGGCGTAATTGCCGAGAAGGACTCGGCCCAGGCAAGCGAGGGACGTCATATCCACTCGGCTGGTCAGGGTAAGGCGCGGCACGAAGGTGCGGAAAGTCGCCGGGCACTCCATCGCCCGTCGGATCCGCGCCGTCCGGGTGGTGGATAGGAGGATTGCATGCCGTCAGCGACGCAAACCGGACTGACCTCGGCGGAAGCGAAGACCCGCCTGGAGCAATACGGCGAGAACGCAATCCGCGAAGAGCACGTCAGCCCCCTGCGCAGGCTGCTCGGCTTCTTCTGGGGCCCGATCCCGTGGATGATCGAGATCGCGGCAATCTTGTCTGCGTCGGTGCAGCGCTGGGAGGACTTCTCGATCATCGCGCTGATGCTGCTGCTCAACGCCGGCGTCGGCTTCTGGGAGGAGTTCAAGGCCGACACCGCCATCCAGGCGCTCAAGGGCAGGCTCGCGCCCACGGCACGCGTGCTGCGCGACGGTGGCTGGCAGGATCTGCCCTCGAAACAGCTGGTGCCGGGGGACGTGGTGTTCCTGCGTCTGGGCAACATCGTGCCCGCCGACGCGACCCTCGAGGCGGGAAGCTTCCTGAGCCTGGACGAATCGGCGTTGACCGGCGAATCGCTCCCGGTGGACAAGAAACCCGGCGACACGGCATATTCCGGCGCCGTGGTTCGCCAGGGCGAGATGCGCGCGTTGGTGACGGCCACTGGAATGAACACGTTCTTCGGCAAGACCGCCCGGCTCGTCCAGCAAGCGGGCGCTGTGTCGCACTTCCAGCAGGCCGTACTGAAGATCGGCAATTTCCTGATCCTCACGACCCTTGCACTCGTCGCGCTGATCCTCGTCGTCGCGCTGTTCCGGGGCGATCCCTGGGCGGAGACGCTGCTGTTCGCGCTGATCCTCACCGTCGCGGCGATCCCGGTCGCGCTGCCGGCAGTACTGTCGGTGACGCTCGCGGTGGGCGCTTCGGCGCTCGCGCGCATGCAGGCGATCGTCTCCAGGTTGGTGTCGATCGAGGAACTGGCCGGCATGGATATCCTGTGCTCCGACAAGACTGGAACACTGACGAAGAACGAAATCACCCTCGGCGAGCCGATCGCGATCGCGGCGCGCGACAAGGAGGAGCTGTTGCTCGCGGCGGCCCTGGCCTGCGAGCGCGAAAGCCCGGACGTCATCGACGCGGCGGTCCTCAAGGGGGCGAAGCAGTCTGCGACCCTGGCCGAATACCAGGTCTCGAGCTTCGAGCCGTTCGATCCGGTACGCAAGCGCGCCGAGGCCGAGGTCGGCCGCGGTGACGAGCGCTTCCGCGTCGCCAAGGGCGCTCCCCAGGTCATCCTCGAACTGGCGCAAGCCGATCCGAAGCTGGAAGCGCAAGTGCACGGCCATACCGACGAACTGGCCGCGAAAGGCTACCGCACCCTCGGCGTGGCCCGCACGGACGCGGGAGGCGGCTGGCGCTTCCTCGGCCTTCTCTCGCTGTTCGACCCGCCGCGCGACGATTCGGCGCAGACGGTGGCGAGGGCCGCGGAAATGGGATTGAGCGTGCGCATGGTCACCGGCGATCACACCGCCATCGCGCGCGAGACCGCGCGCAAGCTCAAGCTCGGCACCAACATCGTCTCGGCGCGCGAAGTCTTCGAGCACGAAAAGAGCGACGGCGACGGCGCGCGCATCGAAGCCGCCGGAGGCTTCGCCGAGGTGTTCCCCGAGCACAAGTTCAAGATCGTGCGCGCGCTGCAAGGCGCGGGACACATCGTCGGCATGACCGGCGACGGGGTGAACGACGCGCCGGCTCTCAAGCAAGCCGACATCGGCATCGCGGTGAGCGGCGCGACCGATGCCGCGCGCGCGGCCGCCGACCTGGTGCTCACCGCGCCGGGCCTGTCGGTGATCACCCAGGCGGTGGAAGAGGGACGCCGGATTTTCGAGCGCATGACAAGCTACGCGATGTTCCGCATCGCCGAGACGATCCGCGTGCTGGTCTTCATGACGCTTTCGATCCTGGTGTTCAATTTCTACCCGGTGACCGCGGTCATGATCGTGCTGCTTGCGATCCTGAACGACTTCCCGATCATGACCATCGCCTACGACAACGTCTCCGTGGCGCCGCAACCGGTGCGCTGGGACATGCCGCGCGTGCTGGTCCTGGCCACCGTGCTGGGGTTGCTCGGCGTCGTTTCTTCGTTCGTGCTGTTCTGGATCGCGGAGCGGGTGCTCGAACTGCCGGGACCGACCATCCAGACTGTAATCTTCCTCAAGCTGCTGGTGGCCGGCCACCTCACAATCTACCTTACCCGCAAGCCCGGCTGGTTCTGGACGCGCCCGTGGCCGGACTGGCGGCTGTTCTGGACCACCGAACTGACGCAGGTGGCGGGAACGCTGGGTGCGGTGTACGGCTGGTTCGTCGAGCCGATCGGCTGGCGCTACGCGCTTCTCGTTTGGGGCTACGCCCTTGTCTGGTTCGTCTTCAACTGTGCCGTGAAGGTCTGGGTGGAGGGTTTGCTGCATCAGGGTATAGCCGGGCATGCGCGGCACCTGCAGCGCGTTCACGCATCCCTGCACGAATGCGAATGTCCGCCAGCGAGTTGCGCCTGCCCGCTGCCGCCAGGACGTGCCGCGAGCGCTTAAGGCAATGGATCTTCCCCGGGAATCCGAGTCGTGCGCCGCCGCTCCTTGCGGCCGCCGCGTTTCTCCCGCCAGCGTCTCCGCGGAGCCGCTGTCCGTCTCGACGGGCGTGGAACTGTTCACAGAAGGCGATGCGCTCTATGCGGCGATGCTCGCGTCGATTCGAGGCGCCCGCCACGCGGTGCGCATGGAAAGCTACATCTTCGCCAGCGACGAGATTGGGTGGCAATTCGCCGAGGCGCTGGCCGAGCGCGCCGCGGCGGGCATCGATGTGCGGCTGCACCTTGACGCAGCCGGTGCGTGGCGCAGTTCGTCGCTTGCGCTGCAACGCCACTTGCGCGAACGGAACGTACGCGTGCGATGGTTCCATCGCTGGAGTTGGCGCCAACCGCTGCGCTACAACCGCCGCAACCACCGCAAGCTGCTGGTGGTCGACGAGCGTGTCGCCTACATCGGCGGATTCAATATCCATCGGGAAAGTTCGCGCCGGCTCTACGGGGAGACGCGGTGGCGCGACGCTCATGCCGAGATATCCGGCACACTCGTCGAAGACGCGGCTAAGCTGTTCGACGCATTCTGGCGAGGACATCGCCGCTGGATGCCGGTGCAGCACGGCGGACGCGCAACCAGCCTGGTCTCGAACCACACGCGCACCTGCCGCCATCAGATACGCTGTCTTTATTCAGAGGCATTCGCCTCGGCCCGAGAGCGCATCTACCTCACGACGCCCTATTTCGTGCCTGATCTGCTTACGCAACAGCGTCTCATGAAAGCCGCGCGCCGCGGAATTGACGTGCGACTGCTGGTCCCGTCGAAAAGCGATGTGCCGATCACGCGCTGGGCAGCGCACGCCTTCTATAGCGAACTGATGTCCGCCGGAGTGCGTATTTACGAGTACCTGCCGCGCATGCTGCATGCGAAAACCGTCGTAATCGACGGAGCACTGTCTGCGATTGGAACTGCCAATCTGGACTACCGCAGTTTCTTCCTGAACTATGAATTGATCTTGGTGATGAAGGCGACCCGCGAGTGCGCGCTCCTGGAACAGCATTTTCTCGAGGATCTGTCCGAGTCGCAGCAGATCCTCGCGAACACTTGGGCCAGGCGGCGCTGGGCAAAGAAGCTGCTGGAGGGCGTCGGATGGACGATGCGCCGCTGGCTGTGAGGACCAGTCTTAAGGAGTGAGCAATGCAACAGCAAAGCAACGAACGCAGTTTCAGGGATCCAGTCTGCGGCATGGAAGTTAGCCGCCTATCCGCGGTGGCGGATTTCGTTTACCAGGGCAAGACCTTCTATTTCTGTGCCGAAACCTGCCGGCAGGCGTTTGAGGCGGAGCCTGAGAAATACATCAAGCATCACCGCCAGCATGGAATGAAGCCCAGATAAGCTTGAATGACACTTATGACGAATAACCAGGTTTCACCATTGCACACCGGGCCATTTTTGTGGCTCATGGCGTCGGTGTTCGTGGTAGCGCTTGGTTATGGTGTCGCGCTGCCCATGCTCCGCTTGCGTATGCTTCGCGCATTCGGGGTGGCTTATTCATCACCACCGCCTTCGACATGACGGTGCTGAACGATCTGGACCGCTTCCACCTCGTGATGGACACCATCGACCGCCTGCCGCAGACCGGCGACAAGGGCATCTGCCTGAAGCAGCAGCTCCGGGACAAGCTGATCGAGCACAAGCAATACATCGACAAACACGGCCAGGACCTGCCGGAAATCCGGAATTGGAAATGGGAACCAGCCCAAGCATCTTGAAAAATCCAATCGGCTTGGAACTATGCCGCTGGCATGCAGTTTCCGATGAGCGGGCGTTGCAACGAGCGGCGTGTGAGACCATCCTTGTCAGCGCGGCACAGGCTATCCATGAACGCGGCCAGTTTCATCTCGTGCTCGCCGGCGGAAGCACGCCGCGCGGAATCTATCACGGATTATGTGCAGCCCAAACCGATTGGTCCGCGTGGCACATCTATTTCTGCGACGAGCGCTGCCTGCCAGCAGTCGATTCAGCGCGCAACTCGCGCATGGCCGCGGAGGCTTGGCTCGATTGCGTGCCCATTCCCCGGCTTCAGTTGCACACCATACCGGGGGAGTTGGGTGCGTTGCAGGCAGCCCGAATGTATGCCGAAACACTGCTGACAGTCGGCGACTTCGATTTGGTGCTGCTCGGGCTTGGCGAGGACGGCCACACGGCAAGCCTGTTTCCCGATCATGAATGGGGGGTAGCGCCCGGGTCGCCGGACACGCTAGCGGTGTTCGACGCACCTAAACCACCGCTGCAGCGCGTGTCGTTGAGTGCGGCGCGGCTGGGCCGTGCGCGGAAAGTGATATTTCTGGTCAGCGGCGAGTCCAAACATAGAGCGGTGGGCAAGTGGCGTGCCGGCAAAGACATTCCGGCGCGGGCGATCATGCCGGCGGCGGGTGTCGATGTGCTGGTGGAGTCCGCGCTGCTGGTGCCGTTGGCTGTCTGACCGGGAGCTTGTGTGTTGGATGGCGTCTTCGTTTGACCCACAGTTCCAAACCAGGCGGATCTGCCAGATCGAAGGCAAACCAGATTGGATATGAAACTATCACGCGAACCCGGCGGATTCGATTGCGGTCTACAAGACAGAGCCCTACAGTATCGGGAGACTGTCTTCCATATCACCGTGTACTGCAAATGTATGGCGCGGACGGCGGGACGAAGCTGACGATCGATGGTGTCGAGCAGTCCGGCCCGGCTGTCCCTCCGGTTAATGACCGCCAGCAACACTCGGTCGAGGTGAGAAGACACGGTGTACCCAGTTAAGGAAGGAGATTCAAAATGCATCTCGGCATGATCGGACTGGGGCGTATGGGAGCCAGTTTGGTGCGGCGCCTGACGAAGGATGGCCACAAGTGCGTCGTCTACGACGTGAACCCCGCCGCCGTCAAGAAGATCGCGGGCCGCGGCGTTCGGGGCTCCGCCTCGATCGATGAGCTGGTTGCGAAGCTAGCCAAACCGCGCGTGGTCTGGGTGATGGTTCCCGCCGGCGTAGCCGGCAAGACTGTCGAGGAACTGGCCTCGCGCATGGATGCCGCTGACATCATCATCGACGGCGGCAATAGCTACTACCGCGACGATCTCCTGAGAGCGAAGGCGCTCAAGCGCAGCGGCATACATTACGTCGATTGCGGCACCAGCGGCGGGGTGTTCGGGCTGGAGCGCGGCTACTGTCTGATGATCGGCGGGGAGGACCAGGTCGTCCGCCACCTGGACCCGATTTTCAAGAGCATCGCGCCCGGGGTCAAGGCAGCGCCGCGCACCCCAGGCAAGAAGGGTACTCCTGGTCCCGCCGAGCACGGATATCTGCATTGCGGCCCGACCGGCGCGGGCCACTTCGTAAAGATGGTCCACAACGGCATTGAGTATGGCCTCATGGCGGCTTATGCCGAAGGGCTGAGCATCCTGCGCAACGCCAACGCCGGTACGCGCTTGCGCGATACGGATGCCGAAACGGCGCCGCTGCGGAACCCGGAGTATTACCAATATGACCTGGACCTGCCTGAGATCGCGGAAGTTTGGCGCCGAGGCAGCGTGATCGGCTCGTGGTTGCTGGATCTTACTGCTACCTCGCTCCTAAACGGCCCTGGTCTGAAGAACTACGCTGGCCGCGTGTCGGATTCCGGCGAGGGGCGGTGGACGATCGCGGCTGCCATCGACGAATCCGTGCCAGTCCCTGTTCTTAGCGCCGCGCTCTATGAACGCTTCAGCTCGCGTGGTGGTGCGGATTTCGCCAATCGGGTGTTGTCTGCGATGCGTAAGCAGTTTGGCGGGCATGACGAGAAGAAGAAGGGAAGAAGCTGAGATGAACAAGACCAACGGCGGCACTGCACGGTCCGACGCGCTGGTGCTGTTCGGCGTGACGGGCGACCTCGTTCATAAGAAGATCTTTCCAGCACTCTATGCGATGGCGAAGCGGGGCGCTCTTAACGTCCCGGTGGTCGGTGTTGCCTCCTCGAGGTGGGGCGTGGCGCAACTTCGCAAACGGGCAACGGACAGCATAAAAAAATTCGGCAGAATTGATGACCAGCGTACCCTCCACCATCTTCTCTCCCTGCTCAGCTACGTGAGTGGCGACTACAACGACCCGGGTACGTTCAAAGCGCTCAAAAAGGCGCTGAGCGATGCCCGGCGTCCGGCGCACTACCTCGCGATCCCGCCCGCGCTGTTCGCGACGGTGATCCAGGGGCTTGCGGCCGCGGGCCTGGCGGAGCAGGCGCGCGTCATCGTCGAAAAGCCGTTCGGACGCGACCTGGCCTCGGCACGGGAACTCAATCGCATCCTGCATTCGGTGTTTGCGGAAGATGCGATCTTCCGCATCGATCACTTCCTCGGCAAGGAGGCGATCATGAACATCCTCTATTTCCGCTTCGCCAATGCATTTCTTGAACCGGTCTGGAACCGCGAGCACGTGGCCAGCGTGCAGATCACGCTGGCCGAGGACTTCGGTGTGCAGGGTCGCGGCGCGTTTTACGAAAGCGCCGGCTGTCTGCGTGATGTGGTCCAGAATCACCTGTTCCAGATCGTCGCGCTGCTGGCCATGGAGCCGCCGGGCTACCAGGACTACGGCGCCGTGCACGCCGAGAAGTACAAGGTGTTCCGGGCCATGCGCCCGCTTGCGCCCGCCGATCTGGTGCGCGGCCAGTACGCCGGCTACCGCAACGAGCCGGGTGTGGCGGAGGACTCCGATGTCGAGACGTTCTGCGCCCTGCGGCTATTCATCGACTCGTGGCGCTGGCAAGGGGTGCCGTGGTGCCTGCGCGCCGGTAAATGCCTGGCCGAAACGGCGGCCGAAGTGCTGGTGGAATTGAAGCCGCCGCCCCAGCGACTGTTCGACGACTCGGCACCGGCCGACGGCCGCGCCAACTACCTGCGCTTCCGGCTCTCGCCCCGTTCGGCCATCGCGCTGGCCGCGCGTGTCAAGCGCCCAGGGAAGGAGTTCATCGGCGAGCAGCGCGAACTCGTCCTGCTGAACGCGCGCGCGGATGAACAATCGCCTTACGACCGCCTGCTGGGGGACGCCATGGCCGGTCACGGCGCCCTGTTCGCCCGCGAGGACTGCCTGGAGGCCACCTGGGTCGCGGTGGATCGGGTACTGACGGAACACCATCGGGCACTGCCGTATGAACCCGGCAGTTGGGGGCCCGAGGCGGCGGACGCGCTCATCGCCGCGGACGGCGGCTGGCACAACCCGAGCCCGGAGGAAACGGCATGACCGCACCGGACCCGGTAGTCTTTCTGTTCGACGTGGACAACACGCTGCTCGACAACGATCGCATCGCCGCCGACCTGAGTGAACATCTTGCACAGGCATTTGGCGCCGGGAGCCGGGATCGTTATTGGCAAATTTTCGAGGCGCTGCGCGCCGAACTCGGCTATGTGGACTATCTGGGCGCCTTGCAACGCTACCGCGTGAGCGTCATGAACGATCCGAACCTGCTGATGATGTCTGCATTCCTGGTGGACTATCCGTTCGCGGAGCGCCTCTATCCCGGCGCGCTCGATGTCCTCGCCCATCTGCGCCGCTGGGGACCGACGGTGATTCTGTCGGACGGCGACGTGGTGTTCCAGCCGCGCAAGGTCCAGCGTTCGGGGCTGTGGGCGGCGGTCGAGGGCCGGGTGCTGATTTACCTGCACAAGGAGCAGATGCTCGATGATGTCGAGAGCCGGTACCCAGCCCGGCGTTACGTCATGGTGGATGACAAGCTGCGCATTCTGGCGGCGATGAAAACCGTCTGGGGAGGGCGTCTGACCACCGTTTTCCTGCGTCAGGGGCACTACGCGTTGGATCCCGTAAACACCGCGGCCTATCCGCCGGCTGACATAACGATTGAGCGTATCGACAAGCTGATCAATTTCGACTTTTCCGCCTTGCTCGGCATCACCAAATCATCGGATCGGTAATAATTGATGGAGGTTTTATGTCGATATCCACACAAGAGTTGGCAAAAACGGTAGCCGAGCTAACGGCGCCGGGTAAAGGAATTCTGGCGGCCGATGAGAGCGCGGGCACCATTGAAAAGCGGCTCAAGGCGGTGAACGTAGCGAGCACGGAGGAAGCTCGGCGCGATTACCGTGAGCTGTTATTTTCCACCACACGCTTGCGACTTCTTACTACTTTCTACACACGGAGGCCATATGATGAAAACCATCACCATCGAGGTCGGCGGTATGCTGTCTGCGCTGAGTGCGCGCGGCGTGGAGAAACAGCTCGCGAAGCTCCCGGGCGTGCACAAGGCCGAGGTCAACTACGTCGCCGGCAGCGCCACTGTGACCTATGACGAGACGGTCACCGACCTCAAGGCCATCAAGCACAAAGTCCACGAGTGCGGCTACCACTGCGGCGGCGAGATGCTGCCGAAGCATCTGTGCGTGCCCGAGGACCCGCCGGACAACGGGTGAGGAAAGCCATGATTGAGTCGAAGAACGTTAGGAACCACGAGGCGAGTTTATCCGAGAGTCGCAGGCCAGGTGACACTATGAGCCGAAGGACACTAACCGCCGATGCCGAACTGGAAAAGCTGCAGCGCGCCTCATTTAACTACTTTCTGCACGAGACGAATCCAGTCAATGGGTTGGTGATCGACAAGACCGAAGCAGATTGGCCTGCCAGTATTGCCGCCACCGGCCTCGCGTTGGCGGCGTACCCGGTGGGCGTCGAGCGCGGATTCATGTCGCGTGGCGCCGCAGTGGGACGAACGCTTGCGACCCTGCGATTTTTCTGGAACAGCCCGCAAGGTCCCGGGCCCGATGCGACCGGTTATCAGGGCTTTTACTACCATTTTCTTGACATGCAGACCGGGCGGCGCGCCTGGCAATGCGAACTGTCGACGATAGACAGCGCTTTGCTGCTGGCGGGGGCGTTGACGGCGGGTATGTACTTTGACGCAGATACGGCCGAAGAACATGAAATCCGCACCCTTGCCGACGCGCTCTATCGCCGCGCCAATTGGCCGTGGGCGCAGAACCAGGGTGCGACTGTGACGCACGGCTGGAAGCCTGAAAGCGGCTTCCTCAACTACCGCTGGAAAGGCTACGACGAGGCACTGCTGCTGTACATTCTGGGGCTGGGTTCGCCGACTCATCCGCTGCCCGAGAGCGCCTATGCGGCGTGGGCTGCCACCTACCGGTGGGAACACTGCTACGGATACGACTATCTCTATGCCGGGCCGTTATTCACGCACCAGCTCTCGCATATCTGGGTCGACTTTCGCGGTATCCAGGACGCCTTCATGCGTGCCAAGGGCATCGACTATTTCGAGAACAGCCGGCGCGCGACCTATGTGCAACATGAGTACGCCATCGATAACCCGCTCAAGTTCGCGCACTACGGCGAGCACTGCTGGGGACTGACCGCGAGCGAAGGTCCCGGTCCGGACACCGTCAACGTAGCCGGCATCGAGCGCCAGTTCTTCGATTACGTGGGCCGCGGCGTGCCGTACGGACCTGACGACGGCACGATCGCACCGTGGGCCGTGGCGGCGTCGCTGCCATTCGCGCCCGAGATTGTGCTGCCCGTGCTCGATTACTGTATTCATGACATCAAATTGACAGAGTCCAACCGCTACGGCTTCAAAGCGTCCTTCAATCCGACCTACCCTGGTGCATCCGGCAATCCCCACGGCTGGGTATCGCCGTGGCATTTCGGACTCAACGAAGGGCCGACGGTTCTGATGATCGAAAATTATCGTACCGGCTTATTGTGGCAATTGATGCGAAAGTGCCCATACATTGTCGGAGGCTTGCGGCGAGCGGATTTCACGGGAGGTTGGCTATGAAGGCCTCGATGACATCCGGGGATAGCGATTGTGGTTGTATGCAACCCTGAAGAAAGGAGCATCACCATGCAAAAAGTCATGGCCGACACGCGTCTTGCGCAGTTGCCATAACGAGGTTGGTGCTACCTCGACAACAAATGCACTTGGCACTTGACCCAGCCACTTGAATGGGTCAATGACATCTAAGCAGGAGAGCATCATGACAATAGCGAATGTGTCACAAGGAAGCGCCGGTGGTTTGCCTCAAGCGTTGAGAACTGCTCAGGAGGCAATCCATCTTCCAGAAGTCCAAGCGATGCTGCACAGACTATCTGAATACCATCTCGGCATCTTCATGCCGCACATGCATGACGAACTAACAGGTGAATTCCGGCCGCTTCCCGACGAAGTCATGCAGGTGGAATCCGGCCTGGAAGTGTCCTTCCAGCCAACGCACGAAATCGCAAACCAGACAGATCGCTTTCTCCCCGTGGGATGGTTTTGGCGTGCCGGTGCATCGAGGCCCGTGGCGGCGTGCGAAATGGTTTGGGAAGGAGAACCGGGCGATACGGAGCGCAGCGTCAAACATAAGATGCCTCCTCCCAAGGGAAACTAGAACCTATCTCAAAATTATTGAGTGGGTGAATTCGTATACATACAATTGGCAACATGCTGCGATTGACGGATGCTCAATGGGAACGGATACGGGAGCATTTTCCCGAAGAGAACCTTCCC
>JBMOQX010000046.1:0-65708 GCA_049322755.1 Pseudomonadota bacterium | reverse complement strand
CCAGCCCGGCGTAGGCGAGCGCCAGCCAGAGGCCGCGGGCGTCGACGAAGCCGCCGCCGCCGCCGGTGCCGAAGACCGCCTGCAGCCAGGCCAGCGCTTCGCCCAGACTCTCGCGGCTGTAAAGCACGCCGATGTGCTCGACGCCGTCCGCCAGCGCCAGGCGGCGCGCCGTGCCGTCGGCGAAACGGCCGTAGGTAACGCCCTCTGCCGCCCGGGCGCCGGCCGCCATGCCGACGACGTCGTAGCCGTGCCGCAGCAGCGGCGCCGGCTCCAGCGCGCCGTCGATCACCAGCAGGTTGCGCGGGCTCGCGGCAGTGACCTCGCGCGAGAACAGCGACACCGCCACCGTCGCCGCTACCTCGGGATGCTCGCGCGCGTAGCGCACGACGATGTCCGATGCCATCGAATGGCCCAGCAGCGCGAGCCGGCCGTCGGCGGCGGGAAGACCGCGGGCGAAAGCGGCGACCGCGTGCAGCGACTCCAGCAGCGCACGGGAGCGTGCGTCGCTGTCGGCAAGTCCGCCGGGCAGCGGCTCGGGATTGCGGCCGTGGCCGGGAAAATCAAAGGTGATCGCGACGAAACCGTTGCGCGCCAGCGTGACGGCGAACGGTTGCATGAGCTGCTGCGAGCCGGCGAAGCCGTGGGCGATCACCACCGCCGGGGCGGGCTTCCCCGTTGCGGGCCGGAAGACGGTGACCGGAACGTTGCCGACGCGCTCCGCGCTCACCGACAGCCCGTTTGTGACCGCGGACATCCGCCAAAGGCCGGTGAGGGCGGCGGCGAGCGCGGCAAGCGCGACGAAAAGCCGGATCACCGCGGCTCATCGCCCGGGTCGTCGGCGGCGTCTTCCGCGGCCGCTGCGGGCGGCGTGATCAGCACCCGGTCGACGCGCTTGCCGTCCATGTCCACCACCTCGAAGCGGTGGCCCTCCCAGTCGAAGTGCTCGCCCACCCCGGGAACGCGCCCCATGCGCGTCATCACCATCCCGCCCAGCGTGTCGTAGTCCTCCTCGCCCTCGCCCGGAAGCCGGCGCAGGCCGAGCTTCTCCTTCACGTCGTCGGCGAACACCATGCCGTCCACGAGCCACGACCCGTCGTCCCGGCGCACCCACTGCGGTTCCGCGGAGGGGCCGATTTCCCCGACGATCGCCTCCAGGATGTCGTGCAGGGTGAGGGCGCCCTGGACGGCGCCCAGCTCGTCCACCACCAGGCAGAAATGGGAACGCGACCGTTTCAGCTGCTCGAGCACGTCGATGCCCGAGCGCCACTGGGGAACGAGGAGCGGCTCCTGCAGGGCGGCGCCCAGGTCGAGCGCCTCCCCCCGCAGCTGCCGCGCCAGCAGGTCCCGCGTGCGCACCACGCCCAGCACCTGCTCCAGGCCGCCGGCGCACACCGGGTAGTACGAGTGCGGGCTGGCGATGATGGTCTCCCGGTGCTTTCCCGGGGGCTCCTCGACATCCAGGTACACCAGGTCAGCGCGCGGCGTCATGAGCACGCTGGCGGGCCGGTCGTCCAGGCGGAAGACGTTCTTGACCAGCTCGTGCTCGGATTTCTCCAGCACGCCCAGACGCGCGCCTTCCATGAGCATGGCCCGGATCTCCTCCTCCGAGACCGTCGCTTCGCGCCCCGGTTTCGAGCCCAGCAGCCGCAGCACGGCCTGGGACGAGACGCTGAGCAGCTGCACCAGCGGATAGGCGGCGAGCGACAGCCACCGCATCGGTCTGGCGACGAGACGCGCGACGCGCTCGGGGTCGTGCAACGCGATCTGCTTGGGCACCAGCTCGCCCACGATCAGCGACAGGTAGGTGATGCCGGTGACCACGATCGCCAGGGCGATGGCGTCGCTGTAGGGCGCGAACGCCGGCCAGCCGGCGACCCAGGCGGACAGCGACCTGGCCAGCGTGGCCTCGCCGAAGGCACCGCTGAAAATGCCCACCGCCGTGATGCCGATCTGGACGGTGGACAGGAAAACCGACGGGCGTTCGGCGAGGTCGAGTGCGGCCAGCGCGCCGGCGTCGCCGGCGTTCGCCGACCGGCGCAGGCGCGCCCGGTTGGAGGAAACGACCGCGAGCTCCGACATCGCGAGCATGCCGTTCGCGACGATCAGGGTGACGATGATGAGCAGGTCCATGGATGGAGGGCCAACTGGGTTATTGACGGGGGTTTCTCCGGTGCCGCGCGGCGCCGGCGAGGACCCCAAGGGGCGGCCTACCGGAGGGCGCCGAGGGCGAGCGCCCGCTCGCGCGAGCGCTCCAGCGCGGCGGCGTCGGGAGCCGCCTGGATCCAGCCGTCGAGGTGCCGGAGCGCGATCTCGGTGAGCGCGTTGATCCAGGCGGGCGTTTCGTTGAGCGCTGGCACGTACTGGAACGCCTTGCCGCCGGCGTTGAGGAAGACTTGCCGGCCCTCGATGGCGATCTCCTCCAGCGTCTCGAGACAGTCGGCGACGAAACCCGGGCACACCACGTCGACGCGCTCGACGCCCTGTCCCGGCAATTCGGCCAGCGTGTCGGCGGTGTAGGGCTTGAGCCACTCGGCGCCGCCGAAGCGGGACTGGAAGCACACCCGGTACTGCTCCGGGGCCAGGGCCAGCGCCTCCGCCAGCAGGCGCCCGGTCTTCTGGCACTCGCAGTGGTATGGATCGCCCTTTTCGAGCGAGAACCGCGGCACGCCGTGGAAGCTCATCAGCAGCATCTGGCCGCGGCCGTGGACCGACCAGTGGCCGCGGATGATCTCCGCCAGCGCGCCGATGTAGCCCGGGTCGTCGTGGTAATGCTTGACCAGCCGCAGCTCGGGGACGTTGCGCACGCTCTCGATCGCGCCGAACACCGCGTCGAAGACGCTGGCGGTGGTGCTGGCGGAGTACTGGGGATAGAGCGGCAGCACCAGCACGCGGTCGCAGCCGCCGGCGCGCAGCCGGGCGAGCTGCCCGGCCACCGTCGGCGTGCCGTAGCGCATCGCGTATTCCACCAGCGGCGCCGGCTTCACGCGGCTGCCCAGCAGGCCCAGCACCAGGTCCGCCTGCCGTTGCGTGTGCACCCGCAGCGGCGAGCCCTCGGGGGTCCAGATGCTGGCGTATTTCGCCGCCGATTTCTTCGGCCGCACGTTGAGGATGATGCCGTTCAGGATCAGCCACCAGAGCCGGCGCGGTATCTCCACCACGCGCGGATCCGACAGGAACTCCTTGAGGTAACGCCGCAGCGCCGGCGCCGTGGGCTCGTCGGGCGTGCCGAGATTGACCAGCAGCACGCCGACCCGCGGGGGCGTGCCGTGGCGGTATTCCGGTTCGGGAGCGTAGGCCATGGTTCTCGTTGTTGTGGCGAGCGTGCGGCGGCCGGCGGCGTGCGCCGCCGGCGGTTACTCAGTCGTTGGACAGCGCGCTCGAGAGCAGCCTGGCGGTGATCTCGACGATGGGGATGACGCGATCATAGGCCATGCGGGTGGGCCCGACGACGCCCAGCGTGCCGACCACGCGCCCGTTCACCTTGTAGGGCGCGGTGACCACGCTGCATTCGTCCAGCGGCACCACGCCCGACTCCTCGCCGATGAACAGCTGCACCCCCTGGGCCTGCCGGCTCGCCTCCAGCAGGCGCATCAGATCGGTCTTGCGCTCGAACAGCTCGAACAGCTGGCGCAGCCGCTCCATGTCAGCGGACAGGTCGCGCACGTTCAGCAGGTGGCGCTCGCCCGACACCACCACCGCGTCGTGGAACGACGCCGCCTGGCTGCCGGCTTCGATGGCCGACGCCATCAGGTTGGTCATGTCCTGGCGCAGATCCTTGAGCTCCTCGGTCAGGCGCGCCTTGATTTCCTCGAACGAGAGCCCGGCGCAGTTCTGGTTCAGGTAGTTGGCGGCCTCGGTCAGTTCGGAGTGGGAGTAGGTGCGCTCGGGCACCAGCACCCGGTTCTGGACGTCGCCTTCCGGCGTGACGATGATCAGCAGCACCCGGCGTTCGGAGAGCCTGAGGAACTCGATGTGGCGGAACGCCCGTCCCTCGTGGCGCGGCAGCATCACCACGCCGGCGAAATGCGTGAGATGGGAGAGCACCTGGGAAGCGGCGCTCACCACCCGCTGCGGATTGTCCGGGTGCAGCTGCTCCGAGAGTTCGGCGATCTGCTGTTCCTCGAGCGGCTTCAGCACCAGCAGACTGTCGACGAACAGGCGGTAGCCGCGTGGCGTGGGCACGCGGCCGGCGGAGGTGTGGGGGCTGGCGACGAAGCCCAGGTCCTCCAGGTCCGACATCACGTTGCGGATCGTCGCCGGCGACAGATCCAGGCCGGAGTACCTGGACAGCGCCCGCGAGCCCACCGGCTCGCCCTCGATGATGTAGCGCTCGATCAGCGTCTTGAGCAGAATCAGCGCGCGGTCGTTCAGCATGCCGCGATTCTAGCGCCCCGGGGCCGCCCGAACCAGACGCGCGGCGCCGGCGGGGGCCTTCCTATGCGCCCTCAACCCTTTATGGTTAAATCTCGCCGATGAAATCGTCCTTCAAGACCGCCGCGCTGGTGGGGAAGTTCAAGAGCCCGGAGATCATCGAGCCGGTGCTCAAGCTCGCCTCCCATCTCGGGCAACGCGGTCTCGAGGTGCTGCTGGATCGCGTCACCGCGGCCCACCTCAAGGACAGTCCCTATCCGGCGCTGACCCTGGACGAGATCGGCGCGCGCTCCGACCTGGCGGTGGTGGTGGGCGGCGACGGCACCATGCTCAATATCGCCCGCACGCTGGCGCCCCACGGCGTGCCGCTGATCGGCGTCAACCAGGGGCGGCTGGGCTTCCTCACCGACGTGTCGGTGGACACCATGCTGGAGACGCTCGGCACGATGCTGGACGGCGCGTACGTGGCGGAGGAGCGCATGCTGCTGGCGGCGGACGTGCTGGCCGGCGACGAGCTGCTGTTCCAGGGCCTGGCGTTCAACGACGTCGTGGTCCACCGCGGCACCAAGGGCAGCATGATCGAATTCGAGGTGCGCATCGACGGCCAGTTCGTCTACAACCAGCGCTCCGACGGCCTCATCGTCGCCACGCCCACCGGCTCCACGGCGTACGCGCTGTCCGCGGGCGGGCCCATCGTGCATCCGCGCCTGCATCTGATCACGCTGGTTCCGGTGTGCCCCCACACGCTGTCCAACCGGCCGATCGTCATCGGCGCCGACAGCCGGGTGGAGATCCTGATGCACGCGTCCAACAACTGCCGGGTGCATTTCGACAGCCATTCCCACATCGAGCTGCGGGAAAACGATCGCGTGGTGGTGACGCGCTCGCCGCACCCGATCCGGCTGCTGCACCCGCTGGGCCACAGCTATTACCACATGCTGCGGGAAAAGCTGCGCTGGAGCGAGCAGCCGCTGCTGCAGGCCTGATCCGCCCCGCCGAACCGCCACCTTGCTGCGCTACCTCGCCATCCGCGATTTCGTCATCGTCGACGCGGCCGAGCTGGCCTTCGGCGCCGGCTTCTCGGCGCTCACCGGCGAGACCGGCGCCGGCAAGTCCATCCTCATCGACGCCCTGGCGCTGGCGCTGGGCGAGCGCGCCGACGCCGCCATGGTGCGCGCCGGCGCGGCGCGGGCGGAGATCAGCGCGGAGTTCGACGTCAGCCGCCTGCCCGAGGTGACGCGCTGGCTGGAGGCCGGCGAGCTCACGGGCGACCCGGGCGTCTGCCTGCTGCGCCGGGTGGTGGACGCGAGCGGCCGTTCCCGGGCGTTCATCAACGGCGCTGCGGCGACCGCCCAGCAGCTGCGCGAAGTGGGCGATCTGCTGGTGGACATCCATGGCCAGCATGCGCACCAGTCGCTGCTGCGCCCCGACTATCAGCGTCGCCTGCTGGACGCGCTCGGGGGTCTGGAGTCCGCGGCCGCCGAGGTGGCCGCGGCGTTTCGCGCCTGGCAGGCGCTGAAGGGGCAGCGCCTGGAGCGTCAGCAGAACGCGGCGGCGCTGGAGCGCGAGCGCGACCAGCTCGCGTTCCTGGCGCGGGAGCTGGAGGCGCTGGCGTTTTCCGCCGACGACTGGCGCGAGATCCAGTCCGAGCACGCGCGCCTCACGCACGGCGCGGCGCTGATCGAGGCGGCGCAGTTCGCCCTGGAAGCGCTGGAGGGCGGCGAGGCGGCGGTCCTGGCGCAGCTCAACGCCGCGGCCCAGCGGCTGCGCGGGCTCGCCGACGTGGACCCGGCGCTGAAGGAAATCGTCGAACTCGTCGACCCCGCCGTGATCCAGCTGCAGGAGGCGGTTTACGGTCTGAACCGCTATCTCAACCGGGTCGAGCTGGATCCGGCGCGGCTGACCGAGGTGGAGCAGCGGCTGTCGGCGGTGCACGGCGCCGCCCGCAAGCACCGGGTGCCGCCGGAGGAACTCCCGGAGGTGCTGGCGCGGGCCCAGGCGCGGCTGGCCGAGATCGGCGCGTCGGCGGACATGGATGCGCTGCTGGCGCGGGAGCAGGCGGCGCAGGAGGACTATCTGCGCCAGGCGCGCGCGTTGAGCAAGGGTCGGACGAAGGCCGCGCGCGAGCTGTCGGAGGCGGTGACCCGCGGGCTCCAGGAGCTCGCCATGGGCGGCGGGGTGTTCGCGGCGGCGTTGGTGCCGCTGGCAGAAGGCACCGGCCACGGCCTGGAGCAAGTGGAGTTCCAGGTGGCGGCCCACGCCGGCCTGCCGCTGCGCCCGCTCGCCAGGGTGGCCTCCGGCGGCGAGCTCTCGCGCATCAGCCTGGCGATCCAGGTCATCACCAGCACCGTGGCGTCGGTGCCGACGCTGATCTTCGACGAGGTGGACGCCGGCATCGGCGGCAAGGTGGCGGAGATCGTCGGCCGATTGCTGAAGAAGCTGGGCGCCGCGCACCAGGTGATGTGCGTCACGCACCTGCCCCAGGTGGCGGCTGCCGCGGATCACCAGTGGCAGGTGGCCAAGCAGGCCGGGGCCGACGGTGTGGTCACGCGCATCCGCGTGCTGCCCGCGGCGGAGCGCGTCGAGGAGATCGCCCGCATGCTGGGCGGCGTGACCCTGACGGAGACGACCCGCCGCCACGCGGCGGAAATGCTGGGAATGGCGAAGCCCGGGCGGGCGCGGGCCTAGCGCCGCGGTGCCGGACCGACCGTGCGCCGGATGCCGTCCGGACGCTCAGCGCGCGTCACCCGGAGCTTTTGGCGCTACGGTGCGGGCAGTTCGGCTTGGTGCACTCCGCGTAGATGTGCAGCGAGTGATCGCGGATGCTGAAGCCGCGGTCGGCCGCGATGCGCTCCTGGCGGCGCTCGATCTCGGCATCGTAGAACTCCTCGACCCGCCCGCACTGCATGCACACCAGGTGGTCGTGATGCCCGCCCTGGTTCAGTTCGTAGACCGCCTTGCCGCTCTCGAAGTGGTGGCGCACCAGAATGCCGGCCTGCTCGAATTGGGTCAGCACGCGGTAGACGGTGGCGAGCCCGACGTCCATCCCCTCGGCGATGAGCATTTTGTAGACGTCCTCGGCCGCGAGATGGCGCACCTCGCTGCTCTCGAACAGGTTGAGGATCTTGATGCGCGGCATCGTGGCCTTGAGGCCCATGGTCTTCAGTGCTTCGGGCGTACCCATGACGATCCCTCTCGCGAATGGCTTTCCGGTATCATAGACGCTTCAATTGTCGAAGAAAACGATGATTTTCCGCCGCCTCCTGATGGCCCTCGCCATGACCCTGCTCACCGCCTGCGTGCCGGTCTACAAGATCGACATCCAGCAGGGCAATCTGGTCACCCAGGAGATGGTGAGCAAGCTCAAGAAAGGCATGTCGCGCGATCAGGTGCGCTTCGCCCTCGGCACGCCGCTGGTGACCGACCCGTTCCACCCCGACCGCTGGGACTACGTCTACCGGTTCGAGCGGCGCGGAAGGCTGGAGGAGCAGCGCCGCATCACGGTGATCTTCGAGAACGACCGGCTCGCCCGCATCGAAGGCGACGTGACGCCCGCCGCCGGCAGCCCCGCTGCCGGCGGCCGCTGACCGGCGCCCCGCCCCGCCGCTCCCGCTCCATGGCCCACCTCAACATCGTTGTCGCCGGCAGCTCGGGCCGCATGGGCCGCGCGCTGCTGGAAGCCGTTGCCCAGGCGCCGGACCTGCGCCTGCATGCCGCGCTCGAGCGGCCCGGCAGTCCCTTTCTCGGCAAGGACGCCGGCGAGCTGATCGGCGCGCCCAACGGCGTGCCGATCACCGAGCGGGCGGATGACGCGCTGTCCGGCGCCGACGCCCTCGTCGATTTCACCCGGCCCGAGGGCACGCTGGCTTATGTCGGGCTGGCGCGGGCGCGGGGCGTCAACGCCGTGATCGGCACCACCGGCTTCAGCGAGGAGCAGAAACTCGCGATCGCGGCGGCGGCGCAGGACATCGGCATCGTCATGGCGCCCAACTTCAGCGTCGGCGTCAACGTGGCGCTCAGGCTGCTGGACCTGGCGGCCCGCGCGCTGGGCGAAGGCTACGACGTCGAGATCGTCGAGGCCCATCACCGGCACAAGGTGGACGCGCCGTCCGGGACCGCGCTGCGCATGGGCGAAGTGGTGGCGCGGGCGCTGGGCCGCGACCTGGCGCAATGCGCGGTGTACGGCCGCGAAGGCGTGACCGGGGAGCGCCCGGCCTCCGCCATCGGCTTCGCCGCGATGCGCGGCGGCGACATCGTCGGCGATCACACGGTGATGTTCGCCGGCATCGGCGAGCGCGTGGAGGTCACCCACAAGGCCTCCAGCCGGGCCACCTTTGCGCTCGGCGCGCTGCGCGCGGCCCGTTTCCTGGCGGGCAAGGGCGCGGGCCTCTTCGACATGCAGGACGTGCTGGGCCTGAATTGAACGGCGCCTCCCGTTCCCGTATAATTTCGCCCCGGTGAAACGGGATGGGCGAGCTGCCCTCCCGTTTTGTTGTATCGACCGTCCGCTGAACGCCCCCGCTTGGAGCTCCTGGTGTCCGACCGTCCGCCCGCTCTGCTCGCGCTCGCCGACGGCAGCGTATTCCGCGGCGTCTCCATCGGCGCGGCCGGCGCGGCGGTGGGCGAGGTGGTGTTCAACACCGCCATGACCGGCTACCAGGAAATCCTCACCGATCCGTCGTATTGCCGGCAGATCGTCACGCTCACCTATCCCCACATCGGCAACACCGGCGTCACCCCGGAGGACAGCGAGGCCGACCGCGTCCACGCCGCCGGCCTGGTGATCCGGGACCTGCCGCTCGCCCCCAGCAATTTCCGCGCGACCGGCGCGCTCTCGGACTATCTGCGCGACGGGAACGTGGTGGCGATCGCCGAGGTCGACACCCGCAGGCTCACCCGCATCCTGCGCGAGAAGGGCGCCCAGAACGGCTGCCTGATGGCGGGCGAGATCGACGAGGCGGAAGCCCTGCGCAAGGCGCGCGAATTCCCGGGGCTCGCCGGGATGGACCTGGCCAGGGTGGTGAGCTGCCAGAAGCCGTACGCCTGGTGGGAGAGCGAATGGCAGCTGGGAGCGGGCCATCCGACGCTGGACGGCGGCCGCTTCCACGTCGTCGCCTACGATTACGGCATCAAGCGCAACATCCTGCGCAAGCTCGCCAGCCGCGGCTGCCGCCTGACCGTGGTGCCGGCCCGGACGCCGGTCGCGGAGGTGCTGGCGCTCGCGCCCGACGGGGTGTTCCTGTCCAACGGCCCCGGCGACCCGGAGCCGTGCGACTACGCCATCGACGCCATCCGCCGCCTGTTGGACGGCGGGCCGCCGCTGTTCGGGATCTGCCTCGGCCACCAGCTGCTCGGTCTTGCCGCGGGCGCGAAGACGGCGAAGATGAAGTTCGGCCACCACGGCGCCAACCACCCGGTGCAGGACCTGGACACCGGGCGCGTCATGATCTCGAGCCAGAACCACGGCTTCGAGGTGGACCGCGCCACGCTGCCCGGCAACTGCAAGGTGACCCACGTCTCGCTCTTCGACGGCAGCCTGCAGGGCTTCGCCTTCACCGACCGGCCGGCGTTCTGCTTCCAGGGCCACCCGGAGGCGAGTCCCGGCCCCCACGACGTCGACTACCTGTTCGACCGCTTCATCGCGCTGATGGGCGAGCGCCAGGCCGGCAAGCGCGAGATCGCCGCCGCCCGCCCGGCCTGAGCCCATGCCCAAGCGCACCGACATCCACTCGATCCTGATCATCGGCGCCGGCCCCATCGTCATCGGCCAGGCGTGCGAGTTCGACTACTCCGGCGCCCAGGCCTGCAAGGCGCTGCGCGAGGAGGGCTACCGGGTGGTGCTGGTGAACTCCAACCCCGCCACCATCATGACCGACCCGGAGATGGCGGATGCCACCTACATCGAGCCGGTCACCTGGCAGACGGTGGAGAAGATCATCGCCGTCGAGCGGCCCGACGCGCTGCTTCCCACCATGGGCGGCCAGACCGCGCTCAATTGCGCGCTCGACCTGGCGCGCGAAGGCGTGCTCGACAAATACGGCGTGGAGCTGATCGGCGCCTCCAGGGAGGCGATCGACAAGGCCGAGGACCGCGAGAAGTTCAAGCAGGCCATGAGCCGCATCGGCCTCGGCAGCCCGCGCTCGGCACTGGCCCACAGCATGGAGGAGGCGCTTCAGGTGCAGGCCATGGTGGGCTTCCCCACCATCATCCGGCCGTCGTTCACGCTCGGCGGCAGCGGCGGCGGCATCGCCTACAACAAGGAGGAGTTCGTCGCCATCGTCGAGAGCGGGCTCGACGCCAGCCCCACCAACGAGGTGCTGATCGAGGAATCGGTGATCGGCTGGAAGGAATTCGAAATGGAGGTGGTGCGGGACCGGAAGGACAACTGCATCATCATCTGCTCGATCGAGAACCTGGACGCCATGGGCGTCCACACCGGCGATTCCATCACCGTCGCGCCGGCCCAGACCCTGACCGACAAGGAGTACCAGATCCTGCGCAATGCCTCGATCGCGGTGCTGCGCGAAATCGGCGTCGAGACCGGCGGCTCCAACGTGCAGTTTGCGGTCAATCCCGCCGACGGCCGGCTGGTGGTGATCGAGATGAACCCGCGGGTGTCGCGCTCCTCCGCCCTGGCGTCCAAGGCCACCGGCTTCCCCATCGCCAAGGTGGCGGCCAAGCTGGCGGTGGGCTACACGCTCGACGAACTGCGCAACGAGATCACCGGCGGCGCGACGCCGGCCTCCTTCGAGCCCACCATCGACTACGTCGTCACCAAGATCCCGCGCTTCGCGTTCGAAAAGTTCCCCCAGGCCAATCCGCGGCTGACCACCCAGATGAAGTCGGTGGGCGAGGTGATGGCCATGGGTCGCACCTTCCAGGAGTCGCTGCAGAAGGCGCTGCGCGGCCTGGAGACCGGCGCCGACGGCCTCGACGAGCGCAGCGACGACGTCGCGTTGATCGAGGCGGAACTGGCGAATCCCGGCGCGGAGCGCATCTTCTACGTTGCCGATGCGTTTCGCGCCGGGCTGACCCGGGAACGCGTGCACCAGCTGTCCCACATCGACCCCTGGTTCCTGGCCCAGATCGAGGACCTGGTGGCCCAGGAGCGCGCCCTGGGCGGCGCCGCCGTCGACCGGCTCGACGCCGCGCGGCTGCGGCAGCTCAAACGCAGCGGCTTCTCCGACCGCCGCCTGGCGACGCTGCTGGGCGCCACCCAGGACGCGGTGCGCGCCCGGCGCCACGCGCTGGGCGTGCGGCCGGTGTTCAAGCGGGTGGACACCTGCGCCGCCGAGTTCGCCACCCAGACGGCGTACATGTACTCCACCTACGAGGAGGAGTGCGAAGCCCGGCCGAGCGCGCGCGAGAAGATCATGGTGCTGGGCGGCGGCCCCAACCGCATCGGCCAGGGCATCGAGTTCGACTACTGCTGCGTGCACGCGGCGCTGGCGCTGCGCGAGGACGGGTTCGAGACCATCATGGTCAACTGCAACCCGGAGACCGTCTCCACCGACTACGACACCTCGGACCGGCTCTACTTCGAGCCGCTCACGCTGGAGGACGTGCTGGAGATCGTCCACGTCGAGCGGCCCCGCGGCGTCATCGTCCAGTACGGCGGCCAGACGCCGCTCAAGCTGGCGCGCGACCTGGAAAAGAACGGCGTGCCCATCATCGGCACCACGCCGGACATGATCGACTGCGCCGAGGACCGCGAGCGCTTCCAGAAGCTGCTGCACCAGCTCGGGCTGAAGCAGCCGCCCAACCGCACCGCCCGCAGCCCGGAGCAGGCGCTGCGTCTGGCGGAGGAAATCGGCTATCCGCTGGTGGTGCGCCCGAGCTATGTGCTGGGCGGGCGGGCAATGGAAATCGTCCACCAGAGGTCGGAGCTGGAGCGCTACATGCGCGAGGCGGTGAAGGTCTCCAACGACTCGCCAGTGCTGCTGGACCGCTTCCTCAACGACGCCACCGAGGTGGACGTGGACGCGGTGTGCGACGGCGGCCGCGTGCTGATCGGCGGCATCATGGAGCACATCGAGCAGGCCGGCGTGCACTCCGGGGACTCCGCGTGCTCGCTGCCTCCCTACAGCCTGAGCCCGGCGGTACAGCAGGACCTGCGCCGCCAGACCGTGGCCCTGGCCAGGGGGCTGAACGTCGTCGGGCTGATGAACGTGCAGTACGCGATCCAGGACGGCATCGTCTACGTGCTGGAAGTGAACCCGCGCGCCTCGCGCACGGTCCCGTTCGTGTCCAAAGCCACCGGCCGGCCTCTGGCCAAGATCGCGGCGCGCTGCATGGCCGGGCGCACGCTGGATGCCCAGGGGATGGCCGGCGAGGTGGTGCCGTCCTACTACTCGGTGAAGGAGGCGGTGTTCCCGTTCGTGAAGTTTCCGGGCGTGGATTCGCTGCTGGGGCCGGAGATGAAGTCCACCGGCGAAGTGATGGGCGTGGGCGAGACCTTCGCCGAGGCCTTCCTGAAGTCCCAGATCGCCTCTGGCACGCGGCTGCCCAAGCACGGCAAAGTCCTGATCTCGGTGCGCGAGAGCGACAAGCCCCGGATGCTGGAGATCGCCCGGGCCCTGACCGGGCTGGGACTCGGCATCCTGGCCACCAAGGGCACCGCCGCCGCGCTTGCGGCCGCCGGCATCCCCGTCACGCCGGTCAACAAGTTGGCCGAAGGCCGTCCAAACATCGTCGACTTCATCAAGAACGGCGACATCAGCCTCATCATCAACACCGTCGAGGATAGCCGCGCGGCGATGCAGGACTCGTTTTACATCCGCCGCGAGGCGCTCCAGCACCGCATCACCTACTACACCACGGTGGCGGGCGCCCGGGCCGCGAGCCTGGGCATGCAGCTGCTGCAGGAATCCAAGGTCTACAACCTCCAGGGCCTGCACCGCGGCCTGCTGGCGGCCCGTTCCGCGGCCTGAGCCGCGTCGGGGTGGGGTTGGCGGGCTGGCGCGAGACGTCTATCCTAGGCGAGTCCACAGAGGAAACCCGCTGGCAATGAACAAATTTCCGTTGACCGTCACCGGAGCGGAGAAACTGCGCGCCGAGCTGCACGATCTCAAGACCGTGCAGCGCCCCGCGGTGATCCAGGCCATCGCCGAGGCCCGCGCCCACGGCGACCTGTCGGAGAACGCCGAGTATCACGCGGCCAAGGAGCGGCAGAGCTTCATCGAGGGCCGCATCGCCGAGCTGGAAGGCAAGCTCACCAACGCCCAGATCATCAACCCGGCGCTGCTGGACGCCGACGGTCGCTGCGTGTTCGGCGCCACGGTGGAGCTGGAGGACATGGGCAACGGCGAGGTGGTGACCTACCAGATCGTCGGCGACGACGAGGCCGACCTCAAGCACGGCAAGATCTCCATCAGCTCGCCCATCGCCCGGGCGCTGATCGGCAAGGTCAGCGGCGACGTCGCCGAGGTCCAGGCGCCCAGCGGCGTGCGCGAGTACGAGATCCTCGACGTCCGCTACGTCTGATCTCCCTGGCCGCCCTCTCCCGCTTCGCCGCGCACCTGGCGCTGACCCTCTGGGTCGGCGGTCTCTGGATCGTCGGCTTCGTCGCGACGCCTGCGCTGTTCGCCACCCTCGACGATCGCGCCCTGGCCGGTACCGTCGCAGGGCGCCTGTTCACCACAATCGGCCATCTGGGCTTCGCCTGTGGCGCGGTGCTGCTGGCGGTGCGCTGCCGGGAGACGGGATCCCGCTTCTGGCGCGACCGGATGGCCTGGGTGGTGATCCTGATGCTGGCGCTGGTGGCGGTCGGCCATTTCGGACTGCAGCCGATGGTGGCGGAATTGCGCGACGCGGGGTATGCGGCGGCGCCGACCGGCAGCGCCGAGCGCGCGGCCTTCGGCGCCTGGCACGGCGCCGCCAGCGCGGTCTACTTGCTGGTGAGCCTTCTGGGCCTGGCCTTGGTCTGGCTCGCCGGGCGTTGCCGCGGCGGCTGACGCCTGGCCGCCGTTCTGCGGCGCGCCGGCTCCGGCGGCGGCTCCGGCTGCTCCGGCGCCTTGCGGTACAGGACGAGGATCTTGCCGATTTGCTGCACCGGGGCGGCGCCCAGCCGCTCGCAGATGGCGGCGTGCAGGGCTTCGCGCTCGCCGCGGCTCTCGCCGCCGGCCTTGACCTTGATGAGCTCGTGGTCGTCGAGACAGCGGTCGATTTCCGCCAGGACGGCGTCGCTCAGGCCCGCGTCGCCGATCAGCACCACCGGCTTGAGCTTGTGGGCCCGGGCGCGCAGCTCGCGCCGCTGGGAGGAGGAGAGTTCAACCATGGACGCGGCAGTCTAGCGAATGGCGAAAGGGAAGACCAGCAAGGCGTGGATGCGCCAGCACGTCACCGATCCCTACGTGAAGCAGGCTCGCGCGCAGGGGTATCGATCGCGCGCCGCCTACAAGCTGCTGGAGCTGGACCAGCGCGACCGTCTGCTGGCGCCGAACGCGGTGGTGGTGGACCTGGGCGCCGCGCCGGGCGGGTGGTCCCAGGTGGCGGCCGAGAAGGTGGGGCCGCGCGGGCGGGTGGTGGCCATCGACCTGCTGGAGATGGCCGCGCTCCCCGGCGTCGCCTTCGTGCGGGGGGATTTCCGCGAACCCGAGGGACTGGCGCGGGTGGTGGCTGCGCTGGGCGGCGCCGAGGCGGACCTTGTGCTCTCCGATATGGCCCCCAACTTGAGTGGTGTGGCCGAGGCCGACCAGGCGCGCAGCATGCTCCTGGCCGAGCTGGCACTGGAATTTGCCGAGGGACACCTGAAACCCGGGGGCGCAATGCTAGTCAAAACGTTCCAGGGCGCCGGGTTCGCCGAGTTGGTGAAGACCATGCGGGATCGCTTCCTGTCCGTGGCGGTGCGCAAGCCCCGGGCGTCCCGGTCCCGCAGCAGCGAGGTCTACCTGGTCGGGCGTGGTTTCCGGGCGCTGGGCCGAAGCGGGTAACAGCCGGAACGAAAACGGATTAGAATAGGCTTCGAGGGCCCGTTGCGGGCCCTCGACTGTCTCACGCAAGGAGCGGCTTTGAACAATCTGGTCAAGAACATCGCCATCTGGCTCGTCATCGCGCTGGTCCTGATGACCGTGTTCAATCAGTTCAGCGCGCGCCAGGCCCCCCAGGCGCAGATGAACTACTCCCAGTTCATCGAGGAGGTCAAGGCGGGCCATATCGCCAAGGTCCAGATCGAGGGCCGCACGCTGCGGGGGGTGAAGACCGACGGCAAGCGGTTCACGACCTATTCGCCCTCCGATCCGTGGATGGTCAGCGACCTGCTCAAGAACGGTGTCATCATCGAGGCCAAGCCCGACGAGGAGCCGTCGCTGCTGATGAACATCTTCGTCTCCTGGTTCCCGATGCTGCTCCTGATCGGCGTCTGGATCTTCTTCATGCGCCAGATGCAGGGCGGCGGCCGCGGCGGCGCGTTCTCGTTCGGCAAGAGCCGGGCGCGCATGCTGGACGAATCCCAGAACACGGTCACCTTCGCCGACGTCGCAGGCTGCGAGGAGGCCAAGGAAGAGGTCTCCGAGCTGGTGGAGTTCCTGCGCGACCCCGGCAAGTTCCAGAAACTGGGCGGGCGCATCCCCCGCGGCGTGCTGATGGTGGGCAACCCCGGCACCGGCAAGACGCTGCTGGCCCGCGCCATCGCCGGCGAGGCCAAGGTGCCGTTCTTCTCGATTTCGGGCTCGGACTTCGTCGAGATGTTCGTCGGCGTCGGCGCCGCCCGGGTGCGGGACATGTTCGAGCAGGCCAAGAAGCACGCGCCCTGCATCGTGTTCATCGACGAGATCGACGCGGTGGGCCGCCAGCGCGGCGCCGGCCTGGGCGGCGGCAACGACGAGCGCGAGCAGACGCTGAATCAGCTGCTGGTGGAGATGGACGGTTTCGAGACCGGCTCCGGCGTGATCGTGATCGCCGCCACCAACCGCCCGGACGTGTTGGACCCGGCGCTGCTGCGCCCGGGCCGGTTCGACCGCCAGGTGGTGGTGCCGCTGCCCGACATCCGCGGCCGCGAGCAGATCCTGATGGTGCACATGCGCAAGGTCCCGGTGGCGCCGGACGTGAAGCCCGACGTCATTGCCCGCGGCACGCCCGGCTTCTCCGGCGCGGACCTCGCCAACCTGGTGAACGAGGCCGCGCTGTTCGCCGCGCGCGCCAACAAGCGCCTGGTGGACATGGAGGACTTCGAGCGCGCCAAGGACAAGATCATGATGGGCGCCGAGCGCAAGTCCATGGTGATGCCCGAGCACGAGCGCATGAACACCGCCTACCACGAATCCGGCCACGCGGTGGTGGCGAAGCTGCTGCCCAAGACCGATCCGGTGCACAAGGTGACCATCATCCCGCGCGGCCGGGCGCTGGGCGTCACCATGCAGCTGCCGGAGGAGGACCGCTACAGCTACGATCGCGACTACATCATGAACCGCATCGCCGTGCTGTTCGGCGGGCGCATCGCGGAAGAGGTGTTCATGCATCAGATGACCACCGGCGCCTCCGACGACTTCAAGAAGGCCACGGACATGGCGCGCCGCATGGTCACCGAGTGGGGCATGAGCGACTCCCTGGGGCCGATGGTGTACGGCGAGAACGAGGGCGAGGTGTTCCTCGGCCGCTCCATCACCACCCACAAGAACGTCTCGGAGGCGACGATGCAGCAGGTGGACGTGGAAATCCGCCGCATCATCGACGAACAGTACTCCCTGGCGCGGCGGCTGCTGGAAGAGAACCGCGACAAGGTGGAGACCATGGCCAAGGCGCTGCTGGAGTGGGAAACCATCGACGCCGAGCAGATCAACGACATCATGGAGGGACGTCCGCCGCGGCCGCCCAAGCCGACGGCGCCGCCGCCGCCGGCGCCGTCGTCCACCGACAAGCCCAGCCCCGGCGCCACCACGCGGCCGGCCGCCGAAGCCTGATCGTCCGGGCCGCAGTCCTGGATGGCGGGTGATGGGATTCCCATCACCCGCTTTCGTTTGGTGAGCTGCCCGTGAACATCCTGCGCTGCGGCCGCTTCCGGCTGGAGCTGACCCGCCCCCTGATCATGGGGGTGGTGAACGTCACCCCCGATTCCTTTTCCGACGGGGGCCGCTACGCGAGCCGGGATGCGGCGGTGGCGCACGCCGAGCGGCTGGTGGCGGAAGGCGCCGACCTGCTGGACATCGGCGGCGAGTCGTCGCGTCCGGGCGCGGATCCGGTGGCCGTGGCCGCCGAGCTTGACCGGGTGCTGCCGGTGGTGGAGGCCGTGGCTGCGCTCGGCGTGCCGGTGTCGGTGGACACGGTCAAGCCCGAGGTGATGCGGGCGGCAATCGGCGCCGGCGCGGCTATGATCAACGACATCAACGCGCTGCGGGCCCCGGGAGCCGTGGAGGCGCTGGCGCCGGCCGGCGTGGGTGTCTGCCTCATGCACATGCAGGGCGAGCCCCGCACGATGCAGCAGGATCCCCACTATCAGGACGTGGTGGCGGAGGTGATGGCGTTCCTCGCCGGTCGCGTCGCGGCGCTGGCGGCGGCGGGCGTCGGTCGGGACCGCGTCGTCGTCGATCCCGGCTTCGGTTTCGGCAAGACGTTCGAGCACAACCTGGCGCTGCTGGGCAGGCTGCCGGCATTCCGTGCGCTGGGCGTTCCGCTGCTGGCCGGGATGTCGCGCAAATCAATGCTCGGCAAGATCACCGGCCGCGAAACCGGCGGGCGCCTGCACGCCAGTGTCGCAGCGGCAATGTGGGCCGCGGAACACGGGGCCGCGATCGTGCGCGTGCACGACGTGGCCGCCACCCGCGACGCGCTGGCGGTCCTCGCCGCGGCATCGCCTCGCGCCTGATCTCGGGACCTGAATCTGCGCTCTGTTGGACTCTAATACATTGACAGATTTAAATGAATCGATATAATATGGCTCATGGTTGAACCCGTCATCGCGTTCAAGGCCCTCGCCGACCCGGCCCGTCTGCAGATCGTCGAGTTTCTGCGGCAGCCGGATGCCAGGTGCTGCGCTTTCTCCGACAAGGTCTGCGCCTGCGACGTGGAAACGTTGCTCGGTCTGTCCCAGCCGTCGGTGAGCCATCACATGCGCATCCTGATCCAGGCTGGGTTGGTAACCGCCGAAAAATCAGGCCGTTGGGTTTTCTACCGGCTCAACCCGACGGCCTTTGCCGAGTTGGCGCGGTTTTGCGGTGCCATCGGCGAGTTCGGCGAAACGGACCGCCGGTTCTGCGCGGCCTGAACACCAAGTTCGATTGAAGGATCTGTCCATGAACCGAGTACCCCCTGTTTCGCCTGCCCTGCCGGTGGCCGTGATTGGTGCCGGGCCGGTGGGCCTGGCCGCCGCCCATTTGCTGGCGCGGGGCGAAACCCCGGTGATTTTCGAGGTCGGCGCCGCCATTGGCGCCGCCATCCGGGACTGGGCCCATGTGCGTCTGTTCTCGCCCTGGTGGTACTGCATCGACGAAGCCGCGGCCGCGCTGTTGGATGCCCGCGACTGGCAGCGGCCCGACCCCGATCACCATCCGACGGGGGCGGAGCTGCTGCGGGAATACCTGGAGCCCCTGGCGCGCACGCCGCAGATCGCCGCGGCGCTGCGGTTGAACGTCCGGGTGGTGGCAGTCGCGCGGCGCGACGCCGACAAGGTGCGAAGCCGCGGGCGGGAATGCCAACCCTTCGTGGTGCGGTGGCGGGATGCTGCCGGTCGCGTCGCGGAGGGCGAATTCCGGGCCGTCATCGACGCCTCGGGCACCTGGACCTCGCCCAATCCGGCCGGGGTTTCGGGACTGCCGGCGCCGGGCGAGGTGGAGTCCGCAGCGCGCCTGCGCTATGGAATTCCCGACGTCCTGGGCGCGGAGCGTGCGCGCTACGCGGGCAAGCGGGTACTGGTGGTGGGCAGCGGTCACTCGGCGTTGAACGCGATGCTGGATCTCGTGGCGCTCGCCGGGCGGGTTCCGGCCACGCGGGTGCTGTGGGCGCTGCGCAGCGACAACCTGCAGCGGGTCTTCGGTGGCGGCACCGCCGACGCGTTGCCCGCGCGCGGGCTGCTGGGGCTGACGGCGAAACAGGCGGTGGAGGCGGGGCGCGTGGAGCTGCTGGCACCGTTTCGGATCCGGGCGATGGCACCGGAGGACGACGGGGCGCTGCGGGTGTTCGGGGAAGACGCCTCGGGGGCGACCCGCGCGATCGGCGTCGACGAGGTAATCGTCGCCACCGGCTTCCGGCCCGATCTCGAATTCCTGCGGGAGTTGCGCCTGTCGCTGGATCCCGACCTGGAGAGCGCCGCCGAGCTGGGCCCGCTCATCGATCCCAACGTCCACAGCTGCGGCAGCGTGCCGCCCCACGGCCACCGTGAATTGGCCCACCGGGAGAAGGATTTCTACATTGTCGGCATGAAGAGCTACGGGCGGGCGCCCACCTTCCTGCTGCTGACCGGCTACGAGCAGGCGCGCTCGGTGGCGGCGGCGCTGGCGGGCGACCTCGCTGCCGCGGACAATGTCCACCTCGTCCTGCCGGAAACCGGCGTGTGCAGCCTCTCGCCGGCCCAGATCCGGGATCTGGGCCTGGCCGTGCGGTCCGGCGACACCGCCACGGTTTCCGCTGCCGCCGCCTGCTGCGGCGGGCCCGCGCCCGAGGCTGCCTTCGCCTGCTGCGCCGACGCTACCGCCGCCAAGGCGGCGGGAGAGTCCGGCTGCGGCTGCGACGACGCGCCCGCCGCGCCGGCGAAACCCGCCCGCGCCTGCTGCGGCTGAGGCGCGATGGGGGCTGCGGACGGCGAGGGCGGCGTGATCCGGCTGGTGGCCGCCCTGTGCGGCGCCGAGGTCCTCACCATGCTGGGCGTCGCCGCCTTCGCCGCGCTGCTGCCGGCGTTCCACGCGGAGTGGGGACTCACCAATACCGAAGCCGGCTGGATCAGCGGTATCTTCTTCGCCGGATACGTTATCGCGGTGCTGTTCCTGGTGGGCCTCACCGACCACGCCGACGCCTGCGCCATCTACCTCTGGAGCTGCGCCCTCACCGCCGCCGCGGCGCTCGCCTTCGCGCTGCTGGCCCAGGGCTTCTGGAGCGCGCTGGCGCTGCGCACCCTCGCCGGCGTCGGGCTGGCCGGCACCTACAGTGGCCCCGACGCTGGTGGCGACGCTGATCACGCTCATCGGCATGCCCTCCAGCGTGCTGGGCAACGAGCCGGCGGTGAAGCTGGGGCGCGCCCGGGCGGTGACCGCGGTGATGGGAGTCTCCGCGCTGCTGGCGGTCGTGGTGGGAGCCGCGAGCGGGTTGCCGCCACTGGCGGTGGCGGCGCTGCTGTGCTTCTACGCCGTGACCGTGAACGGCGACTCGGCGGCGCTCACCGCCGGGCTGCTGCAGGCGGCGCCGGCGGAGGCCCGCGGCGCCGCCATGGCGCTCTATTCCAGCTTCGGCTTCCTGGGCGCCTTCCTTGGGCCGCTGGTGTTCGGGGTGGTCCTGGACCTGTTCCCCGCCCGCGAGACGCTGGGCTGGGCGCTCGCCTTCTGCAGCATGGCGGTGGCGCTGGGGCCGGTGGCGCTGCGCGCCGGCCTGCGGCTCGCTGCGCGATGACCGTCCCGGCTCGCTGGAACCCGCCGGGCCGCTGGAGTACATTCGCGGGGTGCAACGTTCGTCCGGGGTCTTGATGAAGCGCGCGTATTTTGGCACCGATGGCATCCGCGGCCGCGTCGGCGAGGCGCCGATTACGCCCGATTTCATAATGCGGCTGGGCTACGCCGCGGGGCAGGTGCTGGCCGCGCGCGAGCGCGCCCATGTCCATCCCGCCGTGCTCATCGGCAAGGACACCCGCATTTCCGGCTACATGCTGGAGGCGGCGCTGGAGGCCGGGTTCTCCGCCGCGGGCGTCGACGTCTACCTGGCGGGACCGATGCCGACGCCGGCGGTGGCCTACCTCACGCGGGCGCTGCGGCTCCAGGCCGGCGTCGTCATCAGCGCGTCCCACAACCCGTTCGATGACAACGGCATCAAGTTTTTCTCCGGCGACGGCCTCAAGCTGCCCGACGAAACCGAGCTCGCCATCGAGCAGGCTCTGGAGACGCCCATGCAGACGCGGGCCTCCGCGGAGCTCGGCAAGGCGCGGCGGGTGAACGACGCGCCGGGGCGTTATATCGAGTTCTGCAAAAGCACGTTCCCGTCCCGGCTCGATCTGCGCGGGATGCGTCTGGCCGTGGATTGCGCCCACGGCGCCACCTACCACGTCGCGCCGCACGTGTTCCACGAACTCGGCGCCGAGGTGTATCCGGTCGGCGTCGAGCCCGACGGCCTCAACATCAACCTCGAGGCCGGCGCGACGCATCCGGAGTCGATCCGGCGGGCGGTGGCCGAGCATGGCGCGGACCTCGGGATCGCGTTCGACGGCGACGGCGACCGCCTGCTGGTCTGCGACCGGGACGGCGGGGTGTACGACGGCGACCAGCTGCTGTACGTCATTGCGATGCTGCGGCTGCGATCCGGAACGCTGCAGGGCGGCGTAGTGGGCACGCTGATGACCAACCTGGCGCTGGAGAAGGCGCTCGGCGCCGCCGGCGTCGCGTTCGCCCGCGCCAAAGTGGGGGACCGCTATGTTCTGGAGATGCTGCAGGAGCGGAGATGGCAGCTGGGCGGCGAGAACTCGGGACACATCATCTGCCTCGACAAACACACCACGGGCGACGGCATCGTCTCGGCGCTGCAGGTACTGCACGCGATGCGCGCCGGCGGCGCGACCCTGGCGGAGCTGACCGCCGGACTCGAGCTGTTTCCCCAGGTCCTGGTGAACGTCCGGCTTGCCCGCCGCTTCGACTTCGAGGCCAGCGACGCGGTGCGCGCAGCGGTGCTCGACGCCGAGGAAAGCCTGAACGGCGAAGGCCGGGTGCTGCTGCGCGCCTCGGGCACCGAGCCCGTGATCCGGGTCATGGTGGAGGGACCGTCGGAGTCCCGCGTCCGGGAACTGGCGGACCGCATTGCGGATGCGGTGCGCGCGGCGGCCTGAGGGAGCCGTAATCGCCTGCCTCCGCGCGGCAAGAAGGGGCACAGCGATAGGGATTCGTTCTTCCTCCCTTCTCCTGCGGGCTGGACGTTAAAAAAACTGTAACCTGATCGAAATATCATTGCGGTTCTCGCGCGGCGTCCCCATGGTCCGGGCGAGGACCGCTCGGCGGCGGTGAAGGCGCGTTGCCGCTGCGGCGGGTTATCCATTCGGCGTGCACGGGACCGCGGAGTCGCGGCCCGGCAGCCGCCCCGGAGGGACCCGTAACCCGTGTCCAGTCTGCTGGAAGGCCATACCGTCCGCCGCTTCGACGGCGAGCTCAACCAGATTCACCTGCGCGTCCTGGAGCTGGGCGGGCTCGCTCTCGACCAGTGCCGGGTCGCGCTCGGCGCGCTCAAGGCGAACGACCTGGACACCGCCCGTCACGTGCTCGCGCGGGAGGAGGAGGTGGACGACCTGCAGATCGCGCTCGACGCCCAGATCCTTTCGCTCATCGGACGCCGGTCGCCGGTCGCCCGGGACCTGCGCGCGGTGCTTGCCCTGGCCAAGACGGTCACCGAACTGGAACGGATCGGCGACGCCGCGGCGAAGGTCGCCCATTTCATCGTCGATACCCACGAGGGCAGGACCCGGCCGCTGGCGCCGGTCATGGCGCACGACGTCCAGTCGATGGCCCAGGTGTCGCTGGCAATGGTGGAGGACGCGCTTGCAGCCCTCGACAGCCTCGACCGGCACGAAGCCGACCGGGTGCGCGAACGGCACCGGGAGTTGGACCAGGTGTTTCGCGGTTGCGTGCGGCGGATGACCTCTTTCGTGCTGGAAACCCCCCCGCTGGTGGGAAGCGCCGTCAACGCGGTGTTGCTGACCAAGGCCATTGAGCGGGTCGGCGACCACGCGCGCAATGTCGCCGATCACGTGCACAAGTTCGTCAGCGCGGAAGAACCCGCTTCCCATGCCGGATAAGTCAGTGAATACCAACCCCCGGATCGCAGGGCGCCCGCTGGCCCCGGTCGGGGGTTCCGTTCCCGGCCGCTGCTTTGATTCGACGCGAAAAACTGGCTACCGGGGCCACCGGGGCGAGGCCCGGCGCCGGACCGTCGTCGCGGCCTCTCCGCCCATCGCTTGGAATCCGGCGGGGTTTAAAGAAACTGTCACATTGCTGCCGTATAACGTAAGCCTTCGCAATGTAGAGTGCGGGCTTTGAGCCGATACCCAAAGAGAAGCCAGGTACCGGCCTGAAATCAAACCCTCTCGTCAAATGAACAGCAGTGTTTTCTTCAACAGGAGGCAATCGATGAAAAAGGCGACTTTCGCTATCGCCGCGCTTTCGGCCGCCGTTTCCGGCGCCGCGTTTGCGCAGTCCTCGCGCGACTACATCAGCATCGTCGGCTCGTCGACGGTGTACCCGTTCGCCACGGTCGTGGCCGAGCAGTTCGGCAAGGCCACCAAGTTCAAGACGCCGAAGATCGAGTCCACCGGCTCGGGTGGCGGCATCAAGCTGTTCTGCACCGGCGTCGGCGTGCAGCACCCGGACATCACCAACTCTTCGCGCGCGATCAAGAAGACCGAGCTCGAGACCTGCGCCAAGAATGGCGTGACCGACGTGATCGAAGTCAAGATCGGCTACGATGGCCTGTCGATGGCGAACGCCAAGGGCGCCCCTGTTCTGGCGCTTACGCGCAAGGAGGTCTTCATGGCCCTGGCCAAGGAAGTTCCCGATCCCAAGGGCGGCGGCAAGCTGATCCCGAACCCCTACAGGACCTGGAAGGACATCAATCCCAGCCTTCCGGACCAGAAGCTGGAAATTCTCGGCCCGCCGCCGACTTCCGGCACGCGGGACGCCTTCGTCGAGCTCGTAATGGAAGAAGCATGCGACCAGTTCCCGGAAATCAAGGCGCTGAAGGACAGCGACAAGAGGCGTCACAAGGCCGTCTGCCAGACCATGCGTGAAGACGGCATCTTCGTCGAGGCGGGCGAGAACGACAACCTCATCGTGCAGAAGTTGGCCGCCAACCCGGCCGCGGTCGGCATCTTCGGCTACAGCTTCCTCGACCAGAACCGCGACAAGGTGCAGGGATTGCCTATCGAGGGTGTGCTGCCGGAATTTGATTCCATCGCCAGCGGCAAATACCCGGTTTCCCGCCCGCTGTTCTTCTACGTGAAAAAAGCCCACGTCGGCGTGATTCCCGGCATCAAGGAGTTCCTGGGCGAGTTCACCAGCAACAAGGCGATGGGCGACGACGGCTACCTCGCCGCGCGCGGCCTGATTCCGCTGCCCAAGGACGAACGCGCCAAGGTGGTGAACGCCGTCAAGAACCTGCAGACGATGGCGATGGCAAAGTAACGTTTCGGCTGACGGCGGCAGGCTGCGCCTGCCGCCGTTTTCGCGTTTCTGAAAACCGATAATAATATCGTCCCGTGTTCCAGACGCCCGTCCTCGTCGTCCTGCTGCTGGCCCTGAGCTCGCTCGCCTATTACGTCGGGCGCAAGCGCGCGTTTTCGGTCGCGCAGGGCCGGATCAGGAATCTGCATTCCCTGCCGGCGTATTACGGGTTCTACACCGCCATCTGGTCCGCGCTGCCGGCGCTGCTGGTGATCGGACTGTGGGTCGCGCTGCAGGATAAGATCGTCACCAGCATGGTCGTGGCCGCCCTGCCGGAGGAGATCCGGCAGACGGGTGCCGACCGCCTCACGCTGGTGGTGAACGACATCAAGAACCTGGTGGCAGGCAACATCACGTCCCAGGAACCCAGCCCCGCGATACTGGCCGCGGCCGAGCGCTACAAGGAACTGCGCTCGTTCGGTCATGGCGCCCTGTTCGCGGTGGCGCTGTCGCTGGCGGTGCTCGGCGGATGGATTACGCTGCTACGCATCAAGCCGCACCACCGTGCGCGCAATGCCGTCGAAACCACCATCCTCTGGGTCCTGATCGCCTGCTCCGCCATCGCGATCCTCACCACCGTCGGCATCGTGCTGTCGGTGCTGTTCGAATCCATACGGTTCTTTCAGGCCGTCCCGGTCACCGAGTTTCTGTTCGGGCTGAACTGGAGTCCGCAGACCGCGATCCGCGCCGACCAGGTCGGTTCGTCCGGGGCCTTCGGCGCGGTGCCGCTGTTCGCCGGCACGCTGCTGATCACGCTGATCGCGATGCTGGTCGCGGTGCCTGTCGGTCTGATGTCGGCGATCTACCTGGCCGAGTACGCCGGCCCGAAGCTGCGGGCCACGGCCAAGCCGCTGCTGGAGGTGCTGGCCGGAATTCCCACCGTGGTCTACGGTTTCTTCGCCGCTCTCATCGTCGCGCCGTTCATCCGCGATTCCGGCGGGATGTTCGGGCTCGACATCGCTTCCGAAAGCGCGCTCGCCGCCGGGCTGGTGATGGGCATCATGATCATTCCGTTCGTCTCGTCGCTGTCCGACGACGTGATCAACGCCGTGCCGCAGTCGCTGCGGGACGGCGCCTACGGCATGGGCGCCACGCAGTCCGAGACGGTGCGCAAGGTGATCTTTCCGGCGGCGCTGCCGGGGATCGTCGGCGCCATCCTGCTGGCGGTGTCGCGCGCGGTGGGCGAGACCATGATCGTGGTGATGGCGGCCGGGCTGGCCGCCAACCTCACCGCCAATCCGTTCGAGGCGGTGACGACGGTGACGGTGCAGATCGTCACGCTGCTGATCGGGGACCAGGAATTCGACAGTCCCAAGACCCTGGCGGCGTTCGCGCTGGGCCTGGTGCTGTTCGTGATCACGTTGATTCTCAACGTCGCCGCCCTCTACATCGTGCGCAAGTATCGGGAGCAGTATGACTGACGTGTCCACGGTCCCCGGGCGCCCCCGCACGGTGGAGGTGGTCGCGGCGGGCATGGGCAGGCGCCGGGCCGCGGAGAAGCGGTTTCGGTTCTACGGTCAGGCCGCTATCGGCCTGGGCCTGCTCTTTCTCGTGCTGCTGTTTACCAGCATCATCGCCAACGGCTACACCGCGTTCTGGCAGACCTACGTCAAGCTGGACCTCAGGCTCGATCCCGCCGTCATCGACCCCGACGGGAAACGCGACCCGGCGCAAATTCGCGGTGCGGACTTCTCGGCACTCATCAAGGAGAATCTGCGCGAGATGTTCCCGGGGGTGACCGATCGCCGCGAGCGCTTCGCACTCTACGGGTTGGTGAGCAACGGGGCCCAGTTCGACCTGCGCGACACGGTGTTGGCGGACCCCGGGCTGATCGGCCAGACCGTGTCGGTCTGGGTGCCGGCGGACGACGATGTCGACATGCTGATGAAGGGGCACATCGATCGCAGCGCTAAGGAGGGCGATCGGCTGATCAAGGACAACCAGCTCGCGTGGATCGACAAGCTGGCCGCCGAGGGCCGGCTTGAGCAGCGTTTTAACGTCGGATTCTTCACGCGCAGCGATTCGCGGGACGCCGAGGTATCCGGCATCCGGGGCGCGCTGACGGGGTCCATCTTCACCCTGCTGGTGACGCTGCTGCTGTCGTTCCCGCTGGGTGTGGCTGCGGCCGTCTACCTCGAGGAGTTCGCGCCCAAGAATCGCTGGACCGACCTGATCGAGGTCAACATCAACAACCTGGCGGCGGTGCCGTCGATCGTTTTCGGTTTGCTCGGCTTGGCGGTTTTCATCAACTTTTTCGGCCTGCCGCGCTCGGCGCCGCTGGTGGGCGGCCTGGTGCTGACGCTGATGACGCTGCCCACCATCATCATCGCCGGGCGCGCGGCGTTGAAGTCGGTGCCGCCCTCGATCCGGGAGGCGGCGTTTGGCGTCGGTGCGTCGCCGATGCAGGCGATGCTGTATCACGTTCTGCCGCTGGCGATGCCCGGAATGCTCACCGGCACCATCATCGGCATGGCCCAGGCGCTGGGCGAGACCGCGCCGCTGCTGATGATCGGCATGGTGGCGTTCATCGCGGACGTTCCGCAGGGAATCTTCGATCCGGCTACAGTCCTGCCGGTGCAGATCTATCTCTGGGCGGACAGCCCGGAGCGCGCATTCGTCGAGCGCACGTCGGCTGCTATCATGGTGCTCCTGGCGTTTCTCGCGGCGATGAACGCTTTGGCGGTAATCATGCGCAAGCGGTTTGAGCGGCGTTGGTAATTTCGGGAGCTGGTGCCCTGGATTCATCGAGGTGACCCATGGAAGCGCAAGGTCAGATCAAGGAAGCTGAGGTGTTCGAGGACACCCACGTGAAGGACGCGGTTCAGATCAAGGGCACCGCGACCGTTCATCGCGACGTGCGCGAGACCGTCGGCGACTCGCGCGTTCGGGATCCCCGCATCAGGTGCACCGACGTCAACGTTTTTTACGGCGAAAAGCAGGCGATCAAGAACATCAGCCTCGATGTCGGCAAGAACGAGGTGCTGGCGATGATCGGCCCGTCCGGCTGCGGCAAGACCACCTTCCTGCGCTGCCTCAACCGCATGAACGACACCATCGTGGGCTGCCGGGTCACCGGCGAAATCATCATGGACGGCAAGGACATCAACGGCCGCGACATCGACGTGGTGCCGCTGCGGGCCCAGGTCAGCATGGTGTTCCAGAAGCCGAACCCGTTCCCGAAGTCCATTTTCGAGAATGTCGCCTTTGGGCCCAGGATCCATGGCTTGGCGCAGAACAAGACCGAGCTCGAGGAGATCGTCGTCACCAGCCTGCAAAAGGCGAACCTCTGGAACGAGGTCAAGGACCGGCTGCAGGAGCCCGGCACCGGCCTGTCGGGCGGCCAGCAGCAGCGCCTGTGCATCGCCCGGTCGATCGCGGTGCAGCCGGAGGTGATCCTGATGGACGAGCCCTGCTCGGCCCTGGACCCGATCTCCACCGCCAAGATCGAGCAGCTGATCGACGAGCTGCGCCAGCAGTACTCCATCTGCATCGTCACCCACTCGATGCAGCAGGCGGCGCGGGTTTCCCAGCGCACCGCCTATTTCCACCTTGGGGACCTGATCGAGATCGGCGATACCGATCAGATCTTCGTCAATCCCCGCCACCAGCTCACCGAAGACTACATCACGGGCAGGTTCGGCTGAACCGGCCGTGCGGTAGCCGGCCCCGACGGCTGACGTCGTCAGCGCGGACGCGGTATTGTAACGGCACCGTCCCCGTCCGTTTCGCCTGATCTTCGTCCGGGCCGGCGGCGCGGTCCCGCCGGCCGCCTCCAGACGCGGGGAGCGCCTGTCCGGTGGATCCCGCGCCGGGGCCGGACCGGCGCCGGGGGCACCCGCTGATGCCCGCTTCCCGGCGCTTTGGTTGACCCAAAACCCTTTGGGCATTAACATTTATTGATTTTTCGGAGCCGATTTTGATGCGCCGCAAGATCGTGGCCGGCAACTGGAAAATGCACGGCAGCCTGGCGGACAACCGGGTGCTGCTCGAGAGCGTTGCCAGGGGCGCGGAAGCGCTTCTCCAGGTCGATGTGGCCGTCTGCGTTCCCTTTCCGTACCTTGCCCAGGCCCGCGAGCTCCTCGCCGGCACCCGCGTCCGGTGGGGCGCGCAGGATGTCAGCGAGCACGCCAAGGGCGCGTTCACGGGCGAAGTCTCGGCGGCGATGCTGGCAGAGTTCGGGTGCGCCTACGCCATCGTCGGGCATTCCGAGCGGCGCAGCTACCATGCGGAAGGCGACGAGCTGGTAGGCCGCAAGGCCCGGGCTGCGCTCGCCGCGGGGCTGACACCGATCGTGTGCGTGGGCGAGACGCTGGACGAGCGGGAAGCGGGCCGCACCGAGGCGGTGGTGGGGCGGCAGATCGACGCCGTTGCCGATACGCTGGGGATGGAAAACCTGGGCCGCTGCGTGGTTGCCTACGAGCCCGTGTGGGCGATTGGCACCGGCCGCACGGCAACGCCCGGGCAGGCGCAGGAGGTGCACCGGTTCCTGCGCGGGCGGCTGGCGGAGCGCGATGCGCGTGTGGCGGCGGAGCTGCGCATCCTCTACGGTGGCAGTGTGAAGGGATCCAACGCCGCCGAACTGTTCGGTCAGCCGGACGTGGACGGGGGCCTCGTGGGCGGGGCGTCGTTGAATGCAGATGAATTCTTGGCGATCTGCCGGGCCGGCAGCGCCTGAGGGAACACAGTGGAAATCCTGATTCTGGTGATTCATATCGTGGCTGCCGCTGCCATCATCGGTCTGGTGCTGCTGCAGCATGGCAAGGGCGCCGACATGGGCGCCGCGTTCGGCAGCGGGTCGTCGGGGAGCCTGTTCGGCGCCTCGGGCTCGGCGAATTTCCTCAGCCGCACGACGGCGATCGTCGCGGTGGTGTTTTTTCTGACGAGTTTGGGGCTTTCCTTCGTGTCGAGTCAGAAGGGGGACCATAGGGGCGTCATGGCTACTCAGCCGGCAAAGGAAGCGCCGGCCGAGCCCGTGCCCCAGCCCGCGGTGCCCGCCGACACGTCGAAATCGAGGGAGATCCCGAAATAGCGCGGACTGCCGCGCAGCCGCATGCCGATGTGGTGGAATTGGTAGACACGCCGTCTTGAGGGGGCGGTGGCGAAAGCCGTGTCAGTTCGAGCCTGACCATCGGCACCAGCAGTCAGCGAAGCGTTCCGGCGAAGCCGGAACTTATGCCTCACCGATCCGGGTCTAAAAGCGTAGCCGGAACGAGCATAGCCGTGATCGCCGGAAGGCGAGGGTCGGATCGGACGAGGTCTTGGGACCGCAGTGGGGCGGAGGCATGCTCGAAAACTATTTTCCGGTCTTGATGTTCCTGCTGGTGGGCGTCGCCGTCGGCCTCGTGTCGATTATGATGGGCGACGGTCTGAGCCGCGTCCTCGGCAGCCACCGTCCGGATTCCGAGAAGCTTTCGCCCTACGAGTGCGGATTCGAGGCGTTCGAGGATGCGCGCATGAAGTTCGACGTGCGTTATTACCTCATCGCGATCCTGTTCATCTTGTTCGACCTGGAAATCGCCTTCCTCTTTCCGTGGGCCATCGTGCTCGACGAGATCGGGCTGTTCGGCTTCCTCTCGATGCTGTTGTTTCTCGGCATCCTCGTCGTCGGCTTCGTCTACGAGTGGATGAAGGGCGCGCTGGAATGGGAATAGGACACTAAGATGGGTGCACCGGAAAGCCTCGGCGACAAGGGCTTCATCACCACCACCGCCGACAACCTGATCAACTGGACCCGCACCGGCAGCATGTGGCCGATGACTTTCGGGCTGGCCTGCTGCGCGGTGGAAATGATGCACGCCGGCGCTGCCCGTTACGATCTCGACCGCTTCGGGGTCGTTTTCCGCCCCAGCCCGCGCCAGTCGGACGTGATGATCGTGGCCGGGACGCTGTGCAACAAGATGGCGCCGGCGCTGCGCAAGGTCTACGACCAGATGGCGGAGCCGCGCTGGGTCATATCCATGGGCTCCTGCGCCAACGGCGGCGGCTATTACCACTATTCCTATTCGGTGGTGCGCGGCTGCGACCGCATCGTGCCGGTGGACATCTACGTGCCGGGCTGCCCCCCCACTGCCGAGGCGCTGCTCTACGGAATCATCCAGTTGCAGAACAAGATCCGACGCACCAACACCATCGCCCGCTGACGTGACGACACGAGTCGAAATCCTGGCGTCGGCGCTGCCGCGGGAACTGGGCGACAAGCTGGCCGACCTGCGCGTGGCGCGTGGCGAAATCACCGTCACCGTGGGCGCCGCGGACCTGGTCGACGTCGCCGGCCGGCTGCGCGACCATGAGGCGTTCCGCTTCGAGCAGCTGATCGATCTGTGCGGGGTCGACTACCTGGTCTACCAGGGCGGCCCCCGGGAAGGCCCGCGCTTCGCCGTCGTCTACCACCTGCTCTCGCTCGCGCACAACCATCGGTTGAGAATGCGCGTGTTCGCGCCCGACGACGAGCTTCCGGTGGTGGATTCGGTGATCGGGGTTTGGCCGGCGGCCGACTGGTACGAGCGCGAGGCGTTCGACCTCTACGGCATCGTCTTCAAGGGGCACCCCGACCTGCGCCGCATCCTCACCGATTACGGCTTCATCGGCAATCCGTTCCGCAAGGATTTCCCGCTGTCGGGCCACGTCGAGATGCGCTACGACCCCGACCAGCAGCGGGTGATCTACCAGAGCGTCACCATCGAGCCGCGCGAGATCGTGCCGCGCATCGTGCGCGAGGAGAGCTACGGTGGCTGAGATCAGGAATTACACGCTCAATTTTGGTCCCCAGCATCCGGCGGCGCACGGCGTGCTGCGGCTGGTGCTGGAGCTGGACGGCGAGGTGATCCAGCGCGCCGACCCGCACATCGGGCTGCTGCACCGGGCCACCGAGAAGCTGGCGGAGAACAAGACCTTCATCCAGTCGGTGCCGTACATGGACCGTCTCGATTACGTGTCCATGATGTGCAACGAGCACGCCTACGTGATGGCGATCGAGAAGCTGCTCGGCATCGACGTGCCCGAGCGCGCCCAGTACATCCGGGTGATGTTCGACGAGATCACCCGCATCCTGAACCACCTGCTGTGGCTGGCGGCGCACGGGCTGGACATCGGCGCGATGACCATCTTCCTCTACTGCTTCCGCGAGCGGGAGGATCTGGTGGACTGCTACGAGGCGGTGTCGGGGGCGCGCATGCACGCGGCGTATTACCGGCCCGGCGGCGTCTACCGCGACCTGCCCGAGCGCATGCCCCGGTACGAGGAATCGAAGTACCGCAGCGCGGACGAGGTCCGCCGGCTGAATGCCAACCGCCAGGGCAGCGTGCTTGACTTCATCCAGGATTTCACTGACCGCTTTCCCAAATGCGTCGACGAATACGAGACGCTGCTGACCGACAACCGCATCTGGAAGCAGCGCACCGTGGGCATCGGCGTGGTGACGCCCGAGCGCGCGAAGGCGCTGGGATTCACCGGCCCGATGCTGCGCGGCTCCGGCGTGGAATGGGACCTGCGCAAGAAGCAGCCCTACGAGGTCTACGACCGGCTCGATTTCGACATCCCGGTGGGCGTCAACGGCGACTGCTACGACCGCTACCTGGTGCGGGTCGAGGAAATGCGTCAGTCGAACCGCATCATCCGGCAGTGCGTCGACTGGCTGCGCGCCAACCCGGGACCCGTGATCACCGACAACCACAAGGTGTCGCCGCCGTCGCGCCTGGAGATGAAGGAGAACATGGAGGAACTGATCCATCACTTCAAGTTCTTCACCGAGGGCATCCACGTTCCCGAGGGCGAGACCTACGCGGCTGTGGAGCACCCCAAGGGGGAGTTCGGCATCTACCTCGTGTCCGACGGCGCCAACAAGCCCTACCGTCTGAAGATCCGCGCGCCGGGCTTTCCGCACCTGGCGGCGATGAACGAGATCGCCAACGGCCACATGATCGCCGACGTGGTCGCGATCATCGGCACGATGGACATCGTCTTCGGCGAGATCGATCGATGAACGCGCCGCTGGTGCTCTCCCCCGAAGCGCTCGCCCGGATCGACCGCGAGGCCGCCAAGTATCCGCCGGGGCAGCGGCGCTCCACCGTCATGGCGGCGCTCACGATCGCCCAGTCCGAGAAAGGCTGGCTTTCGAAGGAGACGATGGAATTCGTGGCCGAGTATCTGGGCATGCCGCCGGTGGCGGTATACGAAGTGGCGACGTTCTACAACATGTACGACCTGCAGCCGGTGGGGCGCCACAAGATCACCATCTGCACCAACCTGCCGTGCGCGCTGCAGGGTTCGCTGGAGGCGGCGGAGCACCTCAAGCGCCGGCTCGGCATCGGCTACAACGAGACCACCGCCGACGGCGAGTTCACGCTCAAGGAGGGAGAGTGCTTCGGCGCCTGCGGCGACGCGCCGGTGTGCCTGCACAACGACAAGGCCATGAAGTCGTTCCTGACGCCGGAGCGCATCGACGCCTGGATCGAGGAGCTGAAGAAATGAACGCGCCGCTGCCGCCGTTCGCCCCCGACGTCTACGGCCCCGACGCCGTCATCCTCAAGGGGCTGACCGGCCTCAACTGGCACCTGAAGGACTACGAGGCGCGGGGCGGCTACCAGGCGCTGCGCAAGATCCTGAGCGAGCGGATCACGCCCGACGCGGTGATTGCGGAGGTGAAGAAGTCGGCGCTGCGCGGCCGCGGCGGTGCGGGCTTTCCGACCGGTCTCAAGTGGAGTTTCATGCCCAAGGGCTACCAGGGCCAGAAGTACCTGGTGTGCAACTCCGACGAGGGCGAGCCGGGGACGTTCAAGGACCGCGACATCCTGCGCTACAACCCGCACATCGTGATCGAGGGCATGGCGATCGCCGCTTACGCCATGGGGATCAGCGCCGGCTACAACTACATCCACGGCGAGATCTGGGACGTCTACGAGCGCTTCGAGGAGACGCTCAGTGAGGCTTACGAGGCCGGCTACCTTGGCCAGGGAATCCTCGGCTCGGACTTCAATTTCGATCTCTACGCGCACCACGGCTGGGGCGCCTACATCTGCGGCGAGGAAACGGCGCTGCTGGAGTCGCTCGAGGGGAAGAAGGGCCAGCCGCGCTTCAAGCCGCCGTTCCCCGCCAGCTTCGGTCTCTACGGCAGGCCCACCACCATCAACAACACCGAGACTTTCGCGGCGGTCCCCTGGATCATCCTCAACGGCGGCGACGCGTACGTCGAGCTCGGCAAGCCCAACAACGGCGGCACCAAGGTATTCTCGGTGTCGGGGCACGTGAACCGTCCGGGCAATTACGAAGTGAAGATGGGTACGCCCTTTGCCCGGCTTCTGGAGATGGCCGGCGGCATGCGCGGCGGGCGCAGGCTCAAGGCCGTGATCCCCGGCGGCTCGTCGATGCCGGTGCTGCCCGGCGAGGTCATGCTGCAAACCGACATGGACTACGACGCCATCGCCAAGGCCGGCTCGATGCTGGGCTCCGGCGCGGTGATCGTCATGGACGAAACCACCTGCATGGTGCGCGCGCTGCGGCGCCTGTCGTACTTCTACTTCGAGGAATCCTGCGGCCAGTGCACGCCGTGCCGCGAGGGCACCGGCTGGCTGTACCGGGTGGTGGATCGCATCGAGACCGGGCGCGGCAAGCCGGAGGACCTGGACCTGCTGCTCAACGTTTCCGACAACATCCAGGGCCGCACCATCTGCGCGCTCGGCGACGCTGCGGCGATGCCGGTGCGCAGCTTCGTCACCCACTTCCGCCCGGAGTTCGAGTACCACATCGAGCACAGGAAGTGCCTGGTGGATTCGTCGATCTAGCTAACGAGGCCCACGCGATGGACCGTCCCAAGACGATGATCGAGCTGGAGATCGACGGCCGCAAGGTGGAGGTGCCGCACGGCGCGACCGTGATGGATGCCGCCAACCAGCTGGGCATCTTCATCCCCTACTTCTGCTATCACAAGAAGCTCTCCATCGCCGCCAACTGCCGCATGTGCCTGGTGGAGGTGGAGAAGGCGCCGAAGCCGCTGCCGGCGTGCGCAACGCCGGCGACGCCAGGAATGAAGGTGCAGACTCGCTCGGCGGCGGCAAAGAAGGCGCAGAACGGGGTGATGGAGTTCCTGCTCATCAACCACCCGCTGGACTGCCCGATCTGCGACCAGGGCGGCGAGTGCCAGCTGCAGGACCTGGCAGTGGGCTACGGCACCAGCTCCTCCCGCTACGAGGAGCCGAAGCGCGTCGTGCCCAACAAGAACCTCGGGCCGCTCATCGCCACCGACATGACGCGCTGCATCCACTGCACCCGCTGCGTGCGCTTCGGCGAGGAGATCGCGGGCGTCCAGGAGCTGGGCATGGCGAATCGCGGCGAGCACGCCGAGATCCTGGCGTTCGTCGGCCGTACCGTGGACTCGGAGCTCTCCGGCAACGTGATCGACCTGTGCCCGGTGGGCGCGCTTACCAGCAAACCGTTCCGCTACACCGCCCGCACCTGGGAGCTGTCGCGGCGGCGCTCGGTGAGCCCCCATGACGGCCTCGGCGCCAACCTCGTGGTGCAGGTGAAGAACGACCGCGTGATGCGGGTGCTGCCGCGGGAGAACGACGAGGTCAACGAGTGCTGGCTCGCCGACCGCGACCGCTTCTCCTACGAGGGCCTGAACGCCGAGGACCGCCTCACCCAGCCGATGATCCGGCGCGGCGAGGAGTGGGTGGCCGCCGATTGGCAGACCGCGCTGGATTTCGCCGTCAATGCCCTGCAGCGAGTCCGGCAGGAAGCCGGCGCCAGGGAACTCGGCGCCCTGGTCTCGCCGCACAGCACGCTGGAGGAGCTTTACCTGGCGCAGAAGCTCATGCGCGGCCTTGGCAGCGGCAACGTCGACCACCGCCTGCGGCAAAGTGATTTCTCGCTCGACGGCCACGAGCGCGGCGCGGCCTGGCTGGGCCAGCCGGTGGCCGCGATGTCGAGGCTCAAATCCGTGCTGGTGGTGGGCAGCACGCTGCGCAAGGAGCAGCCACTGCTGGCGCAGCGTCTGCGCGACGCGGTCAAGCGTGGCGCGGCGCTTCACCTGCTGAATCCCGTCGGCGACGATCTGCTGACCGACGTGGCCACGTCCATGGTAGTGCCGCCGGCGCAGATGGTGAACGCGCTGGCGCGAATCGCCAGGGCGCTGGCGCAGCGCGCGCCCGGCAAGCTGGCGCCGGAAATTGCGCAGGCGATCGGGGCCGTGGACGCGGACGAGACTGCGGCGCACGTTGCCGACAGCCTCGCCGGCGGGGCGCCGGCGGCGGTACTGCTGGGCGGTCTGGCGCAGCACCATCCACGCTATGGCGTGCTGCGGACGCTGGCGCAGGCCATCGGCGAGCTCTCGGGGGCGACCGTGGGGGTTTTGGGTGAGGCCGCCAACAGCGTCGGTGCGCAGGTGGCGGGCGCGCTCCCGCATCGCGGGCCGCGCGGCGAGCCGGTCACTGCGGGCATGAACGCGCGGCAGATGCTGACCTCGCCCCGCCGGGCCTATCTGCTGCTCAACCTGGAGCCGGAACTGGATGCCTACGACGCGAGCCTGGCGCGGCGGGCGATGGAGAGCGCCGACCTGGTGGTGGCGCTCACCGCCTATCGCAGCCCGGCGCTGGACCGGGCCCACGTGCTGCTGCCGATCGCGCCGTTCTCCGAGACGTCCGGCACTTTCGTGAGCATGGAAGGGCGCGTCCAGTCGTTCACCGCGGTCGTGCGTCCATTGGGGGAGGCGCGGCCGGCGTGGAAGGTGCTGCGGGTGCTGGGCAACCTCCTGGGTGTGCCGGGTTTCGAGCAGAACAGCGCGGAACAGCTGCTGGCCGAGGCCTTGGGCGGCGGCGACGTCGGCAGCCTGTTGAACAACGCGGTGGAAGGCGCTGTCATCGGCGACCTGTCCACGCCCGGTGCCGGACTCCAGCGCATCGGCGAAGTGCCCATCTACCAGCTCGACCCGATCGTGCGCCGCGCGCGGTCGCTGCAGCAGACGCGGGACGCCACCGCTCCGGTGGCCGCCATGCACGGAGCGCAGATAGAGCGACTGGGGTTGCGTGCCGGCGAGCACGTCCGGCTGCGGCAGGGCGGCGAGGCGGTGGACCTGGACGTGATCCGCGACGACCGACTTCCGGACGGCTGCGTGCGGGTCCCGGCGGCGCACCCGGCCACCGTCGCGCTGGGCGGCATGCTGGACGAGTTGTCCGCTGAACGGGTGGGCGGTTAGGCGCATGGACGCGATCCAGTCCTTCTTCGGCCCCACCTGGCCCGCGGTCTGGACGCTGGCCAAGATCGTCGCCATCGTGGTGCCGCTGATGCTGGCGGTCGCGTACCTGACGCTGGCCGAGCGCAAGCTGATCGGCTACATGCAGGTGCGCATCGGACCCAACCGCGTGGGGCCGAAGGGCTGGCTGCAGCCCATCGCCGATGCGCTCAAGCTGCTGACCAAGGAGGTCATCGTACCCGCCGGGGCGAACCGGACGCTGTTCCTCATCGCCCCGATGCTGTCGATCATGCCGGCGCTGGCAGCGTGGGCCGTGATTCCGTTTTCGCCCGAGCTGGTGCTGGCGGACATCGACGCCGGTCTGCTGTACATCCTGGCGCTCACCTCGATGGGCGTCTACGGCATCATCGTCGCCGGCTGGGCGTCCAACTCCAAGTACGCGTTCCTTGGTGCCATGCGCTCGGCCGCCCAGGTGGTGTCCTACGAGATCGCCATGGGGTTCGCGCTGGTGGGTGTGCTGATGGTGTCGGGCAGCCTCAACCTGGGCGCGATCGTGCGGGCGCAGGAAGGTGGCGGATTCTGGGCCTGGAACTTCATTCCCCTGTTCCCGCTGTTCCTGGTGTATTACATCTCGGGTGTGGCCGAAACCAACCGCGCCCCGTTCGACGTCGCCGAGGGCGAATCGGAGATCGTCGCCGGCTTCCACGTCGAGTACTCTGGCATGGCCTTCGCCATCTTCTTCCTCGCCGAATACGCCAACATGATCCTGATCGGCACGCTCGCCGCGATCATGTTCCTGGGCGGCTGGCTGCCGCCGTTCAACATCGCGCCTTTCACCTGGGTGCCCGGCTTCGCCTGGTTCCTGATCAAGGTGGCGTTCATGGTGTTCCTGTTCCTGTGGTTCCGCGCCACGTTCCCGCGCTACCGCTACGACCAGATCATGCGCCTCGGGTGGAAGGTGTTCATCCCGGTGACGCTGGTGTGGATCGTCGTGCTCGGCGGTCTCATGCAGACGCCTTACTGGCCGTGGTAGGCCGCACGGGGGACCGGACATGATCGAGCGCTTCAAGGAATTCTTCCGCACCTTTCTGCTGGTGGAACTGGTGAAGGGCCTGGCCCTGACCGGACGGCACCTGTTCGCCCGCAAGATCACCGTGCAGTTCCCCGAGGAGAAGACGCCGCAGTCGGCGCGCTTCCGCGGGCTGCACGCGCTGCGCCGCTATCCCAACGGCGAAGAGCGCTGCATCGCCTGCAAGCTGTGCGAGGCGGTGTGCCCGGCGCTCGCCATCACCATCGAGTCCGAGGAGCGCGCCGACGGCACGCGGCGCACCACGCGCTACGACATCGACCTCACCAAGTGCATCTTCTGCGGCTTCTGCGAGGAATCCTGCCCGGTCGACTCCATCGTCGAGACCCGGATCCTCGAGTACCACGGCGAGAGGCGCGGGGACCTGGTCTACACCAAGGAAATGCTGCTGGCGATCGGCGACCGCTATGAGGCCCAGATCGCTGCCGACCGCCTGGAGGATGCGCGCTACCGCTGAGCGGTGACGGCGACCCATCATGGATCTGACCTTTCAGCAGTTCGTCTTCTTCGTCCTGGCCGGCGTCCTGGTGTTGGCGGCGCTGCGCGTCATCACCGCGCGCAACCCGGTGCACTCGGCGCTGTTCCTGGTGCTGGCATTCTTTTCGTCGGCGGGCCTGTGGCTGCTGCTGGAGGCGGAGTTCCTCGCCATCACCCTGGTGCTCGTATACGTCGGCGCCGTCATGGTGCTGTTCCTGTTCGTGGTGATGATGCTGGACATCAACATCGACCGTCTGCGCGAGGGCTACATGCGCTGGTTCCCGGTCGGCGCGCTGGTGGCGCTGGTGATGGTGATCGAGATGGGGCTGGTGGTGTCGGCCAAGTATTTCCAGGCGGGCGGCGCGCCGGCGCCGGCGGCGCAGCCGGCGGGCTACAGCAACACCAAGGAACTGGGCCGCCTGGTCTACACCGAGTACGTCTACCCGTTCGAGATCGCCGCGGTCCTGCTGCTGGTGGCGATCGTTGCCGCCATCGCGCTCACGCTGCGCAAGCGCAAGGAGACCAAGTACATCGACCCCGCCGTGCAGGTGGCGGTCCGGCGCCAGGACCGGGTGCGCATCGTCGCGATGCCCGCCGAGCGCCGCGAGTCCGGGAGCGGGGGCGAGCGGATGTGAGGGGCCGGGGCGCGGGGCCCGTACGATGAACCGCGCCGGACGAGGATCATAAGAAAAGGGGAGTTCTTTGCTTTCGCTTTCCTGGTTTCTGGTGCTGGGCGCGATCCTGTTCGCGATCAGCGTCGTCGGCATCTTCCTCAACCGGAAGAACGTCATCATCATTCTGATGGCGATCGAGCTGATGCTGCTGGCGGTGAACATGAATTTCGTCGCGTTCTCGCATTTCCTGCAGGACGTGTCGGGCCAGATCTTCGTTTTCTTCATCCTCACGGTGGCGGCCGCCGAGTCGGCAATCGGCCTCGCCATCCTGGTCGTGCTGTTCCGCAGCCTGCGCACGATCAACGTCGAGGACATCGACCGACTCAAGGGATGACGCGTCCATGGCCGGCATGAAGCTCCTGTATCTCACGGTTCCCCTGGCGCCGCTGCTGGGCGCGCTGGTGGCCGGCCTGTTCGGCTGGGCCATCGGACGGTCGTGGTCCCATCGCGTGACCATCGCGCTGATGATGGTCTGCTTCGCCGCCTCGGTGGCGGTGTTCCTGGACGTGCTCGGCGGCAATACCTTCAACGGCACCATCTACACCTGGGCCACGGTGGGCGAGGTGCGCCTCGAGGTCGGCTTTCTCATCGACCGCCTGTCGGCGCTGATGATGGTGGTGGTGAGCGGCGTGTCGCTGCTGGTGCACATCTACACCATCGGCTACATGGAGGAGGATCCCGGCTACAGCCGGTTCTTCAGCTACATCTCCCTGTTCACCTTCTCCATGCTGATGCTGGTGATGTCCAACAACTTCCTGCAGCTGTTCTTCGGCTGGGAAGCGGTCGGCCTGGTGTCCTACCTGCTGATCGGCTTCTGGTACACGCGGCCCACCGCCATCTACGCCAACCTCAAGGCCTTCCTGGTGAACCGGGTGGGCGACTTCGGCTTCCTGCTCGGCATCGGACTGGTGCTGTTCCATTTCGGCACGCTGGACTACGCCGAGGTGTTCGGCCGGGCGCCCGCGCTGGCCGGCGAGACGGTCGAACTCTTTCCCGGCACGGCCTGGCTGCTGATGACGGTGATCTGCATCCTGCTGTTCATCGGCGCCATGGGCAAGTCGGCGCAGTTCCCGCTGCACGTGTGGCTGCCGGACTCGATGGAGGGCCCGACGCCGATTTCCGCGCTGATCCACGCCGCCACCATGGTGACCGCCGGCATTTTCATGGTTTCGCGCATGTCGCCGCTGTTCGAGCTCTCGGACGCGGCGCTGTCGTTCATTCTGGTGATCGGCGCCATCACCGCGTTCTTCATGGGCCTGATCGCCATCGTTCAGAACGACATCAAACGCGTGGTGGCGTACTCGACGCTGTCGCAGCTGGGCTACATGACGGTGGCGCTCGGCGCGTCGGCCTACTCGGTGGCGATATTCCACCTGATGACCCACGCCTTCTTCAAGGCGGTGCTGTTCCTGGGCGCCGGCTCGGTGATCATCGCCATGCACCACGAGCAGGACATGCGCCGCATGGGCGGCCTGCACAAGTACATGCCGATCACCTTCGCCACGGTGCTCGTGGGCGGGTTCGCCAACGCCGGCATCGTCGGGTTCGCCGGATTCTTTTCCAAGGAATCGATCATCGAGGCCGTGCACCTGAGCGGGCTTCCCGGCGCCGGTTTCGCCTACGTGATGGTCACCGTCGGCGTTTTCGTCACGGCGCTGTACACCTTCCGGCTGATCTTCATGACCTTCTTCGGCGAGGAGCGGTTCCGGCACGCGCACCATGAAGCGCACGGCGATGGCGGCCATGACGGGCACGGGCACCACGCCCCGGCGGAGCCCCACGAGTCGCCGTGGGTGGTGACGCTGCCGCTGGTGCTGCTTGCGATTCCCTCCGTGGTGGCGGGATGGTTCATCGGCCCGATTCTCCATGGCGGATACTTCGCCGAGTCGCTCGCGTTCGCCCCGGAGCACGACGCCATGGCCCGCATGCGGGAGCTTTATCACGGCGTCGCCGCCATGATGCTGCACGCGGTTTCGACCCTGCCGTTCTGGCTGGCCCTGGCCGGCGCGGGCACCGCCTGGTACCTGTACATCCGGCGGCCCGACCTGCCGGCTGTGATCCGCGACCGGGCGGGCTGGCTCTACACCGTGCTCGAGCGCAAGTACGGATTCGACGAGTTCAACGAGTGGTTCTTCGCCGGCGGCGCGCGCAAGCTCGGCGGCGGTTTGTGGAAGGGGGGGGACGTGGCCCTGATCGATGGCCTGCTGGTCAACGGGTCGGCGCGGCTGGTGGGCTGGTTCGCGGCGGTGATCCGGCATCTTCAGTCCGGCTACATCTACCACTACGCCTTTGCCATGATCATCGGACTGTTCGTGCTGCTGAGCCTGCAGCAGATGCTGGCCCGATGATTCCGCGTACCGAATCCGCCGGCGCGTGCCGGGAAAAAAGGGAGAGATGATCTTCGGCCTACCCGTACTGAGCGTCGTCATCTGGCTGCCGATCCTGGCGGGCCTGGCCGTGCTCGCCACGGGCGCGGACCGTAACGCCCCGCTCGCGCGCTGGCTCGCCCTCGCCGGGTCGGTGGCAGGGCTGCTGGTGGCGCTTCCGCTCTACGGTCAGTTCGAGGCCGGCACCAGCGCCATGCAGTTCGTCGAGCGCGCACCCTGGATCGAGCGCTTCAATGTCCACTATCACCTGGGCATCGACGGCATCTCGGTGTGGCTGATCCTGCTCAACTGCTTCACCACGCCGCTGGTGGTGCTGGCCGGCTGGCAGGTGATCGAGGAGCGCGTCTCGCAGTACATGGGCGCCTTCCTGGTCATGTCCGGGGCCATCAACGGCGCGTTCAGCGCCCTCGACGCCGTGCTGTTCTACGTGTTCTGGGAAGCCATGCTGATCCCGATGTTTCTCATCATCGGCGTGTGGGGCGGTCCGAACCGGGTCTACGCGGCGATCAAGTTCTTCCTCTACACGCTGCTGGGCTCGCTGCTGATGCTGGTGGCGTTCATCTACCTGTATTTCGAGTCGGGCGGGAGTTTCGCGATTCTCGACTACCATCGGCTGCCGCTGTCGATGACCGCGCAGGTACTGATCTTCCTGGCGTTCCTCGCGGCGTTCGCGGTCAAGGTGCCGATGTGGCCGGTGCACACCTGGCTTCCGGACGCTCATGTCGAGGCGCCCACCGGCGGCTCGGTGGTGCTGGCGGCGGTGCTGCTGAAACTGGGAGGCTATGGTTTCCTGCGGCTGTCGCTGCCGATCGCGCCGGATGCCAGCCAGGAACTGGTATGGCTGATGGTGGCGCTCTCCCTCATCGCCATCGTCTACATCGGGCTGGTGGCGCTGGTGCAGGCCGACATGAAGAAGCTGATCGCCTATTCATCGGTCTCCCACATGGGGTTCGTGACCCTGGGCATCTTCATGTTCAACGACCTCGGCGTCCAGGGGGCGATCGTACAGATGATTTCCCACGGTTTCGTCTCGGGCGCGCTGTTCCTTTGCATCGGCGTGATGTACGACCGCCTGCACTCGCGGCAGATCGCAGATTACGGCGGCGTGGTGAACACCATGCCCGTATTCGCGTCGCTCTTCATGCTCTTCGCCATGGCCAATGCGGGCCTGCCCGGCACCAGCGGCTTCGTCGGCGAGTTCCTGGTGATCCTGAGCGCGATCCAGGTCAACTTCTGGTACGCCTTCTTCGCCGCCACGACGCTGATGTTCGGGGCAGCGTACACGCTCTGGATGTACAAGCGCGTGGTGTTCGGCGCGGTGGCCAACGAGCACGTGGCCGGGCTCCGGGACGTCTCGCTGCGGGAGGGGGCGATCCTCGCGCTGCTGGCGGCGGCGGTGCTGTTCATGGGTCTCTATCCCGCGCCCTTCACCGATTTGATGCAGGCCTCGGTGCGCGACCTGCTGGCACACGTGGCCCAGACCAAGATTCGCTGAAAGAGGAAACGGCGTGACCTTCGAGATGCCCAATCTGCTGCCCGCGCTGCCGGAGCTTTTCGTCCTGGCGGCGGTGTGCGGCATCCTGATCGTCGACGTGCTGCTGACCGACGAACAGCGTTTCCTCACCTACATCCTGACGCAGGCGACGCTGGCTGGCGCCGCCGTCATCACGGTGGCCGGCGCCGGGGACGCGGGCTACACCATGAACGGCATGTTCGTCGACGATCCGATGGCCGACGTGCTGAAGCTGACGGTGTACGTCGCGGTGTCCGTGCAGCTGGTCTACTCGCGCGACTACCTCGCGCAGCGCGGGCTGTTCCGCGGCGAGTTCTTCTCGCTGGCGCTGTTCGCGATGCTGGGGATGATGGTCATGATTTCGGCCAGCCATTTCCTCACGCTGTACCTGGGACTCGAGCTGCTTTCCCTCAGCCTGTACGCGATGGTGGCGCTGCAGCGCGACTCGGCCACCGCCACCGAGGCGGCGATGAAGTACTTCGTGCTGGGCGCGCTTGCCTCGGGGATGCTGCTCTACGGAATGTCGATGCTCTACGGCGCCACCGGATCGCTCAACGTGGCCGAGGTGCTGGCGTCGCTGGAAAGCGGTGCTGCCAATCGCGTGGTGGCCGCGTTCGGCCTGGTGTTCGTGGTGGCGGGGCTCGCATTCAAGCTCGGCGTGGTGCCGTTCCACATGTGGGTGCCCGACGTGTACCACGGTGCGCCGACGGCGATGACGCTGTTCATCGCCTCGGCGCCGAAACTGGCGGCGTTCGCCTTCCTGATGCGCATCCTGGTGGAGGGGCTGCAGCCCCTGTTTCCCGACTGGCAGGGCATGCTCATCATCCTGGCGCTGGCGTCGATGGCGGTGGGCAACATCACCGCCATCGTGCAGACTAACCTCAAGCGCATGCTGGCGTATTCCACCATCGCCCACATGGGATTCATGCTGCTGGGGTTCCTGTCGGGGGAGGTGAACGGCTACAGCTCTGCGATGTTCTACGTGGTGACCTACGTGCTGACCACGCTCGGCACCTTCGGCATGATCATGCTGCTCTCGCGCGAGGGATTCGAGGCGGACAGCCTCGAAGACTTCCGCGGGCTCAACCGCCGCAGCCCGTGGTATGCGTTCGTGATGCTGATCCTGATGTTCTCCCTGGCCGGGGTGCCGCCAACGGTGGGGTTCTTCGCCAAGCTGGCGGTGCTGCAGGCGGCGGTCGACGCCGGACTGATCTGGCTGGCGGTGGCGGCGGTGGTGCTGGCCCTGATCGGGGCGTTCTATTACCTGCGCATCGTCAAGCTCATGTACTTTGACGAGCCGGCGACCGCCGCGCCCATGGCCCCGCAGCTCGACGCCCGGATGATGATGGGCGCCAATGCGCTGGCGGTACTGGCGCTGGGCATCCTGCCGCAGCCGCTGATGGCGCTGTGCGTCTATGCGGTGCAGCAGGCGCTCTGACGCTGCGGGCCGAGGCCGACGGCGTGTCCAGTTCCGATTTTACCGAGAAGCAGCTCTCGAGCCGAAGCGTGTTCGACGGGCAGATGCTGCGCGTGCACGTCGACGAAGTGCGACTGCCCGACGGTGGGAGGTCAGTGCGCGAGTACGTGCGGCACCCGGGCGCGGTGGTGATGCTGGCGTTCACAGACGCCGGAGAGATCCTGATCGAGCGCCAGTTCCGCTACCCCCTCGGCGCCCATATGCTGGAGCTGCCGGCGGGCAAGATCGAGCCGGGGGAGGATCCCCTGCTCACGGCCCAGCGCGAGCTGCTGGAGGAGACCGGCTATCGCGCGGCGCGCTGGCGCTACCTGGCGACGGTGCATCCCTGCGTGGGCTACTCGGACGAGCGGTTGATCTATTACCTAGCGGAGGGGTTGCGCTTCGAGGGTGCGCAGCTGGATCACGGCGAGTTCCTCGAAACGCTCCGGGTGCCCCTGCGCGAGGCGCTGGAGTGGGTGCGGCAGGGCAGGATCACCGACGGCAAGACCGTTGCCGGCCTGCTCTGGGCCGACCGGCTGAGCCGCGGTGAGTGGACGCCGCCGCAGGGTGGCGCCGCGACTCCGGGCTAGCGGCTCTCCGCGGCTTCCGCGGCCGGTGCCGCAGGCTCGGCGAACAGCGGGGAGGGGCGCTCGAACAGGTAGCCCTGGCCGTACTGGACGCCGATGTCGGTGAGGATGCGCGCCGACTCGGCGTCCTCCACCCACTCCGCGATCACCTGCTTCTCCAGGCCGCGCGCGACGTCGCACAGCGCGCGCACGAAGATCCGGCTGCCCTCGTCGCGGCTGAGGTCCCGCACGAAGCTGCCGTCGATCTTGAGGTAGTCCACCGGGAAGCGCTTGAGGAAGTAGAACGAGCTGAAGCCGGCGCCGAAGTCGTCCAGCGACAGATGGCAGCCGGCCTCCTTCACCCGGCGCATGAACGACAGCGTCACGTCCAGTTCCGACATGGCGACGTTCTCGCTCACCTCGAACACCAGGCGGCCGGGGTCGACGCGCGACTCGCGCAGCGTCGAGAGCAGCCGGCGAATCCAGTGCTCGTCGGCGATGCTGGCGCGGGAGAGATTGACGAAATAACGGGTGTGGCGGCCCGCCGTCACCGGGTCCTCGAGGTAACGGAGCAGCTTCTGGATCACACGGAAGTCGATGTCGCGGATCGCGCCCAGCGTTTCGGCGGCCTCGATGAAGTCCGCCGGCGGGACCAGCTCGCCGTTCTCCTCGAGTATGCGGGCGAACACCTCGCGGTGCACCGGCAGCCGGCTGGATAGCGCCACCACCGGCTGGGCGTGCACGACGATGCGGTCTTCTTCCAGTGCGTCGCGGAACCGCTGCGACCACTGCACGCGACGGTGCGTCGTGCGCACGCTGCTGGCGTACTGGTCGAACAGCACGAAGCGGTTGCGCCCCTGGTCCTTCGCCTGGTAGAGGGCGATGTCGACGCTTGCCAGCATGCTGGACAGGTCCGATCCATGGAACGGGTAGAGCGCGATGCCGATGGACGCAGTCAGGCTGGAGACGCGCCCCGACGCCGGGTCCGGCATGAACTTGTAGTGACGCACGGCCTCCAGGACACGCTCCGCGACACGAACGGCGTCGGAGCGCAGGCATTCCGGCAGGAAGACGGCGAACTCGTCGCCGCCCAGGCGATAGACGGTCCCGGGCAGCTCCTGCATCAGTTCCCGCAGCACGCCGGCCACGCCCAGGATCAGCTGGTCGCCGCAGCGGTGCCCGAAATTGTCGTTGACGTACTTGAAATGGTCGATGTCGATGAACAGCACGGCGCCGACGCCGCCGCCCTCCATCGCCATGGCGATGTCGTCCTGCAGGCTGACGCGGTTGGGCAGGTCGGTGAGCGGGTCGAACTTGGCCAGCCGCTCGATACGCTGGGCGGCGAGCTGCTGCTCGGTGATGTCCCGGGCAGTGCCGCGGATGCCGGCGATCTGGTTGTTCTCGTCGAACGAAACCCGCGCGTTGATTCCGACCCAGCGGTCCTGGCCGGTGGCCGAGATCAGGTGCGACAGGTAGTTGCGCACTTCATTGTGGCGCTTGAGCATCGCCAGGAAGCGGCGGTTGGAGATGTGCGACGGCCGCGCTTCGAAGTCGAAGAAGCAGCGCCCCATCAGCTCCTGCGGCGGCATGCCGAAGATCTCCTGGGCGGCGTTGTTGAGGTAGGTGAAGCGTCCCAGGGCGTCGGTGGCCCAGATCAGGTCATGGGACGTCTCGACCAGGTCGCGGTAGCGGTGCTCGCTCTCGACCAGCAGCTGGATGATGCGGCGCTTTTCCTTGAGGTCCTTCTTGACGGTGGCGAGCTCGTCGGCCTGCTTGTCGGCCAGTACGCCGAGGGATGACGCGGCGAGCCGCTCGATCAGCTCCCGCGGGTAGCGCCGGTGGCCTCCGGAGGTCCTGCTGGCCACCAGGACGCCCTGCTCGTCCCAGCGACGCAGCTTCTGAATGGGAATGCCCAGCCTGGCTGAAGCCTCCTGGATGCTGTACCAGAGGTTCTTTTCCCCCATCGTTCCACCTTCCCTGACCTGATGCCCTGATGCTCTAGCAAGCCCCGTGCCGGAATCAGTGAAGGTGCCGCGAACCACCCAGGTCGTTCTGCCGCGAAACCAGCTTTTGCATCAGCTTCATGTCGCGCGTCGTGAGCTTGAGCGCGGAGTCGACCCAGACCGTGACGATGTCCAGGAGTTCGGCGAAGTCGAGGCGGTGTACGCGGCGTCGCGCCTGGGCGATGCCGGCGAGGCCGACGCGGGAGCGGGAGCGTTTCCTGATCAGCGCGGCAACCTCGGCCTCGCCCTGGCCATCCTCTGCCACATGGTCGACGACGCCGAGCCGCAGCATATCATCGGCGCTGTAGAGCTGGCCACTCGTGAGCATCTCCTCGGCGGTTTTCTGCCCCACCTTGCGTTCCAGGAACGAATAGGCGCCCATGCCGGGGAACAGATTGAACAGGATTTCCGGGAAACCGAAGCGGGCGCTCTTCTCGGCCACCACCAGGTCGCTGGAGAGCGCGCACTCGAAACCGCCGCCGAGGCATTCCCCCTGCACCAGCGAGATGGTGGTGATGCCCTGGTCGTAGCCGACGTAGTTGCGATAGAGAACGTCGATGCAGGCGCGCCCGTACAGCAGCAGCCCGTCCCGGTCCTTGCGTTCGATCAACCCGACGAACAGATCCAGGTCGCCGCCCAGGTTGAACACGCCCGGCGCTCCGGAGGACAACACCGAGTAGTCCACCGGCAGCGCCTCGCCGTGGACTTGGATTTCCCCTCCGCTGGCGTCCAGCAGATCACAATAGCTGCGCAGTTCTCGCAGCAGCGAGGGATTGAAGCAGGGGCGGGGAGCCGGTTCCCAGCGCAGCCAAAGCGCGTTCTGCTCTTTCCGGTATTGCGCGCGGAGTTGCGGTGAGAACTCGATCTCCAGCGACTCGTTGAACTGGCGCGCGATCTGATGTTGCGGATGCTCCAGCAACTGGAAAGGCACGTTCATATTCATGGCACCGGCTCCTCGTGAGATTTAGGGTGGCATCAGGTTAAAAAAGGGCGTTCGAAAATTGGCGCCCCTTCAGTCATTTAAAACACATTCTTTAACAAAATCAAATCTATCACTTTGGGAGATTTGAGGTTTTTGTGACGGAAAGGGACGGATCGGAATGGAATGCGTCAATGTGGCCGGTGTCCCCCGTGTCCGGCGTGGTCTGGTGCAGCGCACAAAGACAATGAATCGCGTAGCGTTTTACCCAAAGTCCACCCGCCTGCAAGGGCTCTAGACAGGCCTCGGCCGATCCAGCTCAGCCGGCGCGTCCAGTCCGGGTCCGGCCTTCCGGGACTTCCGCAGGGTCGACTTCGCCCGTCCCCGGCCTTGAAGCAGGGCCCTCCGAGCCCAATTTCCAGCGTACAAACATGAACTCCGGAGGGCGTGAATGGCGGTGACCAAGGAAACCCTTGGCTTCCAGGCCGAGGTCAAGCAACTGCTGCAACTCATGATTCACTCCTTGTATTCCAACAAGGAGATTTTCCTGCGCGAGCTGATCTCGAATGCGTCGGACGCGTGCGACAAGCTGCGCTTCGAGGCATTGGCGGACCCGGCGTTGTTCGAGAACGACACGGAGCTGGGCATTCGCGTACGCTACGATCCGACCAGCCGCACGCTGACGGTGAGCGACAACGGCATCGGCATGTCCCGGCAGGAGGTGATCGACCATATCGGCACCATCGCCAAGTCAGGCACGCGCCAGTTCTTCGAGTCCCTCACGGGCGACCAGGCCAAGGATGCCCACCTGATCGGCCAGTTCGGCGTCGGCTTCTACTCCGCGTTCATCGTCGCCGATCGGGTCACGCTGGTCACGCGCCGTGCAGGGCTTACCCCCGAGCACGGGGTGAAATGGGAGTCCTCGGGCGATGGCGAGTACAGCGTGGAGATGGTGACCCGGCCGGAGCGCGGCACCGAGGTGACGCTGCACCTCCGGGAGGGCGACGCCGACCTGCTGAACGGGCAGCGCCTGCGCGGCATCCTGCGCAAGTACTCCGATCACATCACGCTCCCGATCCGCATGCAGAAGGAGGCCTGGGACGAGGCGGCCGGCCGGAGCGTGCCAGGCGACGAGGAGGAAACGGTCAACTCCGCCTCCGCGCTCTGGGCGCGGCCCAAGGGCGAGATCACCCAGGAGCAGTACGACGAGTTCTACAAGCACGTCGCCCACGATTTCGAGCCACCGCTGGCGCACGTGCACACGCGCGTGGAGGGCAGGACCGAGTACACGCAGCTCCTCTACATCCCGTCGCGGGCGCCATTCGACCTTTGGGACCGGGAGCACCGGCACGGCATCAAGCTCTACGTGCGGCGCGTGTTCATCATGGACGACGCCGAGCAGCTGATGCCCCAGTACCTGCGCTTCGTGCGCGGCGTCATCGACTCCAACGACCTGCCCCTCAACGTCTCGCGCGAAATCCTGCAGGACTCGAAGGACATCGACGCCATCCGCGCCGGATCGGTGAAGAAGGTGCTGGGGCTGCTGGAGGAACTGGCGGAGAAGTCGCCCGAGAAGTACGCCACCTTCTGGCGCGAGTTCGGCCGGGTGCTCAAGGAAGGGGTGGGCGAGGACCCGGCCAATCGCGAGCGCATTGCCGCGCTGCTGCGCTTCGCGTCGACCCACGCCGACACCGACGCGGAGACGGTGTCGCTGGCGGATTACGTGGGCCGCATGAAGGACGGCCAGGGCAAGATCTATTACGTGACCGCCGACACCTTCGCGGCGGCCAAGGACAGCCCCCACTTGGAGGTTTTCCGCAAGAAGGGCGTCGAGGTGCTGCTGCTGTCCGACCGAGTGGACGAGTGGGTGGTGGGCAATCTGCCGGAGTTCGACGGCAAGCCGCTGCAGTCGGTGGCCAAGGGCGATCTGGACCTCGGCACGCTCGAGGATGCGGCCGAGAAGGAGCGGCGCCGCCAGGAAGCGGGGGAACTCCAGCCGCTGCTGGATCGCGTGAAGCAGGCGCTGGCCGAGCGGGTGGAGGACGTGCGCGTCACGCACCGCCTCACCGAGTCGCCGGCGTGCCTGGTGGTGGGCGAGCACGCGCTGGGCGCGCACCTGGAGCGGATGCTCAAGATGGCGGGGCAGAAAGTGCCCCTGTCGAAGCCGATCCTGGAGCTGAACCCCCAGCATCCGATCGTGCGGCGGCTGCGCGACGAACGCGACGATGTCCGCTTCGCCGACTGGAGCCACCTGCTGTTCGAGCAGGCGCTGCTGGCCGAAGGCGGCCAGCTGGAGAATCCGGGAGCCTTCGTGCGCCGTCTCAACCAGCTGATGCTGGCAATGTCCGCCGAGGAGAGCCGGATCTGGACCCCCGGCAAGTCTTGATGCGAACGCGCGGCGTCAGCGCGCCGGTGCCACCAGCTGGCGGAACGCGTGCCAGGTGGCGTGGCCTATCAGCGGGCCGGTGACGACGAGGCCGAGATAGAACGGCAGCATGCCCAGGCCGATGGCGGCGACGATGAGCGCCGCCCACAGCGCCAGCGCCCGGGCATTGCGCACCAGCGTCACGACGCTGGCGATCATCGCCGTGATCGCGTCCATGGTGCGGTCGAGCAACAGCGGTATCGACACCACGCTGATGGCGAAGACGAACGCCGCGAACAGCGCACCGACGCCGGCGTAGATGGCGGCGAACGCCAGGTTGTCCAGCGAGAACAGCTGGGCGAGGAACGTCTTCATCGTGGGCATCCCACCCGAAAAAAACAGCGCGACGATCACCACCGACACGCGGATCCATGTCGCCATCACCAGCATGAACACTACCGCGAACAGGCCGACGCCGCCGACGTTGGCGCGCCACGCGGTGAGGGTTTCCAGCAGCCGCACCGGCCGGCCTTCCTCCAGCCGCCGGCTGATGTCGTAGAGCCCGATGGCGAGGAACGGCCCCACCAGCGTGAAGCCGGTGGCGAGTCCCAGCGTGATGCCGGGGTCGTCGCGCAGGTAGAGGTGCAGCAGCATGCCCATCGCGGCAAACGCGGCGCCGTAAAACAGGCTCGCCGCGGGGGCGCGCTTCATGTCGCCCCAGCCCGCCCTGAGCCACGCGAACGGGGCGTTGGCGTCCACCTGGCGGATGGTGGGAAACGGCAGCGGCTGGGCGCCGCGCGTATCGCCGTCGGTCATCGTTTTCCTCCCGCCGGTTTGTGGGGCCGGTGTGCATTTCACTGTAGCACAGGGCCGATGCGGCCCGAAGCGCGCGTCAGCCGGCCCCCGCGCCGCCGGGCGGCCCGTTATACTCGGCACGTATCCGCCCGGAGGGCGACGACAGAGGATTGGAATTGGCGCCATGACGACGCCGCAGCAGATTGCTCCCGGCCGGCTCCTCGGGGTGCTGGGCGGCATGGGGCCGCTGGCGGGCGCGGCGTTCATGACGCGGCTCATCCAGTTAACACCCGCCGTGCGCGACCAGGAGCACGTGGCGACGGTGCTGTGGAGCGACCCGCGCGTGCCGGATCGCACGGCGGCGCTGCTGGGCGACGGGCCTTCGCCGCTGCCGCACCTGCTGTACGGCGTCGATCGCCTGGTCCAGGCCGGCGCGGGCTGCATCGTCATCCCCTGCAACACGGCGCATCTCTGGTTCGAGGATCTGGTGCGCGCGACGCCGGTGCCTTTCCTGCATATCGTCGACGCGGCCATCGACGACCTGGAACGCCAGGGTGTCCGGGGGCGCCGGATTGGCGTGATGGGCACGGCCGGGACGCTGAAGCTGCGCCTCTACCAGGAACGGCTCGAGGCCAAGGGGTACGGGTGCCTGGTGCCTAATGAGGAAGAGATTGCTTCGCTGTGCATGCGCTCGATCGCGCTGGTGAAGGAAAATCGCGTCGGCGACAGCTACGCGCCCGCGGCGGCGTGCGTTGAGCGGCTGGTGGCGAAGGGCGCGGAGGCCATCATGCTGGGCTGCACGGAATTGCCGCTCGCCCTGTCGCCCGGGACGCGCGCGGCTTTCGGCGTCCCGATGAGCGACTCGATCGACGCGCTGGCGAAGGCGGCGATCCGCTGGTACCGGGAGGCTTGAAGGAGCGTCCGGCCGCTAGCGCCCGCTCCAGCGCGGCGCCCGTTTCTCGATGAACGCGTCGACGCCCTCGGCCGCGTCGTCGGCCATCATGTTGCAGGTCATCACCTGCGACGCCATCTCGTAGGCCTGCTCCATCCCCAGTTCCAGCTGGCGGTAGAACATGCGCTTGCCCGTCGCCACCGCCACCGGCGACTTGGCGAGAATCGAATCGCAGAGGCGGCGTACCTCGGCGTCCAGCTCTTCCGCAGGCACCACGCGGTTGACGAGGCCGCGCGCCAGCGCCGTCGGGGCGTCGATGAAGTCGCCCGTCATCAGCATCTCCATCGCCTGCTTGCGGGACACGTTGCGCGACAGCGCCACGCCGGGCGTGGAGCAGAACAGGCCGAAGTTGATGCCGGAAGTGGCGAAGCGCGCATCCGCTGCCGCCACCGCCAGGTCGCATTGCGCCACCAGCTGGCAACCGGCCGCGGTCGCGATGCCATGCACCCGCGCGATCACCGGCTGCGGGATGCGGGTGATGGTCAGCATCATCCGGCTGCATTGCTCGAACAGCGCCTGGATGAAGCCGGGCTCCCGGTTCGCCCGCATTTCCTTCAGGTCGTGGCCGGGGCAGAACGCCTTGCCGGCGCCGGCGATGACTACGACCCGCACGCCGGCGTCGCCCTCGATGGCGTCCAGCGCGGCCTGCAGCTCACCGAGCAGTGCCTGTGACAGGGCGTTGAACTGTTTCGGGCGGTTGAGCGTCAGCGTGGCGACGCCGCCGGCGTCATGGCGCAGCAGGATCGGCTCTTCAGGCTGTGAGGCGGGGACGGCGGCGCTCATGGCGGTCCTCCGGGGCGATGGAAAGATCAATGTCGATTATAGGCCCCGCGCGCGCGGGCGCAAAAAAGCCCGGCCGCAGCCGGGCTTCCGCTTGCAACGCACGCTCACGCGACCGGGATAGTCACGCGGTGCGCCTTTTCGATCTTCGGCAGCCGCAATTCGAGCACGCCGTCCTTGAGTTCGGACGCGGTCCTGGCGCCGTCGACGGCCGTCGGCAGCAGCACGGTGCGAGACACTTCGCCGCGGGAGATTTCACGACGGAAGTAATTCTCCTTCTCTTCCTCTCTTTCGCGCGCGGCCTTGCCCTTGATCGTCAGCAGATTGTCGTCCAGCGAGACTTCGAGGTCTTTCTTGTCGATGCCGGGGACCTCGGCCCGGATCACCACTTCGGTTTCCTTGTCGATCACGTCGATCTTGAGGGCGTTGAGTTCGAACAACGGGGCCATCTCGCCCCACCCGACCGGCTCCCATGCAAACGGCCGCAGCCACCCCCGCGGGAACAGGCGGTCGAAGAACCGCTCCATTTCCACAAACGGGGCAAGAGGTTGCGCCGGTGCCGGAGTCATCACCGGTTTATTCGTACCGGTGACCTTGGCTTCTTTGGTTTCCGGTACCATGATTGCCTCCTTGTGCTTGCGTTGATCTCCCGCGCACGCGCCGGTGCGCGGCCCTGGATCATTTCCTACTCCAAGTTTAGTCCACCGCCGGCAGCTTTCCAGCGGCGGAGGCGTCAGTCCCGGTCCAGGCCGTCGCGGTGCACGCGCACCACGGATTCCGGCATATCGCGCGCGGGCACGTCCGCGGCCAGGCTGTCGACGTCCTCGAAGATGATCTCCAAAACAAAGGCGGCCCCGCGGCCGCCCCGTCGCGCGCGTGGGCGGCAGGTTACTTCTTCACCACCTTCACGGCGATCTCTTTCAGCTCCCCGGCCCGGATCAACTGTCCGTCCAACCCGGCTTCCTTGACGCTGCCGCCGTAGGCCACGGTCATCAGCTGGCTGTAATAGGTGAGCGGGATGTTGAATTTCGTTCCCTGCTTGCGGTTGATCTCGGACTGGTCCCATCAACCCTAAAACGCCGGCTTCTTCCGGGCGCTTTTGAAGCGCTTCACGCCGGCGAGGATCTCCGCCTTTGCCTCCTCCGGGCCGACCCAGCCCTTGATCTTCACCCACTTGCCCGGCTCCAGGTCCTTGTAGTGGTCGAAGAAATGGGAAATCTGGGCCAGCACGCTCTCGGGAAAGTCGCGCGGCGTCTCGATGTCACGGTACTGGCCCGAGAGCTTGTCGATCGGCACCGCGATCAGCTTGGCGTCGTCCCCCGCCTCGTCCTCCATCCTCAGCATGCCGACCGGGCGGCAGCGCACGACGGCGCCGGGAATCACCGGGATCGGGGTCACCACCAGCACGTCCACCGGATCGCCGTCGTCGGACAGCGTGTGGGGAATGTAGCCGTAGTTGCAGGGATAGAACATCGCGGTGGACAGGAAGCGGTCCACGAACAGGGCGCCGGTCTCCTTGTCCACTTCGTACTTCACCGGGACCCCGTGCATCGGAATCTCGATGATGACGTTGAAGTCGTTGGGCAGGTCGCGGCCCGAAGACACCCGGTCCAGGTTCATTGCCTCTCCCCTTGGGACGTGCGAAGCGGCCTATTATAGCGATGGCGGCCTCGTTGCCGCCCGGTGCCGCGCATGATCATCAACGTCGCCCTCATCGCTGTTTGCGTGTACGCCGCCCTGGTGGCGGCGGCCTACGTGGGGCAGCCCAGGCTCGTCTACTTTCCGGAGGTCGGCCGCGAGATCGTCGCGACCCCCGCGGCGGCGGGGCTCGCCTATGAAGAGCTGGCCCTGGAGACCGCCGATGGCGTGCGCCTGCACGCATGGTACGTGAAGTCGCGCGAACGCCGCGGCGTGGTGCTGTTCTTCCATGGCAACGCGGGCAACATCTCCCACCGCCTCGATGCGCTGGTCCATTTCGCGCGGCTCGGCTACGACACGCTGATCTTCGACTATCGGGGTTACGGGCGCAGCGAAGGCACGCCCGGCGAGGAGGGCACCTATCGCGATGCCGACGCCGCCTGGGATCATCTGGTGCGGGCGCGCGGCGTGGATCCGGCCGACGTGATCCTGTTCGGCGAATCCCTGGGTGCCGCGCTGGCGGCGCGGCAGGCGGCGCAGTCGCGCCCGCGGGCGCTGGTACTGCTGTCGGCGTTCACGTCGGTGCCGGAGCTGGGGCAGGAGCTGTACCCGATTCTTCCCGTGAAGTGGCTGGCAAAAATCCGCTACCCGACGGCGGAGTACCTGGCGGGCGTCCGCGCGCCGGTGCTGGTGGCCCACAGCCGCGACGACGAGATCGTGCCATTCCGCCATGGCGAGCGCCTGTTCGCGCTCGCCCCCGAGCCCAAGCGCTTCCTCACCATGAGCGGCGGGCACAACGAAGCGTTCTTCTTCGTGCGCCCGGAGTGGGAGGCGGCGCTGGCGGCGTTTCTTGCCGGCGCGGCGCCGGGGGCGGCCGCGGTGAGCGGGGAGCAATCATGATCCGGAAGCGCAAACCCCGGATCGGGCTGGCGCTCGGCAGCGGGTCCGCGCGCGGCTGGGCCCATATCGGTGCGATCCGCGCGCTGCAGGACGCGGGCATCGAGCCCGACGTGGTCTGCGGCACGTCCGTGGGCGCGCTGGTGGGGGCGATCTACGTTCACGGCGATCTGGACGCGTTCGAGGAGTGGGTCAAGGCGCTCAACTGGAAGCGCGTCGTGAGCCTGCTGGATTTCACGCTGGAGGGCGGGCTGATCCACGGCGAGCGCCTGATGGGGTTCCTCGCGCGGCACCTCAAAGGGGAGACCATCGAGCAGCTTGCCAAGCCCTTCGCGGCGGTGGCCACCGATCTCGAGACCGGCAACGAGGTGTGGTTGCGGCAGGGGCGGGTAGTGGACGCGGTGCGCGCCTCGATCGCGCTGCCCGGGCTGTTCGCGCCGGCGCGCGCCGAGGAGCGGCTGCTGGTGGACGGCGGCCTGGTGAATCCGGTGCCCGTGACGCTGGCGCGCGCGTTGGGCGCCGACTTCGTCATCGCCGTGGATCTCAATTCGGACCTCGTCGGCCGGCACCTTCCGATGCGCAGCATGCGCCAGGCGCTCGCCGATTCGAAACCCGAGGGCGAGGAGGCGTCCTGGCTCGAGCAGCTCAAGCGCACCCTCGGATTCGGCCGTGACGATGCGGGGGCGCTGCCGTCGCTGCTGGACGTGGTGGCTTCCAGCATCAACATCATGCAGGTGCGGGTGACGCGCAGCCGGCTGGCGGGGGAGCCGGCCGACCTGCTGGTGACCCCGAGGCTCGCGCACATCGGCATCATGGATTACGACCGCGGCAGAATCGCCATCGCCGAAGGCCGCCGCGCAACCGAGCGGGCCCTGGGACGGCTCAAGGAGGCCGAGTCCGCCGGGTGAGGCCCGGCCCGCGGGCCCGGAACGGCGCTACAATGGCTGCCGCTGGCCAATCGACAAAAGGGGAAAGAGGCGCGCATGTACCACGTCAACGTCGTATTCGGAGAAGGCGAGGAGTACGAGTTCCGCTTGTCCGCCGAGGACGTGAAGCCGCTGTCGGCCGAGGCCGCCCATCGCTGGCTCGACACCGAGCTGGGCAAGGCCGGCGAGGAAGTCTTCAATCCGGTGGGCAAGGCGCTGGCGGTGGACAAGCTGCTCAATCTCGCCCGTGCGGGCGGCGCCCGGGAGTTCCGCAGCCGCTCGCCGTGGGCGCTGGAACTGGTGCGCTGCGCCGCGGCGCTGCTGGACCGTCCCAACGTCACCATCGACGTCGCCAAGGCCAGCGTCGGTTTCTAGCGGTTTCCCTCCCCGGCGGGCGCGCGGCCCGCCTGGAACGCAATCCCGCGTCGGATTTGTCGAGACTCCACAGCTAGACCGGCGCCAGCTGCGCGGACACTTCCCGCGCGATCGCCAGCGCAGCGGTCAGTCCGGGCGACTCGATCCCGAACAGGTTCACCAGCCCGGCCACGCCGTGCGCGGCGGGACCCTGGATGACGAAATCCGCCGCCGGCGCCCCCGGCCCCGCGATCTTGGGGCGCACGCCGGTGTAGCCCGGCTGCAGCGCGCCGTCGGCCAGCCCCGGGTAGTAGCGGCGGATGGCTGCATAGAAGCGCTCGGCGCGGTCATGATCGAACGCGTAATCCACGGCGTCGATCCATGCCACGTCGGGCCCGAAGCGCGCCTGTCCCGCCAGGTCCAGCGTGACGTGGACACCGAGTCCGCCGGCTTCCGCCATGGGGTAGATCAGCCGGCGGAACGGCGAGCGCCCCGCCAGCGTGAAGTAGTGCCCCTTGGCGTAGAAGGCGCGCGGCACGCGCTCCGGCGGCACGCCGGCGATGGAGCGCGCCACCTGCGGCGCTTCGAGGCCGGCGCAGTTCACCACGCCGCGGCAGCGGATCGCCATGCGCTCGGCGCCGCCCACTTCCAGGTCGATGCCGTCGCCGCTCGCCACGCCGCGCTCCACCGTGGTGCGCAGCACCACCACCGCGCCGACGTTTGCAGCGTCGCCTTCCAGCGCCAGCATCAGGCCATGGCTGTCGACGATGCCGGTGGAGGGCGAGTGCAGCGCGGCGACGCAGCGCACCGCCGGCTCGAGCTCGGCCACCTGGGCGGCGCTGAGCCACGCCAGGTCGCCGACCCCGTTGGCGGCGGCGGTGCGCGCGTAGCGCTCGAGCGCGGGGATCTCGGCGGGCGCGGTGGCCACCAGCAGCTTGCCGAGGCGCGCATGGGCGATGCCACGCTCGGCGCAGTAACGGTAGAGCAGGTGTTTGCCTTCGACGCACAGCCGCGCCTTGAGGCTGCCGGGCGGGTAATAGATGCCGGCGTGGATCACCTCGGAATTGCGCGAGCTGGTCTCGGTGCCGATGGCCTCGGCCCGCTCCAGCACGATCACTTCGCGGCCGGCAAGCGCCAGCTCGCGCGCCACCGCGAGTCCCACCACACCGGCGCCGATTACGGCGCAGTCGACCCGTTCCACCCCGCCTGCCCGGTCCCGTTGCAAAGCAAGCTATATTAGCCGAGTCATGGATCGCCGAAATCCGAACAGCGGGCGCCTGCCGTGGGACGGCGCCCTGCCGCAGCGCTCGCCGATGCTGGCGCCGCTCGCCGCACTGTGGCGGGAGGCGCCGGAACTGGTGCGGGGCTGGCCGGACCTGGCGGTGCTGAACCGGCTGTCCAATGGCCGTGGCGTGAGCAACACGCGCGGCCAGCCGGTGGCGTTCGTTCCGCCACTGGTGCGGCGCGCGCGCTTCGAGGACGGATACGAACAGCGCGCCTGGCTGGCCGGTGAGATCGAGACGCGGCCGCGGTGCTGGCACGACGTGCTCAACGCGTTTGCCTGGTGCCTGTTCCCGCGCGTCAAGGCGGCGCTCAACGCGCGCCACTTTGAAAGCCTGAGCGGCGCGCGGCACGGCCCGGCATCGGCCCGCGGCAGCCGCGGCCGGCTGCGCGACGCGCTCACGCTGCTGGACGAGTCCGGCGTGATCGTGGCGTGCGCCGAACCGGCGCTGGCGGAGTTGCTGCGCGGCCGCCAGTGGCCGGCGCTGTTCTGGGAACGCCGCGCGCAGGTGCAGGCGGGCATGCGCTTCTTCCTGCTCGGCCACGGCTTGATGGAGAAGGCGCTGGCCCCCTTCGTCGGCATGACCGGCCACGGCTGGATCTTGCCGGTGGAGCCGGCAATGCTGGCGCAGCCCGGGACGGCGCTGATCGCCCGGCTCGACGCGGACCTGGCGCAGCGGCTGCTCCAGGGCGATGGCGCCGCGTTGCGCGCGGCGCTGACCCCGGTGCCGGTCCTGGGCGTTCCGGGATGGTGGGCGCGCAACGCGGATGCCGGCTTCTATGCGGATACCTCGTATTTTCGTCCGCCGCGCGCTGCTGCCGCCTAGCGCCACCGCGGCGGCGGTGCTGCTGCTGGCGGCGGCATCCGCGTTCGCCGGCGAAGCGCCGCGGGTCACCGCGACCCGCTTGCTCGCCGCGGACGAGATCTACGCCGGTGCCGTGCCGGCCGCCGCGCGCTGGGATGTGACGCCGACACTGGTGGTGATGGGGCGCAGCCGCTGGACCGACGAGCGGGCTATCGCGGCGCTGCGCGAGACGGCGGAGATTCTTGCGCAATGCGGCGTGCGCGTGGCGCGGGCCTCGCTGCACCGGGTCGACGGTCCGGAGCGCTACGCGGACTTCTCGACGGCGGTGGGACGCGACCTCGCGGGGCGCCTGCCGTTCCCCAAGCCGACGCTGTATTTCGTGCGCGACACGCGCCAGCGCATCGCCTTCGACGCCGAGGCCATCGGCCGCGGCAACAGCGCCTCGCGCCCCGAGCTGGCGCACACGGTCTGGATCATCGAGAGCGCGCGCGATCCGGGTGTCGCGCTGGCCCACGAACTGGCCCACGTGCTGATGGACAGCGGCGAGCACGTCGACGCGCCCGGCAACCTCATGCGCGACGAGACCGATCCGGGCAGCACCGCGCTGACGCCCGGCCAGTGCCGGCGTCTCACCGCGACCGGCGCCGAGCTGGGTCTGCTGGCGCCCGCGGGCGGCGCGCGGTGAGCGGCGAGTTTTACGTCGGCACCAGCGGCTGGAACTACGCCGCCTGGGCCGGCGGGTTCTACGCGGGCGTGCCGCGGTCCCGCTGGCTGGCGCACTACGCGCGGCGCTTCAATGCGGTGGAAATCAACGCGTCGTTCTACCGCGAGGTGCGCGCCGAGACTTACCGCCGCTGGATCGCGCAGACGCCGGCCGGGTTCCGGTTCGCGGTCAAGGCCCATCGCTACCTCACCCACGTCAAGCGGCTCGACTTCGACGAGGCGTCGCTCGCGCGCCAGCGCGAGGGCGCAGCCGCGCTGGGCGAGCGGCTGGCGGCCGTGCTGTGGCAGCTGCCGCGCTCGCTGCGTCGTGACGACTCGCGTCTGGAGGGTTTCCTCGCGCGGCTCGCGCTCTGGCCGCACGCGCGGCACGCGGTGGAATTCCGCCATCGCTCGTGGTTCGTCCCGGAGGTGGCGGAGAGACTGGCGGAGCGCGGTGTCGCCATCTGCCAGTCCGACGCCGCCGACTGGCCGCTGTGGGACGCGGTGAGCGGCGATCTCGTCTACCTGCGCCTCCACGGCCATCGCGTCACGTATCGCTCGCGCTACGGCGCGGCGGAGATCGCGGCGTGGGCGGCGAAGGCGGCGCGCTGGTGGCGGGAGGGGCGCGCGATCCTCGCGTTCTTCGACAACACCGACGCAGGCGGCGCGCCCGCGGACGCCGCGGCGCTGGTGGCGGCGTTGGCGCGGCGGCTGCGCGGCGCGCGCGCCGGGTGTAATTGAGGGTTGCAAATCCCGGCTCAGGGTGTTTTGATACCACCGACGGCCACCGCAGGCACAGGAGGCTCTCATGCCGCAACCGATCCCCAGCACCCCCGCCGACTACGACACGACGCGGGTCATCGAGCGCCCCGACGGTTTCTACTGGCAGGACAAGGAAACCGAGGCCGAGTACGGACCGTTTCCCACGCTCTGGGAGGCGGTCCGGGACATGGAGTTCGCCAACGAGAGCGAGCTCACTCCCGACGAATCGCTGGAAGAGGTCGAAGCCGAGCTCGGCATCTCCGAATGGATCGAGCCGGAAACCGGCGAACCGGCCGAAGACACGTTCACCCGCCTCGAAGACCACTGAGCGCGGGCGCCGGCGAAACCGGCGCCCCTGAGCGGCGCCAGATGCGCCAACGATCCTGCGATCGCGGCGCCGGGGAAGGGCGGGGGGCGGCGCGCGGGGCGAGCGGGGTCGGATAGCAACGAGCGGATGCGTACGCCGGCGCGCGGCGCCGGGCGCGACGCATCGCGGGACAGGAGGAGGGTCAATCATGAAGCGAATCGTCGGCGGTTTGCTCGCCGCGCTCTGCATCGCCGCGTCGGCGCTGGCGCAGGGCGATCTCAAGGACCGTGTCGATCAGGCGTTGAAAAAATCCACGCCGCAGGAGATCGTCGCCCAGCTGGAGCGGGAAGACGGCTGGGGCAACGTGCTCGCGACGTATCACCTGGGCCTGATGTACCGGAAAGGCGAGGGCGTCCCCAAGGATCCCGCCAGGGCGCTAGCGTACTTCACGCGGGCCGGCAAGGACTGGGTCGCGCGCTACCAGTTCAAGCTGGGGGTTCCCGGCGCCCAGTACGAGGCGGGGTTGCAGTACCTGAAGGGTGAAGGCACCACGCAGGACGCCGAGGTGGCGGCGAAATGGCTGCGCCGCGCCGCCGAGCAGGGCCACGGCCGCGCGCAGTTGCGGCTGGCCGAGTTCTACGCGACCGACAGCCCCGGCAAGGACATGACGCAGGCCTTCTTCTGGGCCTCCGTCGCCGGCAACCAGTTCGACCTCGGCAAGGAAGAGAAGGAAGCGGCGGCGGCCGTTCAGGCAAGGGCGCGCGGCGCCATCGGTGCCGCCGAGTCGGATCGCGTCAAGCAACAGGCCGAGGGCTGGTCGCCGCGCCGGATGCTCTAGGCCCGGTACGGCGTGACCCGAATCCGCCGCCAGGCGAATTTCGCGGCGGCGCGCAGGGGTGCCGGCGCCGCCGGCGGTCGGGACGCATAGCGTGCCGACCGGGATCGATTCGCGCCTGAGCGTGTCTGACGATGCGTGGGCCGGAGCTCGCGGCGCCCGTGCACGGGCGCCGCCCCGGGGCGCCAAGCGAGGAGGGAAAGCCATGAAACGTCTGCCGCTGACCTTGATCGCGCTGCTTGCCGCCGCCGCGGCGCACGCCGACGAACTGACGGATCGGGCGGAAGCCGCGCTCAGGATTTCCGACCCCGCGGAGATGGTGCGCCAGCTGGAGCGCGAACTGAACTGGGGCAACGTAGTGGCGGGTTACGAACTCGGTGTCCTGTACCGCGACGGCAGGGAGGTTGCGCAGGATCACGAGCGCGCGCTGAAACTGTTCGAGCGGGCGGGGCGCGCGTGGTATGCGCGCAACTGGCACAAGCTCGGCGTGCCGAGGGCCCAGTACGCCGCCGGCATGATGTACCTGGAGGGCAGGGGCACGGCCAAGGACACCAGGCAGGCGGCCAAGTGGCTGGCGCGCGCGGCCGAGCAGGGTCATACCATGGCGCAGTTCGAGCTGGCGCGGCTGTATGCTTCTCCGGAGCAGCCGGTCGATCCCGAAGCGGCCTATTTCTGGGGCACGCTGGTGGAGAACAAATTCGATCTCGACCGGGAGCAGAAGGAGCAGGCCGGCCAGATCAAGGAGCAGGCCGCGGGCCAGCTCGACGCCGCCAAGCTGGAGCAGCTCGCGGCGGCCGTGGAGGACTGGAAGCCGCGGCGCATGGCGTCGGGCTGGTAGTGGGCCGGCGCGGTGCCCGCGGACGCCCCCGACGCCGGTCTTGATCGGGCTGCTGCAGCGTGTGTCGGGCGCGCGGGTGGAGGTCGCCGGCGAGACCGTGGGCGAAATCGGCCGCGGCGTCCTGGCGCTGGTCGGGGTCGAACGCGACGACACCGACACCGAAGCCGCGCGGCTGCTGCAGCGCCTGCTCGACTATCGCGTGTTTCCCGACGCCGAAGGCCGCATGAATCGCAGCGTCCGTGATGTGGGCGGCGGCCTGCTGCTGGTGCCGCAGTTCACGCTGGCCGCGGACACGGCCAAAGGCACGCGCGCCAGCTTCACGTCGGCGGCGCCTCCCGAGGCCGGAGAGCGGCTTTTCGGCCGGCTGGTGGAACTGGCGCGCGCCGCGCACCGGCCCGTGGCAAGCGGGCGCTTCGGCGCCTCCATGCAGGTGATGCTGGTGAACGACGGTCCGGTGACGTTCTGGCTGCGCACCGCGCCGCCCGCGCGGAACCCGCCGGCGCGTTGACTGGGGCACCTCGCCACGATTAAATACCGGCTCGACCGGCGGAGCCCAGCGCGGCGATGCGCCCGCTGACCGGTCCGGCGCCGCTGCCGGCACGGCCCCTGCCGGAGAGCGCCGGGGCGAGCTGGGGTGCAGCGCGGCGCGCGCTGCCCTTCCCGGGGCAGCCGCCGCGACGGCGGGCGGATTTCGGTTAATCCATCATCCTCAGAGGAGGGCACCGTGAAGCTCACCAGCGCCTGCTTCACCGATCACCAGCGGATCCCGAGCGAGAACGCATTCGGCACCACCGATCCGGAAGCCCACGTAGCGCTGGCGGCGAATCGCAACCCGGACCTGTCCTGGAGCGACCTGCCGCCGGGAACGAAATCGCTGGCGCTGATCTGCCACGACTGCGACGTGCCCAGCCGGCCCGACGACGTGAACCAGGAGGGCCGCACCATTCCCGCCGACCTGCCGCGGGTCGATTTCTTCCACTGGGTCCTGGTGGACCTGCCGGCGGATTCGATGCCGATCTACAAGGGGGAGTTCTCGGACGGCGTGACCCCCCGCGGCAAGCCCGGGCCCGACGGGCCGCGGGGCACGCGCCAGGGGCTGAACGACTACACCGCCTGGTTCGCCGGCGACAAGGACATGGAGGGGCAGTACTTCGGCTATGACGGGCCGTGCCCGCCGTGGAACGATTCCATCGTCCACCATTACGTCTTCACGCTCTACGCGCTGGACGTGGCGCGCTGCCCGGTGGAGGGCGTGTTCAACGGCGCCGACGTGCGCAAGGCCATCGAAGGCCACGTGCTCGGGCAGGCGACGCTGACCGGCCTCTACAGCCTCAATCCGGGCATCCAGCCCTAGGGGCGCACCATCGGCGCTACGGCGGTCCCGCCCACCGTCAGCGCCCCGTGCAGCGGGTTCGCGGCAGAGGCGATCTCCACGTTGAGGCGGCCGGAGAGCGACTGGTCCGGCGCCACCTCGACGGCGCCCGCCGCCGAGAGCAGTCCCGCCGCCAGTTTGAGGTTGGTGAACGCGTAGCGGTTCTGCGCCAGCGCCATCGTGCCGGTCAGGTCGGTGAACTTGGTCTGACCGCGGGCGCCTTCCCGCGCACCGGTGCGCAGCGCCTTGGACAGGTCGATGCTGTTGAGCGCGCCGCGCTCGATCGTGAAGTCACCGCTCGCCTGCGGCGCGCCGAACAGGCCCTTGAGGCTGTCACCACGCATCGCCAGCGCGAGCCTGGTGCGCAGCGCGCCGGCGATCGGCGCTGCGCCGAGATAGGCCCCCAGCAGGGCCTCACTGTCCACCGCCGTGAGTTCGGCGTCGCCGGAGAACACCCAGCTGTTGTCCCAGGTGATCGCGCCCTTGCCCACGGTGCGCCCGCCGAACAGCAGCCCGTCGAACCGCTCCACGTCCAGGCGCCCGGGCGTCGCGGTGGCTTTCACCTGGAGATTGTCGAAAGTCAGCGGCGCGCCCAGCGGCAGCTTCCAGGTCTGGGCACTGGCCTGGATCGTCAGGCCGCCGCCAGCCGGCGTCAGCTGGCCGTTGATCCTGCCGTCGGTGCTGCGCACGTCGATGCGCTGCACCTTGCCGTCGGCGGCCATCGAGAGCTCGCCGTCGAAGGCCGGCACCGCGACGTCCGCAAGCGACAGCGTGACATTGCGCAGCTCGATCGCTTCCACGGGCAGCGCGGCGCCGGTGCCGCCGGCATTCCATTTCGCCAGCTTGCGCACGCCGGATTCGCTCACCTTGACTTTCTCGATGCGCATGCGCTTGAGCTCGCCGACATCGCCCAGCAGCCCCGAGATGCCCGGCAGCGTCGCGCTCTCGGCGGTCAGCGCCCCGTCGGCCCCGACGCGGATGCCTCGGAGCGTGAGCTGCGGCGGGAACAACGAACCCTGGGCGCTGTCGATGCCGACCGGCTCGCCGACACGGGCGGTGAGGGCCGTCTCGGCGGCGCTGCGCGCGAATTCCAACGGGACCACGTGGGCGAGGCCGATGGCGCCGGCAATCACCGCCAGCACGGCGGTGACCGCGATTCTGGCGACCGGCACCTTGCGCCGGCGCCGCCGGGGGGCCACCGGCGCCTCGGCGTGCGGTGTGCCGGGCGCGGCCGGAAAGGTGCTCTCGCCGATGGGCGGCGGCGGGGGCGGCGCCGGCCGCGCTTGCGCCTGTTCCCACATCTGGCGGTCGGCCTCGGCCTGGGCCGCCAGCAGCTCCTCCTGTCGTGCCCGCTCGTCCTCCTCGCGTTTGCGCCGCGCCTCCTCTTCGGTCCGGCGCTTCTCCTCTTCCTCTTGCTGGCGCGCCCGTTCCTGGGCCTCCCGCTCCAGCTGTTTTTCGATTTCCGCGGCGCTCGGAAGCTGCTGCGTCGTCTCGGGATTGAACAGCTTCAGGTCGTCGCCGACGTTGATGCCCAGCGCCGCGAGTCCGCTCAGGTCGTCGGTCTTGGCGCCGCCGGACGGCGCCTCGCTCGCCAACATCGCCTGGAATTCGACCGCCGCCGGCGTGCTCCACTCGTAGATCTGGTGATCGCGGCCGTGTTTGTCCTTGCGCAGCCCGAGGTAGCGGAAGCGGTTGGCGTAGTCCGGTGACAGCCGCGCAACGACGTCGTAGAACGCGCGCGAGGCCAGAATCTGGTTGGGCTGGGCGAACGCCATCACCCGCTGCGCGTCGTTGATGCCGTCGCCGACGAGGTTGACCTGGTCGCGCATGTCGCGCACCACCTTGAGCGGACCCAGGTTGATGCCGATGCGCACCTGCAGGTCCCTGTAGCGCTCGCGGGTGGTGCCGTAGAGGGCGTCGCTCAGTTTGGTGGCCGCCACGAACGCGTCTTCCGGGTCGCCGAGGAAACTCACCGCGGCGCCGTCGCCGGTGTCCACCACCACCTTGTCCTGGTCGGCGATGTCGCGGATCAGGTCCGCCACCAGGTCGTTGAACAGCTGCTTGACCGCCATCTGCTCGGAAACCGGGCGCGTGCTGTATTCGACGATGTCCATGAACAGGACGCTGG
>JBMOQX010000045.1:0-4189 GCA_049322755.1 Pseudomonadota bacterium | reverse complement strand
CTGTGGACCGACCGCGCCACCGGCGATGGTGGCGATGTGTTCCACCTGATCGGCGCTCACTTCGGCGTGGACGTGCAGGGCGACTTCGCCCGCGTCCTCGATCTGGCCGAGGACCTCGTCGGCCGTGCCCCCACGGCCCCGGCGCGCAAGGCGGCCAAGGAGACCCCGGTCGACGATCTCGGCCCGGCCACCGCCAAGTGGGACTACCTCGACGCACACGGGCAGCTCATCGCCGTCGTCTACCGCTACGACCCGCCCGGGCGCAAGAAGGAGTTCCGGCCCTGGGACGCGCGCCGCCGCAAGATGGCTCCGCCCGAGCCGCGGCCGCTCTACAACCAGCCGGGGATCCGGAACGCCGCCCAGGTCGTGCTGGTCGAGGGCGAGAAGTGCGCCCAGGCCTTGATCGAGCTCGGGATCGTGGCCACCACCGCGATGCACGGGGCGAATGCGCCCGTGGACAAGACCGATTGGTCGCCGCTGGCGGGCAAGGCCGTCCTCCTCTGGCCCGATCGCGACAAACCCGGCTGGGACTATGCGATGGCCGCGGCGCAGGCCGCACTCGCCGCCGGCGCCGCTTCCTGCGACGTGCTGCTGCCGCCCGACGACAAGCCCGAGGGGTGGGACGCGGCCGACGCTCTTCGCCAAGGCTTCGACGTCGCCGCCTTCATCGCCTCGGGCCCGCGGATGAGCATCAAGCCAGCACTTGGGCTGCCCACGCAGGAGCCTTCCGTCTGGGCCACCGACGACGCGCTGGCGCTGAGCTTCACCAGCCGCTACGCCGAGGACTGGCGCTACTGCGCCGCCTGGGGCAAGTGGCTGGTGTGGGACGGCCGGCGCTGGCAGGCGGACGAGACGCTGCTGGTGCACCACCTCATCCGGGCGATCTGCCGCGAGGCCGCCCTCAAGGCCGACTCCCACCGGCTGGCGGCCAAGCTCGCCGCGAGCAGCACGGTCGGCGGCGTGGAGCGGCTGGCGCGCACCGACCGTCGGCACGCCTCCACCTCGCAGGAGTGGGACGCGGATCTGTTCGCGCTCAACACGCCGGGCGGTGTGGTCGACCTGCGCAGCGGGCGGCTGCGTCCCCACGACCGCGCCGACCGCATGACCAAGCTCGCCACCGCCACGCCCCGCGGCGACTGCCCCCGCTGGCGGGCGTTCCTGGCCGACGTCACCGGGGGTGATGCCGACCTGCAGGCCTACCTGCAGCGCATGGTGGGCTATTGCCTCACCGGCTCGACGGCGGCGCACGCGCTGTTCTTCCTCTACGGCACCGGGGCCAACGGCAAATCGGTGTTCGTGAACACCTTGGCCACGATCCTCGGCGACTACGCCACCAGCGCGCCGATGGACACCTTCATGGAGGCGCGTGGCGACCGGCACCCGACCGATCTCGCGGGCCTGCGCGGGGCGCGCTTCGTCTCTTCCATCGAGACCGAGCAGGGCCGGCGCTGGAACGAGTCCAAGGTCAAGGCGATCACCGGCGGCGACAAGGTCTCGGCGCGCTTCATGCGCCAGGACTTCTTCGAGTACACGCCCCAGTTCAAGCTGGTCATCGCCGGCAACCACAAGCCCGCGATCCGCAACGTGGACGAGGCGATGAAGCGCCGTCTGCACCTGATCCCCTTCACCGTCACCATCCCGCCCGAGCGGCGCGACGCCATGCTGACCGACAAACTCCTGGCCGAGCGCGACGGGATCGTCGCGTGGGCGGTGCAGGGCTGTCTGGCCTGGCAGCGCGAGGGGCTCCGGCCCCCGGCCAGCGTGGTGTCGGCCACCGCCGAGTACTTCGACGAGGAGGACGCCGTCGGCGACTTCCTGGACGAGGAGGCCCAGCGCCACCCGCAGGCCCGCGTGGCCGTGGCCGACGTGTTCCAGCGCTGGCAGGACTGGGCCGGCCGGCGCGGCGAGTACGTGGGCACGAGCCGCTGGCTCGCGCAGCAACTGGCCAACCGCGGCTTCGAGCGCACGCGCATCCACGGCGGCGTCAAGGCCCTGGCGGGCCTGTCGCTCAAGCCCAAGGACTCCGGCGTACGGCTCCCGTACCGCGACGACTGACCACCCACGGTGACCGAAGGTGACTGGTCCAAGGATTGAATCTCTTTACGCGCGTACGCGCGCGCGGGCGGAAGGGAGATTCCCCACGGCGGTCACCTTCAGTCACCGGCATGAGCACACGAACGAAGGACTGCAACGATGACAGCAACGATTCTGGCCCTCGACCTGGGCACCACCAGCGGTTGGGCGCTGCGCGACCGCACCGGCCGCATCACCAGCGGCAGCCAATCCTTCAAGCCACAGCGATTCGAAGGCGGCGGCATGCGCTACCTGCGCTTTGGCCGTTGGATTTCTGAAATTCAGACATCGGTTTCTGAACTTCAGTTTTTGTACTTCGAGGAAGTGCGCCGCCACGTCTCGACCGACGCCGCACACGCCTACGGCGGCTTCCTCGCTACGCTCACGGCCTGGTGCGAGCACCACGGCGTCCCCTACCAGGGCGTGCCGGTGGGCACGATCAAGAAGCACGCCACCGGCTCTGGCCGCGCCGGCAAGGACGCGGTGATGGCGGCCGTGCGTCGCCGGGGCCACGCCCCGGCGGACGACAATGAGGCCGACGCCTTGGCGCTGTTGTTCTGGGCCCTCGAGCTTCACGACGCGGCGCAGGAGGCGTGAGATGGACGTCCCGACCCCTCGCTACCGCTGCCCGCTGGGGCGCCTGCAGCCCGAGCCGATGGACGTGGAGGCCGTCAAGCGCCGCGGCTGGCGCGAGCAACGCCTGCTCGTCGTCTGCCTCGACGATGACCGGCTCGATTGGACGGAGCGCGAGCTGATCCGCCGAATCGGCGAGCGGCTCTACGGTGCACGGGAGGCACGCCATGGCTGAATGGACCGTCGAGCGTGTGGCCGAGCGCTTCCGGGAGGCGGCCATCACCGCCCACCGCCTGCCGCCCGTGCGCGTGCAGGGCTACTTCAACACCTGGCCCGCGATCCGGCGCATGCCCTGGGAGACGCTGGGGGCCGAACCCTCGATCCGGCGCTTCCCACCCAGCCCTGAGGCTATCGAGCGCATGCTCGAGACCATGCGCTGGGTCTTGTGGCTGGAGGAAGAGGAACGCCACCTGGTATGGATGCGCGCCGAGCGCCACCGCTGGCGCGACATCTGCGCCCGCTTCGGCTGCGACCGGACCACGGCGTGGCGGCGGTGGCAGCGGGCGTTGCAGATCGTGGCGGACGCGCTCAACGGCAACCGAGAAGCGGACCGCCTGCCCAGCCGTTCGCTTGACAAGACGGGGTTGCAGGAATCCAATAACAGTTATTAACTGTTAGGATGCAAGCCCATGCCGACGAGTGTCGCCCTCAGCCCCCATTTCGAGGCGTTCATCAAGGAGCAAGTCGCCTCCGGTCGCTACAACAACGCCAGCGAGGTCGTTCGCGCAGGCCTGCGTTTGCTGGAAGAGCAAGCCCAGCGTCACGCCCTGCAGCTGGAAGAGCTGCGCGCGGCCATCACGGCCGGTCGATCCAGTGGTCCGGGGCAGCCGGCCGAAGAGGTCTTTGATCGTCTGGAGGCGAAGTATCGGGGTCAGGCGAAGCGCCGGACGACATGAACCGGCTCGTCATCACCCCGCTGGCCGCAAGCGACATCGAGGAAATCGGCGACTACATCGCCCAGGACAATCCGAGCCGGGCCGTCAGCTTCATGGCAGAACTTCGCATGCAATGCAGGAAGATCGCCGCGGCACCCCAGGCGTATCGGCTTCGCCCCGAGCTCGGCGACGGCATTCGATCCTGCGCCCACGGCAACTACGTGATCTTCTTCTGCGCCTCCGACGATGAAGTGAGCATCGTGCGCGTCCTGCATGGCGCACGGGATATCGGCGCCCAGTTCGGTGGCTAGCACCGGCCAAGTGGGCGTCTTGGATGGCCACGAAGAAGCGCGACGACCGGATCCTCGAAGCCGTTCATGAGACGGCGCGCGACCTGCATCGCCTGGGCTTCATCGACAAGCGCAAGATGCGCAAGTACGACGCGCTGTGCCTGGAGCCGGTGCCCGAATTCGATGCCGACAAAGTGCGCGCCTTGCGCGAACGCCTGCACTTGAGTCAGGCCGTGCTGGCATCGGTCCTCAACACCAGCGTCTCGACCGTGCGCAAGTGGGAAGTGGGCGACAAGAAGCCCAGCGGTCCCTCGCAGA
>JBMOQX010000044.1:0-71797 GCA_049322755.1 Pseudomonadota bacterium | reverse complement strand
TTCGGGAAGGTTCTCTTCGGGAAAATGCTCCCGTATCCGTTCCCATTGAGCATCCGTCAATCGCAGCATGTTGCCAATTGTATGTATACGAATTCACCCACTCAATAATTTTGAGATAGGTTCTAGTGTATGTCCGGATGCGGGGCTGGACGCCCTTCAGACCCGCCCGCCGAGAGAAGAGTTCGATGACGAGCTCCCGCGCCAGCGCCCGCAGCGCATAGATTTGGCAGGGAATGCCGATCACCGCCGGACGCAACGTCCGGGATCGGCACGCGTTCCCGATCCGTGATGCCGACCGAACCGGCAGCCGGGAAATGCAGCGGTTCAACCCGCGCAGTACGCCGCGAAACCCTCGACGAAAGCGCTCAGCCGCTTGCGGGTGTCGGCGTCGGTCAGCTTGCCCCCGGCGTCGAACAGCGCGGATGCGCCGCCCACGTATAGCGAGGCGCCGAACCACGGCCGCATGCCCAGGGCGCGAAACACCTGCAGCCAGGCCGTCTGCGAAAACGCGGCGCCCAGGCGGCCCGGCGACGCGCCGATGATCGCCACCGGTCTCCCGCGGAATACGCGCGGCACGTCCTGCGGCGGGCGCGACAGCCAGTCGATGGCGTTCTTCCTCAGTCGCGAATTCGGGGGCGGGGGAGCACCGAAGCGCCGGCAAAGCGCGCCGCCTTGCCCAGCGCCTCCTCGATGCGCAGGCCCTCGTTCCACTTGGCCATGCGCTCGGAGCGGGAGAACGAGCCCACCTTGAGCTGGCCCGCGTCCCAGCCCACCGCCAGGTGGACGACGGTCACGTCCTCGGTCTCGCCCGAGCGGGCGGAGACGATGGTGCCGAACCCCGCCTTCTTCGCCGCCTCCAGCGCGGCGCGCGCGGCGCTGACGGTGCCAGCCTGGTTGGGCTTGATCAGCACCGCGTTGCAGGTGCCGGCCTCGGCGGCGTTCGCCACCAGGGTCGCGCTGGTGACCAGGAAGTCGTCGCCGATCACCTGGACGCGGTCGCCGGCGGCACGGGTGAACGCCATCATGCCCAGCGCGTCGTCCTCCGCCAGCGGGTCCTCCACGGAAACGATCGGGTAGCGGTCGAGCCAGCCCAGCAGCAGCTCGATCATGCCGTCGCGGTCGCGCTCCCAGCGGTCCAGCGCCAGCTTGTAATGGCCCTTGCCGCCGAACTCGGACGCGGCGACGTCCAGCGAGATCGCCACGTCCTCGCCGGGCGTGTAGCCGGCGCGCTCGATGGCCCGCATCAGCGCTTCCAGCGCCTGCTCGTTGGTGTCGAAGGCGGGCCAGTAACCGCCCTCGTCCGCGACGCCCTGCAGCTTGCCGGCCCCGGCCATCAGCTCGCCGGCGGCGCGGTAGACCTCGGCGGTCACCTCCAGCGCCTCGGCGAAACTGCGTGCGCCGGTGGCGATGACCATGAAGTCCTGGATGTCGACGCGGCGGCCGGCATGGGCGCCGCCGCCGAATATCTGGATCTCGGGCAGCGGCAGGCGCACCGGGCCGCCGCCGGCCAGGTAGTTCCACAGCGGCTCGTAGTGGGCCGCCGCCGCGGCGTGCAGCACCGCCATGGAAACCGCGGTGGTGGCGTTGCCGCCGAGGCGCTCGAAGCTGGGCGTGCCGTCCAGCTGCGCCAGGGTGGCGTCGATCTCGGCCTGGGCGGTGGCATTGCGGCCCACCAGCGCCTTGGCGATCTGGCCCTTGATGCCTGAGATCGCGCGGCCGACGTCCTGTCCGCCGAAGCGCTGGCCACCGTCGCGCAGATCCACCGCCTCGCGGCTGCCGCGGGACGCGCCCGCCGGCGCGATGGCCCGGCCCGCCGCGCCGCAGGCCAGATGCACTTCCGCCTCCACGGTGGGCCGCCCGCGGGAGTCCCAGACGCGGCGCGCGACGATGCGGGTGATGGTGGTGTCGGTCATGGTCCCGGTTCAGGGGTGGAAAAATCCACCACAGAGGCCCAGAGACACAGAGAAAGGCAAAAAGCTTTTTCAACGCAAAGGGCGCAGAGAGCGCAAAGAAAAATGACCTTGTGCTTGTCCTTCGCGCCCTTTGCGTTTAAACGATCAAGAATTTCTCTGTGTCTCTGTGCCTCTGTGGTGAAAAGGTTCTGCGTTGTCACTTCGCCAGCTCCTCTAGCCAGGCGGCGCGCACGTCCTTGAGCCGCGTCGTCGGCTGCGCGAAGAAAGACTTCGCGACGCGGCGTACGCGCTCCTTGTCCGCCTTGTCAGTGACGTATTCCACCGGCGATTTGCCATCGACGCGCGCCAGGAACAGGCCCGGCAGCAGCTGCGCGGTGCGCGTCTCCAGAGCGGCGCGCGGCTCCCAGGTGGCGCCCGCGAGATAACTGCCGGCCAGCGCGTCGAAGCAGGCGAGGTAACGGTCACGCCATTGCGGCCGCCAGAGGCACTTGAGCAGCAGGTGGTTGAGGCAGAACGCCAGATCGAATGCCGGGTCGCCGTACCAGGCGCACTCGGCGTCCAGGAACACCGGCCCGTCGGGACCCGCCAGGATATTCTTCGGGCTCACGTCGCCGTGCACCAGCGCGCGATGCGTCGACGCCGTCGCCTCGGCCAGGTCGGTGAGGGCGCAGGCGATGTCGGGGTGTGCGCGGGAGGTCGCCACCAGGTAGGGCTCGAGCCGGATCGGGAAGAAGATGTCGTCGGTGGCGAAACGCCTCGCCACGGCCGGGTCGCCGGCGGTGGCGGCGTGGATTGCGGCGATGCGCCGGCCCACTTCGGCGGCGAACGAATCCTCGATGACGCCATCGCGCAGTTGCGCTTTCCACACCGGGTAGCGCGCCGGATCCAGATACGCCATGGCGAAGCTGCCGCTTTCGGCATCCATCCCCAGCAGCGGCGGCACGGCTTGCGGCATCACCCGCGCGGCGGTCTCGAACCAGGCGTACTCGTAGCCGTTGCGCGCCACCGGCGCGAGCCACTCCTGCGCCACCTTCAGTTTCGGCAGCGCGCGCTTGACGCAGACGGGACCGCGCGCCGTGTCGACGCGGAAGATCTCCGACGAGACGCCGCCGGTGAGCGGGGTGAGCGGCGGCCGCTCGCCGCGGGCGATCAGCGCCATGCGCTCCAGCGCCGCGTGGAGCGGGGTATGGTCGCCGACGGCGGAAGGGGCGGTGGTGGCGGGCATGGTGACGGAGGCCGGAGTTCGCCGCTAACGATACCTGAGGGCGCGCACGAACGACAGGCGGCGGGTCATGCCCGGGCACATCGGACGTGCGTGAGGGGACCCGCCGGCGTCATCCCGAACCGCGCGGGCCCCCCTCCACGCCCTCGAGCTCGGCGCTGCAGACGGACCGGGACGAGTCAGGATCAGCGCGGGCGGCGCTTGCCGAGGAGGCGCGCGACCAGCTGCGTCACCCGTGCCGCGATCCGCTGCAACCCGCTGCCGAGGATGTGCAGCGGCTGACGCAGGGCGGCGGCGAGGCGGCGGGGCTCGTCGTGGCCCACCAGCAGGATCAGCACCGCGATGGCGGCGGCATAGATGAGGCCGATAACGCCGACGTGGGTGATGACGGCTTCGGAGAAGAAATCGTCGGGCATTTCCATGGTCTGTGAATACCGCGATCCAGCCTGAACCCTTAGACGGCGCGGCGAACGCCGGATTCCCTGCCGCAAGAGCGGTGCCAGCGTCGGGGCGCCCGCAAATCAAAGACTCGCCGGCGGAGAAGCGGCGCGGCGCGCACCGTGCCGGCGCGCCGGCCCGCGCCATGCACTACAATGGACCGCGTTTTCCGATCCCGCTCCCATGGCCCGCGTCCTTTATTTTGCCCAGCCGATGGACCGGCTGGGCGAGGAATCCGAGCAGGTGCCGATCCCGGCTTCCGGCGTGCCGGTGCGCATGCTGCTGGCGCAGCGGCGCGGGCGCGGCGGCGACTGGACCCACCGGCTGCGGGACGGCGCCGTGCAGGTGACGCTCAACCGCAAGCTCGCGGGGCTGGACGATACCGTGTCCGACGGCGACGACGTCGGCATCGTGCCGGCACGCCGCTGAGCATGCTGGTCCTGGCTCACCGCGGCTATCACCGCACGCGGCCGGAGAACACGCTGGCGGCGTTCGAGGCGGCGGTGGCGCTGGGCGTCGACGGCATCGAAACCGACCTGCGGATATCCTTCGACGACCGCCTCATCCTGTTTCACGACGCCTGCCTGGCCGACGGCACGCCGGTGGCATCGCTCACCCGCAGCCAGCTGGCCCGGGCGGTGGGGCATCCGGTGCCGACGCTGGACGAGGCGTTCGCGTGCTGGCCGGCGCTGCTGTGGAACGTGGAACTCAAGACCGCCGACGCGCTGGGCGCGCTGATGCAGTACTTTAAGCGGCAGCCACTCCCGCCGCGGGTTCTGTTCACCTCGTTCGATCACGCCGCGGTGGTGGATGTCCTGGCCTGTTTCAATGCCGACGGCGGGCTGCTGCTGGCAGCGCCGCCGCCGGATCTCGACGCGCTGCTGGAGGCGCACCGGCTCAAGCCACGGCTGCGCACGCTGGTTTGGTATCACGCCGCCGCGACCGGCGAGGGGGTCGAGCACGCCCGGCGCACGGGCTGGCGCAGTTTCGTCTACGGCGCACTCACGCCGGCCGAACATGCACGCGCCGTCGCGCTGGGACTGGAGGGCATCATCACCGACGAACCTTCCGCGCTCCGGGGCTGATCCGCGCCCTGGGCCGAAACGCCGCGCCGCGTCATGCGGTCGCGTTCCCGGCGGCAGGGAAACATGCGCCACCTCCCTGCCGTCGGAATTATAGCGGCGCCTCCGAGTAGAGCCACAGCGCGCCGCCGGGCGGATCGATCCGCGCCGCGGGCAGGGCGCTTCCGGCGGCGGCGCGCGTCTCGATGGCGTCGATGACGCGTTCCTTGTCCGGCCCTGCGGCCAGAAACAACGCCCGAGCGGCTGCATTCAGTGCCGGCAGCGTAAGCGTTACCCGCGGCAACTGCGGCGCGCCGCGCGGCGCCACCGCCGCGGTCCACCGGTCGCCAGCATCGAGCGCCGGGTCGCCGGGAAACAGGGAAGCCGTGTGGCCGTCAGCACCCACGCCCAGCACGGCGAGGTCGAAGCGGGGCGAAGCGGCGCCTCGGGCTCCGAAGAACGCCCGCAGCGCTGCTTCCCACGCCGCCGCCACCTCCGCCGGCGTCCCGGCGCCGACCGGCGCCGGATGCACCTGTCCGGGCGGGACGGGGACATGCGCCAGCAGCTCTCTTGCCGCCATGCCCCGGTTGCTGGCGGGATGCTCCGGTGGCACGCAGCGCTCATCGCTGAAAAAAAGCTGGCAAGCCTGCCAGGGGATCGATGCTGCCCAGCGCTCCCGCAGGGTGCGGTAGAGCACCTTCGGCGTCGAGCCCCCGGGGAGGATCGCCAGGAACTCTCCCCGGGCCGCGGCAGCCGCGACGGCCGCGGCCTGAAACAACGCGGCGGCGGCTTCGGCCAGCTCGGCCGGTTCCGCGAAACGCCGGACCCGGTGGCTCATCGGGCCAGGTCCGCGGCGCGCCGTGCGGCGCCCCACAAGGCCGTCCGGGGTTCCAGGACCACGGCGACGGGGATGCGCCGCAGCAGATCGGCGTGGCGACCCTTGGCCAGGAATCCCGTCATGAACGGGCCTGAGCGCAGGCGTTCGACGATCTTCGGCGCGATCCCGCCCGCGAGGTACACGCCGCCGGTGGCGAGGAACTTGAGCGCCAGGTTGCCGGCCTCGGCGCCGTAAGCGTGCACGAACAGGTCGAGCGCCCGCCCCGCGGTCGCATCGCTTCCCGCCAGCGCCGCGCGGGTGATCTCGGCGGACGGGTCGCCGGCGGCCATGCGTGCCGCGAGGTCGCGGTTCGGACTGCCGCGGCCGGTCTCGAGCAGGAATTCATAGATCGCGGTCAGGCCCGGGCCCGACACGACCCGCTCCCAGCTCACGTGCCCGTAGCGCCGGGCCAGGTTCTGCAGGAGCGCGATCTGGTCGTCGTCGCCGGGGCCGAAGTCGGCGTGGCCGCCTTCGGACGGCAGCGCGACGGGCCGTCCTTCGAGGTTCATCAGCGCCGCCTCGCCGAGTCCCGTGCCTGCCGCAATCACCGCGATCGCGCCGCTCCCCGGTGCCGCTTCATTGAGCACCGCGAGGTACTCGGGGGCGAGCCCATCGATGCCATACGCGGTGGCCACCAGATCGTTGATCAGATCGACGCGATCGGTGGCCAACGCGCGCCGCAGGGCGGCAAGCTCCACCACCCACGGCAGGTTGGGCGGCGCGGCGCGACCGTCCAGCACCGGGCCGGCGATGGCGACGACCGCGGCGTCGACGCGGGTGCCGGCGAGAAACGCCTGCACCACGGCGCAGGCGTCGGCGTGCTCCGCGCTGGTAAGCGTCGCCTCCTCCCGCGGGGCGGGGCCGCCAGCGCGGTCCTCGAACAGGGCCAGATTCGACTTGGTGCCGCCCAGGTCGGCGGCCAGCAGGAGCGCCACGTCAGCGTCCGTCGGCGGCGACGGGCACGCGCCAACGCCGGCCCTCGGCTTCGATGAGCGCGTCGGCGGAACGCGGCCCCCAGCTGCCGGCGGGATAGTGGTCCAGGGGGCAGCGCGCGCGCCGGTCGCCCTCCTCCCAGGCGTGCAGGATGCCATTGACCAGCGCCCACGACGCGGCCACGTCGTCGCTGCGCACGAACAGCATCTGGTCGCCCAGCATGGCATCCAGCAGCAGCCGCTCGTAGGCGTCCGGCGGGTCCCCACCGAACACCTTCCGGTAATCGAAATGCAGGGTCAGCGAGCCGAGGCGGTTCTTGGTGCCCGGCCGCTTGGCGTCGATGGTGAGCGACATGCCCTCCTCGGGCTGCACGTTGAGCACCAGCACGTTCATGGCCGCGGCGCCCGGCGACAGCGGCGCGAACATGCTGTGCCGTATCGGCTTGAAGTACACGGCAATCTCGCTCGCCCGCTGCGCCAGGCGCTTGCCCGAGCGCAGGTAGAACGGGACGCCGGACCAGCGCCAGTTGTCCACCAGAATCTTGGCGGCGACGTAGGTCTCGGTCGTCGAGCCCGGCGCGACCCCCGGCTCGTCGCGGTAGCCCGGCACCGGATCGCCGTCCAGCGTGCCGCCGGCGTACTGGGCGCGCACCACCCAGTTTTCCAGCGCCGCCGGATCCGCCGGCAGCTCGCGCACGGAGCGCAGCACTTTCACCTTTTCGTCCCGGTAGCGGTCAGCCTCGAACACCGCCGGCGGCTCCATCGCCACCAGGGCCAGCATCTGCAGCATGTGGTTCTGGAAGATGTCGCGCAGGCATCCGGCCCGCTCGTAGTAGTCGGCCCGCGTCCCGATGCCGAGCGCCTCGGCCACGGTGATCTGCACATGATCCACATGCTCGTGGTTCCAAAGCGGCTCGAACAGGCGGTTGGCAAAGCGGAACATGACGATGTTCTGAACCGTCTCCTTGCCCAGATAGTGGTCGATGCGGAACAGCTGGTGCTCCTGCAGCACCGTCCGCAGGCGGCGGTCCAGGTCACGGGCGCTCGCCAGGTCGCGGCCGAAGGGCTTCTCGACCACCACCCGGTTCCAGGCCCGGCCGGCGTCGTCCTCGCCGGCGAGACCCGCGGCTCCCAGCCCCTCCACCACCGGTGCGTGCAGATCGGGCGGCAGCGCGAGATAGAACAGATGGCGGGCGGCGGTGTCGTGACACCGGTCCAGTTCGGCAAGTCGTCCTGCCAGGTCCCCGAAGAAGCCGGCGTCGGCAAGGTCGCCGCCGGCGTAGTGGCAGCGTCCGTGCAGCTCATCCAGCGTCGTGCCGCAGATCCCGGCGGTGCGCGCGGCTTCCTGCAGGAAACCGTCGAACCGAGCGGCGGCGGCCTCGTCGCCTTCGCGCCCGACGCCGAGCAGATAGCTGCGCTCGGGCAGCAGGCCCTGAGCCTGCAGCCGCATGAGGCTCGGCAGCAGCTTGCGCCGCGACAGGTCCCCCAGGGCGCCGAAGATGACGATGCCGCAGGCCTCGGGGCGCTCCTCGTACCCGTCTTCCAGCGCGGCCGCCACCGCTTCCAGCCCGTCCTGCACGCTCAATCCTCCTCCTGCGCCCGATGTCCGCCGAACTGATTGCGCATGGCCGACAGCAGCCGGTCCGCGAACGGGGAGGTGGCCTGGGATCGAAAGCGGGTTTGCAGCGCCGCGGTGATGGCGGGCAGCGGCACCCCGAGCTCCACCGACTCCTGCACCGCCCAGCGCCCTTCGCCGGAATCCGCCACCGAGGCGGTGATTCCGGCGAGCGTCGGGTTGTCCTGCAGCGCCCGCGCCGTGAGATCGAGCAGCCAGGAGCGCACCACGCTGCCGTGGCGCCAGAGTTCGGCGACCGCCGCCGGGTCCAGGGAGAGATCCTCCCGGCGCCGCAGCAGCTCGAAGCCCTCGGCGTAGGCCTGCATCAGCCCGTACTCGACGCCGTTGTGAACCATCTTCACGAAGTGACCGGCGCCGCTCGGTCCGACGTGCGCCCAGCCCCGATCCGGCGCCGGCGCGAGCGTCTCCAGCGCCGGCCTCAGCCGCCGCACCGCGGCCGCGTCGCCGCCGGCCATCAGGCAGTAGCCTTCGTCGATTCCCCAGACGCCCCCGCTGGTGCCGACGTCGACGAAGTGGACCTTCCGCGCGGCGAGCGCCTGCCCCCGCCGCTGGGAGTCCCGGTAGTAGCTGTTGCCGCCGTCCGCCACGAGGTCGCCCGGCGCCAGGTGCGGCAGCAGCGCATCCAGCGTGCGCTGCGTCGGCTCGCCGGCGGGCACCATGAGCCAGACCACGCGCGGCGCCGCCAGCGCGCCGGCCAGCTCGGCGAGCCCCGCAACGGCCTCCACCCCGTCCTGCGCGACGGCCCGGCGGGCGTCGGCGTCCAGGTCGAACGCCACCAGTCTATGGCCGCCGTGCACGAGGCGGCGGGCCATCGACGCGCCCATTCGTCCCAGTCCGACCATGCCGATTTCCATCGCTGGCTCCTTCTCCGTTCAGTCGCAAGGCGAACCCCGCGGGCGCGCGGTCCGCCGCAGGTGCCGCTGCCGCCGGCCTCCCCGCCCACAGGTGCGACTGCCGGCAACGGCTATCGGTTCAACCTCCAGTCATAGGGGGTGTATGCGAGACGGATGCGATTCGCGTCGCCGGCGATGCGTTCGGCCGCGCGCCGGTCGTAGAGATGGCGCGCCACGGTGCGTGCCACGGCGGCGGTGCCCCCGAAATCGTCGCGATACCAGCGGAAGATCTCCGAGACGAACAATACGTCGCCCTCGAGCCGGCTGGTGGCATTGATGAAGGTCTGGGCCGCTTCGTCCAGCTGAGCCGAGAGTCGGTCGGGGTCGTAGGCCTCGATCGGCGGGCAGGTGCGGCTGGCGCAGACCAGCGCGAAGTGGATGCGGGGATCCGGTTCTCGCACCGCGTGTCGCCGGCGGGGGTCGGCGCCGCGCAGCCGCCGGCGCAGCCGGTAGGGCGGGGCGGCGTTGCCGCGCAGGATGCCGTGCTCGATATCGGCGGCGGTGAAGATCTCCCCTCCCACCCGGTAGCGGATGCACTCGAAGAACAACGGCACTTCCTTCACCGAATCCCGGATGCCCAGTTCCACCACGCCGTGGATGACGAGGGTGTTGAAGACGTTGGTCCAGAAGGCGATGCGCTGCGTGTCGGTATCGAGCCGCGCCGGATCGAAATCGGCAAGCTGCGCCGCAAGCTCCTGGAACCAGCGGTACGCGTCTGCGCCGCGGATGGCGGCGTAGTCGATGCGCTGGGTCTGGCCATCGTAGAACTGGGCGCGCACGACGTTCATGGCGCGTTTCATGGCTGCCGCCGGGTCCGGTGCGGCGCGCGCGCGGGTGTCTCCCGGCCGGTTCAGCACCTCGCCGCCGGCCAGCAGCGCCAGCTTGCGACCCAGGCCGATCGGCCGCGGCTCGACCCGCGGGCGGCGTGCCGCCAGGTACCGCAGCACCGTCGTGGCGTGACCGATGTGGGAATACGCCTGGGGGAAGTTACCGGTGATCTCGTCGTAGCGCGGGTCGTACTGTTCGCCGAACAGCCCCAGCCGGTTCATGAAGCGCCCGGTCTCACGCAACCACTTGTCCACCTCGTCGAGCCGGCCCTGAAGCACCAGGCACTGGAGGTACCAGAAGAGACAGATCATGAAGCCCTGCTCCTGTCCCTGCAGCCCGTCGTCGAGCCGGTAGCGCAGCATCGTGCCGTTCCGGAGCAGTTCCCGCTCGATCACGGCGATGGTGCCGGCAACCCGGGGATCGTCGATCGGCAGGAATCCGGTGAGCGGGATCAGCAGCAGCGCGGCGTCGACCGCGTCGCTACCGTAATGCTGGATGAAGCAGCCGCGCTCGCGGTCACAGCCGCGGTCCAGGATGTCGCGGCGAATCGCCTCGCGCTCGAACCGCCAGCGCGCCAGGTCGGCGGGAAATCCGTAGTGGTCGGCGATCTTGATCGCGCGATCGAGCGCCACCCAGCACATGAGCTTGGAGTGGACGTAATGGCGGGGCCCGATGCGCGCCTCCCAGATGCCGTCGTCGGGGCCGCGCCAGACCCGGATCACCTCGTCCACCAGCGGCCGCAGCAGAGTCCAGTGCTCGAAGCGGATCTTGCCCACCATGCGGGAGACCGCGAACAGGGCGTCGAAGAGCTCGCCGTAGATGTCGTGCTGGCGCTGGTGGATCACGTGCTGGCCGACGCGCACGGGACGTGATCCCTTGTACCCGTCGAGGTGGCCGAGCTCGGTCTCATCCTGCGGCGGCACCGGCTCCTGCAAACGGTAGACGATGGAGAGAGGGCCGCCGCGACGGGTGACCTCCTTGAGCCAGGCGAGGTAGCTCTCGCTCTCGGCCACGTGCCCCAGTTCGTATAGCGCGGAGAGCGTCATGCTGGTGTCGCGGATCCAGCTCAGGCGATAGTCCCAGTTGCGCTCGCCATGGATGATGGCCGGCAGGGAGGTGGTGCCGGCCGCGGCGATGGCGCCGGTATGACGCATCTGCAGCAGCTTGAGCACCAGCGCCGTGCGCTCGAGCTGCGCCTGCCAGTATCCGTCCGGCCGGGCGAGACCCGTTTCGCTGGTGCCCGCCCAGCGCTCCCAGTAGTCGCGCGTCGCGTTCAGTAGCGCTTCGCATGCATCGGGCGATGCAGGCGGGTCGTGCCCGCCGTCGCCGAGGGCGATCCAGAGCGTGTCGCCCGCGCCCACGTCGGCGCCGGCGTGTTCGCCGTCCCAGCACAGATCGCGGGAAGTGGCGAGGGACAACGATGCGTTGCCGGCGCAGAACGCGATGGTTCCGTCGCGATGCTCGATGCGGGGCGAGCGCCGGCCATAGTCGAAACGCGGCGCGCATTCGACGGCGACGCGCAAGCGGCCGCGGAGGCCCTCGATCCGGCGCAGCAGCAGCGTCGCGTCGCCCAGTACGTCGTCCGCGACCATGAAGTCGGTGATCTCCATCTCGCCTTCCGCGGTGCGAAAGCGGGTCTGGAGGATGTTGGTTCCGGGCAGGTAGCGCTGGACGGCGTCATGCGGCGCTTCCGGCCGGATCGCGAACCGGCCGCCCTTTGCGTCGTCCAGGATCGCAGCGAACACCGACGGCGAATCCATGAACGGCAGGCACATCCAGTCGATCGCGCCGTCGTTGCCGGCCAGGGCGATGGTGCGGCCGTTGCCTATGACGCCGTAATCGCCGATCTTCTTGTAAGCCATCGTCTGCGGGTCTCCCCGGTTCGCGGCGGATGAATGGCGCCACGTTCCAAATGTTGGAACGCACGTTCCGTATCCGGTTCGACGCCGCTTGCAAGGCCTCGCCGGCTCGACGCCGGGGTGCAGGAGTGGACAGAGCCGTGCCATCGCCAGGTGCGCTCGGCAGGCACGAGCCGATTCTGCCGAAACGCCCCCGTCAGGACGGCGGATGGCGTAAAGGGAACCCCGCCGCGCCGCGGCGGATGGCGAGCCTTGCGCGCCCTGGGAATGCCCGCGCCCGGCGCTACGTCGGGCGTCAGGACATCTGCGACTGCAGGTAGTTCTGCAGGCCCAGCTTCTCGATCAGCTCGAGCTGGGTTTCCAGCCAGTCGATGTGCTCTTCCTCGGAATCGAGGATGTCCTCGAACAGTTCGCGCGAAACGTAGTCGCCGGCGCTCTCGCAGTGGGCGATGGCCGCCTTCAGGTCCGGGTGCGCCTTCCGCTCCATCTTCAGGTCGCAGCCGAGCGCCTCCGGCACGCTCTCGCCGATCATCAGCTTGCCCAGGTCCTGCAGGTTGGGCAGGCCCTCGAGGAACAGGATGCGCGCGATCAGCTTGTCGGCATGCTTCATCTCGTCCACCGACTCGTGGTACTCGTGATCGTGGAGCTTCTTGAGCCCCCAGTTCTCGAACATCTTGGCGTGCAGGAAATACTGGTTGATCGCGGTGAGTTCGTTGTAGAGCACCTTGTTCAGGTGCTCGATGACTTTCTTGTCGCCTTTCATCGCAGCCTCCGGACTGGGACCCTGGCGGGTCGATGGGGCGGCGCGTCTGACCGGACCAGGCGGTCACGTCACCGGGTGAGCCTCTAAGGCTAGCACCGCGGCGCAGGCGGAGGAAGCGGGCAGGCGGGGATCAGGCGGGATCGAGCACCGTCGGGCAGTTCCCGTGGCACTCGTGCAGGAGTTCGCGCGCCGCATGCTCGCAGCGACCGCAGCAGGAGGCGACGCCGAGCGTCTCGCGCAGCTCCTCCACCGAGGATGCGCCCAGCTCGGCGCACTGGCGGATTTCCCGATCGGTGATGGCGTTGCAGAGGCAGATGTACATGACGGCTCCTGTTGGGAATGATTATCAATAAAGAAGACAAAAAATGCAAGCCATCCTTGAACCAACCGCTCTGCGCTAAAAATAACCATAGAATTTATTGGGTTAAGAAAGATCATCGAAAAGGCGTTGCGAGTTAAAATAGGAATCGTTATCATTTGCAACCATGACACGAAATCCAGGGAGGGATCCGGTGGAGCAAAGCAAGATCGCCGCCTCCGCGCCGGACGGGGAGCCTCCGGCGGGCGCAGTTGCGCGCAAAGTATCGAGCCGGGAACTGTTGGGTGAAGCCGGCGAACTGGTGATCGTCCACGGTGGTCGCGAGTACCGGCTGCGCCTGACCCAGCACGGCCGCCTGATCCTCACCGCGTGAGCCGGCGCCGTGGCGGTCCCGTTGCTCTCCCGCTGGCCGATCCCCGGCTTTTCGCCCGAGAGCGCCAGCCGCGTCGTCGGCTTTGTGCTGGTGCTGGGCGCGCACGCCGCCGCGTTCTGGGCGCTGTGGCAGTACGCGCCCGCCCAGGCGCTGATGAAGGACATGGCGGTGGTGATGGTGAGCTTCGTCCAGCCGCGGGTCGAGGCGCCGGCGAAGGAGGAGCCGGTCCCGGAGCCGCCCAAGCCGAAGCCGGTGGTGAAGAAGCCGGATCCGCCCAAGCCGAAGCCGAAACCGATCCTGGCGGTGCCGGAGGCCGTGCCGACGCCCGAGCCGCCTGCCGTGCAGGCGCCCGTCATCACCGCGCCGGAGCCGCCGCCGCTGGTGGCCGCGCCGCCGGCGCCCCCGGCGCCGCCGCCGCCGCTGGTGGCGCCGCGCTTCGACGCCGACTACCTGAGCAACCCGGCGCCGGCGTATCCGCCGCTTTCCCGGCGGCTGGGCGAAGAGGGACGGGTGCTGCTGCGCGTGCTGGTGTCCGCCGACGGCGTGCCCCAGCAGGTGGAGGTGAAGCAGACGAGCGGCCACGAGCGCCTGGACCAGTCCGCGCTTTCCACCGTCTGGCGCTGGAAGTTCGTTCCCGCCCGCCGCGGCGCGACGCCGGTGGAGGCGTGGGTGGTGATCCCGATCTCGTTCACGTTGAAAGGCTGACGATGCAGGAATCCCTGGGCTTCGCCCACTTTCTCGCCAACGCCGATGCGGTGGCGAAATTCATCCTGCTGGTGATGGTGTTCATGTCGGTGGGGACCTGGTACCTGATCGTCACCCGCTCGGCGATGAACGCGTTGACCCGCCGGCGCGCCCGGCGCTTCCTCAGGTCGTTCTGGGAGGCGCCCAGCCTGGCGGCGGTGCGCGCGCAGCTCGCCGGGCAGGGTGCCGCCGATCCGTTCTCGCGGCTGGCCGAGAGCGCCTTCGCCGCCTGCGACCAGTACGCCCGGGGCGGCAGCCACCGGCTGATCGAGGCCGGCAGCGCCGACGAATTCCTGACCCGCGCGCTGCGCCGCTCGATCGAGCGCGACACCGCGCGGCTCGAGTCGGGGCTCACCTTCCTCGCCTCGGTGGGCTCCAGCGCGCCGTTCATCGGCCTGTTCGGCACCGTCTGGGGGATCTACCACGCGCTGCTGGCGATCGGGCTCTCCGGGCAGGGCACGCTGGACAAGGTGGCGGGGCCGGTGGGCGAGGCGCTGATCATGACCGCGCTGGGGCTCGCGGTCGCCATCCCCGCGGTGCTGGGGTACAACTACTTCACCCGCGCCAACCGCGTGCTGCTCTCCGAGCTGGACGGCTTCGCCCACGACGTGTTCGCGTTCATGTCCACGGGCGTGAGCGGCCGCAGCGTCGGCGCCGCCGCCGCGCCGGCGACGGTGCGCGCGGTGCCGGCGGCGGGAGGCGCGTGATGGCCTTCGGCGGCTTCGACAGCGGCGCCCGCAACCAGCCGATGAGCGAGATCAACATGATCCCGCTGATCGACGTGATGCTGGTGCTGCTCATCATCTTCATCATCACCGCGCCGCTGCTCACCCACGCGGTGAAGATCGACCTGCCGAAGGCTTCCAGCGAGGTGAACCTGACGCAGCCGGAGAACGTCCAGCTCGGCATCCGCGAAAGCGGCGAGATCTTCTGGAACGGCGAGCAGCTCACCCTGGCGGCGCTGGAGAATCGCCTGCGCGATGCCGCCGCGACGACGCCGCAGCCCGAGCTGCACATCCACGCCGACCGCCTGACGCCCTACGAGCGCGTCGCCGAGGTGATGTCGCTGGCGGCGAAGAGCGGGCTGGCGCGCATCGGCTTCGTCACCGATCCAACGCCAACCGGAGATGCGCCATGAGTCTGCTGCGCCGTGCCGCCGTCGTTCCCGTCATCGCGCGTTGGCTGCTCGCCGCGCTGATGGCCGGCCTTGTCGGCGCCGCCGCCGGCCAGCCGCTGGGCACCGAGGATCTGCGCGACGCCCAGACCATCGTCCACATGCTCGATTACGTGAGCGTCGACTACTCGGAGTTCGTGCAGGAGGGGAAGGTACTCGACGAGGCCGAGTACCGGGAGCAGCTGGAGTTTGCCGGGCAGGTGCTGGTGCTGTTGAGGAAGCTGCCTGACAACCCGGCGCAAGGCGCTCTATTGGAGCAGGCGGCGCAGCTCAAGGCGCGAATCGAAGCCAAGGCGCCGGGCGCGGAGATTTCCGGGCTCGCATTCGGCGTGCGCGGGCAAGTGATCGAGGCCTATCACCTGACGGTGACGCCCAAGCGGGCGCCGGATCTCGCCGCTGCTGCGAAGCTGTACCGGGACCAGTGTGCCGCCTGCCATGGAACTGAAGGGCGCGGTGACGGGCCGGCGGCGAAGGGCATGGACCCGGCGCCCAGCAACTTCCACGATGCCGCGCGCATGGCGAGCCGCAGCGTGTACGGGCTCTACAGCGCCATCACCCTCGGGGTGGAAGGGACGCCCATGACGGGCTTCCGCCATCTGTCCGAGGATCAGCGCTGGACCCTGGCGTCCCACGTCGCGGGCCTGGCCACCGATCCGGCGTTGGCGCAGAAGGGCGCCTCGCTATGGAAGGAGGGCATTGGTAAGGACGTGTTCACGGCAATAAAGCCCCTCGCCACCCTCACCCGCAAGGAGGTAGCGGAAAAGCACGGCCCCGACGCAGTCGCGGTCATGGCCTGGCTGGTCGCCCATCCGAATGAACTGGAGCCCGCCTCGGGCTCGCCCATCGCCGTCAGCCGCCACCTGCTTGCGCAAAGCGCCGAGGCCTACCGCCGCGGCGACCGGGACGAGGCCCAGCGGCTTGCGGTCAACGCCTACCTGGAAGGGTTCGAGCTCGCCGAGGCGAGCCTGGACGCGGTGGACAGCGCCCTGCGCGTCGAAGTGGAGAATGCCATGATGGCGTATCGCGGCCTGCTGCGCTCGGGCGCGCCGGCAGCCGACGTGGAGCGGAGTGCCGAGGCGATTCAGGCGTTGCTGGAGCGGGCGGACCAGCGCCTGAGCGGCGGCGGGATCTCGCCCACCGCAGCCGCGGTGTCGGCATTCGTCATCCTGCTACGCGAGGGGCTGGAGGCCATCCTGGTGCTGGCGGCGGTCGGCGCCTTCCTGGTCAAGGCCAATCGCCGGGACGCCATGGGATACGTCCATGCCGGCTGGATCGGGGCGCTTGCGCTCGGCATCGTCACATGGTTTGCGGCGAACTATCTGGTCCACATCAGCGGCGCCGGCCGGGAGATGACCGAGGGCATCACCGCGCTGATCGCGGCGGCAATCCTGCTCTATGTCGGTTTCTGGCTCCATGGCAAGGCCTACGCCACGGCGTGGAAGGAGTTCATCGAGGCGCGGCTTAAGGGCGTCCTGTCGAAAGGCACGCTGTGGGCGCTGGGCGCAGTGTCGTTCCTCGCCGTCTACCGGGAGGTATTCGAAACGGTGCTCTTTTATCAGGCGCTATGGGTGCAAACCGGCGACACCGGCGGAGGCTCCATCGTCGCCGGTTTTCTGTGCGCGGTGGTGGCGCTGATGGCCGCCTCCTGGGGGATCTTCCGCTACAGCGTGCGGCTGCCCATCGGGCTGTTCTTCGGCGCCAGCTCGGTGCTGCTGGCGCTGCTGGCGGTGGTATTCGCCGGCCAGGGTGTGGCCGCGCTGCAGGAGGCCGGCCGCCTGCCGGCCGATCTGGTGGCGTTTCCCAGCGTGCCATTCCTCGGGATCTTCCCGACCGCGCAGTCGCTTGGACTGCAGGCCGTGCTGCTGCTGGCCGTCGTCGCCGGCTTTACCTACAGCTACGCCAGCGCCCGGCGCCCGAAAGAAGCCCCACCGAGCCCATCGTGACGCCGACGGGTTGCAACAATCCCGCTGCCCGAACCACAGGGCTCAGGCTCCCCAAGGGCTTTCGCCGGTTCATCGTCGCGCTTTTTTGGCGGGTCCTGTTCGTCGCGGGCATCGCAGCGGCTTCGGTGGCCCTCTATCCGATCGTTCGTATGATCACCGATTTTTCCTGACAAGGGTATACACCACAACCGTAGTAATAACCTGATCCGCCACGCAGCCAGCCAATCAGCCTCACGCTGAACAGCCAGCCGGTCAATGAGCGACTTGCCCAGCTAAGGAGGCTGATATGCAGAAACAACAACCAGCGGTCAATGGCGGAACGATTCTTGGAGTTCTGCTTCTTTTCGGAGCGGGTGTGTCGAACCCGGTCCACGCGCAGAGCGATCCCTCCGAAGAAACGACCCTCGATCAGGTGAGCGTGACTGCCACGCGCAATCCCGTCGATCCCTTCGAATATCCCGGGATGGTCACGGTGATCGGCCGGGAGAAGATTCAGGAGCAGCAGCCGTCGACGCCGGACGACGTGCTCAAGTGGGTTCCGAACGTGGAGTTCACCGGCGGGCCGAGGCGCACCGGCGAGGTGCCCAGCATCCGCGGATTTTCCGGCCCCGATGTCATCATCACAATCGACGGCACGCGGCAGAACTTCGATTCCGGCCATGATGGGCGGTTCTTCATCGACCCGAGCCTGGTGCGCGACGTGGAGGTGCTGCGGGGCCCGGCCTCCTCCCTCTACGGCAGCGGTGGCATCGGCGGGTTGATCGGGTTTCGAACGGTGCGGGCCGACGACTTCCTGGTTCCCGGAGAAAAGGCCGGAGTGACGGTCTCCGGCGGCTACCAGTCCGTCAACCGGGAAAAGCTCGGAACCCTCACCGCCTATGGAAGACCCACCGGGAGCGTGGATCTCCTGGGCAGCGTGACCAAGCGGGACTCCGGCTCGATCGAGCTCGGTAACGGCAGCACGCTCGACCGCACCGATGACGACATCATTTCAGGTCTGGCCAAGGCCGGATGGGACTTCGCCGATTACCACCGAGTGGAAACCTCGTTTCAGCGTTTCCGCAACGAGGCCGAAGAGCCCAACAACGGCCAGGGCGCCGGTGATCCCAACCAGGTCGAGAAAGATATTCGCTCCGATAACGTTCGCCTCGCCTACAGCTACAAGAACCCGCAGAACAAGCTGATCGACCTGGACGTCACGGCCTACTATACGGCGTTTCAGGCCGACGAGCTGCGGCTCGACGGCAACGGCACCGGGCCGAAAGGGGAGCTTCTCAAGCGGGACGTGGACACCGTCGGCTTGCGTCTGGACAACCGCTCGCGGTTGAAATGGTCGGACGACATCGGCATCACCTTCACCTACGGCGCAGAAACCTTCCGCGACCAGCAGAAAGGGGCGGCCGGGTCGGGGGAGCGGGATGGGGTTCCCGACGCCGACTCGGACTTCGCCGGCGTGTTCGGCCAGGCGGAGATCCGGGTCGATCGGCCCTTCGGCCTCGTCCCCGGCGAGGTGCTGATCGTTCCCGGGCTTCGCTACGATCACTACAGATCCTCCAGCTCCATCGCCAAAAGCAACGAAGACCAGGAACTCTCGCCGCGCGTCGGCGTGAGCTACCTGCCCACCAAGTGGTCGCTCCTCTTCGCCAACTACGCCGAGGCGTTCCGCGCACCGACGATCAACGAGCTGTTTCTCTCGGGCGTGCACTTTCGCATTCCCGTCGGACCGGGCGTCACGAACCGCTTCGTCGCCAACCCGGACCTCAAGCCCCAGCGCGTGCGCACCGTCGAGTTCGGCGCGGGTCTCGACTTCAAACACGTGGCTGGGCCGGACGACCGCTTCCGGATCAAGGCTTCTCACTTTCGCATGGAGGGCGAGAACTTCATCGACCTGGAAGTCATCCAGCCGGCACTGTTCGCCGGTTGCAATCCCTTTATTCCCGGCAACTGCGACGGCACCACCCGCGCGGTCAACGTGGCGGACGCCGAGCTCTGGGGCAGCGAAGTCGAAGCGTCCTACGAGGACCGTCGTGTCCGTGTAGCGCTCGGTTTTTCCACCATCAATGGCGAGGATGAGCGCACCGGCGAAAAGCTCGGCGTGCTGACCCCGACGGAAGTCACGCTCGATACCGCGCTGAAGCTATCGGAGATCAACTCCATCCTCGGCTGGCGGATGTTCGCCGCCAAGGAGTTCAACAAGGTCAACGACCCTTCCGAGAGGCGCGGCGGCTACGCGGTCCACGACTTCTATTTCGCATGGACGCCGAACGCGCGACCGCTCAAGGGCCTGCGGGTCAATTTGGGCATCGATAACGCCTTCGACAAGGCCTACTCGCGCGTCTTCACCGGCGCCCTCGAGTCGGGGCGCAACTTCAAGGTGCAGCTCGCCTACTCGTTCAAGTGACCCGCGACGGAGCGAAGACCATGACATCTAACCAGGATAACTCCGGGCCGGCGACGCTGCTTGCCGCGGCGTTCTACCTGATGACAGCGTATGGGGAGACCGCCTGCCCCCATCGGGGGCACCTGGTAAAAAATCTTGAACCATGGGGGATCGCATGATCGTCGGGACCGAACAATTTTTCGTCACCCGGGAATATCGGGAGGCGTTCGAAGCCCATTGCCAGAGGCTCTCCGGCCTGATAGTGCTGTGCCACGGCTGCTATCACGTGCTGCTGGCGCGCCCGAGGCGGGGCTCGCCGTTTCACCTCCTGCACAGCGTCTGGGAGTCGTTGCAGCGATTCAAGGAATGGACGCGTTCGGATGGGTTCATCATCGCGGCCAACGGCGCCACCCGCGACTTTCCGGACTTGGCCGTTCTCGTGCCCAAGCGTACCGCTATCGAAGTGATCGATGAGACGCCGACCACCCGGCGAACGCCGCGGACGGACTTTGAACGTGCGCTTTCGTCAACCCGCCTTCAGCGCCTGGCGGATCAACCCTGGGGAGATTTGCACACGGCACTTCCTTTCGGCGTGGGAGGACAAAAATAATGGAGCGGCGGATGAACCGTTTACGGCGCAGCGCCACCGTCCTGACGCTCGTAGTGCTGCTGCAAGCCGAATTGGCGGGTACCGCAGCCGCGCGGGGCGTAGAACCCGGGGCGCACCACCGGGGGCAGGAGGTCGGCTTCCTGGTGGTCGCGCCGGATCGGGGTTTTGCCGGCAACGAGGAGACCCGGGAGGCGTTCGATGCCTTCGCCGCCGGACGCAACGCTGCGCTCGCCTTCGTGACCGACGAGCGCACCGGCGACAATCTTCGGGCGGCGCTGCAAAGGCTCGTCGAGGGCGGTGCCGGTCGCGCGGTGGCACTGCCGCTCTTCATCTCGAAGACGGATCCGCGCTATGTCCTGGCGGCGAAGCTGCTCGGGGCCGGGGTCGAAAAGTCCGCGGAAGATCTCAAAACAGGGCCACCCGCGATGCCGGCGATCCCGATGCCGGTCTCGTTCGCGCGCGCCTTCGGCGAAACTTACCTGGCGGTGGAGATGCTCGCCGACCGGTTCCGCGCCGTCCGGGAGCCGGGGGGACGACGTGTCGTCGTGGTGGGTTACGGCGCGAGGGACGCTGACTCCCGCAAGGGGATGGAAGCGGACTGGCGGCGCATCGCCGAGCACGCCGCGAAGGGATTCGGATTCGAGTCGGTGCGGGTCGTGGTGTGGCACGACCGCGCAGCACCCGACAAAGCGCAAGCCGGGCAATCGCTGGCGGAAGCGGCCATCGGAGGCGATCGGGTCATCGTCGTTCCGTTTCATTTCGGCCGCAAGCTGGACGGCATGATGTCGTTCGACGCGGAGCTCAAGCGCGTGCTGCCTGCGGAAGCTGAGCTATTGGAGGCGGCGGCGGAACCGCATCCCGCGGTGGCCGCGTGGATGTCGCGGGACGCCAATCGCCATCTCACGCTTCGCCCGCAGGATATCGGAGTCGTGCTGCTCGCCCACGGCGCCGACTACCACTGGAACGAGACCATGCGCCAGGCAGTCCGTCCGCTCGCAGACCGCTACAAGGTCGAGTTCGTCTTTTCCATGGCCGACCAGCAGTTGATCGAACGGGCGGTGCGCCGACTGGAGCGCCGCGGCTCCCGGGCGATCGTGATCGTGCGCGTCTTCGGGCTCGCCTCGGCGTTTCGCGACGCAATCGAGCGCATGATCGGGCTCGACGTGGAGCAGGGCCTTCCGGACGGCGCAGCCAACGCGGTTACTCAGCCGGAGAGCCATGGGCACGAGCACGGCGGCAGCGGGCATGGGCACGCACACGCACACGACTCCGGACCCCTGGCCGGAGGCCCCCCCGCGCGTATCCGCGCCGCGGTTCCCATCACCTCGGTCGGCGGGCTGGAGGCCGATCCACTGTTCGCCACCGCATTGCTTGACCGTGCCCGGGCTCTCTCAAGGGAGCCCGAACGCGAGACCGTGATTTTAGTGGCCCACGGCTCGGGTGACGACGGGAAAAATGAGCATTGGCTCGGAACGCTGGAGAAGCTGGCCGCGCGCATGCGCGCCAACGGCGGCGAGGGGTTTCGCGCCATCCGCTTTGCCACCTGGCGCGAGGACTGGCCGGACAAGCGCGCCCCGTGGGTGAGCGCCGTGCGCGAAATGGTGCGCGAGGCCACGAGCGAGGGAGGGCGCGCCATCGTCATCCCTGCTCGCACCAACGCCCAGGGACCGGAGCGGGAGTTTCTCGCCGGGCTGGACTTTGCGCTCGGCGAGGGTTTCGCACCTCATCCCCTGTTCGTGCGCTGGGTGGATAAGCAGGTTAGGCAGGGGATCGCAGAGATTGCGGCGGCGGATGGCCGAGGGGCGGCGCTTGCTGCCCACTGAAAACGCCAGGCATCCGAAGAACGGAGAAAATCCGGAACCACGGCGCGGGACGAGCGCCTGATGGCCCCTTTTCGTCGAATTTACTACCGCCACTTCCAAGAACTTTTTTCTTCGCTAGCTTCAGCCAGCCATTCCAGCTTCGCGCCGGACAGCCAGCCAGTTTTTGAAATTCTCACGAGCCTATCGGATCGGGAAGGTACAGCCGACGGCAAAGCCGAGGCGGTGGTGCTCGAGACGGTCAAAGTGCAGGGGGAGTGGCTGGTCGCTGCCTCGGAACCGGATGTGAAGACTTACCCCGGAACCCGCATCGTTCTCGGCGAAAAGGAACTGAAGCGCTCCGGCGCGCGCGACCTCGAGAAGGTACTGCGCCAGGCGCCGGGCCTACAAATCCGAGACGAAACCGGTCTCGGTATTCTGCCGAACATCGGCGTTCGCGGTTTGAACCCGTTGCGTAGCGAACGGGTCATGGTGCTGGTGGACGGCATTCCGCTCGCGCTCGCCCCTTACACCGGCACCGGCCTGTCGCTTTTCCCGGTGACGGGAGAGACGGTGGAAAGAATCGATCTGGTGCGCGGGGGCGTGGCGGTGCGCTACGGTCAGAACAACGTGGGCGGCGTCATCAACCTCATCACCCAGCCGATTCCCAGGCAACGGCGCACGACGGTCAAGCAGCAGCTCGCCATCGCCGAATCCACTGGTCACACGTTCTCCGACACTTATGTGCGGGTCGGCGGGTTCCTGACGCCGGAGCTTGGCCTCCAACTGCAGGTCAATCTGCAGGCGGGTGACGGCGAGCGCGATCACTCGGCCACCGACGTTCAGAATCTGCAGCTCGACGGGCAATGGCTTCCCGGCAACGATGCCGAGCTCAAGGCAAGATTTCAGTATTACAAAACCAACGCCGAGCTGCCGGGCGCATTGACGCCCGCTGCTTCGACGCCGACTCCTCGAAATCGCAGCGCCCCTTCGACGGCTTCAACGGGGAGACCTGGCGCGGTTCGCTCAATTACATCCAGTTTTTTGGAGAGAATGCCGAGTTCAACTGGGTGAACTTCGCCCATACGTCCAGCCCCGAGTTCTCATTCGGCCAGCCGTTCGCTCCGGGCGCGACCACCACCAGCGTTTCCAAGAGCCCTCGCGACTTCTTCGTCGTAAGTACCGAGCCGCGTCAGACCCTGCGGTTCAAGACGGGAGGCGTGACGCCCACGCTCACCGTGGGCGGCCGCTACGTGTGCGAAGAAGTGGATTTCATCGTCGACAACCGATCCCTCAGAACCGATCTCGTCCGCATCGATTTCGACGACTAGATCGAATTTGACCGCAGCGTGCTGCTGTTTCGCAACCTCGGTGAGACGCGCCACCAGGGCGTCGAGCTGGAGGCGATCTGTAAGCCGCGCTACGCCCTCTGGCGGTTGGTGCCGCCGCTGCGGCGCCGGATCGGCGGCCGCGCGGGGCTGCCGGCCGACGACAGTGGGTGCGGGGGGTGCAGCGCGTGCGGCGCGGCGCAGCGCGGTTGCCAGGACGGGGCGGGGCTCGGCAAGGCTGGGGCCTCCGGGCTGCCGGGCGAAGAGGCGCACGCGCCGCTTGACACGCGGCGAAGACGTTAGGAGAATAGGAGTCATTCTCATTTAGCCAGCCATGCCCTCATCCGGCAGAGCCAGCGACTCGGCATCCGGTGAGGTTCTGCATGGTCCGGTTTATCCACGCGTTTGATACTTTTCCTCGGTCAGCCGGCGACGCCGGGGGTCCCATGAGCGCTCGGCCCGCCTGCCTTTGCGGCCAGGATCATCCGGAGGAGCCGGAAGCGGCCGAGCTCGCCGCCCTGCGCCAGCCCCTGCCGCCCGGAATCGCCACCGCCGCCCGCGCCAGGCTCTGGGAGCTGGATCACCAGCACCACTGCGTGCTGCTGGGCGGCGCGTTCGAGCCGCGCGAGCTGCGCCAGCTGTTCCGGCGCATCGGCTACGAGGACTGGGAAAGCGCGCCGGATTGGGAGCTGCACTCCACCGCAGTGGCGTGGGCGCGGTCGCGCAATGCACTTTCCAAGCTGATGCAAAAGCGCCTCGACGAGCGCTATGCCGCGGCCATCGCCCGGCTGCGCCCGGCACGCTCCCGCGAGCAGGTGATCGGCGATTTTCGCCATTGGGCCGCGGCGGGCGATCCGGTGGGCGCGTACTGGGCCGCCATCACTCATCCCGAATGCGACGCCAGTGCGAGCGAGCTGCTGGCGCGCAACATGCACATGCTGGCGCACCTGCTGTTCGCCGAGCGCCGCGCGATGGGCCGGCGGTTGCGCACCGTCGAGGAGCGCGCCGCCCAGGTGGAGCAGGCGCTGGCGCGCTGCCAGCGCCACGTCGAGGAGCTGCGCCGCAGCCTGGCCACGGAGCGCGCTGCACGCGGCGCCGCGGAGCAGGCGGCGCGGGCCGCGCAGGCGGAACTCGCGCGCATCGCGTCCGGCGCCGCGGGCCGGGAGCGGGAAGCGCGGGAGGCGGGCCTGCGGGCCGAGCGGGACCAGGCGCTGCGCTCCGCCCGGGTCGCAGAACGGCGGCTGGCGGCGGCACGGCGCGAGATCGACGCGCTGCGCCTTGAGGTTGAGGGTGTGCCCGGCGTGTCGGCTCCGGTGCCGGTCGACAGCGCCGATTGCGCCGCCCGCCGGCAGAAGCCGGACCTCGGTTCCCGCATGGTGCTGTGCGTGGGCGGCAAAACCGGCCTGCTGCCGGCCTACCGGGAAGCGGTCGAAAGCGCCCGCGGCGTCTTCGTGCATCACGACGGCGGCATCGAGGACAACCTGGCGCGCCTGCCGGCGTTGCTGGGCAGCGCCGACGCCGTGGTGTGCCTCGCCGGCAGCGTCAGTCACGGCGCGTATTACGCGGTCAAGCGCTATTGCAAGCGCTTCGGCAAGCCGTGCGCGCTGGCCGCAGGCGCGAGCGTCGCGGCGCTGGCGCAATCGCTCGACTGCGTCGCGCGCGGCGGCGTGCTGAACCGCGCCGGAAATCGTCTGGGGGCATGACCCGCGCGCGGGCCGGCCGAGACGCCGCGCTTCGGGAGGGGGACCGATCGACGGCGCGGACGATCGTGAAGTTGCACCTGACGGGAGCGTTTTCTCATCCTTCTCCTACGTTCCCGTCCTTGCGGCAGCCAGCCCGCCGGCAACGAGTCGGCCGCCAGCCGGTCCGCTTTTTTGACCACAACAAGCAAAAGGGGATCTGGCGTGGCACCGAAAAAAGCGAAAGCGGCAGTCTGGCTACCCATCCTGGGCATCGCGGCGGGCGCGGAAAGCGCTGCTGCGCAGACCGGTACCGAACAGCAGCTTCCCGAAGTGAGGGTTCAGGCACCGGAGATCCGGGAATCGGCGTTCGGGCCGGCGCAGGGCTATCGGGCGGAGCGCACCGGCACCGCCACCAAAACTGACACACCGATCCGCGAGACACCGGTTTCGATCCAGGTGGTGCCGCGGCAGGTGATCGACGACCAGCAGGCGAACCGCGTCGCGGAAGTAATACAAAACGTGAGCGGCGTGCGTCCCGGCAGCACGTTCGGAAACCGCAGCGACTCGTTCATCATTCGCGGCTTCCAGAGTTTCCAGTCGGCGCGCGACGGGTTCATCTCCAACCAGCTGTTCGGCGAGCCGGGGTTCATCGACCTGGCCAACGTCGAGCGCCTGGAAATCCTGAAGGGACCGGCATCGGTGTTGTACGGTCTGGGTGATCCCGGTGGGCTTCTCAACATCGTCACCGAGCGTCCCCTGCGCGAGCCAGCATTCCGGTTCAAGACCGACATCGGCTCGTACTCGTTCTACCGCGGGGAAGCGGACGTCTCCCATCCGCTCAACGCCGATGGCAGCCTCGCCTTGCGGCTCAACGCGGCGTACCAGGACTGGGACAGCTTCCGCGATTTCTTCAGGCGCTCGCAGCGCGAATTCTTCGCTCCGGTCGTGGGCTGGCAGCCAGGCGCCGGCACCAAGATCCTGCTGGATTTCGAGTACGCAGATCAGGAACTGCCTTTCGACCGAGGCTTGGTGGCGGCGGGCAACGGTGTCGCGGACGTCCCGCTGGAGCGCTATCTCGGCGAGGCGTTTTCCACCTTCGACGTGACCGGCCGCTCCGCACGCTACATCGTCGAGCATCAGCTCGACGGCACCTGGCTCCTGCGCAAGACCGGCCGTTACCAAGAGGCGAGCGCGCGGCGCTTCAGCGCGGACCCACGCGGGCTGCAGGCGGACAACCGCACGCTCAACCGGCGCGCCCTGGATCAGCGCGACGACGGCAACCAATGGACCATCCAGCTCGACGCCGTCGGCGACTTCACCCGGGCCGTAGTGGGTCACAAGCTGCTGCTGGGGGTGGAGGCGGGGCAGGCGGACCGTGACGTGCGCTTCGCGATAGCTCCGCTGGCGCCGATCGACATCTTCGCACCGGTTTACGGGGCCCGGCCCGGCACGTTCGGCGCGTTCAGCCAATCCGATTCCCGCATCGAGTACGCGGCGCTCTACCTGCAGGATCAGATCTGGATCGGCGAGCGTTGGAAGCTGCTCCTGGGCATCCGCTACGACGATGCGGACCAGACCACGGTGACCAATGGGGCCGAACTGTCCCAGGGCGACCGCGAATTCTCGCCGCGCGCGGGGATCATGTATGACCTTGCCGCCTGGGCATCGGCCTACGCGAGCTACTCGCAATCGTTCAAGCCCGTCGCCGACGTCACCTTCGACAGCCGCCCGTTCGATCCGGAAACCGGCGAACAGTACGAAGCGGGGATCAAGGCCGACCTCCTGGACCGGCGCCTGGGGGCGACGCTCGCGATCTACCAGATCAAGCGCAAGAACGTCGGCACGGCCGACCCGGTGAATCCGGGGTTCTCAATCCAGACCGGCGAGCAACGCTCCCGTGGCGTGGAGCTGGACGTCGCCAGCGAACTGGGCGACGGCTGGAGCCTGATCGCGTCGGCCGCCTACACCGACGCCGAGATCACCAAGGACAACAGGTTCACGCCGGGCAATCGCATCCAGGGTGTGCCGCGACTGTCCGGGAGCTTGTGGGCCACCTACGAGCGGGCGTACCGGCGGGTGGCGCGGGTTGGGGTTCGGCGCAGGCGTCTTCGCCGTGGGCGATCGCGAAGGTGACCTCGCCAACAGCTTCGAGGTGCCGGGTTACGTGCGCGCCGACGCGTCCGTCTTCTACCGCGCCAGCAGCTGGCGTGCCACCTTGGGCGTGCGCAACGTGTTCGACAAGGAATACATCGAGGCGCCGGTGTCGCGCACCGAGATCTATCCCGGCGCGCCGCGCACGTTTATGGCGACGCTGGAAGTGACGCTGTGAGGGCAGGCGCGTGCGCCCGACCAAACGACGGATGTTTGCCATCCATGGCTGGATCGGGATGCAGCTCGGGCTGCTCTTGTTCCTGGTGCTGTTCACCGGCACGCTGGCGACGCTGGCCCACGAGATCGACTGGCTCGTCACGCCTGCGTTGCGGGTCCCGCCGACGGCGGAACGGGCGCCGTGGGCGCAGGTGATCGCGGCGGCACTCGCCGCACGCGCCGACGTGCAGCCGCTCTACCTCACGGCGGGCGCAGGGCCGCGTTTCGCCGACACCCTGGTGGTGCGCACCGCGGCGGGCGAGCTGCGCCGCATCTTCGTCGATCCCTACGCGGCGCGCGTCACCGGCGAAGCGGCGTGGCTTTCGGTGCAGCGGTTCCTGCAGGACTTCCATCGCTGGCTGTTCGTGCCGAGAGCAGGCATCTATCTGGTGACGATCCTGGCGGTGCCACTGCTGATGTCGATGATTACCGCGCTGGTGTTCTACCGCAGGTGGTGGCGGGGTTTCTTCCGGCTGCGCCGCGACCATGGCCCGCGGGTATTTTGGTCCGATCTCCACCGCCTCACCGGCGCGTGGTCGCTGTGGTTCGTGCTCGTAATCGGCGTTACGGGCGTCTGGTACCTCGCCGAGAGGCTCGCCAGCGACGCTGGGCACCGCGTGCTCGACACGCCGACGGCCACCCCGCCGGTCGAACGTGATGGGCTCGCGCAGTACGGACCCTTCCTTCCCGCATCGGATTTCGTGCGGCTGGAGGCGGCTACGCAAGATGCGTTTCCCGACTTCTCGATCCGCGGCGTGATTTTTCCCCAGCGGCCGAACGATCCAATCGTATTCGTAGGCCAAGCCCGTGCCTGGCTCGTGCGGGACCGGGCGAACCGCGTGGCGTTGCATCCCCGTACCGCCGAGGTGCTCGCGCTCCAGCGCGCGGAGACGCTGCCCGCGCTGCACTACTGGCTGCATATGGCCGACCCATTGCACTTCGGCGACTTCGGGGGGATTGCGAGCAAGCTGGTCTGGTTCGTGTTCGGCCTGGGCCTCTCGGGCATGGTGCTCACCGGCGCGTATCTTTGTGGCATGCGCGCCATGACCGCGGCCGACCCGGCGCGGGCGCAGCGCGCGAAGCGCTATGCCCAGCAGCCGGCCGGCGATCCGTTGAACATCGCGACGGTGGATGCGCGCGAATGAATCGCTTCGGGCTTGGCATGTCCCTGGCCGTGATGCTTCTTGCGGTCGGCTTCGGGTGGTATCACGTCCAAGTGATCTACGGCCCCCGCTTCGCGCAGGAGCGCTTCGCCGGAACCTTTGTCGCCGGGCCTTGGGCGGGAACGGTGTCCTTGGCGGTGGATCGCATGACCAGGAGCGACATGGTCATTGCGCAAATCGCGTGCGCTGGCTGCATGCCCAACGTCGCCAGTGTGGAGATCGAGAAGGTGAACGCGAACGGTCCGGCACGACTCGTGATGCATGGGCTTCCGTTCCAGGCGACGGTCCGGCTGGCGAGGCAGGAGGCCGATTTCCCGGCGAATGCGATCGTCGTGGTCCGAGGGCCCGATGGCATGACCGCGCGGGGCCGCGTCAGGGCAGCCGCGGACCGGCAACTGCCGGCGCCGGCGGGCCGCGAAATCGAGCTTGCACTTCGGGCGACGCTGACCGCGATGTCCTTCGCAACCGTGGCCGGCGCCGGCGCGTTTCTGTGGCTGGCCCGCCGCCGAGGCGGCGGCCGGAGGCGGGCCCCGACGGCTTGCTCGACGCATCGTGTGGGCAGCAGGATCCGGCGACGCGGGGAACGGCCGGAGGAGTTCGGAGCATGAAGTGCCGCCTGCGCTATGGGGCACTGGCGGCCGCTGCATCGCTGGTCTTCGTGTCCAGCTCGGCGACGTTCCGGCTCGCCGGGGCGATGGATGCGCATCCCCTGGTGAGCGAGGTTCCGCTGGAACGCGCTCGATCGGTGACCGCGGACTCCGCGACGACCAGCGCGGTCCTCATCGCGCACGGTCCCAATGACGAATGCGAGAACCGCCTGTGGCTTCGCGTACCGGTTTGCCCGGCCGCTGATGCCGCATCCGAACATCGGCCGCTGGGTCGAGACTCAAGCGAACGCGCTGTGGTCCGGGGACTCCTGCTCCCCAACTGATTCTTCACCGGACGGGTAACGGCGCGCCGCGCCCGGGTGTTGGCGCGAATGGCCTCGACCGCCCCGATCGTGCTGGCGAAAAGCCACGCATGGGCAGCCGGCCATGCCGACGGGGGCGCCTATGCGAGCGGCCATCAGCACAGCAAGCGCGATGGCGAACGAAAATCGATCGCCTGTAGGACGGGCCGCAGGAGGAGTATTCGCGTCGTGTGGCTTGACTATACAAATGAGACGTATTATCATTCTCAATAGATCGCGCTTTGTTCAGCAGATATCTTGGCTAAGAGCTCGATCAGCCCCAGCCAGCGAAGCCGCTTCGGCAGCCAGCCAAGGGCGAGAAGGGGCGCACGATTGCCGGGTACTGCGCAGCGAATCGCCGGTGTGCCGCCCGATTCCCGTTGCGTTTGATGGATGGAGGTAGCCGATGTCCGACCCGGTCTCGAATCTTCCCGATCCCGCCGCGCTGCTGGCATCCGCGCTGCACCTGATGACGCGGCACGCGCAGGTAGGTTGCCCGACGCAGGCGCAGCTCGTCATCCGCCAGCTGCAGGCGGTGGAGAGCCATCCCGACGCGTCGGTGCCGCCGCTGCTGCGGGAGGTCTGCCGCCGGCTCGTCGCCCAGTGGTACGACCTGCTCTACCAGGCGCAGAAGCACGAGCGCGCCGCCGGCGCGGCGCTGCACTGAGGAGCGCCGCGATGATCGTCGTCGAGGAGTACTTCTTTGTCCTGCCCGCGTGGCGCGACGCGTTCGACGCGCGCTGCGCGCGGCTTGCGGGACTGATGGCCGCGCAGCGCGGCTGCAACAAGGTCGAGGTGGCCCGCGCCGCCCACAGCGCGCCGTCCCACCTGCTCTGGAGCGTGTGGGTATCGCTCGCGGCGTTCCGCGCGTGGACCCGCCACAATGCGTTCGTGCTCACCGCCAGCGGCGCGCTTCCGGTGCCGTGTCGGCGCGGCAAGGGCCCGCGCGTGGCGTCGATCTTCGCCGCGCCCAAGCAGGTGAAGGTGAACCGGGTTGCGCGTGCTCAAGGCCGTGGCCCGCTCCTGGCGCCGGAAAACGCGCCCGCGTCCCGATTGCCCGTAACCGTATACCCGGAGATCGCGCATGTCGAAACCCGTCATTGATCCGACCACAAGCCGCGTCGAAACCCTCACCAGCGCGCTGCTCTATCTCATGAGCTGCTACCATCGCACGCCGTGTCCGCGGATCGCGCTCATGGTGCTGCGGCACATGGAGGCGATTCGCGGGCACGCGGAGGCGCCCTCCGTGCTGCGCCAGATGTGCGCCGGCCTGTGCGGGGAGTGGGCCGCCCATGCCTGCCCGGGCCGCCCCCCGGGCGAGAGCGGGAAACCGGCCGGCGGACGCTACCATTGATGCCCGCCGCGGGAACGGCGCGCGGCGCGAGCGGGCGGTTCGGATGAAACTCCGGCGCATGGCGCGCGCGGCACTGCTGTGGTCGCTCTTTCTCGGGGGCGCCGCGCTGGTCGCCTGGCTGGCGCTGCCGATGCTGCGTGCACTGGTCTGATCGCGCTAGCCGTAGAGGCCGTGACGCCGGTGCCATTGGATGATGGCCTCCTCCGGCCACTCGGCGAAGCAGCGGTCATGCTTGCCGGCGCGCGGGCGGTCCACCCACGGCGCGATCGAGTCCAGCAGCACGTGCACGCGCTCCGGGGGTTTCGGCAACGGTGTGTCGATGGCGGAGGCGAACGGGTAGACCCAGCGCGGCCAGCGCGGGTCCCAGATGTAGAGCGCCGAGGCGCACTCGCGGCAGAAATGCCGCCGCCCCGGGCTCGCCTCGGGCTGGCCGTCGGCGCCGACGCCGAGCCGGGCGTGGTACACGCCGACGTGTTTGCGGCCGCTCAGTTTCAGCGTCGAGGTGAGTCCCATGATGTTGATGGCATAACCGCCGCCGCCCGCGGTCTTGCGGCAGATGGAGCAGTAGCAGCGCAGGTAGGGGTAGGGCGTGCGGGAGTCGACGCGGAACGTCACCGCCTGGCAGTGGCACGAGCCTTCAAGTCGCATTTCTCGCCTCCATCACAGGAAGAAGCTGCCGCCGCAGCGGCCGGTCCTGATCGACACTCCAGGATTTCGCAGTCCAGGTACATCTGGCGCAGCCGGCGCTCGGCCGTTTCCCGGTTCTGCGCCTGGATCGTGACGCTGTCCGCCGGCGTGCCGCTGCGGGTTCGGATCCGGAAGCTGAGCTTGACCACGCGGCACCCTCGTGGTTTTGGACTCCCGCAGTATCGTCCCGATCGCGCCGCGGGAGAAGGTGTCGTCAGAGAAAACCCATGGCCCGCGGCAGCGCGAGGCTCAGCTCCGGCACCAGCGCCACCACCAGTAGCGCAACCAGCATGGCACCGATCAGCCACACGACCCACGGCACCGTGGTCTCGATCGGCACCTGCGCGATCTTCGCCGTCACCATCAGGTTCACCGCCAGCGGCGGCGTGAACTGGCCGATGGCGAGATTCATCGTGATCAAGATGCCGAACCATACCAGATCCCAGTCGAAGGCCAGCGCAATCGGCACCAGCAGCGGCAGGAAGATGAAGTAGATCGAGATGGCGTCCAGGAACATGCCGGACAGCAGCAGCAGGAGCATGATCGCCAGCAATACCATGAGCGGCGAGGCGCCGGTGCCGATCAGCGCCTTCGCCAGATGGTCGAAGGTCCCCAGCGTGCTGCTCGCCCAGGCGAACACGCTGGCCAGCCCGATGATGAGCAGAATCACCGCCGAGATCTCGGCGGCGTCCACCAGCAGCTCGTAGAGCTTGCGCCAGTCCAGCGCCCGGTAGACCAGGACGCCCACCGCAAGCCCGTAAAAGACCGCCACCACGGCCGCCTCGGTGGGCGTGAACAAACCGCTCCTCATGCCGCCCAGGATGATGACCGGTGCCGCAAGCCCCCAGCTCGCTTCGCGCAGGCTGCGCCAGAACGGCGGTACCTCGCCTTCACGCAGACCGCCGAAACCATGGCGCAGGCTCAGCAGCACGACGGCCCCGATCAATGCCACGCCCGCCAGCAGGCCGGGGACGATGCCGGCGGCGAACAGTGCCGGCACCGACGCCTGGGGTACCAGCAGGCTGTAGATGATGAGCGCGATGGAGGGCGGAATCAGGATGGCGGTGGCGCCGCCGGCGGCGATGACGCTGGCGGAGAACGGCTTCGGGTAGCCAGCCTTCAGCATCGCCGGGATCATCACTGCGCCCACCGCCGCTGCGTCCGCGGGCCCCGAACCGGAAATGCCGCCCAGGATCATGCACACCAGCACCGCCGCCACCGCCAGCCCGCCGCGGCTGCGGCCGACGATGCTCTCGGCGAAGTCGATGAGCGAGCGGGCCACGCCCGAGCGCTCGAAGATCATGCCCGCGAGCACGAACACCGGCACCGCCAGCAGCGGATACTTGGCGATGCCGCTGTAGACGCTGGTGGGCACCGACATCATGCCGAGTCCGGCGGTGCCGATCGCCGCGGCGCCGGCGAGACCCAGACACACCGACAGCGGCACGCCGGCCACCATCAGCAGCAAAAACACGCCGAAGAGCAGCCAGTCCATGCTCAGTCGCCGGCGAACTCGCGCCGCGCCAGCTGGGCGAGCCGCAGCAGGATCAGGAGCGACAGCAGCGGCAGCCACACGGTGTACAGCCACTGGGCGATGCCCAGCGCCGGCGTGGTGACTTCGTAGCGGTAGTCGTCGTAGGCCATGCGAGCGCCGTACCAGGCGAGCGTGGCGAACATCAGGCCTGCCGCCGTCAGCGCCAGCAGGCGCGCCGCCCGGCGTCCGCCCGCCGGCAGACGCTCCAGCAGCAGTCCGACGTTGATGTGCTTGCCGCCGGCGAACGCGCTGGAGGCGCCCAGCAGCGTCATGAACACCATCAGAAACACCGAGACTTCCTCGGTGAACGCGAACGAGATGCTGGTGAAATAACGCACCACCACGTTGCCCATGGTGATGACGCACAACAGGGCCATGGTGCCCGCCATCAGCGCCCGCTCCAGGCGGAGCGAGCGCATCAGGCGGTCCGGTTTCGGGTCCTGGCGATCCGGTCGCGGCGGCCCCGCGGCGGTGTCACCGCTCACCCTGCACCCGTCAGCGCTTGGCGATCGCGGCTTCGGCCTTCTTCACCAGCCCTTCGCCGATGGTCTTGGACCACTTGGCGTAAACGCTCTTCGTCGCTTGCTGGAATGCCTTGTGCTGCTCCGGCGTCAGGCGCGAGACCTGCACGCCGCCGGCCTCGATCTGCTTGATCACGGTGTCGTCCGGCGCGGCGATGCCCTTGCGCGCCAGTTCGACGTTCTCGCGGCCGGCCTGGATCGCCGCCTGGCGTACCGCCTCGCGGTCCTGCGGCGACCAGCTCGCCCACACCTCCTTGTTGACCACGAAGATCAGCGGATCCGCGACGTAGCCCCACAGCGTCAGGTGGCTCTGCCCCAGGTTCGCGAGCTTGGCCGCGACGAAAATCGACAGCGGATTCTCCTGGCCGTCCACCGCCTTGCTGGAAAGGGCCGGCTGGGCATCGGCCCAGCTCATCTGGGTCGGATTGGCACCCAGCGCGGTGAACGTGTCGATGAAGATCGGCGAGCCCACGACCCGGAACTTCATGCCTTTCATGTCGTCGGGCGTGCGAACGGGCTTGCGCGAGTTGGACAGCTCGCGGAAGCCGTTCTCGCCCCAGGCGAGCGGCACCACGCCCTGCCGCTCGAGAATGGCGAACAGGTCCTTGCCTACCTCGCCGTGGGTCAGGGCGTCGATGGCCTTGTAGTCGGGCATCAGGAACGGCAGCGAGAACAGGTTCAGCTCCTTCACCTGGGGCGACCAGTTGATGGTGGAGCCGATGGCGAGGTCGATCACGCCCTGGCGGATCGCCGAGAACTCGCGGGTCTGGTCGCCGCCCACGAGGCTGGTGCCGGGATACATCTTGATGTTGATGCGGCCGTCGGTCTTCTGCTTCACCAGCTCGGCCCAGCGCTCGCCGGCCTTGCCCCAGGGGAAGGCGGTGCCCAGCACCGTGGACAGGCGGTACTCGGCGCGGTAGTCGGCGGCGCGGGCCGACAGGGAAAACGGGGCGGCGGCCAGCGCCAGGACGGCGGCTGCGATGAGCGTGCGCATGGGATTCTCTCCTTTGACTGGTTTTTGTCGCGCGGCGGGAAGCTAATCGAGTCTAGTTGCCGCCGCGGCGCAGTGTCAACGAACGGGCGCCCGCCCCGGTGGCCGGCGCTGCCCGATTTCGCCGGGGTCGGCGATTGGGCGATAATTCGCGACTCTTCCCCCTGTTACCGCTTTAATTCGGAGGTATCTCATGGCCGCTGCCAGGACCCGCACTGATATCGAGGCGCTGCTGGGCGCCGAAGCCGCCAACCTGCTGGGGTACACCTGCTCGGGCATTCCCAAGGCGTCGTTGCATCTTCCCGGGCCGGATTACGTCGACCGCGTGCTATCGGCCAGCGACCGCAAGCCGGGCGTGCTGCGCTCGATGCAGCAGCTCTTCGACCACGGCCGCCTTGGCGGCACCGGCTATGTTTCCATCCTGCCGGTGGACCAGGGCATCGAGCACTCGGCCGGCGCGTCGTTCGCGCCCAATCCGGCCTTTTTCGACCCGGAGAACATCGTCAAGCTGGCGATCGAGGGGGGCTGCAACGCGGTGGCTTCCACCCTCGGCGTGCTGGGCATCGTGGCGCGCAAGTATGCCCACAAGATCCCGTTCATCGTGAAGATCAACCACAACGAGTTCCTCTCCTATCCCAATACCTACGACCAGATCCTGTTCGCTTCGGTGGACCAGGCGTTCGAGATGGGCGCGGTGGCGGTGGGCGCGACGATCTATTTCGGCTCGGAGGAGTCGCACCGGCAGATTCAGGAGATCACGGACGCGTTCGAGCATGCCCACGAACTGGGCATGGCCACCATCCTCTGGGCCTACCTGCGCAACAGCGAGTTCAAGAAGGACAAGGACTATCATCTCGCTGCCGACCTGACCGGCCAAGCCAACCACCTGTCGGTCACGATCCAGGCCGACATCGTCAAGCAGAAGATGGCGGAGAACAACGGCGGCTACAACGCGCTCAAGTTCGGCAAGACCAGCCCCAAGGTCTATTCCGAGCTCACCACCGACCACCCCATCGACCTGGTGCGCTACCAGGTGGCCAACTGCTACATGGGCCGCGCGGGCATGATCAACTCGGGGGGCGAATCCAAGGGCGCCGGCGACCTGGCGCAGGCGGTGCGCACCGCGGTGATCAACAAGCGCGCCGGCGGCATGGGCCTGATCTCGGGGCGCAAGGCGTTCCAGAAGCCGTTCAAGGACGGCATCGAGCTGCTCAACGCAATTCAGGATGTCTACCTGAGCAAACAAGTCACCATCGCCTGAGCGCGGTCCACTGAGGATAGCGACCCGTGCAGGACCCGCCGATCCGCAGCCGGCTTTTCGCCGCCACCCGCTATCTGGTGGTGATCGGCGTCGCCGGCTCGTTCGTCGCCGCCAGCGCGCTGATGATCTACGGCGGCATCGAGGTGGTGATGCTGGTGGTGGACGCGGTGCGCGAGGCCAAGGTGAGCAGCAAGGGCGCCAAGGCGCTGGCACTGGCGTTCATCGAGGTGGTGGACCTGTTCCTGCTGGCCACCGTGTTCTACATCATCGCATTGGGTCTGTACGAGCTGTTCATCAACCCGACGCTGGCGCTGCCCGAGTGGCTGGTGATCCGCGACCTGGACGACCTCAAGAACAAGTTGACCGGCGTGGTGATCGTCGTCATGGCGGTGCTGTTCCTGGGCCAGGTGGTGACCTGGGACGGCGAGCGCGACCTGCTGCGCTTCGGCGCCGGCATCGCCCTGGTGGTGGCGGCGCTCAGCTATTTCCTGAGCCTGAAGGCCGAGAAAACCAAGCCCGACCACGGGGAGTGAACGCGGCCGGACTTGCAATGGTGGGCTGCCCGCGCGCTTAGCGGAACAGCTCGCGCCAGGTCACGCGCTTCGTGGGCCGGCTCGAGGTGCCGATCGGAACCTCCCGCACCAGCGTCGTGCCGGCGGAGGATCGGATCAGCGCCACCACCTTGCCGCTGGGCAGCTTCACCACCACGGGGCGCGTGGCGAGCGTGTTGCCGAGGAAACGGCCCGCGATCTGGCTGGCCGCCGACGTCACCGCCTGGCCGGTGCGGTAGTCGAGGAAGTAGACCCAGCTGTAGCCGCCCACCGCGCAAGCGTCGCCCGTGGGCACGTTGGTGGTCAGGCTCAGCGTGCCGAGGTCGAGCGAGAGGTCCGTCACCGAGCGCTCCCCCGGATCGGGAAAGTCGATATACCAGCCTGCCTGAGTGGCGAAATCCACGAGGTTGGAACTGGAAGTGCGCACCCGCTCGCCGCCGGTGACGGTGACGTCGGTCAAAGTTTGCTGAACCAGCGTGCCAGGCGTGCGCACGTTGCCGAGGCTGGCGCCGCTCAGGTCGTCGCGGATGGCGTACAGCGATTGCTGAGAGGCGTCGATCAGGTCGCTCAGGCCGAGGTAGCGCCCGGTGCCGACGTAGACGACGGCGAACCCGTTCACTTCCCCCAGCTCGGGCTTGGCAGTGACGGGTTGGGTGTTGGCGCCGACGCCGAACTGGGCCAGCCGCAGCGCCTCTTTTCCGGGCGCGCCCACGCTGTCGTTGATGTCGAGGCGCCACAGGTTGCCTTCCAGGTCACCACCGTAGACGCGCTGCGCAGTGTTGTCGACACTGGCGTTGTTGACCCAGGCGTTGATCTTGGCCAGTCCGCTCGGCGTGGAGGTGGTCCCGACGCCGGTGCCGATCTTGTCGAGCACCACGCCGCTGAGCGCGTCAAGGACAAAAAGGAAACCCTCGCCGCTGCCCGGGGAGACGTTGTTGTAGCCGGAGGTGACCAGCACCACCCAACGGCCGTCGGCGCGCTTGGTTATGATCGGGTTGCCGAAGCTGAAACCGACGTCGGCGTCGTCGGCGACCGTGAACTCCCACAGGCCGACCGGGTTGGCAGGGTCCGTGACGTCGAGCGCGAAATAGCCGCGCCCGCCGAGATTGAGGCCCCCGACCACGATGGTGCGCCACTGGGCGCTGGAGAGGGCGCAGTCCGCCACGCAGATGTCGCCGACCGCGGGCGAACCGTCGACGTAGTACTGGTGCAGGTTGGCGTAGTCCTGGTCGGCCAGCTTGTAGAGGTTTGGCAGTACCGGGGTTGGCACCAACGCCCAGAGTTCGGCGCCGGTGGTGGCGTCGAAGGCATGCAGCATGCCGTCGTTGGCGCCCACGTAGAGCGCCGCCTGCCGGCTGGTCTTGCCGCTCTTGAATGCGGCGTAACCCGGATCGGCGTAGTTGAACGGGGGCACCTTCACGTAGGCCGCGTCGGAGCTGACGATGTCGCCCAGCACGTGCTCGCGGTCACGATAGAGGCGCTTATCCGGGTTGGTGTTGGAGGGCTGGTCCTCGAATTGCGCGTCGCCGCGCACGAAATTCACCAGACTGGCGCCGGTGGCCGTGGTCCTTTGCGTCGCGGAGAACGACGGATACTGCGTCAGGCGCGTGGCATCGAAGAACGCCTGCTGGGCGGCGCTGAGATTGGTCCAGCTGAAGTCCTTGAGGCCGCCGGTGGCGCCGCTCGCCATCAGGTAGACGCGGCGCGACGACGGATTGGTCGCCATCTTGGTATCGAGCTGGGCCTGGGCCGACCACACCGGAGCGCCCACGATGGCCCCGGTGGTGAGGTCGATCAGCTCGGCCACCAGTTCCGAGTCCCACTTGACGGTGCGAAACGTCGAGCTGAATACGAAGTTGTCGCCGGCGGTGACGTTGGGGTTGCTGGTGGAGGCGGCAGCCGCGGTACCGGTGCGCACCGAAACCCCGGCGAGCGCGCCGGAGAGCCCCGCGCTCAGGGAATCCGGATTCTGGGCGCTGAAATAGGTGCCGCGTCCGTTCACCGCCGCGTGCCAGAGGTCATCGATGGTGCGCAGGTTGTTGGAGCTGGGGACGGGCCAGTTGCACTTGTTGTCCGGCGTCCAGCCGTTGCAGCCGCTCACCGCGCCAGTGCGGATCTTGTGGTAATCCCCCGACGCGGCGGTCTCGTAATCCGGCTGATACTTGAGCACGCCGTTCGCGCCGAGCCCCAGCGTGAAGGTCGTCATGTGCTGGTGCGTGGCGGTGTCCTTGCCGTTGGGAGGGACGTTGTTGGCCGACACATCCGTCCCGAGCGCGCCCGTGGCGCCCCCCGTGCGCAGGTCGGTCACGTAGTAGTACATGGCGATATCCGCCAGCGTGTCCTGGCTCCCGGAGTAGCCGCCGTCGTACATCGGCCGCGGGGAGCTGGTCGCGTTGTTGTCGTGGTTGCCGATGCCGCTGAAGCTGTCGTTCCAGAAACCGTCCGTGGACAGGATGGTGAAGTTCTGCTGGCAGGAGTACTCGAGGGGGTCCCGCGCGCCGATCGACGAGGGGTCCTGGTACATCTTGCCGACGCGGTCGAGGGCCGTGCGCAGCGGCGTCCGGCCGCTGGGCGGAACGCCGTACAGGGTCGAGAAGAAATCGGACTTCTGCGTCGCCGTGAACGCGTCGATCGAGAGAAACTCGGGCCCGTTGCTGCTGTAGTTGGTGTTGTTGATCGTCGTCATCCCGACGCGGTACTTGTCGTCGAGGGCGCTGAACGCCCGTCCCGCTGCGCTTTTCATCATCAGCATGCGGGTGCGGTAGTAGCTGTACCAGTTGGCGAAGTTCTGGCGCTCGTCGGTGCCGCCCGGCCCGGACGTGCTGTTGACGGTGACTTTGGTATAGCGGCTGTCGGAATAGCAGGTGCCCGGGGCCGCCGCGCCGCTGCCGGTGTACTTGTAGTAGTACGCCGCCTGTGCCGTGTCGTCGCCGTTGCCGTCGCTGGTGTTGTCGTCGTAGGCGCGGAAGCTGGTGGACAGATCGACCGTCGATGACCCGGAGTCGAAACCATTGTAGCGGGCGCCGTAGAAGCTGGCGTTGGGAAACGCCAGACCGGCCGCGTCGACCGGCGGCTGGTAGATGAAGTCCGGATTGTAGTAGACGAAGTTGTAGAGGTGGTTCTTGTAGCAGCGGCTGTCGTTGCGGCCCTTCACCGAATCCGGCATGAATGCCCAGCCCATGCTGCCGGAATCGTCGAGCACGAACATGACGTTCGGACGCACGGTGGACGAACTCGAGGTGATCAGCGGCGAGGTGGCGAGGTCCGTCGAGGCGGCCGCCCGCGGCGGCACGACCATGGCGGTGGCCAGGGCGAGCAGGGCGAAGGCGAGGCGTTTGGCTCCAAGCTTGCGCGACGGCGGGCGGAACAGGGGTTTCATTTTGCAGTCTCCGGGTTCCGGAACTTTTCAGATGAGGACGATCACCTGGACCATGCTCACCGTGTTGCGGGGGCCGACGGCGCGGGTGGTGACGCGGTAGTAATACTGCGGCGATCCGCCGAGCTGGATCTTGCCCGCGCCCTTGCCGCTGCCCGGCGACGAGGTGCCGCCGAGGCTGTTGACGCAGAGGTTGCCGATGGCGTTGGGATCGCCGTCGACGCTGCACAGGCGGTGGATCACGTACGAGACCGTGGTGTCGATCGAGTTCGCCGGCAGCGCCTTCACCTGATTGGCGGTCGCGAGATCGGCCCAGAACTGGTCCCAGCTCTGGGTCGAGAGGGGATCCTCGCGATGCGCGACGTAGCCTTCCGCCGGGTTGGACGCGTGCAGCGTGCCGCCGCCGCTGTTGGTGCGCAGCCAGGTGATGGCGGCCTCGACGCCCTGGTCGGCGGCCTGCACCGCGTTGGCCCTGAACGCCAGGTTGCCGGCGATCAGGTTGCCGGTGTCCACCGAACGCACCAGGGTCAGGACGGCCATGAACATGACCACCAGCGCGATCAGCGCGACGAACATGGTGACGCCGCGCTGGCGCGCAGCGCCGGGGGCGGCGCGTAGGAAGTGCGTCATCATACGGGCCTCCAGATCATGTTTCGCAGCGGTACCACGGTGCTGTAGACGCGATAGCGGTAGTGGCGGGCGCCGGCATCGGGGTTGAACGTGGGGCCCCCGGGCCAGAGCTCGATGGCGGGCGGGGAAACCTCGGTCTTTTCGTAGTGGCCGCTGCGGCTGACGACCGCGACGCGCACCGCCAGCACCTGGGCCCAGCCCGCGGGCGTGGCGGGTGTGACTTCGTCGAAGGTGTCGACGACGCCGTCGCTGTCGGTGTCCTTCCCGTACTGCGCCTGCAGGTCGACGACGTTGGCGACCACCGGGAGCGGCGTGCTGCCCGTGGCGCCGAGCCACTCGCGCACGACCAGGTTGGCGCTTTCGACACGGTACTCGTTGCTGTTGGGCGCTTTGCCCAGGTTGTAGAGAACGCCCTTGTCGTAGGTCACGCCGAGCCCGCTGGGCTTGTTCCAGGTGGACTCCACCATGTCGCCCTGGTCGTTCTTGTACATGCCGGAGTTGTGGATCACCACGTCGGTCTGGCCGGGCGTGCCGGGCAGGTCGGTGACCTCGGCCACGGTGCAATCCTTGCCGCCTTCCACGGCCAGCACCAGGTCGCCGACGCCGAAGCCGGCACGGTTGTCCACCTTGTAGTTCGCCGACGCGCCCGACTGCTGCTGAAACGGAACCGCCACCGGCAGACCCTCGGAATCGCTGAATATGACAGTCACCGCATCGGGCGCGCCGGAGGTGCCCTGGGTGATGACCACCGGCGCGATCAGAAAGTTGAGATCCGGCGGGTTGCGGTTTTTGTTGTAGCTGCGCACGGCGCAGCCGAAGACGCCCAGGTCGGCCATGCCGTAGGCCGCGATGCGTACCTCACGCTCGATCAGGGACAGCGCGATGGCGCCGTTGATCTGAGCGTCCGCGCCGCCGGTGGTGGTGCGCTTGTAGCCTTCGAACACGGCGAACGCGCGGGTGATCGCCAGCACGATCAGAAGTCCGAGAGCGAGGCCCACCAGCAGTTCGACCAGGCTCATGCCGCGCAGGCGGCCGGCAAGGGGCCCGGGCGTGCTCACGGCGTCTCCGGAGGGGCTATGCGGGAGATGGTGATGAACTGGTGCGGCGCGGGCGCGCCCGGCGGCTGCCAGGTCACGGTCACCGTCACCTCGGTCACGTCGTTGGGCTCGGTCGCGAGCTGGACGCGTCCGGTACCGGCGGGAAGCGTGCTGCCGATCTGCGTGCTCCAGGCTGCGGTCGTCGGGTTGGCGGTGCCGGGCGTCGTGACGTAGTTGGCCAGGTTGGCGCGGTCGGTCCACATCCGGCTGACGATGTCGTTGGCGAGGAACGAGGCGTCGACGCGGTACTTGGCGTCGATGTTGTTCGTCATCATGAACGCCTGGATTCCCACGAACCCGAGAATGCCGACCGAAAACAGTAGCAGCGCCATCAGGTTCTCGATCAGCGTGAAGCCTCGCGGACGCGACGCGGGCGGTCGTCCGGCGGTAGTACCGCACGGCGCGCAGGCGTTCAACTGGCGCTGCATGATCCTCTCTCCGAGATCCCGCAGGACCTCGAAAGCGGCAGGTGCGTCGACCGAATCTGACGTGTTCTCGACATGGCGTCCCAAGTTCAACATCTGGGACAAGCGGAGGGAATGGATGACCGACGGATGGTCAGCCGGGTGTCATAAACGGCGACGGATGCCGGCGCCCGCGGGGCGAGAGCACGCGGGACATCCCGGTTTTGTTAAACAACGCAAAACGCGGCAGGCGAAATACAAAATCTTACAAAGTGGGAGAAATTGCCCGGTTGGCCGGGTGCCGCTTGGGCGCCAAGCGCTTGGGAACAAATACGATTCAGCGGGAGGTGGGCGGCGCGCGCTGCAGGCGATCTTGCCCTAGCTGACGTCGGATCGACGCGGCGCGGGCGCCCCCGGTTCTGAAGAAGCAGCTTTCGTGCCCGTTGCCGTGGAGGCTGCCGTTCCACGCGCGCTGTGCGCGCGGCGCTGTCGGCGTGCCGCCCGCAATGCGCTCAGGCTTGGCGGCGGGGCAACGCGGCGGTGCTCGCGAGGACGAGCGCCATGAAGAGCAGCAGGCTCCAGGCGGCAAAGCTCACGCCCAGCAGCTTGTAGCCCGCGGCGCAGTCGCCGGTGGGGTTGAAGAGGAACGGCACCTGCTCGCCGGCCCAGTACGCCAGCGTCTCCCACCAGGGCTCGTCCAGTCCCAGACCGCATGTCGCCTGCAGGGGGTTCGCCTCGATGTACAGTTGCCAACCGGCCACGCCCGCGCCGGTGAGCGCGATGACGCCCGCCGCCGCGGCGAGCGGCTGCGCCGGCCAGATGGCCCCGGTGAGCGCGATCAGCGCGAAGGCGGCGAACAGCATGCGCTGCAGAATGCACAGCGGACACGGCCGCATGCCGAGCGCGTGGGTGGCATAAAGCGCGATGGCGACGCCGGCTACGGCGGCCGCGCCGCTGGCGCCCAGCAGCAGTCTGGTACGAGTCATCGTCCTCGGTCCGGGCGGGATTCCCGGCAACGGACGCGGATCAGCGCGCGTCGGCGCGGAACCCCGCCTTGTAGCACTTGAAGTTCTCCACGTAATGATCGGCGATCCGGTTGATCCGGGCGATCTCCTCTTCCGAGAGCCTGCGGATCACCTTCCCGGGAGAGCCCACCACCAGCGAGCCCTCGGGAATCTCCTTGCCCTCGGGGATCAGCGCGTTGGCGCCGATCAGGCAGTTCCTGCCGACGCGGGCGCCGTTGAGAATCACCGCCTTGATGCCGATCAGGCTGCCGGTGCCGATGTGGCAGCCATGCAGCATCACCATGTGCCCCACCGACACGTTGCGCTCCAGCATGAGCGGCACGCCCTCGTCGGTGTGCAGCACGGAACCGTCCTGGACATTGCAGTTCTCGCCGATGGTGATGACATCGTTGTCACCGCGCACGACGCAGTTGAACCATACGCTGGCATTGTGGCGTAGCCGCACGGACCCCACCACGGTCGCGTTGTCAGCGACGAAGAAATCCTCGCCGAGGATCTCGACCCGCCGGTCGCCCAGCGCGTAGATCATCGCGTGCCGCCCTCGGTCAGGGTCTGCAGCATGTCGGCGCCGGCCTTGGCGACGCGCTCGTCGTCCTGGGAGGCGACGCCCGAGACGCCGATGCCGCCGACGATCTCCTCGCCGATCTTCAGGGGGACTCCGCCCTGCAGGCCGGTGAGGCCGGGCATCTGCAGGTAGCCGAAGCGTCCCTCCTTGAAGCGCTCCTCCCACGCCACCGTGGGCCGCTTGAACGCCACGGCCGAATAGGCCTTGCCCATGGCCACCTCGACGCTGCCGAACTGGGTGTCGTGCTCGCGCTGCAGGTACAGGAGGTGGCCGCCGCCGTCGACGATGGCGATGACCACGCTGAAGCCGTGGCTGTCGGCGAAGGCTTCGGCCGCGGCGGCGACCGACTTCGCCTCTTCGAGAGTGAGAACGCGCTCTTGCATGGGAGAGACCGATTGAAAAAGGAGAACCGATGATAACCGAGCGCGCGGCACCGCCGCAAAAGCGCGCCGCGTCAGCGCGCGGCGGCCGCGGGCCTGCGGCGGAACGCGATGTCGCCGTAGTAGGCCACCGCCTCGCCGGCGGTATTGTCGGTGTCGGTCATGACGCCTACCGCGTGGATGTCGCCGGGCTCCTCGCCGAAGACCCGGCGGTAATCCTCCGCCACGTTGCGCTCCAGCGCGGTCCAGGCGCCGGGCCGCACCGGGCCGCTGGCGGCGACGATCATCTGGATACGGGAGGTGTGGGGGTTCCGCACCACGGTGCCCACCGGGAGCTGCTCGGACCAGATGTACATCAGCGTCGCGTAGGGCAGCTGCTGTCCGGAGAGCGCCTTGGCCAGCGCCATGTTGGTGCGCTCGCCGAAATCCAGCCGGTCGCGATCGCCGGTGAACGCCACCAGCACCCGCGCCGGCGCGTCCTCAGTGGCGCGCTGGCGCGGGTCGGCGCCCGGCACCGGCGCGTCGACGCGCCAGCGCCAGGCGAGTATCGGATGGCGGCGCGGGTTGACGTGGATCTCGCGGTACAGCCCCGAGGCCGAGGTGCGGGCCTCGGCGCGCAGTACGGTCTTGCCGTGGTTCTCCACCAGCGCGTAGCGGGTCAGCGGCTTGGAGCGCAGGATGATCCACGGCTGCCAGCCGGGGGGCGGTTTGCCGCTGGCCGGGGCGCGGGAAAAACTGGCCGCCTTGACGACGGAGCCGCGCTCCTCGGCGCCCAGCCGCGGCTCCTCCTCCAGCGCGGCACAGCCCGCCAAGGCCAGAATAGGCAGCGACGACAGCCAGGGCCACCGGGCGGGGGTTGGCATGCGTTGGACGGCTTCGATCATGGCGTGGCCCCCTCCCGGGGCCGCTCGCCGTAGGCCGGTCCTGCGGCCGGCGGCCCGCATTTCTCGGCGCCGGCGCCGACGGTTTGCGCCGATGATACGGAAGCGCCCGGGGCCGGGGAAGGGGCCATGAAAAAGGCGAGCCCGCGGGCTCGCCTTGGTGCCGGGCGCTACCAGTATCAGTGGGTGGCCACGATCAGCGGCACGATCAGCAGCGCCACGATGTTGATGATCTTGATCAGCGGGTTCACCGCCGGGCCGGCGGTGTCCTTGTACGGGTCGCCGACGGTGTCGCCGGTCACCGCCGCCTTGTGGGCGTCGGAGCCCTTGCCGCCGAAGTTGCCGTCCTCGATGTACTTCTTGGCGTTGTCCCAGGCGCCGCCGCCGGTGGTCATGGAGATGGCGACGAACAGGCCGGTGACGATGGTGCCCATGAGCAGGCCGCCCAGCGCCTTCGGTCCGAGCAGGAAGCCGACCAGGATCGGCACCAGCACCGGCAGCAGCGAGGGGATGATCATCTCCTTGATCGCCGACTTGGTGAGCAGGTCCACCGCACGCGAGTAGTCGGGCTTGGCGGTGCCTTCCATGATGCCCTTGATCTCCCTGAACTGGCGGCGTACCTCCAGCACCACCGAGCCGGCGGCGCGGCCCACCGCTTCCATCGCCATGGCGCCGAACAGGTAGGGCACCAGGCCGCCGATGAACAGCCCGATGATCACCATGTGATCCGAGAGATCGAAGGCGATGGTGGTGCCGCCATGGGACAGCGCGTGGGTGTAATCGGCGAACAGCACCAGCGCCGCAAGACCGGCGGAGCCGATGGCGTAGCCCTTGGTCACCGCCTTGGTGGTGTTGCCCACCGCGTCCAGCGGATCGGTGACGTTGCGCACCTCCTTCGGCAGCTCGGCCATTTCCGCGATGCCGCCGGCGTTGTCGGTGATGGGCCCGTAGGCGTCCAGCGCGACGATGATGCCGGTCATGGAGAGCATCGCCGTGGCGGCGATGGCAATGCCGTACAGGCCGGCCAGCGCGTACGAGGCCCAGATCGCGGCGCACACCGCCAGCACCGGCAGCGCGGTGGCCTTCATCGACACGCCGAGGCCGGCGATGATGTTGGTGGCGTGGCCGGTGGTGGAGGCCTCGGCCACGTGCCGCACCGGCTTGAACTCGGTGCCGGTGTAGTACTCGGTGATCCACACCATCAGCGCGGTCAGCACCAGACCGATGGCCGCCGCGCCCCACAGCTGCATGACGCCGTACTGGCCGTTCTCGCCCATCATCCATTGAGTCACCGGATAGAACGCGATCAGCGCCAGCACGCCGGAGACGGCGAGGCCGCGGTAGAGCGCGTTCATGATCTTGCCGCCCTCGCGCGCCTTGACGAAATAGCAGCCGATGATGGAGGCAATGATCGACACGCCGCCCAGCGCCAGCGGATAGACCACCGCGTTGGCGGCCTTGGCGCCGGCGAAGAACAGGCCGCCCATGAGCATGGTGGCGATCACGGTCACGGCGTAGGTTTCGAACAGGTCCGCCGCCATGCCGGCGCAGTCGCCGACGTTGTCGCCGACGTTGTCGGCGATCACCGCCGGATTGCGCGGATCGTCCTCCGGGATGCCGGCTTCCACCTTGCCCACCAGGTCGGCGCCGACGTCCGCGCCCTTGGTGAAGATGCCGCCGCCGAGTCGGGCGAAGATCGAGATCAGCGAGCCGCCGAAGGCCAGGCCCACCATCGGCCGCAGGATCTCCTGCACCGTGGCGCCGTGGGTCGCGCTGGAATAGAGGATCGCGTAGTAACCGGCGACGCCCAGCAGGCCGAGGCCCACCACCAGCAGGCCGGTGACGGCGCCGCCGCGGAACGCCACCGACAGCGCCGCGTCGAGGCCCTTGCGCGCGGCCTCCGCGGTGCGCACGTTGGCGCGCACCGAGACGTTCATGCCGATGTAGCCGGCCAGCCCGGAAAGCAGCGCGCCGACGAAGAAACCCCAGGCGGTGGGCCAGCCCAGCTGCGGAATCAGCCCGATGATCACGAACAGGCCCAGGCCGACGATGCCGATGGTGGTGTACTGGCGGTTGAGATACGCCTGCGCACCCTGCTGGATCGCTGCGGCGATCTCGCGCATGCGGTCGTTGCCGTCCGGCAGCGCCAGAATGCCCTTGATCCAAACGCCGCCAAACACCAGCGCCAGCGCCGAGCACGCCAGCGCGAGCGTGATTCCTGCGTTCATGAGAATGCCCCTTTATCTGTTTGGGCCGATCTGGGCCGGCCCCCGAACCCTACTGCCTTGGCGTGTGAAACTCTTGTATAAGATATAAGTCCGCGATTTTAACATACGGAAGCAGGCGCAAAACCGTGCCCCGGCACGGTGCCGCCATGAGTCGGGCGCGGGGCCGATGGAACGCGTGCCGGGGCGGCAGCGGAGCGGTCAACGCTTCCTTGTTCCGCCCGCTGCGACCCGGGCCGGGGACGGTCGGACCATCAGCGCTTCGATCCCGGCGCCAAGCCGCCTTCGAAGCGGGTGCCCGGCGCAAACCCGAAGATCCGGTCCAGCTCGAGCGTCCGGATCAGCCCGTCCACCGCCTCCTGGTCATGCTCCTTCTGCACTTCCGACGAGATCAGCTTGGCCGAGTTGGCATTGTAGAAGCCGCCGAAGCCGGCCTGCGCTTCCAGCAGCTGTCGCCCTCGCTCTAGGGTCTGGGCAGATCTTTTACCACGGAGGCACAAAGAAAACCTTTCTGAAACGCAAAGGGCGCAAAGGGCGCTAAGGAACGATGGTGTCCTCGTTTGAGCCTTGATCCCCTTTGCGTCCTTTGCGCCCTTCGCGGTGTAAAGAACTTCGCCTTTCTTGGTGTCTCAGTGCCTCCGTGGTGAAATCGTTCTAGACCTTGAACCCGGTCTTGAGCTTCTTTGGCACCGCCGCGTTCTTGAGCTGGACGTAGACGGGCAGACCGTTCTTGTAGGGCGGATAGTCCTCCCCCTGGATCAGCGGCTCGAGGTAGCGCCGGCAGGCGTCGGAGATGCCCATGCCATCGGCGGTGATGAAATTCTTGGGCATCATCTTCTCGCGGTTGGCCACCTCCTTGAGGTCGGCGACGCCGACGGACCAGCGGTAGGGCCTGTCGGACTTGCGCACGATGGTGGGCATCACGGCATTCCTGCCCTTCACCGCCAGTTCCACCGCCGCCTTGCCCAGCGCGTAGGCCTGGGCCACATCGGTCTTGGACGCGATGTGGCGCGCGGCGCGCTGGAGGTAGTCGGCCACCGCCCAGTGGTATTTGAGCTTCAATTTCTCGCGCACGATGCTGGCGATGACCGGGCCGACGCCGCCCAGCTGCGCGTGGCCGAAGGCGTCCTTGAGGCCCTGGTCGGAGAGGAACTTGCCGTCCGGGCCCCTGACCCCCTCCGACACCACCACCGAGCAGTAGCCGAACTTCTTCACCATCGATTCGACCTTGGCGAGAAACCTGGTCTCGTCGAAAGTCACCTCCGGAAACAGGATCACGATCGGCAGTTCCATGTCCTTGCCGGAGGCGAGCCCGCCGGCGGCGGCGATCCAGCCGGCATGGCGCCCCATCACCTCCAGCACGAACACCTTGGTGGAGGTCTTGGCCATGGACGCCACGTCCAGCGTCGCCTCGCGCGTGGACACGGCGATATACTTCGCCACCGAGCCGAAGCCGGGACAGCAGTCGGTGATGGGCAGGTCGTTGTCCACGGTCTTGGGCACGTGGATCGCGTGCACCGGGTAGCCCAGCGTCTCGGAGAGCTGCGACACCTTGAGGCAGGTGTCGGCCGAGTCGCCGCCGCCGTTGTAGAAGAAGTAGCCGATGTTGTGGGCCTTGAACACCTCGATCAGGCGCTCGTACTGGGCGCGGTTCTCCTCCAGCCCCTTCAGCTTGTAGCGGCAGGAGCCGAAGGCGCCGCCGGGTGTGTGCTGGAGCGCGCGGATCGCGGCGGCGGATTCCTTGCTGGTGTCGATGAGGTCCTCGGTCAGCGCGCCGATGATGCCGTTGCGCCCCGCGTAGACCTTGCCGATCGTGTCCTTGTACTTGCGTGCGGTTTCGATCACCGCTGCCGCCGACGTGTTGATGACGGCGGTGACGCCGCCGGATTGCGCGTAGAACGCGTTCCTCTTGGGCACGGTGCTGCCTCCTACCAGTCGATGAATCGGGTGAACGGGCTCTTCAGGCCGTCGGCGTCGGCGCCGGACATGGCGCCGGCGCGGTCCTTGGCGGTGTCGGCCTGCCGGCGCAGCAGCGTGCCGACGCAATCGCCGATGTCCTCGAACGCCGCGCGGTCGGTGCCGTACTGATCGTGCACTGATCGGTGAAATCGGGTATCGCTGCCATGAAGAACCTCGCCGGACGGGCGGGCCGGCGCCCGGGTTACGCGAGCGCGGCGAAAATCCGGTCGCGCACTTCCTCCACGCCGCCCACGCCGGACACCTTGACCACCTTGGGCGCCGCGCGGTCGCCGGCGGCGGCCCACTTCGTATAGTAGTCCACCAGCGGCTGGGTCTGGGAGTGGTAGACCTGAAGGCGCTTGCGCACCGTCTCCTCCCGGTCGTCCTCGCGCTGCGTGAGGGGCTCGCCGGTGACGTCGTCCTTGCCCGCCACTTTCGGCGGATTGAACGCGACATGGTAGGTGCGCCCGGACGGCACGTGGCAGCGCCGTCCCGACATGCGCTCGATGATGTCCGCGTCGGGGACCTCGATTTCCAGCACGTAATCGAGCGGCAGCCGCGCGTCGCGCATCGCCTGCGCCTGGGGAATGGTGCGGGGAAAGCCGTCGAAGAGAAATCCGTGTGCGCAGTCGGGCCGCTGCAGCCGCTCCTGCACCAGACCAACGATGATGTCGTCCGGCACCAGCTGGCCATCATCCATCTTCGACTTCGCCGCCTGCCCGAGCGGGGTTCCGGCGCTGATCGCGGCGCGCAGCATGTCCCCGGTGGATATCTGCGGAATCCCGTAGCGGGCCGCGATGAACGCGGCCTGGGTGCCCTTGCCCGCGCCGGGCGGGCCGAGCAGGATCAGCTTCATGGGTCTCCTCCCTGGCGTTTTGTTTCCTCCAGCATAGGCCAGCCGCGGATTTGTCCTATTGTGTTTTTTGATGACCTCATAAACTTCCTTCCGCCCCGCCCCCCGGCACCAGCCGGCGCACCCGCTCCAGGTCGGCCGCAGTGTCCACGCCCGGCCCGCCGGGTTGATCGGTGACCAGCACCGCGATGCGCTCACCGTGCCACAGAAGCCGCAGCTGCTCCAGCGCTTCGAAACGCTCCAGGGGGCTCGGGGCGAGGGCGGAATAGCGCGGCAGGAACCCGGCCCGATAGGCGTAGATGCCCAGGTGCCGGTAGGCCGGCAGGCCCTCCGGCAGCGACGGCGCAGACGCGCCGAAGTGGTCGCGCGCATACGGAATCGGCGCGCGGCTGAAGTAGAGCGCGTTGCCTTCGCGGTCCAGCACCACCTTGACCGCATTGGGGTTCAGCATCTCGGCCATCGAGTCGACCGGGTGGCAGGCGGTGGCGACCTGCGCGCCTTCCCGGGTCCCGAGGTGGCCGGCGACGTCGCGAATCAGCCCCGGCGCGATGAGCGGCTCGTCGCCCTGGACGTTGACGACGACGGTCTCGGGTGCCAGCCCGCGCGCCAGCACCACCTCGGTGATGCGGTCGGTGCCGCAGGCATGGTCGGCGCGGGTCATGCAGGCGTCGAATCCATGCCGGGCCGCAGCCTCCATCACCTCCGGGTGGTCGGTGGCGACGATTACCGCCGCCGCACCGCTGGAACGGGCGCGTTCCGCGACACGCACCACCATCGGCCGGCCGCCGATGTCGGCCAGCGGCTTGCGCGGCAGCCGCGTCGATGCGTAACGGGCGGGAATGACGACGACGAAGCCCATCAGGGGAGCGACGGCAAGGCGGCGGGGGGCGCGGGACCGCGGCCGACGGTCGCGGCGACTACTTCCGGGCGCGCCAGGTTTCGATCTCCTCCGGCGACAGGCGGCGCGCCTCTTCCTCCAGCATCACCGGGATGCCGTCGCGGATCGGGTAGGCGAGCCCGGCCTGCACCGAGATCAGCTCCTGCGCGGACTTGTCGTACTGCAGCGCGCCCTTGGTGACGGGACAGACGAGGATATCAAGCAGTTTCGGGTCCATGGCGGCGTCCGGCGGCGTTGAGCAATAACGGCAGCGGGTCGGGGTCCAGTTCCACGTCGACGGGAAGGACCCAGACCCGGTCATCGGCGAAAGACGCGCATTTTAGCGCATCCTTTTCGGTGAGGACGATGGCGCGGGCTCCGGGCAGGTCCAGGTCGCCCGCCGCGTACGCGTGGTGGTCGGGGAACGCGTGCGTTTCGGCGGCGATGCCCAGCGCGCGCAGCGTGGCGAAAAACCGCGCCGGATGGCCGATGCCTGCCATCGCGTGAACTCCGGGGCCGCCCAGAGCCGATGGCGGGATCGTGCGCGCCGGGTCGCGCAGGCTGTAGAGCTGGCCGGGCTTGAGGCGCATGCGGAAGACCGGCGCGCGCGTCTTCGGCGGCGGGCCCTCGCCGTTCACCACGACGGCGTCCACGCTGTCCAGGCGCGCCACCGGTTCCCGCAGCGGGCCCGCGGGGAGCAGGCGGCCGTTGCCGAACCGCTGCTCGCCGTCGACGACGGCGACCTCCGCGTCGCGCCCGAGCCGGTAGTGCTGGAGCCCGTCGTCCGAGAGCAGAAGATCGCACTCGGGGTGGGCCGCGAGCAGCCCTCGCGCGGCGGCATTGCGGTCATGGCCGACCCATACCGGGCAGCCCGTGCGGCGGGCGATCAGCAGCGGCTCGTCGCCGAAATCGGCGGCGCGGCCCGACGGGTCTACCGGCCGCGGATGGCTCGCGCGCGCGCCATAGCCGCGGCTGACGATGCCCGGATGGCGGCCGCCGGCCCGCAACGCCTGCGCGAGATGGATGGTGAGCGGCGTCTTGCCGCTGCCGCCGACGGTGATGTTGCCGATCACGATCACCGGCACCGGCAGGCGCGCCGGGCGGATCGCGCCGGCGCGGTACAGCGCGCGGCGCAGCGCGGCGCCGGCGCCGAACAGCCAGCCCAGCGGGGCCAGCAGGGCGCCCGCGGGCGTCGGGTGGTACCACTGGCGCTCGATCCAGGACGCGGGAGCGCTGACGGGGGCGGGCGAGCTCATACCGCCTGCATGGTAGCGGAAAACGCAGCGCCCTCCAGCGCGCGGCTCAGTCCCAGTTGAACACCCGCGCCAGCAGTTCGTCGCTGACCGTAGCGGCCAGCCGGCGTTCGTCCCAGAAGGCGCGGCGGCCGGCGTCGCGGCGCGCTCGCAACTCCGCCGGCGATCGCGTGAGCGCCTGCCATGCGGCGACAACCGCGGCACCCTCACCGCGCTCCACCACTCCGGCGAGGGCCGCCTTCGGCAATGCGACGTCCGGGCTCACGCTCGCCGCCGCTCCGCCCGCCAGCGCCTGCCAGAGGGCCGCGTCGTCGCGGGCGTCGAAGTGGGCGCCGGTACACGCTGCGGCGATGGCCGGCAGCCACTCGGGCGCGTCCACGGCCACGGTGGCGGCCGGCGGCAGCGGCTCGCGATTCCACCCGGCGAGGCGGGCCACGACGGCCCGGCCTGCGGCGGCGGCGCCGGAAACGAACAACAGGTCGTCGCCGAAGGCAGTGCGAAACGGCGGGAGAAAACGCCCGAGTCCGGCGTTCGACCCGTGCCACCACCACAGCCGCCTGCCTTCGCCGCCGGTGACGAGCATGGCGAAATTGGGATCGAGCTGCGCCGGCATCACCAGCGTCAGGAGATTGGCAACGGGCGCGTGGGTGGCGGCGTCCGGACGCGCCTGATCCTCCGCCGCCGGATACACGCGTTCAAACCCCACCGCATCGGGCGCGGCGGCACCGGCCAGGAGCCGGTGGCGGATCGCCGCCGACGCTTGCGCCAGGTGCGGCCGGGGCGCATGGCCGGCGAAGATCATGCCCAGGGGATCGAGACGCGCGAGCGCCCGGCGCACCGCGCCCGCCCGATCCCACGGCGCGAAACCCCAGCCGGTCATCGGCAGGCCTTCCAGACGGCGCAGCAGGTCGTCGTGCTGGTGCTCGACGGTGACGGCCAGGCGCAGATCGAGCCGCTTCTCCCGCAGGGCGCGGGCAAGCTCCACGGCGAGGCGCACGCTGTCGCGTTCGCCGCCGGCGGCGATCCACACCAGCTTGCCGCCGGGTGCGGGGGGTTTGAGCAGACCCCAGCGCGCGTTGGCGCGGGCGTGGCGGCCCGCGAGGCGGTCGCGCAGGTCGCGCGCCAGCAGCGCGGGAAGGGAGGAACCGTGGGAGTCGCCGGGCATCCGCGTGGGTCGTGCGCTGGCCGGCGCGCGGCGCGCCGGCCGGTCACCGGCTACCGGGTCTGCCGCGCCTGGGTGGTGAAGGTGATGCGGTTGTAGCCGGCGACGCGCGCCGCTTCCATGACGCTGATCACCGACTGGTGCGATGCCTTGGCGTCGGCGCTGATGACGATCACCGGGTCCTGGCGGTCGCCGGCGGCGCGGCGCAGCGCCAGCGACAGCTCGGAGATGTCGCCGCCGGCCGCCGGCTTGCCGTCGATCAGGTAGCGGCCGGTCGGGTCGACGCCCACCTCGATGTCATTGGGCCGCTCGGGCGCCTTCTCGGATCCGGCTTCCGGCAGGTTGATCTGCAGCTCGGAGAAACGGTTGTAGGTGGTGGTGACCATGAGGAAGATCAGGATCACCAGCAGCACGTCGATGAGCGGGACGAAGTCGATCCGCGGCTCGTCCTTCTCGCGCCCGCGCTGGAAGTTCATGGCTGCACCCGCGCGAAATCCGGGCCCTGCGAGCGCCGCGCGCTCATGCCCGGCGCTCGCCGGCGAGGATCTCCACCAGCTTGATCGCCTGCTGCTCCATCTCCACCACCATGGCGTCGACGCGGGCGCGGAAGTAGCGGTAGAAGATCATGCTGGGCACCGCCACCAGGATGCCGAAGGCGGTGTTGTAGAGCGCGATGGAAATGCCGTGGCCGAGCTGGATCGGATTGCCGCCGCTGGGAGTCTGGGAGCCGAAAATTTCGATCATGCCCACCACGGTGCCGAACAGTCCCAGCAGCGGGCTCACCGTGGCGATGCTGCCCAGCGTCGTGAGGAAGCGGTCCAGGTCCTGGGAGGCCAGCCGCCCGGCCTCTTCCACCGAGTCGCGCAGCACCTCGCGCGAGCTCTGGATGTTCCGCAGGCCCGCGGCGAACACGCGCCCGATCGCCGGACCGCGGGCGAGCCTGGCGAGCAGCTCTTCGGTGACGCCGTTTTTCTTGTACTCTTGCACCACTTTCGGCAAAAGATCCCGCGGCGCCACCTGCGCGGCGCGCAGGGTCCAAAGACGCTCGCCGATGATGGCAACGGCGAATACCGAAGCGACGATGAGGAACCAGATCGGCCAGCCTGCAGCTTCAATCAATGCGAACAAATGGATACTCCCGGGAGCGGCTGGAAAAAATGGGTGTAACTGTAGCGGGTAGGGGGGCGAGGAACAAGTCTTTCCCGGGTGCGTTGCCGCGCAGGGCGCGAGGCCAATGACGAGAGGGGACTGTGTTGCTGCGGTCTGCGCGGCGCGGATGTTGCCCGTGCCGGCGGACGGGTCCCGATGCCGGCAAATTTTTTTCGCGGCGCGCAGGTCGCGCGCGTCCGGAGCCCCGTTTGCTGCGCGCGGATTGCGCCGCAAAAATGCAGTGGCTTGTCGTGACAGGAAGTTTTCCGCTTGTCCACAAAGTCTGTGGATAACTTTGTGGGTAGTCTGTAAAAATACGGCCTAAGTCGCCTGTGCTCCAAGGATTTTCCTGCCGCGCCCAAAAAATGCGCTTGCCGATTTCCGCATGAAATACATGGCGTTAGTGTGAATTTACGGGTTCTACGCGGAATCGGTGAAAACGCTCCGCGTGAACGCCCTCCCTGACGGGCAGGATGTGGATTAAGAGGCTTGTCAAGATGCCCCTCGCGACTTTGCTCACCGATCCGGCGGCCGTGGTCACGGTGGGCGAGCTCAACCGCTCGGCCCGCGCCCTGCTGGAGCAGACCTTCCCTCTCCTGTGGGTCCGGGGCGAGATCTCCAACCTGCGGCGCTACGAATCCGGCCACTGGTATTTCGTGCTCAAGGACGCCGACGCCCAGGTTCGCTGCGCCATGTTCCGCCACCGCAACGCCTACCTGGACTGGCAGCCCAAGGACGGCGCGCTGGTGGAAGTGCGGGCGCTGGTGACCCTCTACGAGGCGCGCGGCGACTACCAGCTCAACGTCGAGACCATGCGCCGCGCCGGCGAGGGCGTGCTCTACGAGGCGTTCGAGCGCCTGAAGGCGAAGCTGGAGCGGGAGGGCCTGTTCGATCCGGCGCGCAAGCGGGCGCTGCCGCAGTTTCCGCGCCGCGTCGGCATCGTCACCTCGCCGGCGGCGGCGGCGCTGCGCGACGTGCTCACCACGCTCAAGCGGCGGATGCCGTCGCTGCCGGTGGTGCTTTACCCGACACCGGTGCAGGGCGAGGGCGCCGCGGAGAAAATCGCCGCCGCCCTGGCCGCGGCCGGCCGGCGCGGCGAGTGCGACGTGCTGATCCTGTGCCGCGGCGGCGGCAGCATCGAGGACCTGTGGTCGTTCAACGAGGAAGTGGTGGCGCGGGCGGTGGCCGCCGCGCCGGTGCCCGTGGTGGTGGGCGTCGGCCACGAGACCGATTTCACCATCGCCGATTTCGTCGCCGACCGCCGCGCGCCGACGCCCACGGCGGCCGCCGAGCTGGTGAGCCCGGACCGGCGCGAGCTGGCGGGGCGGGTCGCAGCGGTCCGCGCCCGCATCGCCCGCTCGCTCGCGCGCTACCTGGAGACGCGGATGCAGCGCGTCGATTACCTGGCGCGCCGGCTCGTGCATCCGGGGCGGCGCATCGAGCTGCAGCGCCGCCGGCTGGAGGAGCTGGCCGCGCGCCTGCGCGGCGCGCAGGCGCGCGCTGCGCAGGCGCGCGCGCTGCGCGTGGAGCATGCCGCGGCACGGCTTGCGGCGGCGCGTCCCTCGCTCGCGCGCCTGGAGGAACGGCGCGGCGCGCTCGGCCGGCGCCTGGCGCGGGCCATGGCGGCGTTGCTGGCTCAAGCGCGCCAGGACACCGCGCGCCTCGGACGCCACCTGGAGCACCTGGATCCGCAGCGCGTGCTGGAGCGGGGCTACAGCATCGCCCGCACCGCCGACGGCGCGGTGGTGCGAAACAGCGCGCAAATCGCGGTGGGCGAGGAGTTGCGGCTCGCCTTTGCCGCCGGCTGGGCGCGCACCCGGGTGAGCGAGAAAGGCGGCGGCGGATGAGGCGCGCGCGGCCCGTTGCCGGCAAGGCGGAGGCCCGCGGACTTGCCGGGCGCGTGCCGCAGCGCTGCTCCCGGGGCAGGCCCTGGATCGCGTCCGGGGAGTGACGTTCAGCGCTTGAGCGCCGCCTCGAGGTGCGCGGCGACGTCGTCGATCAGGGTCGGGTTGTCGGGGTCGAACGCGCGGACGTCCCGGAAGCTGCGGACCCAGGTCATCTGCCGCTTCGCCAGCTGCCGCGTCGCCGCCACCGCGCGCTCGCGCATCATCGTCAGGCTGTATTCGCCCTCGAGATATTTCCACACCTGCCGGTAGCCGACGCAGCGCATCGACGGAGCCGACAGATCCAGCCCGTAACGGGCGCGCAGCCAGCGCACCTCGCCGATCAGCCCGGATTCCAGCATCAGCTCGAAGCGCCCGGCGATGCGCGCGTGCAGCCGCTCGCGATTCTCGGGCATCAGCGCGACCGGCACCGCGCGGTAGGGGAAATAGACGTATTTGGGCTTCTTCAGCAGCGCCGACATCGGCCGCTGCGCGACGTAATAGATCTCGAGCGCGCGCTGGATGCGCTGGCTGTCGTTGGGCGAGAGCCGCGCCGCGGTTTCCGGGTCCACCTGCCGCAGTTCCTCGTGCAGCGCCGGCCAGCCGCGCTCGGCGGCCATCTCGTCGATCACCATGCGCATCGCCGGGTCCGCCCGCGGCAGCTCGGTCAGGCCCTCGCGCAGCGCCTTGAAGTAGAGCATCGTCCCGCCCACCAGCAACGGCACGCGCCCGCGCTCGGTGATCTCGCGCATGGCGATGAGGGCATCGTCGCGGAAGCGGCCGGCGGAGTAGGCCTCGTGGGGCTCCACCAGGTCGATCAGGTGGTGGGGCGCCGCCGCCAGCGTCGCGGCGTCGGGCTTGGCGGTGCCGATGTTCATGTGCCGGTACACCAGCGACGAGTCGACGCTGACGATCTCCAGCGGGAAGCGGCGCGTGAGCTCCACCCCCAGCGCGGTCTTCCCGGTGGCGGTGGGCCCCATGAGGAAAATCGCCGGCGGGCTCTCCTCGCCGCGCTTCTTGGGCCCGGTCTCGCCGAGCTCGATGGGAGCGTCCGCCATCAGCCGCTGGGACGTCCCGGCGCTAGCGTCCGCGCAGGAACAGCTTGTCCAGGTCGGCCATGCTGAGCTGGAACCACGTCGGCCGCCCGTGGTTGCACTGGCCCGAGCGCTCGGTGGCTTCCATTTCCCGCAGCAGCGCGTTCATCTCGGGCAGCGACAGGCGCCGGTTGGCGCGCACCGCGCCGTGACACGCGAGGGTGGAGAGCAGCTCGTTGCGCCGCGAGGTGACGGCTTCCGACGCGCCGAACTCGCGGATGTCGGCGAGCAGGTCCCGCGTCAGCCGCTCGGCGTCGGCCTGCGCCAGCATGCCGGGCACGGCGCGCACCGCCAGGGACGTGGGCGAGAGCACCGCCAGCTCGAAACCGAGGCTCGCGATCAGTTCGCGGTGGTGCTCCGCGGTCTCGACGTCGCGCGGGTCGGCCGGAAACGCGGCGGGGATCAGCAGCGGCTGCGACGGCGGCGCCTGGCCGTCCAGCGCGCTCTTCAGTTTCTCGTAGACGATGCGTTCGTGGGCGGCGTGCATGTCCACCACCACCAGCCCGTGGGCGTTCTGCGCCAGGATGTAGACGCCCGCGAGCTGCCCCAGCGCGTAGCCCAGCGGCGGCGCCTCGGCGGGATCGGCCTGCGCCGCGGGGGTGTGCGCCGGCCAGCCGGCTTCGTCGCGGGCGCGGGCGAACGCCGACAGGTAGGCTGCCGCCGGCTGCGCCGCCGCGAGCGGCACCCCGAGCTGCGCCGGCGCCGCGCGGAACGGATTCGCGGCCGGCGGCGCTGCCGCGCCCGCTGCCGTGACGGCGGGCCGCGCGCCGGCGCTGGAGCCCGCCAGCGCCTTGTGCAGCGCGTGGAACACGAACTGGTGCACGGCGCGGGAATCGCGGAAGCGCACTTCGGTCTTGGTGGGGTGTACGTTGACGTCCACCGCTTCGGGCGCGATCTCCAGCGTCAGCACGTAGGCCGGATGGCGCTGGTGGTGCAGCACGTCGCGGTAGGCTTCGCGCACCGCGTGGGCCAGCAGCTTGTCGCGCACGAAGCGGCCGTTGACGAAGAAGTACTGCTCGTCGCGCGCCGCCCGGGCGTAGGCCGGCAGCGCGGCGAGGCCCGCAAGGCGCAGACCGGCGCCGGCCTCGTCGACGGCGAGCGCGGCGTGCGCGAACTCCTCGCCCAGCAGATCCTCGGTCCGGCGCTCCAGCGTGCCGGGCTTGAGCTGCCAGCGCGCACGGCCGTTCACTTTCAGCGCGAGCGACAGGTCGGCGCGCGACAGCGCCACCCGTCTCACCGCGTCCTCGCAATTGGCCTGCTCCGTGGTGGCGGTCTTGAGAAACTTGCGCCGCGCCGGCGTGTTGAAATACAGATCGCGCACCTCGACGCGCGTGCCGCGGGGGATCGCCGCCGGCTCCGGCGCCGTGATCCGGCCGCCGTCGCAGCGGATGGCCCAGCCGTGGGCCTCGTCGACGTGGCGGCTCAGGAGACTCAGCCGCGCCACGGCGCCGATGCTGGCCAGCGCCTCGCCGCGGAAGCCGAGGCTCGCCACGCGGGTGAGGTCGTCCAGCGACGCAATCTTGCTGGTGGCGTGGCGCGCCAGCGCCAGGGGCAGTTCATCGCGCGGCACGCCGGTGCCGTCGTCGGCCACCGAAAGCAGCTTGATGCCGCCGTCGGCCAGTTCCACCGTCACCGCACGCGCGCCGGCATCGAGGCTGTTCTCCAGCAGCTCCTTGAGGGCCGAGGCGGGGCGCTCCACCACCTCGCCGGCGGCAATCTGGCTGATCAGGAGATCGGGCAGAACCCGGATGCGGGACATGAGTGACGACCGGTGCGGACAATACGAAATTATACCTCCGCGCCCGCGGGCGGCCGGGATGTTGACCCCGGGCATTGCGCGGCTTGGGCTAACCGATTAGCATTGCACCCTCGATTGCGGCGCCCCGGCTATCTCTGCAACACAAAAGAGAAATTTCTTCGCAGGCCGGGGCCGCGTTACAGACTTTCTTCGTTGCCATCGGGTTCGCGACGCAGGCGTTTCCCGGGCGCGGTTCCCGTGCCCGAACGGTATCCGCTGCCCACCCGCCACGAAGCAAGGGGAGACTAAGCATGCAGATTGGCATACCTGCCGAGACCCGCGCGGGCGAGGCGCGTGTGGCGGCGACGCCGGAGACGGTGAAGAAGCTCACCGCCGCCGGGCAGGTGAAGGTGCTGGTGCAATCCGGCGCCGGCATCCGCTCCAGCGTCACCGACGCGGAGTACCAGGCGGCCGGGGCGAGCGTGGTGCCCAGCGCCCAGGAGGTGCTGGCCGTGAGCGACGTCGTGCTCAAGGTGCGCGGGCCGAGCCCGGAAGAGCTGGCGCTGATGAAGCGGGATGCGGTGCTGATCGGCCTGTTGAACCCCTACGACACGGCCACCCTGGAGGCCTACGCCAAGCACGGGCTCACCTGCTTCGCCATGGAATGGCTGCCGCGCACCACACGGGCGCAGTCGATGGACGTGCTCTCCTCGCAGGCCAACATCGCCGGCTACAAGGCGGTGATCGTCGCCGCGGCCGAATACCAGCGCTTCATGCCGATGCTGATGACCGCGGCGGGCACGGTGAAGGCGGCGCGGGTGCTGATCCTGGGCGCGGGCGTGGCGGGCCTGCAGGCGATCGCCACCGCCAAGCGCCTGGGCGCGGTGATCGAGGCCTCCGACGTGCGCCCCGCGGTGAAGGAGCAGATCGAGTCGCTGGGCGCCAAGTTCCTGGACGTGCCCTACCTGACCGATGAAGAGCGCGAGATCGCCCAGGGCGTGGGCGGCTACGCGCGCCCGATGCCGCCGGACTGGATGCGCCGCCAGGCGGAACTGGTGCACGAGCGCGCCAAGGCTTCCGACATCCTCATCACCACCGCGCTGATTCCCGGGCGCCCGGCGCCCAAGCTGATCAGGGAAGACACCGTCCGGCAGATGAAGCCGGGCTCGGTGATCGTGGACCTGGCGGTGGAACAGGGCGGCAACGTCGAGGGCTCGGAGCTGGACAAGATCGTGATCAAGCACAACGTCAAGATCGTCGGCATTCCCAACCTGGCGGCCACCGTGGCCGCCGACGCGAGCGCCCTCTACGCCCGCAACCTGCTCAACTTCCTGGCGCTGCTGGTGGACGTGAAGACCGGCGCGCTCACCATCAACCGCGAGGACGAGATCGTCGCCGGGGCCCTGGCGGCGATCGGCGGCGAGCTGGCGAGAAAGCCGTAATGGGCAATGAGTAATGAGGAATGGGTGAACGATCGGCGATGAGCGAGCGGAAATGAGGAATGGGTGAAAGCCCGTTGCCCTGGACCCCTCGCCCATTCCCCATCACCCATTGCCTTCCGAAGGAGAACCAATGACCGGAGCCATCGACCCCACCATCATCAACCTGACGATCTTCGTGCTGGCCGTGTTCGTCGGCTATCACGTGATCTGGAACGTCACCCCGGCGCTGCACACCCCGCTGATGTCGGTGACCAACGCCATCTCCTCGATCATCATCGTCGGCGCGATGCTCGCCGCCGGCCTGGGCGCGTTGAACGACTTCGGCACCATCCTCGGCTTCTTCGCCGTACTGCTCGCCTCGGTCAACGTCTTCGGCGGCTTCCTGGTGACCCAGCGCATGCTGGAGATGTTCAAGAAGAAGCCCAAGGGCGAGAAGAAGGAAGGCTAAAGGGGAGCGCTCGATGTCAGCCAACACAACCGCCCTGCTGTACCTGGTCGCCTCGGTGTGCATGATCTTCGCGCTCAAGGGCCTGTCGTCGCCGGCCTCGGCACGGCGGGGCAACCTCTCGGGCATCATCGGCATGGTGGTGGCGGTGCTGGTCACTTTCGCCATCACCAGGAACTGGTGGCTCATTGTCCTGGCGATCGCCATCGGCGGCTCCATCGGCGCGTTCGTCGCGCGCAAGGTGGAGATGACCCAGATGCCCGAGCTGGTGGCGGCGATGCACTCGCTGGTGGGCATGTCGGCGGTGCTGATCGCCATCGCCGCGGTCAACAACCCCTCGGCCTTCGGCGTGCCCGACCCAATGCCTACCGGCAACAAGCTGGAGCTGTTCATCGGCACCTTCGTGGGCGCCATCACCTTCTCCGGCTCGGTGATCGCGTTCGGCAAGCTCGCCGGCCTGGGCAGGAAGTTCCGCCTCTTCTCCAGCGCCCCGGTGGTGTTCAAGGGCCAGCATCTGGTCAACCTGGCGCTGGGCCTGGCCATGATCGGCTTCGGCATCGCCTTTTTCCTGTCCGGGAAGGACAGCCACTGGATGCCCTTCATCGTCATGACCGCGCTCGCCTTCGTGCTGGGCGTGCTCATCATCATCCCCATCGGCGGCGCCGACATGCCGGTGGTGATCTCGATGCTCAACTCCTACTCGGGCTGGGCGGCCGCCGGCATCGGCTTCTCGCTCAACAACCCGATGCTGATCATCGCCGGCTCGCTGGTGGGCTCCTCGGGCGCGATCCTGTCCTACATCATGTGCAAGGCGATGAACCGCTCGTTCATCAGCGTGATCCTGGGCGGCTTCGGCGGGGCCGAGGGTGCGGCCGCGGCCGACACCGGCGACAAGACGGTGCGCTCGGGCAGCGCCGACGACGCCGCGTTCCTCATGACCAACGCGGATTCGGTGATCATCGTGCCCGGCTACGGTCTGGCGGTGGCGCGCGCCCAGCACGCGGTCAAGGAGCTGGTGGAGAAGCTGCAGGAGAAGGGTGTCACCGTGCGCTTCGCGGTGCACCCGGTGGCCGGGCGCATGCCGGGCCACATGAACGTGCTGCTGGCGGAGGCCGAGATCCCCTACGACATCGTCGCCGAGATGGAGGACATCAACGGCGAGTTCATCAACACCGACGTGGTGCTGGTGCTGGGGGCCAACGACGTGGTGAACCCGCTGGCGCGCAAGCCCGGCAGCCCGATCTTCGGCATGCCGATCCTGGACGTGGACAAGGCGCGCACCGTGATGGTGGTCAAGCGCTCCATGGCCGCCGGCTACGCCGGCCTGGACAACGAACTGTTCTACATGGACAAGACCATGATGGTGTTCGGCGACGCCAAGAAAGTGGTCGAGGACATGGTGAAGGCGATCGACTGAGGAGGGTGGAGGAGCGAGGCGTTCGCAGCCACGGCGCGGCGCCCAAAACTGAAAAGCGCGGTCGTTGACCGCGCTTTTTTTGTCCAGCGTTCTGGCAACAGCGCTCAGGCGGCCTTGGGGATTTCCGTGAGCGAGGTCTCCAGCGCCGACTTCGGCATGCCGTCCTTCCACGGCAGGTCCACCGGGTAGGGCGTCAGCAGGCAGTCGTCGGGCAGGCACTCGATGGGGCGGAAATCGCGGTGGGCGATGTACTCGGGGCGCTTGAAGCGGCGGATGTGGTTGGAGACCGCGCACAGGCTCAGATAGACGCTGACCCGGTCCCACGGCGACAGGTTGGACGTCGAGGCGTGCACCAGGCAGGAGTGGAACAGCAGCATCGAGCCGGCGGGGCCCTTGGGCGCGGCGATGCCGCCTTTCTGCACCAGCGTGCGGATGTTGTCGTTGTTGATGGTCCACAGCGGGTAGCTGGTGGTGGAGGTGTCGTGCCCGGCCTCCAGCACGCCCAGCTTGTGGCTGCCGGGGATGAACATCAGCGGGCCGTTGAACTCGTTCACTTCGTCGAGGAAGATCGCCACGTTCATCGCCCGCGGCTCCGGCATAAGGTCGTCGTTCAACCAGGTGCCGTAGTCCTGGTGCCACTGCCAGACGTCGCCGTTGAACGCCGCCTTGCCGTTGATCTTGAACTGGTGCATGTAGAGCTTCTCGTTGAAGATCTGCTCCACCGGCTCCACCATGCGCGGATGCCGCGCCAGCCGCGCGAACGGCTCGCTGTACAGGTGGGCCGCGAAATTGGTGCGTACCGCGTTGCTGTCCTTCTCGCGCACGTTCTCGATCCGGTCCATCGCGTACAGCCGCGGGACCTCGTCGGTAAGGACCTTGATCTCCTGCGGCGTGAACAGGGACGGGAAGAACAGATAGCCGGTGCGGTGGAATTCCTCCAGTTGCTCCGTGCGCAGTCTCATGATGCCTCCTTCGTCTCCTGCCGGCGCCGGATGCGCTCGACGAATTGGTTGAAGAATTCTGAGTGCTGTATACAGAACACGGCAAGCACGTTGAGCGGGTCCGCCGTTAGGCTTTGAGAAATAAGGCATGAAATCAATTAGCAGTGGCGCATCGCGAAGCCCGGATCGAAATGCCGCGCGGGGTGAAGGAAGGGAAAGTCGGTGCGGACCGGATTGCTGCAGTTAGGAGCTTCGCCGATGGGGCGCCTGGTCGCTGGCGGGGCCAGCGGCGCGGGCTATCGCAGGCGTCAGCCTGCGCCAGGTCAGACAGGCTCGCATCGCGTCCAATGGATGAGGCGGCCGGCGAGGAGGTCGGCGGGCTTTCCGGTTCGTACGTTGTGACGTTAAGAAGGGAGGACACCTCCAATGCCGGGCGGCACCTGTCAACATCCGAGGATTCCTACCTGGCATGGAACAGGATGGAGCGCTTGCACCAGTCGGCGTAGGCTTCCTCCGTGCGCCGGCTGGAATGACGCCGCCGGACCGCCTCACGCAGCCTATCCAGGAGCCGGGGCCTCGCCGGCTCGGTGGTCGAACCCCATTGAGCCATATGACGTTTTTTCCTTCCACGCAGCCTATCTCCTTTTATGCCGGCAAATAGTGCCCCTCGCGCATGCTGTATGCATCGCCAGCTGCCGAATATCTGCAATGGAATCAGTGACGTGATGGCGAGATGGCCGCGTTGGTGCTTTAATAAACGGCATTTCGGAAGTTCAATTAGAGTTGGGCGGCCCGGAACCGCGGCGGATGATCTGCGATAATTAGTTGATGAACAAGCCTGCTGAGCCGCTTACCCCTGCGTTCGATCCCGCCGACTTCGTCCCAGACGAGGTCGGCGCGATCACGAATCACCAGACCGATCTACCCAGAATCGCCCGCGACGCAAGGCTAGTCGCAGCCATCGAGGCGAAGCTGGAGCAGCTTCCGACACATCATCAGCTGTATCGGAGAGACTCCCGGACGATCGACTTCCTGCAACCAGACAGCGTTCATCTCGTCGTTACGTCACCGCCGTACTGGACGCTGAAGGACTACAACGCCGGCGAAGGTCAGATGGGGTACATCGAGGACTACGAGACCTTTTTAGCCGAGCTCGACAAGGTTTGGGCTGCATGCTTCGACGCGCTCGTTCCAGGAGGGCGACTCATTTGTGTCGTTGGAGACGTTTGCCTATCGAGGCGAAAGAACAAGGGTGAGCATGTGGTCATGCCGCTGCATGCGTCCATCCAGGAGCACTGTCGCCGGTTGGGCTACAACAACCTGGCGCCGATCATCTGGCACAAGATCGCCAACGCTGTGTACGAAGCGACCGGTAATGGCGGGGGCTTCCTGGGAAAACCCTACGAACCAAACAGCGTGATAAAGAACGACATCGAGTTCATCTTGATGGAGCGCAAACCGGGTGGTTATCGACGCCCTTCTGTCGCAACACGCATCCTAAGCGTGATACCGGGCGAACTGCATAAGGCATGGTTTCAGCAGATTTGGACGGGAGTCACGGGCGCTTCGACAAGGGCTCATCCGGCACCGTATCCACTTCAACTGGCTGAACGTCTGATCCGGATGTTCAGTTTCGTGGGAGATACGGTCCTTGATCCCTTTATGGGTACCGGGACAACTAATGTTGCGGCCGCGAAGTGGGGCCGAAACAGCATCGGAGTGGAGGTCGATCCCAAGTATTTTGAGATGGCCGCTACCCGCTTGGACAACGAGACACCCAAGTTGCTGGCCGACAGACACGTACGCCTGCATCCCTAGACCGGAATGCTCGACTTCGAGAAGGAACTCGGAAAGGCTGTTCGGCACTTCTGGCGAATGCGCGGGCGACAGAAGAAGCGCCAAGGCGGGAAATCCGGGAGGAAAGATGCTGGTGAGCGAGGGTCCGTCACCGGCGGAAAGCACGCTGACGGATTTATTCGACTAATCGCCGCAATCGTCAAAGATGCGGCCCTTCCCAACGTCGATATCCACGTAGCCGAGAAACGACCCAGGACACTCCCTGGGTTCTACCGCCCCTGCAAGGAATGGGACCTTGTTGTCTTATCGGGCGGATCGTTAGTCGCAGTCGTCGAAGTCAAGTCCCAGGTTGGCAGCTTCGGGAACAACTTCAATAATCGCGTTGAGGAAGCGCTCGGAAACGCGACCGATTTTTGGGCGGCATACCGCGAGGGAATCTTCAAACCATCTCCGAAGCCGTGGCTTGGTTATCTCTTCATGCTGGAGGAGAAAGACGCCTCCCTTCGTCCGACGAAACCAATTGCCCTGACACCATACAAGGTCGACGAAGCATTTCAACGCCGCAGCTACGCCAAACGCTATGAACTGGTGTGTCAACGCCTTGTTCGAGACAGGCTCTACGACGCAGCGTGTTTCTTCACCTCAAGCGCGGCGACAGGCAAGAACGGCAGGTTCGCCGAACCGAACGAGGAACTGAGCATCAAGAATTTTGCCATCTCCCTGCACGCAAGAGCTGCTGCGTTCGCGAAGATGGGAAACGAAGTCAAGGTTCTTGAAGGGAAGGGCACCAAGTAAGCTGCCGTCGTGTGCGCCACGTTCACACGAAGGCCGTCCAACAGCACGCTGAACCGGAGCGCCCAAAAGCTGCGCTTTTGGGTTCCCGCGCCGCTTCGCGTCGCGGCGCCCGGTTAGCGTAGGCGTTGAGGCTGTAAGAAAACCCCCTTTTTGAGACGCGCTGATTCGCCGCCCTGAAAGGCGAGCGGGGAATTCCGGGCGAGCCGCGCTATTTTCCGGCTGTATCGGACGTTGGTTCTCGCTGGGCAAGCGAGTCGCGGCCTGAGCGCTTAGTTTGCATACCGGGGTTTGGCGAGCTTCTCGATGTTGTGCACCAGGCAGTAGAGCTTCCATTGGGTGTCGACTGTGCGCCGGCCGCGCGGCGTGAAGCGATCCAGGTGCTTGTTGTGCCTTAGGTTGGCGAATACGGGCTCCACGACCGCGGTCCGCCGGCCGTAGAGGCGCCGGCCCTCGGGGCTGTCGATGCGCCGCCTCATGCGCTCGGTGTGCGACTCGGGTTGGTGGGTCCGGCCGGTGAAGAACACCACCTGGCGCACCGGGGTTCGCTCGGGGTGGCGCAGGCACCGGGCGCGCACGGGCAGGGTGCGCACACCCGCCTGGCCCCGGTGAACTTCACCGCCTCGCGGCCCTGGATCACGCAGCGGCTGGCGTTTGCGTAGAGGAACCCCCCGGCCGGGCAGATGCACACCTTCGCCTCCTCGTCGTAGTGGAAATCCCCGGGGCCGAACAGCGCCGGTTGGCTCGCGCGGGCGCGCTTGTCCCAGAGCGGATCACGTGGCTGCGGCAGGCCTCCTCGATGCCGCGGCTGCTGACGATGCCGCGGGAGTAGGCAAAGAGGATCAGCTTGAGCAGCACCGCCGGCGGGTAGGCCGGCGCCCCGGTTTCATCGTTGCCATAGCGAGCCTCCAGGCCGGACAGATCCAGTTCGTGATCGAGCAGGTGATTGAGCGCGTGTTCGAAGGTGCCGGGCAGCAGCTGGCGGGAGAGGTCGACCGGAAGCAACCTCGGCGAGGTATCGATCGTCTGGTAGCGGGCCATCGCGGCATCGGCTCCCCGGCAATCGCAACGCCCCGATCTTGCGGCACACCCATGACAGGAGCAATATTCCCGAGGACTTTTTATACAGCCTCGTTAGCCATCTCGTGGCAAGGTCCCGATGACAATCCCAACGTTCCAAGAGATCACGTTACCGCTTCTGCGCATCGCTGCTGACAGGAACGTCCATGTGTTGGCCAACGTTCGCAAAGACTTGGCGAGGCATTTCGCACTGTCGCCCGCGGAGGAGGAGGAGCTTCTACCAAGTGGAAGACAGACCCGCTTTGCGAATCGCGTCGCCTGGGCCAAGGTCTATATGCAGCGCGGTGGCCTGCTCTCCTCTCCTGGCCGTGGTCAGTTTCAGATTACCGAGCGTGGGCGTGAGGTGCTCACGAATCCACCGACGAGGATCGACATCAAGTTTCTGGAGCGCTTCCCGGAGTTCCTCGAGTTTCGCTCTCGGGCACCGGAATCTACTGACGAGGCGCCGGAGCCCACCGATGCGAAAACACCCGAGGAGGCTCTGGAGGCCGCGTATCTGAGCATCCGCGCTGGCTTGGCGTCCGAACTGCTGGGTCGGGTTCGCGCGGCAACTCCGCGATTCTTCGAACAATTGGTTGTCGAGCTTCTGCTGAAAATGGGATATGGTGGAACAGGTGGCGTGGGCGAGGCGATCGGACGATCTGGAGATGAAGGTATTGACGGTATCATCGCTGAGGACCGCCTCGGACTGGAGATGGTCTATCTTCAAGCTAAGCGATGGGAGGGTACGGTCGGTCGGCCAGAGATCCAGAAGTTTGTCGGTGCGCTCCACGGCAAGAGAGCGCGAAAAGGGGTATTCATTACCACCGGCACATTCTCAGCGGATGCGGTCGCATACGTGAGCAACATTGATCCGAAGGTCGCGCTTGTCGACGGTGCCCAGCTCGCGCAGTTCATGATCGACTTCAACGTCGGCGTTTCGCCGGACCGAGCCTATGAAGTCAAGAAGATCGACTCCGACTATTTCGAAGAAGATGGCTAACAAGCCGTTGAACCGGAGCGCCCGAGAACGTCGCTCTCGGGTACCCTCCTCGCTGCGCTCGTCGGCGCCCGGTTAACGGCGGCGTTATACCGCAACGGAACTGGCGCATTTTTTTCTCCGCCCTGACTTGTGCTGATATGTTCACGGAATGAAAATCAGCGAGGTTCTGCGGATGCTGCACGACGATGGTTGGTATTTGGTAGCCACTCGTGGAAGTCACGGGCAGTTCAAGCACCCCTCCAAGCCTGGCCGCGTTACCGTGGCTGGAAGACCGAGCGATGATTTGGCACCTGGGACGCTCAATAGTATCCTCAAGCAGTCCGGGCTCAAGAAGTGAGGCTCACATGCGCTACGCGATCGTTATTGAGAAGGCGGGAGAGAACTTTTCGGGCTATGTGCCCGATCTCCCGGGCTGTGTCGCGACTGGCGCTACGGTCAAGGAAACCGAGAAGGTTTTGCGCGAAGCGATCGAATTGCATCTCGCCGGACTGCGCGAAGACGGCACCCCCATTCCCCAGCCTTCCAGCCAGGTCGATTACGTCGACGTTGCGGTATAACCACCCGATCCACACCGACGCGAGCAAGCGTCGTCGTGGCTTGCTCGCGCGGGTGATCGGGACACGTTGAGGCTGCAGCAAGATCAAACGGGCTCGGCTTCTCTGCAAGGTGCTGCTGCCATCGCCGAAGAAACGATTTCGATCCGCCTACCTGGAAAGCCCGAGCTTGGCCCGGTTAGCTGTGCTAGTGGTTTCCCGTGGACGCGCCTAATACTGTCCAAGCGGCGCGCCCCTGAGCTTCGACGGTCGGCGTCACGGCTGAGTGGGGAAATACCAAGTTGCAGGGCGTATTTGCTGTATGTACACCGTGGCCATGTTGGCATTCCGGTTCCGGCGCTCGAATCACGCGGCGCGCCGGTTAAGCGGAACCGTTACTCTGCTCTAGTGAGTAAGGCTGCTGGCCAACCAGACCGGGCGTGACCCCGCGGAGGGCAATTTGGCACAATGGGCGTTGCCTCCGCCCCTGAGAGCCCGTGCCATGTACCTCCCCGCCGCCTTCCGCGAAGACGATCTCGAAACCCTGCAGGCGATCATCCGCGCCCACCCGCTGGCGACGCTGGTCACCACCGGCGCCGACGGGTTGACGGCGAACCACGTGCCGATGCTGCTGGACCCGGAGCCGGTGCCGCTGGGCACGCTGCGGGGGCACCTGGCGCGGGCGAATCCACAGCTCGCCACCGCGAGCAGCGACGCACTGGTGATCTTCCACGGGCCGCAGGCCTACGTGACGCCGTCGTGGTACGCATCGAAGCGCGAGCACGGCAAGGTGGTGCCGACGTGGAACTTCGTCGCGGTGCACGCCTACGGGGTGCTGCGAACGTTCGACGACCCGCGCCGGCTGCACGCGCTGGTTTCGGCGCTGACGGACAGGCAGGAGGGCGCGTTCGCGAAGCCGTGGCACGTGACCGACGCGCCGGATGACTTTGTCGAGCGCCAGCTCGCGGCCATCGTCGGCATTGAGGTGGCGATCATCCGCATCGAGGGCAAGCGCAAACTGTCGCAGAACCGGCCGGAGAAGGACCGCGCCGGCGTGGAGACAGGGCTCGGCGCCCGCGGCGATGCGAATTCTGCGGCGGTGGCGGAGGAGATGCGGCGCAAGCGGTGAGGGGCGGCTGCGAGCCGCGTAGCCGTTCCGGATGCCGCTCCGAATTCCTGCTTTCGCCGGAATGACGAACCGGGAACCCGCCGGAATCCCGGATTCCGGCTTCCGCCGGAACGACGAACCGGGGAGCAACGGCTGCACTGGAGTCCGGCGTTCGCCCAGCCGACGGACTCCGAGAGCCGCCGCTCAGGTCTTCTTCGGCGGCTCGATGGTGCCGACGTGCAGGCCGTACTCGCCGCGGCTGCGGTCGGCGAAGAAGGCGGTGAGCGTCGCGTGGATGGTGCGGAAGGCCAGGTCCTGCCAGGGAATCTCGCTTTCGCGGAAGAGCTGCACTTCCAGGCTTTCCTCGCCCGGGGCGAAATCCAGGTCCAGCAGCCGCGCGCGGAACATCATGTACACCTGGTTGACGTGGGGCAGGTTGTAGACCGAGTAGAGCGCGCCCAGCTCGACGCGGGCGCCGGCTTCCTCCAGGGTTTCCCGCAGGGCGGCGTCGAAGGTGGTTTCGTTGAGCTCCATGAAGCCGGCCGGCAGCGTCCAGTAGCCGTGGCGCGGCTGGATGGCACGGCGGCACAGCAGCACCTTGTCTTCCCACTCCGGCAGCGTTCCCACCACGATCTTGGGATTCTGGTAATGGACGGTGCCGCAGGCGGGGCACACGTGGCGCGGCATGTTGTCGCCCGGCGGAACGCGGACCTCGACGGGGGAGCCGCAGGCGCTGCAGAACTTCATGGCGGGAAGCGGGCGGGAAAGCCGGGACGTTAGCAAAATTCCCTGACCCGCGAAAGGTTGCGGGGGCGGGGGCGTTGGCCTGGGCCGCGACGGGAGCGGTAGAATCGGGAAAACAGCCGCTTACCGCCATGCGCCCGTCCCACATCGAGACCATCCTGGACCGCGAGTTTCTCGCCGCCGCCGAGGGCAGCCACACGCCGGTGATGCTCTGGGGGCCGCCGGGGGTGGGCAAGTCCCAGATCATCGCGGGTATCGCGGGCCGGCACGGCGTGGCGCTCATCGACCTGCGGCTCTCCCAGATGGAGCCCACCGACCTGCGCGGCATCCCGTTCCGCGCCGGCGAGCGGGTGGAGTGGTCGGTGCCGTCGGTGCTGCCGGACGCTCCGCGCCACGGCGCGCGCGGCATTCTGTTCCTGGACGAAATCACGTCCGCGCCGCCCACGGTGACCGCGGCGGCGTACCAGCTGATCCTGGACCGCCGCCTCGGCGAATACCGGGTGCCGGACGGGTGGGCGATCTTCGCGGCGGGCAATCGGCAGGGCGACCGCGGGGTGACCTACGTGATGCCGGCGCCGCTCGCCAACCGCTTCACGCACTACGAGGTGGAGCCGCACCTGGACGACTGGGTGGCGTGGGCCCACCGCCATGCCGTCGACCCGCGCATCATCGGCTTCCTGCGTTTCCGCCCCGATCTGCTGTTCGACTTCGACCCGGCGCGCAACCCGGTGGCGTTTCCCAGCCCGCGCTCGTGGGAGTACGCCCACCGCGCGCTCGCCAAGTTCGCCGACGCCCCGGCGCTGCTGCTGGACGCGCTGCAGGCGGCGGTGGGCGGCGCGGCGGGCGTGGAGCTGAAGGCGTTCATCGACAGCATGGATCGGCTGCCGGACATCGACGCCATCGTCGAGGGCCGCGCCGCGCCGGTGCCCGCCGGCGTCGACCTGCAGTACGGCGTTGCCGCCGCCCTGGTGCGGCGCGCGGTGCAGAGCTCGAAGGCGCCGGAGTGCGAGCGCGTCATCGCCAACATCCTGCGCTACGCCCGGACCATGCCGCAGCGGGAGCTGGGCGTGATGCTGGTGACCGACATGCACCGCTCGGTGGGGCGGCCGCTGATCGGCGTGCCCGGCTTCTCCGAGTGGGCCGGCACCATCAGCGACCTCATGCTCTACGAGCACGCCCGCTCCGACGCGGCGTGAACCCGGCCCCCTCGGCCGGCCCATCCCGATGAGCGAAACCCGCGTCCAGCCGCCGGCGCAGCGAGCACCGGCAACCTGGCTGCTGATGGCGATCAACGGCGCGGTTTTCCTCGCGCTGGCCGCGAAGGCGGGCGCGTGGGCTGCGCTGCCTTCGGAGGCGCTGCTGCGCTGGGGCGCCAATTTCGGACCGCTCACGGCCGGCGGGGAATGGTGGCGGCTCGGCACTGCGGTTTTTCTGCATGGCGGCGCCGTCCACCTCGGCGTCAATCTCTGGGCGCTGTGGGTCGGCGGGCGCCTGGTGGAGCGGCTGTTCGGATCGGCCGTGCTGCTGATTCTCTACCTCCTGGCCGGTTTCGCCGGGAGCATCGGCAGCGTGCTGCTGCATCCGCAGGGCGTCATCAGCGTCGGCTCGTCGGGCGCGGTGTTCGGCGTGTTCGGCGCGCTGCTGGCGTTCCTGGCGACCCACCGGCGCGCCATCGAGCCGCGCGCGCTGTGGCACGTGGCGGTTCCGGCCATCGTGTTCGTCATCGCCTCCCTCGCGTTCGGCGTCGCGCAGCCGGGCATCGACAACGCCGCCCACTTGGGCGGGCTGGCGGCGGGAGCGGGGGGCGGCTGGT
>JBMOQX010000043.1:0-75631 GCA_049322755.1 Pseudomonadota bacterium | reverse complement strand
CTTCGGGAAGGTTCTCTTCGGGAAAATGCTCCCGTATCCGTTCCCATTGAGCATCCGTCAATCGCAGCATGTTGCCAATTGTATGTATACGAATTCACCCACTCAATAATTTTGAGATAGGTTCTAGAAACGCCGCCGCCAACCATCCCGGCAGCTTCCTCCCCGCTCCGCCCGCCGTCATCGACGTTCCGCCGACAGAAAAACCTGCAACAAATCGTTCAAAAACCGCCGCCCCAGCGGCGTTGGCTTCACCCGCGCGTGGTCGCGCTCGACGAACCCGCGCCGCTCGGCTTCCTCCAGCGCCGGCAGCGTCGCGGTGATCGGCAGGCCGGTGCGCTCTTCGAACATTGAAAGCGCGAAGCCTTCGCGCAGCCGCAGCGCGTTCATCATGAACTCGCCCGGCAGGTCGGCGGGTTCGACGTCGTGGGCCTGCTGCACGGGCTCGCCGCGCTCGGCCTGCTCGAGGTACTGGCGCGGCTGCTTGTAGCGCATCGCGCGGGTGACGCGGTCGGGGAACGAGATCTTGGAGTGGGCGCCGGCGCCGATGCCGAGGTAGTCGCCGAAGCGCCAGTAGTTGAGGTTGTGGCGGCACTCGCGGCCGGGCTGCGCGAACGCGGAGGTTTCGTAGTTGGCGTAGCCGGCGGCGGCGAGCGCCTCGTCGACCGCGTCCTGCATCGCCGCGGCAGTGTCGTCGTCGGGCAGCTGCGGCGGGTAGCGGTGGAAGTACGTGTTGGGCTCCAGCGTGAGGTGGTAGGCGGAGAGGTGCGGCGGCGCGAAGTCGACGGCCGTGGCAACGTCGCGCCGCACCTGCTCCAGCGTCTGGCCGGGGAGCGCGTACATGAGATCGAAGTTCACGTTGCCGAACGTTTCCAGCGCCAGCTCCGCCGCGCGCCGCGCTTCGTCGGCGCCGTGGATGCGGCCGATGGCCTCGAGCAGCGCGTCATCGAAGCTCTGGATGCCGAGCGACAGGCGGTTCACGCCGGCCTCCCGAAAGCCGCGGAACTTCGCCGCCTCCACCGTGCCGGGGTTGGCTTCCAGCGTGATTTCGGCGTCCGCTGCCAGCGGCAGGCGCGCGCGCACCGCGGAGAGGATGGCGTCGATCGCCTCCGGCGAGAGCAGGCTCGGCGTGCCGCCGCCGAAGAATACGCTGTAGACCTTGCGCCCCCACACCTGCGGCAGGGCGAACTCCAGGTCGCGCGTGAGCGCCTCGACGTAGCGGCCTTCCTCGATGGCGCCCTTCGCTTCGTGCGAGTTGAAGTCGCAGTACGGACACTTGCGCACGCACCACGGCACGTGGACGTACAGCGCCAGCGGCGGCGGCGCAGCGAAGCGCGGGCGGTCGCGGCGGGCGGCGGCCAGGGGGATGGTGACGTTCATGGGGATATTATCCGCCCGGCAAAGCGGCCGGCGGCGGCGCTACAATGGATACATGAGACGGGTCCTGCGCGCGATGGTTCTCGCCGCGGCGCTGGCCGGCGCGGCGCCGGCCGCCCACGCGGTGGACCCCATCGTGCTCTTCCTGCTGAAGATGCTGCGCGACCAGATCATCACCTCGGTGGCCGACGCCGCGGTGCGGGAAGCGCTGAAGCCGCCGCCCGAGCCGGCGTTCGGCTACGGACCCTTGTACATCGCGCCCCGCTTCGCCGGCGCCACCGAGCCCGAACGCATCCGCAGCATGATCGACCAGAGCTTCGCCGATCTCTCCGCCGGCGAGCGGCAGCAGGTATACGACGGCCTCATGAAGGTGCTGGACGATCCCGCCAACGCCGGCCAGCGCGACGCCATCCTGGCCGAGTTCACCCAGACCGCCGATACGGTGCGGCTGGCGCGCGAGGCGCTGGACAAGCTCTCCGACGCCGAGCGTCAACGCATCCTGGACGCCGCGCGGGACCAGTTCCGCCGCCTGTCGCCCGATCAGCAGACCGAGATGCTGGCGCTGCTGCGCGCGGGCCACGCGCCGCTGCCGCGCGCCTTCTCTGCGGAGCTGACGGCGACGCTGGAATCGGCAAGCTGAACGGGGCGATCCGGCGGCGGGTTGCCGGCCGGCGCCGGGGCGGTCCGGCAGGCTTCGCGAATCCGATCGTCGCAGCGGCGAAGGCCGGTGCCCGGAACCGCGTACCCCGGCCGGATCGGCGTTTCCCCGGATGCCGGCTTGCGCCGGCATGACGAACGAGGGAGCGGCGCGGTGAGCTCGAGAATCCATCGCGCCACCGCGGCCGCTGCTGCGCCGCGCCTTGACCCCCGGCGGCGGTCCGGGGTAACTTGCCGCCCTAGGGGATACGCAGACTCCCCGCCGTTTTCAAGACGCCCTGCGTCCAAGCTCTGCTTCTGCCCGATTCTGTATGGAGCCAGAAGCCATGGACGCGAGAATTTCCCCCGATTCCCTTCGATCCGAGCTCGCCGGCCGGCAGCCGCCGCTGGTGATCGACGTGCGCCGCGCACCGACGTTTCGCGCCGCCGCCGACATGCTGGCCGGCGCCTTGCGGCGCGATCCCGAAACGGTCGGGCGCTGGGGCGCCGAACTGCCGGAAGCCGCCGACGTGGTGGTCTATTGCGTCCACGGCCACGAAGTAAGCCAGGGCGTTGCGCGCGCCCTCGCCGGGAGCGGGCGCCGGACGCGCTATCTCGAAGGCGGGCTGGAAGCCTGGAAGGCCGCCGGCGGCGCGCTGCAGGACAAGCCGGCGGGCGCTTCCACCCGCTGGGTGACGCGGGAGCGGCCCAAGATCGACCGCATCGCCTGCCCCTGGCTGATCGCGCGCTTCGTCGACCCCGACGCCGAGTTCCTCTACGTCCCCGCCGACCGGGTGCTCGCCGCCGCGCAGGAGCGCGACGCGGTCCCCTACGACATCCCCGACGTGCATTTCTCGCACCGCGGCGAGCGCTGCAGCTTCGATGCCTTCATCGAGCACTATCGCCTGGCTGACCCGGCGCTGAACCGGCTGGCCGTGATCGTGCGCGGCGCCGACACGGGGTGCCTCGACCTCGCGCCCCAGGCGGCGGGGCTGGCGGCGGTGTCGCTGGGGCTGTCGCGGCTGTTCGCCGACGATCACGAGATGCTCCGCCGCGGCATGGTGGTCTACGACGCGCTGTACCGCTGGTGCAAGGACGGGCAGGACGAAACCCACACCTGGAACCCGGAGGCGTACCGATGAGCGGCTCGCAGGACATCGCGGCGCAACCTGGGTCGCTCAGCGGGCCGCCCCGCGCCGTTCCATTCACCGAGGCGTTCTGGTTCTGGCTGAAGCTGGGCTTCATCAGCTTCGGCGGGCCGGCAGGCCAGATTTCGGTGATGCACCAGGAGCTGGTGGAGCGGCGGCGCTGGATCTCGGAGCAGCGCTTTCTGCACGCGCTCAACTACTGCATGATGCTGCCGGGGCCGGAGGCGCAGCAGCTCGCCACCTACATCGGCTGGCTCATACACCGCACCTGGGGCGGCATCGCCGCCGGCGCGCTGTTCGTTCTGCCGTCGCTGTTCATTCTCATCGCGCTGTCGTGGATTTACCTGGCGTTCGGCAGCGTGCCGCTGGTGGCGGGCATCTTCCACGGCATCAAGCCGGCGGTGACCGCCATCGTCGTGTTCGCCGCCTACCGCATCGGTGCGCGGGCGCTGAAGAACGGCTGGCTATGGGCGATCGCGGCCGCGGCGTTCGTCGCCATCTTCGCGTTCGACGTGCCGTTCCCGGCCATCGTGCTGGCGGCGGCGATCCTGGGCGCGCTGGGGGGGCGCTTCCTGCCGGAGCAGTTCCGCACCGGCGGCGGCCACGGCGGCGGCGGCAAGGATTACGGCCCGGCGCTGATCGACGACGACACGCCGGTGCCGGCGCACGCGCGCTTCTCCTGGCGCCACACCATCGGCTACGTTGCCGCGGGCTTCGCGCTGTGGGCGCTGGCGCTGGGCCTGCTGGCAGCCAACAGCGGCTGGGACGCGACGCCGACGCAGATGGGCTGGTTCTTCACCAAGGCGGCGTTCCTCACCTTCGGCGGCGCGTACGCGGTGCTGCCCTACGTGTACCAGGGCGCGGTGGAGCACTATCAGTGGCTCACCGGAGCGCAGATGATCGACGGCCTGGCGCTGGGCGAGACGACGCCGGGGCCGCTCATCATGGTGGTGGCGTTCGTCGGCTTCATCGGCGCGTGGACCAGGGAGCTGTTCGGGCCCGACGCGCCGTTCGTCGCCGGCGCGGTGGGCGCGACGGTGGCCACGTTCTTCACCTTCCTGCCGTCGTTCCTGTTCATCCTGGTGGGCGGGCCGCTGGTGGAATCGACCCACGGCGACCTCAAGTTCACCGCGCCGCTGACCGGCGTCACCGCGGCGGTGGTGGGCGTGATCCTGAACCTGGCGTGCTTCTTTGCCTACCACGTGCTGTGGCCGGAAGGGTTCGGCGGCCGCTTCGAGTGGATCTCGGCGGTCATCGGCGCGGCGGCGCTGGTGGCGCTGTTCCGCTACAAGGTGGGCATCATGCAGCTGGTGGGGGCGTGCGCGGCGGCGGGGCTCGCGCTGACGCTGCTGGGCGCCGGTCCCGCCTGACCGCCGGGAAACTCAGGCCAGCAGCGCGCCGGCCCGCAGCCGAGCGGTGAGCGCCGCCAGCGCCCGCCCGCGGTGGCTGATGCGGTTCTTCTCGTCCAGCGGCAACTCGGCGCCGGTCTTGCCCAGGCTCGGATCGAGGAACAGCGGGTCGTAGCCGAAGCCGCCGTCGCCGCGCGGCGCGCGCACGATCTCGCCGTGCCACTCGCCCTCGGCGACGATGGGCTGGGGGTCGTCGGCGTGGCGCACCAGCACGATGACGCAGTAATAGTGGGCGCGGCGGTCGGCCTCGTTCTCCAGCAGCGCCAGCAGCTTGTCGTTGTTGCGCTGGTCGGAGCGCGGCTCGCCGCCGAAGCGCGCCGAGTGCACGCCCGGTTCGCCGCCGAGCGCCGAGACGCAGATGCCGGAGTCGTCGGCCAGCGCCGGCAGGCCGGTGGCCGCGCTCGCGTGGCGTGCCTTGGCCAGCGCGTTCTCGAGGAAGGTCGCGTGGGGCTCCTCGGCCTCGGACACGCCCAGCTCGCCCTGGGGCAGGGTCTCGATGCCGAGCGGCTCCAGGATGCGGCGCAGCTCGCGCAGCTTGCCGGGGTTGTTGCTGGCCAGCACCAGCCGGGTCACGGGTCGGGTCACGCGTCTGTCCTTCGCAAAAATCCGGGGCCGCCTATGATAACCTGGCGGCGTTCGAGTCCGCGCCGCCGGACGCTCCGAGGGAGTCCGCCATGCACCCCCACACCGATGCCCGTCGCGCCTGGCGCGGGCCCGTCCGCGCCGCGATCTTCGACCGGACCGGCACCCCGGTGGACTTCGGCTCCGGCGCGCCGGAGCCGGCGTTCGCCGACGCCTTCGGCGCCTTCGGCATCCGGTCGTCAGGAGACCCTCATGTTTGAATGGATCGCCGACCCCCAGGCGTGGATCGCGCTGGGCACGCTTACCGTGCTGGAGATCGTGCTCGGCATCGACAACATCATCTTCATCACCATCCTGGTGGGCCGGCTGCCGGCGGCGCAGCGCAACCGCGCGCGCATCATCGGCCTCGGCCTGGCGATGTTCATGCGCATCGGGCTGCTGCTCTCCATCGCCTGGGTAATGTCGCTCACCCGGACGCTGTTCACCGTGCTGGGTGAGGAGATCTCGGGCCGCGACCTGATCCTGATCGTGGGCGGGCTGTTCCTGCTGTGGAAGAGCGTGCACGAGATCCACAACTCGCTGGAGGGCGAGGAGGAACAGGGCCACGCGCCGGCGGCTGCCGGCTTCGGCGCGGTGATCGCCCAGATCGGGGTCATCGACCTGGTGTTCTCGCTGGACTCGGTGATTACGGCGGTGGGCCTGGCGAAGGACGTGCCGGTGATGGTGATCGCCATCGTCGCGGCGGTGGGCGTGATGATGCTCGCCGCCAGGCCCATCGGCGACTTCGTCGACAAGCATCCGACGCTGAAGATCCTGGCGCTCTCGTTCCTGGTGCTGGTGGGCGTGATGCTGATGGTGGAAGGCTTCGACGTGCACGTGCCGAGGGGCTACATCTACTTCGCAATGGCGTTCTCGGTGACGGTGGAGATGCTCAACCTGCGGCTGCGCAAGCGGCTGGCGCGGGCGCCGGCGCCGGTGAAGCTGCGCAAGCCGGCGCAGCCGGCGCCGGAGTGATCAGGCCGCGGGCGCCGGCGCCAGCGCGTTGCGCAGCAGCCAGGCGAGCGGCAGCGTGACCAGCACCACCGCGGCGATCAACTTCATCATCGCCGGCACACCGAGCGCGTCGCTGAAAAGCCCGTAGAACACCGGCGCAAGCGCGCCGGCGCCGATGGTGGCGGTATAGAACACGCCGAAGGCCCGCGCCCGCCGCTCGCGCGACACCAGCTCGGGCACCGTGCCGTAGAGCACCGAGGAGGTGCCGTTGAGCGCCAGCCCCACCATCGGCAGGATGGCAAGGCTCGGCGCCAGCGGCAGCGCCAGCAGCGAGACGATGCCCACCGCGGTCATCCCCTCGGTCAGCCAGACGGTGCGCAGGACGCCGAAGCGCTCGCCGAGGAAGCCGCACGCCAGCTTGCCGGCGGCGCCGCCCGCGAACACCAGCGTCAGCGCCACGCCGACGGTGGGCAGCGAAGCGCCCTTGCCCTGGAGCAGGAACGGCAGGAACGTGAGAAAGCCCATGCGGGTGGCGCTGTCGATCATGCCGATGGACAGCAGCACCGGGAAACCGCCGCGGCCGGCCGCGGGCGCCGCATCCGCCGTGGCCGTTCCCGTCGCGCCGGCCGCCTCGCGCGGCGCCGGGCGCGGGACCAGCAGCAGCACCGCAGCTGCCCCGGCGAGTCCCGCGAGGCCAAGCACGGTGACGGCGGGTCGCCAAGTGATCCACGCCACCAGCAGCGCGGTAAGCGCCGGCAGCGCCATCTTGCCGAGGTCGCCGGCGAAGTTGTAGGTGCCCAGCGCCGCGCGCGAGCGGTGGCCGTCGAAAGCGTGCGCCACCAGGCTGGAGGCGACCGGGTGCTGCACGCTGGAGCCCAGCCCGCCCACCACCAGCGCCACCGCCAGCATCGCGAAACCGGCGCTGGCACCGGCCAGCAGGTAGCCGAGGGCGGCGAGCGCGGTGCCCGCCGCCAGCACCATGCGCGCGCCGGTGCGCTCCGCCAGGACGCCCGCGGGCACCTGGAACGCCGCCGTCGTGCCGGCGTAGAGGGCGCGCAGCGCGCCCACCTGGGCATAGCCGAGACTGAACTGCGCCTGCCAGATCGGCAGCAGCACGTAGATGAGGTCGGTGAAGCCGTCGTGCAGCGCGTGGGCGCCGCAGGCGACACCGAGGGTGCGGCGGCGGTCGCTGCCGGCGGCGACCGGGGCAGAGGCGGATGACGCGGTCATGAAGGGCGGGGCCTGAAGGAAGCCGAGTTTGCCCCGCGGCGGGCGCGCTGTCTACGCCATGCCCGCCCGACTGTATATAGTGGCGCATGCGTCGCCACCCTATCCCAGCCACCCTGCCGGAACTCGCGCGATGACGCTGGCCGTGCTTTCCCTCGTGCTACTGGGCGCAGCCCTGCACGCCGGTTGGAATGCCCTGGTGCGCGCCAGCCCGACGCGGGTGTTCGACGCGGTGGCCGTCGCCATCGGCGCCGGCGTACTGGCGCTGCCGTGGCTGGCGCTGCTGCCGGCGCCGGCGCCGGCGAGCTGGCCGCAGCTGGCCGCATCGGTGGCGCTGCACGCGCTGTACTTCACGCTGGTGGGGCTTGCCTATCGCGGCGGCACGCTGGGCGTTGCGTACCCGATCATGCGCGGCAGCCCGCCCCTGGTCATCGCGGGCGGGGCAGTCCTGCTGTTCGGCGAGCCGCTGTCCGTCGCCGGGTGGCTGTCGGTGGCAGGCATCGTGGCCGGCGTGTTTCTTCTGGGAACCCACGGCGTGCGCGGTAAAGCGCTCACCCCGCGGGCCGCGTTCGTCGTCGCCGCCAACGTGGCCGTGATCGTGGCCTACACGCTGGTGGACGCCGCCGGGGTGCGGGCCTCGGGGTCCGCCGCCGCCTATACCGGCTGGATGTTTCTCCTCACCGGCGTGGTCCTGGCCGCGATCATCGCGATGATGCCGGCGCTGCGACGGAGCATGCCGGCGCGGGCGGCGTGGGGCCGGCTCGCCGTCGGCTCGGCGTGCACGTTGATCGCCTATGGCATCGCCCTCTCGGCCATGACCCGTGCGCCGGTGGCGCTGGTGGCGGCGCTGAGGGAGACATCGATCCTGTTCGCGGCGGCGATCTCGGCGGCGGTGCTGAAGGAACGCTTCAGCGCCTGGCAGAGCGCCGGCGTGGCGGCGATCCTGGGCGGCGTGGTGGCGATGCGGCTGGCCTAGGCGCATCATGTTGTCTCGAGACACCGACGGGCGACCCGCACCCGCGGGGACGGTGGCCCGCCGGCTCCAAACCCAATGACCACCGCGCCACGCTACGCCGTTTATTTCGCGCCGCCGCTTGATTCGCCCTGGTGGCGTTTCGGGTGCCGCTGGCTGGGCCGCGATGCCGCCAGCGGGGAGACGCTGCCGCCCCCGGCGCTGCCGGGGCTGCCGGCGGACTGGGCGGCGATCACCGAGAGCCCTCGCCGTTATGGCTTCCACGCCACGCTCAAGGCGCCCTTCGCGCTCGCTGCGGAGAGCGGAGAGCGCGACCTGTGCGCGGTGGCCGGCGCGGTGGCCACGGGGCGCAAGCCGTTTCCGCTTCCGGCGCTGAAGGTGGGCGCGTTGTCGGACTTCGTCGCCCTTCAGCTCACGCACGGTTCACCCGCGCTGGAACTGCTGGCGCAGGACTGCGTGATCCTGTTCGAGCGCTGCCGCGCGCCGCTATCCGCCGCCCAGCAATCGCGGCGCGCCACGGGCCTGACCGATTGGCAGACCCGGCTGCTGGCACGCTGGGGCAATCCCTACGTGTTCGACGAGTACCGCTTCCACCTGACACTGACCGGACCACTGCCGGCACTCGGGCGCCGCCAGGTGGCCGCGCTGCTGGCACCCGAAGTGGAGCGGCTCAACGCCGAGCCGCTGACGGTGGACGCGATCTGCATATTCCGCGAGCCGGCGCCCGGTGAGCCCTTCCGCCTGGCGTGGCGGTTCGGCTTCGACGGCTCGCGTGCCGAGTTTCCCGGCGCGCGCTGACACCCCGAGTCGGCCGCAGGATCCGTTGAGGGTAAAGGGATCACGGGAGAGGGGTCGCGCGTCACTGCTTCCCGACAATGCGCGCCCGCGCAAAGCGTCCGTTCGCCGGCACGCCGCCGGGTTCGGCGACGGCGGCCGCGCCAGTATCCAAGCGGGGTCCCGAGCGGGCTGAAACGCTGCCGACGCTGCCTTTCCAGCCGCTGGCAATTGCGCGCGGGGCGGAGCCTGGCCTAGCCCCGCGCCAAGGCCTGCTTCTGCGCCGCGACCAGTTCGCCGATGCCCTGTTGCGCCAGCGCCAGCATCGCATCCAGCTCGGCGCGGGTGAAGGGGTGGCCCTCGGCCGTGCCCTGAACTTCCACTAGGCCGCCGCTGCCGGTCATGACGACGTTCATGTCGGTGTCGCAGCCGGAGTCCTCGAGGTAATCGAGGTCCAGCACCGGCACGCCCTGGTAGATGCCGACCGACACCGCGGCGACGTGGTCCCGGATCGGCGAGGCGTCCAGGATCTGGCGGCTCTGCAGGAACGCCACCGCGTCGGCCACCGCGACAAACGCGCCCGTGATGCTGGCGGTGCGGGTGCCGCCGTCGGCCTGGAGGACGTCGCAGTCGATCTTTAGCGTGCGCTCGCCCAGCGCCTTGAGGTCCACCACCGCACGCAGCGCGCGGCCGATGAGCCGCTGGATCTCCTGAGTGCGCCCCGACTGCTTGCCGCGCGCGGCCTCCCGCTCCATGCGCGTGCCGGTGGAACGCGGCAGCATGCCGTATTCCGCGGTGAGCCAGCCCTGGCCCTGACCCTTGAGGAACGGCGGCACCTTGTCCTCGATGCTGGCAGTGCACACCACCTGCGTATCGCCGAACCCGATCAGCACCGAGCCCTCGGCGTGCCGGATGAAGCCGCGGGTGATGCGCACGGGGCGCAACTGGTCGGGGCGGCGCTGGCTGGGTCGCATGAATGGCAGGCCCTGTCTGGATTGAGCCAAGGCAGCGCGTTTCGCGGCGCTAGCCCGAACGGGCGTCGGCGGCCCCGGCCAGCCGCAGCGATTCGGCGGTACCCGGCTCCCAGCGCATCGCGATGGCGGTGACGTTGTCGGACAGCCGCCCGCCTTCGCGATCGGCGGCCTTGGCGAGATCGTCGAGCGCGCGCGCCAGCGGCGGCTCGGCCAGGGCCTCCGCGAACCGCTCCTCGGGAAACTGCCCCCACAGGCCGTCGCTGCACAACAGGATGACGTCGCCGGCGGCCAGGGCCAGGGGGGGCGCGACGTCCGGCCGCGGCGGCTCGAATCCGCCGAGGCAGCCGGTGAGCACGCCGCGCTCGGGATGGAATCCGACGCCGTCGGCGCGCAGGACCCCGCGATCCACCAGGTCCTGGTACAGGGAATGGTCCCGGGTGCGGCGCGCGATCCGGCCATCGCGCAGCAGGTAGCAGCGCGAATCGCCGATGTGCGCCCACCAGGCCGTATCCCGCTGCACCAAGCAGGCGACGCAGGTGGTGCCGGGCGGATCCCACAGCCCCTGCTCGCGGGCGTAGCCCAGGATCGCGGTATGCGCAGCCTCCATCGTCGCCTGGAAGAACGCGGCGGGATCTTCCACCATCGGGTTGGCGGCGTCGCGAAATGCCGCGAGCATGACCTCCAGCGCGATCTCCGCCGCCACCTCGCCGCGCTGCGTTCCGCCCATGCCGTCGGCCAGCACCAGTAGCACGGCCTCGCCCGCGGCCTCGGACGCGACGCGATCCTGGTTGGTGCGCCGCCCGCCGATGCGGGAGACCTGGGCGATCTCGATGTTCACGGATGGTACGGATCGGCGGTGGCCTGTCGGCGCCGCCGCTGCGGTGGTCAGGGAAAGGTATGGTATCGTTTCACGCTCAAAAATTCTGGGGTTTTCCCGGGGACAAGTAAAGGCGGGGAGGCGCATGGTCCTGAGCATGACCGGTTTCGCGGTGGCCGCGCGGGAGCTTCCCGAGGCGACGCTGAACCTCGAGCTGCGCTCGGTCAACCACCGTTTCCTGGACGTGCAGGTGCGGCTGCCCGACGAGCTGCGCGGGATCGAGCCGGAGATCCGCGACGCCCTCACCTCGCGCCTGTCCCGCGGCAAGGTGGACTGCCGCATGGCGTTCGCCGCCACCTCGCCGCTGCAGCAGCTGGGGCCGATCAATCCGGACCTGCTGGGCCGGCTCGCCGCCTTGCAGCAGAGCGTGACGGAGAAGCTGCCCCAGGCGCAGGGGCTGCGGGTGATCGACGTGCTGCGCTGGCCGGGGATGTTCGAGCAGGTGCAGCTCTCCGCCGACCGCCTGCGCGAGCCCTGCCTGGAACTTCTGTCCGAGGCGCTGGAGGAGCTGGTGGCGGTGCGCCGCCGCGAGGGCGGCAAGCTCAAGGACCTGCTGCTGGAGCGTGCCGCCCGGATGCAGGCTCTGGTGGAGGAAGTGACGCCGCGCATCCCGGCGATCCTGGCCGCCTACCAGGAAAAGCTCTCGGCGCGGCTCAAGGAGGCGATGGTGAGCACCGAGGACGAGCGCGTGCGCCAGGAGTTCACGCTGTTCGCCAGCAAGATCGACGTCGACGAGGAGCTGTCGCGCCTGGCAACCCATCTCCAGGAGGTGCGCCGGGTCCTGGGCGGCAGCGGGCCCGCCGGCAAGCGGCTGGACTTCCTGATGCAGGAGCTGAACCGGGAAGCCAACACGCTGGGATCGAAGTCGGTGGACGCCGAAGTCTCGCGCACCTCGATGGAACTCAAGGTGCTGATCGAGCAGATGCGCGAACAGATCCAGAACATCGAGTGACCGGAACGCTGTTCATCGTCACGGCGCCCTCCGGCGCCGGCAAGACGTCGCTGGTGGCGGCGCTGCTGGAGCGCGACCCGCTGGTGCGCCTTTCCGTTTCCTACACCACCCGGGCACCGCGGCCGGGCGAGGTGGACGGCCGCGACTACCACTTCGTCGACCGCGCCACCTTCGAGGCCATGCTGGAGCGCGGCGAGTTTCTGGAGAGCGCCGAGGTCTACGGCAACCTTTACGGCACGGGCCACGCCTGGGTGCGGGAGCGCCTGGAGGCGGGTGACGACGTGCTGCTGGAGATCGACTGCCAGGGCGCGGCCCAGGTGCGCCGCCTGATACCCGAAGCGGTGGGGATTTTCGTGCTGCCGCCGTCTCTGGAAGCCCTCAGGGAGCGGCTCGAGGGGCGGGGGAAGGACAGCCCGGAAGTGATCGCCCGGCGCCTGACGGCGGCCAAGGACGAGATACGCCGCGTCGGCGAGTTCGATTATGTTATTATTAACAAGGAGTTCGATATTGCGCTGCGGGAGCTCGGGGCGGTGATACAGGCGGAACGCGTTCGTCTCGCCAAGCAGCTTCGCCGCCACAGCGCACTGGTCGCAACGCTCACGGTCTAATTTTCCGGTCTTTGAAGACACGCATCCATGGCACGAATTACAGTTGACGACTGCTTGCCGCACATCCCCAACCGGTTTGAGCTGACCCTGGCCGCCACCTATCGCGCCCGGCAGATTGCGCACGGCAGTGCGCCGCTGCTGGAAGGCGTGAAAGACAAGCCGACGGTGATCGCCCTGCGCGAAATCGCCGCCGGCAAGGTGGGGCTCGAGGTGCTCAACCGGGGCCAGGCCTAGACCGCGCTGCACCTGGCGTTCAGCGCGGTCTGGGCCGTCAAGGCCCTGGGGTATATGCGGTTACCGCGCGCTGAACGCCCAAATGTCCGAAGCGGAGCTGCTGTTCAAGGAGCTATCCGACTATCTGAAGTCGGAGGATGTCGTTCAGCTTGAATCCGCGTATCACTTCAGCAAGGCCGCCCATCACGGGCAGTTCCGCAAGTCCGGCGATCCCTATATTTCGCACCCGCTGGCGGTGACCCAGATCCTGGCGCAGATGCGCCTGGATCCGCAGGCGCTCACCGCCGCGCTCCTCCACGACGTGATGGAGGACACCAAGGTCACCAAGGCCGAGATCGCCTCCATCTTCGGCGCGCCGGTGGCGGAGCTGGTGGACGGCGTCTCCAAGCTCGACCGCATCCAGTTCCAGAGCGCCGAGGAGGCCCAGGCCGAGAACTTCCGCAAGATGCTGCTGGCGGTCTCGCGCGACGTGCGCGTAATCCTGATCAAGCTCGCCGACCGCCTGCACAACATGCGCACGCTGAAGGTGATGGCGCCCGAGAAGCGCCGCCGCATCGCCCGCGAAACCAACGAGATCTACGCGCCGATCGCCAACCGCCTGGGGCTGAACGCGGTCTACCAGGAGCTGCAGGACCTCGCCTTCCGCCATCTCTATCCGACGCGCTACCGGGTGCTGGCCAAGGCGGTGAAATCCGCCCGCGGCAACCGCCGCGAGGCGGTGGGCAAGATCCAGGGCACCATCGAGCAGCGCCTCAAGGAATCGGGGCTCGAAGCCGAGGTCTACGGCCGCGAGAAGCACCTGTTCAGCATCTACCGCAAGATGCAGGAGAAATCGCTATCCTTCTCGCAGGTGCTGGACATCCTCGGCTACCGCGTGATCGTCAAGGACCTGCCCACCTGTTATCTGGCGCTGGGCGTGCTGCACGGCCTGTACAAGCCGATCCCCGGCAAGTTCAAGGATTACATCGCCATTCCCAAGGCCAACGGCTACCAGTCGCTGCACACGACGGTCATCAGCCCGGTGGGCACGCCGATCGAGATCCAGATCCGCACCGCCCAGATGCACCGCATCGCCGAGAGCGGCGTCGCTTCGCACTGGTTGTACAAGACCTCCGACACCGAGTTCAACGAGCTGCACCAGAAGACCCACCGCTGGCTGCAGAGCCTGCTGGAGTCGCTGTCGGAATCGCGCGATTCGGTGGAGTTCCTCGAGCACCTCAAGGTGGACCTGTTCCCGGACGAGGTCTACGTGTTCACCCCCAAGGGCAAGATCCTGGCGCTGCCGCGCGGCGCCACGGCGGTGGACTTCGCCTACGCGGTGCACACGGACATCGGCAACCGCTGCGTCGCCGCCAAGATCAACTACGAGCTGATGCCGCTCAGGACCGAGCTCAAGAACGGCGACCAGGTGGAGATCATCACCGCCAGCCACGCCAAGCCCAATCCGTCCTGGCTCAACTACGTGGTCACCAGCAAGGCGCGCTTCGAGATCCGCCATTTCCTGCGCACCATGCAGTTCGACGAGTCGGCGGAGCTGGGCCAGCGGCTGCTGGCGCAGGCGCTGTCGCTGCTCAACACCCGCTTCGAGGACGTCGGCGACGAGCCGTGGGATCGGCTCATGCGCGATTCCGGCGCCAAGACCCGCCAGGAAGTGCTGGCCGACATCGGACTCGGCAAGCGGCTCGCGGTGGTGGTGGCGCGCATGCTGGTGGGCACCGGCACCGACGCCCACGGCGGCGAGGCGGCGGGGGCGGGGGCGATCACCATTCTCGGCACCGAGGGCATGGCGGTGCAGTACGCGAAATGCTGCCGCCCGATTCCCGGGGATCCCATCGTCGGCCTGATCAAAAAGGGCCAGGGTCTGGTGATCCACACCCACGACTGCCCGATGATCGGCAAGACCCGCGCCGACCCCGACAAGTGGCTGGACGTGCAGTGGGACCCGAACATCGCCAAGACCTTCGGCGTGTCCATCAAGATGGTGGTGGCGAACCAGCGCGGCGTGCTGGCCAAGGTGGCGGCGGAGATTGCCGAGGCCGGCTCCAATATCGAGAACGTCAGCATGGACGGCGAGGGCGCCTACATCGCCATGAACTTCACTCTGCAGGTGAAAAACCGCCTGCACCTGGCCACGGTCATGCGCAGCCTGCGCCGCATCCCGGAAGTGGTGCGCATCACCCGCCCCAAGGGCTGAACCCTTCGGCGCCATGGCGTGGCGCCGGGCCCGCTCCCCGGCAACCCCCCGAAAACCTGACCCCAGTCATTGACGGCGGCACCGCCCGCCGCTAGTGTCCGTCGCGCCGGGGGCAAACTCCGCCCTCCGGATGCGATGGCATGAATTCCACCCGAGAGAGGAAACCGAAAATGAAGAAGTTCGTGGCGGCCGCGGCCGTCAGCGCGGTTCTGGCGCTTTCCGCCTGCGCGGAGCTGGGCGGTGCGGGAGGCGGTTCCAAACTGTCGGTCGAGGCCCAGACCGCGCTGCTCCAGGCCGAGCAGGACATCAAGTTCGCGGACAGCAAGAAGGCCAATACCGCCCCCGCCAAGGCCGCCTACCAGAAGGCCCAGGAAGCCGCAGCCCAAGGCGACGAGGCCGCCGTCCTGAAGTACGCCAAGGAGGCCTCGACGGCCGCCGTCGAGGCGAAGTGACCCGCCGGCGGGTCAGCGCTCCTGGCGCTCGACCCGTTCGCGCATGTCGCGCTCCCGGTCCTCCGCCGCAGGCGCGATTTCCCGAGCCCGCTCCAGGGCCTTGCGCTCGTAGGTGAAGATCTTCTGCTGGGATCCGCCGCCGGTTTCGGTCTTGGGGACCGGCGGCGTCGTCGGCGGCTTGGGTGACTGGTCGCAGGCGGCAACCGCGGTCGCCGCCGCCAGTGCCAACGCCATGCCGATGCGTTTTGCGATCATCCGCCGCCCCTGCCTGATAGCTTCCCCATTATAGTCCGCCCGGCGGGCCGCCCTGCGGAGGCGTTATAATCCGGGGTCGCCGCGACCGCCTGCCTGCCGGCGTTCGTGCCGCGCTTCCACCATCCCCGCGGGGTAGCGCCCCGTCCGAGCGAGAGAACAGCCACCATGCCCAAATACAAGATCGCCACCATCCCGGGAGACGGGATCGGCAACGAAGTCGTTCCCGAAGGCATCCGCGTGCTGGAGGCCGCCGGCCGCAAGTTCGGCGTCGAGTTCCAGTGGGACCGGTTCCCGTGGAGCTGCGAGCACTACCAGAAGACCGGCAAGATGATGCCGGATGACGGCCTCGACCAGATCCGCCGCCATGACGCGCTCTACCTGGGCGCGGTGGGCTTCCCCGGCGTCCCCGACCACGTGTCGCTGTGGGGCCTGCTGATTCCCATCCGCCGCGGCTTCCAGCAATACGTCAACATCCGCCCGGTGCGGCTGATGCCGGGCGTGCCCTGCCCGCTGCGCGACAAAAAGCCCGGCGACATCGACTTCTGGGTGGTGCGCGAAAACAACGAGGGCGAGTACTCCTCCATCGGCGGGCGCATCTACGAGGGCACCGATTACGAAATGGCAGTGCAGCAGAGCACCTTCACCCGCCGCGGGGTCGACCGCATCCTGCGCTACGCCTTCGAGCTGGCGATGAAGCGCGGCAAGAAGCACGTTACCTCGGCCACCAAGTCCAACGGCATCTCCATCACCATGCCGTACTGGGACGAGCGCTTCAAGGCCATGAGCGCGCAGTATCCGGAGGTGACGGCGGACCAGTACCACATCGACATCCTCACCGCCCACTTCGTGCTGCACCCGGACTGGTTCGACGTGGTGGTGGGCTCCAACCTGTTCGGCGACATCCTCTCCGACCTGGGGCCAGCGGTCACCGGCACCATCGGCATCGCGCCGTCGGCCAACCTCAACCCCGAACGCGAATACCCGTCCTGCTTCGAGCCGGTGCACGGCTCGGCGCCGGACATCTACGGCAGGAAGATCGCCAATCCCATCGGCCAGATCTGGTCCGGCGCCATGATGCTGGAGCACCTGGGGCACGCGGACGCCGCCGCCGCGATCGAGCGGGCGATCGAGACCGTGCTCAAGGACGGCCCGCGCACCCGCGACATGGGCGGCGCCGCGTCCACCGAGGAGCTGGGCAAGGCCATCGCCGACGCGCTCTGATCGGGGCGGGGTTCGCGACATGAAAACCTACCGCATCGCAGCCATTCCCGCGGACGGCATCGGCGTGGAAGTGATCGATGCCGGCATCACCGTGCTCGAGGTACTCGCCGGCGCGGCCGGCGGATTGCGCTTCGAGTTCGAATCGTTTCCCTGGGGCTGCGAATACTACAAGCGCCACGGCTACCTGATGCCGCCCGACGGGCTCGAGCAGCTGAAGGGCTTCGACGCGATCTTCTTCGGGGCGGTGGGCGCCCCCGACGTGCCCGATCACGTCTCGCTGTGGGGCCTGCGCCTGCCCATCTGCCAGGGCTTCGACCAGTACGCCAACGTGCGCCCGACGCGGGTGCTGCCGGGGGTGAAGAGTCCGCTCGCCAGCGCGGAGAAGATCGACTGGGTGATCATCCGCGAGAACAGCGAGGGCGAGTACTCCGGCAGCGGCGGGCGCGTCCACCGCGGCCTGCCCGGGGAAGTCGCCACCGAGACCTCGGTGTTCACCCGCGCCGGCGTCGAGCGCGTGCACCGGTTCGCCTTCCGGCTGGCGCAGAAGCGCCCGCGCAGGCAGCTCACCCTGGTGACCAAGTCCAACGCCCAGCGCCACGGCATGGTGATGTGGGACGAGATCTTCCACGAGGTGGCGCAGGAGTTTCCGGACGTCGCCACCGACCGCATGCTGGTGGACGCGATCACGACGCGCATGGTGCTCAAGCCGGAGACGCTGGACGTGATGGTGGCCACCAACCTGCACGCCGACATCCTGTCGGACCTGGCGGCGGCGCTGGCCGGCAGCCTCGGCATCGCGCCGACGGCGAACCTGAATCCCGAGGGGAAGTTTCCGTCGATGTTCGAGCCGATCCACGGCTCCGCCTTCGACATCGCGGGCCAAGGCATCGCCAACCCGGTGGCGACGTTCTGGACCGCGGTGATGATGCTGGAGCACCTGGGCGAGGCGAAGGCGGCGGCGCGTCTGATGGCCGCAATCGAGGCGGTCACCGCCAGCGGCGTGCTCAGCCCGGACCTGGGCGGCACCGCCACGACCGCGGAAGTCACCGGCGCCGTCTGTCGGGCGGTGGAGCGGCAGTAGCGCGGCGCCGCGGCTGGCGGGAGGGTGGGAGCGCTGCTACCATGGAGCGCGTTTCCTTCCCGCCGGAGCGCCACGGCGCACACCGCGCCCTTCGATGCGCGTACGCTATCCCAAGTCGTTTCTCGGCCTGCTGTTCGTCGGCCTCGCGCTGGTGGCGCTGCCGCTGATCTTCGCGCTTCTCTACAACGCGGTCGCGATCGATCAGCTCACCAACCAGGGCCAGCGGGCGGTCTACGACGCGACCCGGCTGATCCAGACCAGCCGGGCGCTGTCGGAGTCGGTCACCGGCCTGGAGCGCATCGCGCGCCAGTACGTGGTGCTGCAGGACGACGCCCTGCTGGACGCCTACAGCGATCTGCGCAACACGCTGGTATCCAGCGCGCGGCAGCTGGAGACGCTGCAGCTGGACGAAGCCCAGCGCCAGCGCCTCAAGGACGTGGTGGACCGCGAATCGGCCATCTGGGAAGAGCTCGGCGCGCTGCGCGGCGGCGGACGCGGCGCCGAGACGCGCGGCGCCGAGGTGGTGAAGCAGTTCGACCCGCTGGCCCAGTCCGTGCAGCGGCTCGCGATCTACAGCAACGCCGCCATCGAGAAGGAGGCCGAGGCGCTGCGCGTGATGTCGCAGAAGGCCTACGAGAACATGGTGCTGCAGATGCTGGCGCTGGTGCCGGTGGCGATCTTCCTGCTGGTGGGCTTCCCGCTGCTGATCGTGCCGCCGATCCGCCAGGTGGCCAACGGCATCCGCGACCTCGGCAACGGCAAGTTCGAAGCGCCGATTTCGGTGGACGGCCCGCAGGACCTGCAGTACCTGGGACAGCAGCTGGACTGGCTGCGCCTGCGGCTCATCGACCTGGAGGAGCAGCAGCGCAAGTTCCTGGGCCACGTCTCCCACGAGCTGAAGACGCCGCTCACCGCGCTGCGCGAGGGCTCGGATCTGCTGGCCGACGAGGTGGTGGGGTCGCTCAATCCGGAGCAGCGCGAGATCGCCCGCATCCTGCGCGACAACAGCCTGCAGCTGCGGCGGCTGATCGAGAGCCTGCTCAATTACAGTGCGGCGGAATTTCAAAGGGGTCGGCTCAACGTCAAACAGGTTAAAATGAGCGACGTCGTGCGCGCCGTGGCCGACGACCACCGTCTCGCGCTGCGTACCCGCGGCGTCTCCCTCAAGCTCGATTGCGAGCCCGTGTTCGTTGCGGGCGACGAAGAGAAACTGCGCACCGTGGTGGACAACCTGCTTTCCAACGCCATCAAGTTCACGCCCCAGGGCGGACGCATCGAGCTGTCGCTGCATCGCGACGACGACCGCGCCGTGATCGACGTGATCGATTCCGGGCCCGGCATCTCCCCCGAGGAGCGCGAGCGCATCTTCCGCCCCTTCATGCAGGGGCGCGCGCTGCAGTCCGGACCGGTCAAGGGCACCGGCCTGGGCTTGTCCATCGTCCAGGAATACGTCACCGCGCACGGCGGCACGGCGGAGGTGATGGACCGGCAGCCCCCCGGCGCCCACTTCCGCGTCACGCTGCCGCTGCATCGATGGCAGGATTCATGAGAGGCGCGCTGGGGGCGGGGCTGCTGGCCGTTCTGCTGGGCGGCTGCGCACTGCTGGAAGAACAGCCGGCGGCGCCGGTGAAACCGCCGGACCACGACCGAACCGTGCGGCCGGCGCCGCCGTCGCCGGCGGCGCCGCCGGGCGTCTCCGATCTGCTGGAATACTACGACGGCCTGCGGCGCACCGATGCCGCGACCCGGGCGCGGGAGCACGAGCGGGCGAAGCAGGCGCTCGGCCAGCAGCGCAACGCGTACAACCGCGTCAGGCTCGCGCTGTTCGGCGTGCTGCCCGGAGCCGACGGCGAGCAGCAGGCGAGAGCCCTGGAGCTGCTGGAGTCCGTGGCCCGGGACGATACCCCGCCGGACCGCGAACTGCAGCGTTTCGCCGCCCTGCTGCACGCGAGCATCCAGGAGCAGCGGCGCCTGGCGGAGGGGGCCGCCGGCGCCAGCCAGCGCGCGCGCGAGGAATCGCGCCGCGCGGACGAGCTGCAACAGAAGCTCGACGCGCTCAAGTCGATAGAAAAGAGCCTGATCGAGCGTGACCAGTTGCGGAAAAACCAATGACCCTCTCCGGCCAGCGCATCCTGGTTGTGGACGATGACCCCGGCATTCTCCGGCTGCTGACCCTGCGGCTGCAGGCGGCGGGCTACGCGGTGACCGCGGTGGAGAGCGCCGAACGCGCGCTCGCGGCACTGTCCGCGGCCCGACCCAGCCTGGTCATCACCGACCTGCGCATGGGCGGCATGGACGGCCTGGCGCTGTTCGACGCCGTCCATCGCGCGCATCCGACGCTGCCGGTGATCATCCTCACCGCCCACGGCACCATTCCAGACGCGGTGGCGGCCACCCGCCGCGGCGTGTTCGGCTATCTGACCAAGCCGTTCGAAAGCGCCGACCTGCTGGCGCAGGTGGCCAAGGCGCTGTCGATCTCGGGAGGCATCTCAGCGCGCGAGCCCGAGCCCGAAGACCACGCCTGGCGCAAGGAGATCGTCACCTGCAGCGCGCTGATGGAGGACATGCTCGCCCAGGCGCGCCTGATCGCCGCCGGGGAGGCGAGCGTGTTCATCCACGGCGAGAGCGGCACCGGCAAGGAGCTGCTGGCGCGAGCCATCCACCGGGCCAGCCCGCGCCGTGACCAGCCCTTCGTCGCGGTGAACTGCGGGGCGATCCCGGAGCAGCTGCTGGAATCCGAGCTGTTCGGCCACGTGAAGGGCTCGTTCACCGGCGCCACCCGCGACCACACCGGCCTGTTCCAGGCCGCCCACCGCGGCACCCTGTTCCTGGACGAGATCGGCGACATGCCGCTGGCGCTCCAGGTCAAGCTGCTGCGGGTGCTGGAGGACCGGCAGGTCCGGCCGGTGGGGTCCACCCGCTCGGTGCCCATCGACGTGCGTATCGTCTCGGCCACGCACCGCGACCTGGAGGCGCTGAAGAACAGCGGCGGCTTCCGCCAGGACCTGTTCTACCGGCTCAACGTCGTGTCGCTCACCGTGCCCACGCTGGCACAGCGCCGCGAGGACATCCCGATGCTGGCCAGCCACTTCCTCAAGCGCTTGTCCTCCAAGTACCACAAGGCGGTCACCGCGTTCGCGCCCGACGCGATGGAGGTGCTGGCCCATGCCTCGTGGCCCGGCAATGTGCGTCAGCTGCAGAACGTGGTGGAGCAGACCGTGGCCCTGTCCACCGGACCGATCATTCCGGCCACGCTGGTGCAGAACGCGATCCAGCAGGAGCAGAGCGAGATCACGTCGTTCGAGGTGGCCAGAACCCGCTTCGAGCGCGAGTACCTGGCCCGTCTGCTGAAGATGACCGGCGGCAACGTCAGCCAGGCGGCCAAGCTGGCCAAGCGCAACCGGACCGAGTTCTACAAACTGCTGCAGCGTCTGGACTTGGACCCTGCCATGTTCAAGCGCCCGCGTCCCTGAGCTGGAATCGTCGTTCTCCAGCGACGAATTTTTTTCCAATGAAATCAGGGCAATTGATTGATGCCCGCGAAGCGCTGTCGCTGCCCAACGACAGTTCGAGCCCGCCCGGCCTCTCTCCAAAGTCGCCGACCAACCCATTAACCGACTGAATGATTTGTGTTTTTCGTCTTTGGCACGACTGTTGCGAAGGTACAGGCGAGAAGGCGCCCCGCACGAGGTGCAACCATGAGAAACGATATCTTCAACACCAACTGGGACGAGATTCGCCACCACGCCAAGCAGTGGTGGGGCGAACTCAGCGAGGACGACCTCGACGAAGTCGAGGGCGATCGCGCGCGCCTCGCGTCGCTGCTGCAGGAGCGCTATGGCCGCAGCCGCGAAGAGGCCGAGGTGGATATCGAGCGCTTCATGATCCGCGCCAGCCGGTTCATCCGGCCGAGCCATTGATGGCAGGCGCGCCGGCCATGTCCGTTCTCGACAATCGTCGCAACCTGCTCTTTCCGCTGATGGTGCTTGCCGCGCTGTCGGTGATCCTTTTCAGCCTGGTGGGCATTGCGACGATGACCGGCCACCTGCCCGCGGCGTTCTCGAAGAGCGAGGCGACGACCGCGCCGACGGCCGGCGACCAGGCGTTGCGCGCGGCCGAGGCGGTGTCCCCGGCGGCTTCGAAGCCGACTGCCGCTTCGGCCAGGCCGACGGCGGTGCCGGTCGCCGCCGCGCCCTGCCTCGATTGCGGCGTGGTGGAATCGATCCGTGCGTCGGAAGCGAAAGCCGCAGGCTCCGGCGTCGGCGCGGTGGCCGGCGGCGTGACGGGCGGTGTCATCGGCAACCAGATCGGCGGCGGCAGCGGCCGGGTCATCGCGACCGTCGTGGGCGCGGCCGGCGGGGCCTACCTCGGCAACGAGATCGAGAAAAACGTGAAGAAGAGCACGGTTTACCAGGTGACGGTGCGGATGGAGGACGGCTCGACGCGCACGGTCACGGAGAGCGCGCCTCCCGCCTACCGGGTGGGAGAAAAAGTGAAGATCGTCGACGGGAGGCTCGCCGCCCGCGGCTGACCCGACTGCACATCGCGAAAATTCGGGTGCGCGGCGCCCGGGCGAAAACCGCCGCCGCGCCACCCACCGGAACCCCCAAGTTGGCCCGCTATTTTTCTCCTCCGGCGGGCTTTTTTTTTGTAGATCCGAAAACGACGGAAAACCCATGACCCGCACCGCAACGATTTCGCTCCTCGCCGCCCTGCTGCTGGGCGCCTGCGTCAGCCAGCAGCCCAAGACCCCCAACGTCAACCTGGCGGGCTATCCGGCGGCGTTCAAGGACGGCTACGCCGACGGCTGCGCCACCGCCCGCGCCGCGATCGGCAGCCGCAAGGACGAGGCGCGGTTCAAGTCCGACGCGCAATACGCCCAGGGCTGGCGCGACGGCCACGACGCCTGCGGCAAGCGCTGATCGGCCGCGCGGCGGCCGATGGGGCCGCGGCGCTTTTGCCCTCTGGGGCGACCCCGGCGCGTTCTGTTATCCTACCGTGGTTTCGGGCGACACGCTGTCCAAGATCGCCAAGCAGCATTACGGCGACGCCAACAAGTACCCGGTGATCTTCGAGGCCAACAAGCCGATGCTCAAACACCCAGACAAGATCTATCCGGGACAGGTGCTGCGCATTCCCAAGGTCTGAGCGCATTCGCGCGTGCTGACGGCTCCGCCCGCGGGCGGAGCTTGTTTTTTGGAGAAGCGATGCCCCCGGCGATCCAGGAGTGGGTGTATTACTTCGGTTTCGGCGCCGTGGCGGTGAGCGCGGCCACGGGCGTCCTGGAGGCGGGGCGCAAGCCCATCGATCTGTTCGGCATGGTGGTGGTGGCGCTGGCCGCGGCGCTGGGCGGCGGCACCATCCGCGACCTGCTGCTGGACCGCGCGGTGTTCTGGGTCGCCGACGTGACCTATCTCTATACCGCGTTCCTCGCGGGTGTCGCCACCTTCGCGCTGGTGCGGTTGGTGCGGCTGCCGCCCGATCTGTTCCTGATTCCCGACGCGGTGGGGCTGGCGCTGTTCACCATCCTCGGCACCGAGATCGCGCTCGCCTTCGGCACGCCCTGGTTCACCGCGACGCTGCTGGGCGTCATCACCGGGGTGTTCGGCGGCGTCCTGCGCGACATCCTGTGCAATGAGGTGCCGCTGGTATTCGGCGGCGAACTCTACGCCACCGCCGCGTGGACCGGCGCGGTGCTGCTGGTGGGGCTCAACGGCCTCGGACTCGAAGGCCAGCTGGCGGCGTGGGCGGCCTTCTGCACCATCCTGGCGTTGCGCCTGGGGGCGCTGCGCTGGCACATCGGGCTGCCAGTGTTCACGGCGCGCAAATAGCGGCCGTCAGATCAGGTAGGCGGCGGCGAACACGCCCACCATGGTGAAGGCCAGCGCCAGCTTCGCGACCGTGCCCAGCAGCAGGCCGACCCAGGTGCCGACGCCGGCGCGGGTGGCGCGCTGCACGTCGCTCTCGGTCATCAGCTCGCCCACCACCGCGCCGACGAACGGCCCCAGCAGCAGCCCGACGAGGCCGAAGAAGATCCCCACCACGGTGCCGATGGCAGCGCCGATCACGGCCTTGCGGCTGGCGCCGACGCGCTCGGCGCCCAGCGCGCTTGCCAGCAGGTCCGCCAGCAGCGCCAGCGCCATCAGCACCCCGAGCACCGCGACGGTGAAGCCGCTGACTTCGGCGAAACCGTCCATCCATGCCGCCAGCAGCAATGCCGCGAACACCAGCGGCACGCCCGGGAGCCACGGCAGCAGCGTGCCGGCAATGCCCGCCAGCACCAGCACGGCGACGATGATCCACAGCCACCAGGTCATGCGCGTTCCCGCCCCTTCTTTCCCAAGGCGCGAGTGTAACAGCGCGCCGCCCTACGGCTGCTCGGTGAAGCACTGACGCGCTCCCGCGTTGCCGGAAAAAAGGCCCGGCATGCCGGGCCTTTTTCGCGGGCGCCCAACGCGCTCACCACCACCAGCGGCCGTAGGGCGCGTTGCTGAAGCCGAGCCCGTAGCCCCAGCCGCTGCGGTACGGCCAGCTGGAGTAACCCACCCAGACATCGGGCTGCCAGCGCTGGGTGCCCCACCAGGTAGTGCTGTAGGCGAACTGTTCCGCCTGGCTGCGCTGGTGGATGCGGTTGCCTTCCGCGATCGTCTGGTTCGCCGCCGCGCGCAGGTCCTGCGCCCGCTGCGCCTCGGACGGGCCCGCAGCCCCGAAATCCAGCTTGTCGGCGAGCGCGAACCTGGCCTCCACCAGCCCCGCCTGGGCCGCGCGCTCCAGCCACAGGGCGGCGGCGGGATCGCCCGCATCCACCAGCAGCTCGGCCAGCGCCAGCTGGGCGTTGGGGTGGCCCTGCGCCGCAGCCTTTTCGAGCCAGGCCCGCGCCCGCGCCGGATCCTTCGGCGCGCCGTTGCCGTGCGCGTACATCTGGCCGACGATGAACTGCGCCGCCGGGTCGCCCAATTCCGCGGCGCGCTCCTTCCAGGTCAGCGCCCGGGCGGGGTCCGGCGCGGCCCCACGGCCCCGGGCGTACATGTCGCCCAGCGTCCAGGCAGCGCGGGCATCGCCCGCCTCCGCGGCGGCGCTCAGCAAGGCGCGCGCCGCGGCAAAATCCTGCGCGACGTAAGCCCGCCAGCCGGCGTCAAACGAGGCACCGGCCGGCAGGGAAAGCAGCACAGCGGCGAAGGCCGCACCGAGTTTGCACTGGATTGCGCGTTTCATCACGGTTTGGCCTCGATCGAACAAACGGTCACAATACCAGTCTAGCAAATTCACGCACCACCCCCGGGGCGGCGAAGTCGGTCGTGGCCCCGCGGGCGGACTCCGGTATCAGCCCCGGGCGCCGCCCTGCCCCCGACGATGAGAATTCTCAGCCCCGGCCACAACTGCTGGCGCATCGAAACCGCCGAGCGCATCGCGTTCCTGGTGGACGGCGCCGACTACTTCCGCGCGTTCCGCGCCGCGGCGCTCAACGCGCGCCGCTCGATCCTGCTGCTCGCCTGGGACATCCACAGCGGCCTGCGCCTCGTGCGCGACGGCGACGTGGACGACGCGCCGAATACGCTGCGGGAACTCCTCAACGACGCCGCTCGCCGCCACGGCAGGCTGCACGCCTATGTGCTGAACTGGGATTTCGTCATGCTCTACGGCGCCGACCGCGAGTGGCTGCCCGTCTACCAGCTGGACTGGAAAACCCACCGCCGCGTCCACTTCCGGCTCGACGACCGCCACCCGCCGGGCGGATCGCATCACCAGAAAGTGGCGGTGATCGACGACACAGTGGCGTTCTGCGGCGGCCTCGACCTGACGCGGGCGCGCTGGGACACGCCCGAGCACAAGCCGGAGGATCCGCGCCGCGACGAAGGCGACGGGCCTTCGGATCCGCACCACGACGTGCAGATGATGGTGGCAGGGCCCGCGGCGCGCGCGCTCGGCGAACTGGCGCGCAGCCGCTGGCGGCGCGCCTGCGGCCGCGGAGCGCGCACCCATGAGCCGCGGCCGGCGGCGGAGGTCTGGCCGGCCATCGTCACGCCCGACGCCGAGGACGTGCGCGTGGCCATCGCCCGCACCGAGCCGGCATACCGGGGCCGCCCGGCGGTGCGCGAGGTGGAGCGGCTTTACGTCGATGCCATTGCCGCGGCGCGGCGCTCCATTTACATCGAGAACCAGTACGTCACCTCGCCCGCCGTCGGCGACGCGCTGGCGCGCCGGCTGGAAGAGCCCGACGGTCCCGAGGTGGTGCTGGTGACCGGCAGGTCGACCCGTGGCTGGCTTTCGCAGGCGACCATGGACGTGCTGCGCGCGCGCCTCGGCCGCCGGCTGCAGGAGCGCGACCGCGACGGCCGCCTGCGACTGCTCTACCCCGAGATCCCGGGGCTCGGCGACAAGTGCCTCAACGTCCACGCCAAGGTGATGGTGGTGGACGACGATTTCGTGCGCGTCGGCTCGTCCAACCTCAACAACCGATCCATGGGGGTGGACACCGAGTGCGACCTCGCGTTCGAAGCCGAGGATCGCGCCGACCTGCGCGGGGCCATCGCCGGGTTGCGCGGGCGGCTGCTGGCCGAGCACCTGGGCGTCGCGCGCGAGCGCGTGGCGCGGACGCTCGAAGCGACGGGCTCGGTGACGCGCGCCGTCGACGCGCTGGCCGGCGACGGGCGCAGCCTGCAGCCGCTGCCGCTGGAGATCTCCGCCGAACTGGACGCGCTGGTGCCGGAGGCCGTGGACCCCGAGCAGCCGATCGATCCCGACCGGCTGGCGGAGGACCTGCTGCACGACGAGGAGCGGCCGCCGGCGCGGCGCCGCGTGACGGCCTGGGTCGCGCTGCTGCTGGTGCTGGCCGCGCTGGCCGCGGCGTGGCGCTGGACTTCGCTGTCCGAATACCTCGACGTGGGCACGCTGTTCGGCGCGCTGCGGGCTTTCGTCGCGATTCCGGGCGCGCCGCTGCTGGCCGTGGGGGGCATCGTGGTGGCGGGCCTCGCCATGTTCCCCATCACGCTGCTCATGGTCGTCACCGTGCTGGCGTTCGGGCCGGTCACGGGTTTCCTGTGCGCGCTGGCCGGCGCCCTGGGCAGCGCGCTGGCCGGCTACGGCGTCGGCGCGTCGCTCGGCCGCAACGCGGTGCGGCGCATCGCCGGCGGGCGCCTCAACCGCATCAGCAAGCGGCTGGCACAGCGCGGCCTGCTGGCGGTGGTGCTGTCGCGGGTGGTGCCGATCGCGCCGTTCACGGTCATCAACCTCGTCGCCGGCGCGTCCCACATCGGCTTGCGGGACTTCGCCCTCGGCACCGTCATCGGCATGGGGCCGGGCATCGTGGCGATCACGCTCTTCACCGACCGCATCCGGTCGATGCTGGAGGATCCGACCTGGGAGAACGGTCTCACCCTGGCGCTGGTGTTCGGCGGCATCGCGCTGGCCGGCTACTTCCTGGTGACCTGGCTCAAGCGCCGCGCCGGCGAGCCGCGGCCGGATTGACGCGGGTGTCCTCCCTCGTCGTCGCCACCTACAACATTCACCGCTGCTACGGCGCCGACCGGCGGTTCGCGCCCGAGCGCGTGCAGCAGGTAATCCGCGAGCTGGATGCGGACGTGGTAGCGCTGCAGGAAGTGGAAACCCGCGACGACGGCGGCCTCGACCTGCTCGAGTTTCTCGCCGGCGCGGAATACCGGCCCATCGCCGGCCCCACCCTGTTTCGCGAGAACGCGCGCTACGGCAACGCGCTGCTCACGCGGCTGCCGATAGACGAGGTCGCCCACCACGACCTGAGCGTTCCCGGCCGCGAGCCGCGGGGCGCCATCGACGCGCGGCTCGCGGCGGAAAGCGCGACGCTGCGCGTGGTGGCGACCCACTTCGGTCTGTCGCCCGCCGAGCGGCGCCAGCAGGCGCGCCGCGTGCTCGCCATCCTGGACGCCGCGGCGGCGCCGATCGAGATCCTGCTCGGCGATCTCAACGAGTGGTTTCTCTGGGGCAGGCCGCTTGCCTGGCTGCATCGCGTCTTCACGGAGACACCGGCGCCGGCCACGTATCCGGCACGCCTTCCGCTGCTGGCGCTGGATCGGCTCTGGGTGCGTCCCAACGCCGCGTTGCGCTCGCTCAAGCGCCACGCCAGCACGGCGGCCCGGCGCGCGTCGGACCATCTGCCGCTGCGCGCGGAACTCGACCTGCCGGCGCGCTGACGCGCTGCTTCTGGCCGCCGGAATCCGGTCCGGATCGCCCAGCAATTACCGAGAATTTTCCGAACCCGGATTCCCGCCCTGCCCGGCTGGCGGGCCGAGCCACGCGAGCTACCGGGCACAGTTAACCTCCCCCCTGGTACCGGAAATGGGGAAAGCAAAGGCGCATCCGGACTTGCGGCGCGCGCCCGCGGCTGCTAAAAATCGATATGCAACCTCAAGAACAAGCAGAGAGGTCCCCTGAAGCACCTGGCGCCGGGGAGCGGGATCGGTCCGGCGGTCTTCGTTGGGAGGAAACGCGTATGTCGCGCACAGCGTTGCTCGCACGGCTGCCGCTCGTCGGTCTGCTGCTGTTTCCGTTGCCGGCACTGGCCCAGCCGGCCGTCACCAAGGTGGAAGACATCGAATCCGGCAAGGTCTGCCAGACCTGCCACCAGGACACCCATCTGGTCTGGTCGGGAAAGCACGGGGTCAAGGGCGATCCGCGCACGCCGGCCGCCGGCGGCGGTTGCGCCGCCTGCCACGGCGACCCGAGCGCCCACCTGAAAGACCCCGCCACGGCCAAACCGCGGAGTTTCGGCCCCACCGTTTCGCCCGGGGAAAAGAACCAGGTCTGCACCAACTGCCATCAGGGCGGCAGCCACATCTTCTGGGCTGGCGGCACCCACGAACGCAACGACGTCGCTTGCGTCGACTGCCACAAGCCCCACGCCGCCAAGGACCAGGTCCTGGTGGCCGAGACCCAGGCGGGCGTGTGCTTCACCTGCCACAAGGACGTGCGGGCGCAACTCTTCCGGCCGTCGGTCCACCCGCTTCGCACGGGGCGCATGGCCTGCACCGCCTGCCACGCGCCCCACGGGTCTACGGCACCGCACCAGATGGTGAAGAACACCATCAACGACACCTGCTACGCCTGTCACGCGGAAAAGCGCGGGCCGTTCCTGTGGGAGCATCCGCCGGCGCGTCGGGACTGCGCGGAATGCCACCAGCCGCACGGCGCCGTTCACGCGCCGTTGCTGAAGGCGCGCGGCCCCTTCCTTTGCCAGCAGTGCCATCTGGCCCAGTTTCACCCGAGCACGAATTACAGCGGGGCCAATATTCCCCGTCCCGGCGCTCCCACCGGCGCTTTCGACAAGATGCTGGGGCAGAACTGCATGAACTGCCATCCGAAGGTGCACGGCACCAATCATCCGTCCGGCGCGTTCTTCACGCGCTGAACCGGCACACCAGGATCGGGGAGGCCAGGACATGACCACGCAATCGCTCAACGGATCGTTGAACCTCCGGCCGGCGGCGCTCGCTGCAGCCTTGGCGTTGTCGGCGCCGGTGGCGGCGGAGCCGATTTTCCAGGTACCGCTGAACGCCAACGCCGACATGCGGCGCTACAGCGAGAACAATGTCGAGATCGGCGGCGGCGCCAACTCCGAGGACTCGTTCAAGTTCGGCGAGTTCTCCGGCCTGCGCAAGGACGAGCCGTTCCTGATCCTCAACGTCAACTGGCTGCAGCGCGACTCGGCGGACGACAGCCGCTATTGGTCCGTTTTCGGGTCCAACCTGGGGTTGCCCTCGCGGATATTCGAGGGCGAGATCGGGCAGCAGGGAAATTATCGTCTGACGGCGCGCTTCGACGAGCTGACCCGCTACCAGTTCGATTCGACGAGCTTCATTCATCAGGGATTGGGCAGCGAGAACCTCACCCTGCCGCCGGGATTCGCCCAGCTGGCGGGGCAGCCCCCGGCGGCAGCGGCGCAGTTGGCCACCTTCGCCCGGCCTTTCGACATCAAGCAGGAGCGCACCGGCTACGAGATCGGCGGCAGCAAGCTGCTGGGGGGCAACTGGGACATCAGCACCAGCTACCGCCTCGAGGAACGTGAAGGCAACAAGCTCATCGGCGCGGTGGTGGGGAATGCCGGCGGCAACCCGCGCGCGGTGATCCTGCCGCGGCCGATCGACGACAAGACCCACCAGTTCGATGTCACGGCCAACTGGACCACCGCCCGGACCCAGCTCCAGGGCCAGTACTACGTGTCGATTTACGATCCGGAAGTGCAGCGTCTGACCTGGCAGAATCCGTTCACGAACGCGGCGTGGGCGGCGGCCGCCAACGCACCCGGCGCGCAGGGCCAGCTGGCGCTGGATCCCGACAACCAGTACCATCAGTTTCAGGTGTCGGGCGCCCACAACCTTGGAACCGCCACGCGCGTGACCGGTCTGGTGTCCTACGGCATCATGATGCAGGATGAGGCGTTCCTCCCCTATACCGTCAACCCGGGCCTGCTGGCGCCGCTGCCGCTGCCGCGCGGCTCGCTGGACGGGGAGATCGAAAACACCCTGGTGGATCTGGGCATCAGCGCGCGGCCGCTGAAGGACCTGGCGGTCCGCGCCAGCTATCGCTACGACGACCGCGACAACCGCACGCCCCAGTCCCAGTTCAGCTTTATCGGCGGGGACTCTCAGAACCAGTTCCCGAACCCGGGTTCCGATCCGACCACGGTGCGCACCAATCTGCCGGTCAGCTCGACGCAGCATACGCTCCGTGTACGCGGAGATTACGCGATCGCCAAGGGCACGCGCCTGACCGGCGAGTACCAGTACCAGGACACCGACCGCACCTTCGAAGCCCGCGCCGAGACCGAGGAGCACCGCATCTCGGCGGAGCTGCGCCGCATCATGTCGGCCTGGTTTACCGGCGGGTTGCGTTACACCTATTCCACCCGCGACGGCTCCACGTACGACTGCAGCGTTCCGACGCTGGCCAGTTTCGCCAACCCGCCCAGCATCGCCTTCCCCTCCACCGGCCAGGTATTCCAATGCGACACCCATCCGCTGCTGCGCAAGTTCCACCTCGCGGACCGGGATGAAAACCGAATCAAGGCATTCGGCAGCCTCTCTCCGACCGACACGACGTCCCTGCAGCTGGCGGTGGATTACTATCAGGCGGACTACAATGACACGTTTCTCGGCCTGACCGATTCCACCGGCGTGGCCGCCACCGTCGACGGCTCGTGGGCGATTCGGGAGGATCTCTCGGCTTTCGCCTTCTACACGTACGAGAAGATGGCCCAGGATCAGACCGGGCAGAGCTTCGGCGGCGGCAACGCGGCCGACAACTTCAATCGGCTCTGGGCGGTGGACCTGGACGATCGCACCGACACGGTGGGACTGGGCGTCAACTTCAAGGCGATCCCGGAGAAGCTCGACGTTGGCGCTCAATACATCTTCAGCCGTTCGGAAGGCAGGAGCAGTTTTTCGACCGGGCCGGCGCTGACGTCGCTTCCGGTACCCGACATCAAGACCACATTGAGCAGCCTGCAGCTGTTCGCGAGCTACGCCCACGACAAGAACACGACTTTCCGCCTGAACTACTGGTACGAGCGCTATCGGTCGTCCGACTGGGCGTTCGACAATGCCACGATATCGTCCTCCAACAACGTCATCCTGACCGGCCAGACCAGCCCGGATTACGACGCCCACGTCATTGGTTTCTCGGTCGCGGTCAAGAGCTGGTAGTCGCGCCCGCCCCCATGCTCTGCATCCGCTGCGTTGCGGACCGTTTCGTGGCTTAGCGGCCTCCGGCCGATCCGATCGGCGCCACGACGTGAGGCTGATGCCGGCGGGCCCTGCCCAGCCGCGCCCGGCGAATTGACGCGCGAGCCCGGGCAGTACGCTCGTGACCGCGCCGCACGCACGATCGACCTGGAGAACCAGCAGGTCGCGTCGGCCAGCGTCACTCCGCCTCCAGGATCGTGGCGAGGAAGCGCTGGGTGCGCTCCTCCCGCGGCGCGCGGAAGACCTGCCGCGGCGGGCCGTCCTCGACGATGCGCCCCTGGTCGAAGAACAGCACCCGGTCCGAGCTGCGCTCGGCGAAGCGCATGTGATGCGTGACGATCAGCATGGTCATGCGGCCCTCCTCGGACAGTTCCGCCAGCAGCCGCAGGATGCCGCCCACCAGTTCCGGGTCCAGCGCCGAGGTGATCTCGTCGAACAGCATGATCTCCGGCTGCATCGCCAGCGCACGGGCGATGGCGACGCGCTGCTTCTGGCCGCCGGAAAGCTGGGCGGGGTACGCGTCCCGCTTGTCCTCGAGCCCGACGCGGCGCAGGTAGTCGATGCCGCGCGCCACCGCCTCCTCGCGCGCCAGGCCCAGCACCCGCCGCGGCGCCTCGATCACGTTGCCGAGCGCGCTCATGTGGGGGAACAGGTTGAAGTGCTGGAACACCATGCCCACCTTGCCGCGCAGCCGCCGCAGGTGGCGCTCGTCGGCCGGCACCTCGCGGCCGTCGCGGACCATGGTCCACAGCGGCTCGCCGTCGATGGCGATGCGTCCGGCGTCGGGGCGGTCCAGGGTCATCAGCAGCCGCAGCAGCGTGGACTTGCCCGAACCGCTGGGCCCGATGATGCCGACGGTCTGGCCCGCCGGCACGCTCAGGTCGACGCCGCGCAGCACCGCCAGCTCGCCGTAGCGCTTCTCGACCCCGGTGAGATCCAGGGCCGCGCTCATGCCGCCGCCGTCCATGCCGCTGGAACGCCGTCGGCGGCGGGTCGGCGGCTGGCAGCGTTCGTCTGGCCATCGATCCCCATGCCCTCACCCCTGCCCCCTCTCCCCGAGGGAGAGGAGTGCCACCAGCCTCCTCTCCCCCTCGGGGGGAGAGGCCGGGAGAGAGGGGCCGGGCTCCTCGCCGGATGATTCACGCTGCCGTCCCCATGTTCCATCGCCGTTCGAGCGCGCGCACACCCGCCGCCGCCACCAGGCTCACGAGCAGGAACGCAAGTCCCACCAGCGTCAGCGGCTCGACGTAGCGGAAGGTCTCGGCGCCGATCAGCTTGGCCCGCTGCAGCAGCTCCAGCACGGTGATGGCGGAGAGGAGCGGCGTGTCCTTGAACATCGCCACCAGGTAGTTGCCCAGCGCCGGGACGACGGGCGGGACCGCCTGCGGCAGGACCACGCGGCGATAGGCCTGCCAGCGCGTGAGGTTGAGCGCGGTGGCGGCTTCCCATTGCCCGCGCGGCACCGTCTCGAGACCGGCGCGATAGACCTCCGCGCAATAGGCGGCGTAGTGCACGCCCAGCGCCAGCACGCCGGTGGTGAAAGCGGAGAACTGGATGCCGGCGGAGGGCAGCACGTAGAACAGGAAATAGAGCTGCACCAGCAGCGGCGTCGAGCGCACGAACTCCACCGCGAGCCCGGCGGGCCACGCGACCCAGCGCCGGCGCGAGCGCCGCGCCAGCGCCGCGGCCAGGCCCAGCGTCAACGCCAGCGCCATGCCGCCCAGCGTCGCCTGCACCGTCACCACCAGGCCGCGCCCGAGTTCCGGCAGCAGAGAAACCGCGAACTGGAGATCGAAGATCATCGCGCCTGCGGCGCATCGCGCCCCGCCGCGGCGGCACGCTCCAGCAGGCGCACGCCGCCGGTGATGGCCAGCGCCACCGCGAAATACATGAGCAGCACGGTGCCGAAAATGGCCTCGGTCTGCAGGGTTTCGGCGCGCAGGATCTGGGCGCGGAAGGTCAGGTCGGTGACGGTCACCAGCGACACCAGCGCGGTGTTCTTGAGCAGCTCGATGGCGAGGTTGCCCGCCGGCGGCAGCATCGCCGGAAACGCCTGCGGCAGGATGACGCGGGTCATCCGCTGGCGGCGGGTGAAGTTGAGCGCGGTCGCCGCTTCCAGCTGGCCGCGGGGTATCGCCTGGATCGCGCCGCGCACCACCTCCGCGCCGTAGGCGCCGGTGTTGAGCGCCAGCACCACGATGCCCACCGTCATCGCCGGGAGCCGGACGCCGAAGTGGGGCAGCACGAAGTAGAACCAGAACAGCTGCACCAGCGCCGAGGTGCCGCGGAACACTTCCACGTAGACCAGCGCCGAGGCCCGCAGCAGCCGGGATTGCGACAGCCGCGCCAGGCCCGCGCCCAGGGCGATGGCCGTCGCCAGCAGCGCGGCGCCGAAAGTGATCTGCAGTGTGACCGCCAGGCCCGCCAGCAGGGCGTAGGCGATGTCCAGCACGGGATCGTCAGCCGCGGCAGAGCGCCGCGGCGGTGGCCTCGCCCGGCAGCTCCCGCTCGGTGAACCCGAACGGGCGCACCAGTTCCCGGTGTGCAGCGCTGCCGATGAATCGCGCCAGCGCGGCGTCGAAAGCGGCCTTGAGCTCCGTGTCCTCCCGGCGGAAGCCGAAGGCGCCGTACCCTCGCGCCGGCTTGCCGTCGATCACCGGATCGCGGAACGGCGCGGCCCGCTCCACCGTGCCGGTCCACGCTTTCTTCAGCAGGTCGTTGGCGGTGAGGCTGGTGGCGGCGTAGGCGTCGACGCGGCCGGCCTCGACGCCGGCCAGCGCCGCGGCCGGCGTCGGGAACAGCACGATGCGCTCGTCGGGCACGCCCATCGCCTGGGCGTAGCTGCGCTCCACCGCGCCGGCGACCACGCCGATTCTGGCCCGCGGATTCTTCGCCGCGTCCTCGTAGCCGTGCAGCGAGAGTGGATTGCCCGTGCGCACGATGAACGCCTCGCCGACGGCGTAGGTGGGATTGGAGAACGCAATCTGCTCGCAGCGCTTCGGCAGGATGTACATGCCGGCGGCGATGATGTCGAAGCGCTTCGCCTGGAGGCCGGGAATCAGAGAGCCGAACTCCGTGAGGACGCCCTCGACGTCGTCGATGCCAAGGTCTTTCAGCACCACGCGCGCGATCTCCGGCGCCTCGCCGGTGAGGCGGCCGCTGGCGCTGTCGAGGAAGGCGTAAGGCGCTTCGTTGGCATAGCCGACCCGGATCGTGCCCGCGGCGCGGGCGCGCGCCAGGGTCGACGCCGGCTCCCTCGCCGCCTCGCGGGTGCCGCCATCCGGCACCTCGGAGCAGGCAGCGGCTCCAGCCGCCAGCGCCGCCGCCGGCCCATCACGAACCGGTTGCGGGCGTCTCCGGCGCCACCGGCACGATGGGCGAGAAATCGCGGCGGGTGGCGATGAACTCGGGCCGCGGCGCGATGCCGCCCCGGGGTTCGCCCAGCGCGTTCTCGACGCTGTTGTAGACGAAGAACAGGTTGGTGCGCGGCAGCGGCGTGATATTGCTCGACGAGCCGTGCATGGTGTTGCAGTCGAAGAACACCACGGTGCCGGCCGGTCCGGTGGCGGACTCGATCCCGCCGCGCTCCACCAGGAAGCGCAGGCTGGCCGGGTCCGGCACGCCGTATTCCTGCTTGCGCAGCGACTGCTTGTAGTGGTTGGCCGGCGTCTCGCCCACGCACTGGATGTAGCTCATGTGGGAGCCGGGAATCAGCATCAGCGGGCCGTTGTGGGCGGTGTTCTCCGTCAACAGGATCGAGCAAGACAGCGCGCGCATCTGCGGCATGCCGTCCTCCACGTGCCAGGTCTCGAAGTCGCTGTGCCAGTAGAATTCCTTGCCCTTGAAGCCGGGCTTGCGGTTTGCGCGCGACTGGTGGAGATAGACCTCGCTGCCCAGGATCTGGCGCGCGATGTTGACGAGCCGGAGGTCGCGCGACAGGCGCGCGATCACCGGGTTCAGCCGGTGCACCCTGAACACAGAGCGCACCTCGCCGCTGTCGGGCTCGGTGACGGTTTCCTCGCGGCCGCGCAGCTCGCGGTCGTGGGCCATGCGCTCCACCTCGGCGAGCAGGCGCTCGACCTCCCCGGGACCGAGGAAGTCCTTCAGCACGATGAAGCCCTTCTTCTTGTAGCGCGCCAGCTGATGCTGGGAAAGGTCCGCCGGGCCGGTCTGCCGCCAGCCGGGATGGATCACCGGGTCCTGGCGCATGACGATGGCCGCCTCGTTGTCGAAGCGGGATCGGTAAACGTCGGTCACTGAAATCATGGCTCTACAGGTCTCCTGTGTCGGGTGTTCAAACGGGCTGCCGGCCTAGGCCGCATCCTCCGTCACCAGCGGGTACACGCCGTCCTGGTCGTGCACCTCCTGGCCGGTGAGCGGCGGGTTGAACACGCAGAGCATGCGCATGTCGGTCCTGGCCCGCAGCAGGTGCTTGTCGTGGCGGTCGAGCGCGTACACGGTGCCGGGCCGGATGGGGTGGATGCTGCCGTCCGCCAGCAGCTCCACCTCGCCCTCGCCTTCGACGCAGAACACCGCCTCGAGGTGGTGCTTGTACCAGATGAAGGTCTCGGTGCCGGCGAAGATGGTGGTCTCGTGCAGCGAGAAGCCCATGCCCTCCTGCTTCAGCAGCAGGCGGCGGCTCGCCCAGTTGGGCGTCGCCACGTCGCGATCGGTGCCGATGACGTCGCTCACGCGCCGCACGATCATCGGCCGCCTCCCGCCGCCACCAGCGGCTGCACGTTGGCCGGCGCGCGAACGTCAACGCCCAGCGCGTCGGCGACCGCGGCCTCGAGGATGTCGAGGCCCTGGGTCAGCAGGCTGTTGCCGATGGTGAGCGGCGGCAGCAGCTTCACCACCTCGTCGTCGGGCCCCGAGGTTTCGATGATGAGCCCGCGCCGGAACGCGCGCCGGGCGATTTCTCCCGCCAGCTCGGGCTGCGCCGCGGCGATGCCCTGCAGCATGCCGCGGCCTTTGACGGTGAACCGCCCCTCGGGATAGGCCTTCGCCAGGCGCTCGAGCCGGGCGCGCAGGACGCGGCCCTTGCGCTGCACCTGCTCGGCGAAGTCGTCGCTGGCCCAGAAGCGCAGCAGCGCCTCGCGGGCGGTCACGAACGCCAGGTTGTTGCCGCGGAAGGTGCCGTTGTGGGCACCGGGCTGCCAGATGTCCAGCTCCGGCTTCATCAGCACCAGCGACAGCGGCAGACCGTAGCCGGAGAGCGACTTCGACAGCGTCACGATGTCCGGCGTGACGCCGGCGGGCTCGAAGCTGAAGAAGCTGCCGGTGCGGCCGCAGCCGGCCTGGATGTCGTCGACGATCAGCAGCACGTCGTGCCTGCGGCAGACCCGCTCCAGGTTGCGCAGCCACTCGAAGCGCGCCGCGTTGACGCCGCCTTCGCCCTGGACGGTTTCGACGATCACCGCCGCCGGGACGTCGGTGCCGCTGGACTGGTCGCCCAGCATCCGGTCCAGCAGCTCGGTGCTGTCGACGTCGCCGTCCAGGTAGCCGTCGTAGGGGACGAAAGTCGTGTCCGGCAGCGAGATGCCCGCAGCCTTGCGGAATTTCTCGTTCCCGGTGACGGCCAGCGCGCCCGCGGTGACGCCGTGAAACGCGTTGGTGAAGGAGACGATGCCGCTGCGCCCCTTCACCTGGCGCGCGAGTTTCAGCGCCGCCTCGACGGCGTTGGTGCCGGTGGGGCCGGGAAACTGCACCTTGTAGTTCATGTCCCGCGGCTGCAGCACCACGCGCTCGAAAGTCTCCAGAAAGTCCTTCTTGGCGCTGGTGGCCATGTCCAGGCCGTGGACGATGCCGTCGTGCTCGATGTACTCCAGCAGGCGGGTTTTCATGCCGGGATCGTTGTGGCCGTAGTTGAGGGTGCCGGCGCCGGCGAAGAAGTCGATGTAATGGGTTCCGTCCTCGTCCCACAGGCTGGCGCCGCGGGCACGGGTGAAGATGGCCGGAAACGAGCGCACGTAGCCGCGCACTTCCGACTCGAGTCGGCTGAAGATTCTCAGGTTCATGCGTCCTCCTGGGTGATGTCGTCGGTTCGGAACGGGCCGATGGCGACGAGACGCTCGTCCTCGTGGGCATCGGCCCCGAAATGGTCGGCGCGAAAGAGGGTGCTTTCCGCGAGCGGCGCGCCGAGGGACTGCGCGAGCTTCTGAAACACGGCGCGCGAGGCCGCGTTGGACGGGGACACGGTGGTTTCGACGCGCGTCACGCCGCGAAGCTCCTGGCGCTGCAGCAGCGCGCGCAGCATCCGCCCCGCCAGGCCCTGGCCGCGGGCCGCGGGCGCCACCGCCACCTGCCAGACGAACAGCGTGGCGCCGCGGCCGGGCGGCCGATAGGCCGAAATGAAGCCGATCGCGCGCTCGCCGGCCCGCGCCAGAATGCAGGTGTCGGCGAAATGGTGCGTCAGCAGCAGGTAGAGATACGTGGAATTGAGATCCAGCGGCCGGCAGTCGGCGATCAGCCGCCGGATGGCGGCGCCCTGCTCGATCCGCGGGCGCACGAAGCGCACGGATTCCGTGGCGGTGGTCTCGGATGCGGGTGCGATGGTCATAGCGCTCCCTCCTTCGGCGTTCGATGGTTTCTTCAGCAGTGCCGGAAGCGGCGCGGGGACCCGGGGCGGGACGCGCCGCGCGATCTCAGGCGCTCATGGCTTGGCGATGGGCCCGGTTTCAAGAATGGGCGCGGAATCGATGTGCTGCGCCTCCATGAGCTCGCACACCCGCTCCAGCGCCAGCGCGATGGCCGCCTGCTCCAGCTCGGGGAGATGGCCCAGGCCCTCGGCCAGCCGGTCCTGGAGCGGCGAGGGCGTCTGCTCGGCGAGCTGCGCCCCCTTGTCGGTCGGCCGCACCCACACCACCCGCCGGTCGTGACGGCTGCGCTCCCGCACGACCAGGCCTTTCTCTTCCAGCCGGTCCAGGATGCCCACCATGGTGCTGGGGCTCACGTGGATCTCGCCGGCCAGGTGCTTGGCGCTCATCTGCCCGGCGTGGACCAGGGCCCGCAGGCAGACCAGCTGGGGGGCGGTGATCTGGCGCGTCGATTCGAGCTGTTTCGAGTTCAGATCGACGCAGCGGATGATGCGGCGGATCGAGCGCAAAACTCTCAAGTCGTAGCGCGAGCGCCGCGCCGCATCGGCGTCAGCCGGCGGGCGCAGCCGCGGCTCCGCCGGGGCGGGTTTCGGGACTGCCGGGGCCGTCTCCGGCGTAACGTCCGGCGCCGGGGTCGGCGCGGCTGCTTCGGGTTGCAAAGGTCTGCGGATCAATGGATTTAGTAAGAATCATATGTACACGAATGATCCTTATTGTAAGGATATTCCCGGCCGTGTCAACCCGAGATGTTGAAAAACATCGTGAATTCAATGTTCCGATACGATGTGAGCGCATACTCACATCCACTGCGGATCGCACCGATCCCGCTCCGGCAGGGGGATTACGCCGAACCAGGCCCGGTTGCCCTCAAGGCCCCGTCGGTGATGTCGTGGCCCCGGCCGCCTCGCCCGCCAGCTGTTTCAGCAGGTGCGACTCGCGTTGGTAAAAGCCCTCGGTGTGGAACGTTTCGGGAAAGCGGTAGAGCTCGTAGTCGAGGTGATGGCAGAACTCGTGCAGCAGCGTGCGCAGGAAAGTGCGGAATTTCACCACCTGCTTTCTCTGGGCGGTGCGCATCCACACCGAAATCACCGCCACCTCGCCGGGATCGTTGGCGGGCTCGTACAGGCCGTGCAGCTCCCCGTCCGCCATCCGGGGCCGCACCTTGGACACCTTCACCCGGATCGGCGGCACCGCAAGGCGCCGGACCAGTTCGTCGATGAGCCGTTGCGCGGCAGCCGTCGTGGGACGCGGTTGCTCGTCCGCCAGGCCCCGCTCGATGGCCGCCACCAGCGGGCGCAGCTCGTCGGCGCCGGGCACCGGAACCGTCTCGATGCGGTCGCTGGCGTCGTAGACCCGCCGGCGGCCCGGGCTCAGGCGCTCGTAGTAGGCGAACGGCACCGCTCAGCCCAACAGCGCGGCGCAGGCCGCCGGGTCCACCACGTGCAGGTGGCAGCGGGCATCGGCCCCCACCGCTTGCGCGAACGCGCGCAGCGCCGGCGCCGGGACGTCCTCCGGAACGTCGGCCACCAGCACGGCACGGAAGCGGTTGAAGCGCCCGGCGTCCCGCTCTTCCCGGCCCGCGCGCGCCATGCGGCGCACATCGGCGGCGGGGTCGGCGAGCGCGGCGACGCGGACCACGTAAACCAGCAGCCGGCCGCCCACCGCCAGGCGCAGATCGTAGGGCCGCTCGGCGGAGAAGGCGTCCGAGCGCTCCAGCTCGACCGCCTCGAACACCGATTCCGGGCAGCCGCAGCCCAGCCGCGTCTGAACGAAGGCGCGGATCTCGGCGCGGCCGGGGGTGACGTCGGGGCTTGTCGGCATGGGCAGGCTCGGCGTTGCAGCATGGATCGGGATCATCGGCGCCTTGAAGCGCGCCCCGGCGGCACCATAATTGAATTATGGGGGGTCGAAGACGCAGGCAGCACGTTTTCCCTCCCGGAGGTTCGCATATCGGAGAAACCCGCTCACCGTGACGCGCCCGCCGAGCGCGCGTCCTGCTGCACCTGCCCCGAAACCAGGACTCGCGGCGCGACGAACCGGGGTCGCTACCACGGCAACGAGGCCACGCGGCCGCGGGGGGAGCGGCGGTTTCCGCCCGCGGCCCAGGCCGGCGGCGCGAAGCCGCGTTGACGCATTGCTCTAAGGAGAACAGCATGTCCGAACTGTGGATCGTGGTGGCGGAAAGCAGCCGCGCGCGGATCTTCGCGGCCGACGCGCCCGCCGGCCAGCTGCGGGAGATCGAAACGCTGGCGCATCCGGAGAGCCGGCTGGCCGAGCGCGAACTCTCGTCCGACCTGCCGGGGGTGACGTTCGACAGCGGCGGGCCGGGCCGGCACGTCAAAGAGCAGCAGACGGGTCCCAAGGCCCAGACCGTGGTGCGCTTCGCCGAGCAGGTGGCGGCCCGGATCGAGAGCGGCCGCACCGGCGGCGAGTTCAGGCGGCTGATGATCGTCGCCGCGCCGGAGTTTCTCGGGCTGCTGAGGGAGAAGCTGAGCGCGCCCACGCGCGCGCTGGTGGACACCGAGATCGCCAAGAACCTGGCGCAAATGTCCGCGGACGAGATCCGCGACCATCTGCCGGAGCGGCTGTACCAGACGCTCTGATCAGTCTCCCGGCGCCGCCGGCGGCCGCGCCACTTCCAACGCCGCAGGCTTGAGCCTGTCGGCCAGCATCCGCCCCATGCGGGCGCGGTGGCCGGCGTGGTGGACAAGCTTGTCGCCCTTCAACGTCACGCTCTTTTCCTTGCCCCCGCGGCCGGTCCCCTTGACGCTCAGCTCCTTCCGGTTGGATACCGCGGCGGCGGCGAGCCGCTCGCCCGGCTCCAGCCCCATGATGATGACGCCGCGCCCGCGCGCCAGCTGCCGCATCTCCTCGATCGAGAACAGCAGCAGCCGGCCGTGCTCCGACGCCGCCGCCACGTAGTTGCCCTGGGCATCGGCGAACGGGAACGGCCGCAGCGGCTCCTCGCCCTCATCCAGCGTCATGAACTCGCGGCCGGCGCGGCGGTTGGACACCAGATCGCCCAGCGTGGCGATGAAGCCGTAGCCGCCGCTGGAGGCCGCCAGCAGCTTCGTGTCCGGCTTGCCGGCGACGCAGTGCAGGATGCGCGCGCCTTCCTGCACGTCCACCAGCGACGAGGCCGGCACGCCGTCGCCGCGCCCGGTGGGCAACTCGGCCGCGGTCACCGAGTAGGCGCGGCCCCTGGAGTCCAGGAACGCCACCGGGTCCACGGTGCGGCACTCGATCAGCGCCGCCAGCGTGTCGCCTTCCTTGAAGGTGAGCGTCGCGGCGTCCACGCCCCAGCCCTGGCGCGCGCGCACCCAGCCGTTCTTCGAGAAGATCACCGTCACCGGCTCGTCGATCACCGGCGTCTCCAGCACCGCTTTCTCGGAGGCTTCGATGACGGTGCGGCGGGCGTCGCCGAAGGCCCTGGCGTCGGCGTCGATCTCCTTCACCACCAGGTTCTCCAGCGCCTTGCGCGAGGCGAGCACCTTCGCCAGGTCCTTCTGCTCCTTGCGCAGTCCATCCAGCTCCTGCTCCACCTTGATGTGCTCCAGTTTCGCCAGCTGGCGCAGGCGCATCTCCAGGATGTCCTCGGCCTGGCGCTCGGAGAGCTTGAACGCGGCCATCAGCTCGGCCCCGGGCTCGTCGGCATGGCGGATGATCCTGACCACCTTGTCGACGTTGAGCAGGACGATGAGCCGGCCTTCCAGCACGTGGATGCGGTCCAGCACCTTGTCCAGGCGGTGCTGCGTGCGCCGCGTCACCGTGGCAAAGCGGAACTCGATCCACTCCGCCAGCGCGTCGCGCAGCGGCTTGATGGTGGGCCGGCCGTCGAGCCCCACCATGGTGAGGTTCATCGCCGCGTTGGTCTCCAGGCTGGTCTTGGCCAGCAGCAGCCTGATGAACTCGTTCTCGTCGATGCGCGACGTCTTGGGCTCGAACACCAGCCGCACCGGGTGCGCGCGGTCGGATTCGTCGCGGGCGCGGTCCAGCATCGAGAGCATCAGCTGCTTCTCGCGCACCTGCTCCGGGGAGAGCGATTTCCTGCCCGTCTTGGGCTGCGGGTTGGTGAGCGCCTCGATCTCCTCCAGCACCTTGCGCGCGGAGGCGCCGGGCGGCAGCTCGGTGACCACCAGCTGCCACTGGCCGCGCGCCAAGCGCTCGATGGTCCAGCACGCGCGCACGCGTACCGAGCCGCGGCCGGTCGCGTAGGCCTGGGCGATCTCCTCGCGCGGCGTGATGATCTGGGCGCCGCCGGGGAAATCCGGCCCCGGCAGGTGCTCCATCAGTCCGGCGAGATCGAGCTTGGGATTGCGGATCAGCGCCACCGTCGCCCGCGCCACTTCGGTGAGGTTGTGGGGCGGGATCTCGGTCGCCATGCCCACCGCGATGCCGGAGGCGCCGTTCAGCAACACCACCGGGAGCCGCGCCGGCAGCACCCGGGGCTCGGTGAGCGAGCCGTCGTAATTGGGCGCGAAATCCACCGTCCCCTGGTCCAGCTCGGCCAGCAGCACGTCGGCGAACTTGGTGAGGCGCGACTCGGTGTAGCGCATCGCCGCCGGGTCGTCGCCGTCGCGGGAGCCGAAGTTGCCCTCGCCATCCACCAGCGGGTAGCGCAGCGTCCAGTCCTGGGCCTGGCGCACCAGCGCGTCGTAGACCGACGCGTCGCCGTGGGGATGGAACTTGCCCAGCACGTCGCCCACCACGCGCGCCGATTTCTTGCGCGGCGTGCCGGAGCGGCCGCCCATTTCCCAAAGCGAGTAGAGGATGCGCGCCTGCACCGGTTTCTGGCCGTCGCCGACCCGCGGCAGCGCGCGGTCCTTGACCGTGGACACCGCGTACTGCAGGTACTGGGTGGCGGCGTAGCGGGCGAGGGGCAGCACGTCGCCGAGGTCGCCCGCAAGCGGCGCGAAATGCGGCGGCAGCTCGCGGCCGCCGGCGGCGGCGGGCTTCGGCGCGCCCGCCGGCTCGCGCTCGGCCACGGCGACGGTGTCGCCGGTGTCAAACAGCTTCTTCTGATCGGACATGGTTCCGGGTGGGCTCGATTCAGGAGATATCGGCTTCGACGAGATTGCCGAACGCTTCCATCCATTCCCGCCGCTGCGACGCGTTCTCCCGCGCCATCATCATGTTGAACGTCTCCAGCGAGGCGTCGCGCTCGGCGTCGGCCACGCTCACCGGCAGGACGCGGCGCGTGTCCGGGTTGAGGGTCGTCTCCCACAGCTGCTCCGGGCTCATCTCGCCCAGGCCCTTGAAGCGGCTCACGCTCCAGGCGCCGGGCTTCACGCCCTCGTCCACCAGCTTGTCCTGCAGGGAAGCGAGCTCGTCCTCGTCCAGCGCGTAGAGCTTGCGCGCCGGCTTGTTCCTGCCGTGGGCGGGCACGTCGATGCGGTACAGCGGCGGCTGGGCGACGTAAACGTGGCCGCGCTCGATCAGCCTCGGGAAGTGGCGGAAGAACAGCGTCAGCAGCAGCACCTGGATGTGGGCGCCGTCCACGTCGGCGTCGGCCAGCACGATGATGCGGTGATAACGCAGCCCGGAGAGATCGGCGTCATCGCCGGGCCTGTGGTGATCGACGCCGATGGCCAGCGCGATGGCCTCCACTTCCTTGTTGGAGTAGAGCGTGTCGGGATTGTCCTGCCAGGTGTTCTTGGGCTTGCCCTTGAGCGGCAGCACCGCCTGGAACTCCTTGTCGCGCGCCTGCTTGGCCGAGCCGCCGGCGGAGTCGCCCTCGACGATGAACAGCTCGTTGCGCTCCGGGTCGTCGGAGGCGCAGTCGGTGAGCTTGCCCGGCAGCACCGCCACGCCGGAGGTCTTGCGCCGTTCCACTTTCTGCGCCGCGCGGGTGCGGGCGTTGGCTTGGCGCAGCGCCAGCTCGGCGATGCGCTTGCCCGCCTCGACGTTCTGGTTGAGCCACAGCTCGAAGGGATCTCGCACCATCTGCGCCACCAGCTTGACGCCGTCGCGCGAGAGCAGCTCGTTCTTCACCTGACCCTTGAACTGCGGATCCAGCATCTTCACCGCCAGCACGTAGGAGGCGCGCGACCACACGTCCTCCGGCACCACCTTCAGGCCGCGCTGACCCATGGCGTGGTGGTCGATGAAATTCTTCACCGCCTGGTACACGCCCTCGCGCAGCCCCGAGACGTGGGTGCCGCCGTGGCGCGTCGGGATCATGTTGACGTAGGACTCGGCCACCTGCTCGCCTTCCGGCGTCCAGGCGATCGCCCACAGCGCGCCCTCGCCCTCGGCGAAGCTGTCGGACTCCGACTGGGCGGTGACGTAGCGCTCGCCGAAGAACGGCGCCGCCACCGGGTCGAGGCCGTTGATCGCCTCGGAGAAATAGCCGCGGATGCCTTCCGGAAAGTGCCACTCGCTGGTCTCGATCCGGCCCTTCTTCTCCACCCCCAGGGTGAAGCGCACGCCCGGCAGCAGCATCGCCTTGGCGCGCAGCAGCGCGGCGATCTCGGCGGCGGCGATCTTCGGCGAATCGAAATACTTCGGGTCGGGCCAGAAACGCACCTTGGTGCCGGTGTCGCGCGGGCCCGCCGCCGCCAGCTTCCCGAGCGGCTCCTTCACCTGGCCGTTGTCGGCGAAGACGATGCGGTACACACCGCCGTCGCGCTTGATCTCGACCTCGAGCCGGGTCGAAAGCGCGTTGGGCACGCACACGCCGACGCCGTGCAGGCCGCCGGCGATGCGGTAGGCGGCGTCCTTGTCGGTCTTGCGGAACTTGCCGCCGGAATGCAGCGTGGTGAAGATCACCTGCACCGCCGGTTGCTTTTTCTTGGGATGGACGTCCACCGGAATGCCGCGGCCGTCGTCCTCGACGGTGGCCGAGCCATCCTCGTGCAGCGTCACGGCTACGCGCTTCGCGTAGCCGGCGAGGCCCTCGTCGGCGGCATTGTCGATGATCTCGATCAGCGCGTGGTTCGGATTGGCCGGGTCGGTGTACATCCCCGGCCGGTGCAGGATCGGCGAGAGGTCCTCCAGGATCTCGATGTCCTTCGCGCTGTAGCTGGCGTCTTTGGCCATGGACGGGAACGCAGAGAAAAAGCGGGCGGTTGGAAAAGCGAGGCATTTTAGTGCCTATGCCCGGCCGGTTCCACGTTGACAACAGGCGCCAGTGGCTAAGCTCAGGTTAGAAAAAAGAAAACTCCAGGAAAAGGAAGCTGCTCCGACGACCACCGGAACGCCGATCCGCGCACGGCGGCCACCCGGCGAGGTCGACGACGAACGCCAACCCCGCCGTCCTCCCGGCGCGCCCTCGAAAATGCGACGCCTACAGGCTGTACCCGGACTCGTTGTGCAGCGCCGTGTCCAGGCCCTCGGTTTCCTGCTCGGCGCTCACCCGCAGGCCGGTGATCGAATCGACGATCTTGAGCAGCACGAAGGTCACGATTCCGGACCAGGACGCGGCCGCCAGCACCCCGACCAGTTGCACGCCGAGCTGCCGGCTCATGGTGAAGCCTTCGGCGAAGCCCGCCCCGCCCAGGCCCTGGGCCGCGAACACCCCGATCGAGAGCGTGCCGACGATGCCGCCGACGCCGTGCACCGGAAAGACGTCGAGCGAATCGTCGATGTGCAGCTTGCGCTTCATGTGGTTGGTGGCGAGGAAGCACACCACGCCCGCCACGCCGCCGATGACGATCGCGCCCATCGGGCCCACGTAGCCCGAGGCCGGGAATGTTCATGAACAGGACCAGGGCGGAGGCGACCAGCATCCATGCCGTGTTGCCGGTGTCGAGGGCGCCGCCGTCGGCCGCCGCCGCGAGCCCCGGAAGGAGCATCGCCGCTATCGCCGTCGTGCGGCAGACGCGGTTCCTTGGGGCCCTTGCGCGCACGCAGACGGTGCTCATAGCGCCTCCTTTCCGGTTTTCCCCGGTTCGGATGCGCAGCGCCGGCTCCAGGCGGGACACGAAGATCCTGCCGGTGCGGGCACCGGTCCGGATCGCCTCGACGACAGCGGTGATCAGCTTCACGGTTCCCTCCCCCCTGATCGCATGGCGCCGGCCGGCGAGGGCGGCGGCCGCTATTGGCTGCGGCGGCGCCTATTGTGACACCGCGAAGTCCGCGGATACAGCGCAGCACGGCCCCCCACCGGTTGGCCGCGCGCCCCGGCCGCCAGCGCGATCGCCCACCCCCCGGTAGAATGGGCCGATCCACAGTCCCGTCCGAACCGGCTTGCCGTGACCTTCTTCGCTCCCGCTGCACATGATTTCGTCCGCCTGGGCGTCGCGACCCCCGCGGTGCGGGTCGCTGATCCGGTCTTCAACGCCGAGGCGACGCTCGCCCTGCTGCGCCAGGCGGCAACCGACCGGGTCCAGGTGGCGGTGTTCCCGGAGCTGGGTCTCACCGCGTATTCGTGCGAGGACCTGTTCCATCAGCAGGCGCTGCTCGACGGCGCCCTGGCGGGGCTCGAGCGCGTGCTGGACCACAGCGCGGCGCTTCCGGTCCTGGCGGCGGTGGGCCTGCCGCTGGTGGTGGACGGGCTGCTCTACAGCTGCGCCGCGGTGATCCGGCACGGACGCATCCTGGGCGTGGTGCCCAAGACCTACCTGCCGAATTACCGCGAGTTCTACGAGCGGCGCCAGTTCACGCCCGGCGAATGCGCCGCCTTCGACAGCATCACGCTGCTCGGGCAGACGGTGCCGTTCGGGTCGCGGCTGCTGTTCGCCGCCAGCGACGCGCCGCGCCTGAAGCTGCACGTGGAGATCTGCGAGGACCTGTGGGTGCCGATCCCGCCGTCTTCCCATGCCGCACTGGCGGGCGCCACGGTGCTGGCGAATCTGTCCGCGTCCAACGTCACGCTGGCCAAGCACGACTATCGCCGCCAGCTGGTGGCCAACCAGTCGGGACGCTGCATCGCCGCCTACGCCTACGCCGCCGCCGGCCCCGGCGAATCCACCACCGACCTGGCGTGGGACGGCCACGGCATGATCTACGAGAACGGCTCGCGCCTGGCCGAAACCGAGCGCTTCGCCCGGCGCCCCCAGCTGGCCGTCGCCGACGTCGACCTGGAGCGCCTGACCAAGGACCGCATGCGCCAGAGCACCTTTGCCGACAGCGTGCGCGCGCACCGCGATCGCGTGGCGGAGTTCCGAACCGTGAGCTTCGAGCTGGGAGAGCCGGGCGCGGGCTTCGTGCCGCTGAAGCGCCCGCTGGAGCGCTTTCCCTACGTGCCCGCGGATCCCGCGCGCCGCGGCGAGCGCTGCCGCGAAGTCTACGAAATCCAGGTGCAGGGCCTGGTGACGCGGCTCACCAGCGCCGGTATCGACAAAGTGGTGATCGGCGTCTCCGGCGGGCTGGACTCCACCCAGGCGCTGATCGTGTGCGCCCGCGCGATGGACGTGCTGGGCCTGCCGCGCAGCCGCATCCTCGCCTACAGCCTGCCCGGCTACGCCACCTCGCCGCGCACCCGCGCGCAGGCGATGCGCCTGATGCAGGCGCTGGGCTGCGAGGCCAACGAGCTCGACATCCGCCCGAGCTGCGAGCAGATGTTGCGGGACATCGGCCACGCCTCCACCCGCGGACACCCGGTCTACGACATCACCTTCGAGAACGTCCAGGCCGGCAGCCGCACCAGCCACCTGTTTCGCCTCGCCAACCAGCGCGGCGCGCTGGTGGTGGGCACCAGCGACCTCTCCGAGCTGGCGCTGGGCTGGTGCACCTACGGCGTCGGCGACCACATGGCGCATTACCACGTCAACGCCAGCGTGCCCAAGACGCTGATCCAGTACCTGATCCGCTGGGCCGCCGCCACCCACCAGCTGGGCGAGGCCGCGAGCGCGGTGCTGCTGGACGTGCTGGCCACCGAGATCAGCCCGGAGCTGGTGCCCGCGGCCGCCAAGGACCAGCCCGGTCAGCGCACCGAGGACGTGGTGGGCCCTTACGAGCTGGTGGATTTCTTCCTCTACTACACGCTGCGCTTCGGCTACGCGCCGCCCAAGGTGGCGTACCTGGCCTGGTGCGCGTGGCACTCGAAGGCGCTGGGCTCGTGGCCGGACATTCCCGAGGGCCAGCGCCGCCAGTACCGCATCGCCGAGATCAAGCGCTGGCTGCAGGTGTTCCTGACGCGCTTCTTCGCCACCAGCCAGTACAAGCGCAGCGCCATCCCCAACGCACCCAAGGTGGGTTCGGGCGGTTCGCTCTCGCCGCGCGGCGACTGGCGCGCGCCCAGCGACGGCTCCGCGGCGCCGTGGCTCGCCCAGCTGGAGCTCGTTCCCGAGCGCGACTCGGCGCCGGCGGCGGGGAAGCGGCCGACACCGGCGGCGCGGCGCCCGGGCGCCTCCCGCCGGCGCTCGCAGCGCCGAGACCGACGGCCATGAGCGCGGTCGTCGACGCCCCCGCGGCGCTGGAGCAGCTGGAAACGCCGGCGCTGATCCTCGACCGCGGCAAGCTGGAGCGCAACATCCGCCGGCTGCGCGAGCGGCTGGACGCGCTGGGCGTCGTCCTCAGGCCGCACCTGAAAACCGCCAAGAGCATCGACGTCGCGAGGCTGGCGATGCCGACACCCCAGGGACCGGTCACGGTTTCGACGCTGAAGGAAGCGGAGTATTTTGCCGGCCACGGCGTGCGCGACATTCTCTACGCGGTGGGACTCGCGCCGATCAAGCTGCCCCACGTGGCACGCATCCGCACCGCCGGCACCGACCTCGCGATCATCCTCGACAGCGTCGAGGCCGCGCGCACCGTCGCGGAGTTCTCGCACTCCACGGGCGGGCGCATCCCGGTGCTGATCGAGATCGATTCCGACGGCCACCGCTCGGGCGTGCAACCCCGCGAGCAGGAGCTGCTGCTCGCCATCGGCCGCGCGCTGCACGACGGCGGTGCCGAGCTGCGCGGCGTGATGACCCACGCCGGCGCCTCCTACGACCGGCGCACGCCGGAAGCGCTGGCGGAGATCGCCGAGCAGGAGCGCGCGGCCGCGGTGAGCTGCGCGCAGACCCTGCGCGCCGCCGGGCTGCCGTGCCCGGTGGTGAGCGTCGGCTCGACCCCGACGGCCCATTTCGCACGGCGGCTTGACGGCGTCACCGAAGTGCGCGCCGGCGTGTTCATGTTCTTCGACCTGGTGATGGCGGGCATCGGCGTGTGCGGGCTCGACGACATCGCGGTGAGCGTCCTCGCCAGCGTCATCGGCCACCAGCGCGAGAAGGGCTGGATCCTGATCGACGCCGGCTGGATGGCGCTGTCGCGCGATCGCGGCACCGCGAAGCAGGCGCTGGACCAGGGCTACGGCGTGGTGTGCGACCGCGACGGCCGGCCCTACCCCGACCTGATCGTGGTCGACGCCAACCAGGAGCACGGCATCGTGGCGTTGCGTCCCGGCAGCCGGGCGCGGCTGCCCGACCTCCCGGTGGGCGCCATGGTGCGCATCCTGCCGAACCATGCCTGCGCCACCGCCGCGCAGCACGACGCCTACCGGTTGGTCGAGGGCAGCCGCGCGTTGCGCGCGCTCTGGCCGCGTTTCAGCGGCTGGTAGCGCGCGGTCCGGCGGCCAGGACCGCGCCGTGCCGGACACCGATTGCCGCCGGGTTCGCTCGCCAAGGCCGGCGCCCGCCGGCGTCGCCGTCAGTCCAGCCGGTTGAGCGGCTCGAAGGCGTCCTCCGCGTCCTTGATGCGCAGTTCCGCCACCACTTCGGACATGGCCTCGTCCAGCTTGCGCAGGAGGGAATCGGGCAGGCGGAACAGGGTGTCGGGCAGCAGCCCCATGGACGGTCCCGTGATGGAGCGCAGCAGCGCCTCGCCTTCCCGGGTCGGGTACAGCCGCACCATGCGCTGATCGTCCGGGTCCCGGGCGCGCGAGATCATGCCCTTGCCTTCCAGCTGGTCCAGCAGGTTGCTGGCGGTGGACTGGTGCAGCGACATGATCCCGGCCAGGTCCGCGACGCGCAGCGACGGATGCCTGACCACCTCGGTCAGGGCCCAGAGTTGCGGGGCCGCCAGACCCACCTGGGCCTCGATGCGGCGCGAATGCTGCTGGGAGGCGCGGATCACCACGCGGAACTTGCGCAGGACCTCCAGCACGCGCTCGTCGTGCTTCATGGACCGGCCGCGGGGCGCCGCCGGCTTGCCGCCGGCCCGGCGGCGGGACGCCGCATCGGCCTGTTTCGTCGGCATGCGAGTTGTCATGTCCTGGCAGTGTCAAGATCTTAACATTGCGCAAATTATATTTGCACCAATTTAATTTGTGGCATACGATTTTCTGCCGCGGACAACCCGAGAGGAGGAATCCAGATGAAATTCGGCGTTCGGCTCGCCGTCCAGGGCGAGATGGGGGCCCAGGGCCAGGGCTGGGACTACGCCCGGCAGATGGCGCTGGAAGCGGAGGCGCTCGGCTTCGACAGCGTCTGGCTCCCGGACCACGTCATCAACGCCCACATGGCCAAGCGCACTCCGATGCTGGAGAACTGGACCGTGCTCTCGGCGCTTGGCGCGCTCACCAGCCGGGTGCGCTTCGCCGGGCACACGTTCAACAACTCCCTGCGCAATCCCGCGGTGATGGCCAAGATGGCCGCCACCTTCGACGTCATGTTCGGCGGGCGCCTGATCTACTCGCTGGGCTCGGCGTGGTTCCGCCATGAATCCGAGAGCTACGGCCTGCCGTGGGACGAGCACGACGACCGCGTCGCCCGTCTGCGCGAGGCGCTGCTGATCGCCAGGGCGCTGTGGACCCGGGACGAAGTGGACTTCGCGGGCCGCTTCTACACGCTCAGGCAGGCCTACCTGGAGCCCAAGCCGCTGCAGAAACCGCACATCCCGATCTGGGTCCCCGGCGACTCGCCGGCGATCCGCGACCTGGCCGCCGAACTCGGCGACATGTGGCTGTTCTACTCGAAGCCCCCGGAGACGATCGCGGAGTACCGCGCCGACATGACGCGGCGCCGCGGGGGCAAGCCGCTGCCGATGGCCACTTCCACGGTGTCGCTGGTGGGCCTGTCGGACGACGACATCCGGAAATGGAGCGTGCTCTACGCCGAGGAGCGCAAGCACCGCTTCGCCGTTCCGCCGACGCCCCAGGATGTTCTCAACGAGAACCTGTGGGGGCCGCCGGAGCGCTGCATCGAGCGCGTGCGCGCGTGGGAGCGGGCCGGCATCGAGCACCTGATCATCCAGCCGATTCCGCCGTTGCAGGGCATGCGGGCGTTCGCCCGGGACGTCATGCCCGCCTTCACGGGGCGGACGACTGTGGCGGCCTGAGCGGCCGCGGCAGCGCAGGGCGGGATCTCGCGGACGTCGCAAGTCACAGTTTGCGGCGTCTGCGCGCGTTCGCAACCCAACGACAGGAGGAGGACGGATCATGGATCGAAAAAGCACCATCGGCATGCTGGCCGCAGCGGCGCTCGCCGCTGCCGCGGTCCCCAACGCACTTGCGGCCGAGGCGTATCCCGCCCGGCCGATCGAGATCGTCGTCGGTTTCGGGCCCGGTGGGGGCGCCGATCAGATGGCGCGCATGCTCGCCAAGCTGCTGGAACCCAAACTCGGCGTCGCGCTGCCGGTCATCAACGTGCCGGGCGGCACCGGCGCGGTGGGACTCAGCAAGGTGATGGCCTCGCCGGCAGACGGCTACCAGCTGGTGGTGATGACCGGCGAGGTGGTGGGGCTCGCGGCGCATCCGATGCCCAAGTGGACCACGAAGGAAATCATTCCCCTGGCCATCCTCATGCGCCAGCCGTCGGGCCTGTTCGTCACGGAAGCCAGCCGCTTCAAGACCTGGGCCGATCTGGAGGCCGAGGCCCGGGCGAAACCGGGCACGGTCAAGGTCGCCTTCAACGGTTTTGGCAGTCCCGACGACATCGTCCTCAATTACCTCGCCGCGAAGGGCATCAAGATGACCGCGGTGCCCTACGCCAAGCCCGGCGAGCGCTACTCGTCGCTGCTGGGCGGGCACGCGGAAGTCCTTTACGAGCAGGCCGGCGACCTGCGCAGCTTCATCGAGGGCAAGCAGATGCGCCCGCTGATCTTCTTCGGCGACAAGAGCATGCCGCAGTTCCCCGGCATTCCGGCCTCCAAGGACCTCGGCCTCGACATTCAGCTCGACCAGATCCGCATGATCGGCATCCGCACCGACACCGATCCGGCCAGGATCAAGAAGCTGGCCGACGAACTCGCCAAGGCGGCCAAGTCGCCCGAGTTCGCCGCCTACATCGAGAACCAATGGTCCGAGACCGGCTTCTTCATGAGCGGCGACGCCGCGGTCAAGTTCGTGCAGAACCAGATCGACCTGATGAAGCAATCGACGAAGTAGCGCGGCCGACCGCAAAACAAAAAGGCCTGCGCGCGTCGCAGGCCTTCTTCTTTGGAACCCTTGGTAGGCGGTCGGGGATTCGAACCCCGGACCAACGGATTAAAAGTCCTAGGTCGAAGTAAGACCCACGGATTTACAGAGCTATCCCGAGCTTTACTTCACTCTATGGGGAGCCTATAGTGGCCTTGCCGGGGTTACACGGAACCATCCGAAAATTGATGGAAAGCGTAACCCCGGCGTAACCCCAGGAGACCGCCATGAGAGTCAACCGCTTCAAGTTCACCAAGAGCGCGCTCGATGCTCTGCCGATTCCCGCCGAGGGCGCGCGGGCCGTCTACCATGACACCGAGGCGAAGGGCCTGCAGCTCCGCATCACCTCGAGCGGGATCAAGACCTTCTCCATCTTCCGTCGCGTGAAGGGAGGGCAGCCTGAGCGCGTGACGCTCGGTCGATTCCCCGAGCTCACCGTCGAGAAGGCACGCGCCCAGGCGGCCGACATCAATGCAGCCATCGAGAACCGCGCGAATCCCGCGGCGGTGCGTCGGGCCCACAAAGCCGAGCTGACGTTCGGCGAGTTGTTCACCGACTACCTCAAGCGTCACAGCAAGCCGAAGAAGCGAACAGCGGCCGAGGATGAGGCGAAATACGGCCAGTACCTCGCTCGCCCATTGGGCGGCCGCAAGCTCTCCGAGATCAGCCGGCGGGAGATCGCGGCCATCCATAGCAAGATCACCAATGACGGCCACCCGACGACGGCGAATCGAGTTCTTGCCCTGGTATCGAGCGTCTACGGGTGGGCCAGGTCGGCGGGACTCTGGGACGACAATCCGGCGAAGGGCATTAAGCGCAACGCGGAGAAGAAGCGCGATCGGTTCCTGCAAGCCGACGAGCTGCCGCGGTTCTTCGCCGCCCTCGCCGCCGAGCCGAACGAGACGATCCGCGACTATTTCCTGGTCTCGCTCCTGACCGGCGCGCGACGAGCGAACGTATTGTCAATGCGCTGGCGTGACGTGTCGTTCGAGCGTGCCGAGTGGCGCATCCCCCGGACGAAGAACAACGACCCTCAGACGGTGCCGCTGAGCGCCGAGGCCGTGGCGATCCTTGAGGCGCGGAAGCCGAAGGATCGGCAGGAGTTTGTCTTTCCCGGGCCGGGCGAGCGCGGCCATCTGGTCGAGCCCAAGAAGGGCTGGGAGCGGGTGCTCGAGCGCGCGCAGGCGGCGGGGCTCCTGCAAGCGCTATCGCAGAAGGCCGGATGGAAGCTCGAGCAGTTGAACGCGGCTTGGGCGCTCGCCATCGTGTCGCCGAAGGCGGCGCTCAAGCGCTTCGCATTGGACGCCAAAGAGCACGGCCTCGCCCCCGAAGACTTTGCGCTTGAAGACCTGCGCATCCACGACCTCAGGCGAACGCTCGGAAGCTGGCAGGCAAAGACCGGCGCATCGCTTACGATCATCGGAAAGTCTCTGAACCACAAGACGCCGAACACGACCGCCATCTACGCGCGGCTCGATCTCGATCCCGTGCGGGAGAGCGTGAGCCGCGCCACGGCCGCGATGTTCGCTGCTGGCGGGGCCAAAGAGTCCGCAGCCGTGTTGCCGTTCAAAGCAGACGAATCACGCGCCGCCGGATAACCGGCGCCGTTACCCGAGGTCGTCACTCCCCACGAAAGGATGCCCCATGGCCGAAGTGCATCAGTTCCCCGAACAGCCGCGCGTCGACGACTCGCTGCGCACCATCCTCGACGATCTGCTGTCCGCGAAGAGCCGCCTCACGCCCATTGCCTTCGCGATGGAGCGCGTCGGCGATCCGGGTTGGCCGCTGCCGACGCCGCAGCAGCTCGCGGACGTGGCCATCGCGCTCACCGAGTTCCAGGCCGACTTCCACGAGGCGCTGCGACGGATCTCGACACTCGTCGGCGAGGACAACGACGCGGAACTCGAGCTGGCGCTCGCACCCGTCGTCGTGCAGGGCGACTCGATCCTCACCGACCCGCAGCGCTAACAGCCTGTTGCGACTGTCATGGTCTATCGCATCGTTCGACGAACCGGCCCGAAGCGCATTCTCGATCCCGAGTCGCTTCGCAGCCGGCGTCACCCTCCGCAGCGGCCATTCGCCAAGGTCAAGACGTTCCGGGTCAGGCTGCCGAAGGGAACCAAGCTGCCGGCGCCGGACGCAATGACGCCGGACCAGATTCGCGCGCTGCGGCAGAGGGCGCGGGAGCTCAACGCCCGACTGGTGCTGGACAACGGGCTGGTGGTACATCCAAACGGGGGCGTCGAGTTCGCGGAGGGCGACGTCCTCGAGATCGGCGCCGATGATCCGTGGCCGACGCGCGCAGAGGCGCTGAGGATGCTCGGCAAGCGGCGCAGGTCGCGTTAATCCACGGATTAGGCTGGCCGTGCACGCTCACCGATTCACGGCGGAAGAGGTAGAGATACTTCGCGAGGTCTGCAATAGCGCCGCGTTTCTACAGAAATGCTGGCGCGCGAGGGAGAAGTACAAGGCGGACTGTGCAGGTGCGACGCCTTCGCCGCGACCATCAGAAGAACGAGAGCGGTACAGGGCTCTATATCGCCACTACGCACGAGACCCAAGCGCAAATCCGCGCCCCGCATTACGAGCACTCGACGCCGCAGAGGTTGCCTTAATCGACCAGACGGCAGGCATCCTCTTCGACGCAAGGAAGCGCTCTCGCGCCGCGGCCGCGTTTGCCACACTCTTGCGGCAGCCAGCACCGAGGAAGCATCCTCTCTTCGCCGAGGAATCAGCGGCGTTCCGACTCGCCCGCATCTTCGATGAATTCGGGCTGCCAGTCACCGACTACGAGGAAGGCGCCGCCGCGAAAGTTCTCGCGGTGGTGCTTCGATCAGAAAAGGACAACATCGATTTTCGTCACCTTTTCCGTAAGGTCCTGAATCTTCGCAAATAGGCGCGTTTGGTTTTCCCTTTCGTGGCGGCGTGGCATCGCGGAGTATGGCGGTGTCTATCCAGGAGGAACCAAATGGCCACACCAACTACCGCAAAGACACCCGCAACCGATGACGCGCGCGCACGCAAGTTGCTTACGCCGGCCGACGTCGAGCGCGAATACGGAATAGCGGTTAACACGATATACGTCTGGAGATCCACCGACCGTTATGGCTTCCGATCGATTGGCCTGAAAATCGGCCGAAATCTGCGGTTTCGGCGCGCTGATATTGAGCGTTGGCTGGAGAGCCGGCGAGGTGTCGCATGAGGTCCGCGAGCCATCACCCGCGCGCGGTGCCGTGTTGCGTTCCCCGGGTCCAACGGTGGCTGGTAGCGTACTACTGCGCCGGGGCGCTGTCTTTCGCCGAGGCCGAGGCCATCGCGCAACGGATGCGCGCGCGCCATCACGAATGGAGGGCCGCATGATCACCGCCGCCGCGCAGCCCTCGCTCGACCCAGTCTCCGAGTTCCTCGGATTCCTGCACGCTCAAGGCCCGCTCGCGCCTGCCGGCGACGTCGCCATCGCGCCAGGCCGCATCGTGCGCTATCGCCGCCAAGACGATCGCGCAGGCAAGCGCAACGGCGCCTGCAAGCTGGCGAACGACGGGATGGTCGGATGGGTTTGGGACTGGAAGGGCGGTAGTGCCATTACCTGGCGACCCGACCGCGCAACCTCATTCTCCCCCGGGGCGCGCGCGAAAGTGCAGCAACAGATTGAGACCGACCGCGCCGCTCGTGAGCAGCGCGAGGCCAAGGCGGCCGCGTTGGCGCAGCGGATCTGGGACGCGGCCGAGGCGAGACGAGACCGGCACCCATACCTCGAGAGTAAAGGCCTGAACCTGAAGGTAAGACACTGCCCCGTCCGCAGATGGGTGGGCGGGGTGCAGGTCGAGGGGGCAATGCTGGTCCCGCTTCGGGATGACGAGGGACGCGTTCGGAATCTTCAGTTTATTACCGCGGACGGCAAGAAGCGGTTTCTTTCTGGGGGCCGCGTCGCTGGATTGTGGTATCCGATGGGGCGCCCAGAAGGAGAGACGCCGACGATCGTTCTCGCAGAGGGTGCGGCGACGGCGGCGTCGATCCACATTTGCACGTCGCTGCCGGTCGCTGCTGCATTCAATTGCACAAATCTCGAAGCAGTCGCCCTAAAACTGCGGGAAAAATTCCCGAATGCGCGAATCGTTCTCGCCGCGGATAACGACACCAAGACGGCCGGCAACCCTGGGATCACTGCCGCCACGCGGGCGGCATCAGCGGTGGGCGGACTGGTGGCAATCCCCGAAATAAGCGGGGACTTCAACGACGTCCACGTTCAGGCCGGCGCCGAAGCCGTTAAGCGCGCGATTGCGAATGCGCGGCCTCCTCGGCCCTCTACAAAGACGAAAGCGGACAGTCGGCCAGCTTCTCGAATCGTTGTGGTGACGGCGCACGAGCTGCTCGCCCGCGAGCTTCCGATTCGCGAGGCGATCCTGGCGCCGTGGCTCCTCTCGCAGTCGTTGTCCATGATCTACGCCAGGCGCGGGGTGGGTAAGACTCACGTCGCGCTCGGCATCGCCTACGCGGTCGCGGCCGGCGGGGAGTTTCTTGGCTGGGCGGCAGAGCGGCCGCGGGGCGTCCTCTACGTCGACGGAGAAATGCCGGCCATCGCTCTGCAAGAGCGCCTAGCCCTGCTCGCCGCGTCGTCCGGCAAGGAACCGGATCCGGCCCTGTTCCGAATCGTCACCCCGGACCTTCAGCAGGATTTTCGTCCCGTTCCGGATCTCTCGACCCCCGGCGGCCAAGCGGAGCTCGACGAGGCGATCGACGAACGGACAGAGCTGATCGTGCTCGACAACTTGTCCTGCCTGGTGCGCAGCGGCGGGCGCGAGAATGAAGCAGAAGGATGGCGCGCCGTGCAGGACTGGGCATTGGCGAAGCGCGCTCAGGGCAAGAGTGTCCTTTTCATCCACCACGCCGGCAAGGGTGGGGACCAGCGCGGCACGAGCAAGAGGGAGGACGTGCTGGACAGCGTGATCTGCCTGAAGCAGCCGGCCGACTACGAGCCCCGGCACGGCGCATGGTTCCAAGTGCACTTCGAGAAGGCTCGGAACCTCCGAGGCAACGAGGCGGACCCGTTCGAGGCCCGCCTGGAAGAAACGCCGGATGGACGACAGCGGTGGACCGTGCAGAGCGTCCAGGCGTCGAACCTCGAGCGCATCGTTGCCCTGAAGGCCGACGGGCTCACCCAGACCGAGATCGCGGCCGAGCTCGGCATCAATAAATCGACGGTCTCCCGGACGCTCCGCCGGGCCCGAGATGAGGGCCTGATCGCCGACGAAGAGGGCGGGAAATGACCCCCGGCGACCCGCTGTTGCATGTTGCACGCCCTAAGGGGGTGCAACACGCAACACACACCCCTTCCGATGCAACACCCTGCGCAACAGCCATGCAACAGGGGTCCATCAAGTCCTTGGCGGAGAAGGTTTTGGCCCGCAACTCCCTGCGCAACGGGAGTGCAACAGAGGCGGGAAAACCGTGCAACTCCGGGCCCCATTTCGCCCCCCCAAAAGTTGCGCGTGCAACGGCCCCTGCTGAGCCCCTTCCGACCCTTGCCCGGACCCCTGATCCTCGGGGGGCCGACGACCGGATCCGCTGCGCTGACTGCGGGCACTGCGCGCCCCAGCTCGTCCGCGGTCCGCTCGAACCCCGGGCCTCTGTCCAGCGAGTCTGCCTCGACCAGTGGGCCAACCAGGGGCTCTTGTATCGCCCGGATCTTGAGATCCCGCGCCGATGTCCTTCCTTCCACCCCAAGGACGCGCCATGAGCCTCTACACCCTCGCCACCGGCATCCTGATCGCCGACCCGCAACAACGCCGGGCAGCGAACGGAAACGACTACGCCACCGGGGCAATGCGCGTCCCCACGGAGGACGCGGCCGCCGTGGTCTCGATCATCGCGTTCGACCAAGCCGCGTGCGACGCGCTGCTTGCGCATCGGAAAGGCGACGCCCTGTCGGTCTCCGGACGCTCCAAGCTCACCGCCTGGACCGGACGCGACGGGGAGACCCGGCACGGGATCTCGGTCGTCGCCGAGCAGGTCATCAGCGCGCATCAGGCGGCGACCAGAGCGCGCAAGCACCGCAACGGTGAAGCGGGTCGCCGCCAGGATCGCTCGCGAGGCGCGCCGCCGGTCCCGCCGCCGCCGGGGTGGGACATACCGCCCGAGGCGGGCGATCTCTCGGACCTGCCATGAAGTTCATGGACAAAGCGTCATACGACGAACGGGCTGCGCTGTTCGAGCGCGCGCTTCGCGAACTCGAGAACATGCCGCGGCCGACGCCAGGCGAGCTGCAGGCTGCACTGATGGGCGGGGTAGGTATGACCTGGGGTCGGTTGACCCCGGACGAGCGTTATGTCCTGGTCGGGGTCGCGGCGGCGCTCTCGCGTTTTGGCGCCGACTATGAAGCGGAGATCGATCGATATTTGTCGGCAGCGGGGAAGACGACGCAGAATCTCATTGAGCGGCGCGGACGCGAGCCAACGGGAGACTGACCATGTGTATGGGCGGCGGTGGCGGAAACGACGGGTCGGCGGAGGTCCGCCGGCAGGAACAGGAGCGGCAGGCTCAGGTGGCGGCCGCGACGCAGCGAATCAACGACGTCTTCGACGGCCCGCAGGGCTTCGGCCCGGACTACTACAACGGTGTCGAGAAAGCCTACCTCGACTACTACATGCCGCAGTTCGGCGAGCAATCGGCGCGCGCGCGGCGCTCGGTGATCCTGAACAGTCCGACGCGCCAGTCGTCCGGGTTCAACCGCACGGTCGGCGATCTCGAGGCGGACATTCAGCGCAACGAGGCCTCCATCCGCGACAACGCGCGTAGCGCGGCGCTGCAGAAACAGGGCGAGGTCGAGCAGAACCGCGCCCAACTCCTGCAGCTCGCGCAGGCCGGCGGCAGCGTGGACACGATCGGCAACCAGGCGGCCGCGATCGCCAAGTCCGTCTCGGCGCCGCAGGCTTACAGCCCCCTTGCCGATTTGTTCACGCGCTACACGGCCGGCTGGCGCAACTCCGAAACCGCGAAGGCCGCGGGATTCAGCCCGCTACCGTACTACCCGGGCCGCCCCGATCCCAACGCCGTCACCGTAGTTCGCTGAGCGCGCGTCCGGAAAGCACGTGCCCGTCAGGAACAGCCGCCACAGACTGTTCGATCAGTGCCGTGTCCCGCCGCGCGGCTCGCCCTCTTCATCGAGCGCCACATCACTCGCCGCCTCGATCGCCTCAAGGCGCGCTCGGCCGCGAAGCACGAACAGCCGCAGCTCGTCCGGCGTCATTTCTGAAATTTCTTTGTCCGGTGTGCCTGCGGCCGGGGTCTCCTCGATTCCGCCGACGCGGAACACCAGGCCAGCCGCCTGGATCCGTTCTCGCTTTGCCACGGCGGGATCGTGCGCCAGAGCGATCAGCATCCGGACAAGCCCCGGCGATGCCTCCGCCGCAAGGTCTTTCGCCGCCTCCAGTTGCTCCAGCCGGCGTGCCGCAGCGGCCTGATCGCGCGGCATTAATTGCCACCCGCTGTCGGCGGCTGCTGGCAAAATCACTCGCGCCTCCTCCTGCGACTTGAGGGTTACCGTCACCTCTCCGCCCTTCCCGCTCTTGGCATGCTTCGCCATGGCGCCTAGCAGGCCAGCGCGACGGCGCTTCTCGGACAAATCGGGGTCTATCGGGCTCCTCGCATCCGGTCGGCGAGGTCTCCGCTTATTCAGGTTAGAGCGTCGCCCCGCCGTCGCCGATTGCTTCCTTTGCTGATCACTCATTCGCCTGTCTTGTCTTGGCCGGTCGACTTCCTGCCCGGACAAGGAAGGCTCACCATCGCCAAGAGTGGAGCGCCTAAATTGGTCCCGAGCGTCTGCCAAAGATTAACGCATTGGCGGTAGGATCGCACTTAATTGAGTGGACAGCAGTTTCCCTGGTTTCGCGCGTTGCAAATGGATCATCACCGGTCTAGTCCGCGTTTCGCGGCAACTCGAGGGCGCCCGGCCAGACCAATACAAGGTCGGAAAGCCGGAAAGCCGCAAAAGGGAAGATAACTGATGGCACTAACGTTTTCTGAGATTGCAGCCGAGTTCGGATGCGCCGTTAAGAACGTCCGCTGGTCCTGGTGTAGTGTCGCGCCAGACCGGCGGTGGATCATTCTTACACTTTCACACGATCACTTCGACCGGGGACTAGATGACCTACGCTATCCCTTTGACCTATCAGCGCGAGCGCGACGAAGGCACAGTCCCAACGAGCCCCGTTGGACTGAGATCGCCGGCGCGGCAGCGCTGTACGTAGACGACCCTACGGTAGAGGTTCTCGGAGTAATCTGCGGAGCGTAGGAACCGTTCAGCGAGCCTCGCGTGCGCGAGTACGTGGACCAGCAGGATGTATGCATTCTGCGAGCCTTTTCGAGACTCCGAGGGCGTGGTGTACGCCGCCATGAGGGAGCGGAAGCCCCGCAGCTCGCTCTCACTGCCTTCCCGGCGCCCACACTGAGGCGACGTTATGGCTCCTAGAGGTACGTTGGAACAAGAAATCGCGAAGGGCATTACGGAACTCCGGGAGCTACTCCAGAGCTGTTCTACGCTATCTGTCGTGTGGAGATGCTTCGCATACCAAATGCGTACAGCCCACGGTGACGTCCGAGAACGACGCCTCTCTTCCCCGGCCCGGCAGATTCTATTCCTGCTGAGTGTTCTCGTTTCCAGCCCCGAGCCGCCACACCCTGCTGAGATTGGAGAGGCCGCATGGGAACGTGCACACGATATTCTCCAAGGCCTCTTTTCCTCGTACATGTCCCTTTACATGCCGTCGAAGGAGGAACTTGGGATTCAAGCACCCGATTCGGAGCGAGCGCGGGAAGTCGCAATGCTTGCCTTCCTACATTACTTCAACAGCGGATTATTGGCTTCAGTACCACAAATTTCCGAGCGCATACGTATCTACTTAGGGCCCTTCGAAGCAGAGCTGAAGGAGGCGATCGGAATTGGCGCAATTACGGCCCTAGAGATCTGCGACCGAATCTCTGGCTATCTGCAAGAAGCGCTGGACCAGCTTCATGATTCGGGAGATTCGGAGCAAGTCCTCGTTTCAATGAAAGAGAAGGGGCTTATTCCTCTTCGCCGCCTACAGGCTGACTACCCGGACTTAGCCGATGCTTTTTGGAAGCAGTTTTCCGTAAGGCGCGGCTGCGGGCCGAATATCAAGTATCCAACCGAGCAAAGCGTCTCTAGAGTCCGTCCTTTGATCAAAGTGAACGATACGGATGCCTTCTGCCCGAGCGTTAATGACTTATACACGGCCATACTTATCGTAGGCGAAGCGGCGTTGCTCGGCAGTCCTGCCCGTGACAGATTTCTCCGCGCGAGGGATAAGGCGCTCGAACAGGAAGCGCGGATCATCATAAGCGCGTTCCTACGCCCAACGGCGTCAGTTTGGTGTGAGGTTTACGAGACCCCGGACTCCCAATTCGAACACGATATCGTCGTCGTCGACGATGATTTATGCCTCGTTATCGAGGCCAAGGCCGCGCCTCCCGTCGAGCCTTTCCGGGACCCCGACAGAGCCTTTGTCCGGCTTCGAGACGCGTTCCGAGCAGACCGAGGAATACAGAAGGCCCATGACCAAGCTAATCGAGTTATAAGCAAACTAAGGGCCGGTCACGCGGTACCACTCTACGACGTGCGCGGGCGAGAAATTGCATGCTTGGAGCCAGATAAGTTCGAGTTATCCGTCGGCATTTGCGTGACGCGCGACGATTTCGGTGCCCTCGCTACTAACCTCACCCTTCTTCTTGAGAGAGACGCCGCTGACTCTTACCCTTGGGTTGTAAATATTCTCGATCTGCAAAACCTCGCGGAGGCTTGGTCATATTTCCGCTTGGGAACAGCAGAATTTCGCAAGTACCTCGATCAGCGCGTCGCGCTTCATGGGAAAGTGCTGTCCGACGACGAGCTCGACTACGCCGGGTACTTTCTGAAGCATGGGGACTTTCGAGCTTTGCTAGATGTCAAGGCCGACCTCGTTCAACTCGATCCGCATTACTCTGGAATATTCGACGAAGTCTATCGCCATCTTCACTTAGGGGAGCCACATGTCACCCTGGATCAAACGGAGCCGGTGCTGACAGATCTCAAAGCCTCGCTGATTCAAGGCAGGCCCGCTTTCGTCGGCGGCAATCGCAAAGCCTCGTCTCCTCGCAAAGTTGGCAGAAATGACCCATGCCCCTGCGGTTCAGGTAATAAGTACAAGCGATGCTGTGGAGCGCCGAAATAGCGCGCCAGTGCAAATCCCTAGGGAGAGATTTCATCCGAAGTTACGTCCGGCAGCCCAATCACCGGCTGTCTGAAAGAGAAGGACCTTTTGGGATTTTGTCGAGTGCTGCGTCCTTGAAAAGGATTCAGGCCCTTTCTGGATACTTCGTCAGACGATCGCCCTGGCGGTTTCTGCCTTCGTGGTCGCGCAGCAACTGAAGCTAGTTGGCCTCCACACCCAATAAAGAAGGAGCACCGTTTGCGGTCATTTCCCCCCTTGCAATGGGTGGTGCCCACTCACGCTTTTCCACTAAGTTAGGGACTCGCTCAATCGCCCCGACCGGAGCGATTCCCATGGAACGCAAGCGATCTAACAACTCCCCAAGTACCTCGTCCTTGCGAAGCGCCCATGTAGAAGCGAAACAGCGCCAGAATACCCACCCTGCCCGCTCTAGGACTCTTTGACGTGCCATATCTGCCTGCCACCGGTCTGGGCCGTGGAACTCGTCTCCGTCGCATTCAATAGCTAGCCGAGTGTCTCCCTCCCCCTCGACAACCAAGTCGATTCGATATGCTCCAGTCTTGACTTGTGGAATTACTCGGTAGCCTCTTGATGTCAATTCGCTAAAAACCTGCTGCTCAAATCCAGACTCGCACCTTTCGAACAGATTCTCAGCCTCCTCTTTGTCGACGACGATGGGATTCGTAAAATGCTGCAAGAGCGATAAGCGAAGGTCCTTGTCCGAGAGCTCGGACGCCTTTACAGATCGTACCAAGTACATCCGATCCCGTGCCCTGCTTGCAGCAACATTGAAGCGTTGATCAAATAGGTTTCCGGATACCGCCTTGCAATTGCTGGGATCGACAACTAGCGAAAGAAACATTATGTCCCGCTCACTCCCCTGAAAGGTTCGCGCATCTCCACATTCGAATCTTCGCCGAATTAGCTCTGCTACATCACACCGCTTTCGAACGACCGAATCGATATGGCGTGCCTGCTCGATTCCAAGCATCGACACCACACCAAGACTGCGGTTCGCAAACTTCTCGTCCGAGAGTAGTGCTTCGATTTCGTCGGCAATTACTTGCGCCTCGTCAGCGTTGATGTCACGTCGGTCCCTAACTCCTGAGGGTACGTAGATGTCGATTAAAGGCGGGTCTAGCCTTTCAGACGCTCGGGGTATTCTGATTGGTTGTATTCCTCCCTTATAAAACACTCTGTTTGAATAGGCGATGATTGGCGGGACACAACGGAAGTGTTCCCGGAGCATAACTTGGTGCGCGGCATAGACACGAGCTGCAAGGTCGTATAGAGATTTCTCCGGCGTCATCTCAATGCCATAGGGCTGATCCACTAAGAAGCGGTTCCTTAACTCTTCAATTCGCTGAGCCGCCATGAAGCCGGCATCTGGAGAAACCTGTTTGTCATCCCCCACCACGAGGATCCTTTTCCCACGGAGGATTGCAGGCAGTGCCCAAAGATTTGACTGGCTTGCCTCGTCAACTATGACAAGATCGAATGCACCAATATGCGGGGGCATCGCCTCAGATATCTTGCTGTGGCTCATGATCCAGCAAGGTACCGCGCCGGCCGCGTCCAGCATCGCTTCGCGCGCATCACGTCGATAGCGGGTCGCATTTGGTCCGGTTCCTTGTCCAATTCTGCGAATAGCGGTTGCGTAGCCAGATAACGCTTGAAGAACTCTCGGCGTCGCGTTTCGCTTCGTGGCTAGCCACGCTGCCTTTCCCACCATGTCGCTGTAAAGACGAGCCAGTCCATTCTCAAGATCCCGTCTGCGCGAAGCCAGTGCAAGCAACTCGTCTCTCGAATCGATACTGTTAAGGTGCGCGCTCATGCGCGCCCAATTCCAAGCCTGCCGCCAGTTAACGGGAAAAGCGTAATCGTCGCCACCCCGGTCCACGACATCCGTTCGAAGCCGCTTGGCGAACTTGGGCGCGCCCGCTCGCTCAACTCGGGACGTAAGATCGCGAACGGTCGCAACCTCGGCGGCAAGCCCTCCGATTCGTCGCAATTCTCCGAGCCGCTCTGCATATGCCGCCGCTGCTCTTTCGGGCGGAACGTGTGCGTTGCCAAGGTCTTGCTCGATGAACTGTCGTAGGCTTTCAGAGATAGGGCCAGATGTTCCAGCGAGCTTTTCCTGGAGACTGGCAAGCTCGGTGGCGGCGAGGGATAGCTCCGCTCTGTCTAGATGCGTCAGCAAGTGCGTCCGAATCACAGCGAGTCCTTCGAGGTCGCCTATGAATTCCTTCGTAGGAACAACTGCAAACACGTCCTCAGCTTTCTTAGGCAATATGCTGTCGTAGTGCATCGCTAACCGGTGCGCCTTGCGTGCCGCATTGGCGATAGTTTCGATTTTACGAAGCGTATTGACACCGCCCTCAAGCGTCGGTATCCCCAAGTCCACGGAAAGCTGATTCCACCTAGTTGTGAAGGAGACAATTTCCTCGTGGAGCTGAACGTAACGACGCACGTGAGCCCAATCTTCCGGAGTCGATGGTGCGAGTCCCGCGACCTTTACCGATGCGATGTGTGCTTTTGCGTCTGACGCACCGAACGCAACCAATCCGAAAGGCTTCCCCGTTTCGGCTGCCCGAGTAATGGCCTCAAGTGTCTTTTGAGAAGACAGCCCAGCTTCCGGGAATTCCACCGGCCTCTTTAGTAGTTCGGCCCGTGCGGCTATGAACTTCTCCAGCTCGGCGAAGAGAGCCTCAAGAGCTTTCCTCTCAGAGGAAAATGACGGAAGCCGGCATTTGACTCGCAGGTTGATTGGCCATCCATCGCCAAGGGAGGCGATCTCTGCTAGCAAAGCAGCAGCCTCGTCAATTCGTGCGACAAGGTCACGCGCAGCCTCCAGGACGGCCGGTGTTACCGACTTTAGAGGACGTAACTTGCCGTCGGTAACCTGCGCCTCAATTTCCTTCATTCTGGCCAGAACTTGGTGCAGCGCCGCGATTCCTTTCGATTGGGGCAGCGCATCAACCGGAGGAACCGAGACGTTGACGTACACAAGGTCGGTCCCAAGTTTTCTTCGAGCGCTTCTTAACTCCGCCGCCTCGTCGTCGTTTAAAGGGGGCGCATTCTCAGGCCTTAATTCAACGTCGTCGTCAAACCAGCCGAAGCTCTCCCTTCCAGCGACCACAAGCTCCGCGAGCTTCTGCGCTCGCATCGGCGCACCATCGACGGAGACGTCCGATAGCTGCGCCATGGCGATTTCGTCAACCCGCGCATCGAGTCTCGCCAGCTCCGCGTGCGCTCGATCAATTTCCGGCTTAAGGCGTTCGACCTCTTGGGAGGTTAACTCTGGATTAAGCTGCGTGACTTGATGCTGAATTGCTTCGATTGATGCCTGAAACTGCCGGACACCCTCCCTGTCGCTCGCCAATAGGGCGACCGTGAGGGAGCGGACTTCTTCTGGAATCTTTCCTTGTAGAACCTCAAGGGCGGGCTCGCCGCGCGATGTAACGAGTACCCGCCGCCCTGTCGCCAAGTAATGGCAGATTATGTTTGCGATGGTGTGTGTTTTGCCTGTTCCCGGCGGCCCCTGTACACATACCCCGGGTGCCCGCTCGAGACGCTGTACGATGGTGACCTGTTCATCGTTGTAAGGAAGCGGGAAGTACAGCTCATCAAGTTTTTCACCCGCGCCTCGGATTCCACGACTGCAAAGACCACGGAACCTGACCGGCTGAAACTCAATTGTTTCGTCAGACGGTGGCGTAACCAACTCCAGAGGGCCCTGGGGGATCTCGCAGCCCTCAACGAGTTTCTGCTGCAATCGCTTTAGGTCTTCAAAGAGGAAATTGTTAGAGCGCAATCTCGCGAATAGAACCCAGGCATCCGTGACAACCAAGTGGCTCCCGCTTTCTGGCACCGCCTCGCCCGTAGCGAGAATCTCTTTATAGGTGCCCTTGCTATCGAGATTCCCCGCAGCGAGCTTAAGTACGTCGGAGTAGCTTGACGGGTCGAACGGTGTAACGGGATGCTCCTTGTGCTTTGCGAGATGCTCCCTAGCTATTCGTTCGACTTCCGCGGCACCCGACACCTGGCAAGCCACGAATGCATCAAACTCAAGCCGCGTATTTGTTGCCCGCGGCCGCACTTCGATAGCCATCGACTTCTCATCTATTGAAATTTCGACTGCCTGTGTGAGAAGTGGATACTCAAATCCAAAGGACTCGCGGTCGAACGGCAATTTCCAGGCGGAAACACCGATACCCCAAACGAGTTCTTGAGGTTTGGCGGTTTCTTCGAACTCAAGCTGCTGTTTTAAAGCAAAGAGGTCTCCGTACAGGGCGATGGTCTTGCGCCGAGGGCGTTCACCTTCCGCCCAGGACTGCCAGACTATTGAGTAGGCTTCGATCGCTCTGGCCAATGCGCCTCTTTCTTCTGCCTCCAGTCGCTTCGCTTCGTCTTTGCTTTTTCCAGTTATCGCGGTATTCAGACGATGCTGGAACGCAGCCTCATCAACCGCAGGGGGACGCCCATTCGGATCCTCACTGTAGCGAATCAGGCCCCGGAATTCCTCAGGTACTCGATTGGGCTTTGTCGCAATTAACCGGGGAACACGCAACCAAACGTGATCACCAGCAACTTTCAAGTCGGTTTCGATCCCAGGCAGTCCGGCAATGTCGTTCGGACGCCAAATGGCAGCCGTCAGCCGACCGAGGCGGTATGCCCGCGGGTCAATGTCCTTTGCTTGCTCTCCGATGTAATCGAGGAGCCGATGAAGTAAGGTTCGTGGTTCGGTCACAGTCCCTCCACCCCACTGGAGACTTTGCGAAGAAGTGCGCCGGCCAAAGTGTACCAACCTGGCTTTTCAAGGGGCCAGCACCTTTGCAAGCGGATCGCCTTCAACAATCGGGGGATGGCCGTCTCTGTCGCGTTTCTCGTGAGGGCATCAGGTTTTCGTTCTTTGTCTTATTGATGTCGATCTTCGCGGTAGCTTCGGCAACTACAAAGAATGCAAAACGGAGGGAACGCGGCGGTCGGAGGAAAGGCACCCGCGCATCTACAGTGCTCTTCCTAATGCGGGACCCAGCCAGCCACGTGACACGACGCTTTTGCGCTCTGAGTATTCACGAGTCCCATGTTGAGGTCGAACGAGGCCTTCTTGCCTGGTTCTAGCTTTTCGTAAAGCGTCTGCTGCCGGCGGTTGAGCGCAGTACCGCTATTACCGTAAGTCGTGCATTCCAGAACGAAGTCCCGCATTGCCGCGGTCGAGTTGTTCTGAAGGGTAAATCGGACAATTAAGACCGTATCGAAGCCCCCAAGGGACCACCCATCAAATGAGAAACCCAACGGCTTCTCAGAGAGCATCGCATTGAGCTTCGTCAAGGTAGCCTTTCGTTTACGTTCCGCCTCGACTTTTTGCTCTTGTGTACGCTTACGTACCGCCTCCTTTAGTTCTTCGTCGGTTTTTTCGTACATTGTCAAAGCGTTCACTTGTCGGCAGATATCCCGCTCGCGTGTAGTGCCGAACAATATGTAGCACCTTTCGTTCTTTTCCTCGGCCTCCTTCCTTGCTTTGGCGGCGCGCCGCTCGGCTTCGATCTTTTCCTTGATGGCGGGAAGCTGATCCGCGCTGACGCCATAAACTGTTTGGCTAACTCGCTCGCGGAGCTCCTGATCAGAAATCGAGCGATTCATACGAGCAATGGTGTTGCATGTCGCAATAGCAGATGGCTCGTTAAAGAGTTCCTCGCACCTTTGAATGCCATCTGAATGCGCCGCTAACGGAAGCATCAAGTAGAGGATTCCTGCGCACACCATTGAGGGCCTGGCGGACATGTATTCCTCGCTGACTTATCGGCACGTCGCCGGTTGGCAGCTACATCCGCACCCTCGAGGGCGGTGGCAGTGGCATTCGCCGGTCTTTCGATTGAAGTGGCATCCGCAACCATTCAAGCCACCGCCATGCCAGAGCACGTCGACAGAACCCATTGGGTTACATTGCCCACCAGATGCCGGCTTGAATGAACTTAGAGTAAGCAGGGCTGCTGCGGTCAGGACAATCCGCACCGTATTCATCTCCCCCCAATTAGCCGATTATTCTCGGCTTCGGTCACTTGCTCCGGGAGCGCCTTCCCTTGTTGTAAGCAGGTGGGCTCGAGAACTCGTGTCGTCCGTAACCCTTTTCCCCCGTATAGGGATTGTTGTTACCTTTACTGCCGTAATTATCGAAGCGATATTGACTTGGGTTACTGCGACGGTATGGCTCTACGTAGGTTCCGTCCTTCTTAGAATATCCGCGGACGGACTGATCGGCCGAAACCGTGGGAATGGCCAAAGGAACCGTTGCGGCAAGAATTGCCGCGACGCCAAGGGTCTTCATTTGCTCCTCCAGATCTTTATGGCGGAGGTCTATTGCCTCCTTCTTTTGCTTATAGACCAGCCTTTTGCTTCGTCAACCCTGACGTTTTCTGAGGTGTAAGGACAGGCAGGGCTAACTGCCCTACGACACTCCCCCGGCATAACCGGCTCCCGGCCCTTGCTTATTCTCTAGTCCTTTTAACGGCTGCGGCGGCGAGGAAGTCTGACGTCCCTTCCCATCGCGGACGTGGCTACAGACTCTTCCACAATTCAATGCCATCCGCGTGTGCCGTTGAGTTCCGTTCCGACTGTCCGCCGAACGCTAGAAATTTGCTTGGGCGCGAGTGCACTCCGCTACACCTTTGCGACCTGTCTGCTCGTCAACCTGCTGCAGTTGAGAGCGGGCCATCCACACACCCATCTTTATCTCCTGCCACACGAAATAGGCCTCTCCGGACTTGGTTTCCAACTTGAGAGTGGAAGTATTCTCCGCGATGGAAGTCACTTCGTGAGGACCGGGCTCGACTTCAAACATGAAATATGTCTGCATAGCCGTTTGACCCGCGACCTTTCCGTTCAATGCGATGGTGATAGGAATAGCGCCTCCAAAGGACTCGTTTCGGTACACATAAATGTTCGACTTATCCGGCCTCACACTGAAAGTCTTGGCCGTCGCATCCTGATCCAATGAAGCCATTGGCACGGAGGCGCAGCCGCTGACCAAAGACGTGATAAGGAGAACTATCGCAGGAAGAACTGGATTAGCGACTTTCATAAGCCCCCCGGTTAGGCGCTAAAGGTGGAGTTGCCTACCTCTGCCTCGCAATAATCTGCTCTTTGATCTCGTCGTACACGGACTCCGGTATGATCTTCCGCTGCACCAGCTCGTCCTTGCGAGCGTAAGGCCGCCCCTTGATGACCGCCTTAGCGCGGACTTCGCCAATGCCATTGATATTCATGAGCGCTTCGGCCTTCGCTGTATTTATATCGATCTTCTCGCCGCCCAGACTCGTACTGTAGAGGCCCGTTTCCTTCCTGGAGACCTGAAACGCTTGGGGCTCGGCCGCACTCACTCTTCCTGCGTCACCGACGCCACGTTGGGCCCACGCCTCAAAGTTTAGGTTAGCGACGCGCATACCATCTGGACCACCACAAATAGTTACTTGATTCGCCTGCTCGACGGCATCGCGGTCGAGCGATTCGGCGACGCCGTCCCTAAACACCTTGACCCAACGAATGTCCGGGTAAAGGCCATGGGGTGGCCCGAGCACACCTCTCGGGGTCAACAAGAGTCCCCGCATGTACTCGGCGAGATGAAGCGCTAATGCTTTGCTATAAGGTAACGCTAAGAGCGTCTCGCGAACCCCATGGTCAAGGGCAAGCGTTTCGAGAATCGCCTTGCGCAAAAAGCTGGCGACACGCTCGGTTACGCTTTGCGATTTCGAAAATATTGCGCTTAGATTCTCAAACCCGTGCTCGTAACCGATTCGGGCACTATGGGCCTTTTTATAAGTGTCACTGTCACCGAAAAAGATCAATCGTCGACGCGCCTCAGAAGTGAGCGCCTTTCTGTCGATACCCCATTCATCAATTAGTTGATCCCGCGTACCCCCCCGCTTCTCGATGTAGGCATCAAGAACAATTGGCGTCAGCGCCTCTACCCCTTTCCATAGATGGGATAACGCGAGCGTGTCGTGGCCCGGTCGCCAGTATTGTAAAGCGTGAGAGTAATGCACAACTGATATATGGAGATGATCGGCCCGAGGATGCTCAGCGAGGGCTCTTAGTATGGCGATAACAAGGTCAGGATTCGCCCTACGGGGCGGAATTGGGACGAATTCCGATGCCGGCAAGTAGTTGCATAGAAACGGTCTCGCTTCACGTCCGCGTGTACTATCAAAAGCGATCTCCGGCTCTAGTTCGCCGACGCTCGCGTTCATCGCAAACGCCAGCGCGGCGAGCACCCCTGAAGCAGGGGGAAGAAATTTGTCGATTGCAGCTTCCGGTTTCTTCGCCGGACCCGTTATCGCAACTTGTATCCCAAATTTGATTGGCTTGCTTACGTTCGGAATGCTCACGCGTCGACTTCGGACTTCGATGCTGAGCACACAATCGGGGTAAGTTGCCTCGACGGTCAGCGGTTTGTCGTGGGAAAAGATGAGCGCACCGGGCGCACACGCCAAGACCGTAAAGATTGTCTGGTTTGATGCCGTGTTTTCTGCCGACATTATCTCTCTAGCCGATACTCCGCCCGAGCTCTTCGCCACTCCCATGGTGGCACCGGATTCTTATCCTGCCACAGTCCTACCCGGCTGGTATGAGCTGTGGCCTCGGCCGCCTCGTAGGTCGCCCGCTGGGCAGGCGGCTGCTCGTGGGCATATTTCCGATACCACCACGCAAGCCCGGCCTGGAGCTGCGCCAGGTTCACGTCCTTCCCATCGACGTAGACCGTACAGACCCATCGCCCATAGCGGTCGCGCTTTCCGCAGTCCGCTTCGACCTGCTTCTGGAATGCGAGCTTGCCCAGGTTCTGCCGGCTCACGTTGCCGAATGGCTGCGCCTTCTCTGGGGCGTCTATCCCCGCCAATCGGATCTTGTGCTGCGTCTTGCTCGCGCCAAGCCGGGTTAGCGTGTCCCCATCGGCAATGCTAACGACGGTACCGGTGATAATCTCCGCGTGAGCCCCAGCCGCGACGGTGAGGGCAAGCAGCAAAGCGACGTATCCATGCGGGCGGAGGGATGACATGGCGACAATTATCCTGCGCCGTTGGCGTTGTCCCAACCCCGTCGGGAGCAGCTCCCAAAGCGAGAAGGCCTTTCAAGCGTTCTATTTTGGGGTGGAGTTGAGGGAGGATCGAACCCTCGACCTTGGCAATGCGAAGCAGATTGACCTCACGCCGTAATGCCGCCCGGGTCATTGCGTGACACTCGCCAATGGCTTTCTAGACAGCCGGAATTTTTCTCGGTGGGTTCAGGTCGATCGGCGGCGCGAACGACCGGGGGTCCCCCGGGGGGTAGTCCGCGCGCCGCGCGCGAAGGACGCAGACGTCGCGACGGCGATGGGGCACGTCTGGCCGGTTCGACCGTCTGGTGCCCCACCTTACGCGGATGGCATTGCCAGCGGGCACCGCGCGCGCCAGGTCGCGGTTGGCCGCCACCGTCCGGCGATACGCTTCTGTCGCCGTCGGTTCAGGGTCCGGCGTAACCCCTGCGTAACCCCAAGCGGAAATGAAAAAGGGCCGCGTCTCCGCAAGCCCTTGTCTTTCTTGGTAGGCGGTCGGGGATTCGAACCCCGGACCAACGGATTAAAAGTCCGCTGCTCTACCGGCTGAGCTAACCGCCCGAAAGGCGCGGATTTTACCGGAGCGTGACAGGCGGGGTCAAACCAGACGGCGCCGCTCCGCGGTCCGCCGCGGGCGGCGGCACCGCCCGGCGATCATGCTTCCTGCATCATGCGCCAGTACTGGTACTTCATGGTACCGGTGGCGCCGATGACGATGGAGAAGAACGTGATGATGGAGCCGATCGCCAGGGTGGACACGCCGGTGATGGCCTGGCCCACGGTGCAGCCCATCGACAGCACGCCGCCCACGCCCATCAGCACGCCGCCGACCGCGTGGTTGAGGAAGTCCTTGCCGTTGACGAACCACTCGATGCGGAAGCCGCGGCTGACGATCGCCCACACGAAGGAGCCGAAGATGACCCCGGCCAGCGCCACCACGCCGAAATTGACGAAGGCGAGCTTGGTGGGCTCCATCAGGTAGCGCACGGAATCGCCCATCGGGCTGATGAAGGTGTAGGACTGAGTCGCCACGCGGCTCGGGATGTCCGTCGCCATGGCGGCGAAGTCCTTCCACTCGGTGCCCCACTTGCCGCCGGTCATCCACCAGCCGGCGACGATCGCCAGGCCCACCACGGCGCCGCCGAGGATGTTGTCGAAGCTGCCGCGGAAATCGGCCGACTTGAGGACGAAAGCCAGCATGCCGAGCGCGACGACGACGCCGACGATCAGGTGCAGCGTCGGCGTCGAGGACAGACCCACCATGTTGGCCAGCACCGCGGAGAGTTCCTGGTTCGGCACCTGGTAGTTGGCCAGGTTGACGGTGGTGGGCTCGACCCAGGGCAGGAAGAGTTTCTCGAAGAACGGGGTCCAGAGCATCAGGTAGGCGAAGATCGCCGCGATCACCAGCACCACCAGCGATTTGAGGTTGCCCTGGCCGACCCGGATCAGCGTCTTGTTGCCGCAGCCGCTGCCGAGCGTCATGCCGATGCCGAACAGGACGCCGCCGACGATGTAGCGCGACCAGGCGAACTGGCTGGTGCGGTACGGCGGGAAGGTGTCGCTGCCGAGGGCGATGACCCCGGCGGCCTCCAGCCCGAGCACGCCCAGCAGCGCCACCGCCATGGCGAACACCCATGCGCGCATGCGCCCGGTGTCGCCGATGTTGACCCAGTCGGATACCGCGCCCATGGTGCAGAAATTGGTCTTGTTGACCACGGCGCCCATGATCGCCGCGACGACGAATACGCCGAGCAGGACCTGATTGTGGATCGTGAACTCCATACCGCCCTCCGCAGGCCGGGGCCGCCTCTCGCGGGCGAACCCCTTGTTCGAAAACGTTTAAATTCTAATGGATCGACGCGCCTGCGGAATCAGTAATTTTTCGGTTGGGCATAACGCCCGTTAATCGGGCGCCGGGGCGTAGCGGGTGGGATCGGCGACCCCGGCGGCCTCGAAGCCCGCGCGCCGCAAACGGCAGGCGTCGCAGCGGCCGCAGGCCCGCCCGTCGTCGTCGGCCTGGTAGCAGGACACGGTGAGCGCGTAATCGACGCCCAGGCCGATGCCGCGGCGCACGATCTCGGCCTTGGAGAGGTCCACCAGCGGCGCGCGGACGCGGATCGCGTTGCCCTCGACGGCGCTCCGGGTGGCGAGGTTCGCCATGCGCTCGAACGCCGCCAGATACTTGGGACGGCAGTCCGGGTAGCCGGAGTAGTCGACCGCATTGGCGCCGATGAAGATGTCCCGGGCGCCCAGCACTTCCGCATAGGCGAGCGCCAGCGACAGCAGGATGGTGTTGCGCGCCGGGACGTAGGTGATCGGGATGCCGGCGCTCGGCGCCTCGGGCACCGCGATCGCCGGATCGGTGAGCGCCGAGCCGCCGAACACCGAGAGGTCCAGCGTGATGGTGCGCAGTTCCGCCGCGCCCAGCGCCTGCGCCACCCGCGCGGCGGCCCGGAGCTCCGCCGCGTGACGCTGGCCATAGGCCACGGCGAGAGCGTGGCAGGCGTAGCCCGCCGCTTTCGCGATGGCCAGCGTGGTGGCGGAATCGAGTCCGCCGGACAGCAAAACGACCGCTTTCGGCATCTTCAGTGGCCGGGAACCTCGCCCCACAGCAACTTGTGCAACTGGATCTGCACCCGCACCGGCAGGCGGTCTGCGAGCACCCACTCCGCGAGCTGGCGCGCGTCCAGCTTTCCGAACACCGGCGAGACCAGCAGCGGGCAGCGCCGGTCGAGGCCCTTCTCCCGGATCACCCGCCGCGCCCACTCGTAGTCGCCGCGGTCGCAAAGTACGAACTTGATCTCGTCGCGGGACGTGATGTGCTCCAGGTTGGCCCAGCGGTTCTTACGCTCCTCCCCGGAACCGGGGGTCTTCAGGTCCATGATCTTGGACACGCGGAGATCGACGCCGGAGACATCCAGCGCGCCGCTGGTCTCCAGCGACACGTCGTAGCCGGCGTCGCACAGCGCGGCGAGCAGTTCGAGGCAGGGCTTCTGCGCCAGCGGCTCGCCGCCGGTGACGCAGACGTAGCGCGCGCCGTGACGCGCCACTTCCGCCAGGATCTCGGGGATCGTGTAGTTGGTCCCGCCGTGGAAGGCGTACTCGGTGTCGCAGTAGCCGCAGCGCAGCGGACAGCCGGTCAGCCGCACGAACACGGTGGGCAGCCCCGCGCGGCTGGTCTCGCCCTGGAGCGAGTGGAAGATCTCGGTGACCCGCAGCCGCACGGGCTCCATGGCGGATGGCCGGGTCAGTGTCCTGTTCTCGAAATAGCTTGGACTGCCCGTAGCATACCGCCGCCGTCCCTCAATCGAGAACAGGACATTAACGCAGGCTGGCCTGCCGGCGCTTGGCCTTTTCCGCCGCGTCCGACAGCGGGTATTTCTTGATCAGCTCGTCCAGCGTTTTCTTCGCCGCCGCCACGTCGCCCATTTCCTGCTGGCTGCTGGCGATGTTGAGCATCGCGTCCGGCACCTTCTGGGCGTCCGGGTAGGCCTTGATCATCTTCTGCTGCGCGGCGATGGCGTTCTTGAAGTCGCTCATCGCGTAGTACGAGTTGCCCACCCAGTAGAGCGCGCTCGGCGCCAGCTGGCTCTGCGGATAGGTCTTGCTGAAATTCGTGAACGCCGCGATCGCCGCCGGGTAGTTGCCGATGCGAAACAGGTTGAACGCCGACTCGTAGGCCCGCTGCTCGCCGCCCGGGTCCGGCGCGCCCGGCGCGGGCCCGGCGCCCGCGGCGGCCGGGGCCGCAGCCGCTACGG
>JBMOQX010000042.1:0-4658 GCA_049322755.1 Pseudomonadota bacterium | reverse complement strand
CCGAGTCCGCCGCTGCGACCGCGGGCGGCCTGGATGCGCCGATGATCAAGACGCTCGGCAAGGCCTTCTACTGGAAGCGGCTGCTCGAGGAGGGGCGCTATCCCACGACGACCGACCTGGCCCGCGCTCTGAAGTTGGAGCCCGGCTGGGTGGCCGAGGTGCTGCGCCTGACCCTGTTGGCCCCCGACATCGTCGAGGCCATCCTCGATGGCCGGCAGCCGCGACACCTGAACCTGCAGACCCTGCGTGGCCGGCACGATCTGCTGCCGCGCGACTGGGCCGAACAGCGCGAAGTCTTGGGGTTTGCGCCGGCGCGGAGCTGAAGGATCTGCTGCCGACGCAAGGGCCGCGCCCAACTGTCGAATCCACCGGCGCCCCGATGACGGCGACGGCACCTTGCCGCCGTGGGTTTGACGCCATACCAACTACTCGGTATAGTCCACATTAAACCAACTGGTTGGTATGCTCCCATGGCCGAGACAGGAAGCTCCCGCACCCGCTTGCTCGATGCCGCCCTGCGCGTGTTCCGCGAAAGGGGCTACACCGCCACCACGGTGGAGGATCTCTGCCGCGCCGCGGGCGTCACCAAGGGCAGCTTCTTCCACCACTTCGAAAGCAAGGAAGCGCTGGCGCTGGCGGCCATCGAGCACTGGAACGACGCCACCGGCGCGCTGTTCGCAGCCGCACCGTACTGGCAGGTCGAGGACCCGCGCGAGCGGCTGCTGGCCTATCTGGACTTCCGCGCAGCACTGGTGCGCGGCGAGCTGCCCGAGTTCACCTGCCTGCTCGGCACCCTGGTGCAGGAGACCTTTGTCAGCCACCCGGCCCTGCAGGCCGCCTGCGGCACGGGCATCGAGGCCCACGCACAAACGCTCGTGCCCACCATCGAGGCGGCCCGGGCCCGGTACGCAGCCGAGACCGACTGGAGCGCCGAGAGCCTGGCCCGCCACACCCAGGCCGTGCTGCAAGGCGGCTTCGTGCTCGCGAAAGCCTTGAACGACCCCCAAGCCGCGCTCGAGGCCATCGGGCATCTCAAGCGCTATGTCGAGGGGCTTTTGCCGGTTCGCCGCGATGAAGCGCACGACAACGCGAGTCAGCCGACTCGTTTCCCAACGCTCCAGCCCCGATCGATGAGGAGATGATCATGCCTTACACCCTGACGCAAGTTCGCGTGTTCCGCGCTCCGGCCGAGCGCCTGTGGCGTGCACTGACCGAGCCGGCCGCGATCGTGAAGTGGAACCCGCCGGACGGCTTCGTGGCCGAGGTGCACGAACTCGACCTTCGGGTCGGCGGGCGTTACCGCATGAGCTTCATCAACTTGGGCAACGGGCAGCGCCACAGCTTCGGTGGGGCCTACCGCGAGGTCGTGCCGAACGAAAAGCTCGTGGCCACCGATCGCTTCGATGATCCAGGGCTGCCCGGCGAAATGTTGACCACCTATACGTTGCGCGCCGTCTCCTGCGGTACGGAACTGACGGTAGAGCAGGCCGGGCTGCCCGATGCAGTTCCCCCTGAAGCCTGCCGCATGGGCTGGCAGCAGTCCTTCGAATTGCTCACCCGGCTGGTGGGAGCCGGAGATCCCGGCGCAGTGAGTCTGATGGACCCGACGACCGAAGTCACCGCTCAGATCCGCCGCTGGGAGCGCGCCATCCAGGCGGGCGACCTGGACGGCATCCTCGCGCAGCACACCGAGGACATCGTGATGTTCGACGTACCCGAGCCGCTGCAGTCGCTCGGGCTCGACGCCTACCGCGGGACCTGGGATCTGTTCTTCCGTTTCGGCGCGCCGCACCCGGATCTCTTCGTCATCGAAGACCTGCGCGTGACCGCCGGGCACGACGTGGCCTTCGCCACCGGCCTGCTGCGCATCGGCGGCTCGCCCTCACCCGTCTGCCGATTGACCCTGGGGCTCGTCAAGCGCGATGGCCAGTGGCACATCGCCCACGAGCACCACTCCGCCCCCCACGCCCTCGAAAGCCAGGAGACCCGCTCATGAAGCCCCTCCTTCCCTGTCTGGCCTTTGCAGATGCCGAGCAGACCGAGCAAGCGGTCCGCACCTACATCGACCTCTTCCGCGCGGTGTTCGGCCATGCGGGGGAGTTGGCGCGCACCACGTTCTCGCAGCCCGAGATCGACACCGTGCAGCGCCAGCACGGCCTGTCGCCCGATCAACTGCCCGGGCCGGCGGGTGCGGTGAAGACCATCCGCTTTCACCTGAACGGCATGGAGTTGCTGGCGCTCAACGGTGGGGGATACTTCGGCAAGTTCCATGAGAGCTTCTCGCTCTACGTGAACTGCGAAACCCAGGCGCAGATCGACCGCCTGCACGAAGCCTTGTCCGCGGGCGGCGAGGTCCAGCCCTGCGGCTGGGTCAAGGACCGCTTCGGCGTGTCCTGGCAGATCGTGCCGGACTTCGTGCTGACCATCGACGAAGGCGCCGACCGCGCCGCCGCCGAACGGATGAGCGTGGCGGTGCTCGGGATGACCAAGCTCGATCGCGCCCGACTTCAGGAGGCCGGCCGCACAAGCTGACTGCCCTCTGCCCCACCGATGATGACGCGCGCGAGCGCAGCCATCACGCCAGCGTCGATGCGATGCTGTCGACCCCAAGGGGTTCGACGGCCGGGAACCGAAGGAGGACAACGCCCATGGACACGCCAGAGCCGGTGATCGTCGAAAAATCCCGCTGGATCGAGGCGCCGCCCGATCGAGTGTGGGCCGTGCTGGACCCAGCCCCGCCTGATCCGCAGGTGGATGGAGGTCGAGCCGTCACTCGACGACGAGGCGCCTTTGGACCTGGGCCGGCGCCTCGCCTGGTGTGACGCCTCCGGCACGCCCTACCTGATTGGGACGGTCATCGTGTGCGATGCGCGCCATCGGCTCGTGCTGGAGCTCGCAGACGCATCCTGGCCGCGACCGGCTGCGCCGGGGGAAGTGACCTACGGTTTCACGCTCAGCGAACAGCGGCACGGCGTGCGTGTCGATTTCCGCCTGGGCGATCTCGCCATCGACGCCGATGCGCTCACCTGGCGTGACGCCTACGTCGCCAGCCAGGAACTCGAACGTATCGATCGACTCGCCAGGGAGAACCCATGACGCCCATCGAAACGGGCTGCCTGTGCGGCGCCGTGCGCATTCGCATCGACGGCGAACCCGTCGTCGGCTTCTATTGTCACTGCCCGGACTGCCGCGCGGCGCATGGCGCGGCCTATGTCGGCGTGGCCCTCTATCCCTCGGCGGCCGTCGAGGTGATGGCGGGCGAGGTCGCCACCTTCGCCATCCAAAGCCTGCCACGCGCGTTCTGCGCCCGCTGCGGCACGCGCTTGTTCGCCCGTGTGCCCGACGCGGATCTCACCGGAATCGTCGCGACGCGCTTGCCCGAGGGCGCGTTTCGGCCCGCGTTTCACATCCACTGCGGCCACGCGCTCGCGCCCGTGCGCGACGACTTGCCGCACTACCGCGCCCTGCCGCCCGTCTTCGGCGGCGATGACGAACGGGTGGACTGGTAAGCAACAGCGTACGGCAGCAGACAGGCCGACTCCGGCCGGCGGCGCGCGGCTGATTCTGCTTCCTTGCTACCTGGCGAGCCATGGGCTCGCTCTTTTGTGCCATGCCGGCACGCATCGGCGAACCCGAAGTTTGTGCGTGGTTCGCCATTCGGTCCCTCCAAGGTTCGCCACCCGAAGCCTGCAATGACACCTGTTCCTCAACAGCGTCATAGGAGGCTTCCATGCCGACAACGGCAAGCACCATCCCCCGGTCGCCGGTCGATGCGATCAACAGCCTGTCTCCCGGCGACCGTCGGGTCCTCAACGAGAACGAGCTCGCGCAGCGCTGGGGCCTGAGCCCCAAGACCCTGCAGCGCTGGCGCAGCGAAGGGCGGGGCCCGCGCTACCTGAAGCTGTCCAAGCGCGTCAGCTACCCCCTGGAGTCGGTCATCGAGTTCGAGCGTGGCGCCCTGCACGACTCGACCTCCGAGCGCGCGGCGCGCTGAAGGGGGATGCGATGAGCGATTTGACCCTCTACCCCGCCGACATCGCCGCGATGTCCGTCGGCCAGCTGGCTCAACTTCCGCCCGCCCAGAAGGCGGAGATCAGCCGCCACCTGGACGAAGCGCTCGCCTGGCTCAAGCAGGCCCGCGCCAAGTTCGACGCTGCGCTGGAGGCCGCCTACGGCGAGCAGGCCCGTGCTGCCCGCCTCGAGGCGGGCAAGGACTTCGGCGTCGTGCACCTGAAGGACGGGCTGCTTCGCGTGACGGTCGAGGTCCCGAAGCGCGTGTCCTGGGACCAGGCGCAACTGGCCGCCATCGCCCGGCGCATCGCCGCCGCCGGCGAGAAGGTCGAGGACTACCTGGACGTCGAGTACTCCGTCTCGGAATCGCGCTTCTCCAACTGGCCGCCGGCACTGCGCGCCGGGTTCGAGGCCGCCCGCACCGTCAAGCCCGGCAAGCCCACGTTCCGGCTGGCCCTCGTCTCGGAGGAGTGATCCATGAGCACCGAACTGATCCCGTTTGATTTCGAAGGCCGTCCGGTCCGGGTCGTCACGGATGCCCAAGGCGAACCGTGGTTCGTCGCGGCGGATGTGTGCGCGGTTCTTGAACTGCCGAACACCACCCGCGCCCTGGCGCGACTGGACCCTGACGAGCAAGCCCTGATCTC
>JBMOQX010000041.1:2099-4725 GCA_049322755.1 Pseudomonadota bacterium | reverse complement strand
TGGGAACCGACCTACACGCCGAAGGATTCCGACGTTCTTGCCGTTTTCAAGATCGTGCCGCAACCTGGCGTGCCGCGCGAGGAGGCTGCTGCGGCTGTGGCTGCCGAATCGTCCACCGCCACCTGGACCACGGTGTGGACCGATCTTCTGACCGATCTGTACTACTACAAGGGTCGCGCCTATGCCATGGAGGACGTACCGGGCGACGACGAGGCCTTCTACGCCTTCATCGCCTACCCGATGGGCCTGTTCGAGGAAGGCTCGGTGGTCAACATGTTCACCTCCCTGGTGGGCAACGTGTTCGGCTTCAAGGCCGTGCGCTCTTTGCGTCTGGAAGACGTGCGCCTGCCCTTGTGGTTCGTGACCACCTGCCCCGGGCCGCCGCACGGCATCCAGGTGGAGCGCGACAAGCTCAACAAATATGGTCGTCCGCTGCTGGGCTGCACGATCAAGCCGAAGCTGGGTCTGTCCGCCAAGAACTACGGCCGCGCGGTGTACGAGTGCCTGCGCGGCGGTCTGGACTTCACCAAGGACGACGAGAACGTCAACTCCCAGCCGTTCATGCGCTGGCGCGACCGCTTCCTGTTCTGCCAGGAGGCCATCGACAAGGCCGAGCGCGAGACCGGGGAGTACAAGGGGCATTACCTGAACGTAACCGCCCCCACGATGGAGGAAATCTACAAGCGCGCCGAGTTCGCCAAGGAGATCGGCTCCAAGATCATCATGAGCGACTACCTGACCGTCGGCTGGGCGGCGCACACCAGCCTGTCGAAGTGGTGTCGCGACAACGGCATGCTGCTGCACGTGCACCGCGCGATGCACGCGGTGATCGACCGCAATCCCAAGCACGGCATCAACTTCCGCGTGCTGGCCAAGATCCTGCGCCTGATGGGCGGCGATCACCTGCACAGCGGCACCGTGGTGGGCAAACTGGAAGGCGACCGGCAGGCCACCATCGGTTGGATCAATCTGATGCGCGAGCGTTACGTCAAGGAAGACCGCTCCAGGGGCCTGTTCTTCGACCAGGACTGGGGCCAGATGCCCGGCGTTTTCCCGGTCGCCTCGGGCGGCATCCACGTCTGGCACATGCCGGCGCTGGTGGCCATCTTCGGCGATGACGCCGTGCTGCAGTTCGGCGGCGGCACGCTGGGCCACCCCTGGGGCAACGCCGCCGGCGCCTGCGCCAACCGCGTCGCCCTGGAAGCCTGCGTGCAGGCGCGCAACGAAGGCCGCCAGTTGGAGAAGGAAGGCAAGGACGTGCTCACCCAGGCCGCCCAGTCCTCGCCCGAACTGAAGATGGCGATGGAAACCTGGAAAGAGATCAAGTTCGAGTTCGACACCGTGGACAAGCTGGACTCGGCCCACCGCTGAGCAAAGGAGCCAAGATCATGAGCGATGTGCAAGACTACAAGTCCCGCCTGGGCGATCAGGCGAGCCGAAAATACGAGACGTTCTCCTATCTGCCCCCCATGAGCCGGGAGCAGATCCGCCGCCAGGTGGAATACGTCGTCTCCCAAGGCTGGAACCCGGCCGTGGAGCACTGCGAGCCGGAAAACGCCATGCAGCATTACTGGTACATGTGGAAGCTGCCCATGTTCGGCGAGACCGACGTGGAGCGCATCCTCGCCGAGTGCGAGGCCTGCCACAAGGCCAACCCCAAGCACCTGGTGAAGCTCGTCGGCTATGACAACTACCGTCAGACCCAGGGTACCGCGATGCTGATCTTCCGCGGCGAAGCGCTTTGAAAGGTCCCCTTCGCCCTCCGGCAGCCGTGCGCCGGCAGCCGTGCGCCGAGGCTGCGGCGCCGGAGGTCTTTTTTCCATCGACAATGGAAACGAACGCTCAATACCGCATCGAGCGCGAGCCTTATTACCGCCCGACAGGCAAGGAAGCGGAACAATTCGCGGCGGCCTACGGTGCGCGCCTGCCGGTCATGTTGAAGGGCCCCACGGGTTGCGGCAAATCGCGCTTCGTCGAGTACATGGCCTGGAAGCTCGGCAAGCCCCTCGTCACCGTGGCCTGCAACGAGGACATGACCGCAGCCGACCTGGTGGGTCGCTTCCTGCTCGACCGCGACGGCACCCGCTGGCAGGACGGGCCGCTCACCACCGCCGCCCGCATCGGCGCCATCTGTTACCTCGACGAGGTGGTCGAGGCACGCCAGGACACCACCGTCGTCATCCATCCGCTCACGGACCACCGGCGGGTCTTGCCCCTCGACAAGAAGGGGGAGCTGGTGCGCGCCCACCCGGATTTCCAGTTGGTCATCTCCTACAATCCCGGCTACCAGTCGCTGATGAAGGACCTCAAGCAGTCCACCAAGCAGCGCTTCGGCGCCCTGGACTTCGGCTATCCGGCCGCACAGATCGAGGCCGAGATCGTGGCCCACGAGGCCGGCGTGGACCAGGACGTCGCCGACAAGCTGGTGCAGGTGGCCATCCGTTCGCGCCACCTCAAGGGCCACGGGCTGGACGAAGGGATCTCCACCCGGCTGCTGGTGTATGCCGGCACCCTCATCGCCGCAGGCATCCCGGCGCCGGATGCCTGTCAGATGGCCCTGGTGCGCCCGCTCACCGACGACCCCGACATGCGCGACGCCCTGGACGCCGCGGTCGCCACCTTCTTC
>JBMOQX010000041.1:0-1999 GCA_049322755.1 Pseudomonadota bacterium | reverse complement strand
GCGGCGCGGGTCATGACCCCCGTCGGTTTGCAGCACTACCTGGAAGGGGCCAAGGGTCTCACCAACCTGGGCCGTGGCAACGACCTGGTGGTCACTTACCTCCAGGAAATGCCTCTGGTGGCGAAGGAGATCGGCGACGAGGCGGTGGAGGAATCCATCCTCGCCGCCATGAAGCTCTCCTCGATGACCTCCGGCGAGGTGATAGGGCTGTTCTTCGGTTCGCTGCCCATCGCAGCGCGCCGGCTCGGCGACATGGGCCTCTTTCGCGCCTACCTCCAGTTCCTGCACCAGCTTGCCGCCCGCGCGCCGCGGGGATTGCGGCCCATGCTGGGCAGTCTCGATGAGCTGCTCGGCAAGCTCACCCTCGGCGGCCTGCGCCGCTGGGCCTTCTTCGGGGCGGATGCCTACCGCACCGACTACAAGAACCAGCTCGCCTACTTCGCGCTACAGACGGCGGATAGCCAGGCCATGCTGCAGAAGGAGCGCAAGGGCATCCTGTTCGTCGATCATCAGCGCAAACTCTCGGCCTACTTGCGCGCCCTGTGGGGCCGCGACTTCTGGCTGCGCCCGGCAGCGGCCGAGGGCAGCGAGTTCAAGCCCTATCTGGATGGCTTCGTGCTGCACCTGCCCGACGCGGTGGAAGATCTCGCGGGGCTGAAGGGCCTGGATGTCTATCGCGCCACTGCCGCCCACCTGGCCGCCCACGTCGTCTACACCAACGCTCCCATCTCCGCCCAGGAACTCAACCCGGCCCAGATCAACCTGATCGGATTCTTCGAGGATGCGCGCGTGGAATACAACGCCATCCGCGACCTTCCGGGCCTCAAGCAGATCTGGCGCGCGCTGCTGGCCAGCCCCAAAGAGGGCCGCAGCGAACACGAAACCCAGGACTGGCTCGAAAGACTGGCGCTGCACCTGCTGGACGCCGAATCCACCACGGGGGATGCCGAGCTCGACGCCTTGGCTCAGAAGTTCCATGCCAACATCGAGGCCAACCGCCTGGACAACATGTTCTCCTGGCACATGGGGCTGGAGCTCTACCACCTGCTCGCCGCGCGCCGGGCGCTGCCGTCCTTGCGGCAACTGGAGAACCTGCGCCTGCCCTACCGCGACGACAACCGCTTCGTATGGCAGTTCGAGGGGTTTTCCTGGCAGCGCGGCGTGGAGATCCTGCAGGGCCAGAAGCAGGTGCGAAAGCGCGTCTCCATGATGGAGTTCGTCAACGAAGTGGAGGTGGAGACCGCCGGCGACGACGCCCAGGAGGTGTGGATCCTGGACGGCGTGCTGTTCGACGACGACGGCACCACCTACAACGAAAAGTACGGGCGCGAACCGATCTCGGACCCTTTCCATTACCCGGAATGGGACTACCAGGTGCAATTGCACCGCCCCGACTGGGTCACCCTCTACGAGCGGCGCATGCCCAGGCAGGATCCGGACGCCATCGACGAGATCCTCCGCCGCCACAAGCCCATCGCCAGCCGCCTGCGCCAGATCGTCGACCGCCTGCGGCCCCAGGGCGTGATGCGCGAGCGCAAGCTCGAGGACGGCGACGAGCTGGACCTCAACGCCGCCGTGGATGCCTGGGTCAACATGCGCGCCGGGCTACCCTGGGATCCCCGCGTCACCCTACGTCATGTACTCGAACGCAGGGACCTGGCGGTACTGGTTCTATTGGATCTGTCCGAGTCGACCAACGACCGGGTCCCGGGTACCGAGCGCACGGTGTTCGAGCTCAGCCGGGACGCAGCCGCCCTGCTCGCCAGCGCCATCGACCGGATCGGGGATCCGTTCGCGCTGCACGGCTTCTGCTCCGACGGGCGCCACGACGTGCGTTATTACCGCTTCAAGGATTTCCACGGGCGCTGGGACGACGAGGCCAAGGCGCGCCTGGCGGGTATCCGCGGAGCCTTTTCCACCCGCATGGGCGCGGCCCTGCGCCACGCCGCCCAGTGCCTTCTGCGGCAGCCCCAGCGGCGCAAGCTGCTATTGCTCGTCA
>JBMOQX010000040.1:0-79445 GCA_049322755.1 Pseudomonadota bacterium | reverse complement strand
AGTTCGACCCGGAGAAGAAGACCATGGTGACGGTGGCCGGCGCCGGCGGCGTCTCCAGCGCCCGCAGCGAGCTCGAGGGCCAGTACGCCTGGGCCTGGGGCCAGAACATCTGGGCCGACATGCTGGGGTAGGCCGAGCAACTGTCACGACGAAAGAGGCGTCCGGCGTTACGTGGGCGTCTCTTTCGCTTTGGTGGCATCAGCAACAGGTAAAGCATCGGGATCGAGACAAGGGCTTGAAATGGACGCATCAGCGCTGGCCGTTCTCGTCCCCATATCGGTGATCGGCGGATTTCTGAGAGGCTTCGCAGGTTTTGGCGGTCCGCTGTTCATGTTACCGATTCTGAACGGGTATTTTTCTCCCGCCGTCAGCATCGCAGTCATGATGTGGGTGGATATTTTTTCCAATGTTCATCTTCTGCCCGAGGCCCGGCGGCACAGTTCCCGGGAAGTGGTCATGCCCATGACGATCGGCACCCTCATCGGCATGCCGATCGGGACCTATCTGCTTCTTCAGGCCGACCCCGTCCTCATGAAGCGGGTTATTTCGGCGACAATCCTGGTCGCCGCCCTGATTCTCTTGACCGGCTGGCGGTACCCTCGTCCGCTGGGGCCCCGCACGCTGGGAGGGGTCGGCGGCTTCAGCGGGCTGGTCATGGGTGCGACCGCCATTGCTGCCGTGACGCCAGTGTTTCTGGCGGCCAGCTCTCACTCTGCTGCTCAGAATCGGGCGAACTTCATCATCTGGGTGTTCTTCGCCACGGTCCTGCTGATCGCCCTCCTAATGTTGAATGGGACGTTGGGAACGGGGGACGCGGCCACGATTTCGGTTCTGACGCCGGCCTATCTTCTGGGAACCGTATTCGGAAGCCGGACCCAGCGAGGGGCAAGCGACGTAGTGGTGCGTCGAGCGGTCTTACTGCTGGTCGTGGGCGTGGCGACCTTCGGATTGCTCCAGACAATTTGATTCCCTCCGGCACGTGGGCATCTCCCTTTCAATAACAGAGGAAAGCGGAGGCTCCCAAGCAGTGTGCCGTGCAGGGCATATGGCTTGGCGTGTAGGCCGAATTTGTAAAGTGATTGACAGACGACCGCTGTCGGCCTGCATAGAATCACCATCCCGGACTACCCGGTGTTCGCCGCCTCGCATGACCAGGTCGCAAAGCCGGCGAAGTCCGCCCCTCGCCGAGCCAAATGGAGGCCTCCATGTCCCAGCTGTCCGAGAAGTCCGTTGCGATCCTGGTGGAGAACAACTACCAGGAGATGGAAGTGTGGTACCCGATCTACCGCTTTCAGGAAGCGGGTGCCAGGGTGTGCATCGTCGGTCCAGAGCCCCAGAAATACACTTCCAAACTCGGATACCCGGTGCAGGCCGAGATCTCTGCCCTGGACGCGGTCAAGATGCACTTTCACGCGGTCGTGATACCGGGCGGATATGCCCCGGACCTCATGCGAACCAACCAGGATCTGGTGGCGCTGGTGCGAGACCATGCGCTTCGCGGCGATGTCGTCGCGGCGATCTGCCACGGCAGTTGGATGCTGGCTTCGGCGGACGTCATTCGAGGCAAACGGGTGACGGGTGCCGCCCAGATCCGTGACGATCTGCGCAATGCCGGCGCAACGGTATTGGACGAGTCCGCCGTTCGCGACGGAAACCTGGTGACATCGAGGAAGCCGGCCGATATTCCCGCCTTCTGCGCTGCGATTCTGACTGCACTTTCAGAGGCAAAATCGGCCGCCGCCTGAACTGGGGTGTCATGGTGGGCGACCACGTCTGCGATCAGGTGCCGCAACGCGTCGAGCGCTACGTGCGCTGCAGCCTGTCGCTGCACAAGTACGATCCTCGCAATGCCTTGCATCACCAATGGAACACGAATAATCCGGATAAGCACAGTTACCTGATGGAGAACGCGGACGCCTATGTTCGCGTCTGGTTCGACACCTCGTGCAAGTCGGAGATGCGGCCCAGCGAGGAGGAGATTCAGCAGATTGTCAACGAGTTCTCCTGCTCGGGAGTTGCCGAATCGGTCACGCGTTATTTTCGGGACATTCCAAAGAGCAAAGGGGTGGACTACTCGCGGTTCACCATGCCAGTGCTTTACATCCACGGTGAGCACGATCCGAGGCAGCCGGTTGAGTATTGCGTCGGCATGGAAGATCACGTCCCCGGACTGGAGGCGGTCCTCGTGCTGGATTGCGGCCACTTCGTGACCCGGGAGAGGCCCAAGGAAGTCGCGCAAGCCATGATGTGATTCTTCCATTCGATGCTCGCTCCCAACCTCTCGTTGTTCGATCGGTCGCGCCATTACGGCCTCCCAACCAAGCCCCGCAAGGTGGCCGATGGGTGGGGAGTCAACCTTGCGCGGCTCGACCTTCGCCAACCCGGATCCGCTGATTGAGCCGGTCGACTAGGGGTGTTCGGCGCTGGGCTTCAGAGCGCCCTCATCAATGAGAAAGAAAGAAGGCCAGTGATCAATCTTCGAACCATCGAGACTTCCGTGCTGAGCTTGGGCTACCTCGAGGACGGCGCTCCCGATGCGACGACGGTGGTGCTGGTGCACGGCTGGCCGGACGACGCGCTGACCTGGAACGCAGTGGCGCGGCGCCTCGTGGAGGAGGGCTACCGTGTCGTGCGCCCGTACCTGCGCGGTTTCGGGCCGACCCGCTTTCGCGATCCCGGCACGGTGCGCAGTGGGCAGATCGCGGCGCTGGGGCAGGACGTGGTGGAGTTTTCGGAGGCGCTGGGGCTCAGCGACTTCCTGCTGGTCGGCCATGACTGGGGTGCGCGGGCGGCCTACGTCGCGGCAACCCTGATCCCCGAGCGCATCCGCGGGATGGTGACCCTCTCGGTGGGGCATGGCACGAGCAACCCGGATCAGCCGCTCTCCTTCCACCAAGCCCGCCAGTACTGGTACCACTGGTACTTTGCGGTGGAGCGGGGCCGTGAGGCGCTCGCCCGGGACCGGCGCGATTTCACCGGCCGGTTGTGGCGGCTGTGGGCGCCGTCCTGGCGCTACACTGAGGAGGAGTTCGACGCCACCGCCGTCTCCTTCGACAACCCCTACTGGCTGGAGATCAGTATCCACTCGTATCGTCATCGCTGGGGCTATGCCGAAGGCGATCCGCGCTACGACCAGCTGGAGCGGCGGCTGTCCTCGTCGGCCTTGATCAACGTGCCCACGGTGATGCTGCACGGGGCCGAGGACGGGGCGACGTTGCCGGAGACCTCGGAGGGGAAGGAGGCGCTGTTCACCGCCGGCTACCGGCGCGAGGTGCTCGAGGGCGTGGGCCACTTCCCACAACGCGAGCGTCCGGAGAAGGTGGTGGTCGCGGTGCAGGAGGTCGCCTACTGACGTCCCCTTAGGAGCCGCTTGCAAACCTCCTTCGCGTGACGCTTCGGGACGAGAATTAGCGAAAATGTAACGCAACCCGAATCTTGGTTGCGTATGAGGCTCAGCTAGTAAGCCAGTGGAGGGTAGCAAGCTGGCATTGCTTGATTTCACAAAGTGATAAGCGATGCCGAGGAACAAGGTGCAAATTCAGAGAGGCATGAGCCTGAGGGCACGGCGAATCTGCCGCGGGCCCGGGTGGACGTCAAGTACAACCGGGGGCTCGACATTTCCGAGAGATCCCGTTTGTCGTGACGTCATGTGTACCCCGGAGGCTCAGGGGGCCTTATTCGTCGGGTACCCCAAGCCCGACGGAGTTGGGATGGAAGATGGCACTGCCAGATTGCTACTGGGAACTCCTCGAACCGTCGAGACCGGGGATGTTCGCCCATCCCTTTGGCGAGTCGATGGCGCGCGTGGGTGTTTCCCTTCTCATAGCGAACCGGTAACAGCTGAATTCGCGTGAGCGCGGAGAGCTGTGGAACCGTGCCTTGATTGTTGCCTGGTAGCCTAGTATTCCGTTCGGCGTTGGTGCCGATCGACGTTCTTCGCACCATGCCTTTGATTGTTCAACATACCGCGCGCCACATGCCGTGCCGGAGTCCGTCCAATCAGCGCAGGGGCCGCGGCGATCGCCCCTGCGAACCAAACGGACGCCGAACCAGCCGGCGCGGAGGCGCTGGGGCGTCTGTACTCGTGGGCATCACCCGTTGGCTCGTGAGGGCCGTGGACAACTTGCGGTGGCAGAAGGTGGCGCGGCGCGCGCCGCCAGTGAAACCGTTGGGCAGGCAGATTCAGGTCACACGCAAGGACGATGCGATCATGATTGCACCGTCCAACGGAGCGCGCTATGCGCCCTATGCCACACTGGCGCAGGCCGCCGACGCTCGGCCGGCAGCAGCGCTCTACCGCCACCGCTATCGACTGTTCCAGCAGCGCTACGAAGAAGAACCAGGCTATCCGGGCAAGTACGTCAACGACGGGCCGGTGGCGGTGATCGATCACCTGGTGGCGGCGCAGGAAATGCAGGGGCTGATCAGCCTCAAGCAGCTGAAAGTCCTCTACCGGTTTGCCAATCTGGGTCGGAAGCCTCTTTCGGCGGGGCAGAAGTTCCTCGCGCGCCCGCCCGGAGAACGCAGCGGTGCTCAAGTACCGCCTGCGGGAACCGCGCGCCGAGGGTGGCGGTGGTACTGCCTGGCCGCTCCGACGCGGCGAATCGCCAGGGCCGCACCGAGGGCATTCGCCAGATTCCGTAGGCGCTCAGCGGCGCCCACACGCCGACAGCAATGCGGCGACGCCGCGCGATGCCGCGGTTCGCACGAGGCGCTCGACCTCGTCGCGGTAGGACAGGTAGTTGCGCGCGACGATTTCCGCGCGGACCGCGGCCGGCGCGCCGCGCGTCGCGTCGGAGAAGAGCCACGGGTGGCGCAGCGAGCGGTTGATGTCCACCACCAGCCGGCTTACCGTGGAGATCACCAGCGGCGCGCCGAGCGCGGCGGAGAGCTCGCGCGCGAGCGTGAGCGCCCCGGGGTCGTAGCCGCGGTGGCTGTCGAGCAGCGCCTCGTGACCGCGGAACAGCGTCCGGCAGCGGGCGGGGACCCGGTTGCCGCCGTGCTCGCAGGTGACCAGGAAGGCATCGCCCGGCGCTCGTCCGCGGCCATCAGGGCAGGTCGCGGAACAGCCAGTCCTCGGCGAGGCAGTGGCACAGCCCCCGGTACACCGCCTCCAGATGCGCCCGCGACGGTTGCTTTCCCACGGCGTCCAGGATGCGCCGGGCGAGCGGCCCCTGGGTGAGGATCAGGTCCAGCGGCTCGCGCCAGGGCGCCGCCGCGCGGCTGCCCCGCGGCAGGGTTTCCTGCAGCAGGTGCCACCACAGTTCGGCGGCGGTGCAGCGCGCCCCGGGATAGCCCAGCAGGCGCAGGTAGTCCGCGTCGTCGATCACCGCCCGCTCGGCGTCGCGGATGCAGGCGCCCAGGAGCTTGAGCAGGCGGCGCGCCGGGAAGTGCTGCTGCTCGATGAGCGCCGCCCAGCGGCCGTCGTAGCACGCGCGCACGGCGGCCACCGTCGCGGCGGCCACCGCCAGGTCGGCGCGCGGGCACTCCTGGGTGTCGATGACGCGGATCTCCACCGCGCGGCGGTCGAAGCGGGCGATGGCGCCGCGGGCGTTGAGCCACTCGTCGCGCATCACCTCGGCCGGGTCCAGAGGCGCGATCTCGCGATACATCGGCTCCAGGATGCGCGCCCGGTATTCCGCCTCGCCGGCAATCGGCTCCGGGATCACGTCGCCCATCATCGACGCAATGCGCGCCGCGTGGGTCAGGTAGCAGTGCATGCGGAAGTCCGCGAATCCGGCGGGCGCGCCGTCGGCGATCGGGGAGCTCGCCGCCAGCGCCGGCAGGAGCGGCAGCACCACGCGCACCGCCGCCAGCAGCCGCGCCAGCTCGGCGTCGCTCGCGAACGGCAGGTTGACGTGCATGCTCTGCAGGTTGGCCCAGCCGTGGCGCCGGCAGTCGAAGATGCGGTCGTAGGCGGCGTAGATTTCGGCGTACTGGTGCGGCCACAGCCGCGCCTCGCGCCGAGGGTCCATCCAGGGGTGCATGGCGGTGGGCATCAGGTGCGCGCCGAACGCCGCGAGCCGCGCGTTGACCGCGCCGACCTCGGCGTGGAAGCCCGCCGCAAGCGTCTCCAGGCGCGGCGCCGGCGCGTTGTTCTTCAGCTCCACCACGTGAAGCATCAGCTCGTTGGACCAGCCGAACGCGCCGCGCCCTGCGTCGTTGACGTAGGCGCCGGTCTCGGCGCGGATCAGCTCGTCGGCGATCGGCCGCGGGGCGAGGGTTTGCGCGTCGACGATGACGTACTCGAGCTCGATGCCGACGCCGCGGAAGGCGCGCAGGGGTGCCGTCATCCGTGGGCGCTCCGTTTGCGTTCCTCGATGCGCCGGACGATGACGCCCATCACCTCGCGGTAGAGCGCATCCTTGAGCACGTCGTCCTCGACGCCGGCGTCGACGCTGGGGTTGTCGTTGATCTCCACCACGAAGAAGCGGCCGCCCACCTGCTTGAGATCCACCCCATAGAAGCCGTCGCCGATCAGGCCGGCGGCCTTGAGCGCCACCTTGAGCAGTTCCTCCGGCGCTTCGCCCACCGCCAGGGTCCGGTGCGGACCCTCCACCGCCGCGCCGCCGGCCCCGCGCTGCACGATCTGCCAGTGGCCGCGGGCCATGAAGTACTTGCACACGTACAGCACGCGGCCGTCGATGATGCCGACGCGCCAGTCGTAATCGGTGGGCAGCCACTCCTGGGCGACGATCAGCTCGGAGTCCTCCAGCAGCTCGGGCACCCGCGCCTGCAGCTCCTCCTCCGACTCCACTTTGATCACGCCCAACGAGAACGCGCCGTCCGGCTGCTTGAGCACGCACGGCAGCGACAGGTGCGGGATCACCTGCTGCACGTTGCCCCGGTGCACCAGCAGCGTCTTGGGCGTGGGCACGTTGTAGCGGTCCAGCAGCTCGGCGAGATAGACCTTGTTGCTGCACTTGAGGATGGACTCGGGATCGTCGATCACCACCAGGCCCTCGGCGGCGGCGCGGCGCGAGAAGCGGTAGGTGTAGTGGTTGACGAACGTGGTGTCGCGGATGAAGAGCGCGTCGAACTCCGCCAGCCGGCCGTAATCGGCGCGCGTGATGAGCTCGGGCTCCAAACCCACCGCTTCCGCGGCGCGCTCGAACTTGCGCAGCGCCTTCTCGTTGGACGGCGGTTCCGGATTGTCCGGGTCGTGCAGGATGGCGAGGTCGAAGCGCGCCTCGGGCCGCTTGCGCGCGCGCCGGTAGCGGCCGCCGAAATAATCGCTCGCCGCCTGGATCGCGAAGGCCTGGTGCTGCGGCGGAATGTCGCTGGCGGCGATGGGCCGCACCGCCTGCACCCGCCAGCGCCCGCGCCGGCGCTTGAACGACGCGCGCAGCAGCGGCGCCGGGATCAGCTGGAACAGCTGTTGGGAAAGCGAGTCGTAGCGGCTCGCGACGTTGCGGCCGAAGTAGATGCTGAGCTCGAACGCGTCGGCCTTGATCGGCGCGAGCAGCTTCTGGATCAGCTCCTCCAGGTCCTCGGTCAGCAGCCGCACCAGGTTCTGGGACTGCATGTCCTCGATGGTGTGCACCCGCGGCAGCGGCTTGTGGCCGCGGGCTTCGGCCAGTAGCGACACGTAATAGCCCAGGCTCTGGTAGCGATACGAGCGGCAGAGGTTGAACACCTTGTCCGAGCGGCCCTCGGCGTAGGCCGGATCGGTGAGATAGGCGCGCGCCGGCACCACGTTGACGCCCGGGATGTGCAGCGGCCACTGCCGCGGCTCCTCGACGACGATCAGGATGTTGCTCATCCGCGCCTCGCGTTGCGGGGAAAGATCACCAGCAGGTTGGCGTCGTGGGTGACGATGCCCAGCAGCACCGCGCCCAGCACCCGGTCGATGCTGATCCAGTCGCCGCGGCTGGTGCCGCCGGCGTCCGGATCGAAGGGGTCGACGATCAGCACCTTGCGCTCCTTGCGCTGGTAGCCGGCCAGGACGACGAAATGCCCCTGGGGCTGGCCGCGCACGTCGTCGGGGGTGTCGTCGGGGCCGTACTCGCGGGCGTCGCGGTACAGGTAGGTGGACGACAGCCCGGTGAGGATCGGCAGGCGGCGGCGCAGCAGTCCGCGGATCAGCGGGCGCGTCAGGTCGGTGAAGCGCAGGCGCCCGCCGAGCTCGATGAAGTCCAGATAGCCCTCGGTGGCGTGCTGCAGCTGGGAATCACGCTTCACCCTGCGCTGCTGGCGCAGCTTCTCCGCCAGGTCGACGCCCGGCGCGAACCAGGTGGGGTCGAACACCGTGAGGTTGTAGGTGTAGATGGTGGCGTCGTAGCCGCGGCGCAGCGCGTCGCAGGCGAGGAACACCGCCAGCGTGCCGCCGTGCTCCAGCTTGCGGGTGCGGCCGATGACCTTGGCGAGCGGCTCGTCCTCGCCCCAGTAGCGGTAGATGGCGTGCAGGCAGGTGGGCCCGCAGGTCACGTCGTCCGGCTGGGGCAGCATCCTGACCGGCAGGCGCAGGGTGACGGGGAGCATGGGGTTGCAGTTTCGTGTTCTTCGGCGCCGGCGGCGGCATGCCGCCGGATTCGTGACGCCTATTATGCCCTGCCGCCCGGAGAACCTCCTCCGCCGCAGGCGGGAACGGGTTTCCGGGCGCGCCGTGCTGCGCTACGCCGGTGCGACCCGGTAGCCCACCCGCGGGAAGTGCACGCACACGGTGCCGACGCGCGGATCGTCGCGCAGCAACGCGACGCGTTCGCGGTCCACCAGCCGGATGACGCCCGTCACCGCCGGGTCGCCGCTGTCGGTGACGGGAACGACGCTCGCCGCGATACCCGGCGCAAGGTCCTGCGGATCCAGCAGGTCGGCCTGCTCCGGCGTCGCCGGTTCCGCGGCGCGAGCGACGTCCAGCGCCTCCGCGGCGGTCATGGGGCCGGACTCCCCGTGGCCGATGGCCTTCACACGCTGCTCCCACGCCTCCAGCGCCGGGAATTCGGCGAGCAGCTTCGGCCCGCCTTCCCAGCGCCCGCGCAGGAACCACACCAGGTAATAGCACAGCGCATCGGGCAAGCCGGGCGCGTCCCCGAGCACGAAGCGGCGGCCGGAGGCCAGGCGCTGGTCGATCCAGCCGAACTCGGCGCGGATCTGGGCCAGCGTGTGGGGCAGCTCCGCGTGCTCCTTGTGCAGATCCCAGCGGGGCCCCAGGTAGAGACGGCCGCGGTCCCGGGCGAACTCCGGCGGCAGCTTCTCCGGCGCATGGCCGAGGATGACGCGCACCACCAGGTCGAACAGCTCGCCGTCGGTCCAGCGGCTCACGCCCCAGGGCACGCCCGCGCCGCCGCCGGGATAGAACGTGGGTTCGGGGAACCGCCGCTGGAGTTCGCGCAGGATGCACTGGCTGTCGCAGTAGACGTCGGCGCCGATCTGCATCACCGGCGCGCGGCGGTAGCCGCCGGTGAGCGGCACCAGGTCCGGCTTCGGCGGCAGCCGCGGCACCTCCACGGAGCGCCAGGCCAGGCGCTTGATGCCCAGACCCACGCGCACTTTCTCGGACACCGGCGACTGCGGGTAGTGGTGCAGGATGATCTCGTCCATGGGCGGTCTCCCGGCCGGCGGGGCGTTGTGCAAAGGACCTCAGTGTAGGCGAGCGCGCCGCGCGGGTCACGGGCGGCGGCCACTTCCCTCGCGCACCGCTGCGGCGGAGAATGGCGGCCTCACGTCCGCCACTGGAGAGCGCAGATGCCCAACCCGCCCGGAAACTGGCCCGCCGATTTTGTCTGGGGCGTTTCCACGTCGAGCTACCAGATCGAAGGCGCCGCCAACGAGGACGGCCGCGCGCCCAGCATCTGGGACACCCGCTGCCGCACCGCCGGCAAGGTGGCCAACGGCGACACCGGCGACGTGGCCTGCGACCACTACCACCGCTACGCCGAAGACGTGGCGCTCATGAAGGACATGGGCCTCGACGCCTACCGTTTCTCCATCGCCTGGCCGCGCGTGCTGCCGAAGGGCCGCGGGAAGGTCAACGAGGCCGGCCTCGACTTCTACGACCGCCTGATCGACGAATTGCTGAAGGCCGGGATCGAGCCCTGGATCTGCCTGTACCACTGGGATCTGCCCCAGGCGCTGGAGGACCTCGGCGGCTGGACCCGCCGCGACTCGGCCGGCTGGTTCGCCGACTATGCCGCGCTGACGGCGAAGCGCTACGGTGACCGCGTGCGCCGCTGGGCGACGTTCAACGAGTTCTCGGTGTTCACGCTGTTCGGCTACGCGATGGACTGGTGCGCGCCGGGACAGAAGGACCGCGAAGCGCACCTGAAGGCGATCCACCACGTCAACCTGGCCCACGGCGCCGGCGTCGACGTGCTGCGCGGGCTGGTGCCGGACGCCTCCATCGGCGCGATCCACAACCGGCAGGTGGTGTGGCCGGAGAAGGACACCGACGCCGACCGCGCGGCGCAGGTGTGGCTGGACGAGCACTGGAACGGCGCGTTTCCCGACCCGCAGCTGCTGGGCCGCTATCCGCCCCACGTCGGAGAAGCCATCGCGCCCTACGTGCAGGCCGGCGACCTGGCCCGCATCTGCCGCCCGATCGACTGGTTCGGTCTCAACCACTACGGCCCGATTTTCGCCAAGGCGGAGGCGGGCACGGTCTGGGGCTTCGCCTGGGGCTCGGCGCCCGCCGACGCGCCGGTGTCGGAGATCGGCTGGCCGATCTACCCGGAGGCGTTCCGCGACGAGCTGATCGATCTTTCCAGGCGCTACCGCCTGCCGATCTACGTCACCGAGAACGGCGCCGGGGGCCACGACGCCCCGGACGAGTCCGGCCGCGTCGACGACCCCAAGCGCATCCTGTACCTGGAGAAATACACCGGCGCGATGAACGAGGCGATCCGCGCCGGCGCCGACGTGCGCGGCTACTTCGTCTGGTCGTTGCTGGACAACTTCGAATGGGGCTCCGGCTACGCCAGCCGCTTCGGGCTGGTGCACGTGGATTACGAGACCCAGAAGCGCACGCCGAAGTCCTCGGCGCGCTGGTATGCCGACCTGATCAGGTCTTCGCGCGCCGCGCGCCGCGCCGTCTAGGCCGCCGCGGGGGCGGGCGCAGCGGCCGGCGCCGAGGCGTCGTCGTTTAGCGAGAGGTGCAGGCGGCGGGTGTAGAAGATGCTGCCGGCCGGATCGACGACCGGCGGGTCGTCGCAGCCGACGGCGACCACGGTCGCCCGCGGCAGGGCCTTCGCCACCAGCCGCAGCAGTTCGGCCTCGCCCTTGGGTCCGAGCGCGTCGGTGGCCTCGTTGACGAAAATCCAGCTCGGCTTCGCCAGCAGCAGCCGGGCAAACCCGAGCCGCTGCTTCTCGGCGGCGGTCAGGGCCTGCTCCCACTCTCCGCGCTCGTCGAGACGCGGAATCAGGTGCTCCAGCCCGACGCGCACGAGCGCGTCGTGCAGTGCCGACTCGCCCGGCGGCTCGGCCGCCGTCTCGACGCTCAGCACGTCGCGCAGCGGCCCTGCCGGCATGTAGGGCCGCCGCGGCATGAAGAAGATCGGGCCGTCCGCGGGCAGCTCGATGCGCCCGCTGCCCCACGGCGACAGTCCGCCCACCGCCCGGAACAGCGTCACCGCCGCGCGGCGGTCGCCGCACATCAGCACCCGCTCGCCGCGGGCGATTTCGGCGCTGAAATCGTTGAGCACGATCTCGCCGTCGGCCGTCGACAGCGTGACGTCGTGAAAACCCAGCGACGGTCCCTTTGACCGGGCGGTCACCACCGCCGGACGGCTGTCCGCGTCCGGCGCGGCGCGCAGTTGCTGCAGGGCGGCGGTGAGCCCGAGCACGCGCTCCGCCGATGCGCGCCACTCCGCGAGCCGGGGAATGTTGTCGATCGGCCAGGACAGCGCGGCGATCATCTGCTGGAACGCCTGCGCCGTCTGCATCAGCACGCCCAGGGTGATGGTGCCGGCGAAGTAGCGCGGCGCCGCCACCAGGACCGGAAACGCCTGCGACAGGACCGACCAGCTGGAGGAGAAATAGAACAGCTGCGCCAGCGCGCGGGTCTGCCGGTCCCAGGCGTGGATCACGCCCCCGAACAGGCCCCCGGCATGGCGTCGTTCCTCGGGCTCGCCGTGGCGCAGCGCGATCGCCAGCGCGTTCTCGCGCGTGCGCGCCAGCCCGAAGCGGAAGTTGGCCTCGTCCGTCTGGCGCCGGTTGGCCGCGCGCACCAGCGGGCGTCCCAGCAGCAGCGCCACGACCGTGCCGGTGGCGGCGTAGAGCAGCGCGATCCACACCAGGTGACCGGGCAGGTAGAGGTTCGCCCCGCCGATCTCGAGGTGCGGCGATCCCGAGAGCCCCCAGAGTATCCAGGTGAAGCTTGCCAGCAGCAGCAGGCAGTAGAACAGCGAGTGGACCAGGTCGACGGCGTACTCGGTGGCGATGCGGATGTCCTCGGCGATGCGCTGGTCGGGATTGTCGTGCTCGCCGGGCATGAAGCGCACGTGGTAATGGCGCCCGGCGGTCAGCCACTCGTCGAGCACGTTCCCGGTGAGCCAGTTGCGCCAGTCCACCTGCAGGCGCCGCTTGACGCGCAGGTGGGTGGTCGTGACCAGGACGTTGGCGACGATGATGGCGGCGAGCGCGAAGACCAGGTTCGCCAGGGCGCCGAGGGCGCGCTGCTCGATCGCATCGAAAAGCCGCAGACTCCACTGGTTGATCGCGATCGGCACCAGCACCTGCGCGACCGTGAGCGCCACCAGCGCTGCCGTCAGCACGAAGGCACGGACGGGATTTGCCGAGCGCCAGTACGGTCCCGCCAGGCGGCAGAAGCGCCGGAAGAAGTAGGGTTCCCCCCGGAACGGGAGGTTGAGGTCAGCGGCGCCTTGTCGGGGCTCGGTCACGGCGCTGCCGAAATGCTGCGACCCGCCCGGGTGGCGCCGTGATTCCTGGCCGGTCGTCGCTCAGTAAAGGTCGCTTGACGCATTTCCCAAAGCGGCAGCTTTGGCTCATTCAACCACAAACCCGGGCAAAAGCAAGCCTGTGGCATCGCGACGGTCATCGCCGGGCGCCGCGCTCGTCAGTTTGTCCCCTGGGGCAGATGGGACCGGCTGCCCGCGGTGACCAGGTGAAAGTGATCGCGGTAGGCGGCCGATTCCAGCAGGCGCAGCACGTCCGGATGGCAGGTCTCCAGCAGGACTTCGCAGTCGCTGGCGCGCCGGGAAAGGAAAACCAGGGCGTCGACCGGAATCGCGTCGGCATGGGCCAGGTTGCGGAAGATGACGGTCAGCCGGCCGCGCCAGCCGCTCAGTGTCACCTCTGTCATGAATTCGGCAAACTGCCGCCGCAGCGCCGATCCGCCGGTGGTCTCGTCGGCTTCGATGACCAGCGGCGCGTTTCCCCCAAGCTCGTTCAGCTGCATCCAAGTTCCTTTTCTGGTCATGATTTAGCGTTGAGCGGGGCGGCGCGGCCGGGCGACAGGGGCGGTTTTGGACTCCGCCGGACTGCCCCGGCGCGCGGGGCCCCGGTTACGCTGGCGCGAGAACCGTGCCCGAAATTGTGAGCGGGACGGGACCGCGGCGGCACAGGAGACCAGGTGATGATCGAGAATCTGTTCGTCGAACGGACCGATCCCGGCGGACCGACGATCTGGCTCGCCGTCCACTACACGGCGTGATCCGCGGGCGGCTCGGCCCTGCCAGCTGCCGCTGGATCGCGTACGTCGGGCATCACGGCGGCGCGGCGCCGAATCCGGTGACCGGCCGCAGCGAGTCCAACGGCACGTCGATCGCCGAAGTCACCGATCCGGCGGCGCCGAGACACGTGTCGACGCCGCTGAGGCGTCGATCTTTTCAAGCGCCCGTTCGAGAAGCCGATCTGCGCCGCGACGTGACCGTGGTGCTGCGCACCTGTCGCAAGGACTCGAGCGCCCAGAGCACGCCGAGGTTGCGGGTTTGCTTCGCCGTGTCCTCGAGGCGTTCCAGCGCCCGGCTACGCTCCTGTTCGGACATGGATTCGCGCCAGTGCTCGGCCAGCTCGCGCAGCTCCATCGGCAGATGCTCCAGCTCGGGATCGGGCAGCCGCCGTTCCATGCGGTTCATGGTGTCGCCTCCTTTGCGTTGCGCCGCAGCGCGCCGCGGTTTTCCCGCCTCAGCGTGAACAATCGACAATCAGCGCCGACACCCGGTTCCGCGCCGGGTGGCGGGAGCGGTAATCCATCAGCGCCCGCTCCACCAGCGCGTCGACGCTTTCGCGCGAGTGCTTGGGGAACTCCTCGCCGACGATCCACGCCGCGCGCGGACTCGAGCCCTCGCGGCGGATGACGTAGACCACGTCCACCTCGCCGGTGGGCAGCGTGCGGTGCAGCTTGTCGATGCGAAAATGCTTGCGCATGGCGGTCCTCTGTCGGAAGCGCGGCGCGGACCCGGGTCAACGCGCCCTGGGCCCGCGGGCAAGGAAAGGTGGCCTATTGCACCATGCTCCGGTGACGCGGTGATGAATGCCGCAAGACGCTTCACGGCACCACGGGCGGAGAAAACGCTTGCCTGGGGCCGGCACCTCCGGGCGATAATCGCGGCCGAGCGCGCCGTGACCAATCATCCGCAGATCACCCCCGTCCGACTGACCCACGCCGACCAGATCCTGTTGGAGATGGCCGCGCTGGTCTTCATCTTCGGCATGGTGGCGACGTTTTTCCGCATCGCGACGGTGCAGCCTCCGCCACCGGCGATTGTGCCCGCCGCGGCGATCGAGGTACCCGCCATGGGCGAGGCGGCGCCGCCGGAGCCGGCGGGCCACGCCTGCGAAACCCAGGCGACGGACATCGCCACCCTGACGGTGTGTCTGGAAGCGGCGCTGGGCTCCGAGCAGGCAGCGATGGCGGCGGTCTACCACGACCTTACGCGGCTTGCCCCGGGCGCCGCCCCGACGCTGGCGCGCTCCCAGGAAACCTGGCTCGAATACGCCCGCGCCGACTGCGACCTGCAGGCGCAGCCCTTCGCCGGTACCGCGGCGCAGCGGGTGATGAGCCTCAATTGCGAATACGTGAAGACCGCGTCGCGCACCCGCGCCCTGGCGGCGCTGGCGCAGGAGTTGCAGCAGATGGGGGCCGATGCCGCGGGCGGGCGCCGCTAGGCAGGGTTCGTTCCCGGAACGTGACCGCGCGCCAGGCGCTGGCAGGCTGCGTGCCGGTCACCGGGCAGTATCATTGGCGCCACGGACGCTGACCTCCGCACCATGACCGCGCTCGCGCACCGCTACCTGCCCTGGCTCGCGTATCCGGCCACCCTCGCCGGCGCCCTCGCGCTGCATCACGCGCTGAAGACGGCGGGCCAGCCGTTGCCGGTGGCAGCCTATGCACCGGTGCTCGTCGGCGCGGCCGTGGTCACGCTGCTGGAGTGGCGCATGCCCAACGAGCGGGCCTGGTGGCCGGGGCGCGAGGACGTGAAGCAGGATCTGCTGTTCATGGCGGTGATCCAGCTGGCGCTGCCGAAGGTCATCGGCCTGGCGCTGGCGTTGATGGCGGCGGCGCTGGTGCAGGATCGCGGCTGGGCGGCGACGGAACTTTGGCCCCACGCCTGGCCGCTGTGGGTGCAGGCGCTGACGATGCTGCTGGCGGCGGATTTCCTGCGCTACTGGCTGCACGTCGCCGCCCACCGCGTTCCGTTCCTGTGGCGCTTCCACGCCGTGCACCACTCGCCGCCGCGGCTCTACTGGCTCAACGTCGGTCGCTTCCATCCGGTGGACAAGACGCTGCAGCTGTTCCTCGACACCGCGCCGTTCGTCCTGCTGGGCGTCGCTCCGGAAGTGATCGCGCTCTATTTCGTGTTCTACGCGGTGAACGGCTTCTTCCAGCACTGCAACGTCCGCCTGCGCTTCGGCTGGCTCAACTACCTGGTCTCCAGCGCCGAGCTGCACCGCTGGCATCACTCGCGCGTGCCGCGCGAATCCAACACCAACTACGGCAACAACGTGATCGTCTGGGACCTGCTGTTCGGCACCTGGTTCCTGCCGCGGGACCGCGGCGTGGGCGAGCTGGGGCTGCTGAACCGCTGCTACCCCGCCGGTTTCGTGGAACAGATGGGAGCGCCGTTCACGCCGGGCATGTCGCAGCGCGAGGTGCCCCTGCAGCGCCCCGGCGAGGTGCTGCGCCGCTGGCGGTTGTGGCCGGCGATGCTGGTGATCCGGGTCCTGCGCTGGTGGCCGCTGCGCCGCGCCGCGCGCGATCCGCGCCGCGCGCAGCGGCGGGTGCTCGAGCGCATCGTCGCCGCCAACCGCGCTACCCGCTTCGGCCGCGAGCACGGCTTTGCGCAGATCCGCTCGTACGCGGACTACGCCGCGCGCGTGCCGCTGTCGGATTACGAGCGGCTGCGGCCCTACGTCGAGGCCCAGGAGTCGGGCGAGCCGGCGCTCACTGCCGCGATGCCGGTGATGTTTTCGGTCACCAGCGGCACCACCGGCGCGCCCAAGTTCGTGCCGGTGCTGGCCACCACGCTGGCGCAGTTCCGCGCCGAACAGCAGCTCTACGCCTGGGTGCTTTACCGCCACTGCCCCGAGGCGTTCTCCGGCCGCGGTCTCGGGCTGGTGGGGGCTGCCGTGGAGGGCCGCCGGCCGTCGGGGCTGCCCTACGGTTCGGTCTCGGGATACCTGTACCAGGCGATGCCGAAGCTCCTGCGGCGCCGCTACGTGCTGCCGCCCGAAGTGAACGACATCGCCGACTATGAGCTCAAGTACCGCGTCATCCTGCTGCTGGCGCTGGCGGCGCCCGACATCACCTACATGGCGGGCGCCAACCCGTCATCGTTCCTGCGCCTGCTGGACGTGCTGAACGCGACGCGGGACCGGCTGGCGGATTGCCTGGAGCGCGGTAACGCGCAAGCGCTGGGCGAGTTGCCGCCGGCCGCGGCCGCTGCGGTGGCGCGGCGGCTGCGGCCCGCGCCGGCGCGCGCGCGCGAGCTGCGCGCGCTGCCGCGCGACCGTGCGCCCACCTACGCGGACCTGTGGCCGCGGCTGCGGCTGCTGACGGTGTGGACTGGCGGCAGCTGCGGCGTCGCGGTCCCGGCGCTAAAGGCGCGGCTGCCGGTGGGCGCGGAGCTGGTGGAGCTGGGCTATCTATCCAGCGAGCTGCGCGTCACCACCACCATCGACGCCGAGACCGGCGCCGGCGCGCCGACCCTGCGCCACCACTTCTTCGAGTTCGTCGAGCGCGACGCCTGGGAGCGCGGCGAGCGCGGGTTCGTGCTGCTGGATGAGCTCGAGGACGGCGCCGAGTACTACGTGGTGGTGACCACGCCCGCCGGCCTGTACCGTTATCCGATGAACGACATCGTGCGGGTCGACGGCCGCCTCGGGCGCCTGCCGCTGCTCCGGTTCGTGCAGAAGGGCAAGGGCGTCACCAGCATCACCGGCGAGAAGCTGCACGAGGAGCAGCTTCTCTCCGCGGTCGCGGCCGCGGCGCAGCGGTATCGCGTGACGCCGCTGTTCGTCATGGCGCTGGCGGACGAAGGCGGTGCCGGCTACCGGGTTTACGTCGAGCCGGCCGAGGCGTCGCCGCCCGGCGGCGCGGCGCTGGCCGCGGCGATCGAGGCGCAGCTCGGCGAGCTGAACATCGAGTACCGGGCGAAGCGCGCCAGCGGCCGGCTGCAGCCGCTGCGACTCGCGTGGCTCCGGCCGGGAACGCTGGACGCGTTGCGGCGCCACGCGGTCGAGCGCGGCCAGCGCGAGGGCCAGTTCAAAACCGTGGCGCTGCAGTACGCGAAGGACTTCGCGTTTCCCATCGCCGATCACCTCGCCACGCCGCCGGAGGCCGGGTGAGCGGCGCGGCGGTCGCGTCGATCGCGGCCCGATCGCTTTCGATTCCATTTCGCGTGGCGTTCAAGCACGCCGCGGCCGAACGCGCACAGACCGCAGCGGTGTGGGTGGAAGCGCGCGACGCCGCCGGGCACGCCGGCTGCGGGGAAGGCTGTCCGCGGGAGTACGTCACCGGCGAGTCGGTGGCCGGCGCGCTGGCTTTCATCGACGCCCATCGCGAGGTCCTGCGCCGCGAGGTCGGCGACGTGGCGTCGCTGGCGGCGTACGCCCAGCGCCATGAGGCCGCCATCGACGCCAGCCCCGCCGCCTGGTGCGCGCTGGAGCTGGCGCTGCTGGACCTGTTCGGCTGCGCGGCGGGCTGCTCGGTGGAGGCGCTGCTGGGGTTGCCCGAGCTCGCCGGCCCGTTCCGCTACACGGCGGTGCTGGGGGACGCCAGCCTCGAAGCCTTCAGCGCCCAGGCCCAGCAGTATCGCCGGCTCGGCTTTGACGATTTCAAGGTCAAGCTCTCCGGGGATCGGGCCCGGGACGGCGCGCGGCTCGAGGCCCTGGCCGGCCTGGGCGCGGCGCGCATCCGGGTGGACGCCAACAACCTGTGGCGTTCCCCTGTCGAGGCGCTGGCGCACCTGGCGTCCCTGCCGGCGCCGCTGTTCGCCGTCGAGGAGCCGCTCGGCGCGGGTGACCTGGACGGCTTGGCGGCCGTCGCCGATGCACTGGGGGTGCCGGTGATCCTGGACGAGAGCTGTGCCCGCGCCGGCCCGATCCGCACGCTTCCGGGCCCGGCCGCCCGCTGGATCGTCAACGTGCGGGTATCCAAGATGGGCGGGATCGGGCGGGCGCTGGCGGCGGTGGCGGCGGCCCGGGAGGCGGGCGTGCGGGTCATCGTGGGCGCCCAAGTGGGGGAGACCAGCGTGCTGACCCGGGCCGCGCTGCCGGTGGCGGCGGCGGCCGGGGGGGCGCTGGCGGGGCAGGAGGGCGCCTTCGGCACCCTTCTGCTGGCCCAGGACGTGGCCGCCCCGTCCCTCATGTTCGGCGCCGGCGGAGTCCTGGATCCGGCCCCGGTGGCGGGGCGGCCGGGCCTGGGACTGGCCCTGCGGCCGCCCGGCCCCGCAGCCCCCTGAACCCTGTCCCCGGCGGGGTCCGGGTTGATGTGGGGGAGCAAAACCTGTATAATTATCCACATTCTAAGAGGCCTCCTGCTGTTTGACTTCCGCGGGAGGCCATTCTGTTTCAGATTCCCAATGGAGGTGCTCCCATGGCCCGTCCCCTGTCACCGCAAGAAGCCACCGCGATGATCCTCAGCCACCGGCTGCGCCAGACGACGTCTTCCAAGGGCTCCAACCAGTCCAAGGACGCCAAGGCCCGCCGCGGCCGCCCGGGCCGTCCCCCGCGCAACCCCGACCCGGCCGGCTCGCGCTGACGCGCCGCAGCACGCCCCGTCAATCACCGAGGACCCGCATGGCGAAGGAAGACCTGATCGAAATGGAAGGCACCGTGGTGGAGGTGCTGCCGAACACCCGGTTCCGGGTGAAGCTGGACAACAACGTCGAGGTGCTGGCCTACGCGTCCGGAAAGATGCGCAAGTTCCGCATCCGCATCACCGAGGGCGACCGGGTGGCCGTGGAACTCTCGCCCTACGACCTCACCAAGGCCCGCATCAATTTCCGCCACCGCGACACCGGCCCCTCGCGGTCGGCCGCCTGACGGCGGCTAGTTGTTCCTGCCCGGCGCGGGCGGCTTGCCGCCCTCGAGCGCGTCCTGCCTCGCGCCGTCCTCGTAGATCAGCGTTGCTTTCTCCTTCCCCGGCGCGCCGCGCTTGGCGCGGATCACCAGCGCCTTGGGCGCATCCACCCGGGGCGCATCGTCGCGGGCCCCAGCGCGCTCGGATTCCTTGCGCAGGTCGGCCAGCGCCGCCTGGTAGGTCTCGTAGAGCGCCGGCGTAAGGCGTCCCGCCGCCTCGGCGGCCAGCATTTCCCGCATCAGCGCCTGGATGCGCGCCGGCGCCAGCGCCGAGCGCGTCTTCGGGCCGAAGCTCTCGGGGGCGCGGGCCGCGCGCGCGAACTCCTCCTGCGTCGAGACCATCCTGGCGATGCGGACGTTCTCGTAGCGCATCGCGAAGGCCATCGCGTCGTCGCCCCAGTCGTTCCTGAGCCCGGTGTCCGCCCCCAGGTCCAGCAGCATCTTCGCCGTCTGCTCGTGGCCCTCCCGCGCCGCCATCATCAGCGGCGTGGAGGCGTTGGGGGAACGCGCGTTGATCGCCGCGCCGCGCTCGACGAGGTAGCGCGCCACCTCGTCCTGGCCGTTGAACACGGCGTAATGCAGCGCGGACCACTGCATTCCGGCGCGATTGATGCGCGCGCCGCGCTCCAGCAGCCAGCGCACCGCCGCCAGGTGTCCCTTCCATGCCGCGTGCATCAGCGCCGTCTCGTCCTTCCGGTTGACGGCGTTGACGTCGGCGCCACGCGCGACGAACAGCTCCATCATCGGCAGGTTGCCTTCCCAGGCGGCGATCATCAGCCCGGTGCCGATGCGGTCGGCGTGCAGGTTGGGGTCGAGCCCGCGATCGAGCCACGCGCGTACCGTCTGCAGGTCGCCGTTTTCCACCACGGCGCCGAAGCGCGCCGGGTCCGGCGGAAAGGACGGGCCGAAATTCAGCCGGAACGGCAGCTGGAATCCGGCTGCGGGTTCTTCGGCGCGCAGGCTTGCCGCCGGCGCTGCCAGCAGCAGGATGGCCAGCAGCGCCGCGAGCCAGCGGGAACGGGCGGCGTGGGGCGCGGTGCGCTTGCGTTGATTGCGCATAGGCCCTCATAGTCGAAAATCCATGGACGGATGTCAAAGGCGGCGGCAGGTGCCGGCTCCGGGCCGGGCCCACGCGCCGGAAAAATCAGGGTGAACCCGGAGCTGCGGACGCTGGCGTGGGCCCTCGGGGTTTCGCTCGCTCTGCACGCGCTGGCGCTGACGCTGCTGGACCCGGCATTCCGGCGCGCAACGGCGCTGCTGGACGAAACCCTCTCGGTGATCGAGGCGCGGCTGGTGCCGCGGCCGCAGCCGGAAACGCCGGCCGGGCTGCCGCTGCCGGAAGCCGCGCCGCCTCCGCCGCCCGTGATCAAGGACACGCTGCGCGATGAGCCGGCGCCAACCCCCAGGCCGCCCCCGCCCGCGCGCCGGGCGGAGCCGCCGCCCCCGCAGACGCCGCCGCGAGCCAGTCCCAGGGCGCGGCCGCCGGCGGAGCCGCTTGCGCCCCGCGATCTGGACGCCACCTATCAGCGCCTGGCGGAAACGCTGCTCTATCCGGAGGAGGCGGTGCGCCGCGGGCTCGAAGGGGAGGTGGTGCTGCTGCTGGACGTGGGCGCGGGCGGGCGCATCGCGGAAGCATCGGTGGCCAGCAGTTCGGGACACCCGATCCTGGACCAGGCGGCGCTGCGGGCAGTGCGGCTGCTGGGGGCGCTGGGACCGGCGAGCGCCGGCAAGGCGATCCTGTTGCCGGTGCGATTCCAGCTCGACTGACCTTGCCGTCTTTAGGAAAAACTTAGGATTCGTTTAGGCAACATTTAGGAACGCCGCGGCGGCCGTCTCCGTATAGTCCGCCCACGCCGATCGCGCTCCATGCCGGGGCGCGCGGAGCCCAACGAGGAGACGGACCGATGAACACACGCAAGCTTGCGGCGGCGTTCGCGCTGCCGCTGACGATGGCCTGGACGGGCGGCGCGGCCGCGGACGACGGCGCGGCGGCGCGCATGGTGGAGCGCGGCCGTTACCTGGTGCAGATCGGCGCCTGCAACGACTGCCACACGCCCAACTACCTTGAAACCGCCGGCCAGGTGCCCGAGCGGGATTGGCTGACGGGCTTGTCCGTCGGCTTCCAGGGTCCCTGGGGCACCACCTATCCCCCGAACCTGCGGTTGAAACTGCGCGAGCTGACGGAGGCCCAATGGCTCGAGCGCGCCCGCACCGCGATGCGCCCGCCGATGCCGTGGTTCAACCTGCGCGACATGAGTGACGACGACCTGCGCGCGTTGTACCGCTACGTGCGGAGCCTGCCTCCCGCCGGCGAGCCGGCGCCGGCGTTCGTCCCGCCCGGACAGCCCGTATCGACGCCGTTCTACGTGTTCGTGCCGCAGAATCTGCCGAAGCACGCCGCCACCAAGTGACGACGCGACGGGCGGCGGCTCAGGAACCGGGCTCCGCCAGTTCCTCCAGCCGGAGCGGCCGCCGCACCACCAGCCGGAAGCGGCCGCGGCCGGTCTTCTCGATGCCGACGTCGGGCGAGCGCTCGCGCAGCCGGCGCTCGAGCAGGATGAGGCGCGCCTCCAGGTTCTCCGACACCTCCGGCAGCCGGATCGAGGGGTCGACCCGCAGCTCGCGGTTGCTGAACTCGGTGCGGCCGGCGCGCACATAGTCGCTCGCCAGCTTCCAGAAGATGGCGCCGGCCACGCCCTTGATCAGGTAGTCGTCGCCGAGGAACACGCTGTCGTTGCCGGGGTAGCGGCGGATGACGAGCGGCGCGCCCGTTACCCTGGCCGCGCGGCGGCCGGCGCGGGGCGATTCGCCCGCCGCCTCGGCGGATTCCCGCAGCCGCGCCATCAGGCTCGCCAGGTGCGGCACCAGCGTCATCAGCGCGTCCTCGTCCTGGTAGTCGAAGCGCCGCTCCTCGGCGCTCTCGGCGTAGAGCGTGCCGAGCAGCTCGTCGCCGGAGGCGATGGGCACCGCCAGCTGGCTGCGCGAGGCGGGCAGCCCTGGCAGCGGGATCTCCTGGTGCAGCAGCGCGGCCAGGTCGCCGCTGCGCACCGCCTCGCGCACTGCCCGGCCGTAGCTGTATTCCTCGGTCATGTGGCCGATGCGGATCGGCGTGCGCTGCGCTGCCGCCACCCCGATGACGCCGTAGCCCAGCGGGATCTCGGCGCCGACGCCGGAGGCCTCGTAGCCGCGGCTCGCCACGGTGTAGAGGGCGTGGGCCACGGGGTCGAACATCAGCACCATCAGGTGCTCCACCCCCAGCAGCTGCTCCAGCGCCGCCAGCGTCTCGTCCAGCAGCGCGCCCAGCTCGGTGCACGCTGCCAGCCGCTCGCTGCAGGCCCGCAGCCCCGACAGCCGGTAGCGCGGCGGCGGCGGCGGCAGCTCCGGCCCCGGCACGTGCTCGATGTCCTCGACCCGGTAGATGTCCGAACCCAGCAGCCGGAACACGCCGGTCATGCCGGTGTGGGAGGCGATGGCGGCCAGCTTCGCCTTCATGCTCTCAAAAACCGGCCCGGCGGTCTCGGTGCGCAGGTAGTGCGCGCGGATGCGGTAGCGGGCGGCGGTCTCGGGCACGTTCACCAGCACGCAGGCGCGCGGGTTGACGAGGATGTTCTCGCGCGTCTTGTTGAAAAACTGGTAGGTGAGCGCGACGTGCCCGGCGTCGACGTAGTGCACCTGGGAGACGTAGGTGACGTTGGGCGTGCCGTCGGGCGCGCAGGTGGCCACCTGGGCCGGGATCACGCCCTCGAAGCAGCCGCGGATCGCATCCAGCGTGAGCGTCACGGCTCAGCCCGGGATGCGCGCGCCGGCGTTGGGGCCGGGCGTCTGCTGGAACGCCGCCGCCGGCGTGAACGCCACCGCCACCACGTCTTCGGGCGCGTAGGCAAGCAGCGTGCGCACCGGGGCTTCGCGGTAGCCGATGCCGATGATGTCCGCCGCCAGCGCGGCCGCCTGCGCCGCCATGCGCTCGTGGTCGCCGGGCGCCAGCGGCACCACCGTCGCGTCGGTGCCCTTCAGCTGGATGGTGCGGTGGGTGCTGGGCTGGCAGAACACCACGGCGATGGCGCCGTTGTCGCGCACGTTCGCCAACAACTCGGCGCACTGGGACGCCGGCAGGAAGACGGTCACGCGATCGCGGTCCGCGGCCACCCGGCAGCCGACGCCACGCACCAGCGTCGGCACGTTGTCGCGGTCGCGCGCGCCGGCGATGACCGACACGCCCTGCTGGACGAAGGCGGCGTTTTCCGCCGACAGGAAGCTCACACTGGGGGCCGCCGAAGCCATGACGACGCCGTTCCCTCCAACGGGTTAAGACGATGCGGGAGGCATTCTACGCCACTGCCGTGCGGCGCGAGCGCCGGCGCTTAGAAGTAGCGCTCGGCGTCGGCGAACGCTGTCCGCTGCGGCGGCAGGTCCTCGCACCGCGTGCGCAGCAGGTTGATTTCCAGCATCGCGCGGCGCCGAAGGGCGCATGTAGGCCATCGGCCGATTCCCGGGCAGGCGTTCGTGGGGTTGTTGGATGCGCCAGTTTACGGCCGGTGTCGCGCCGTCGGCGACGGGTGTGCGAAAGTACCGCCTGCGGCGCGGCGGCGCCCGACATTCTCCGGAGACCGATGCGACACCATACCCTGCCCGACACCGACCTCAGCGTATCCGAGTTCTGCCTCGGCACCATGACCTGGGGCGAGCAGAACAGCGAGGCCGAGGCCCACGCCCAGATCGAGTGCGCGCTGGCCCACGGCGTCAACTTCATCGACAGCGCCGAGATGTACCCGATCCCGCCGGGGCCGCGCACCATGGGACGCACCGAGACGATCCTCGGCAGCTGGCTCGGGCGCACGCAGCGCGACCGGGTGATCGTCGCCACCAAGGTGGCAGGGCCGGGGCGGCGCGACTGGGTGCGCGGCCGGTGACGATCCAGAACAACTACAACCTGGTGTCGCGCACGTTCGAGTACGACCTGGCGGAGGCGTGCTTCCGCGAGCGGGTGGGGCTGCTGGCCTACAGCCCGCTGGGCATGGGCGTGCTGGCGGGCAAGTACGTCGGCGGCGCGAAGCCGCCGGGGGCGCGGCTCACGCTGTTCGAGAACTTCGGCGAGCGCTACCGGCGCGAGGGCGTCGTGCGGGCGGCCGAGGAGTATGCCGCGCTGGCGAAACGCCGCGGCGTGCGGCTCGCCGACATCGCCATCGCCTTCGTGCGCAGCCGCTGGTTCACCACCGCCACCATCCTCGGCGCCACCACAGTGGCGCAGCTGGAGCAGAACCTGGCGGCGGCGACGCTGGAGCTGGACGCGGATCTGCTGGCCGAAATCGACGCCATCCACGCCCGCATCCCGAGCCCGACCGCCGGCCTCTAGGTCCCGGGCGGTCGGCGCGGCGCTCGATCGAGGGGCGCGCCGACGACAAAGGAACTTTTCCCGCCGCGGCGCTTCTCACCCGTCGCACCGACCACGGGAGGCGCCATGTCCGAGCAGGAGCAGCAAGCCGTACTCACCGTCGCCCTGATGGCGGCGTTCGCCGACGGCGGCAAGAGCGCGGCGGAGCGCGAGGCCGTGAAGGGCATCGCGGCGTCGTTCGGCGGTGCCGTGCCGCTGCAGCTGCTGCAGGACGTGCTGCTCAAGCGCGTCGCGCTCGCCGACGCGGTGCAGCCGCTCGCGACCCCGGAGCACCGGCAGCTCGCCTACGAGATGGCGGTGGTGGTGTGCGAGGCCGACGGCGCGCCGACGCCGGTGGAGCGCGACTTTCTGGCCGGGCTGGAGCGCGAGCTCGGCCTCGACCGCGGCCGCGCCGAGGCGTTCGCGCGCGAGGCCGACGCGGTGGCCGCGGCGCCGCTGCCGGCGCCCACCGGGGCCGAGCCGCCCTACGCCAGCACCATGACGGCCGGCGAGATGGACCGGATGATCCTCAACTACGCGATCCTCAACGGCGCGCTCGAGCTGCTGCCGGACTCGCTCGCCACCGTGGCGATCATCCCGCTGCAGATGAAGATGGTCTACCGCATCGGCAAGATCCACGGCTTCGAGCTGGACCGCGGCCACATCAGGGACTTCCTGGCCACCGCCGGCGTCGGGCTGACCTCTCAGTACGTCGAGCAGGTGGGCGCGAAGCTGATCGGCGGCCTGCTGAAGAAGGTGGGCGGCGGGCTGTTGGACGGCATCGGCCGCCAGGCGGTGAGCTCCGGGATCTCGTTCGCCTTCACCTACGCGCTGGGTCACGTCGCCCGGCGCTACTATGCCGGCGGCCGCGCGCTGAGCGCCGCCGACCTCAAGGAAGCGTTCCAGGGCATGCTGGGCGAGGCCAAGGGACTGCGATCCCGTTACGCGGGCGAGATCGAGGCGCGCGCCCGCAGCGTCAACCTGCCGCAGCTGCTGGCGGAAGTGCGGCGCTGAGGCCCGGCGCGTGCCGCTGCTCGCCGGTTATTGCTTGCGCAGCGCCATCGCCAGGCCTTCGAAATAGGTGATCGACACCAGGTCGCATTCTTGATCTTGTCGAAGGTGGGGGAGTCGTCAGGCACCTTCACCGCCACCGAACGGGCCGCGCGGGCCGGTGATCGTGACCGTGCGCGCCTGCCGGTCGATGGCGTCGACGCGGGCCGTGGCGAACACCGTGCTGGTGATCATGCCGCGCGCAGGGTCGCCCTTGCCGGCGCGCTCGTCGGAGCGCCGACCGTGAGGGGCGCAACTGTAGCAAATCCCCCGCTCGCCCGCCACGGGACGGGAACCCGCGTCGCGGTGCAGCGGGAGAGAGGGTGCAATCAGCCCCAGGCGAGCGGCGGCTCCTGCATCGCCGCCACCTGCTCGCGCAGGGTGAGGACCTGGTCCTGCCAGTAACGCTGGGAGTTGAACCACGGAAACGCCGCGGGAAACGCGGGGTCGTCCCAGCGGCGCGCGATCCAGGCCGAGTAATGGATCAGCCGCAGGGTGCGCAGCGCCTCCACCAGGCCGAGTTCGCGGGGGTCGAACTCGCGGAAGTCCTCGTAGCCCGCCAGCACGTCGCCGAGCTGGCGTTGCCGGTCGGCGCGCTCGCCGGAGAGCAGCATCCAGAGGTCCTGCACCGCCGGGCCCATGCGGGCGTCGTCGAAATCGACGAAGTGGGGCCCATCGTCGGTCCACAGCACGTTGCCGGCATGGCAGTCGCCGTGCAGGCGGATCGCGCCCACGCCGCCCGTCCGGTCGAACGCAGCGCGTACGCCCACCAGGGCCTGGCCGGCGATCGCGTCGTACGCCTCGCGCAGCTCGGCGGGCAGCCAGCCGCCCTCGCGCAGGAACGCCAGCGGCTGGACCCCGAAAGCCTCGATGTCCAGGGCCGGCCGGTGGCGGAACGGCTGCACCGCGCCCATGGCGTGGATGCGGCCGATGAAGCGGCCCAGCCACTCCAGCGTATCCGGGTCGTCCAGCTCGGGCGCGCGCCCGCCGCAGCGGGGGTAGACCGCAAAGCGGAATCCGGCGCGGGCGTGCAGGGTTCTCCCATCGATCGCCAGCGGCGCCACCACCGGGATCTCCCGTGCCGCCAGCTCGGCGGTGAACGCGTGCTCTTCCAGGATGGCCTCATCGTGCCAGCGCCCCGGGCGGTAGAATTTGGCCACCACGGGCGCTGCGTCCTCGATGCCGACCTGATAGACGCGGTTCTCGTAGCTGTTGAGAGCCAGCAGGCGGCCGTCGGTGGGCAGCCCCACGCTCTCCAGCGCGGCCAGCACGCAATCGGGGGTGAGGCCGGCGTAGGGCGGCTCGGGCGGGCGGTTCATGCCCGGCATTGTACGGGGCGGCGGCAGGCGCACCGGAGTTGATCGATATCAAACCCGGGACCCCGGCCGCGGGGCATCCTAAACTTGCTGAGAGGACCGCGCCCGCCAGCCGCCGGCGACGCCCGCGGCCGGCGCCTGCGTTGCCCAAGCCCGAGGAGAAAAGCGATGGATCGGCCACTGAAGTTCGTTTACGCGTTCGAGGAAGGCGACAGCAAGAACAAGATGCTGCTGGGGGGCAAGGGCGCCAACCTGTGCGAGATGACGCAGATCGGCCTCAACGTGCCGCCCGGCTTCGTCATCACCACGGAGGCCTGCCTCGCCTACCTGCAGCACCAGCGCATGCCCGCCGGCCTGATGGACGCGGTGCGCGCCAACATGCAGGAGCTGGAGAAAAAGACCGGCAAGGGATTCGGCTCGGCGGAGAAGCCGCTGCTGGTGTCGGTGCGCTCGGGCTCGGCGATGTCGATGCCTGGGATGATGGACACCATTCTCAATCTCGGCCTCAACGCGAATACGTTGCAGGGGCTGATCCGGCAGACCGGCAACCCGCGCTTCGCCTACGACGCCTGGCGCCGCTTCGTCCAACTCTACGGCAAGATCGCGCTCGGCGTGCCGGACGAGGCGTTCGACGAGGCGATGGCCGCTGCCAAGCAGCGGCACGGCGCAGTGCAGGACGTGGACCTCTCGGCCGAGGCGCTCAAGACGCTGGCCGACGAGTTCCTGGAGATCATCGAGAAGCACACCGGCCAGCCGTTCCCGGCCGATCCCTACCAGCAGCTGGAGATGGCGATCGCCGCCGTGTTCCGCTCCTGGATGGGCAAGCGCGCGGTGGACTACCGCAAGCAGTTCAAGATCACCAAGGAGATGGCCAACGGCACCGCGGTGAACATCTGCACCATGGTGTTCGGCAACATGGGCCATGACTCCGCCACCGGCGTCGGCTTCACCCGCAACCCCGGCACCGGCGAGAACGTCATCTACGGCGAGTACCTCACGAACGCCCAGGGCGAGGACGTGGTGGCCGGCATCCGCACGCCCAAGCCGATCGCCGCGATGGAAAAGGAGATGCCCGGCCTCTACCGCCAGCTGGTGGAGCTGCGCGACCGGCTCGAGCGCCACTACCAGGAAGTGCAGGACTTCGAGTTCACTATCGAGAAGGGACGCCTGTACTGCCTGCAGACCCGCAACGGCAAGATGAACGCGCGGGCGATGGTGGTGAGCTCGGTGGAGATGTACCGCGAGGGGCTGATCTCCCGGGAGCAGGCGCTCACGCGCATCAACCCCACGCTGCTGGAGCAGCTGCTGGTGCCGCAGCTCAACCCCGCGTTCAGGGCCGAGGCGCTGGCCACCGGCCTGCCGGCCTCGCCGGGCGCGGCCTCCGGCAAGATCGTGTTCGACGCCGATACCGCCGAGCTGCGCGGCAAGCTGGGCGAAAAAGTGATCCTGGTGCGCGAGGAGACCAAGCCCGAGGACATCCACGGCTTCTTCGCCGCCCAGGGCATCCTCACCAGCCGCGGCGGCAAGACCTCCCACGCCGCGGTGGTGGCGCGGGGCATGGGCAAGCCCTGCGTCTCCGGCTGCGAGGCGATCCAGATCGACGTGCGCGAGCGCCGTGCCCGGGTCGGCGACACCGTCCTCTACGAGAACGACGTCATCACCATCGACGGCTCCTCCGGCAAAGTCTACCCGGGCGAGATCCCGACGGTGGAGGCGGAGTTCTTCCCCGAGCTGGACACGGTGCTGGCATGGGCCGACGAGGTGGCCACGGTGGAGGTGATGGCCAACGCCGACACGCCACGCGACGCGGCACGCGCGCGCAAGTACGGCGCCATGGGCATCGGCCTGTGCCGCACCGAGCGCATGTTCAACGACCCCGATCGCCTGCCCATCGTGCAGGACATGATCCTGGCCGACTCGCCCGCGGAGCGGCGCGCGGCGCTGGACCGGCTGCTGCCGATCCAGCGCGCCGACTTCAAGGGCATCTTCAAGGCCATGGAGGGGCTGCCGGTCACCATCCGGCTGCTGGACCCGCCGATCCACGAGTTCCTGCCCACGGCGGCGCAGCTGGAGTTCGAGATCAACCACCTGCGCGGGCTCAAGCGTACGGTGCGCTCGATGAACGAGCTGCCGGAGACGCTGAAGCTGCTGGACCCGGAGCTGCACAAGCAGTACATTGACGGCCTCGACCAGCTGCAGGAGAGCCTCAGGAAGTACCGCGAGACCCACACCGACGACGCGGTGCTGGCGAAAAAGGAGGCGATGCTGAAGAAGGTGCTGACGCTCTCCGAGGTGAACCCGATGCTGGGCCACCGCGGCGTGCGCCTGGGGCTGTCGTATCCCGAGATCTACACGATGCAGATCCGCGCCATCCTGGAGGCGGCGGCGGAATGTGCCGTGGAAAAGGTGGACGCCCACCCCGAGATCATGGTGCCGCAGGTGTGCACGGTGGAGGAGCTGAAGCGGGTGCAGGCGATGGTGCGGGAGATCCAGGCCGAGGTGGAGGCGCGTCACGGCGTGAAGCTGCACTTCAAGTTCGGCAGCATGGTGGAGGTGGTGCGGGCGTGCATGCGCGCGGCGCGCCTGGCGGAGGTGGCGGAGTTCTTCTCCTTCGGCACCAACGACCTCACCCAGGCCACCTTCTCGTTCTCGCGCGAGGACGCGGAGAACAAGTTCCTGCCGTTCTACAACGAGACCGGCATCCTGCGCGACAACCCGTTCGAGGTGCTGGACGTGAAGGGCGTCGGCCGCCTGATGCAGCTCGCCATCCGCTGGGGCCGCGAAACCCGCCCCGACATCATCATCGGCATCTGCGGCGAGCACGGCGGGCATCCGGAATCGATCCGCCTTTGCCACTACCTGGGCCTGAACTACGTGTCCTGCTCGGGCCCACGGGTGCCGATCGCGCGGCTGGCGGCGGCGCAGGCGAAGCTGCGCGAGGCCGAGATGGACGAGTCGATCTTCGTCTGATCCGCGCCGCGGAATCAGCGCGACCGCTTGGCCTGATGGTGGCTGCGGCGCGCCGGCGCGCCCTGGGGACGCCGCGGCTGCGTCGGCCGGGCGCGCGGCTCCAGACCCGGGATCACGCCCACCTCGATCGACTGCGCCGTGAAGCGCTCGATTTCGCGGATCACATGGTGTTCCCGGTGGCCGGCGAAGCTGACCGCGATGCCGGTGCGCCCGGCGCGGCCGGTGCGTCCGATGCGGTGCACGTAGTCCTCGGCGCGGCGCGGGAGGTCGAAATTGATGACGTGGCTGATGCCGGGCACGTCGATGCCGCGGGCGGCGACGTCGGTGGCCACCAGCACCCGCACCCGGCCGCGGCGAACCTCCTGCAGCGTGCGGTTGCGCTCGCGCTGGTTCATGTCCCCGTGCAGCGCGTCGGCGGCGAAGCCGCGCATGCGCAGGCGCCCCGACAGATCCTCGGCGGCACGCTTGGTGGTGGTGAACACCAGCGCCTGCCCGACGTCTGCGTCGCGCAGCAGCGAGTCCAGCAGCCGCCCCTTGTGGTCGGCATCGTCGGCGAACAGCAGCGACTGGTCGATCTGCGCCCGCTCCTCGGGTGCCGGCGTGATCTCGATGCGCTGCGCGTCGCGGGTGATGCGCCGCGCGAGCTTGCCCACCACGCCGTCCAGCGTCGCGGAGAACAGCAGCGTCTGCCGCTGCGCCGGGGTGCGCGCGATGATGGTCTCGATGTCGGCGATGAAGCCCATGTCCAGCATGCGGTCGGCCTCGTCCAGCACCAGCACCTCGAGGCGCGACAGGTCGACGCGGCCGCGCTCCAGGTGATCCAGCAGCCGGCCCGGTGTGGCGACGATGATGTCGACGCGGCGCTCCAGCGCGCGCAGCTGCGGCCCGAACGGCGCGCCGCCCACCAGACTGGCGCAGCGCAGATCGCCGATGAAGCGGCCGTAGGTTTCCGCGGTGCGCAGCACCTGCTGCGCCAGTTCCCGCGTCGGCGCCAGCACCAGGACCCGCGGATGGCGAGTGGTCACGGGCTCCGCCAGGCGCTGCAGGCAGGGCAGCATGAACGCCGCGGTCTTGCCGCTGCCGGTCTGGGACGACACCAGCAGGTCGCCGCCTTCGATCGCCGCGGGAATGGCCGCGATCTGGACCGCGGTGGGCAGGGAGTAGCCGGCGGTGCCGACCGCCTTCACCAGGTTGGGATGCAAGCCGAGTTGGGCGAATGCCATGGTTTCTGTCTTTCCTGTCATCGATACGCAATGGGCGCGGCGGCACGCCGGGGCGCGCTGCGGGCGCGGGCAAACCACGCGGCCGGAACTCAGGGCCGTGCGTGGACTGCGACGGTCATCGGTCCGGATGCTGCCAACGCCGATCGCAAGGAAAGGCCAGGAAACAGGGGAGGAACGATGAGGCTGTGGAATACAGGCCTCGAAGCGGCCCGAAAGGGTGATGCCGGGCCGGAATTACAGCGAGCTGCTGCATTGCACAGCGCGCACTATACAGCAGAACGGCCGGCGCTTCAGGAAAAGATTCAGCAGCTTGGGCGGCGCTCAGGGGAACGATGCCTCCAGCAGCGCCAAATAGTCCGCCGCGCTCGCCGGGCGCGGGTTGGTGGCATGGCAGTGGTCGCGGGTGGCCGCCTCGGCGATCGCGGGGAGTTCGCCGCGGGTGACGCCCATGGCGGCGAGCCCCGGCGGCAGGCCCAGCGCGGCGTTGAGGTCCGCGATCGCCTGGGCCACGTCCGTGTTGGGCGCAAGCGCCATGGCGCGGCCGATGCGTTCGATCTTCTCGCCCACGGCGGGCGCGTTGAAGCGCAGCACGGCGGGCAGCAGCACTGCGTTCAGGGTGCCGTGGTGCAGCTTCTGCGGCAGCGCGCCCAGCGGATGGGAGAGCGCGTGCACCGCGCCCAGCCCTTTCTGGAATGCCAACGCGCCTTCGGTGGCCGCCATCATCATCTGCCAGCGCGCGTCGCGGTCGGCGCCGTCGCGGGTGGCGCGCTCGATGTGGGCGGCGGCGCGCGCCAGGCCATCCAGCGCGATGGCCTCCGCGGGCGGATTCACCGCCGGCGCGAGGAAGGTCTCGATGCAGTGGGCCACCGCGTCCATGCCGGTGGCGGCGGTGAGATAGGGTGGCAGTCCCAGCGTCAGCTCCGGGTCGCAGATCGCCACCTTGGGCAGCAGGTGCGGCGAGATCAGTCCCAGCTTGCGGCCGTCGGCCAGCACGATGACGGCGCCGCGCCCCACCTCGCTGCCGGTGCCGGCGGTGGTGGGAATGGCGATCAGCGGCGCGACGATGGAGCCGATGCGCGCGGCGCCGCCTTCCACCGCCGCGTACTGGGTCAGCGGCTGCGGATGGGTGGCCAGCAGCGCCACCGCCTTGGCGAGATCGATGCTGGAGCCGCCGCCCAGCGCGATCACGCCGTCGGCCTCGGACTCCCTGTAGCGGGCCAGCGCATCCAGCACCGCGTCCTCGGTGGGATTGGCGGGCGTGGCGTCGAACACCTCCATCGCCATCGACGGGTCCAGACTCTCGCGCAGACGCTCCAGCAGTCCGGCCGCGACCACGCCGGGGTCGGTCACCAGCAGCGGACGCCGGATGCGCAGCCGCTCGCACTCGGCGCGGGTCTGGCGGATCGCGCCGAAATCGAACTGCACGGTCGTCAGGTAGCTGATGGTGGCCATGATCCGTCGCGATCCTCCCTCGTGGCGCGAATTATCGCATCCTGCGGCGCCGGCGGTGGCGCCTGACGTTGAACGGCCGCCGGGCCGTGCGCGCTAGAATCCCCCAACGCGTACCGAGCCGGGGGTCCCATGCCGAGAATCAACCACAAGCGCCTGCGCGAGTTCATCGCCCCGTACCGCGTCACCCGCGGCAAGAAGTTCCGCCTCAAGGACCACGACCCGGGCGACACCTGCGGGCTCAAGTCGGAGATGAAGGACGAAGCCAGGGAGATGCTGGCCCGGGGAGTCGACTGGCTGGCCGAAGCGCAGGAAAAGCTCTACGCCCAGAACCAGTGGGGCGCGCTGCTGGTGTTCCAAGCGATGGACGCGGCGGGCAAGGACAGCACCATCAAGCACGTGATGAGCGGCGTGAATCCGCAGGGCGTGCACGTCACCGCGTTCAAGGCGCCCTCCGCCGAGGAGCTGGACCACGACTACCTGTGGCGCTGCATGAAGAACCTGCCCGAGCGCGGTCGCATCGGCATCTTCAACCGCTCGTACTACGAGGAGGTGCTGGTGGTGCGCGTGCACCCCGAGTACCTGGCCAAACAGCAGCTGCCGCCGCAACTCGTGACCGGGAACATCTGGCGCCAGCGCTTTGAGGAAATCGCGGGCTTCGAGCGCTACCTGGCGCACAACGGCTACCTGGTGCTGAAATTCTTCCTGCACGTGTCCCGGGACGAGCAGAAGAAGCGCTTCCTGGCGCGGCTCGACGAGCCCGAGAAGCACTGGAAGTTCTCGGCCGCGGACGTCAAGGAGCGGGGCCATTTCCGCGACTACATGAAGGCCTACGAGGACGCCATCCGCCACACTGCGGCGCCGCACGCGCCGTGGTACGTGGTGCCCGCGGACAACAAGTGGTTCACGCGGCTGGTGGTGGCGGGCGCCATCGTTGACGCGCTGGACGGACTCGGCCTGCACTTTCCCAAGGTGAGCGCCAAGCAGCGCGCCGAACTGGCGAAGGCGCGCAAGCTGCTGCTGGCCGAGTAACCGCGCTGGCGGGCCGCCGCCGGGTGGCGTAGGATTCCGGCGCCATGTCCGCTCGTTATGCCACCCTGGTGCCCACCGGGCTGTGCGTCGATCACGCCCGGGAGCGGCTCGGACCGCTGTTCCCGCGCGCGCGTTCGCTCTGCGCGGACGGGTTTCCGTTCGACGAGACGCGGGAGCTGAATGCCGTGCGCGCGGAGCTCTCCTACGGATTCATCGACCTGCTGCGCCGGCAACTGGCGCAGCGCCTGACGCTGCCGCTCGGCCTGTTCTGCCTCGACCGCTTCACCGTGCAGGGTGCCGGTCCGGTGAGCCTGCACGACGACCGGCGCAACTACCCCAACTGGTATTTCGTCATCGTGGTGGTGCACGCGGGCCGGCTCGGCATCGTCGACGCGCAGTCGCGCGCGCGGCATCACGATGTCGGCGAAGTCCTGCTGCTGGATCCGCGCAAGAAGCACGCGCTGGTGCCGGAGGGAATGCGCGCCCGCGACTGGCCCTGCGCCCGCGTGCCGGATCACGCCCGCGAACCGCAGGACCAGTTCCTGTTCCTGGATTTCGAGCTGCCGCGCACGGCGGTAGTGCGGGAGCGTTTCAAGCGTGCGTGAAGCTCGCCGTCAGCGGATTCCGTTCAGGCGGTCGCGGTTGCGAGCGCCGGGACCCGTTGCGGCTGCGCGGGTGCCTGCCCGGCGGGAACCGCCGCCTTCTTCGGCGCCGTGCTTTCGCGCACCGAGATCACCGCGCTGGCCAGCGTCGACAAGTAAGGCAGCGCCTGGGCGGCCAGGATCGACGCCCACAGCAGCGCCTCGCGCTGGCCCTGCAGTAGAACCGCCACCAGGCCCGCGCCCAGCACCAGCGCCGCCAGCATCAGCGTCTCCTCGCGGATCACCATGAGCATCGCGGCCAGCTTGCCGCGCTGGCCGGCGGTCTTGGCAGTGCGGATGAACACGCCCTGCTTCCGCCACAGACCCTCGAACACACCGCGCGCGATCGCGTGCGACAGCGCCATGCTGGCGAGCGACGCACCGAACACGTCCTTCGGCCCGCAGTCCACGCGCCGGGCATAGAGCAGCGGTCCGAACAGCGCCTTGGCGACGAAGAAACCCAGCACCGGCACCAGGAACAGGTCCAGCGGCAGCGTGAAGTGCTTGGGCAGCATCAGCATGCCGATGGTCCACACCAGCGACGCCATCGTGAACACGAAATGCAGCGCGTCGGCGAACCACGAGAACCAGCCGGTGAGGAAGTGGAAGCGCTGGCCGGCGGTGAGCGGGCCGCGCTTCGTGAGCCAGCTCCAGCGGCCCTTGAGGATCTGCATCGCGCCGAACGCCCAGCGCATGCGCTGCGACTTGAACGCCTTGAAGTCGGAAGGCGTGAGACCGCGGCCCAGCACGCGGTCGATGTAGCGCGTCTCGTAGCCGGCGTGCATCAGGCGCAGGCCCAGCTCGGCATCCTCGCAGATGCACCACTCGGCCCAACCGCCGGTTTCCGCCAGCGCCTTGCGCCGGATCAGCGTCATGGTGCCGTGCTGGATGATGGCGTTGCGCTCGTTGCGGTGATGCATGCCGACGCGGAAGAAGCCGTCGAACTCGAACGCCGCCATGCGCTGGAAGAAGTTGTGCTCGAAGTCGCGGTGCGCCTGAGGCGCCTGCACCACGGCCACCCGCGGCTCCTCGAAATGGCCCATCAGGGAGGAGAGCCAGTCCGGCGTCACCACGTAGTCGGCGTCCACCACCCCCACCACCTCCGCGCGCGGATCGGTTTCCTCGAGCGCGAAATTGAGCGCGCCGGCCTTGAAGCCCGGCCACTTGGGCAGATGGAAGAAGCGGAAGCGCTCGCCGGCCGCCTGGCACCAGGCCTCGACCGGCTGCCACAGCGCATCGTCCCGGGTGTTGTTGTCGACGACGATGACTTCCAGACTGGGATAGTCGAGCCGCTGCAGGCTCTCCAGCGTCAGGATCACCATCTCCGGCGGCTCGTTGCAGCACGCCAGGTGCACCGACACGAACGGCGCCGCGTTGCCCGCCGTCAGCGGCTTGGGCCCGAACTCACGTTTCCACTTTCCGCGCCAGAGCACTTCGGTGAATTCGAAGCCGTTGGCCAGCAGCACGCCCAGCATCGCGATCAGCGCCGGAATCAGGATCGCCAGCATCGCCCAGTCCACCGGGCGCAGGTAGAACTCCAAAGGCAGCGCCGTAAGCCACACCACCAGCGCGACGGAGGCCTGGATCAGCGCCGCGAAGAACACCTTGCCCGCGAGGCGGAAGCGGCGGAACGCGAGCGCGAACCAGAGCATGAACGGCACGGCGGCCAGCGAGGCCAGCGCCGCCTTCGCTTGCCACGCCGGGTCGGCGATCACCGGGCCGGAAAGCGGATACTTGGGCGTGCGGTCGGCGTGGAACATGCCCCAGTAGCCGCCGGCGCGGCCTTCCTCGGAGATCTTCCAGGGCTGGTCGAAGGCTTCCATCAGGAAGTAGTCCACTTTGGTGCCCTGCACCCGGTCGAGGAACTCGCGGGTGAACAGCGCCTGGTTTGCCGGGGAGGCGATGGCAAGCTTGACGCGGTCGCCATTGGACGGCCAGCCGACTTCACCGATGACGATCTTCTTGCGCGGGTAGACCTTCTGCAGCTCTTCCAGACGGAGGAACACGTGGTCCACCGCGGCCTCCACCGGCACGCCTTCCCAGTAGGGCAGCAGGTGCACGGTGATGAAGTCCACGCTGCGCGCCAGCTCCGGGTTCTTGAGCCACACGTGCCACGGCTCGGCGGTGGTGACCGGCACCTTCACCTTCGACTTCACGCTGCGGATGTAGGCGGCGAGCTGCTTCGGCGAGAGGTCGTTGCGCAGCACCGTCTCGTTGCCGACGATCACCTGGTCGATGTTGCGGTGGCTGCGGGCGGCGCGCACCAGCGCGGCGATCTCCCGCGCGTTGTGGTCCTGGCGGCGGTCCAGCCAGGCGCCGGCGGTCACCTTCAGGTTCAGCTGGCGCGCATAGGCCAGCACGGCGGCGTTCTCGGTGACCGAGTAGGTCCGGATCCGGTCGGTGTGCCTGGCCAGCAGCTGCACGTCGGCGGCCAGCTCGTCCTGGGTCGGGAAGCGGTCCCTGAGCGGGTTCTGGTGGCGCTGGAATCCGCTGTAGGCGAAGCCTTTCACCTTGGCGTCGACGTCCGGCGCCGGCGCCGGCTGGTTCACCCAGGCCCACAGGCCGAAGTTGCCGGCGGCGACCGTGGCCGCGATCACGAGCGCGGAAAGCCACGCACCAAAGCGGAATCGGGGCAGGCGGCGCGCGCCGGCGGCGATGTCGACGGAGTTGCTCAAGAGATTCACCTCATAAACGAAGGGCCCGGCGATCGCTCCCCGGGCCCCTGCTGCTATGCTTCGGCACGGCAAGAATCCGCGCGGCGGAGGAGTCCGACGCCAAGGCAATAGCAGAAGCCATGCCCGGGGACCGATACTTTCCTTGCGCGTTTCTGGCGTCTCGCCGTCATCCCCCTTCCGGTGGGGGATCACGGCGATCGCCTTACTGCCGAGTGCCAAGCGGCGGCGAATTCTAGCTCAACCGTGGCCGGACGCAAGCTGTCTCCAACCAACGACAGCTTTTGCAGGAAATTCATGCCCCGACTGCGGGCGCCGCCGCCCGGTTCGGCACTGTTTCCGGGCGCTGCAACGAACCCTGGAGCCGCTTTCGAATGCCTCGTTCCGTTCCCTGGATGATCATTGCCGCAACGGGCCTGCTCGCCGCGCTCCTGCGCTACCAGCTGGTCCAGCCGGCCGCCATCGCCCATGTCTGCGACGCCGGCGCCGGTCCGTGGTGGTGCGCCGTGCGCAGCCTCGTGATCGCCACGTTTTCCACCTACGGGCTGGGCTGGGCGGCCCTCATCGCCGCCGCCCTCGCTCTGTGGCGGCGCTCCGCGGGCGCGGCGCTGGCGGCGGCAGCCTTCGGCGTCGCCGGCCTCGTGCTGTACTGTTATGAGGCCGGCGCGGCGGGTTTTCTAGTGGGCCTGCTGGTGCTGGCCCGCGCGGCGGCCGGGCACGAAGACCGCTGCGGCCAGCAGCAGGCTTAGGCCCACCCACAGCATCGCGTCGGTGTTGGACGGCCGCTCCAGCACCAGGACGACCGGTGCACAGACCGCGATCACCGTCGCCAGGACCCGCTCCTCCACGCCCGCCCGGCGGGCGATTCCGGCACCGACGCCGATCAGCGACAGCAGGGCAAAACCGACCCCCGCCGGCGCGAACAGCGCCAGCGGAAAGTCCCGGTAGCGGGCGTCGAACACCAGCAATACCGCCGCCATCGCTGCTCCGAACAGCCAGGCGAACCGCGCCCAGCCCAGCCAGCGGCTGTCGGCGGATGCCGGATTGCTGCGCTCGGCCAGAGACATGGGCCACGCCGGCGGCGCCTTGCCATCGATCCACGGCGCAATAGTGAGCGCTAACATAAACGCCGTGACGAACGCCAAAGCGGTGTAGCTTCCGGTTACCGCCCACTCCAGCACATCGCGGTTGGCAAGGAACATGCGCTTTACCTGTGCCACCAGCGCGCCGCCGGTCGCGTTGCCGGCCAGAAGCAGGAGCACGGCCCCGCGCCACCCGGGCCGCCGCCCGGTCAAAGCCGGGAGGAGCAGAAACGCGAACCCCACCAGCCCACCGCCGGCGATGCCGGCGATCCACGCGGGATCCTCGGTCACCGGACCCTGCAGCGGAAACTTGGGCTCCAGGTTGGAGCCGAACAGCCCCCAGTAGCCCCCCACGGTGCCTTCCAGCCGCCGCTTCCACGGCTGGTCGAACGCCTCGATCACGTTGTAGCGCACCTTGGCCTCGCCCGCCCAGCCCAGGAACTCGCGGATGAAGCGCGCCTCGTTCGCAAGGCTCGGCACCGCGCCGCGCCGCTGGCGCCCGGCGCTGGGCCAGCCGGTCTCGCCGATCAGGATCTCCTTGCCGGGGAAGGCCGCCCGCACCAGGCCGTACACATCGCGCACATGGGCAATCGCCTGCTCCACCGCCACCGGCTCGTCCTCCCAGTACGGCAGGATGTGGGCGGTGACGAAATCCACCGCCGGGGCGAGCTCCCGGTGCTCCAGCCAGAACTCCCAGACGTCCGCGTAGGTCACGGGCAGCCCGGTGGCGCCGTTCACCCGCCGGATATGGTTGGCGAGCGTCTCGGCCGGCAGCTCCTTGCGCAGCAGCACCTCGTTGCCGACGATCACCGCGCGCACCGTGTCGCGGTGCCGCTTCGCCACCTCGATGGCCGCCGCCAGCTCGCGCTCGTTCTCGATGCGGTCGCGCCCGATCCAGATGCCCAGCAGCACCTTCATCCCCAGCTTTTCCGCCACCGCCGGCACCGCGGCGAGCCCCTGGCTTACCGAGTAGGTGCGCACGCAGTCGAACTCCTTCGAGAGCGCGCGCAGGTCCTGCTCGATGCGCCGGGGCGGGACGAACGCATCCTGGTCGAACGGCGTCTCCCCCGCCAGCCGGAACGGCGCGTAGGACACACAGGCGATGCGCTTCGACGGCGCATCCGCCACGTTGACCGGCTGTCCCAGCTGCCACCAGTGCCAGGTGGAGAAGAGCGCGGCGAGGAAGAGGACGACGAGGGTGAGGGGGCGCATAGGGGACCGATGTAAGGAGGCCGTACGGCCAAGCGCTGCGCGCGCAAGACGCGGCATTGTAATAGCTGCGTCCGCCGCTAGTGTCCCGAGTTGCTAGTTCGTTGAACAAAAGATGCCGAGAATCGGCGACGCGCCGGAACGTGGAGCAGGGGCCCCGGTTTTCCGGGGATGCGACCGTAAAGGCGCGTGTGAGGACCGCGCATCCGGCGCTCCACCGTCCCGCTGCGGGGTCGCTTCCAAGCGGACGGCGCTTGGAACCTGCTTTGCCCTGCGCGGGACGCTTTGGCGCAAATCCTCGCCAGGTGTTCAACCTGGCTGCGGTTTGCTTCGCCTCTGGCGCCGATTTCGGCACTTTTGCGACGCAGACGCTCCCACAACGACGACGGATCGATCACCGAACTCGCGACTCGGGACACTAGCCCTCAGTGTGGCTTTTAAGCTGAATCGGCAAGCTCGCCGAGAAGGTGGGTCTCAATCGGGAGACTCTGTATCGCACGCTTTCCGAGCAGGGCAATCCGGAGCTGCGCAGCCTCGAAGCGATCTTGCACGCGATGGGGCTTCGATTATCGGTAGACGTCGAAGACCGCCGCGGGGTGGAGAACACCTGGCCAGTTCTTACCTGTTACCTCTCGAGCAAGTCCTCAAGGACGCACCCTCAATACGGCCGCGATAAGCGTCTCACCGTTCGTGTTCCTCCCGGCGCGCAGGCATGCGTCATGGGGGTCAGAACCACGCAACCGGTTACATCGCGATTTCGCTTCGCCAGGAAGCAACCGATCGGGGATACAGGACGACGGCGATGGTAAATTTTTCTGCAAAATCTCCCATTTTGTTAGATTTATTATCAATAAATCAGGCGCTTGCACGAAATTTAAGTTGCATTCGGCACCTTGATTCTGCATTCTCGCTTCCGTTGCGATGTGAAACATCCAGCGCGCCGAAGCTCCTCGCGGGCAGCGGGGCGCCGGGACCCATAAGCAAAGCAACCAGCGGCGAACACCGCACGGAAACCGGGACGACCAGCATGCCTCGAGGCACGCGGCACACGCGGAGACCCTGAGTCCTTCGTCCTCCACCCGGTTCCAAATGGTGACTTGGGGGTAGCGAGCGGCCACGCCGCCTGCTGCTGAATGGGCCGGCCGGCTTCACGTGCGGTCGGCGACGACGTTCGACGTCGAGGTTCGGCATCGTGGGGACTGGGAGGAGAAGCCCGCGGCACGGCGCGCTGGCGCTCTCGACCGCGGATTTCGGGTGGTCGCTCGGAAGCCTTTGCCAGCTTCATCGCGTGCCGTTTGACTCCCGCCTCGCGCTCGGGAGCCATCCGCCGCCCCATTCCATCGCGCAGCTGCTGGAGGCCATGGCCGATCTCGGCTTCAAGGCGTCGGTGCGCGACGTGAAGGCGGAGCGCATTTCCGATCTGCCGCAGCCGGCGCTGCTCTTCGTCCGCGGGAAACCCACCGCCTCGGGGGCGGTCGCTGCTTCCGATTCCGCCACCGCGCCGCCGGCAGCGTCTGCACCCGCCGCCGGCGGCGCGCCCCCCGCCCCCGGTTACGCTCGCCCTGCTGCTTCGCGCCGACGCCGAGCGCGTGCTCGTCATCCGCCCCGGCGCGCAGCAGCCCGAGACGCTGCCCATCGCGGATTTCGCTGCAGAGTACGCCGGCTTCGCCTTGCTCGCATCGCGCGAGGCCGGCGAGCACGTCGACGATCCGCACGCCACGCCGTCGAAGCGCCCGTTCGGCTTCTGCTGGTTCGTGCCGGAGCTCCTCAAGCACAAGAAAATCTGGCGCGACGTGCTGCTCGCCTCGCTGGCGATCCAGCTGGTGGGCCTCACGACGCCCATCTTCACCCAGGTCATCATCGACAAGGTCATCGTCCACCAGACCCACAGCACGCTCATCGTGCTCGGCGTCGCGTTGGCCATGTTCATGCTGTTCTCGGCCGGCATGACCTGGCTGCGGCAGTACCTGGTGCTGCACACGGGCAACCGCGTCGACGCGGTGCTCGGCAGCCGCGTGTTCGCGCACCTGCTCAAGCTGCCGGTGCCGTACTTCGAGCACCGTCCCACCGGCACCGTGGTGGCGCGCCTGTACGGCGTCGAGACGATCCGCGAGTTCGTCTCCGGCGCGGCGGTGAGCCTGATCCTCGACCTGCCGTTCCTGTTCATCTTTCTGGCGGTGATGTTCCTCTACAGCTGGCAGCTCTCGCTCATCGCGGTGGCGCTGCTCGGCTGCATCGCGGGCCTGAGCCTGCTGGTGGCGCCGGTCTTCCGCGAGAAGCTCAACCGCCAGTTCCTGCTCGGCGCGCGCAACCAGGCGTTCCTCACCGAGTACGTCGCCGGCATGACCACCGCCAAGTCGCTGCAAATGGAGCCGCAGCTCGAGCGGCGCTTCGGCGACTATCTGGCGTCCTACCTCTCCGCGGGCTTCACCACGCGCCAGCTCGGCAACACCTACAACGTCATCGCCAACGCGCTGGAGCAGGCGATGCTGCTCGGCATCCTGGTCGTGGGCGCGCTGCTGGTGATGCAAAACGAAGGCTTCACCATCGGCATGCTGGTCGCGTTCCAGATGTTTGCCTCGCGCATGAGCCAGCCGCTGCTCCGCCTGGTCGCGCTGTGGCAGGAATTCCAGCAGGCCTCCGTCGCGGTCAAGCGCCTCGGCGACATAATGGACATGCCCGCGGAGCCCTACGCCCTCACGCCGCGGCGCGAGAGCGGTGGCCGCGGCCGCATCGAGCTGCAGCAGGTGAGCTTCCGCTACTCCGAGCAGCATCCGTGGCTTTTTCGCCACCTCGACCTCCAGCTCCCGCCCGGCAAGCTCACCGTCCTCATGGGCCCGTCCGGCTGCGGCAAGAGCACGCTGGCGAAGCTGCTGCTCGGCTTCTATCCGCCCTCCGACGGGCGCATCCTGCTCGACGGCACCGACATCCGCCATCTGGCCGCCAACGAGCTGCGCTCGGTCTTCGGCGTCGTGCCGCAGGAGACCGTGCTTTTCGCCGGCACCCTCTACGACAACCTGGCGCTCGCCCATCCCCACGCGAGCTTCGAGGACGTGGTGCGCGCCTGCCAGGCCGCCGAGATCCATTCCGTGATCGAGGCGCTGCCCAACGGCTACCAGACGCCCATCGGCGAGCGCGGCGTCGGCCTCTCCGGCGGCCAGCGCCAGCGGCTCGCCATCGCGCGGGCGCTGCTGCGCCGGCCGCGCATCCTCGTCTTCGACGAAGCCGTCTCCAACCTCGACGTCGAAACCGCCGAGCATTTCGCCCAGACCATCAACCGCCTCAAGGGCAAGGTCACCATGCTCTTCATCACGCACCAGATCCCGAAGGGCCTGCAGGTGGACGAGGTGCTGGTGATGGGTCCTGAGGGCGGCGTGAGGCGGATGGGGGTGGTGGACGAGCGGCGGGAAACCGAAACGGCGGCTCACGTGGGGCCGGCCGAATGATTGAGTTGCCGGTAAGTAAAGATACAGCGAACTTTGAGCATGTTGAAAGGAAGCAACCAATGACGATTTGGAACGTGGCGAGGCTGGCGGGAATTTTGACGTTCGCACTTATTGCATCGGCGTGTGGCACGTCGAGCACGGCGGACGGACGTCTCAAGGAGAGCACGACCGATTACTGGTGGAGAGAGGAGGTGAAGTTCTCCACCGGCGAGGTCATCGTCGTGACCCGGGGCGAATCACGCGTGATGCGCGGGGAGATGGGGCGGGGGAATGGGTTGATGTTCTATTCAGCCTGGCTTGAAGCGGATTTGCCGGGGGTGGGAAAGACGCGGTGGGAGGGGACTTTAACTCCACTGGTTCTAAACGTAACGCCAAAAGGGGATTGGTATCTGATTGGCATTGTGGAAAACACCGATGCACGACTGGATTACAAGCTCAGGCGCGGTACGCGCTACACAGCCTTTCAACTCAAAGGCAAGGATTGGCAGAGACTATCGTTCCGAGAACTTCCTGAGGGCTTGCAGCCCAACCTATTGGCGTACCGGGGGGCATTGTTCTTCACTGGCACGGCGCGAGAGGGCCAGCTAATAAGTCTTGAGGCTAAGCAGCGACTAGATACCCTCGACAACGTTGATCGCCAATACTTATACATAGATCGATCGCGCGGCGAATAGGTCCACCGAGCTTAGGAACAATTACTTTCCCTTTCATCTTCTAAATTTTTCCAAGGTTTCCGGCCGTGGAGTGCAAGAGATGACAAACCTGCTTCTCCAGTACGCTCAGCTTGTGTCACGAGGTTACCTCCGCGATCGTACGGCGCAAAACGAACCCTTCATCCCTCTCGGATGGAGCCTGGTGCCTCGTCGAGAGATCTTGGACGGTGGCGGCGCCACTGAACAGGAAACCGGCATTTTCCCCAGTGGGTTTCAAGCCGGCGCGTACACGAACGGTCAGGAGATTGTGATCGTGTACGGGGGCACGAGCGGTACCGATGTCATATCGAACGAAAACGCCCTCAACGACTGGAAGAACAACGTCCTGCTCTTCGCGGGCTTGCCCGGCCCCCAGCTTCTGGACGCGGTACGGTTTTACCTTGAGGTCAAGGCCTACAACGGAACGGCACTGCCCATTCGCTTTGCCGGCCATTCGCTCGGGGGCGGACTAGCGTCGCTAATGACCGCCTTTTTCGGCGACCCCACGACCGGATGGGGCACCTCTACGACGTTTGCGGTGGCACCGTTCGAGTCCGCCATCAACGTGGATGTCGTTCGGAGGGTCGCCGATTACATCGACAGCCTCGGGGTTCAGTACGCTGCCGATGCGCAGGCGCTCCGGCAATTGATTGTGCTCGACGAAACTTCCTCCGAGCCAGCCTACAAGCTCGATTCGGCGGTTCTCGCCGAGCGCGAGAAGATGGTCGATAACCACTCCATCGAGGGCGAGATCCTGAGCCGCCTTCGCACGGAAGGCTTCACCTTCGCCAACCCGGTAGGTCAGCTCATTTCCCTAGGCAACACCGAGGCAACCGAGTTCGATCGGCACGCCATCTCGCTTCACTTGGCCGCCTTGGGTAGCGAATCCTTCAAGGAAGCGTCGATCAAGTTGCCTTCGCTATTGCGGTTGATGCTGGATGAGGTCCTGTACGCACGTGATCTCCGCCGGGATCAACAGTTGGATTTTCTTGAGAGGCTTGTTCGGTATCAATTCGCCTATGAGGAACCCGGACTTGAGGCGTCGACTGCACTCCTCGACCGATTCGGGGCCGACATGCAGAAGCTCGCTCCGTCGGTGGCGGGGGACACTGCTTCGATCCGGGACGCCGTCATAGCGGCCGGTATCGAGTTCTACAACTTCGTGGATCCCGGCGTCCTTGAGCCTTTCTTTGACCAGGTTTCGGGCGGAGTTCTTTTCGATGTGCGCAACATCGCACTTAATGGAGCGCAGAGCCGAGCACAACCCCGTCTTTGGGCAAGCGCAAGGGATTACATCGAACAGACGGCAGGTGGGAACGCGCTTTCCGGGACCGCCCTGAACGCTGCGCCGGTGTGGGCCGTGCAGGTTGACGACGAGAAATTGGAGTTCACCGGCTCGGACGCCAACGAGATCATGCTCGGCGGGAACGAAGCCGACTCGCTCTTCGGCGGCGGCGGTAACGATGTCTTGGTGGGGGGACGCGGCTCCGACGACATCGGCGGGGGCCAGGGCGATGACCATCTGGTCGGCGGAAGCGGGTTCGACACCTACTTCTACGCCACAGGCGATGGCCGCGACACGATCTACGAAGACGATGATCTCCTGGGTCGAATCAAGCTCGGCGAGGCGATCCTGACCGGTGGGGCGACGTGGCTGCGACCGAACACGTGGGCGGACGGGGACCTCGGGCTCACGTACACGTTTCTGGGAAGGTCGACGTGGGGCGATGGCGGACAGCTTCGAATCTCGGGCGATGGGCTGGGTGGGGCCGGTAACGTCATCATCGTTGAGAATTTCCGGCTGCCGACCGCCGAGCAAGCCGACGGCGCGCTGAGTCTAAGCTTCGCCCGACAGGCCAAGATCGAGGTGCGCGACGCCACCGCAGTAAATCCTTGGATGACCGATCTGGGGCACGAGGCCCCGACCGATCCCGCCACGGCGCTCGCCGAGGGCCAGGGCAAGACGGTCAGCGTGTTCCTGAACACCGCCGCGGCCGAGGGTGAGGCGATCCGTCTGTCGCTCAACGGTGGCGACACCACGGCTTTCGGTATTGTGACGGGAGATCGGTTTCTCCCCTTCGCTGGCGGCGATCTGGAAATCGCGCTAGCGCAAGGGCAGACACAGCTCACGTTTGCGTTGCAAAGCGTCGGTGACGTGGACGCCGATGCCACTCTCAGCTTGACGGCAACCTTCCTCGAGGCTGATCCCGGCTCCGGGGCGACGCCGGCTTCGCATAGCTTGTCTATCGAATTCGACGCCATCGACGAAGGCTTTGCGACCGTCCCGGAAACCACCCGCACCATCCTCGGCGATCTCGCCCCGATCGATTTCGATCCGGCGGCCGACGGCGTGCAGAGGCAGGCGGACGACCTCGGCAATGTCATTACCGATCCCGGCCAGGCGCAGCCAGGCCGCGACGACACGCTTTACGACAGCGCCGGCAACGACCTGATCCAGTCCGGCGGCGGGGACGACACGATCATCGCCGATCGCGGCGGCGACGACGTGATCGACGCCGGGGACGGCGACGACGAGCTGACGCTGGGCGAAGGAGGCTCGTGGGTCACGGCGGGTACGGGCGACGACATCGTCGATGCGCGCGCCGGCAACGACAAGATCCAGGGCGGCGACGGGCAGGACCTGCTCGCCGGGGACGACGGCGACGACCTGATCTTCGGCGACGTTGAAACTGCGCTCGACGAGGCGATGGTCCGAGGCGAGGCGCAGGCGGCCAGCGGGCTCAAGGGCGATTGGCTGGATGGCGGCGCCGGCCGCGACCAGCTGATCGGCACCGCGGGCAACGACGCGCTGCTCGGCGGCGGCGGGGCGGACACGCTGGTCGGCGGCGGCGGCAACGACATCCTCGTCGGCGACGACGAGCGCAGCTTCGTCCAGCGCAGCTGGGGCGTGAGCCGCGAGGTGATCGCCAACGGCGATGCCACGACCTACCGCTACACGTTCCTGAACGCGAGCGTTTCGACGGCGGCTGACGGCGACGGCGACCGGCTGATCGGCGGCGCGGGCGAGGACTGGATCTTCGGCGGCGCGGGCGATGACTTCGCCGACGGCGGCACGGACGCCGACGTGGTGTTCGGCGATCGCGGCGACGATACGCTGCTCGGCGGCAGCAGCAACGACGTCCTCGTCGGCGACAACTCCACCGACTCGCTGGCCGCGGAGTTCCACGGCGCGGACTTCCTGGACGGCGGCGACGGCGACGACATCCTGGAAGGCAACCAGGGTTCCGATGCGCTGTTCGGCGGCGCCGGCAACGACCAACTGTTCGGCGACGGCGGCGACGACTTCGCCGGCGACGACTATCTGGATGGCGAGGACGGCGACGACATCCTCGTCGGCGCGGCAGGTTCGGACACGCTGTACGGCGGGGCGGGCAACGACCAGTTGATCGGCGACAACTCCGACGTGGCGGCCGACAAGCAGGGCGGCGATTTTCTCGACGGCGAGGAAGGCGACGACGTCCTCATCGGGGGCGGCGGAGCGGATACGCTCTATGGCGGCGACGGCAGCGACGAGCTCTACGGCGAAGCGAGCGACACGCCGGATACCGCGCAGGGCGACGACTTTCTCGACGGCGGCGCGGGCGACGACCTGCTGGTGGGCGGCGGCGGCGCGGATATTCTCTACGGCGGCGAGGGCGACGACACCCTGGCCGGCGAGGCGTCCGACACGCCGGGAAACCTCGCCGGCGACGACTTCCTCGACGGCGAGGCCGGCGAGGACGTCCTCATGGGCGGCGGCGGCTCCGACACGCTGATCGGCGGGGACGATGACGACCAGCTCTTCGGCGACGCCGAGGACGTGGACGTCGCGCTGCGGGGTGACGACTACCTGGACGGCGGTGACGGCAACGACGTGCTGGTGGGCTTCCGCGGGCGCGACACGCTGATCGGCGGCGCGGGCGACGACGAGCTGATCGGCGACATCGGCGGCGACCTGGCCGAGGGCGATGACGACTACCTCGATGGCGGCGAAGGAAACGACCGCCTGTTCGGCGACGCCGGCAACGACCAGCTCTTCGGCGGCACGGGCGACGACCAGCTCGCGGGGAGTTTCGGCGACGACCAGCTCTTCGGCGGCACGGGCGACGACCAGCTCGCGGGGAGTTTCGGCGACGACCTGCTCGACGGGGGCGACGGCGCCGACCGGCTCGAAGGCGGCGAGGACAACGACCAGCTCGCCGGGGGGCTCGGCGACGACATCCTCATCGGCGGGCTGGGCGACGACCTGCTCGACGGCGGCGACGGCAACGACCAGCTGGACGGCGGGCTCGGGACCGACCGGCTGGCGGGCGGCGACGGCGACGACACATACGTCTATTCGCTCGGCTCCGGCGCCAAGTTCCTCAGCGACTCGAGCGGCACCGACAGCCTGTACCTGCTCGGCGGCATCACGCTGAACTCCGTCAAACTCGGCCTGGGATCGCTGCTGATCACGACGCAGGCGCCCGGCGACGAGATCCACATCGAGGGCTTCGACCCCAATGACGCGGCGGGCTCGTCGCCGATCGAGCGGTTCGTCTTCTCCGACGGCGCGAGCTATACGGCCGCGGAGCTGATCGCCGATGCGCGGCAAGTGGGCATGAGCGTGGGAGCCCTGAATCCGACGCGAACAGGCGAGAAGCGAGTTCTTGTCTGCCCCCAACGATTGCATAAACCTGAGGATCAATGCAGAACGGTCGTATAGGCGCCGCCGCATTGACGAGTACCGGGATTGAACTACGGAGAAAGGCCATGGCTTTCAAGAACGAATATGTCCCGCCACTGGAACAGGAGGCTTCAGAATTTTTCAGGAAGGCGCGGGAAACGTTACGTACCGGACACAGCAAGCACGACAAATGGACGGTAGACCGCGAGCGCGACATGGTGCTGTTCTACAAAGGTGGGGGGCGAGAAATTGAGGAGGCCAACCACAGTCTTTGGGCATTTGTCGATCGCAAGGGGTATTACGTGTTTGGCACAAATCGGTTGTCACAGACTGAAATCTCGCCGGAAGAAATCGCGATCGCATACGAGATGAGAGGCTTTTGGAAGGGAGACCGATACTCTTCTCCGGATAACGCAACCATCGCCAACATTAAGGAGGCGTTGCGTGAATATAAAGACTGGGGGGTCGTTTCCGACTACAAGCGCTGCCAGTTGACCTTGATCGACGCTCGGACCGGCAAGGAGATTTGATCATGCTCACTCTGGATCAAGCCCTTGACGAACTGGCCAAACTGACCGCACCAGGTAACACATACACCACCAAGCAGTTGATGGACTTGGCGGCCCAAGTGTCGTTGGATGCTGCGCCCAACTACACCCAAGGATCTGTGACCTTGCTGTATAGCGGGCAAATAAATGGCGTGGACAGCAACGACTACATCAGGCGGATGATCGATGACGATGCCGACATCCGCGTACTCAATAAAACCCATGTCGGACAGTTTCTAGGGGACCCGGAATTTCAAAAGAAGTGGCTGGCGCTCACTGGCGGCGACACCAGCTTGCTCTACAACGGTTCCAACGGCCCCTGGGCTCACGCCTCAGCGCGTTTTGTGGCCGACACTGTCGGCGAGGTGAGGGTGTTGGCGTTTTCCCCGAAGCCTGACTCGGCTTTTGTGCTGACGGAACTCAAGAAGGCGCTGGCGGATGGCAGCCGAATCACCCATGTCGAGGGGATTCCTGTTGCCGACCTGAAGAATATGGGTTTTAGCGATGCGCTCAAACTCGTGACCCATGCTTCGGCGGAACATGCCGGCTATGGCGGCTTCAGAGTCATTTCGACGGGGGGCGTCCCCGAATCAGTTAACGTCGGCGATTTTCTCGAACGGGACATTTTGGATACCCAGGAGTACATCAAGAACAATCCCGTGGCCGTGCAGCGTTTCAAGGACTTCTGGGAGAACGGTCTAACCGAGGCGGAAGCTGGAAAGATCAAGGCCGGCGCCCGCGGTGTGCTGAGAAGGTTGGGAACGGCCGGCTCCGCGCTTTTGTTTGGCATAGCGCTCAGCGAATCCGCCAACGCCGCGGAGAACGGCGACACCGAAGAAGCCCGCAAGATCATGGAAGCGTGGGCGCTTGACGCGGCCGCCTCGGCGGCGGGGGCGGCGATCGGCAGCACCGTGGTCGCGATTGCCGCCGGGGCTGCGGTGGCGGCGGGCGTCGTGATCAGCGCGCCGGTGCTGGGGGCGCTGGCCATTGGCGGAGCCATCATTGGTGGCATATTCGGCTCCAAGGCGGCCACCGATGCCTGGGCCGAGTACCGTGGCAGCGCCGACGAGGGCGAACTCAACCTCCTCGAGAAACTCTCCGCCCAGTGGGCCCTGTCCGATTACCACCTGGTGTTCGGCACCAAGGAAAGCGACACCCTCATTGGCACGGCGGAGGGGGATTATCTGTTTGGCGGCGGGGGCGATGACACGCTGGACGGCCTCGCGGGGGACGATGTGCTGCGCGGCGGCGCCGGCGACGACATCCTGTATGGCGGCCCGGGCAAAGATCAACTTGTTGGGGGCGATGGCAACGACACGCTGCGCGGCGACGATGGCAACGACAAGCTCCTCGGCGAAGCCGGCGATGACACGTTGATCGGCGGAAAGGGCAGCGACCAGCTGCAAGGCGGCGCCGGCAACGACACCTACCGCTTCTCGGTTGGCGATGGCGTCGATGTGATCCGCGACGAAGATGGGCAAGGCAGCATCGAGGTCGATGGCCAGACGCTCACCGGCGGAAAAAAACTCGCCGATGGCTCCTGGATTTCCGATGACAAGCAGTTCACGTTTACGTTGGTGGACAACAGCGATGGCGGAACGGACCTGGTCATTTCACGTCGCGGGCAGGGCGACGGCATGCGGATCCAGAACTGGCAAGCGGGTCAGTTGGGTATCGACCTGGATGACACGCCCGCCGAAGACGGCCAAACCACCTTTCAAGTCACTGGCGATCAGAAGCCCTTCGTCAATAACGATGGCGACTACGAGTACGACTCCTATGGCAACGTCGTGACCACGGGCCAAGCCCAGCCAGGGTTCGCCGACGTGCTCTTCGGTTCAGGTGGCAACGACAACCTCTCGGGCGGCGATGGCAACGACGGCATCGCCGGTTACAACGGCGATGACGCCATCGATGGCGGCCCGGGCGACGACCTGCTCTCCGGCGGTGCGGGGCGGGACCACATTCTGGGTGGGGCGGGCAACGACTACATCTTTGCCGGCGGCACATACAACGGCACGCGGATCAAGGGGCCGAACGAAACACCGTATCAGCCGCCGGCCAATGCCAAGATCATCGGCGCCACCTGGGCGCTCTACCCTTCCGAGGTCGTGCTTGACGGTGAACTTACCACTGTCGACACCATTCAGTCGGTCGGAGTCGATGATCCGTCTGACGAAGGCGATATCGTCGACGCCGGTGCGGGCGATGACTACGTGGACGGCGGCTATGGCGACGACGTGATCGACGGCGGCGACGGTTCGGACCGTCTGTATGGCGGCGCCGGCAACGACGCCATTGAAGGCGGCGCTGGAGATGACCGGATCAGCGGCGACAGCACGCGCTTCGGTATCTTGATCGGCGACGTCAGGCCCGAGGAACACGGCAATGACGTGCTTTCCGGCGGCGAGGGCGCCGATCTCCTGGTTGGGCAAGGCGGCAGCGACGAACTTTACGGTGGCGCTGGCGAAGACGAGCTGTGGGGCGACAACACTGACCTAAAGGACACGCCCCCGGAGTATGCGGGTCAGGACTATCTCGACGGCGGGGACGGCAACGACCAGTTGGTTGGTGGCGCCGCAGAGGATGAGCTCTTTGGCGGCGCTGGAGACGACAAGATCTGGGGCGATGATGGTGCCGAGGATCTTCCGGGCGAATACCATGCCGACGACTATCTCGATGGCGAGTCGGGCAATGATCAGCTCATCGGCGGAGGCGGTTCCGATGTCATTTTTGGCGGCGACGGGGCCGACACGCTGTACGGCGACGAACCGTCCGACAAACTCGACGCGCAATACCAAGGCGACGATTACATCGAAGGCGAGGCGGGCGACGACTACGCCGAAGGTGGCGGCGGCGACGACGAAATTTACGGGGGCGAGGACAACGACACCCTGTACGGTGACGCGCGGACGAGTGTGCTCTCCGCCGAATACCACGGCGATGACGTGCTGGATGGCGAGGGCGGCGATGACGACCTGGTCGGAAACGGCGGCAGTGATTTCCTCTTCGGCGGTGACGGCAGCGACCAACTCTTCGGAGATGGCGCCTCCGACGACGACATCATTGCTGGGGCCTACCAAGGCGACGATCTTCTGGATGCCGGCGATGGCGACGATTACCTGGAAGGCGGAGGTGGCTCGGACATCCTGATCGGAGGGGCTGGCGACGATGTTCTCGACGGTGACGGGAACGCAATCCGCGTCCCCGGCCAGTTCGCTGGTGACGATGTGCTGCAAGCCGGTGAGGGCAACGATATCGCCTTGGGCGGCGGCGGTAGCGACCTCATCGAGGGCGACGCCGGCGATGACTACCTGCATGGCGATGCGGCTTCGAACGAACTCGACGGCCAGTTCCACGGCAACGACGATCTTGCGGGCGGGGAAGACAGCGACACGTTGATCGGGGGCGGCGGCTCGGATTACCTAGACGGCGGCGCTGGCGACGACTATCTGCGCGGCGACGATGAAGGGCTCGATTTGGCCTATCACGGCGCGGACCAGCTCGACGGCGGCGACGGAGACGACCGCCTGTTCGGCGACGGCGGCGACGACCAGCTCTTCGGCGGCGCGGGCGCCGACCGGCTCGAAGGCGGCGAGGGCAACGACCAGCTCGCCGGCGGGCTCGGCGACGACATTCTCGTCGGCGGGCTGGGCGACGATCTGCTCGACGGCGGCGACGGCAACGACCAGCTGGACGGCGGGTTCGGGACCGACCGGCTGGCGGGCGGCGACGGCGACGACACGTACTTCTATTCGCTCGGCACCGGCGCCAAGTTCCTCGGCGACTCGAGCGGTACCGACAGCCTGTACCTGCTCGGCGGCATCACGCTGAACTCCGTCAAACTCGGCCTGGGATCGCTGTTGATTAAGACGCAAGCGGCGGGCGACGAGATCCACATCGAGGGCTTCGACCCCAACGACGCAGCGGGCTCGTCGCCGATCGAGCGGTTCGTCTTCTCCGACGGCGCGAGCTATACGGCCGCGGAGCTGATCGCCGCGCTCGGGTTCGACCTGAGCGGCACGCCGGATGCGGACGTGATCGAGGGCACCTCGGCCGACGACGTCATCTACACGCTGGGCGGCGACGACATCGTGCTGGCGCTGCCGGGCGACGACCTCGTGGATCTCGGCGAGGGCGACGATTTCGCCGACGCCGGCGAAGGCGACGACACCGCCTATGGCGGCGACGGCGCGGACTACGTCACCGGCGGCGCGGGCGCGGATCTGCTCTCCGGCGACGGCGACGACGACACGCTCGTCGGCGACGAGGGCGACGACACCCTGGACGGCGGCGCGGGCGCGGACACGATGCAGGGCGGCGTGGGCGACGATTTCTACCTTGTCGACGACTCCGCCGACCAGGTAATCGAGCTCGACGGCGAGGGAAGGGACATTGTCGCGGCGTCGGCGGACTTCGCGCTTTCCGGATCGACGGAAGTGCTGGAGCTGATCGGCGCGGCGGCGGCAGGCACCGGCGACGCCTCGGACAACCTGATCTACGGCAACGCGCAGAACAACGTCCTTGCCGGCCTCGCTGGGGACGACGAGATCTACGGCCGCTTCGGCGACGACCGGATCGACGGCGGCGACGGCAATGACGTCCTGCACGGCGAGGAGGGCAACGACACGGTCCTCGGCGGCGAGGGCGACGACTACCTGACCGGCGGGGACGGCGACGACATCCTCGACGGCGGCGCGGGGAACGACTGGCTGCAAGGCCTGGTGGGCAACAATCAGCTCTTCGGCGGCGGCGGTGCCGACCTGCTGGACGGCGGCACCGGGAACGACATCCTTGACGGCGGCGACGGCGACGACAAGCTGCACGGCGGCGACGGCAGCGATCTGCTGCTGGGCGGCGACGGCTCGGACTGGCTGGACGGCGGATACGGCGACGATGTGCTGCGCGGCGGGGCCGGGGACGACGTCCTCATGAGCGGGGCGGGCACCAACGAGCTGCAGGGCGAGGCCGGTGAAGACACCTATCTGATCGCGGATTCCGACGACGTCGTGATCGAGGCGGCCGACGAGGGCGTCGACACGGTCATTACCGCGCAAGACTATACGCTGTCCGACAACGTGGAGCGGCTGGTGCTCACGGGTTTTGACGACCTGACCGGCACCGGCAACACCCTCGACAACGAGATCACCGGCAACGACGGCTGGTTTACGCGCCTGTTCGGCGGCGCGGGCAACGACATCCTCTCCAACGCCGCGTACCTGGACGGCGGCGAGGGCGCGGACACGATGACCGGCCGGGCGAACTCGGACACCGAATACTTCGTCGACGACGCCCGCGACCAGGTGATCGAAACGGACTGGTACTCCCGGGACGCGGTCTACAGCTCGGTTACCTACACGCTCGCCTCGGGCGTCGAGGTGCTGACCCTGGTCGGCGCCGTCGCCGTCGACGGCACCGGCAACTCGCTCAGCAACGTGATCAACGGCAACGACGCGGCCAACGTGCTGACGGACCTCGTCGGCTACGACTCCCTGTACGGGAACGGCGGCGACGACACACTGATCGCGGGCGACTATGGCAACTGGCTGGACGGCGGCTCGGGCGCCGACACGATGGCGGGCGGTGGCGGCGACGACTACTACGTCGTCGACGACGCGGGAGACGTGGCCATCGAGGAGACTGGCAGCGGCTACGACGTCGTGCTCGCCAGCGTGGACCACACGCTGGCGGACAACGTCGAGGAACTGAGCCTGCAGGGCTTCGAGAACCTTTCGGGCGCCGGCAACGACCTCGACAACCGTATCTACGGCAACGACGGTGACAACCTGCTCTCGGGTCTCGGAGGCTACGACGAGCTCTACGGCTACTGGGGCAACGACACGCTGCTGGGCGGCGCGGACGGCGATTACCTGGACGGCGGGGCCGGCGACGACTTGATGGCGGGCGGCGACGGCGACGACTTCTACGTCGTCGACTCCAGCGGCGATCAGGTGGTCGAGGAGGCTGGCGGCGGGCGGGACTTCGTCGAGGCGAGCGCCAGCTTCGTGCTCGGCGAGAACGTCGAGGACCTCGCGTTGCTGGGCGATTTTGCCGACGATCCCGACGTGGTCACGCTCGACGGCACCGGCAATCCGCTGGCCAACTGGATCCAGGGCAACGACGGCGACAACGTGCTGGAGGGCCTGGGCGGCGACGACGACATCGACGGGGGCGCTGGCGACGACTCGATCTTCGGCGGCGACGGCGACGACAACCTGTACGGCGGCACCGACGCGCTCTACAACGACGGCGTGGGCGGCGACGAGGGCGACTACGGCGGCTACTACGACGAGTACGGCGGCAGCGACTACGGCGGCGGCACGACGCTGCTGGCGCAAAACGACGACCTGATCCACGGCGGCGAAGGCGACGACTGGATCGACGGCGGCTCCGGCAACGACGAGCTGTACGGCGACGACGGCAACGATACGCTGTTCGGCGGCTACGACGGCATCGAAACGGGCGACGGCGACTATCTCGGCAACGACGACACCCTGGACGGCGGCGCGGGCGACGACGAGCTGGACGGCGGCTCCGGCAACGACTTCCTCTACGGCGGCGACGGCGCCGACTACCTCTACGGCGGCGACGACGGCTATCTGAACGACCGGAACGACGACTTCCTCGACGGCGGCGCAGGGATCGACACGCTGGCCGGCGGCATGGGCGACGACACGTACATCGTCGACGGCGTCATGGAGTTCTTGCCGCCGCCCCCGCCGCCGGACGACTGCGACATCGGGACCGGAGACGAGGAGCCGGCGCCGCGGGTGATCGTGACCGCGGATACGGTGATCGAGAACCCCGGCGAAGGCTACGACGTCGTGTACAGTTCGGTGAGTCTGGCGCTGCCGGACAACGTCGAGGAGCTGATCTTCACCGGCGACACCGACCTGGGCGTGATCGGGAACGCGGACTTCAACTTCATCCTCGGCAACGCCGGCAACAACCGTATCGACGGCGGCGGCGCCGACGACTGGATGGAAGGCGGCGCGGGCGACGACCTGTACTACGTCGACAGCGCCGGCGACACGGTGCTGGAGTTCGACGGCGAGGGCACCGATACGGTCCGGGCTTACATCGACGGCTACCGGCTCGGCGCCAACGTCGAGAACCTGGACCTGACCGCGGGCATCGCCACGGGCTACGGCAACCAGCTCGGCAACGTCATCCGCGGCAACGCCGTCGCCAACGCGATCTTTGGCGAAGGCGGGGACGACCTGATCAACGGCGCGGGCGGCGACGACCAGCTCTTCGGCGGGACGGGCGACGACACCTATTTCTTCGTCCGCGGCGGCGGCCAGGACTTGGTGTTCGACGAGACGGGCGACGATCGCCTGTTGCTGGTGGACATCGCCGTCGACGAGGTGGCGCTGTCGCGCGCCGGCGACGACCTGGTGCTGGACTTCGGGCTTGGCGACCGCGTCACGCTGACCCGGTGGTTCTTCGCCGATAACGGCATCGAGACTCTCGCGTTCTGCGGCGGTCCGGAGTTCTCCGCGGAGGTGCTGAGGCAGAGCGTGGAAAACCGTGCGCCCATGGCCGTCGCGGATGCCGCGATGGTGAAAGAGGACGCGGTGCTTGAGGTCGCCGGCAGCGTGCTGGCGAACGATGGCGACCCCGACCCGGGGGCGACTCTGACGGTGACGACGCCGGGCGTAACCGCGAGCCCCTACGGAACGCTTGTGCTGGAGGCGCACGGCGGCTTCAGCTTCGTGCTCGCGAACGACGATCCGGCGGTGCAGGCGCTCGGCGAGGGCGAGGTGGAGACCGTGGTCCTCGCCTACGGCGTCAGCGACAACGATCCTTTCAACCCGCTTTCGGGCGGCAGCGAACTGACGATCTCCATTGCCGGCACCAACGACGCCCCGGTTGCGCTGGGCGAGTCCGGCGCGGTGCAGGAAGACGGCGACCTCATCGCTGAAGGCACCGTGCTGGCGAACGACTCGGACGTCGATCGCGGCACGGTGCTGACCGTCGCGGCGCCCGGCGTCTTCGCCACCGCGCTCGGCGAACTCGCGCTGGCGGCGGACGGCGCCTACGTCTACCAGCTCGACAACGCGGCGGCGCAGGCGCTGCGCGGCGGCGAGGTCGTCGAGGAGCGCTTCGACTACGAAGCTTTCGACGGGTTGGTGGGTTCCGCGGCGACGCTTACGATCGCGGTGACCGGCGCGAACGACGCGCCGGTCGCGGGCGACGATGCCGCGAGCGTCAAGGAGGACGGGCCATTGGTCGCCTCCGGGAACGCCCTGGCCAACGACAGCGATCCCGACCGCGACACGGTGCTGACCGTCACCACGACGGGTGCCTTCGCCGGCGTCTACGGCTCGCTCGCGCTGGCGAGCGACGGCAGTTTCTGCTACACGCTCGACAACGGGCTCGAGACAGTCCAGACGCTGGGCGAGGGGCAGACGCTGGTCGAAACGTTCGCCTACACGGTGATGGACGACGACGCGCTCGACCCGCTTGCGGCGGCGGCCGACATCGTCATCGAGATCACGGGCAGCAATGACGCGCCGTTCCTGGTGACGCCCCTGGCCGACGTGGAGCTCGAGGCGCACGAGGTCTTCGGCATCGAAGTGCCGGCGGACGCCTTCGCGGACATCGATCTCGGCGACACGCTCGCGTACGCAGCGGCGCTGGCCGACGGTACCGCGCTGCCGGATTGGCTGACGTTCGACGCCTCCACACTGATGCTGAGCGGCGAGGCGCCGCCGAGCCCGGACGCGCCGCTCGAAATCCGCGTCACGGCGACGGACCTCTTCGGCGCGACGGCGTCGGACGTTTTCCTGCTGTCCGTGGATGCGTGCGATGGCCATACGATCGTCGGCACTGCCCGCAACGACTACCTTCTCGGGACGGCCTGCGACGACACCATCGACGGCGGCCGCGGCGGCGACACCATGGTCGGCGGCCTGGGCGACGACATGTACTACGTCGATCAGGTCTGCGCGACGGGCAAGGGCAACGAGGGCGTCGGCAACGGCGAGGACCCGCCGCCGCCCGGGCACGATGACAACTGGAACGACGGCCCCGGCACGTCGCCGGGCAACCCGGGCAGCAAGGGCGGCCAAGGGAAAGGCAAGAGGGCGGCGGGCGTGCACGGATCGTCGCACGACGATGACGAGCATTCGGATGGCGAGCACCATCATCACGCCGGAGGGTGCGATGACGACCACGGCGGGCATGGGGGGCATGGTTCCGGGGACGACTGCGACGGCCACCGCTCGAAGGGCTGCGGCGGCGAGTGCGTTTCGGATCTGGTCGTGGAGCAGGCCGACGAGGGCTTCGACCGCGTATTTGCCAGTGTCAACTTCCGGCTCCCGGCCCACGTCGAGGCGCTCTACCTCACCGGGGCGGCGACTGACGGCTGGGGCAACGCCGGCGACAACGCGGTCTGGGGCAACGCGGGGGGCAATGCCCTGTACGGCGAGGACGGCAGCGACTACCTGTACGGCGGCGACAACCGCGACAAGCTTTACGGCGGCGCCGGCAACGACATTCTGGACGGCGGGGCTGGAAACGACGAGCTTCGTGGCGACGCCGGACGCTCCGCGCTGCTGGGCAACTCGGGCGAAGACGCGCTCTACGGTGGGGACGACAGCGACTTCCTCGCCGGCGGCCGCGGCGACGACAGGCTTTCCGCGGGAAGCGGCAGCGACGTCGTCGCGTTCAATCGCGGTGACGGCAGGGACTCTGTCGAGTTCGCCAGGAATGACGGCCGGGGCGACACGCTGAGCCTCGGCGGCGGTATCCGCTACGCGGATCTCGGGCTCCGCAAGTCCGGCAGCGACCTGGTGCTGGACGCCGGCTGCGGCGACGAACTGGTGTTGGAGGACTGGTACAAGGGTGTGTGCACGGTAACGACGCTGCAGGTGATCGCGGAGGCGATGGCGGCGTTCGACGCCACGTCGAGCGATCCGCTGTTGAACCGCAAGGTGCAGACGTTCGACTTCGCGGGGCTGGCGGATGAATTTGACGCCGCACGCAAGGGCGATTCTCGCCTTGCCGCCGGCTGGTCGGTGGCCCACGTTCTGGGGCAGTTCCACCTGGCTGGCCGGGACGACGCCGCGCTGGGCGGCGACCTTGCGTACGGGTACGGCCGGCAGGGAACGCTATCCGGGGTGGCAGTCGACGCCGCGCAAAGGACGTTGGGCGATCCGGCGTTCGGTTCGCAGGGGCAGCCACTGCAGCCGCCTGCGGGTCTGCAGGACGGCATCATGGAGTTCGTCTGACGATCGACCGGGGCTGCGACGATGCGGATCTTCTTCGCATGGGAGCTGGGCGGACACTTGGGCCACTTCGCCCGGTTGCTTCCCGTGGCGCGACGCCTTCGCGCGGAAGGTCATGACGTGATCTTCGCCACCCCCGATCCGCGCTCGGCGGCGCAGGTACTGACCCGGGAGCGATTTCCGCACGTGGCGGCGCCGCGGCTGAGGCGGAAGACCAGCACACCGGCGCCCGTCAATTTCGGCGACCTGCTGCTGCAGCAGGGTTACGGCGATTTCGCCGGCTTGCTTGGACTGACGCAGGGTTGGGTCGGACTGCTCAACCTGGCGCGAACGGATGTGCTGGTGGCGGACTACGCGCCGACCGCCCTGCTTGCCGTCCGCGTTGCCCGCATCCCGGCGGTGACGCTCGCCAACGGTTTTCAGGTGCCACCGAGGGGGAACCCGACTCCTCCGTTGCGTCCCGCCGATGGCGTTCCCGAAGAGAGGCTGGAAAAAGCCGATCACGCCGCGCTTGGCGGGATCAACCGGCTGCTGTCCCGGGAGCGCCGGGAGACCCTGGAGTCGGTGTCGGATCTCTTCGCTGCGGGACCGGTGCTGCTGGCGACCTATCCGGAACTCGATCCGTGGGGGCCGCGCTACGACGTCGAGTACGTCGGCAACCTCGGCGACCTCGGGGTGACGCGGGACATCGACTGGCCGATCGGAGCGCGGCCGCGAATCCTCGCTTATCTCTCGCCGGAAATGGAGCGGCTGAGCGAGGTTCTGGACGCGATCAGCGCTACCGCCGCCTCTGCACTGACCGTCCTTCCGGGCGCGAGTGCTCAGTGGTGCGCGTCTCGCTCCAATGAGAAGGTGAAAGTCATCAGCGAGCCGGTCCAGATGGAGCGACTGATCGCCTCCGCCGACCTGGTCGTTGCCCACGGTGGCGCCGGCCTCACCGCCCAAGCCTTGATCGCCGGAATTCCGTTGGCCCTGCTGCCGTTGCAGGCCGAGCAGGCGCTCACGGCAAACAGGGTCGAGGCGATCGGGGCGGGGCGCACGGCGCGGCAGCCGTATTCGGCGGCGGACTTGCGCGCGGCCTTCCTCGACGTGCTCCGCGGCGCCTCCTACTGGGAAGCGGCAGAAGCGTTTGCCGCCCGGTATGCGGGATGGTCCCGGGAGGCGGCGATCGCGCGCGTCGTGAGCCTCGTGAAGGCGGCGCCGCTGCGGTGCGCCGGGCCGGTTGTCGCCATGGGGGCGCAGTGATCATGGCGAGCCTCACGCGAAAACTCGCCGCCGCTCTGGCTCCCGCAGAGCCGCCGGCGCAGGAATTCTCGCCGCCGCTGCTGCGGATCCAGAATACGCCGCCGGCGGCGTTCAGCCGTTACGTCCTTTGGTCGCTGCTCGCGTTGCTGGGCGGGCTCCTGCTGTGGTCGATGCTCGGCCGGCTCGACATCGTGGCGGTCGCCGACGGCAAGCTGGTGCCCCTTTCCTATCTCAAGATCGTGCAACCGGCGGAAGCCGGCATCGTCAAGGAGATCCTCGTCAAGGAAGGCCAGGAGGTATCGACGGGGCAGGTGCTGATGCGCATGGACGCGCTGGTCACCGAGGCGGACGCCAAGGCGCTCGACGCCGAGCGGCAGCGAAAGCGGCTGACCTTGCGGCGCATCGACGCCGAGCTCGCTGGCCGGGCGTTTACGCCTCTTCCCGGCGAGGCTCCTGACTTGTTCGGTGAGATCGAGGCGCAGTTTGGCGCGAATCGCGCGGCGCTGGCAGCGGCGATGGCAGAGGAGCAGTCCAAGCGGGAGAAGGCGCGCCGGGATCTCGCTGCGGCCGAACAGGTGCGCGACAAGCTTGCGGAGACGCTGCCCTACTACCGGCAGCAGGAGGCAGCGTACGAGAAACTCGCGAAAGACGGGTTTGCCGGGCCCCTGATGGCGAGCGACAAGCGTCGGGAGCGGATCGAAAAGGAGCAGGAGTTGCGCACCCAGGAGCATCTCATCGAGGCGGCCCGCGCGGAGATGCGAACTTCGGAGAGCAAGCTCGCGCAGATCCAGAGCGAGTACCGGCGGCGCCTCCATGTCGAACGCGGCGAGATTCAGGCCAGCCTGGACAAGCTGGACCAGGAGGTCGCCAAGCAGCAGCACCGTCGCGAGCTGATGGAGCTCAAGGCGCCGCAGGCGGGCATCGTCAAGGATCTGGCCACGCATACCATCGGCACCGTGACCCAGCCGGGCAGCGTGCTGCTCACGATCGTCCCGAGGGACGAGCGCCTGCGCGCCGAGGTCTGGGTGCCGAACGAGGACGTGGGCTTCGTCCGGCCCGGCCAATCGGTCAAGGTCAAGCTCGCAGCGTACCCGTTCCAGAAATACGGGATGCTGGAGGGCGTCGTGGAGCACATTGGCGCAGACGCCTCGGAAACATCGCCTCGGGCCGAGCCGGCGGGAGCGGCGCAGGGCTCGGGTCTTTACTACAAAGCGCTCGTTACCTTCAAGGAGGGCCATCTTGCGTTTGATGGAGTGGAACTTCCACTGTCGCCAGGAATGCGTGTGAGCGCGGAGATACACCTTGGCGACCGCACCGTAATGGAGTACGTGCTGTCTCCTGTGCAGAAGGCCGCTCACGAGGCCGGGCGGGAGCGTTGAGGGGTCAGCGCGCCGGGCGCGCCCGCGAGCGCGCCAGCATGGCGTCGGTATTGGAGACGTAGAGCAGGTGCGCGATCTTGCGCACGAAGTGGTCTTCGTGGGGGTCGAGGCCGCCGTCGGCGTAGGCGATGCGCCAGAGGTGCTCCACCAGGGCAATACGCTCGGCCTGGCCGTAATGGCGCTTGATCAGCGACACCGGGCCGAAGTAGGAGGTGAACCGGCGGGCCCGGTCGCCGGCCTGCGCCACCAGCGCGTGCGCTTCGGCGCCGGAGAGCCCGAACAGCGCGCCCATCGCCTGCGCGGCGGCGGCCGCTTCCTCGGGGTGTTCCTGCATGTCAGAGCGCATCATCTCGTGCAGCAGGCCCGCCACCGCGTCCTGCAGCTCGCGGCGTTCCAGCGTGCCGCCGGGGGCGGCGTTCCCGCCGCCGAAATCGTCGATCAGGCTCTTGAGGGTTTTCAGCATCGGGTGGCCGGGCGGGGTGTCGGTCAGGCGTCATTTTAGTCCCCCGCGTCATCGCGGAGTTCCGCCGCCGCCCTTCCCGCGACAACGGTCCGCAGCGCGGCGGAGCCGATCACGCGCCTGGAGCGCGCATGCTCCTGAGGCGGCGGCCCCTCGGCCCGCGGCGCCTTGCGCTATAGTATCGGCGATCCGCCGTAGGCCAACCACGTCCGGACCGCCCGACCTTGACCCGAAACCGCACCGCCGATTCGCTGCAGGAGCTGCGCACGCGCCTGCGGGCCTTCGCCGCCGAGCGCGACTGGGACCAGTTCCACAATCCCAAGAATCTGGCGATGGCCCTGGCGGGCGAGGCCGGCGAGCTGCTGGAGCATTTCCAGTGGCTCACGCTGGAGCAGAGCGCCAGCCTGCCGCCCGAGGTGCTGGCCGAGGTGGAGCTGGAGATTGCCGACGTGCTGCTGTTCCTGGTGCGGCTCGCCGACAAGCTGGGCGTCGATCCGGCGGCGGCGGCGGAGAAGAAGCTGGCGCTGAACGCACGCAAGTACCCGGTGGAGAAGTCCCGGGGCAGGTCGACCAAGTACACCAAGCTGTAACGATCGGCCGTCATTGCCGGAGGCGATCCAGTGACCACGCACGCGCTCATCGCCTGCCACGAATGCGACCTGCTGCAGCAGGATCTGCGCGAGACGCTGCGGGAAGTCTCGCGCGCCGCCGCCTCGCTGCGCGTTCTGACCGAATACCTGGAACAGCATCCGGAAGCGCTGATCCGGGGCAAGCCGGAGGAGAAACCGTGAAACGCGCCCTGCCCAGCCTTTTCGTCGCGCTGCTCGCCGCCGGCTGCGGCACCTCGCCAGCACCCAGGTTCTACACGCTGAGCCCGCAGGCGCCGGCGGTGTCGGCGCCGGGCCCGGCGGCCACCGCCGGCCGGCCCAGTGTCGGCGTCGCCGCGGTGACGCTGCCCGAAGCGGTGGACCGCCCGCAGCTGGTGAGCCGGACCGGCGCCAACGAGGTGGCCATCGCCCAGCAGCACCGCTGGGCCGGCCCGCTCCGGGACGAGGTGCCGCGGGTGCTGGCGGAGAACCTCTCTCGCCTCAGCGGCAACCCGCAGGTGGTGGCCCATCCCGCCGCCGCCGCGGCCGCCGCGGACTACCGGGTGCTGGTGGACTTCCGGCGTTTCGACGGTACGGTGGGCGGCGAGGTGGTGCTGGAGGCGCTGTGGACGGTGCAGAGCGCGAAGGGCGACATCGTCTCCGCCGGACGTTCCGCGGCGCGGGAGCCGGTGGGCGCCGCCGGCTACGACGCGCTGGCGGCGGCGTACAGCCGCGCGCTGTCGAAACTGTCGGGCTACATCGCGCCGGCCCTGCGGGACCTTCCCGCGGCCGGGCGCTGACTTTCGCCGCCCTTGCGCGGCGGCGGCCTCCCGCATCGCCCATGCTGGCTTACCGACACCTGTTCCATGCCGGAAACTTTGCCGACGTGGTCAAGCACGCGCTGCTGGCGCGGCTTACGCTGGCGCTGGCGGCCAAGGACAAGCCGTTCTGCTATCTGGACACCCACGCGGGCATCGGCCGTTACGACCTGCAGCACGAATGGGCGCAGAAGCTCAAGGAGTGGCAGGACGGGATCGGACGCGTCTGGGGCCGCGACGACGCGCCGGCGCTGCTGCAGCCGTACCTCGACGCGGTGGCGGCGGAGAACCGGCGCGGCGGCCTGCGTTTCTATCCGGGGTCGCCGCGCATCGTCGCGCGGCTGCGGCGCCCCGGCGACCGCATGGTGCTCTCGGAGCTCAACAGGGACGACTGCGCGCGCCTGCGCCAGCTGTTCCGCGACGAGCGCGGCGTGATGGTGGAGAACGACGACGGCTACCATGCGCTGAAGCAGCACCTGCCGCCGGTGGAGCGGCGCGGCCTGATCCTGATCGACTCCTCGTTCGACCGCGCCGGCGAGTACGCCCGCATCACCCAGGCACTGAAGGACGCCCACCGGCGCTTCGCCACCGGCGTCTACGCCGTCTGGTATCCGCTGTTGGAGACGGCGGCGGTGCGCGCGTTCGAACGCGGCATGGCCGCCAGCGGCATCCGCAAGATGCTCAAGCTGGAGTTTTCCGTGCTGCCGGAGAAATGGACCGCCAGCCTGCGCGGCTGCGGCATGCTGGTGGTCAACCCGCCCTTCGGCTTCGCCGCCGAGGCGCGCGAGATCCTGGCCTGGCTGCAGCCGGAGCTGGCGGTGGAGGGCAAGGGCCGCTGGTCCGTGGACTGGCTGGTGCCGGAGTAACGGGGGCGCCCCGCGCCGGATGTCCGGCGCCGTCGGGACCCGGTAGACTTTCCGCCATGAGCAAGCTTCCCGCGACTCCACCTCCGCCCAAGGCCAGACGTCGGCGCAAGGCCAAAGCGGCGGAGCAGAACCCCCAGGCCAACCTGCAGACCCGGCGGGTGCTCAGCCAGCATTACCGCGCCAAGTACGGCGTGAAGTAGCCCGCGCGCGGTTCGTTTCCGGTTCCCCCGCCGCCCCCATGACCGGCAGCGCCACCGTCGAGCGACTCGAGCGCGCTGACTATCGCGGCGGCGTCAGGCGCTCGATCCGGGCGCTGCGCTACGACGTCACGCCGGTCGGGCCGCATTACACGCTCCACCACTTCGACATCCTAGCGCAGGTCAGGATTTGAGTTCCGCGCTCGCCGTCTGGGCGCGCCGGCCGCCGGCGCCGGCGGCCCACAGCCGCACCCGGCGGTCCTCGGGCGCGCCGTTCACCGTGAACGCTTCCGTGTCGAACAGCGGCGCGCGGGCCTGGAACGTGAAGCGGGCGAGCGGTGCGCCGGCCCGCTCGCGCACCAGTTCCATCAGCAGCGTCGCGATCAGCGGCCCGTGCACCACGAGGCCTGGATACCCTTCGACGCCGGTGGCGTAGGGCTGGTCGTAGTGGATGCGGTGGCCGTTGAAGGTAAGCGCCGAGTAGCGGAACAGCAGCACCGGGTCCGGGCGGATCTCGCGGGTCCACTCACCAGCCTCCGCGCGCTCCGGGGCGCTTGCCACGCCGCCGCGGGCTTCCTCGCGGTAGACCACGTCGTGCTCCTCCTCGATGGCCAGGCGGCCGGCCGCGTACAGGCGGTGCACCACCGTCACGAACACCAGGGCGCCGCTCTTGCCTTGCTTGGCCTGGATGTCCGCGATCTCGGAGACGCGGCGCACGCCATCGCCGACCCGAAGCGGTTCGTGGAGGCTCAGGCGCCCGCCGGCCCACATCCGCCGCGGCAGCTCCACCGGCGGCATGAAGCCGCCGCGCCGCGGGTGGCCGTCCGAGCCCAGCGCGCTCCGGCGGGCGACGGGATTGAACAGGATCCAGTGCCAGCCGGGCGGGAACTCGTCCCCTTCGGCGAAGGACGGCACCAGGTCCAGCGTCGCCGCGAGCGCGTTGACGCGGGCGACGGCGACCTCGTCGGTGGCGGTCTCCTGGCGGCCGATCCAATCCGGAAACGGCGGGGGCGGGGCGGAAGCGGTGACCATGGCAACCTCGGCAGGGCGGGATTTCCGGGACGGTACACGGCGGCGCGAGAGGGTGTCAACGCGCGTGCGCAGGGCCGCGCGAGCGGCCACTCACTCATTCGGATACAACTAATAACATCAATATGTTAATCGCATATTATGGACTGCTTGCGCGGGTTTTGGAGAGCCCCTGCTGCACTGCAGTAACAGTTTTGTTAACAAGATTGTTGACAAGATTTCTGGGCGGCGCTACGGTCATGGCATTCCTCTCGAGATCCAGGAAACCATGGCGGAAAAGGTGGTGGCGCTGCCGCGCTCCAGACCCCGCGGCCGCCGCTCCGGCGGCAGCGGCCGCGGGCCGGCGCCCGACGTGCTGCAGGTGCTGCGCGAGCGCATCGCCCGACAGGAAATCGCCCCCGGGGCCAAGCTGCGCGAGCAGGACCTGGCGCAGGAATTCGGCGTGCCGCGCACGCGCATCCGCGAGGCGTTCGCCGCGCTGGAGAACCGCGGCCTGATCGAGCGCATTCCCAACCGCGGCGCGGTGGTCTCGCGCCTGGACCTGTCGCAGGTGTTCTACATCTACGACCTGCGCGAGGTGCTGGAAGGCCTGTGCGTGCGCCTCGCCACCCAGAACGTGCCGCCGGAATCGTGGCAGGACCTGGTGGAGCTGTTCGGCGCGCCGATGGAGCAGCGCGTGCGCGAGGGCGACTTCGACGCCTTCATCGCCGGCTACGAGCGCTTCCGCCGCCGCTCGATCGAGGCGGCGCGCAACCCGGTGCTGGCGCAGATGCTGGACAGCATCTACGAGAAGACCCAGGTGCTGATCCGCCGCATCATCATCCTGCCCGGCCGCGCCGAAGTGGGCCTGCGGGAGCACCGCGCCGTGCTGGACGCCATGCGGCGCGGCGATGCCGGGGCCGCGGAGAACCTGCGGCGCGAGAACATGCGCAGCGCCAAGGCGTTCCTGCTGCGCTACCAGAAGTACGTGTTGTGACCGGACCAAAGGAGCGATCACGGTGACGGAACCGGGTGCTGACGGGCCGCTCAAGGGCTACCGCGTGCTGGAGATGGGCTCCACCGTCGCGGGGCCGTTCTGCGGCCGGCTGCTGGCGGACTTCGGCGCCGAGGTGATCAAGGTGGAACCGGCGGAAGGCGATCCCGTGCGCACCATGGGCAAGCGCTTCCACGGCAAGTCGCTCTACGCCGCCAGCATCTTCCGCAACAAGGCGCTGATCTCGGTGGACCTGCGCACGCCCGAGGGGCAGGACATCATCCGCCAGCTGGCGCAGAGATCCGACGTGGTGGTGGAGAATTTCCGCCCCGGCGGCCTGGAGAAATGGGGCATCGGCTACGCGCAGCTGTCGGCGCTCAACCCGAAGCTGGTGATGGTGCGCATCAGCGGCTTCGGCCAGGACGGCCCCTACAGCCAGCGTGCCGGCTACGGCGTGATCGGCGAGGCGGTGAGCGGCCTGCGCCACCTGACCGGCGATCCGGACCGGCCGCCGTCGCGGGTGGCGGTGTCCATGACCGACTACATCACCGGGCTCTACGCCGCGTTCGGTGCGGCCATGGCGCTGCTGGCGCGCGAGAAAACCGGCCGCGGCCAGTACATCGACGCCGCGCTCTACGAGTGCGCGTTCAGCTTCATGGAACCATGGATTCCCGCCTACGAGAAGCTGGGCCACGTCGCCAGCCGCTGCGGCTCGCGCCTGCCGGAGAGCACGCCCAACAACCTCTATCCCACCGGCGACCGGCAGTTCATCCACGTCACCGCCATGGGCGAGGCGGTATTCAAGCGCCTCGCCGCGGCCATGGGCCAGCCGGAGCTGGCCGCCGATCCGCGTTTCGCCACCGCGGTGGCGCGCTCGGAGCACCACGAGGCGATCGACGATCTCATCGCGCAGTGGACCTCGCGCCATCCGCTGGCCGAGCTGGAATCCATTCTGGAGAGGGCCCTCGTTCCGGCCACCCGCGTCTACACCATCGCCGACATCTTCGGCGACCGCCATTACCGCGAGCGCGGCTCCATCGTCGCCGCGCCCGACGACGACCTGGGCACAGTGGCGATGGCGGCGCCGGTGCCGCGGCTGTCGGCCACCCCGGGCGCGGTGCGCCACGCCGGGCATCGTGTCGGCCAGGACACCCGCCGTGTGCTGGGCGAGCTGCTGCAATTCCCCGCCGAGCGCATCGCCGCGCTGGCAAAGGCGGGCGTGATCGCCTGCGACCCGCACACCGACGACGCCGCGCGCGGCACCGACAGCGCCGCGGTGGCGTTTTAGCCCGGAGGATGACCCGAACGTGAATCCGAATGACCAGCCGCAATCGCCCTTCGACCGCCTGATGCACGACTACGAGGAGCGGCTGGCCAAGGCCATGGCCATGGGCGGGCCGGAAAAGCTGGCGCGGCGGAAGCGCTCGGGCCTGCTCAACGCGCGCGAGCGCATCGCCTACCTGTGCGACGAAGGCACCTTCATCGAGTCGGGGCTGTTCGGCACCTCGGCGTCCAACCCCGCCGACCGCGACAGGACGCCCACCGACGGCAAGGTGGCGGGCTTCGGCAAGATCCGCGGCCGCGAAACCGCAGTGGTGGCCAACGACTTCACCGTGATGGGTGCGTCCTCCAGCGCCACCAACGGCCGCAAGATCGCCCACATGAAACGGGTGGCGACCCAGCGCGGCCTGCCGATGGTGTTCCTGGGCGAATCCAGCGGCGCGCGCATGCCCGACCACATGGGCTCCCGCGGCATGGGCACGCTGCTGGGCAACGACGGCACCCAGTACCAGCGCCTGCGCGAGACGCCGTGGGCCTCCGCGACGCTGGGCCTGTCCTACGGCTCGTCGTCCTGGTATGCGGTGCTCTCCGACTTCAGCGTGATGCGCAAGGGCGCCGTGCTGGCGGTATCGAGTCCGCTGCTGGCGTCGCTGGCGATCCGGGAGCAGGTGGATCCCGAGGAGATGGGCGGCTGGCGCCTGCACGCCGAAGTGACCGGCTTCGCCGACCAGGTGGCGGACAGCGACGAGGAGGCGCTGGACGCGATCAGGACCTTCCTTTCCTACATGCCCGCCCACCACAACCAGGCGCCGCCGGAAGCCGCGGTGCCGGCCGGGTCGGGTGAGGGCATGCGCGACATTCTCAGCCACCTGCCGGCGAGCCGCACCCAGGTCTACGACGTGCGCAAGATCATCCGCGCCATCGTCGACAAGGACACCTTCTTCGAGCTGAAACCGCGTTTCGGCAAGGTGGCGGTGACCGGGCTCGCGCGCCTCGACGGCCGCGTGGTCGGCATCGCCGCCAACAACCCGCTGGTGAAGGGCGGGGCGATGGACACCGAGGCGTGCGAGAAGATCACCAGCTTTCTGGTGCTGTGCGATTCGTTCAACATCCCCATCGTGATGTTCGTCGACACGCCGGGCTTCGTCATCGGCACCGACGCCGAGCGCAAGCGCGCGCCGGGCAAGATCATGAACTTCATGAACGCACTGGCGCTGGTGACGGTGCCCAAGCTGTCGGTGATCCTGCGCAAGAGCTACGGCCAGGCCTATCTCAACATGGGCGGCGGCCGCAATTCCGACGAAGTGGCGGCGTGGCCCACCGCGGAAGTGAGCTTCATGGATTCCCAGTTCGCGGTGAAAGTGGTCTACGGCCTGGAGCCGGGGCAGCCGGGCTTCGACGAGGCGCTGGCGCAGATGAGCCGCGACAGCCAGGTCTGGGACATGGCCTCGGTGTACGCCGCGCAATCGGTGATACGGCCCCAGGAGACCCGCGACTACCTCATCCGCATGCTGGACGTGCACCGGCTGCGGCTCACCAGCGGCGTCGGCCAGCACCTGATGCGGGCCTGGCCCACCAGCTACTGACCATGGGCGCGTTCAGCAAGGTGGTGGTGGCCAATCGCGGTGCGGTGGCGGCGCGGGTGCTGCGGGCGCTGAACGCGCTGGGCGTGCCGTCGGTGGCGGTCTACTCCGACGCCGACGCCCACGCGCCCTACCTGGAGCTGGCGAGCGAGACCCACCACATCGGCGGCGCGCCGGCGCGCGAGAGCTACCTGAACCAGGACGCGCTCATGCAGGTCATGCGCCTGTCCCACGCCGATGCGCTGCATCCCGGCTACGGCTTCCTTTCGGAGAACCACGGCTTCGCGGCGCGGGTGACGGCGAGCGGCGCGCGCTTCATCGGTCCGTCGCCGCGCTGGATCGAGGCCATGGGCCACAAGACCCGCGCCCGGGAGCTGGCGGCGAAGCACGGGCTGCCGGTGGGGCGCGGCTCCGAGGTGCTGGTGCAGGACCGCGACGCGATGCTCCAGGCGGCGGCCGCGATCGGCTACCCGGTGCTGGTGAAGCCGGCGGCGGGCGGCGGCGGCATCGGCATGCTGCCGGCGCGCAACCCCGAGGAACTGGTGGCCGCGGTGGAGCGCGCGGCGTCGATGGCCGAGCGCGGCTTCGCCAACGGCGAGGTCTACCTCGAACGGCTGATCGAACGCCCGCGCCACGTCGAGATCCAGGTGCTGGGGGACCGCCACGGGCAAGTGGCGCACCTGTTCGAGCGCGACTGCTCGGTCCAGCGGCGGCACCAGAAGATCATCGAGGAGGCGCCGGGCCCCGGCATCGGCCGCGGCGTCGCGGAGCAGCTGGCGACGCGGGTGGCCGGAACCCTCGAGGCCATGGGCTACGACAACATCGGCACGGTGGAGATGCTGATGGGGCCGGACGGCGAGTTCAGCTTCCTGGAGATGAACACGCGCCTTCAGGTGGAGCACGGCGTCACCGAAGAAGTGACCGGCGTCGACCTGGTAGCGGCGCAGGTGCGCTCGGCCGCGGGCGAGCGGCTCGCCGCCATACTCCCGGGAAACGTCGCGGTGCAGGGCCACGCGATCCAGGCGCGCGTCTACGCCGAGGACCCGAAGCGCTTCTTCCCGTCACCGGGGAAGCTGAAAATCTTCCGCCCGCCGCAGGACGCCGGGGTGCGCATCGAGACCGGCTACCGCGAGGGCCAGGACGTGACGCCCCATTACGATCCGTTGCTGGCGAAGGTGATCGTGCACGCGGCCACCCGCGCCCGGGCCATCGACCGCCTCTGCGACGCGCTGGAGGCGTTCGCCATCGACGGCGTGAAGAACAACATTCCCGCGCTGACGGGCATCCTGCGTTCGGACGAGTTTCGCGCCGGCCGCGTGCACACCGGCCTCACCGCGGACGTGCTGGCGCGGGCGGCCTGAAGCGGCAACCGACCAACGAGCCACCGAGGAGCGCGTCTTGGCGATGTACGAAGCGAAGTCCGAAGTCACCGGATCGGTGTGGAAGATCGTGACCGAAGTGGGCCAGAGGCTGGAGCCCGGCGACACCATCATGATCCTGGAGTCGATGAAGATGGAAATCCCGGTGATCGCCGAGGACGGCGGCACCCTGCGCCAGCTCCTGGTGCAGGAGGGCGTGCCGGTGACCGAGGGCCAGGCGGTGGCGGTGCTCGAGGAATGAGCGCCGCGCGCGGAGTGCGAGGGCATGGGGGACCGACGCGTGGATGATCCGGGCCAGTCGCCGGGCTGGGAAGCCGAGGCCGAGGAGCTGAGGTTCCGCCGCGCCCAGGCCGAGAAGCTGGGCGGCGCCGAAGCGGTGGCGAAGCACCACGCGCAGGGCCGCCTCACGGTGCGCGAGCGCATCGGCGGCCTGCTGGACGAGGGCTCGTTCCAGGAGGTGGGCCGGCTCACCGGTCAAGGGCACTACGACGGCGAGAAGCTGACCGGCGTCACGCCGGCGCCCTACGTGATGGGGCTCGGGCGCATCGACGGCCGCCCGGTGGCGGTGGGGGGCGAGGACTTCACCGTGCGCGGCGGAACCAGCTGGAGCGGCGACCGCAAGAAGGGCGGCCAAGGCGGCTTCGTCGAGGACCTGGCGTTCCACTACCGCATTCCGCTGGTGAACCTGATCGACGGCGCCGGCGGTTCGGTGACCTCGATCACGCGCCGCGGCCACGCGGTGTTCCCCGGCGTGCACGGTTTCGAGCAGTCGGTGGCGCTGATGGGCACGGTGCCGGTGGTGTGCGCGGTGATGGGCACCGCCGCCGGCGGGCCCGCGGGGCGCGCGATCCTGTCCCACTGGTCGGTGATGGTGAAGGACTTGAGCCAGGTGTTCGCCGCCGGCCCGCCGGTGGTGGAGCGCTCGCTGGGGCAGAAGATCACCAAGGAGGAGCTCGGCGGGCCGAAGCTGGCGGTGGATACCGCCGGCACCATCGACAACGTGGCGAAGAGCGAAGCCGAGTGCTTCGCCATGATCCGCCGCTACCTCTCCTACATGCCGCAGAACGTCTGGGAGCTGCCGCCGGTGGTGGACACCGGCGATGCGCCGGACCGCGTCGAGGACGAGCTGATCCGCATCGTGCCCAAGGACCGGCGCAAGCCCTACGACATGCGCCGGCTGGTGTCGCTGGTGGCGGACCGGGGCTCGCTGTTCGAGATCCAGCCCACCTTCGGCAAGGCCGTGATCACCTGCCTGGCGCGGATGAACGGGAAGGTGGTGGGGATCATTGCCAACAACCCGATGATCTACGGCGGCGCCATCGACGTGCGCGAGCTGGGCCTCGGCGAGCCCTTCGACCCCGGCCATTCGGACGGCGGCTGAGCACCGCAACAGGGGCCGACGGACTCAATCCGGCGGCCCCCGTTTGGCCCCCTGGGTAGGGGGTGTAACGGGGTTTAAGACCCCTATTTCAGGGGGTCGTTGGACTCCCCATTCTTTGCCGTCCTATCCCAATATTTCACGATGTGGTACAGCGCGACCGAAGCAAACCATCTGTCGTGAGGTCGCAAACCATCTGTCGCGCTACACGGGATCGTGTCATTTTCGGATTCTCGTCGCCGATGCCATCCGAATTGTAGCCAAGCCCGCGCCGAGGTCGTCGACGCTCGAATTAAGCTCATCGATTCAGCGGTCTACAACCTTGCATTGAATTGCCGGCTGATCGTGCCCATCTAACAGGCTGAACGCCGTCGCCACCTGGGCGGCGGCATCCAGGCCCAACGACCCATGAGCGAGAACGATCCCCGGACCCGGATGTGGGCCCACGCCCTCGACCTGCTGACCCAGGCCGAGAACATGCAGCGCCAGTTCTTCCGGCTGGGGCCGTCACGCGCGCGCCGGCCCAGCTGGGAGCCGCCCGTGGACGTGGTGGAGGACGGCCGGCAGGTCACCATTACCGTGGCGCTGCCCGGCGTCGCGCCGCAGGACGTGGAAGTGCTGATCGACGGCACCGCGCTGGTGGTGGCCGGATTGCGCCGGCTGCCCCCCGCCGGCGACGCCGCGGTCCTGCACCGGCTGGAGATTCCCCATGGGCGCTTCGAGCGCCGCATCGAGCTGTCGGGGGCGCCGCTGACCCTGGTCGGGCGCGAGCTCGCCAACGGCTGCCTGACGCTCACTCTGAGGAAACGCGCATGAACACGACCCCGTCGCTTCCCGAATCCGATCCCGACGTCCGCGTGCTCGAGGAGCAGGCGTCCGGCGGCGCGGCCACTGCCGAGAACGCCGGCGGCGACGTGCCGCGGCCGGGCAAGCCGCTGCCGGAGGACGCGATCATCGTCCTGCCGGTGCGCAACGTCGTGCTGTTCCCCGGCGTCATCCTGCCGGTGGCGATGCGCCGCGAGAAATCCGTGGCGGCGGCGCAGGAGGCGGCGCGCAGCGAGCAGCCGCTGGGCCTGCTGCTGCAGCGCGCGCCCGAGACCGACGCGCCGGGACCCGACGACCTGCACTGGGTCGGCACGGTGGCCAACGTGCTGCGCTACGTCACCACGCCCGACGGCACGCATCACATCGTCGCCCAGGGCGAGAGCCGCTTCCGCGTGCTGCAGTTCCTCGACGGCTGGCCGTTCCTGGTGGCGCGCGTCCAGCGCATCGACGAGGCGGACCAGCAGACGCCGGAGATCGAGGGGCGGGCGCTGCGGCTCAAGCAGCAGGCCAAGGAGATCCTGGAGCTGCTGCCGCAGGCGCCGGCGGAGATCGCCGGCGCGGTGCAGAGCATGACCTCGGCGAGCCAGCTCACCGACCTGCTGGCGGGTCTCATGGACACCGCGCCGGCCGAGAAGCAGGAGCTGCTGGAGACGTTCGACCTCAAGACCCGCATGGACCGGCTGATCCAGCTGCTGGCGCGCCGCGCCGAGGTGCTCAAGATCTCCCACGAGATCAACCAGCAGACGCGGGAGTCCATCGACGCGCGCAACCGCGAGGTGCTGCTGCGCGAGCAGATGCGCACCATCCAGAAGGAGCTGGGCGAGGGCGAGGACCAGGCGGCGGAGATCGAGGAACTGGCGCGGGCCATCACCGAGGCGAAGATGCCCGAGGAGGTGGAGAAGCACGCGCGCAAGGAGCTGAAGCGCCTGGAGCGCATGCCCGAGGGCGCCGGCGAATACTCGATGCTGCGCACCTACCTGGACACGCTGATCGAGCTGCCGTGGGCGGCGGAGAGCGAGGACCGCATCGACATCAAGGAAGCGCGGGCGATCCTCGACCAGGATCACTACGGCCTGGACAAGATCAAGCGCCGCATCCTGGAGTACCTGGCGGTGAGGAAGCTGAACCCCGCCGGCAAGAGCCCGATCCTGTGCTTCGTCGGCCCGCCGGGAGTCGGCAAGACCTCGCTCGGCCAGTCCATCGCCCGCGCCACCAACCGCAAGTTCGAGCGCGTGTCGCTGGGCGGCACCCACGACGAGGCCGAGATCCGCGGCCACCGCCGTACCTACATCGGCGCGCTCCCGGGCAACGTCGTCCAGGCGGTGCGCAAGGCCGGCAGCCGCAACCCGGTGCTGATGCTGGACGAGATCGACAAGCTGGGCGCCGGCGGCTTCCATGGCGACCCGGCCTCGGCGCTGCTGGAGGTGCTGGACCCGGAGCAGAACGCCACGTTCCGCGACAACTACCTGGGCGTGCCGTTCGACCTGTCGCGGGTGCTGTTCATCACCACCGCCAACGTGCTGGACACCATCCCAGGGCCGCTGCGCGATCGCATGGAGGTGATCCAGCTGCCCGGCTACACCGAGGACGAGAAGCTGCAGATCGCGCGCCGCTACCTGGTGAAGCGCCAGCTGGAGGCCAACGGCCTCAAGCCGGAGCAGTGCGCCATCACCGACGCGGCGCTGCGCGCCATCATCGGCGACTACACGCGCGAGGCCGGCGTGCGCAACCTGGAGCGGGAGATCGGCTCGGTGTTCCGCCGGGTGGCCATGCGGATCGCCGAAGGCGAGGTGCAGTCGGTGACGGTGGACGCCGCCGACGTGGCCGAGATCCTCGGCCCGCGCCGGTTCGAGAACGAGGTGGCGATGCGCACCTCGGTGCCGGGCGTGGCCACCGGGCTGGCGTGGACGCCGGTGGGCGGCGACATCCTGTTCATCGAGGCCACCAAGGTGCCGGGCGGCGGCAAGCTGATCCTCACCGGCCAGCTCGGCGACGTCATGAAGGAGAGCGCACAGGCCGCGCTGTCGCTGGTGAAGTCGCGGCTGGAAAGCCTCGGCATCGCCGCCGACGCGCTGGACCACGCCGACATCCACGTCCACGTGCCGGCCGGCGCCACGCCCAAGGACGGCCCGTCCGCCGGCGTGGCGATGTTCACCGCGCTCGCCTCCCTGCTCACGGGCAAGCCGGTGCGCAGCGACATCGCCATGACCGGCGAGATCTCGCTGCGCGGCCTGGTGCTGCCGGTGGGCGGCATCAAGGAGAAGGTGCTGGCGGCGCTGCGCGCGGGCATCACCACGGTGATGCTGCCGGCCCGCAACCGCAAGGACCTGGAGGACATCCCGGCCGAGGCGCGGGCGAAGCTGCAGTTCGTCTGGCTCGAGCGGGTGGACGACGCGCTGGCGGTGGCGCTGGGTACGGCCGCGGCGGCTTAACGGCGGATCGGCGCCCGCGCGGATGCTGAGCGCCATCGCCTCGGCGGCGGCGATGTGCACGCCGGCGAGCAGCTGGTTCACCATCTTCACCCTGGAACCCATGCCGGGGGCGTCGCCCAGGCGGTAGACCCGGGCGGCGATGGCGCCCAGCACCGCCCGGGCCTTGGCGAACGCCGCCGGCGCCCCCCGAGGCCATGATCGACAGATCGCCGGTGGCGGCCTTGGCGGGGCCGCCGGGCCGCGGGCGGCGCTAGAATGGGGACCAGGACCTGCTCCGCCATGGCTGTTGCCCGCTTCCGCTTCTACGAGGAGCTCAACGACTTCCTCGCGCCGGACCGCCGCAAGCGCGAGTTCGACTACGCCTGCGCGCGGGCGGCGACGGTGAAGAACGCCATCGAGGCGCTCGGCGTGCCCCACACCGAGGTGGAGGTGATCCTGGTGAACGGCGAGCCGGTGGGTTTCTCCCGCATCCTGCGGGAGGGCGACCGCGTCAGCGTGTATCCCAAGTTCGAGGCGTTCGACGTCCGCCCCCTGCTGCAGGTTCGCGAGGCGCCGCTGCGGCGCCCGCGCTTCATCGCCGACGCGCATCTCGGCGGGCTGGCGCGGCTGCTGCGCATGCTGGGCTTCGACACGCTGTTCGACAACGGCTTCCACGACGACGACATCCGCCGCCTGGCGCGCGAGGACGGGCGCATCGTGCTCTCGCGCGACAAGGAGTTGCTGAAGACGCGCGACATCACCCACGGCTGCTTCGTCCATGCGCTGAAGCCCCAGGAGCAGCTGCGCGAGATCGTCGAGCGGCTGCAGCTGGGTGCCGACGCCCGGCCGCTGACCCTGTGCCTGCACTGCAACCGGCCGCTGCGGCCGATCGAGAAGGCGCAGGTGGCGGAGCGCCTGCCGCCGAACGTGGCGGAGCTGCACCAGCGCTTTTCCACCTGCGACGGCTGCGGACGCGTATTCTGGGAGGGCAGCCACTGGGCGCGCATGCGCGAGCTGCTGGCGGACTACCTGCCGCGCGCGGCCGCCTGACGCCGCGCGCCGACCGAGCTGCCCGACGACCGAGCCCCCATGTCCCGTCTCCAGAAACCGTCGCACCGGCGTTTTTCCGACCCGTTGTCCGCGGCGCCGGACGCGGTGCAGACGGTGCGCGAGCCGCTGGCGACCTACCTGGCGCGCGGCGACCACGTCTCCAGCTCGATGCTGCGCCGCTTCGCCGCCGGGCTGCCGGTCCTGGTGGAGACGTTTCCGGGCTCGGTGATGGGGGACGCGCTGCACGCGCTCCTGCTGGAGCCGGACGTGTTCGAAAACCACTACCTGGCGCTGGATGGCAGCGTGCCGGCGGGCCGCCGCCTGAGCGAGCCGGACGCCATGCGTCGCACGTGGCTCAGCACCGAGCAGTACGCCGCCCTGCAAAGGGCGCGGGAGGGCATCGAGGCCTGGTCCCGCGAGCCGGTGGCGCAGTGGCTGCGCACCGGGCGCAAGGAACTCTCGCTCTACTGGCGCGACGAGCACGGCGGCGCGTGGAAAGCCCGCCCCGACTGCTTCACCGACGAGGTGATCGTGGAACTCAAGACCACCTACGACTGCCGGCCCGAGGCCTTTGCCGGCACCCGCGTCCGCCACGGCTACGACCTGCAGGCCGCCCATTACGTGGAAGCGGTGACGCGCCTCACCGGCAGGCGGCCGCGCTTCGTGTTCGTCGCGGTGGAAGTGAGCGCCCCGGGCGCGGTCTGGGTGCACGAACTCCCGTCGGTGGCGCTGGCGGCGGCCACCGACGAGCTGGAGCAGCTGAAGGCCCGCTACCTCGCCGCCCGCGACGGCGGCCGCGCGTAAGGGGTCACGGGGAGCCCGCGATGCCGCTGCTGCCGCCCGAGATCGCCGCGCTGGACGCCCGCATCGCCACGTTCGCACCGAAGTTCTTCCCCGAGCACGACGACCCGAGGCCGGCGCGGCAGCTGGCGCTGCTGCAGGCGCGGCGCCTCACCCCTCGCGACACCTTCGAGTTCGACGCCGCACGCGACTTCTGCGGTTGGCGAGGCCTCTCCGACCTGCGCGGGCTCGTGATCGTCTATCCGTTCCTGGGCGGCGAGCGCACCTTCGTCATCTATGGTGCCCACGCGCTCTCACCGCGCCGGCAGCGGGCGCTGGCGCGCTACATCGAGCTGGGCCCGCCGCGGCGCTTCATCGTCACCGGCCGCGAGGGCGGCCTGGTGCCGGAGCTGCGCGGGCTGTTCGGCTGAGGCGACGGCTGTCCTGCTTCCGCCGCCGCCCGCGAGCGGCTATCGTTGTGCTTTCGAACGCCGGGCAACGTTTCCATCATGATCGACGACTGCACCGGGCTTGCCAATGCGCGGGCCGTCTGGGACATCACCACCGGCGACGCGCGCCGCTTCGCCGACCGCGTCGGGCTGCTGCTGCACGCGCTGGAGAGCTTCCGCGCCCAGGGCATCGCGCCGGACTTCGTCGTGCTGCTGCACGGCCCGGCGACCCAGTTCGCCTCGCGCACGCTCGCCGGCACCAAGTTCGATCCGGCCAGCGACGACGCGCTGGCGCCGGCGCGCGCGGCGCTTTCGCAGGCGGTGGCGGCGGGCGCACGGGTCGAAGTCTGCGGCATCGCCATGGAGCGCTGCCGCATCGGCGCCGACAACCTGCTGCCGGGGCTCCAGATCGAGGAGAACGTCTTCGTCAACGCCATCGCGCTCCAGAATCGCGGCTACGCCTACTTGCCGATCGCGTAAAGCGGGTAACCACAACGGAAAAAAGGAAACGCATGAGAGACACCGTAGGCTTTATCGGCCTCGGCCGCATGGGCGAGCCGATGGCGAGGAACCTTCTCGCCGCCGGGTTCAAGGTGAGCGCGTACAACCGCGATGCGGCGAAGGCGAAGCCGCTGCTGGAAGCCGGGGCGACGTTCGCAAAGACGCCGCGGGAGGCGGCGGTGCCGGGCGGTATCGTGATCACCATGGTGTCCGACGACCGCGCGCTGCACGAGGTGACCGCGGGCAGCGACGGCTTTGCCCAGGCGCTGGGCGCCGGCGTGCACGTGTCGATGAGCACGGTGTCGCCGGACGCCTCGCGCCGGCTGGCCGCCCTCCACGCCGGTTACGGCGGCAGCTACCTGGCGGCGCCGGTGTTCGGCCGGCCCGACGCGGCGGCGGCGAAGAAGCTGTGGATCTGCGCCTCCGGTCCGGCTGCGGCCAAGGCGCGCGTCAGACCCGTGCTGGATGCGATGGGCCAGGGCGTGTACGACTTCGGCGAGGAGCCCCATGCCGCCAACGTGGTCAAGCTGGCCGGCAATTTTCTCATCTTGAGCGCGATCGAGGCGCTGGGAGAGGCCGCCGCGCTGGGACAGAAGTACGGGATCGACCGCGAGCAGTTGCTGGGCATGTTCGGCGAAACGGTGTTCGGCTGCCCGGTCTACCAGAACTACGGCCGCATCGTCGCCTGCGAGCAGTACCAGCCGGCCGGCTTCCGCATGGCGCTGGGGCTGAAGGACGTCAACCTGGTGCTGGACGCCGCCGCCGGTGTGCAGGCGCCGATGCCGCTGGCGAGCCTGGTCTACGACCGGCTGCTCTCGGGAGTCGCGCGCGGGCGCGCCAACCTGGACTGGTCGGCGATCGCGCTGGCGGTCTCCGAGGAGGCCGGCCTCAAGTAGCGGGGACGAACTTCCCGCGCTGCGCGCGATCTATCTGCGGGCAGTAAAATAGACATTCTCCGGGTTTCCACGCGCGCCGGCGCCGGCGCGCTTTTCCTTGTGCGCCCAGCATGGGTGCGATCTTGGAGGTGGAAGTCCTCCCGTGAGTTGACCACAGCGAACGAAGCGAAGCGCAACTGCATGAGGGCGACCGATTGTGGGGAGGAAGCGTGGAGCGAAACCGCGAGCCGATGGACAAGAACCGGATATGAGGCGGTGCCGAGCAGGGCGAGCGGGCAAGGTA
>JBMOQX010000039.1:0-80606 GCA_049322755.1 Pseudomonadota bacterium | reverse complement strand
CGCAGATCTACGCCCGTGAGGGGGTGGCGCTCGAGCGCTCGACGCTTGCCGAGTGCGTTGGAGGCGCCGCGGCGCTGCTCGATCCGCTGGTTGAGGCGCTCGCGCGCTACCTCGTGGCGAGCCCCTAGGAACCGCCGCATTGCCCGCTGGCGCGCGTCCTCATATCCGAGCAGCGTGTGCTTCAGCTTGCCGGAAAGCTGTTCGGCGACGCGGCCAAATTGCGGATCGCTGCGCAGCGTGGCGAAGGCAGCTTTCAAAGGTTCGAGTGGCTGAGCGATGCCATGCAAACTAATCCAACGCTCTACAGCCTCGGGATAGGACGCCATTAGGACGGAAAGACGTGGGAGTCCCTCATTCCCCATGTCAAGGAAGAGCACTTCGACGTTGAGTTCGCTGGCATCCGCCTCCAGTTTCTTTGCGTGTTCGTCGTTGATTCGGCATGACGCCGCGAGCACCCAGAGATCAAGACCTGAACCGGCTAATGCGGCCTGCGCCAGCTCGCCCTCCAGCTCGCGGAGACTAAGCTGCCCTTTTTGATAGTGCTTGGCTTCAACCTTGATGAGATTGCCTATGCCTGGCTCCGAGCGTAGGTCCTGGCCTTCTTGCGGCCCCGAGCCAGAGATCCGGAAGCGCTGTCCGGTCGCAGAGTCGCAGAGAATGGAAACAAGCCCCTCGAAGCCGCCGGCGCCGCTGTGCTTCAAGCCGGTCAAGAACCGGTGAATCAAATCGAGGGCGCCCTCTAGTGACATGGCTGCCAATCCTTCATATCACGCCGGCTACTTCCTAACAAAGAACCGCAAGTTCGACTTGATCGAGTAAGCGGCAAAACTAGTAGATGAGAGGGCCTATCGAAGAAGGTGGCCCGCCGGTATCCGATGCTATTTCGACAGTATGCGCAACTTGTATAGCTCAGCATGGAGGAAATCGCCGTCCGCATCGGGTGCGAGGAGAATTTGCACGAGCGTTCCGTCTGCCATGGCTGCCTTGAAATCGAACGGAACCTGCAGGCTCGGAGGGAATTCCATAATACTTCCATCGTTAAGAGCGAAATGCCCTATGCCGATGGCGGACAGGGAAACCCGCAGCTCCTTTTCCGCACCAAATGCCTTGCTTTTCAGGTAGGTGTACCTGATCGGGTTCGGGAGGTGCTCGGCATTCGCTCGATGACGATCCCAGTCAACGTATTCCACGGTACCGTAGTTCAGCGAAAAGATTTGATGGCACCGCACGCCGTTGTATTCGAGCGCGGCATTGCCGGGATGAAAGGTCCTGTTAAGCGTTGCTCTCAGCTTGCCGAACTCAAAAACGACGCAAACCTGCCTCTTGGCACTCCCGGTCGCGTAGTTGCGCCAGATGTGATCTGAGTTGTTGAGCGAGAAGCAGCACGCATAGGTTCTCGCACGCGATTGATCGTAATAGTCCGCGGCCGAAAAGTCTGGAGCCTTTAGGAAACGAGCGCCAACATTCCCCACCTGGTCTGCCGACAATTGCTGGCCATCATGAGGATCTGCGCCGGGGAAGTCCGCATAGCTGTCCACGCGATTGAAATGGAGATAAGCCCCAAGAATCGAGCGCAACAGATTCTCGGCGGTCATCATCTTGTAAAGCAGCTGACCATCAGGCGGAACATTGAGCAGCCCGGCGTGTGGCTCAACGCTGCCGAGTGGAGCAGGGATCCCGCGGCGCTCAGTGCTCATGTCCATGTCTGACTGTCTCTCAGAAGCGACTATGCCAGTATAAGGTCGCGGTGTAGGTCGCGCGAATTCTCGCGCATCTTTCATAGGGAAAATCGCCAGTTGCATCATCGGCGTGTGCCGGGTGATGTCGGCTGCGGATATCATGGGCCCGCCCGCGCCGTGCGAGGCCGATGCGTTTTCGCGGCGGGTTGTCGGTTCACGCCTTCCGCAGTTTTTCGGTGAGATGGGGCTCGATTACCTGCAGCAGCTGCGCGAACACCCGCGGGTTGCCCGCCACCACGTTGCCGCTCTGCATGTAGCCCGCCTCCCCGAGCAGGTCGCCCACCAGGCCGCCCGCCTCGGTGATCAGCAGCGTGCCGGCGGCGATGTCCCACGGCGACAGGCCGATCTCCCAGAAACCGTCGTAATAGCCCGCTGCCACGTAGCAGAGATCCAGCGACGCGGCGCCGGGACGGCGCACGCCGGCGGTGTCCCGCATCACGGCGCGCAGCATGCGCAGGTAGGCGTCGACGTGCTCCATGCGCGAGTACGGGAAACCGGTGCCGATCAGCGCGCCCTCGAGGCGCGTGCGCTTGCTCACGCGGATGCGCCGGTCGTTGAGATAGGCGCCGACGCCCTTGGAGGCAGTGTAGAGGTCGTTGCGCACCGGGTCGAACACCACCGCCTGGGTGACCGCGCCCTTGTGGGCCAGCGCGATGGACACCGCGTACTGCGGCATGCCGTGCAGGAAGTTGGTGGTGCCGTCGAGCGGATCCACGATCCACTGGTACTCCGAGCGGCCGTGGTCGCCGCTCTCCTCTGCTAGAATGGCGTGCTCCGGATAGGCCCTGTGCAGCACCTCGATGATCGCCTGCTCCGCCGCGCGGTCCACCTCCGACACGAAATCGTTCTCCGCCTTGCTGCTGACCTGGATCACGTCGAGATTCTGCGAGGCGCGCAGGATGACGTTGCCGGCGCGGCGGGCGGCCTTGACGGCCGTGTTCAACATAGGGTGCATGCGTGTCGTGTCCAAGGGTGGGCGCGGCAGCGGCGCTGGGCGCCGCCGGCGCGCGGGCGGAAGTCCACGCATTTTAGTTTGAATCGCATGGCGAATAAACCCGATCCGCTGGCCAACCTGCGCGTGGTGCTGGTGCGCACCAGCCATCCCGGCAACATCGGCGCGGCGGCGCGCGCGCTCAAGACCATGGGCCTGTCCGACCTCTGGCTGGTGGCGCCGCAGCGCTTCCCCGATCCGCAGGCGCGGGCGATGGCCTCCAACGCGCTCGACCTGCTCGAGCGCGCGCGTATGTGCGCGACGCTGGACGAGGCGCTCGCCGGCACGGTGCACGCGGCGGCGCTTACCGCGCGCCGCAGAGAACTCATGGCACGCTTCGTCACGCCGCGCGAGGCGGCGCCGCAACTCGTGACGCTGGCGGCCGCGGGGCCGGTGGCGCTGGTGTTCGGCAACGAGACCAGCGGCCTCACCGGCGCGGAAGCGGAGCGCTGCCAGACGGTGGTCTCCATTCCGGCGAATCCCGAATACAGCTCGCTCAACCTGGCGGCCGCGGTGCAGATCGTGGCGTACGAGTTGCGAATCGCGGCGGGCGCCGGCGAGCTCGGCGGCTCGGCGGCCGGCGAACCCGCTGCGCTGGAGGACGTGGAGCGCTTCTACGCGCACCTGGAGCAGACGCTGCGGGACATCGGCGTGCTGGATCCGCGCCACCCGAAGAAGATCATGCAGCGGCTGCGGCGGCTCTACGCCAAGGCTGCGCTGGAGAAGGAGGAGGTCAGCCTGTTGCGCGGCATCCTGCGGGCAACCCAGGACCACAATTCTTGACCAAATCAGTTGGGAATTGGATACTCCGGAAAAACCCTAAGGAGAGCAGGGCATGTTCGAACGGGTGCGAGAAGACATCCAGAGCGTATTCAGCCGGGATCCCGCCGCCCGCACCACGTGGGAGATACTGACCTGCTATCCGGGGCTGCACGCGCTCCTCATCCACCGCTTCGCCCACCGGCTCTGGACTCTCGGCTTCAAATGGCTCGCGCGCTGGATTTCCCATCTCGGGCGCTGGTTCACGGGCATCGAGATTCACCCGGGCGCCCGCATCGGGCGCCGCTTTTTCATCGACCACGGCATGGGCGTGGTGATCGGCGAGACCGCCGAAATCGGCGACGATTGCACGCTTTATCATGGCGTTACGCTGGGCGGAACGAGCTGGAACAAGGGCAAGCGCCACCCCACGCTGTGCCGCGGCGTGGTGATCGGCGCCGGCGCCAAGGTGCTGGGGCCGATCACCCTGGGGGACGGCGCCAAGGTGGGGTCCAACGCGGTGGTGGTGAAGGATGTTCCCCCCGGGGCCACGGCCGTGGGCATTCCCGCCCGGATCGTGGAGGCTGACAGCGCCCGGGAGCGCCGCGCCGAGGAGATCGGTTTCGCCGCCTATGCCGTCAGCAAGGACATGGACGATCCGGTGGTGAAGGCCATCCACGGCCTGATCGACCACTCGGTGGTCACCGACCAGCGCCTGGCCATGATCCTGGAGGCGCTGGACCGGCTGGGCGCGAAGGTGGAGGACGCCAAGAAAACCGATGAGAAATTCGACGCCGCCTACCTCAACAAGATTGTTGACTAAATTAGTAGGGAAATGTAACCTTGGTACAGGTATTCAACGCGTTATGACCGAACCGATCACGACCGAGAGGGGCAGGGACCGATGAGACTGACGACCAAGGGACGCTTTGCGGTGACGGCCATGCTGGACTTGGCGCTGCGCGACGGACAGGGGCCCATCACGCTGGCCGGCATCAGCCAGCGGCAGAAAATTTCCTTGTCATACCTGGAGCAGCTGTTCGGCAAGCTGCGCCGTCACGGGCTGGTGGAGAGCGTGCGCGGTCCCGGCGGCGGCTACACGCTGGCTAAGCCGATGAAAGACGTGACGGTGGCCGAGATCATCGACGCCGTGGACGAGCCGATCGACGCCACCCAGTGCGGCGGCAAGGAAAACTGTCTCGACGACCAGCGCTGCATGACCCACGACCTCTGGGCCAGCCTGAACGAGAAGATCAATGAGCACCTGTCGTCCGTGACGCTGGCGCACCTGGTGGCGAAGCAGCACGAGCAGAAGGTCACGGTCATCAAGGAACCGGCGCCGCGCAGGGTCGCGCAGTCCACGGTTTCCGCCTGACCGCGGCCGTATGGCCCACGTCTACCTGGACCACAACGCCACCACGCCCGTCGACGAGCGGGTGCTGGAGGCGATGCTGCCGTACTTCAGCCGCGAGTTCGGCAATCCGTCGAGCCGTCACGAATACGGTACCCGCGCCCGGCGCGCCGTGGACGTCGCGCGCGAGCAGGTGGCGGACGCGGTGGGCGTGCAGCCGGCCCAGGTGACCTTCGTCAGCACCGGCTCGGAAGCCAACAACCTGTTCATCAAGGGCGCCGCCGCCTACCTCAAGCCGTCCCAGATCGCGGTGAGCGCCATCGAGCACTCCTGCGTCGCCAACCCGGCGAAGGAGCTGGCGCGCGCGGGCTGGACGCTGCGCCGGGTGGCGGTGGACGGTCAGGGGCGGGTGGACCTGGACGACCTCGACGCGGCGCTGGCCGAACCCACCGGGCTGGTGGCGGTGATGCTGGCCAACAACGAGACCGGCGTGATCCAGGACGTGGCGGCGGCGGCGGAGAGGGCGCGTGCGCGCGGCGCCTGGGTGCACACCGACGCGGTCCAGGCGCTGGGCAAGATTCCCGTCGACTTCCGGGAACTCCAGGTGCATTCGATGAGCCTCGCCGCCCACAAGCTCTACGGTCCCAAGGGCGCCGGTGCGCTGATACTGGACAAGCGGGTTTCCGTGCAGCCGCTCACGCACGGCGGCGGCCATGAAGGCGGACTGCGCTCCGGCACCGAGAACGTGCCGGCCATCGTCGGCTTCGGCGTGGCCTGCCAGATCGCCATGGGGCGGCAGGCCGATGACGCCGCGCGGCTGCGTCCGTTGCAGCGCCGGCTGGAAGAGCGGCTGCAGGCGCTGGGCGCCACGGTGTTCGGCGCCGGCGCGGCGCGGCTGCCGAACACGACGTTTTTCGGCTTCGAAGGCATCACCGGCGAGACGCTGGTGATCGAGCTGGACCGCGCCGGATTCGCCGCCGGCACCGGCTCCGCCTGCTCCAGCGGCTCTCCCGGCTCGCCGGTGCTGCTGGCGATGGGTTACGATACGCCCCTCGCGCGCGCCGGCGTGCGCGCCAGCCTGGGCCGTTCCACCAGCGCCGAGGAGGTGGATCGATTCGCCGAGGAAGTGGGGCGGATCGTCGATCGGCTCAAACGGTTGAGCGCGATCGCAGTCTAAACCTGGAAGGCGCGTTCGACCGGATCGCCGCAGGGCGACCGGACAACGCTCAGGTATCGAACAGCTGGGAACGGATGACGAAGATGGCAGTGACACTGACTGAAAGCGCGGCGAAGTACATCGCCGGCACCCTGACCCGCCGCGGCAAGGGCATCGGCCTGCGGCTGGGCGTGCGCACCGCCGGCTGCTCCGGCTACGCCTACAAGATCGACTTCGCGGACGAGCTGAAGGACGGCGACGCCTGCTTCGAGAGCCACGGCGTCAAGGTGGTGGTGGATCCCCGGAGCCTGGCGTTCCTCGAGGGAACGGAGGTGGACCTGCAGAAGGAAGGGCTCAACGAGCGCCTGACGTTCCGCAACCCCAACGTCAAGGACGAGTGCGGCTGCGGCGAGAGCTTCGCTGTCTGAGCGCGCGTTCCACCACGCAGCAATGAAACGGGGCCGCTGTTGCGGCCCCGCTGCTTTTACTGTCCCCCGCAGCGGGGGGCGCGAAGAAAGAAGACTACTTCGCCTTCGCCGTCTGGGCCGGCCGCTGCCGGTCGTGATACGCCTTCAGCTCCGCCCGGGTGACGTAGCCGTCGCGGTCGGTGTCCATGTCGCTGAAGCGCGCCACGAAATCCACGAAGCCGGACGCCGCCTCCCGCGCCACGCGGCCGCTGCCGTCGCGATCGATCTGCTGGAAGGTTGCCAGGTCTTCCTGGGCACGGCGCTCGTAATAGCTCGCCACCTCGTCGGCGAGCACGCCGCCGGACGCCGTCAGGAGCGCCAGGGCACTCAATGCTCGCATCATGATGTTCTCCTTGGTTGGGGTGCGGGCGGCCGCTGCCGCCCTGTGCGTTGGACCGCGGCGCGACGCGGTATATCCCGGAATCAGAACAGCGCGCCGCGGGCCGCCACCGGCCACAGCGCCTCGACGCGGCCGCCGCGCACGCAGACGAACCAGTCGTGCAGGTTGACCGTAGGGTCGCAGTGGCCGGGGACGAGACGGATCTTGTCACCCAGGGCGGGCCCCGGCGAAGGCGCGCGGATCTCCAGCACGCCGTGCTCGTCGCTCGCCTTGACGTAGCTCACGCCTGCGAGTGCGTCGACCTGCGGCAGGCCCGAGTCGAACGCCAGCGCCTTGAGGCCGGCGTCCACCACCGCGCGCTCCGGCGCGGGCCGGCTCATGACGGTCGCCAGCACGAACAGGCTCTGCTCGAACGCCAGCGTCGCGCGCGGCGCCGGCTCGTTGCGGCCGTAGTCCACGTCCATCAGCGGGTAGGAGCCGGGCTGCACCTCGTGGTAGACGCCGCTGGCGGCCTCCAGCAGATAGGTGCCGGTGCCGCCGCCGGTGACCCGCTCGCAGGCGATGCCGCGTGCCGCGAGCAGGGCGGTGGTTTCGCGCACCGCGGCGACGGCTCGATCGATGGCGGCCGCGCGCTCGGCTTCACTGCGCAGATGCTGCGCGGCGCCCTGGTAGGCCTGCAGGCCGGCGAAGCGCAGCGGCGGGCTCACCGCCACCTGCTGCGCCAGCGCGGCGGCGGCGGCAGGCGGCACGCCGCAGCGCCCGGCGCCGACCTCCAGTTCCACCAGCACATCCAGCGTCACCCCCGCATCCGCAGCGGCCGCCGCCAGTGCGGCGACGTTGTCCGGGTGATCGACGCACACCGCCACCTGCGCGCGCTGCGCCAGCGCCAGGAGGCGCCGGATCTTGGGTTCGCCCACCACCTCGTTGGCGATCAGCACGTCGCGCACGCCGCCGTCCACCAGCGCCTCGGCCTCGGTCACCTTCTGGCAGCAGACGCCGATCGCGCCGAGGGCCATCTGGCGCAGCGCGATCTCCGGGCACTTGTGGCTTTTGGCGTGGGGCCGCAGCGCCACGCTGAGCCCTTTGAGAGAATCGGTCATCCGCCGCAGATTGCGTTCGAAAGGTTCCAGCTCCAGGATCAGCGCCGGCGTGTCCACGGCATCGACGGCGACGCCGACTTCGGCGGGCGGGGGCAGGCTCATGGGGGGAGGGGCGGGACAGGTTGCACGGAGACGGTACAATAACAGAGGTCGCGAGCGCGCTGAACGTGCGCCGCTGCCGCGGATCGAACCGGGCGGACAGCTCCTGCGAGAGGTGAACATGACGGGGTATTTCCAACGGGCGCTGGTGGCGCTCGCCGTGGCACTGGCGTCGGCTGCCGCCTTGGCGGCGGGTGAGATCACGGTCTACAAGAGCCCCACCTGCGGATGCTGCAGCAAGTGGGTCGACCACCTGAAGGCCAATGGTTTCGACGTCCGCGCCGAGGACGTGGGGGATCTCGACGGGATCAAGGCGCGCTACGGGGTGCAGCGGCACCTGGCGTCCTGCCACACGGCGGTGGTGGACGGTTACGTGGTGGAGGGTCACGTGCCGGCCGAGGCGATCAAGCGCCTGCTGCGCCAGCGCCCGGCGGTCAAGGGGCTCGCCGTCCCCGGCATGCCGGTGGGCTCGCCCGGCATGGAAGGGCCGAACCCGGAGCGCTACGACGTGGTGACTTTCGACGCGGCCGGTCGCCCGGAAGTCTTCATGCGGTACTGACGGTCGGCGACGGTGAACGATCGCTTCGACCGGTATCCGTGTGCCGGCGCCGACTGCTGAGCGGCGCGCCGGCGGCGCGGAAATGGAAGGGCCGCCCCCGGGCGGCCCTTTTTTCGTGGCGCGCTTCGCGTTGACCGTCCGGAACGCCTTTGGGATACTCGGGACGCCCCCGGCGCGCCGCAGCGCGGCCGGTGGCCCCACCGAACCCGCCTCGAATGCCCGCCGACCCCAGCGCCGACCCCGCCGATGTCGAAGGATGGCTCACCCGCCATGGCGACGCGCTGTTCCGGTTCGCGCTCCTGCAGGTGCGCAACGAGGACGTCGCCCGGGACCTGGTGCAGGAAACGCTGCTGGCCGCCTGGAAAGGCCGCGCCGGCTACCAGGGGCGCTCCTCGGAAAAAACCTGGCTCACCGCCATTCTCAAGAACAAGGTTGCCGACCATTTCCGCGCCCGCGCCCGCGAGGTTCCCCTCGACGATCATGCCGACCCCGATCCGGTGGAGACCGCCGACGACGAATGGGCCGACGACGGCCACTTTGCGATTGCCCCCGGCGCCTGGCACGACCCGGAGGGCAGTCTCGCGCAGTCCCGGTTCTGGACGGTGGTGGAACAATGCCTGGACGGGCTGCCGGAAGCCCAGCGCGCCGCCTTCGTGCTGCGGGAGGTCCATGGCGAGGACACCGACGCCATCTGTAAGCAACTGGACGTCACCGCGTCTAACGTCTGGGTATTGCTCCATCGTGCCCGGCATCGGTTGCGTGCCTGCCTCGAGCAGCGATGGTTCCAGTGAACGCGTAGAGGAACGAGATGATTACCTGCCGCCAGGCGAGCCAGCTGGTGTCCAAGGAACGCGACGTGAAGCTCACGTGGCGCGAGCGGCTGTCGCTGCGGCTGCATCTGCTGATGTGCGCGATGTGCCGGCGCTACGAGCGGCAGCTGGGTTTTCTGAGCCGCGTGGCGAGCCGCTTCGAGCAGGCGATGGAACGCTACGGCGAGGACCTGGCCGGGCTGGACGAGCGCCGCAAGGCGGAAATCCTGGAGGCGGTGCGGCGCCGGGCGGCCGAGGAAGGCGCTGCCCCGGATGGCGCCAACGCGCCGCATCGTCACTAAGCGCTTTCCGGGCGCCCGCCGCCCGAATCAGGCGTTCGAAACCTTCGCTGGCCCGCGCGCCGCTTGGGAGCGCGGCGTGAGCACCCTCAGGGACCGGGCCGGCGGCGCGTCGCTCATCGCCCTCGCGGCCATCGCGGTCGCGCACCAGATCCATCCTCCGTTTTCCCTCTGGTACGCCGGCGTCGCCGGCTGGAGCGCCGTGGCGCTGCTGTGGCCGCGCCTGGGTCCCAAACAACGTATCCCCGTGGTGGCGATGCTGGTGCTGGGCGCCCTGGGCATCGCGTGGAGCGACGCCCGCGGCCAGTCGGGGCTGGTGCAGACCGCGCTCTCCATGAACGACGTTGTGGTCGCGATGCTGGTGGCGGTCACCTTTCTGCAGCTGGTCACGCTGACGGACAAGGATCGGTCGGCGCCGTTGCCGCGCGGGCGCCCGGCGCTGGCTCAGACCCTGTTCGGCGTGCACCTGTTCGGCGGCGTGATCAACCTGTCCACGGTGATGATCGTTGGCGAGCGCATCGCCGGTGAGGGCCGGCTGGCGCGGGAGCAGGTGACGGCACTGACGCGCGCGTTCGGCATGGCCGCGTTCTGGTCGCCGTTCTGGGCTGCGATGGCCATCGCCCTCACCTACGCGCCGGGCGCGCAGCTGCCGGCACTGCTGGCGGTGGGCATTCCGCTGGCGGCCGTTGGCCTGGGGCTGGCGTGGCTGGACCTCACGTCGGCGCGGGCGGGCGGGGGGGCGGCGTTCGTCGGTTATCCCATGAGCCCCGGACCGCTGGCGATCCCGCTGGTGCTGGCCATCGGCGTGCTGGCGACCCACGCGCTGCTGCCCGGCTGGTCGCTGCTGATCGTCGTCACGGTGCTGGCGCCGCTCATGTCGGTGGGACTGCTGCTGTGGCGGCATGGCGTGTCGGCCACCGGCCCCCGGCTCCTGGGCCACGTGCGCACGCGGCTCCCGGCGATGGCGGGGGAAGTCAGCCTGTTCATGTCGGCCGCCGCGTTTGCCGCGGGGGTCGGCGGGGTTCTGGCGGCGGCGGGGCCGGGCCTGCCGCTGCAGGCGTTCGGTGCCGGCGCGGCGGTGGTGATGCTGATGCTGATCGTGGGGCTGGCGATGGCGGGCCTGCATCCCATCATTTCCATTTCCGTCGCCAGCACCTGGATCGCGCCCATCGGGCCGGATTCCAACCTCCTGGCGCTCACGATCCTGGCGGCCTGGGGGATCGGCACCTTCGTCAACCCATTGTCGGGCCTGGCGCTCGCCCTTTACGGCCGCTTCGGAGTGTCCGGCCGTGACATCGTGCGCTGGAACCTGCACTTCGCCCTGAAAATGCTGGCGGTGGCGGCGGTGATGCTGGTGGCGTACGCCGCCCTGGCCCTCTGATGTCGCCCGTCGAGAACGAGGATTGTCTATTAGCGACAAGCGGTTGGCGCCGAAATCTCTGGTTGCGTCACCCACCGGCAGCATCTGATGCAAGAAGTGACTTTAAAACGAATTCTAACTGTTTGAATTATTTAATTCTATTCGTTTTGGAACGGCCCTTGCAGGGGCTTCGGCGCCCCCATGACCCGGAGCGGACAATGGCCAACAAGCGAGTCGGCCCGTGGCGGGCGGCGGCCAGCCTGAGCCTGGGCGCCTGCGCCAGCACCCCCGCCGAGCGGCGGATCGGCTTCAGCGCGGCAACGCGAAGGCCAGCACGATGGGAATGCTGACGAACGCCATCAGGTTGCCCAGCATGACGATGGACGCCACCTTGGACGGCTCCTGGCGGTACTGCTCGGCGATCAGGTAGTTCAGCACCGCCGGCGGCAGGGCGCCGAACATCAGCAGCAGGCCGCGCTGCTCCGGCGGCAGGTCCAAGAACGGCAGCACCGCCAGCGCCGCCGCCACCCCCAGCAGCGGCGCCGCCACCGCACCCACGAGGCCCACCCGCCAGTCGCGGAAATCCATCGTCGTCAGCCGCACGCCGAGCGCGAACAGCAGCAGCGCGATGGAGATCTGTCCCATCATCCCGATGGCGGTGTGAAGCGGCACCGGCACGGTCCAGTCCAGCACGCTCACGCCCAGCCCTGCCAGCGTGGCGATGACGATGGGCATGCGCAGCACCGTGATGAGCCGCGCCTTGTGGTCCATCATCCAGGTGCCCAGCGTGAAGTGCAGCGCGTTCTCGATGATGAACAGCACCACCGCCGCCGGCAGCGCCTGCTCGCCGAAGGCGAACACCGCCAGCGGCAGTCCCATGTTGCCGGAGTTGCAGAACATCATCGGCGGCACGAAGGTCTTGGTCTGCAGCCGGAGAAGGCGCGCCAGCGGCCACGCCAGCACGCCCGCGCCCAGGACCACCGCCAGTCCGCCGTAGAACAGGTGCTGGTAGGCAGCGATGCTGAAGTCCCTGGAGGACAACGCGTGGAATACCAGCGCCGGGATGAACACATCCATGTTCAGCTGGTTGGCGAAGTTCATGTCGGGCTTCTTCCAGCGCCCGTAGGCCCAGCCGGTGGCGGCGACGGCGAACACCGGGATCACGATCGAGAAAATCTGGCCGAGGATCACCATGGCGGCGCCATGATAAGGCGCGCCGCCGCGGTTGGGGGAGCTAATCGGCGTCGGCTTGCTCCGCCGGCGTGCGGCCCAGCAGCTCCGCGGGCTCGTAGCCCAGCACTTCCCTGACCCGGCCGGAAAGGAAGGTATAGCGGCCGGCGCGGTCCACCTCGACGATGTATTCGCCGGCCGCCTCCGCCACGTCCCGGAAGCGCCGCTCACGGTCGCGCAGGACCTGTTCCATGCGCTGGCGCTCGCTCATGTCGCGGGCGTACAGGCAGGCGAATTCGCAGCCGTCGAATTCGACCCGCGTCGTGGTGACGTCCACGGGGGTTTCCGCGCCGCTGCGGCTGCGGTAGCGGGCGTCCCGGCGCACGTCGCCGTGCCGCAGAATCGCTCCAGCGCGCCTCCCAGGCGGCGGCGTCGAGGGTAGCGTCCACGTCCAGGATGGAGAGGCCGCCGAGCTCGTCGCGGGAGCAGCCGATGGCCGCCAGCGCGGCCTCGTTGGCGTAGAGGAAACGGCCGTCCCGGTCGAGCCAGACGACCATCTCCGACGCGTTGTCCACCGCGAACCGGGTGCGCGCGAGGCGCTGCTCGCTGGATTCCAGTGCGGCGACGTGGCGCTCGATCTCCCGCTGCTGGCCGGCGAGGATGCGGTCAGCGCGGCGCACCACGAAGAACGGGGCGGCGTAGAGGAGCGTATCCACCACGCGCTCGAACGCGCTGAAGGTGTTCTGGTAGGTGAGTTCACTCGCCACTTCGCCCCGGCGCGCCGCGACGAAGCCGGCGTTGGCGCTGGCGTCGGCGCCGACGTCGCCTGGCGACGTGGAGAATTATCGCGGGATCAGGTCCGCCGGGTTGAACGCGGGCACGAGGCGGCGGCGGCGCGGGAGGCTGGCCGGCGCCACGTCAGTCCGGCGACCGGCGGACGGTGATCGACGCGACGCCGGCGGCGGCGAAGGCGGCCGCGACGGCGAAGGTGAGGGCGTAGCTGCCCACCAGGTGGTACGCGGAGGAGAACAGCGCCGGCGCCACCAGCACGCCGCCGAAAGTGAAGAACAGCGCACCGCCGGTGGCAAGCGCCGTCTGGCCGCGGGGCGCGAGCCGGGCCACGTCGGCCAGGAACACGCCGTTCCAGCCCACGGCGGTGGCGCCCAGGCCCAGGAACACCAGCCAGATGGCGCCGGCGGGCCAGCCGGCAGCGAGCTGGGTGACGGCGACGCAGAGCACGGTCATGAGGGCGCCCAGCGTCGCCAGCACCCGGCGCGCGCTGCCCCAGAAATCCGCGCTCCAGCCCCAGGCGACGCGGCCCAGCACGCCCGCCACCTGAACGCCCGACAGCAGCAGGCCGGCCTGCACCAGCGAATAGCCCGCCTCCTTCACCAGCAGCGTCACGGTGAACGTCATCACGCACAGCTGCACGCCGGCGAAGCAGAACGCCGCCAGCGCCAGCCGCCGCAGGCGCGCGTCGCGCCAGATGATCGGCATCCCGCCGCCGGTCATCTGGCGCAGGCCGGTGCCCGGCACCCGGTCGTTGTCCCACGCCGCGCGCCGCCGCTGCAGCAGCGCGGTGAGCGCGACGCACGCCAGCGCCACCAGCGCCAGTGACCAGCGCCAGCCGAGGGTCACCGCGAGGGCCGGCCCGCACAAGGCGGCGGCCACGCCGCCCGCCGGCACGCCGGTCTGCTTCACCGAGAAGATCAGGTTGCGACGCGCCTCGGGCGTGAAGCGCACCAGCAGGTGGGAGGCAGCCGGGTTGGTGAGCTCGTAACCCAGGCCGAGAAACACCGACGCCAGCGCCAGCGCCGGCAGGCTCGCCGTCATCGCCGTCGTCGCGCCCGCCGCCACCAGCATCAGCCCCGCCTGAGTGGTGCGGCACGCGCCCCAGCCGGTGGTGAAGCCGCCGCCGTAGCCGGTGCTCAGCATGGCGGCGGCGTAGGTGAGGCTGATCTGGTAGCCGATCAGCGCCGGGTCGACACCCAGCGCCTCGGCGTAGTTCGGCGCGATCGCCGGCAGCGTGAGCACCCCCATGGACACCAGCGCCTGGCCCGCGAGCGTGGCCGCCACCACCGGCAGCAGCGCCGACGGCGGGGCCGGGGCGCTAGCGGCCATCGGGGGCTTCCCTGCGGGCCGCGACGCGGGCGAGGGGGTCAGCGCCTGGCAACGGCGTCAGGGTTCGCGGCGCCGTACGCTCCGCCCCGCAGGAAACCGACGATATTGTCGGACGCCGTGCCGAAGCACATCTCGTAGCGGTCCTGACAGTCGTCGGGAATGACGATGCGCATGCGCTCCGCCGTCGTCCGGCCTACCAGTAGTTCTCGACGGTGATGTGGCCCGGCTCCTTGCGCTTGTTCTTGCGCAGGCCGCGGGCTTCCAGCACCGCGCTGGTATCGTGCACCATCTGCGGATTGCCGCAGATCATCACCTGCGAGTTTTCCGCGGTCAGGGTGATGCCGGCGCGCGCTTCCAGGCGCCCGTCCTCGATCGCCTGGGGCACGCGCGCGCACAGGGCAAAACCGGTTTCCTCGCGGGTGACGCAGGGCACGTAGACGAACTGTTCCGGATGGGCCGCCGCGATGGCGCGGATGGTGTCCTGGTAAGTGAGCTCCTCCGCGGTGCGCACCGCGTGCACCAGCACGATTTTGCGGAACCGCTTCCACGGCTCGTCCGTCTTGCAGATCGCCAGGTAAGGGCCCAGCGCGGTGCCGGTGGAGAGCAGCCAGAGGTAATCGGCGTCCTGGATGTCCGCTGGCGTCATGAACCCGGACGCCTTCGGAGCCACCCAGATGGCGTCGCCGGGCTTGAGCGCCACCAGGCGGCGGGTGAGGGGGCCGTCGTCGAGGGTGATGAAGTAGAACTCCAGCGGCCGCTCGTGGGGCGCGTTCACGAACGAGTAGGGGCGGGCGATCATCCCGCCGTTCTCGTCCGGCAGCGCGATGCGGCCGAACTGGCCGGGCCGGAACGGCTCGACCGCCGCATCCACCAGCACCGAGTACAGCCGGTCGGTCCAGCGTTTGAGCGCCACCACGCGGCCCCGGACGAACTTGCTGGCGGCGGGCGGCCGCGGCGCCGGTGAGGGTGTCGCTGGCGCGCTCATCGCGGCGCCTGCGCGGTGGCGCCGCGGCCGGCGCCGGCCTCGGCCACCAGCGCGCCGATCTTGGCCACGGCGTCGTCGTCGTCCCACTCCTTGGCGCCGAACAGCCCATAGCGGATGCGGCCCCCGGCGTCCACCACGTAGCTGGTGGGGAACGCGCGCACTTTCCAGGTCTTGAGCGCGGCGCCGTCGGTGTCCAGCAGGACGGTGAAATCCACCTTCACGTCCTTGAGGAACTCGCGCACCTGGAATTCGCTCTCGCCCATGTCTACCGCCAGGATCGTGAAGGGCTTGCCCGCCATGCGCTCCTTGAGCCGCTGCATGGAGGGCATCTCCTTGACGCAGGGCGGGCACCAGGTGGCCCAGAAGTTCACCAGCACCACCTGGCCGCGGTAGTCCTCGAGGCGGTGGGTCTTCCCGCGCAGGTCGGGCAGCGCCAGCGGCGGCGTGGCGCCGCCGGACCAGGGTTTCAGCTCCTTGGCGCCCGCCGGCCAAGCGGGCAGCAGGGCCAGCATCAATACCACGAAAAATCGCTTGGTCATCATCTGCTCTCGATCCTGTTCCAGGCCGACTCGATCACGGCCGGCAGCTTCGCCGCCATGTCGTGCTCGACGGGGAGGGCGTCGTCGCGGAAATAAAACCGGTCGCGCACGCCCTGCAGATAGAACACGTGCACCGCGGCTCCGTTCCCCGCCAGCCGCGCCTTGAGCTCGTCGACGTACCAGTACCATGGTGACATCGTCGGCTGCACGATCGCCGCCGGCAGCGGATTCCTGCCGGTAATGGCGGCATACTCCGGCTCGCGGCCCGGCTCCGGCGTGCCGCGATAGAAATTCGGCGAGAGGAAGATCGCGCCGCGAATCGCCTTCGCCCCGGCGGGAGCGCGCTCCCGGAACCGCACCATCCCTTCCAGCGCCAGCGCCGCGCCGCGCTCGCCCGCCAGCAGCATCACGGCCCCGCGCTCGCCCGCCGCGCGGGCCAGCAGCGCCGCCACGTCGTCTCCGGAGAGCTGCTCCATGCTGCTGGGGACCGGCGGGAGGAAGCGGGCCTGGTGCAGGTCGGGAAGCCAGACGGTGAAGCCGCGTTGCGCCACTTTGGCAGCGATCTCGCGGTCGCCGCCGGTGATGCCGCGCTCCGAGGGCAGCCACACCAGCAGCCGCGGCCCGTCGCCCACGGTGGCCACCGGGATCTCGGTGCCGTCGGGCGCGGCCAGCGCGAAACTGCCGGCGGCGGCGGGCGTCGCGGCGAGCAGCAGCAGGGCGGCGAAGAGCGAGCGCAGGGAGCTGGGCATGGCGGGGACAAAGCGCGATTTTACGCGATTCGGTGCGGAAACGGCCTCGGGCATGGGTCCGCGGGGCCCTGTTGCAGGCCCCCGCGCGCTACAGCGGCCAGCGCTCCATCAGGTAGCCGAGACAGTCCTGGCGGATCGCCTGCACCTTGCGGGTGAGCATCGAGGGCATCACCGCCCGCCGCAGGCGGATCTCCCCGTCCGCCAGCACGAAGTAGTCGTCCCAGCGCTCGCGTCCCTGCTCGTCGCTCACCTGCAGGCACGCGTCGGCGCGCTTGCAACGGCCGATCGGGGTTCCTGGCGCCAGCTCGCGGAAATTGAGGTGATCGAGGTCGTAACGGAAACAGAGCGTCGCGTCGCAGTCGCCGAAACCGATGGAAAGCGCCGCCGGCACCACCACCCGTGCGACCGTGTGGAAGACATGAATATCGCCGGCGCGCGGCGCGTGAACCGGGATCTCGGCGAGCTGCAGGCACGCCCGCACGAACTCGCGCGCATGGTCGACGCCGGACTCGTCGCCGACGCGGCCGCACTCGCAGGTGACGGCCGGGCACAGTTCGGAAAACGCCAGTGACTGCACGCCCCGTGGCCGGGTGAAATAGACCACGGTGCGGCTGAACAGCGCCGCCAGGTTGAGCCAGCGCGGATCGACCCGGTTGACGCAGGCGTAATGCGGATTCAGCCCGGTGTTGTTGTGCAGGTCCACGCTGGCGAACACGCCGCACCGGCGCATGCGCTCCACCACCTCGGCCATCAGCGCTTTCGCCTCTTTGTGGCCCGGGGTGTCGGCGCCGGGCCAGACGCGGTTGAAGTCGGCGCCGCCCTCGGGAAACCGCACGCCCAGGCGCGCCGCCTCGACGTTGCCGACGAAAACGGACAGCGCCCGCGGCAGCGGCGCATCGCCGGCCTCGCGCAGCAGCGCCTGGATCGCGCGCAGGCCCACGTCCTCGTCGCCGTGCAGCAGCACCGAGACGAACAGGGGCGGCTGGCGCCGGCCCGGCAGGTGGATGAGGGTGGGGCCGCCGAGGACGCGGTGGAGATCGGCGGCATCGGCGTCGAGAAATCCGGCCGGCAGCCGATCCAGCACGGCGAGCGGCGGCGCCCCCGCGGCGCCGGGTGCGGTCATGCGGTCCATTCGTGCACCGGCCGTCCCTTCACCTGGCGCTCCAGGTAGGCACGGGTCAGGGCAGCGGCATCGCGCCCGTGGCGCTCGTAATAGTCGCGCTGCCAGGCGGCGCCGGTGCGGCCGCTGCGGGTCCGCGCCCCGACGATCGCCAGCAGATCGGCCGCCAGGGCGCGCTGCACCCCGAGCTGGGCAAGGCCGAACTGCGCCAGCGGCAACAGCTCGTCGCGAATCAGCGCCCCCGCCGTGCAGCGCGCGCCGTTGCGCCACACCAGGTGCGCGGACAGTCCGAGGCGCGCCGCCTGGTAGAAGTTGTCCCGTGCCTGGGGAAACGCGACGTCGTTTTCCAGCGGCGGATCCGTCCACGCGAGGCCTTCGCAGAGCCCGAAGAAGAACGCCAGGTTGGCCAGCATGTCGACGGCGGTCGGCCCCGCGGGCATCACGCGCTGCTCTACCCGGAAGTGATAGCCGCCATCCTCGTCGCGCTCCACCAGCGGCCGGTTCCAGCGCCAGACGGTGCCGTTGTGCAGCCGCAGGTGGGCGAGCGCCTCGGGTGGCGCCGCGTCGTCGGTCATCGGCAGCAGCGCGGGGTAATGGTCCAGGTTCTCGCGGAACAGCTCGGTCAGCGAGTCCTGGACATAGCGGCTGCCGAAGGTCACCCGCCGCACCGGCCCGCCGCGCGCGGCGTCGAAGCCGCCCACCGCCACCGACTGCTCGAACAGCGGGATGCGCGTCTCTTCCCACAGCAGCTTGCCGAACAGGAGCGGCGAATTCGCCGTCGTCGCCACCAGCGGCGCTGAGGCCAGCACCGACGCGTTGTAATAGCGGGCCGCGCGGCTCGCCGGCACCTGCAGGTGGGCCTGCAGCGAGGTGGTGGCGGCCTCCAGCATGACGTTGTGGTGCACGGTGGAGAGATGCTCGCGGCCGACGATGTCCAGCTTGAGCGGCTGCCCCTCCCGCTGGCGCAGCACCTGCCGGTTGAGCGCGCGGTAGCGCTTGAGCCGCGACATGTGGGCCGGTACCAGGTCGGCCTCGGCCACGGTCGGCAGGATGCCGATGGCGATCACCTCGGCGTCCAGCGCGCGCGCCGTGGTGCGGCAGTGCCCGAGCGTGGCCGACAGCTCCGCGCCGAGGCGGGCGAGGCCTTCGCCGGCCAGCGCCTGAGGCGCCACGTTGATCTCGAAGTTGAAGCGCGACAGCTCCGGCACCACGGTGGGCAGCGCGACGCGCTCCAGGAACGGCTCGTTGAGGTCGGCGGGGCGGCCGTCGGTGCGGACGAGCCAGGCCTCCAGCTCCAGTCCGCCGATGCCGCCGCGCTCGGTAAAGCGGCGGTCGGCGGCCAGCCGTGCCAGCAGCTCCGTCTCGGCGCGCAGGCGCTCGCCGAAGCGCTCGAAATCGGCGGCGGCGAAGTGGCTGCGGGGAATCTCCTGGCCCATGGCGCAAGCAGGTATCCGTTCCCGGCCGCGACGCGGCTCGCGGGAGATGGCGGGACAGGTTCTAGAGTAGCATTCGGCTGTGGCCAGGACCCGGCGGTGAACGCGGCGCGGGGTTCGCGGTCAACAGGCTCGAAAGGAGCACACGGACAATGCGCTGGGTGTTGACGATCCTGGCATGCTCACTGGCCGGATGTGCCACGGTACCGCAGCCGGTGGTGGAAGGTCCGCTCAGCGGGATCACGCCCCCGGCGGCGCTGGAGTCCGGCGCGACCGGGGAGCGGGCGCGCTGGGGCGGCGTGATCCTCGCCACCACGCCGCTGGCGGATTCCACCTGCTTCGAGGTCCTCGGCCGGCCGCTGGAGGCTGACGGCCGCCCGCGCGAGGGCGACGCCAACTTCGGCCGCTTCATTGCCTGTGCGCCGGGATTCCACGATCCCGCGGTCTATACCCAGGGCCGCGAGTTGACGGTGGTGGGCACCGTGACGGCGCCGAAGGAAGGCCGTGTCGGCGAGGCGCCTTACCGCTTTGCACGCCTGGACGTGGAGCAGGTCAAGCTCTGGCCGCCGCGGCCGGCGGCGGCGGCGGCGGTGGTGCATCCGGATTTTTTCGGGCCGCCGTTCTATTCGCCGTTCGTCCCCTGGGGTTACCGCAGCCCGTGGGGACCCGCGTGGCGCCATCCGCCGTGGTGGTAAGCGGCCCGGACGATGGTCCCCCCGTCAGGAATTGAACCTGAATTTAGCGCTTAGGAGGCGCTCGTTCTATCCGTTGAACTACGGGGAGCGGAGGCGGCGGCTTCGACGTCGATCGCTAGACCGGAGCCCAGCCGAATTTTAGGGCAAAGCCGGCGCGGTGACGATTGCCTGCGCGCGGTGTTCGGACCCCGTCGCGCCGGCGGCAGGCGTAAAGGCATTATCGTGGACGCAGCGGCGAGGCGCGTCGGCAGAGGGTGGCGCGCAGCCGCGGGGGTCCGAGGGCATCCGGGGCGTGATACAGTGAAGCCGTCATCCCCGCGCGGGAAGACGCCGCGCATGCCGGGAGGATCAATGATACGCGCCATCGACCACATCGTTCTCACCACGCGAGACACGAAACGGTGTGTCGAGTTCTACACGCGGGTGCTGGGAATGGCACTGGAGCAGTTTGGCGCCGGCCGCCTGGCGCTCAGGTTCGGCGACCAGAAAATCAACATCCACGACCGCTCCACCGTGACCGACGGCTATGCGCGCCATCCGACGCCCGGATCGCTGGACCTGTGCTTCCTCGCCGACCGGCCGCTGGACGACGTGATCGCGCGGCTGAAAGAGCACGGCGTGCCGATCGAGCTGGGGCCGGTGCAGCGCACGGGCGCGCGCTTTCCGCTCAGATCGGTGTACGTGCGCGATCCCGACGAGAACCTGATCGAAATCTCCGAGCCGGCGCGCTGAGCGCACCGGTCCAGATTTGAACGCAGACGACAGCGGAGGACCATGGCACAACTGACCAAGACCCAGAGCGCCGCGCTGCAGGCGGCGCTGGAGGAACGCTACAAGCAGCTGGTGGCGGAGATCCGCGACCAGCTGGCCCGCGCCGATGCCGAGCAGGTGGCCGCCATCTCCGACCGCGTGCGCGACGCCGGCGACGAGTCGGTGGTGGACCTGGTGGAGACGCTGGGCGCGGCCATCGTCGATCGCCAGGTGGCCGAGGTGCGGCAGATCGAGGCCGCGCGCCAGCGCCTCCAGGCGGGGGAAATCAACACCTGTGCCGACTGCGGCGACGAGATCGGTTTCCAGCGCCTGCAGGCCTCGCCGACGGCGCAGCGCTGCGTGCGCTGCCAGACCATGTACGAGAAGACCCACGCGGGAGCGGGCAGCTCCCGGCTCTGACCGGTCCGGGCGGCCGCGCATGCCCGTTCACAACGCCGACATCGCCCGCGCTTTCGGCGAGATCGCCGACCTGCTGGAAATACAGGGCGCCAACCCGTTCCGCGTGCGCGCCTATCGCAACGCGGCGCGCACGGTCGAAAGCTACGGCCGCGACCTGGCGGCGCTGGTGCGCGAGGGCGCGGATCTCACCGAGCTGCCCGGCATCGGCGACGACCTCGCCGCCAAGATCCGCGAGATCGTGGACACCGGGCGCATCGCGCTGCTGGAGCGGCTGCACAAGGAGCTGCCGCCCGCCATCGCAGACCTGCTGCAGATTCCCGGCCTCGGTCCGAAGCGGGTCAAGACGCTCTGGCACGATCTCGATGTGCAGACGGCCGAGCAGCTGCTGCGCGCCGCCCGTGACGGCCGGGTGCGCGCGCTGCCCGGATTCGGCGAGAAGACCGAGCGCAGGATCGAAGAGGCGGTGGCGGCCCATGTCGGCGCGGCGCGCCGCTTCAAGCTGGCGGTGGCGGCGCAGTACGCGCAGGCGCTGGTGGAGCACCTCAAGGGCGCGCGCAACGTCGGCCGCGTCGAGGTGGCGGGCAGCTTCCGGCGCTGGCGCGAGACCGTCGGCGACCTGGACATCCTGGTGACCGGGGAGAACACCGGCGCCGTCGAGCGCTTCGCCGGCTACGACGAGGTGGCCGAGATCCTGTCCCGGGGCACCACCCGCGCCTCGGCGGTGCTGAAGAGCGGCCTGCAGGTGGACCTCCGGGTGGTGCCGGAAGCAAGCTACGGCGCCGCGCTGCACTATTTCACCGGTTCCAAGGCCCACAACATCGCGATCCGCAGGATCGCCCAGGGCAAGGGTCTCAAGGTCAACGAGTACGGCGTGTTCAAGGGCGAGCGCCGCGTCGCCGGCGAGACCGAGGAGTCGGTGTACGCCGCGGTCGGCCTGCCGTACATCCCGCCCGAGCTGCGCGAAGACCACGGCGAGATCGAGGCCGCCCGCGCCGGACGCCTGCCGGCCTTGGTCGAGATCGGCGACCTGCGCGGCGACCTGCACGCCCATACCAAGGCCACCGACGGCCATGACACGCTGGAGGCGATGGCGCGGGCGGCCCGGGCGCTGGGGCACCAGTACCTCGCCGTCACCGAGCACTCGCGGCGGCTCACGGTGGCGCATGGCCTCGATCCGCGGCGGCTGGAACAGCAGATCGACGCGATCGACCGCCTCAACGGAGAATTCGAGGGTTTCCGGCTGCTGAAGGGCATCGAGGTGGACATCCTGGAGGACGGCAGCCTGGACCTGCCGGATTCGGTGCTCAGCCGCCTCGACCTGGTGGTGGGCGCGGTGCACAGCAAATTCGAGCTGTCCCGGGCGCGCCAGACCGAGCGCATCCTGCGCGCCATGGACCGGCCGCATTTTTCGATCCTGGCCCACCCCAGCGGCCGGCTGCTGGACACGCGCGAGCCCTACGACGTGGACATGCTGAAAATCGTACGCAAGGCCCGCGACCGCGGTTGTTTCCTGGAGCTGAACGCCCACCCCGAGCGGCTCGACCTGCTGGATACCCACTGCCGCATGGCCAGGGACGAGGGCGTGCTGGTGGCGATCTCGAGCGACGCCCATTCCACCGCGGACCTGCGCAACCTGGCGTTCGGCGTCGGCCAGGCGCGGCGCGGCTGGCTCGAGCGCGGTGACGTGCTCAATACCCGGGGGCTGCGCGAACTGCTGGCGCTGCTGGGGCCGACGATGACGCGGAAAGCGCGCTCCTGACCGGGGTCCCGCCGCCCGGGCGGGGTCCGCCGGCGTGGTAAAATCCACCCGCTTGCGGCGGGCGTCGAAGCGTGCCCGCCGGGCGCTCCCATTCGCCGATTCGCGGTTCTCCTTTCCATGCCCGATTTCTGGCAACACTGCGGCTATCACCTGCTGCGTCGTGACGACGCCGGCCGGCTGCGGGTCACCGACGATTTCCTGCGCGCCTACCTGGCGCGGCCGGAGCTGGCGCCGGTGCCCGAGTCCTGTGCTGCCGAGCGCAAGCTGCACCAGGCGCTGGTGGACGAGCCGCGGCGCGAGGTGCCGGCGGCGTGGCTCGACGCGGTGACCGACACCGACGCCCGCGACAATTACCGGGTGCTGCTGCGCTATCGTGACCGCCTGCTGGCCCACGAAACGCTGGAGCAGGCCTACTCCGGTTTTTTTGCCGACGCCAGCGTCACCGTGCCGCCGCTGTTCGTCGCGCAGCTGACGCAGATCATCCTGCGCGGCGTGCTGGAGGGCATCAGCGACCCGCTGCAGGCGCGCGCCGCCGAGGTGCTGTTCCGGCCGCAGAAGATCAGCGTGCAGGACGGCGTCGCCATGGCCGCCGACCTGGAGACGGTCGAGAGCCACGCCCTCGGCGGCGGTTTCGGCAGCCTCGGGGAGCTGCTGGCGCAGAACCGCACGCCCATGCGCACCATCGAGCTGGACGTGCTCACCGACGAGACCTCCGGCGCGTACTGGAAGCGCGACGAACGCTTCGACACCGTGCTGCCGCTGTCGCCCGGCCAGCCCGGCAGCCGCGCGCTGGCGCGGGTGCTGGAGAAATGGATCGCGCATTTCCACGGCGTCGGCGTGACGATCAGGCCGCTGAAGCGCATCGCCGACGAGCAATGGGCGTGGCACGTCGGGCTCGACGCGGAAGCGACGGGCATTCTCAACGACCTCTATCACGGCCGCGATGTCGGCGAAGACCGGCAGGCGCGGGTGATTGCGCTGTTCGAGCTCACCTTTGACGAGGCGGCGGCGATGCTGGCGCCGGTGGCGGGCAGGCCGGTCTACCTCGGGCTGGCGATGGACGCCGCTTCGACGCTGCGCGCGAAGCCCCAGAACCTGCTCGTCAACCTGCCGCTGGCGCGGCGCTCCTGACATGAACACGCCCGGATACAAGCGGCTGGCGGAACTGCTCTCGCGCGCCGACGGCGAGTGGCGGCTGGCGGAGGCGGCGCTGGCCGTCGCGCTGGACGAGTATCCCGGGCTGGACGTGGCGTCCTGCCTCGGCCGGCTGGAACGCCTGGCCGGCGAGTTGGCGCGGGAGACCCCCGCCGGCGCCAGCCTGGAGGATCGGATCAGCGCGCTGAACGCGGTGCTGTTCGAGCGCCACGGTTTCGCCGGCAACACCGCCGACTACTACGACCCGCGCAACAGCTTCATCAACGAGGTGCTGGAGCGGCGCACCGGCATTCCCATCACGCTCTCCATCGTCTACATGGAGGTGGCCCGCGGCGCGGGGCTGGACCTCGAAGGCATCGCCTTCCCGGGCCATTTCCTGGTGGGCTGCCCGGTGGCGGGCGGCAAGGTGGTGCTGGACCCCTACGCCCGCGGCGCCCCCGTGGGCCGGGAAGATCTGGAGGAGCGCCTGGCCCGGCTCTACGGCACCGCGGTGCTGGAGCGGGTGGACGTGACGGAGCTGCTGGAACCCGCGGAGAAGCGCGACATCCTCGGGCGGGTGCTGCGCAATCTCAAGGCCATCTATCTCAAGCGCGGCGACCTGCCGCGGGCGCTGTCCGCCATCGAGCGGCTGCTGCTGGTGCAGCCGGCCATGACCGCGGAGCTGCGCGACCGCGGCCTCGTCTTCCTGGAGATGGAGTGCTACCGTGGCGCGCTCGACGACCTGGAGCGCTACCTGGGGCTGGAGCCCGACGCCGACGACGCCGACGAGATCCGCGCCCGGGTGGTGGACCTCTCGCGGCGCGTCGCGCGCCTGTCGTGATGGCGATCGAACTCACGCTGCTGGTGGGCCTGGGCGCCGCGGGCTGGTACTGGTACGACACCATGCGTGCGCGCGAGTCGGCGCTGCGGGCGGGCCGCGAGGCATGCGAGCGCGCCGGCGTACTGCTGCTGGACGACACCGTCGCCGCTGCGCCGGTGGGCTTCGGCCGCAACCGCCGCGGCCACCTGGTGCTGCGCCGCCGCTACCGCTTCGAGTTCACCGACACCGGCAACAACCGCCGTCCCGGCTCGATGCTGCTGCTGGGCACCGAGGTGCAGTCTGTAGCGCTGGACGCCGCCGGCGGCACGCTGTGGGAGGTGACGCGATGAGCGGTGTGCCGGTGACGGTATTCACCGACTACATCTGCCCGTTCTGCTACGTCGGCGACCGGCGCCTGCGCGCCGTCGCGCAGGTGCAGCCGCTGGCCATCGACTGGCGCTTCATCGAGATCCATCCCGACAATCCGCCGGCGGGACGGCCGGTGGCGGCGCTGGGCTACCCGCCCGCCCAGTGGCGCGTGATGATGGACAACCTGCGCCGCATGGCGGAGGCGGAGGGTCTCGTCATCGCCGAGCGCACCTTCACCACCAACTCGCGCCGCGCGCTGCTCTTGGCGGAAGCGGTGCGCGTGCTGGAGCCGGAGCGTTTCGACGCCGTCGACGAGGCGCTGTTCGCGGCGTTCTTCGCCGGGCGCCGGAACATCGCCGATCCCGCCGTGCTGGCAGAGGTGGCGGCGGGCGCGGGCGTCGGCGGCGCGACGGTGGCCGCGGCGCAGACCGACCCGCGTTTTGCCGCCCGCCTCCAGGACAACCACCGCCTCGCGGCCCGGCTGGGCGTCACCGGCACCCCGACGTTCGTGGTCGGCGCCCGGGTGCTGGCGGGCGCCGTGCCGACGGCGACGCTGGCGGCGGCGGTGCGGGAGGCCGGCGGACAGGCGGCCGAGGGTGGCTGAGCGCACGGCCTGGAGCTCGCCCTACCTGCTGCTGACGCTGGCGACGCTGTTCTGGGCCGGCAACTTCGTGCTGGCGCGCGCGATGCACGAGATGATCCCGCCCATGGCGATGGCGTTCTGGCGCTGGACGCTGGCTGCCGCGCTGCTGCTGCCGTTCGGCTGGCGGCGGGCGCTGGCGCAGCGCGAACTGGTGCGCCGCGGCCTGCCGGCGCTCGTCGCGCTCGGGTTGCTGGGCGTGGCGGGCTTCAACACCCTGGTCTACACCGCGCTCACCACCACCACCGCCACCAACGCGGTGCTGCTCAATTCCGCGATGCCGGCGGTGATCGTGGCGCTGTCCTGGGCGGTGCTGGGCGAGCGCATCACCCGCGTGCAGGCGCTGGGGCTGGCGATTTCGTTCGCCGGCGTGGTCACGATCGTCGCGCGCGGCGAATGGGCCGGGCTGCTCGCCCTGACGGTGACGCCCGGCGACCTCTGGGTGCTGGCGGCGGTGCTGTCCTGGTCCGCCTACACGGTGCTGCTGCGCTGGCGCCCGCCGGGCCTGGACCCGGTGGCGTTCCTCACCGTGATCGTGCCGGTGGGCTGCGTCGCGCTGCTGCCGTTGTATCTGTGGGAGCGCTCCGGCGGCGCCGCGGTCGAGATCTCGGGCGCCGTGTTCGTGAGCCTGGCGTACTTCGCCGTGTTTCCGTCGCTCGCCTCCTACCTCTGCTGGAACCGCGCGGTGGCCGAGGTGGGGCCTTCGCGCGCCGGGCTGTTCATCCATCTGATGCCGGTGTTCGGCACCGTCCTCGCCGTGGCTTTCCTGGGCGAACGGCCGCAGCCGTTCCATGGCGTGGGCATCGTGCTGGTGTTCGGCGGGATCTATCTCACCACCCGGGTCGCCGGGCGCGCGCGCTTGCCGGGCGGGGCGGGTTGTGATGAGATCGGCCCCCGTGGTCCATGACAACGCCATGCGCATCGACCGGGCCGGCGGGCCTTCGCTGGAGCTGCTGAGCCGCATCCCCGTGCGCGTGCGCGGCGCGCCGTTGCTGTTCGTGCACGGCGCGTTCGCGGGCGCCTGGTGCTGGGAAGACCACTTTCTTCCGTACTTCGCCGGGCACGGCCATCCGGCATACGCGGTCAGCCTGCGCGGCCACGGCGGCAGCGAGGGCGCCGAGCGGCTGGCGTTCAGCGGGCTCGACGACTTCGCCGACGACGTCTGCGCCGCCGCCGCGCGCCTGCCGGCGGCGCCGCTGCTGGTGGGCCATTCCATGGGCGGCAAGGTGGTGGAGCGCTGTCTCGGTCGAATCGCCGCGCGGGGCGCCGTGCTGATGGCGTCGGTGCCGCCCTACGGCCTCGGGCCTTCGATCTGGCGCCTGGCGGCCGGCGATCCCGGGCTGCTGGTGGGCCTCAACCTGGTGCAGCACGTGAATCCCCCGGCCGGGTCGCTGGAGACCGCGCGACGCGCCCTGTTCTCCGCCGGTGTTCCCGAGGACGTGGTCCGGCGGCACGCGGCGCGGGTGCAGGGCGAGTCGCAGCGCGTGCTCACGGAGCTGACCTGGATGGTGCCGTGGTGGCAGGCCCGCACGGCGGTGCCGGTCCTGGTGCTGGGCGCGGACGCCGACACGCTGATTTCGCGTGCCGACGTCGAGGCCACCGCGCGCTTCCACGGCACCGAGGCGGTGCGGTTTCCCGGCATGGCCCACGCGATGATGCTGGAGCCCGCCTGGAAGTCGGTGGCGGACCGGATTCTTTCCTGGGTTCAGGAACTTGGCTGACCGGCCCGGGGCGGGGAGCGCTATTGAACTCCGCCCGCCGGGGCCCCATCTAAGGCCTGGGTTCGTGGCGGAAGCGTCCGCTGCACTGACTTGAACGGAGCGAAGAATGATCAAACGCGTGTTTCTGTTCCTGGTGACCAACCTGGCCGTGGTGTTGGTGCTGGGCATCGTCCTGCGCCTGCTGGGCATCGACACCATCCTGGCGCAAGGCGGCGGGCTGAACTACACCGCGCTGCTGGTGTTCGCGTCCGTGTTCGGGTTCGGCGGCGCGTTCATCTCGCTGGCGATGTCGAAGTGGTCGGCCAAGCGCATGACCGGCGCCATGGTGATCGAGCAGCCACGCAACGAGGTGGAACGCTGGCTGGTGGAAACGGTGCGGCGCCAGGCCCAGATGGCCGGCATCGGCATGCCGGAGGTGGCCATCTACGACGCCCCCGACGTCAACGCCTTCGCCACCGGCATGAGCAAGAACAGCGCGCTGGTGGCGGTCTCCACCGGGCTGCTGCAGAAGATGACCCGCGACGAGGCCGAGGCGGTGCTGGGGCACGAGGTGGCCCACGTCGCCAACGGCGACATGGTGACGCTGGCGCTGATCCAGGGCATCGTCAACACCTTCGTGATTTTCGCGGCGCGCGTCGTGGGCAGCGTCGTCGACCGCGCCGTGTTCAGGACCGAGAACGGTCACGGGCCGGCGTTCTGGATCGTCAGCATCGTCGCCGAGATCGTGTTCGGCATCCTCGCCAGCATCATCGTCATGTACTTCAGCCGCCAGCGCGAGTTCCGCGCCGACCGCGGCGGCGCCCAGTTCGCCGGGCGCGACAAGATGATCGCGGCGCTGCGACGGCTGAAGGCGGCCTACGAGCAGCCGCACCTGCCCGACCAGATGGCGGCGTTCGGCATCTCGGGCAACGTCGGCAGCGGCCTCAAGCGGCTGTTCATGTCGCATCCGCCGCTGGACGAGCGCATCGCGGCGCTGCAGGCCGGCGGCTGAGCCGGACCCGGGCGGTTTTCGGGATGCTGCGGCGGCTTCAGGGCCGCCGCAGCGTTTCGATGCCCAGGTGCGCGCGCAGGATGTCGGCGCAGCGCTCGGCGTGCTCCGGCGCCACCATCAGCCGCATGTCGGCCAGCCCCAGGTCGGGCAGCAGGCTGGAGAAATTCTCGTTGGCGACGAAATAGCTGACGCCGGCGGCGTCCAGGTGCAGCTTGATCAGCAGCAGTTCCTGGGTGCCGGTGGGGCGGTAGACCTCGATGTAGCCCTCGTGCATGCCCTCACGCCAGCGCAACGGGAACGGGGTCAGGACGAAATCCCGGTCCGGCGTGTGGCAGCCGAAGCAGAGCGGGACGCCGGCGCTGTCCGCCATCGGGCGCGTGCCCGGCCTGGAGCTCAGCACCTCGTGCGGTCATCGGCGTCCTTCTCGTGCCGCGAAGGCTTTTACTGTTGGCCGCCGGACGGCACGTGCGCGGCCGCGCCGGGCACTGCGCCCGGCTGCGGCGCGAACAGGCTGATGCGCTCGGCCATCTCCGAGTACGGCGCCCGGCCCTGCTTCGGCGCCGGCCCGTCGTCCTCGAAATCCTCCAGCCGGCGCGGCGGGTTGCCGTCGTGGATCTGGTAGATGCGCCGCTGCAGGAACGCGTCGCGCACGAACACGTAGCGGTCCACCGCGGCCTTCTCCAGCACGTTCTCGGCGTCCAGCAGGTCGGCGCGCACCTGCACGACGCGCACCGCGGTCAGGCTCAGGTTGAAGGCGGTGCTGTCGCTGAAGAACAGCGGCGAGGTGTAAAAATCGCCCACCCAACCGGCGGTGTCGCGCCCGGTGCTGGGCCCCAGCAGCGGCAGCACGATGTAGGGGCCGGCCGGCACGCCCCAGTAGCCCAGCGTCTGGCCGAAATCCTCGTCCCGCTTGGGCACCCCGTTCTCCGAGGCGACGTCGACGAAGCCCAGGAAGCCCACCGTGGTGTTGGCCATGACGCGGCCCAGGTCATTGACGGCGTGGTGCCACTTGAGCTGCAGCACGTCGTTCACGAACACGATGACGTCGTTCAGGTTGGCGAAGAAATTGCGGATGCCGTTCTGCGCCGGCTGCGGCAGCAGCGCCCGGTATTTCGCGGCGGCGGGCTTGATCAGGTCGCGGTCGAGGGCGTCGTTGAAGGCGAACATGTCGCGGTTGAAAGCTTCGAAGGGATCCCGCGGATCGTTCGCGGTCGCGCAGGCGGAAAGCAGCCCCGCGAGCACCAGAATCGTGACTCGGCGGGAAACACGGCGGAACGTCATTGTTCTTCACTCCCTGCGCGTGGCATCGCGCGATTATAGCAACCGAAATGCTGATTAGACGGTATTGCGGCTGACGGATGACAGGCGATAATCGTCCTTTCTTCACGCAATAGACGTGCCAAGGAGACGCGATGGATCTGGGACTGAAAGGGAAGAAGGCACTGGTCTGCGCCTCCAGCCGGGGACTGGGGCGGGCCTGCGCGCTGTCGCTGGCCCGTGACGGCGCCGCGGTGACGCTGGTGGCGCGCACCGAAGCGGTGCTGGAAGCCGCCGCGCAAGCGATCCGGGACCAGACCGGTGCCGAGGTCACGCCGGTGGCCGCCGACATCACCACCGCCGATGGACGCCGGGCCGCGCTGGCGGCGTGTCCCGAGCCGGACATCCTGATCAACAACGCCGGCGGCCCGCCGCCGGGGGATTTCCACGACTGGACGCGCGAGGACTGGATCAAGGCGCTGGACGCCAACATGCTCACGCCCATCGAGCTGATCAAGGCCACGGTGGACGGCATGATCGCGCGCCGCTTCGGACGCATCGTCAACATCACCTCCAGCGCGGTGAAGGCGCCGATCGACATCCTCGGGCTCTCCAACGGCGCCCGCTCCGGCCTGACCGGATTCGTCGCCGGCATCGCGCGCAAGACCGTGCGCCACAACGTCACCATCAACAACCTGCTGCCGGGGCCGTTCGACACCGACCGCCTGAACCAGACCATCGCCGCCGCCGCGAACAGCGCCGGCAAGACGGTGGAGCAGGTGCGCGCCGAGCGCGCGGCGGCGAACCCTGCCGGACGCTTCGGCGATCCGGCGGAATTCGGCGACCTCTGCGCCTATCTGTGCAGCGCCCAGGCGGGCTACATCACCGGCCAGAACCTCCTCATCGACGGCGGCGCCTACCCGGGGACGTTCTGAGTCGCGGAGCGCGGGCCCGGCCGCGCTAGAATACGGCAACATTCAACGCGCCTGACCGCGCCGGCTGCTGCAAGGCGCCGCGCGGCCGCGCCGGACGACACGCCCAGGAGGACCATCGAATGCTCAAGCTCAAGGACCCGTCGCTGCTCAAGGACCGCTGTTACGTGAACGGGCAGTGGATCGGCGCAGCGGGCGGCAAGACCTTCCCGGTCAACAATCCGGCCGATGCGAGCGCCGTCGGCACCGTTCCCGATCTGGGCGCGGACGAGACCCGCGCCGCCATCGACGCCGCCAACGCCGCCTGGCCGGCGTGGCGTGCCAGGCTCGCCAAGGAGCGCGCCAACCTGCTGCGGCGCTGGTACGAGCTCATCATGCAGAACCAGGAGGACCTGGCCCAGCTCATGACCGCCGAGCAGGGCAAGCCGCTCACCGAGGCGCGCGGCGAGATCGCCTATGGCGCCTCCTTCGTCGAGTGGTTCGCCGAGGAAGCCAAGCGCGTCTACGGCGACGTCATTCCCCCGCACCAGGCCGACAAGCGGCTGGTGGTGATCAAGCAGCCGGTGGGCGTGTGCGCGGCCATCACGCCGTGGAACTTCCCCAATGCCATGATCACGCGCAAGTGCGCGCCGGCGCTGGCCGCCGGCTGCACGGTGGTGATCAAGCCGGCCGAGCAGACGCCGCTCTCGGCGCTGGCGCTGGCCGAACTGGCGCACCGCGCCGGCATTCCGGCCGGCGTGTTCAACGTCATCACCGGCGATGCGCCGGCCATCGGCAAGGTGCTGTGCGAAAGCCCGGTCGTGCGCAAGATCACCTTCACCGGCTCCACCGAGATCGGGCGGCTGCTGATGCGCCAGTCGGCGGACACGATCAAGAAGATCTCGCTGGAGCTGGGCGGCAACGCGCCGTTCCTGGTGTTCGAGGACGCCAACCTGGACGACGCCGTGGAAGGGCTGATGGCGTCGAAGTACCGCAACACCGGGCAGACCTGCGTGTGCGCCAACCGCATCTTCGTGCAGGACCAGGTCTACGACGCCTTCGCCGCCAAGCTGCGCGAGAAGGTGATCGGCCTCAAGGTGGGGCCGGGGGTGCAGGAGGGCGTGACCCAGGGTCCGCTCATCGACCAGCAGGCGCTGGCCAAGGTGGAGGAGCACATCGCCGACGCCGTGGCCAAGGGCGCCAAGGTGGCGGTGGGCGGCAGCCGCCACGCGTTGGGCGGCACCTTCTTCCAGCCGACGCTGCTCACCGACGTCAAGCCCGGCATGAAGCTCATGCGCGAGGAGACCTTCGGCCCGGTGGCGCCGCTGATCCGCTTCAGGAGCGAGGACGAGGGCGTCGCGCTCGCCAACGACACCGAGTTCGGGCTGGCCTCGTACTTCTACGCCCGCGACATCGGCCGCATCTGGCGCGTGGGCGAGGCGCTGGAGTTCGGCATCGTCGGCATCAACACCGGCATCATCTCCAACGAGGTGGCGCCGTTCGGCGGCGTCAAGCAGTCGGGGCTGGGCCGCGAAGGGTCGAAGTACGGCATCGAGGAGTTTCTCGAGGTCAAGTACCTGTGCGTCGGCGGGCTCGAGCGCTGAGCGCCGGAGGGACCCCGCGATGAGCGCTCCGCCGATCAGCCGCTACCCGGTACCGCGGCTCGAGGACCTGCCGGAGGACATCCGCGTCCGCATCGAGGCGGTGCAGGAGAAGTCCGGCTTCGTGCCCAACGTGTTCCTGACGCTGGCGCACCGCCCCGACGAGTTCCGCGCCTTCTTCGCCTACCACGACGCGCTGATGGAAAAGGAGGGTGCGCTCACCAAGGCCGAGCGCGAGATGATCGTGGTGGCCACCAGCGCCGCCAACGACTGTCACTACTGCGTCGTCGCCCATGGCGCGATCCTGCGCGTGCGCGCCAGGAACCCGCTGGTGGCGGACCAGGTGGCGATCAACTACCGCAAGGCGGACATCACGCCGCGCCAGAAGGCGATGCTGGATTTCGCCATGCAGGTGGCCACCGCCCCCGGCACCGTGAGCGAGGCCGCGTTCGCGGCGCTGCGGGGCCACGGCTTCAGCGACGAGGACATCTGGGACATCGGCGCCATCGCCGCGTTCTTCGCGCTCTCCAACCGCATGGCGAACCTGATCGAGATGCGGCCCAACGACGAGTTCTACCTGCTGGGGCGTGTCCCCAAGGCCAGGTAGTCCGGCCCACCAGGAGGACCCCCATGAACCTGCATCGACTGCTGGCCGAACGCGCTGCCGCCGGCCGCGCCCTGCGCGTCGCGCTGATCGGCGCCGGCAAGTTCGGCTCCATGTTCCTGTCCCAGGCGCCGCGCGCGCCGGGGCTGCACGTGGTGGGGATTGCCGATCTCAACCCGGCGCGCGCGCGCGAATCGCTGACGCGGGTCGGCTGGCCCGCCGAGCGTTGCGCCGCGCCAGGCCTGGACGCCGCCGTGAAGAGCGGCGGCACCTGGATCACCGATGACGCGTTGGCGCTGATCGCCGCCGGTCCGGTGGACGTGGTGATCGACGCCACCGGCAGCCCGGCGGCCGGCATCCGCCACGTCCTCGCCTGTTGCAAGTACGGCAAGCACGTGGTGATGGTGAACGTCGAGGCCGATGCACTGGCCGGGCCGCTGCTGGCGCGGCGCGCGCGCGCGGCGGGCATCGTCTATTCGCTTGCCTACGGCGACCAGCCGGCGCTGATCTGCGAGCTGGTGGACTGGGCGCGCACCGCCGGATTCGAGGTGGCGGCGGCGGGCAAGGGCACCAAGTACCTGCCTGTGTATCACGCCTCGACGCCCGATACGGTCTGGGGCTACTACGGGTTCACCCCGGAGATGGTGGCGGGCGGCGACTTCAACGCGCAGATGTTCAACTCCTTCCTCGACGGCACCAAGTCGGCGATCGAGATGGCGGCGGTGGCCAACGCCACCGGGCTTACGCCCGCGGCCGGCGGGCTGGCGTTCCCGCCCTGCGGCGTCGACGACCTGGCGCGGGTGCTCAAGCCGCGGGTGGAAGGCGGGCAGCTCGACCATCGCGGCCAGGTGGAGGTGATCTCCAGCCTGGAGCGGGATGGGCGGCCGGTCCATCGCGACCTGCGCTGGGGCGTGTACGTCACTTTCGCCGCCGACAGCGAGTACGTGAAGCGCTGCTTCAAGGAGTACGGCCTGGTGACCGACGACACCGGCAACTACTCCGCGATGTACAAACCGTTCCATCTCATCGGCCTGGAACTGGGCATCAGCGTCGCCTCGGCCGGCGTGCGCGGCGAGGCCACCGGCTGCCCGACCGGCTTCCGCGGCGACGTCGTGGCCACCGCCAAGCGCGACCTCAAGGCCGGCGAGACGCTGGACGGCGAAGGCGGGCACACCGTGTTCGGCAAGCTGATGCCGGCGGCGGACTCGCTGGCATCCGGCGGGCTGCCGCTGGGTTTGGCGCACGGCGTCAGGCTCAAGCGCGCGGTGGCGGGCGGCGCGCCGGTGCGCTGGGACGACGTGGAGTACCGGGAGACCGACGCGGTGCGCTTCCGGCGCGAGATGGAAGCCACTTTCCGCGACGAGTGGGCCGCGGGCGCGCGCGTCAGCGCGGCCGCACGTCGCTGACCTTCCGCAAACCCCGGCGGGTCGCGCTGGCGGCCTGCGTTCAGGCTCGCCCATGATGCTCGACTTCCTTCCCTCGTGGCCGCTGGCGGTCAACAACTTCGTGGTCTTCGGCCTGGTGCTGTGGGCCGGGCTGGTGGGCGGCGAGCTCGCCCACCGCAGCGGCTACGTGCCGCGCATCACCGGTTACATTGCCATCGGCTTCCTGCTGGGTCCGGCGGTGCTGGGCCTGTTCTCGGGCGAGATGGTGGCGGGCTCCAAGGTGTTCGTCGACATCGCGCTGGGACTGATCCTGTTCCAGATCGGCGAGAAGCTGGACGTGGCCAGCATGCCGCGCGATCCCTGGCTGCTGGCGACCTGGTTCGGGGAGTGCGCCGCGACCTTCGTCCTGGTCTACGCCGCGCTCTGGTTCCTGGGGGTGATGCCGGTGACGGCGGCCCTGATCGCAGCCATCGCGATGTCCTCCTCGCCGGCGGTGGTGCTGCTGGTGATGCGCGAGCTGAACGCCAGCGGCCCCGCCAGCAGCCGCTGCCTGCAGCTGGTGGCGCTCAACAACCTGCTGGCGTTCGTCGTCTTCAGCGCGATCCTGCCGTTCCTGCACAAAGAGCAGGCGGTGGCCTGGAGCACCAGCCTGCTGCGGCCCTTCTACGAGGTGGCGGGCGCCCTGGCGCTGGGTTTCGCCCTGGCCCACGCCACGATCGCGCTGGCGCGGCTGATCGGGCGCCGCGAGAACGCGCAGTTCGCGTTGCTGGTGGGGGTCATCGTGCTGGGTGTCGGCATGGCCCACGTGCTGCACGTGTCGAACCTGCTGGCGCTGCTGGCGCTGGGCGTGTTCTGCCGCTACCTGGACCGGCAGCGGGTGCTGATGGAAGTGGAGTTCGGCCACGGCGGCGACATCTTCTTCGTGATCCTGTTCGTGGTGGCGGGCGCCAACCTGCACGTGGAGGAACTGATGACCGTGGGCTGGCTGGCGGTGGTGTTCGTCGCCGCGCGCGCGCTGGCCAAGACGGCGGTGGTCTACGGCGTCACCTGGGCCAGCGGCTACACCCATCGCCAGTCGTTCGGCATCGCGCTGGCGCTCACCCCGATGGCCGGCATGGCGATCGGGCTGGTGGAGTCGGTGCGCTCCGTGTACCCGGAAGCGGCGGCGACGCTGGCCGCCATCGTGCTGGCGTCGGTGGCGATCCTGGAGACGGTGGGGCCGTTCGCGACGCTGGCGGGCCTGCGGCTTGCCGGCGAGGTGCGCGGCAACGCGACTCCGGATCACTGACCCTGCGGGGTCAGCGCGCCTCCACCATCGGCACGAAGCGCACCGGCAGCACCGGCGTGCGCGTGAGCGACCCGTCGGCGCGCTTCTCGATCACGGTCAGCACCTGCAGGTCGAAACTCCCGCCCACCGGCACCACCAGGCGGCCCCCCGGGCGCAGCTGCTGCACCAGCGCTTCGGGCACGGCGGTCGGCGCGGCCGTGACGATGATCGCGTCGAACGGTGCGGCCTCCGGCCAGCCGCGGTAGCCGTCGCCGATGCGCACTTCCACGTTGCGGTGGCCCAGCTCCTTCAGCAGCGCCGCCGCGCGCCGCCCCAGCGGATCGACGATCTCGATCGTGTAGACCTCCCGCGCCAGCTCGGCCAGCACCGCCGCCTGGTAGCCCGACCCCGTGCCGATCTCCAGCACGCGCTCGCCGCCTTTCAGGTCCAGCAGGTCGGTCATGAGCGCCACGATGAAAGGCTGCGAGATGGTCTGGCCGTGGCCGATGGGCAGCGGCCGGTCGGCGTACGCGGTGCCGGCCCACTCCGGCGGCACGAAGCGGTGACGCGGCACTTTCGCCAGCGCCTCGATCACCCGGGGCGAAAGCGCGGCGCGGCCGGTATACGCGGCGGTGGCGCGCGCGTGGCTTTCGATGGTCGCCACCATCTGCTGCCGCTCCTGGCGGAGCGCGCCGTCGCCGCCGGCCGCCGCCGTCAGGGCCGCCGCCACCAGCGCGGCGGCGCAGATCAAGGCGATCAACGCTCGCTTCATGACGTCATCCGCAACCGCAGACGCGGAGGCACAGAGAAATGCGGATTCCCTTGAACCGCGAGGGACGCGAAGGACGCAAAGGAAACGAATTCCTGTCTTCCTTCGCGGCCTTTGCGTCCTTGGCGGTTCATCCCTGCGGGGTTTTTCTCTGCGTCTCCGCGCCTCTGCGGTAAAGCGGTTTTCTTCAACGGCGCGCGCTGCGACCGCGGAAGTCAGTCAGCGCGTTCGAGGTCCGCGATCACGGCGGCCAGGAAGCGGCCCGCTTCGCCGCCGGTGACGGCGCGATGGTCGAAGGTGACCGAAAGCGGCAGCACGCGGTGTACCGCCGGCGCGCCGTGCCACGCCACCACCGCGTCGCGGACACGGCCGGCGCCCAGGATCGCCACCGTCGGCGGCAGCACCACCGGCGCCGCGTAGCGCCCGCCGATCATGCCGAAGTTGGAGAGGGTGATGGTGTTGCCGCGCAGCTCGTCGGGCGGGACGCTGCGCGCCTTGACCTGCGCCACCGCGCGGTCCACTGCGGCCCGCACTCCCGCGGGGGGCAGGCTTGCGGCGTCGCGGATCACCGGCACGAACAGCCCATCGGCCGTGTCCACGGCCAGGCCCAGATCGATGCGCGCCACCACCGTGCGCGCCAGGGCCTGACCGTCGTACCAGGCGTTCAGCGCGGCTTCCGCGCGGCAGCCCGCCACCAGCGCGCGGATCAGGCGCACGGTGACGTCCTCGCCCGGGCGCCAGGCGTGGATGTCGGCGTCCTCCACCAGCGTCGCAGGGGCCACTTCGGCGTGGGCCAGCGCCATGTTCTGCGCCATCACGCGGCGCACACCGCGCAGCACTTCCTGGGGCCCCGCTTCCTTGAGGATGCGCGCCGCGCGCTGCACGTCGCCCTGGGTGATGGTGCCGTCGGGGCCGGTGGGCGTCACCATCGCCAGGTCGATGCCGAGACGGTGCGCGAGCGCGCGCACCGCCGGCGCGGCCTTGATCCCGGACGGGCCGCGCCCGGCCACCGCTGCCGGACGGTCCTCCACCACCTGCGAGCCGGACTCCACGGAACCGACCACCGTGCCGGTGTCGTGCGCCGCCACGCCTTCCGACTCGAATCCCACCAGCGGCCGGCCCACTTTGACCACGCCGCCCTCCGCGGCGAACAGCTTCTCGACGCGCCCGGGGAAGGGCGCCGGCACCTCGACGATGGCCTTGGCGGTTTCCACCGACACCAGCGGCTGGCCGGCCACCACCGTGTCCCCCACGGAAACGTGCCACTGGGCCACCTCGGCCTCCTGCAGGCCTTCGCCCAGATCGGGCAGGTTGAAGATCTTCATGCGTACTCCAGCACGCCGCGCACGGCGGCGGCGATCGGGTTCGGGCCCGGCATGTAGGCGTGCTCCAGCTTCGCCAGCGGCACCACGCAGTCGTAACCGGTGACGCGCCGCACCGGGGCCAGCAGCGAGGTGAGGGCATGCTCGGCCACCGTCGCGGCGATTTCCGCGCCGAAGCCGCCGGTGCGTGCGGCCTCGTGGACGACCACGCAGCGCCCCGTCTTGGCCACCGACGCGACGATGGTCTCCGCGTCCAGCGGCTTGAGCGTGGCGACGTCGATCACTTCCACCGAGATGCCTTCGTCGGCGAGCGTGTCGGCCGCCGCCAGCGCGTCGTGCAGCGCCGCGCCCCAGGACACCACCGTGGCGTCGGTGCCTTCGCGCAGTACGAAGCAGACGTCCAGCGGCAGCGCCTCGCCGTTGTCCTCCACCGGCTGCTTGAACAGACGGTAGAGCCGGGTCGGCTCGAGGAAGATCACCGGGTCGGGGTCGCGGATCGAAGCCAGCAGCAGGCCGTAGGCGCGCTGGGGCGAGGAGGGGATCACGACGCGCAGGCCCGGGACGTGGGCGAACAACGCCTCGACGCTCTCCGAGTGATGCTCGGGCGCGTGGATGCCGGCACCGCAAGGGCTGCGCAGCACCATCGGGCAGGTCAGGCGCCCGCGCGTGCGGGTGCGCAGCCGCGTGGCGTGGTTGATGACGTGGTCCATCACCGGGTAGATGAAGCCGGAGAACTGGATTTCCGCCACCGGCTTCAGACCCATCGCCGCCATGCCCACCGTCATGCCGCCGATCAGGCTCTCCGCCAGCGGCGTATCCAGCACCCGCTCGGGACCGAACGCGTCCAGCAGGCCCACCGTGGCGCGGAACACGCCGCCGTCGACGCCGACATCCTCGCCCAGCACCACCACCGCCGGGTCGCGCGCCATCTCGTGGTGCAGCGCACGGTTCACCGCCTCCACCAGCGTCAGGTCAGCCATGGCCGGAACCGCCGCGCTCCAGGTCCGCCCGCTGGCCGGCGTAGGCTGCGGGGAGCGTGGCGTAAAGATGATCGAACATCGCCGCCGGCGCGGGCGGCGGCAGCTTCTGGTACGCCTCCACCGCCGCCTGCACCCGGGCGTTGCACTGCGCCAGCAGCGTTTCCTCGTCGTCTTTCGACCAGACGCCGGCACGGGCGAGATACGAGCGCAACCGCACCACCGGCTCGTGCGCCCACGCCCGGCGCACCTCCTCGTCGCTGCGGTAGCGGCGGGCGTCGTCGGCGGTGGTGTGATCGTGCAGGCGGTAGGTCAGCGCCTCCAGCAGCGCGGGGCCCTGCCCGTCGCGGGCGGCCTGCAGCTGGCGGCCGAAGACGTCGGCCACCGCCACCGCGTCGTTGCCGTCCGCCTGCTCGCCGGGGATGCCGGCGGCAATCGCCTTCTGTGCCAGCGTCAAGGCGGCGGTCTGGGCGGTGCGCGGCAGCGAAATGGCCCAATGGTTGTTGATGACGATGAAGACCACCGGCAGCTTCCACGCGCCGGCAGCGTTCAGCGCCTCGTAGAAATCGCCCTTGGAGGTGGCGCCGTCGCCCTGCACGCAGACGGCGACGCGGGGTTCGCGGCGCAGCCTGAACGCCATCGCGGCGCCGACGGCGTGGCAGCACTGGGCGGCGATGGTGATGCACACCGGGAAGTCCTGGCGCGGCCCGGCGAAGTTGCTGCCCTCCTCGTCGCCGGACCAGTAGCGGAACAGCTCGACCATGGTGACGCCCCGCGCGAGCTGCGCCGCCGCCTCGCGATAAGTGGGCAGCAGGACGTCCTCGGGGCGCATCAGCGCGCCGACGACGGCGCCCACGGCTTCCTGGCCGAGCGAGGAGGCGAACGTGCCGAGCTGGCCGGTGCGCTGCAGCGCCACCGCCCTGGCGTCGAAGGTGCGGGTGAGAACGATGCCGCGGTAGAACGGGATGAGACTGCGGGGCTCGTCGTAGGGCGCCGGCAGCGGCGCCAGGACGTTGCCGTGCTCGTCCAGATAGCGGGTGAGAGCGACCTCGAAACGGGCGACCGTGGTCACGATGGCTGGCGGCAGGGAAATGCGAACGGTGCCGCCAGTTTAGCAGCCCGCCGCGGCGGCACAACCGGTGCCGTTGACACCCGCGGAGCCAGCCGCAAAGATACCGCCTCCGCCGCGCTGGCGGCCGATCCACCACGACGACACCGACCATGGAATTCGAGGGAGCGAGATCCCATCCGGAACTGCGTTCGGCGGTGCGCGCGCTGTGCGAAACCTTCGGCTCCGATTACTGGCAGCGGGTCGACGAGGAGCGCGCCTATCCCGAAGCCTTCGTCAAGGCATTGACCGAAGCCGGCTGGCTTTCGGCCCTGATCCCCGAGGAGTACGGCGGCGCCGGCCTGGGGATTGCGGAGGCCTCGGTGATCCTGGAGGAGATCAACCGCTCCGGCGGCAACTCCGGCGCCTGCCACGCGCAGATGTACGTCATGGGCACCGTGCTGCGCCACGGCTCGGAGGCGCAGAAGCGCGAGTACCTGCCCAAGGTGGCCACCGGCGAGCTGCGGCTGCAGTCGTTCGCCGTCACCGAGCCCACCACCGGCTCCGATACCACCAAGCTCAAGACCATGGCGGTGCGCCAGGGCGACCGCTACGTGGTCAATGGGCAGAAAGTGTGGACCTCCCGCGTGCAGCATTCCGACCTGATGCTGCTGCTGGCGCGCACGACGCCGCTGGCCGAGGTGAGGAAGAGGAGCGAGGGCCTCTCGGTGTTCCTCATCGACCTGCGCCAGCACGTGGGGCAGAGCATCACCGTGCGGCCGATCCGCAACATGCCGAACCACGAAACCAACGAGGTGTTCTTCGACAACCTGGAGATTCCGGCGGCGAGCCTGATCGGTGAAGAGGGCAAGGGCTTCCGCTACATCCTGGACGGCATGAACGCGGAGCGCATCCTGATCGCCGCCGAGTGCGTCGGCGACGGCTACTGGTTCATCCGGAAGGCGGCGGCGTACGCGGGCGAGCGGGTGGTGTTCGACCGTCCCATCGGCCAGAACCAGGGCATCCAGTTTCCCATCGCCCGCGCCTACGTCAACGTCGAGGCCGCCAACCTCATGCGCCACCGTGCCGCGGAGCTGTTCGACCGCGGCGAACCCTGCGGCGCCCAGGCCAACATGGCGAAGCTCCTGGCGGCCGACGCCTCCTGGGAGGCGGCCAACGTCTGCCTGCAGACTCACGGCGGCTTCGGCTTCGCCGCCGAGTACGACGTCGAGCGCAAGTTCCGCGAGACCAGGCTCTACCAGGTGGCGCCGATCTCCACCAACCTGATCCTCTCCTACGTCGCCGAGCACGTGCTTGGCCTGCCGCGGTCCTACTGAGGCCACCACAGAGACACTGAGGCACAGAGTGAAAAAACCTCTGAACCGCCAAGGACGCAACGGACGCGAAGGAAACAAGAATGCGTATTCGGACTAATCCCTTGTTTTCGCCCTTGGCTTTGCGGTGAAAGGAATTCCGTCCTTCTCGGTGCCTCTGTGTCTCTGTGGCGGGGGTTGACCGAATGCGCCCCCTGGAAGGCGTAACGGTGGTGTCGCTGGAGCAGGCGGTGGCGGCGCCGTTCGCGAGCCGGCAGCTGGCCGACCTGGGGGCGCGGGTGATCAAGATCGAGCGCCCCGGCGGCGGTGACTTCGCCCGCGGCTACGACACGACGGTGCTGGGCCAGTCGTCCCACTTCGTCTGGCTCAACCGCTCGAAGGAGAGCCTGACGCTGGACATGAAGCATCCCCAGGCGGCCGGGGTGATGGCGCGGCTGCTCGCCAAGGCGGACGTGTTCATCCAGAACCTGGCGCCGGGTGCGGCCGAGCGGCTGGGGCTGGGGGCGGACGTTCTGCGTGCCCGCCACCCGCGGCTCATCGTCTGCGGCATCTCCGGCTATGGCACCAGCGGGCCCTACGCCCACAAGAAGGCGTACGATCTGCTGGTGCAATGCGAGTCCGGCGTGGTCTCGGTGACCGGCACCGGGGAGACCCCCAGCAAGGCGGGCATCTCCATCGCCGACATCGCCGCCGGCATGTACGCCTACTCCGGCATCCTCACCGCGCTTTACCGGCGGGAGCGGACGGGCGAGGGCGCGGCGCTCGACGTGTCGATGTTCGAGGCGCTGGGCGAGTGGATGGGATATCCGGCGTATTACGCTGCTTACGGCGGTTCGCCGCCGCCGCGCACGGGCGCCGAGCACGCCACCATTTTCCCCTATGGTCCGTTTCCCGCCGGGGACGGCAAGGCGGTGTTCTTCGGCATCCAGAACGAGCGCGAATGGGAGCGGTTCTGCCGCGAGGTGATCGAGCGCCCGGATCTGGTGGACGATCCCCGCTGCCGCGGCAACGCCGCTCGCCAGGCCCACCGCGGCGAGCTGCGCGCCGAGCTGGAGCGCGCGCTCGCGCGGTTCGGCTCGGCCGAGATGGTGCGCCGCCTCGACGCCGCCGACATCGCCAACGCGCGGCTCAATTCGATGCAGGAATTCTGGGACCACCCGCAGCTCGCCGCCCGCCGCCGCTGGCGTGAAGTGGATTCGCCCGCGGGCCCGCTCAAGGCGCTGCTGCCGCCGGTTACGTCGGACGAGCTCGATCCGCGCATGGACGCCATCCCGGCGTTAGGGGAGCACACGCGGGCGATCCTCGGCGAATTGGGTTTCGCGGACGATGCGGTGTCGAGACTCGCTGCCGACGGGGCGATCTAGGATGCCGAATCCCGTGACGACGGTCCGATCCGCACGGGCGCGCCAACTGCGGCGACGCCCCCGACACCCACGATGGAGGACGCCATGACCACCCGACGCCTGGCCGAGTTCTGCGCCGGCCTGCAGTACGCCGATCTGCCCGCCGAGGCGGTGTTGCGCACCAGGGAGCTGTTCCTCGACTGGCTGGGTTCGGCGCTGGCGGGGCGTGGCGCGCGGCCGGTGACGGCGCTGGAAGCGTTCGCCGACACGATGGGCCCGGCGGACGGTCCGGCCGAGATCCTGGTTTCGCGGCAGCGCACGTCGCCGTATTTTGCGGCGCTGGTGAACGGCGCCGCTTCCCACGTGGTGGAGCAGGACGACCTGCACAACGCGTCGGTGACGCATCCCGGCACGGTGGTGTTCCCCGCCGCGCTGGCGACCGCGCAGGCGCTGGGCGTGTCGGGACGCGAGTTCATCGCTGCCTGCGCCGCCGGCTACGAAGCCTGCGCGCGGGTGGGCGAATTCCTCGGCCGCAGCCACTACACGGTGTTCCACACCACCGGGACGGCGGGCACCCTGGGCGCGGCCGCCGCGGTCGGGCGCCTGCTCGGCCTGGACGGCGGGCGCATGCTGCACGCATTCGGCTCGGCCGGGACCCAGGCGGCCGGATTGTGGGAGTTCCTGCGCGACGCCGCAGACTCGAAGCAGCTGCACGCGTCCAGGGCCGCCGCCAGCGGCCTGCTGGCGGCGTATCTGGCGCGGGACGGCTTCACCGGCGCAAGCCGCATCCTCGAGGGCGAGCAGGGGATGGCCGCCGGCATGTCGCGCAACGCCGACGCGAGCAAACTCACGGCCGCGCTGGGCAGCCGCTGGGCGGTGACCGAGACGTCGATCAAGTACCACGCCTCCTGCCGCCACACCCACCCGGCGGCGGACGCGCTGCTCATGCTGGTGACCGAGCACGACCTCGCGCCCGGCGGCATCGCGCGCATCACGGTGCGCGTCTACCGCGCCGCCCTCGACGTGCTGGGACCGGTGAAGGACCCGCAGACCATCCACCAGTCCAAGTTCTGCATGGGGTTCGTGCTGGCGCTGATCGCCGTGCGCCGCTCGGCATCGGTGCTGGACTTCACCGAGCAGGCGCTGGCCGATCCCCAGCTGCGGGACCTGCTCGGGCGCGTGGAGATGGTGCTGGATCCCGACGTGGACGGCGCCTATCCGGCGCAATGGAGCGCCGTGGTGGAGGTGGAGACGCGCGACGGGCGGCGGTTCTCGCGGCGCATCGAAGTGCCCAAGGGCGACCCCGGCAACCGCCTCACGCCCGAGGAACTGGAGGAGAAGTTCCGGCGGCTCGCGGGCTACGCCGGTGCCGCGTCGCCCGCCGAGGCGGAGGCGTTGATCCGCACGGTGGCGGATCTGGAGGGGCGGCCGGTGGGGCCGCTGCTCGCGGGCCGCGGGAAACCGGTGCGGGCCGGCGCAGCGTATTGAATCGCGGCGTGCGCCGGGTTCCGGTTCGCACCGGGATCAGGGGGCCAGCAGCCGGCGCAGGCGGCGGAGCAGCCCCGATCCGGGCTCCTGGCTCTTTGACGGCGCCTGCGACTCTTCCGCGTCGGACAGGTGGAACGTTCCCCGGCCGGCGGCCTTGGCATGGCGCAGCGCATCTTCGGCGCGCGCCAGCAGCGCGTCCTCCGAATCCGCGTGCTGGGGGAACAGCGCGATGCCCACGCTCAGGGACAACTGGATCTTGCGGCCCGCGATGTCGAACGACTGCGTCGCCACCTTGAGAACGTTATGCACGACCCCCATAATCCCGCCGCCCGCCTCGTCCGCGGGGAGGATCAGGGCAAACTCGTCGGCGCCCAGATGGATCACGGCGTCACCGGCGCGGACCGTGGACGCCAGCCGCGAGGCGACGCCCCGCAGGACCTGGCTCCCGGTGGCGTAGCTAAGCGCCGCGTTGACCTCGCGAAACGCGTCCACGTCGGCCACCGCGACCGCCAGCGGCGCGCCGCGCGTACGCGCGTCCTCCAGCGCCGCTCGCAGCGACGGGTGCAGCGTGTGGCGGCCGGGCAGGCCCGTCACCGGATCCTGGGCCACCGCCCGCTGCAACTCCGCCATTTCCATGCGCCGGCGGGTCACGTCGCGCAGGCAGCCGTCGAAATAATGCAGGCGGCCTTCGCGGTCGGTGATGGCGCGAGCGCTCATCAGCGCCCAGAAATGCTCGCCGTCGCGGCGCTGCATCTCGACCTCGATGTCGGCCACGGTGCCTTCCGCGCGCACGCGGTTGAAGAACCCGCTGCGCTCACCCGGATTCACATAGTGCTGCAGGCCCAGGTGGGTGACGCGCTCCAGCAGCTCGCGCCGGGAAGCGTAGCCCATCAGGGTCGCCATGGCCCGGTTCGCGTAGACGATCTTGCCATCCGGCGCGAGCCGAAAGACACCCTCCGCCGCGTGCTCCACGATGCGCATGTAGAACCGCTTCTGCTTGGCTTGCTCCCGTTCGGACGACTTGCGCGCCGTCACGTCGCAAACGGTGCCCTCGACGGCGCGGCAGGCGCCGTCCGGGTCGAACAGGCCGATGCCCCGCTCCCAGACCCAGCGGATCTTGCCGAATGCGTCGACGATGCGATATTCGATATCGAAACGCTCGCGCTCTTCGAGCGCCTGCTCCACAGCCGCGCGGACCGACTTGCGATCCTTCGGCAGGATGATGTCCTCGTACGCCGATCGGCTGGCGAAGGTCGGATCGTCGGCGAGAAAGCCGGTGACGACGACGCAACCGCCGCCGACCAATTCCATCGGACGCTCGCCGCCGGGCGCGTAACGGTAAGCCAGTTGATCGAGCCGGTTGAGGAGCCCGGCGGTGTCGGGGAGAGTTCCCGCATCCCCGGCCTCCGCGGCGGCGGATTCGCTGTATGCCAGTTGCGGTGCCAAGTCCGGATCCTTCTAAATCCCAGGAAAATCCTGCAAGCGCTTCGTAACAAGCAATTTAAGGCCCCGGCGATCCGTTCTTGCGATCCCGAGAGGAGGTCACCGAAACAAAGGGTTACGCGGGATGCCCCGGCGGCGCGGCGGAGCGCCTGACGGAATTGCCCACAGACTCTGTCGGCAACCGGACAGCGGGTACCAAGGGCGGAGTGGACGGGAGCGATGCCGCGGGCGGCCGTCGGCGGCGGGAGCCGCTAATCCGGAAGGCCCTGCAACCGGTTGAGCACCTTTTCCCGGTACTGGGCCTCGATGCGCAGATATCCTCCGAGTCCGCGGGACTCGGCCAGCCGGGCGGAAAGCAGGGTCAGCTTCGCCAGCGCCCGGCGGCGGCGGTCCGGGTCCGGCGCCTCGGCCACCCGCTGTTCAAGTTCCCGCAGTTCCTTTAGCTGCTCCACCTCCGGTGGCACATACCCCGCGTTCTTGAGCATCCGGTAGGCGGCGCGCAGCTCCGTCGGGACCAGGGGGTCCTCGGTCAGGTCGAGCGGCTCGCCGGCGCCCGGCAGGTTGTCGAGGACGCCCGCGTCGATGGCCTCCTGGATGCGGTTCTCGGCGATGACGTCGAACAGGAGCACGGGGTGACGGCGATGGCTGAGGGACTCCGCCGATGATGTGCTGGTGCGGGCCGATGGTCAAGGCGATGCGCGCCGTTCGCCACGGCGCCTGCGCTTCGCGGTCAGCCGTAGAGCGAGCGGTCCTTGCCCATGCGCTTGGCGGCGTAGAGGGCGCCGTCGGCGCGGTCGAACAGCACCGCGGGCGAGTCGTTGGGCTGCAGGCTCGCCAGTCCGATGCTGAGGGTCTTGGTGACCTTCTCGCCGGGGCGCGGCTCGAATACCGTCAGGGCGAACTCCTTGCGGATCCGCTCGGCGACCCGCATCGCCTCGTCGTGGCCGGCTTCGGGCAGGATCACCGCGAACTCCTCCCCGCCGTAGCGGCACCCCAGATCGGTGCCGCGGATGCAGCGGCGGATCACCTGGCCGGTGGCGGCGATGACCTTGTCGCCCTCCGGATGGCCGTAGGCGTCGTTGAACTGCTTGAAATCGTCCAAATCCAGCACCAGCAGCGACAGCGGCCGGTGGTTCTGAATGGCGGCCGCCATCTGCACGGACAAGGCCTCGTCGAAGGCGCGGCGGTTGAGCAGCGTGGTCTGGGCGTCGCTCACGCTGCGCGCCTCGAACAGGTCCTTCTCCCCGCGCAGCGTGGCGAGGGTGCGGACATAGTCGCGGCGCAGCCGGTAGACGGCGGCCGTGACCATGAGCATGCCCAGCGGGAAGGCGACGTTCTCGAACAGGCCCCCGAGGACCGCGGGAACGACGTGGGTCTCGTCCAGGGCGTCGGCGATCCCGCCCAGAAATACGAGCACGAATCCGGCGTGGAGCAGCCGGGCGACGACGGGCTGCAGCTCCAGCTGGCTGGCGAGGACGATCCAGGCCAGCACCATCACCGCGAACAGTGATTCGCTGACGAGATCGCCCCAGTTCACTTCGGCCCCGGGAACGCGGGTGCCGGCAATCAGGATGACGAAGCCGAGCACGATGGCGCTCACCAGTGCGATCCAGATCGGCAGGCTCTTGGACTGATTCAACACATTCCCCCTGATGCCCTGCGTCGGACGCGGGGGTCCGGCGGCGAAGTGGGCAATTCTACGTCGAGTTCCGCGGACGCGGCGCCGAATCGGGTCACGGCGCCAGCAGAAAATCCCGCACCACGCGTACCTGCTCGGCCGCCATCAGCGCCGGGGCGTGGCCGACGCCGGCGAACTCCACCAGCCGGGCGCCGGGGCCGCGTTCCTGCATGCGCCGCACCGTCGCGCGCGTGAGCAGGTCGGAATCGGCGCCGCGTAGCACCAGCACCGGGCAGTGGATCGCATCCCAGACCGTCCACAACTCCAGGTCCTTCTCGAAAGGCGTGGTGAAGGCACGGCCGATGGCGGGGTCGTAGTTGGGCGCGTAGCGGCCGTCCGCGGTGCGGCGGTGACTGTGGGCGGCGAGGTGGCGCCACTGGCCGTCGGAGAGGGGGCCGAACGAGCGGTAGACGTCGCGCACGTAGGCCTCGAACGCCTCCAGCGAGTCGAAATGGGGGTCGTGGCCGACGTACCCGGCAAGGCGGTTGAGCGCGGCGGCGGGCACCACCGCGCCGACGTCGTTCAGCACCAGGCGCCGGATCGGTGAATCCGGGCGCGCGGCCAGCATCATGCCGATGATTCCGCCCATGGAAGTGCCCACCCAGTCCACTTGGGTCACGCGGGGCCGCCCCGACGCCCAGCGCCCCAGCCGGCGCCACACCGAGCCGCGCACGGTGTCCGCGACGCGGGAGAGCAGGGCCGCCATGTCGGCGACATACAGCGGATAGCCGTAGCCCGCCGGATCGTCCAGCCAGTCGCTGCCGCCGCGCCCGGCGACGTCGGGGCAGATGACGCGATAGTCGTCCTCCAGCGTCCGGGCGAGGACGTCGAAATCGCGGCCGTTGCGGGTCAGACCGTGCACGCAGACCGCCACCCGTGAGCTTCCGGGGGCGCCCCATTCGGTGTAGGCGACGCGATGGAAGCTCCCGGGGCCGGGGCTCAGGAAGGACTTCTGTTTCACCGGGCTTAGATGCAGGGGACTGATTTTTTGTGTGAAGTATACCCGTCGGTAGGGTTTTATAAGCAAAACCTGTTGAACCGACGAACGATACAGGACTAAAATAGTCCTAAATTTGGCTGGGAACGGCTCCAGGCGATGATACGGATGAGCAAACTAACGGACTACGGGACCCTGGTCATGACCTATCTGGCCCGGCGGCCGGAAGGCGTGCACAACGCCGCGGAAATCGCCGCCGCCACCCAGGTGTCACTGCCCACCGTCAGCAAGATCCTCAAGCTGCTGGCGCGTGCCGACCTGCTGGTGTCCCACCGCGGCACCAAGGGCGGCTACAGCCTGGCGCGCGCGCCGGAGTCCATCAGCCTCGCCGAGATCGTCGATGCCATCGAGGGCCCCATCGCGCTGACCGAGTGCTCGAGCCAGCCGGGCGTGTGCGAACAGGAGGATTCCTGCTCGATCCGGCCCAACTGGATGAAGATCACCCACGCCGTCCGGCGCGCGCTGCAGGGCGTGACGCTGGCGGAGATGGCCCAGCCGACCTTGAGCGTGATCAATACCGACCAGCTGCGTGCCCGCCCGCGGGCCACAGTGGCGTAGCGAAACAGGTTCCGACAGGAGTCATTCATGTCCACTGCTGCACATCAGCTCGACCAGCTCATCAGCCAGGAATACCAGCACGGCTTCGAGACCGAGATCGAGATGGAGGCCTTTCCCAAGGGCCTGAACGAAGACATCGTGCGCCTGATCTCGGAGCGCAAGGGCGAGCCCGAATTCATGCTGGAGTGGCGGCTGAAGGCGTTCCGCCAATGGCTTTCCATGCGCGAGCCGAAGTGGGCCAGCGTCCACTATCCGCCCATCGACTACCAGGACCTGTACTACTACGCAGCGCCCAAGAGCAAGAAGGACGCGCCCAAGAGCCTGGACGAGGTCGATCCCGAACTGCTGCGCACCTACGAGAAGCTGGGCATCCCGCTCAAGGAGCAGGAGCTGCTGGCGGGCGTCGCGGTGGACGCGGTGTTCGACAGCGTTTCCGTGGCGACGACGTTCAAGGACAAACTCGGGGCCATGGGCATCATCTTCTGCTCGTTCTCGGAGGCGGTGAAGGATCACCCGGAGCTGGTGCAGAAATACCTGGGCAGCGTCGTGCCCTATACCGACAACTTCTACGCCGCGCTCAATTCGGCGGTGTTCTCCGACGGCTCCTTCGTCTACGTGCCCAAGGGCGTGCGCTGCCCGATGGAGCTCTCCACCTATTTCCGCATCAACGCCAAGTCCACCGGCCAGTTCGAGCGCACGCTGATCGTCGCCGACGAGGGCGCCTACGTCTCCTACCTGGAGGGCTGCACGGCGCCGATGCGCGACGAGAACCAGCTGCACGCGGCGGTGGTGGAGCTGGTGGCGCTGGACAACGCCAAGATCAAGTACTCCACGGTGCAGAACTGGTATCCGGGCGACAAGGATGGCAAGGGCGGCATCTACAACTTCGTCACCAAGCGCGGCGAGTGCCGCGGGGTGAACTCGCACATCTCCTGGACCCAGGTGGAGACCGGTTCGGCCATCACCTGGAAGTACCCAAGCTGCATCCTCAAGGGCGACAGCTCGGTGGGCGAGTTCTATTCGGTGGCGCTGACCAACAACCGCCAGCAGGCCGACACCGGAACCAAGATGGTGCACATCGGCAAGAACACCAAGAGCACCATCGTCTCCAAGGGAATTTCGGCGGGCCGCGGCCAGAACGCCTACCGCGGGCTGGTCAAGATCCTCAAGGGCGCGGACAACGCGCGCAACTACACCCAGTGCGACTCGATGCTGATGGGCGACAGGTGCAGCGCCCACACCTTCCCCTACATCGAGGTGAAGAACCCGACGGCCAAGGTGGAGCACGAGGCCACCACCTCGCGCATCGGCGAGGACCAGCTGTTCTACTGCCAGCAGCGCGGCATCTCGGCCGAGGACGCAGTATCGATGATCGTCAACGGTTTCTGCAAGGAAGTGTTCAAGGAGCTGCCGATGGAATTCGCCGTGGAGGCGCAGAAGCTGCTCGGCGTCTCGCTGGAAGGCAGCGTCGGCTGATCGGAATGAACGATATAGACGCAGAGGCGCGGAGCAAGGCAAAGGCCTTTTCATCGCAAAGGACGCGAAGGATTTGCATGGCAGGTTGCGAAAAGGTTGCTTTTCCTTTGCGTCCTTCGCGGTTGGAGACTTTGCCTCTCTCTGTGTCTCTATGCCTCGGTGGTAGGAATCGAGTGAACCAAGGGATCGGAAATGCTTGAAATCAGAAATCTGCACGCCAGCGTCGACGGCAAGCCCATCCTGAAAGGCGTGAGCCTGAAAGTGAACGCCGGCGAGGTGCACGCCATCATGGGCCCCAACGGCTCGGGCAAGAGCACGCTGGCCAACGTCATCGCCGGCCGCGGCGGCTACGAGGTCACCGGCGGCGAGGTGCTCTACCGCGGCAGGAACCTGCTGGAGCTGGCGCCCGAGGAGCGGGCGCGCGAGGGGGTGTTCCTGGCGTTCCAGTATCCGGTGGAGATCCCGGGCGTCTCCAACGTCTACCTGCTGAAGTCGGCGCTCAACGCCATCCGCAAGCATCGCGGGGAAACCGAGCTGGACGCGATGGACTTCCTCAAGCAGGTCAAGGACAAGATGAAGCTGGTGGAGATCCGCGAAGAGTTCCTCTACCGCGCAGTGAACGAGGGCTTTTCCGGGGGCGAGAAGAAGCGCAACGAGATTCTGCAGATGGCGGTGCTGGAGCCGGCGCTGGCGATTCTCGACGAGACCGACTCCGGCCTCGACATCGACGCCCTCAAGGTGGTGGCCAACGGCGTCAACGCACTGCGCAGCCCGGAGCGGGCGGTGGTCATGGTCACCCACTACCAGCGGCTGCTGAACTACATCGTTCCCGACCACGTCCACGTGCTGGTGAAGGGCCAGATCGTGAAGTCCGGCGGGCGCGAGCTGGCGCTGGAGCTGGAGAAGCACGGTTACGCCGACATCGTCGGCCAGGCCCAGGGAGTGCGCGCGGCATGAAGGTCGAAGACATTCAGAGCCCGGCGATCCAGCGTTACGCCGACGATTTCGCGGCGCTGGGCGGGCGCCTGCCGGGGCATGGCGTGACCTGGGTCGAGAAGCTGCGCCGCGACGCGCTGGAGCGCTTCCGGGCGCTGGGCTTCCCGACGCTGCGGCACGAAGACTGGAAGTACACCAACGTGGCCGCGGTGGAGCGCAAGCATTTCGCGCCGGTGGCGACGCCTGGCGAAGTGCCGGCGGAGCGCGTGGCGGAGCACGTCTTTTCCGATCTGGACGCGGACATCCTGGTGTTCGTCGACGGCCATTACGCCGCGGGCCTCTCCCGCATCGACACTCTCCCGGCCGGCGCCACGGTGCAGCCGCTCTCGGCGGCGCTGACCGACGGCGCCGGGTGGCTGCCGCAGGCACTGGCCACCGCGCCCGGCGGCAGCGGCTTCGACGCGCTGAACGCCGCGCTCTGGAGCGACGGTGCGGCGATCCGGCTCGAGGCCGGCGCCCGGCTGCCGCGCCCGGTGCACGTGATCTTCATGGCCACCGGTGGCGAGCACGCCGCGCACGTGCGCAACGTGGTGGAGGCGGGCGAGGGCACCGAGGCCACGGTGATCGAGCACTACGTCAGCCTGCCGGGCGCCGCGATGCTGACCACGGCGGCGACCCGGATCGCGGTGGGTGCGAAGGCCGGCGTCGAGCACGTCAAGCTGCTGCAGGAGGACGTGAAATCGGTGCACGTGGCTGCGATCCGCGCCGCCCAGGCGCGCGACAGCCGGCTCACATCCCACTCGGTGGCGATGGGCGCCCAGCTGGCGCGCAACGACATCGAGGTGCGCTTCGAGGGGCCCGGCGCCGAGGCGACGCTGAACGGCCTCTACCTGGCGGGGGGCCGCCAGCACGTGGACCATCACACCCGCGTCGACCACGCGGTGCCGCGCTGCGTCAGCCGCGAGTATTACCGCGGCATCCTGGACGGGCACGGCCGCGGCGTCTTCAACGGCCGGGTGATGGTGCACGAGGGCGCGCAGCAGACCGACGCCCAGCAGGTGAACAACAATCTGCTGCTGTCGCGGGACGCCGAGATCGACACCAAGCCCCAGCTGGAGATCTTCGCCGACGACGTCAAGTGCGCCCACGGCGCCACCGTCGGGCAGCTGGACGACGACATGCTGTTCTACCTGCGCTCGCGCGGCATCGGCGAGGCGACCGCGCGCAGCCTGCTGACCTACGCCTTCGCCAACGACGTGCTGAACCGCATCCGGCTGGAGCCGGTGCGCGTCCGCCTGGAGCAGGCGCTGCTCACCCGCCTGCCCGAGGGCGAGAGCATCCGGGAGTCCCTATGAGCGCGATCGATCAGGCGGTGGTGCGGAGCATGCCGGCGGAGCGCGCCGAGCGCTGGCGGCAGGATTTTCCGGTTCTGAACCGCACCGTGCACGGCAAGCCGCTCGCCTATCTGGACAACGCCGCGACCAGCCAGAAACCCCGGACGGTGATCGAGGCCGACACCCGCTACTACGAGCAGTACAACTCCAACGTCCATCGCGGCGTGCACGCGCTGTCCCAGGAGGCAACCGACGCGTTCGAGGGCGCGCGCGAAACCGTGCGCCGGTTCATCAACGCGGCGTCGGTGAAGGAAATCGTGTTCGTGCGCGGCTGCACCGAGGGCATCAACCTGGTGGCGCAGAGCTGGGGCCGCTCCCAGCTCGGCGCCGGCGACGAGATCCTGATCACCGCCATGGAGCACCATTCCAACATCGTGCCCTGGCAGATGCTGTGCGAGCAGACCGGCGCGGTGCTCAAGGTGGCGCCGATCAACGACGCCGGCGAGATGATCTACGAGGAATTCGAGAGGCTGCTCGGCGAGCGCACCAGGCTCGTGTCCGTCGTGCACGTTTCCAACGCCCTCGGCACCATCAACCCGGTGGAGCGCATCATCGCGGATGCCAGGCGGGTCGGCGCCAAGGTGCTGCTGGACGGCGCCCAGGCGGTGCCCCACGTGGCGGTGGACGTGCGCGCGCTGGACTGCGATTTCTACGTCTTCTCCGGCCACAAGATCTACGCGCCGACCGGCATCGGCGTCCTGTATGCCAAGGAAGCGCTGCTGAAGAGCATGCCGCCCTACCAGGGCGGCGGCGACATGATCAAGGTGGTGACCTTCGAGCGCACGCTCTACAACGACCTGCCGTACAAGTTCGAGGCCGGCACGCCCAACATCGCCGGCGCGATCGGGCTCGGCGTGGCGCTGGAGTACGTCGCGGCGATCGGGCTGGACGCCATCGCCGCCCACGAGAACGAGCTGCTCGCCTACGCCACCGCCGCGGTGTCGGACATCCCCGGGCTGCGGCTGATCGGCACCGCGCGGGAGAAGGCCGGCATCCTGGGCTTCGTCATGGACCGCATCCATCCCCACGACATCGGCACCATCCTCGATCACGAGGGCGTGGCGATCCGTGCCGGGCACCATTGCGCGATGCCGGTGATGGACCGCTTCGGCGTGCCTGCCACCGCGCGGGCATCTTTCGCCCTCTACAACACGCGCGAGGACGTGGACGCGCTGGTGCGCGGGATCCACAAGGCGAGGGAGGTGTTTGGCTGATGGCCGACCTGCGCGAGCTCTACCAGGAAGTGATCTTCGATCACAACCGCCACCCGCGCAATTTCCGCGCGATGGATCCCGCCGACCGCAAGGCCGACGGCTTCAATCCGATGTGTGGCGACAAGGTCACCATCTTCCTCAGACTGGACGGCGAGCGCATCGCCGACGTGAGCTTCCAGGGCTCGGGCTGCGCCATCTCCACGGCGTCGGCTTCGCTCATGACCGAGGCCCTGAAGGGCAAGACGCTGGCCGAGGCGGAGCAGCTGTTCGAGGAGTTCCATTCCGCGCTCACGGATTCCGCCGACGGCCACGCGCACGATCTCGGCAAGCTGGAGGTGCTGGCCGGCGTGCGGGAGTTTCCGGCCCGGGTGAAGTGCGCGACCCTGGCATGGCACACCGTGCATGCCGCGATGCACGGCGAGCAGGTTCCGGTGACGACCGAGTAAACCCATGCTGAATTCTCCGCAGACGCTGGACCATCAGGACGAAAACGCGACGCTGGACGAGCTGGAGCAGCGGGTGGTCGCGGCGCTGAAGCAGATTTTCGACCCGGAGATTCCGGTCAACATCTACGATCTCGGCCTCATCTACGCGCTCGATGTGCAGCCTTCGGGCGACGTCGCGATCCAGATGACGCTCACGGCGCCGGGCTGCCCGGTGGCGCAGACGTTTCCACAGACGGTGCAGGAGCGGGTGGCGGAGGTGGCGGGCGTCAAGGACGTGAAAGTCGAGCTGACCTGGGAGCCGCCCTGGACCCAGGACCGGATGACCGAGGGCGCCAAGCTGCAGCTGGGCATGCTCTGAGGGGGATGGGCCATGGGTGATCGGGAATGGGTAACACCGTTCCCAAAACCCTGCGGCCTGCCACCCGTTCCGCATTGCCCACCGCACATTTCCCGAAATGGCCGACTGGTTCGACGTTGCCGCCGCCGCCGATATCGGCCCCGGGACGGCGGTCGCCGCGGACGTGGAAGGCACTTTCATCGCCGTGGTCAATGTCGACGGCGAATTCTTCGCCGTGGAGGACCTGTGCACCCATGACGGCGGCGATCTGGCCAGCGGCGAGGTGGAAGGCGACGAGATCGTCTGCCCGCGGCACGGCGCGCGGTTCTGCGTGCGCACCGGCGCGGTGAAGGCGCCGCCGGCTTACGAGGACATCCGCACGTTTCCGGTCCGGGTGGAAGGCGGCGTGGTGCAGGTGCAGCTGCCGGCGGACTGAAGCCGGCCCCGGCCCCGCCGGCCGGTGTCCGGCCTGGCGCCGCCGCCGGATCGCCGCGCAAGCTTCATTTCGACGTCCGCAGTTTTCGGCTAAGCTTGTTTCCCCATGCGCGGCGGAGCCTGCCGCCGCGCCTCTCACAAGACCAGGGGTCCCGTGGCGCCGGCCGGCCGCGGCATCCGCCGCCAGGGGAGCGCTCATGAACCGGCGCGCAACCGCCTTTCAGCTCGACACCCTCGACGAGATCCTCGGCCTGGTGCGCAGCCGGCTGCCGGAGCCGCAGGTGCCCCAGGTGGAGGCGTTCGTGCGCCAGTTCTACCGGCTGGTGGACCCCGGCGACCTGCGCGACCGGCCGCTGGAGGATCTCTACGGCGCCGCCGTTTCCCACTGGCAGTTCTGCCGCCGCCGGGTCGGCGCCGACGCGGCGGTGCGGGTGTACAACCCGCGTGTCGACGAGCACGGCTGGCAGTCCCCCCACACGGTGATCGAGATCGCCAACCGGGACATGCCGTTCCTGGTGGACTCGGTGCGCATGGAGGTCACCCGCCAGGGCTACGGGGTGCACCTGATCGTGCATCCGGTGATGCGGGTCCGGCGCGACGACTCGGGCGACCTGCTGGAGGTGCTGCCCGTGGAAGCGCCCGCGGGCGGCGCGGCTTTCGAATCCTTCATGCATCTGGAAGTGACGCGTGAGACCGATGCCGAACGCCTGGAGGAGCTGCGCGTCGGGTTGCGGCGCGTGCTCGGCGACGTGCGCGCGGCGGTGGAGGACTGGAAGGCCATGGTCCAGCGCATGCGCGAGACCGCCCAGGGCGTGCGCGCCGCGCCGCCGCCGCTGGCGCGCGAGGCGGTGAAGGAGAGCCTGGCGTTCATGGACTGGCTCGCCTCGGATCACTTCCTGTTCCTGGGCTGCCGCGATTACACGCTGGCACGGGAGGGCGAAGAGGACGTGCTGCGCGTGGTCCCGGGTTCGGGGCTCGGCATCCTGCGCGAGGGCGGCGCCGAGGTGCCCTCGGTGAGCTTCTCCACGCTGCCGCCCGAGGTGCGCGAGCTGGCGCGGCGCCCCGAGCCGCTGGTGATCACCAAGTCCAATTCCCGCGCCACCGTGCACCGGCCGGCGTACCTGGATTACGTCGGCGTGAAGCGCTTCGATGCCGACGGCAACGTGATCGGGGAGCGCCGCTTCCTGGGCCTCTATACCAGCGTCGCCTACCGCGCCAGCGCGCTCGAGATCCCGGTGCTGCGCCGGAAGGTGGCGGGCGTGATCGAGCGCGCCGGCGTGCTGGCCGGCAGCCACATGGGCAAGGCGCTGCTCACCATCCTGGAAACCTATCCCCGCGACGAGCTGTTCCAGATCGGCGAGGACGACCTCTACCGCATCGCGCTCGGCATCCTGCACCTGCAGGAGCGGCCGCGCACGCGCCTGTTCGTGCGCCGGGACACCTACGGGCGGTTTTATTCCTGCCTGGTGTTTGCGCCGCGCGACAATTACAGCACCGAGGTGCGCCAGCGCATCCAGCAGCAGCTCATGGAGGCGTTCGGCGGGACTTCTTCCGAATTCACCGTGAGCCTGTCCGAGTCCGATCTCGCCCGCGTGCTGATCGTAGTGCACACGCTGCCGGGGGCCGCGCCCGAAGTGGACGTCGACGCGCTGGAAGCGCAGCTGGCCCGCGCCACCCGGCGCTGGGAGGACGACCTCTCAGACGTCCTCGTCGAGCGGCACGGCGAGGAGCGCGGACGGGAGCTGCAGCGCGTTTACGGCAACGCGTTTCCCGCCGGCTACCGGGAGGACTGCTCGCCACGCGTGGCGGTGCACGACATCGACCTGATGGAGCAGCTCGGGGGCGACGACGCCCTGGCGCTCAACCTCTACGCCCCGCTCGAGGCCACCGGCGGGGAGTTGCGGCTGCGGCTGCTGCGCCGCGGTGCGGCGGTGCCATTGTCGCAAAGCCTGCCGCTGCTGGAGCGGCTGGGGGTGCGGGTGCGGGAGGAGCGGCCCTACGAAATCGAGCCGCGGGACGCACCATGCATCTGGATTCACGACATGGGGCTGGAACCCGCCGCCGGCGCGCGGATCGACGTCGAGCGGGTGCGCGAGCCGTTCGAGGAGGCCTTTCTCCGGGTCTGGCGCGGGGAGGCGGAGAGCGACGATTTCAACCGCCTGGTGCTGGGGGCGGGCCTCGAGTGGCGCGAGATCGCGGTGCTGCGGGCCTACGCGAAGTACCTGCGCCAGACCGGGTTCACGTTCAGCCAGGCTTACATCGAGAGCACGCTGGCGGCGAATCCGCGGATCGCGGTGCAGCTCGTCGCGCTGTTCCGTGTCCGGCACGATCCGGCCGCCGGCGCCGACCGCGGCACGCGCGAGCAGGCCATCGTCCGGGAGATCGAGGCGGCGCTGGAGTCGGTGGCGAGCCTCGACGAGGATCGCATCCTGCGCCGGATGCTGGCGGCGCTGCGCGCCACGGTGCGCACGAACTTCTTCCAGCGCCGGCCCGACGGGCGGCCGAAACCCTATCTGGCGCTGAAGTTCGATCCGGCGCAGGTGCCCGGCATGCCCGAGCCGCGGCCGATGTTCGAAATCTACGTCTACTCGCCGCGGGTGGAAGGCGTGCACCTGCGGGGCGGCCGGGTGGCGCGCGGCGGGCTGCGCTGGTCGGACCGCATGGAGGATTTCCGCACCGAGGTGCTGGGCCTGATGAAGGCGCAGATGGTGAAGAACGCGGTGATCGTACCGGTGGGGGCCAAGGGCGGCTTCGTGGTGAAGTGTCCGCCGGCCGGAGGCGAGCGCGAGGCGCTGATGAAGGAGGTGGTCGCGTGCTATTCCACCTTCGTGCGCGCGCTGCTGGATCTCACCGGCAACCGGGTCGCCGGCAAGGTGGTGCCGCCGCCCGAGGTGGTGCGCCACGACGAGGACGACACCTACCTGGTGGTGGCCGCAGACAAGGGCACGGCCACGTTCTCCGACATTGCCAACGCCATCGCGGCCGAGTACGGCTTCTGGCTCGGCGACGCGTTCGCCTCCGGCGGCTCCGTCGGCTACGACCACAAGAAGATGGGCATCACCGCGCGCGGGGCGTGGGAGTCGGTGAAGAAGTCGTTCCGCAAGCTGGGCATGGACATCCAGAGCGCGGATTTCACGGTGGCGGGCATCGGCGACATGTCGGGCGACGTGTTCGGCAACGGCATGCTGCTCTCGCGCCACATCCGGCTGGTGGCGGCGTTCGACCACCGGCACATCTTCCTCGATCCCGACCCGGACCCGGAGGCGAGCTTCCGCGAGCGCGAACGCCTGTTCCGGTTGCCGCGCTCCTCCTGGGCGGACTACGACGCCACGCTCATTTCCAAGGGCGGCGGCGTGTTCGCGCGCAGCGCGAAGTCGATCCGGCTCGCGCCGCAGGCGCGCGCGCGCCTCGGCGTGGAGGCGGAGGCGCTCAATCCGCAGGAGCTGATCCAGGCGATCCTGCGCGCGCCGGTGGACCTGCTCTACAACGGCGGCATCGGCACCTACTGCAAGGCCAGCGCCGAGAGCCACGCCGACGCCGGCGACCGCACCAACGACGCGGTGCGCGTCGATGCCCGCGAGCTGCGCTGCCGCGTGGTCGGGGAGGGCGGCAATCTCGGGTTCACCCAGCGGGCGCGCATCGAGTTCGCCGCCGCCGGCGGGCTCATCCACACCGACGCCATCGACAATTCCGCGGGCGTCGACTGCTCGGACCACGAAGTGAACATCAAGATCCTGCTGGACACCGTGGTGGCCGACGGCGAAATGACGGTGAAGCAGCGCAACCGGCTGCTGACCGAGATGACCGACGAGGTGGCGCAGCTGGTGCTGGCGGACAACTACCGGCAGGCCCAGGCGCTGGGCGTGAGCGGCGCCATGGCGGCGCGGCTGCTGGACGCCCAGGTGCGCTTCATGCGCTACCTGGAGCGGCAGGGGAAACTCAAGCGCGCGATCGAGTTCCTGCCCGACGATGACGAGATCGCCGCTCGGCGCGCGGCCCGCGCCGGCCTCACGACGCCGGAGGACGCGGTGCTGCTGGCGTACGCGAAGATCTGGCTGTACGAACAGGTGCTAGCCTCGGACGTCACCGAAGACCCGATGATCGGCGGCGAGCTGGTGGACTATTTCCCCGGGCCCCTGCGCGAGCGCTTCCGGCCGGTCATGGACCGGCACCCGCTCCGGCGCGAAATCGTGGCCACGGTGATGGCCAACGAGATCGTCAACCGTGCCGGCAGCACCTTCGTCCATCGCCTGATGGAGGAGGCGGGCGCCCGGCCGGCGGAAGCGGCGCGCGCCTACGTGCTGGCGCGGGACGTGTTCCGGCTTCCGGCGCTGTGGGACGGGATCGACGCCCTCGACCATCGCGTCGCCGACGCGGTGCAGAACGAGATGCTGACGCACGCCGGACGCACGCTGGTGCGCGCGAGCCTGTGGTTCCTGCGCCATCGGCTCGCCGGCGCGGAGCTCGCGCCCACGGTGGAGCGCTTCCTCGCGCCCGCTGCCGAGCTGGAGGCGTCGCTGGGCACGCTGCTCCCGGACGCCGACGCGGCGCGGTTCCAGGACGAAGCGGGACGTTACCGGGCGGCGGGCGTCCCCGAAGAGCTGGCGTCGCGGGTGGCGGCGGCGGATTACGTCGTGTCGGCGCTCGACATCGCCGACGTCACCCGGGCTACCGGCCGCGCGGTGCGTTGCGTGGCCGACGTTTACTTCGCCCTCTGGGGCCGGCTGCAGGTGGCCTGGCTGCGGGAGCAGGCGGGGGCTTTGCCCTCCGACACCCACTGGCAGACGCTGGCCCGCGCCGCGCTGCGCGACGAGCTGGCGGAGAAGCTGCGCTCCCTCACCGCGGTGGTGTTGAAGCTGAGCCCGGAGCTGACGGAGCGCGACGCCCTGATGGCCGTGTGGGAAGGGAAGAACGCGGGGCCGCTGGAGCGGCTGCGGCAGGTGCTGGCGGAGCTGCAGGCGGCGCCGGCCACCGACCTTTCCATGCTGTCGGTGGCGCTGCGCGAAATGCGCAATCTGGCCTGATCAGTCGCTCACGGCAGCGGCGGTCCGTACAGGGCGGCGTAGGCGACGCCCGTCGCCGCCGCGAGCAGCGCCGCCAGGTGCACCCACGCCCAGTTGCGGTAGCGCCGCGCGAGGCGCTCCGGCTCCACGTTGGCGAGCAGGAACAGGCGGCCGTCGGCCGGCCGGCGCAGCACGTGGGCGATGTTTCCCTCCAGCCGGTACTCGCGGTGCTGCCGCTCCACCTCGGCCTTGGCCTGGCGCCGCGCTTCATCCCATTCATCGAGGCCGATGGCGTCGTCGGCATCGGCGTCGAAGCGCTTGAGCAGCCGCTGACGGTCGCGTTTCCATTGCGCCAGCAGCGCCGCGATGTCCTCGCGAGCGTTGAGTTCGGCATGCGCACTCAAGGTGGCGAATTCGCCCAGGGCGTAGAGCGGGTCACGCTCGATCAGGGTCCACTCGGTGTAGCGGTAGCTCCCCTGATGCCAGGTGCGCCTGTGCCGCGTCAGCACCTCCGCATCTTCCGGATCCACCACGCACTCGCCGCTGCCGTCGCGCAGCAGGAACGTGTCGGCGCTCTCGCCGTGGTCCATGCGCTGCCATTTGTTGTCCTGGCCGCGCTCCCAGATCTCGTACCGGTACCAGCAGCAGGGCAGCAGGTTCAGCTTGCTGATCACCGGCGCCCCGGGATGCGGGTAGGCGCGGCCCTCCAGCTCGACGTAGCCCTGGGCCGCCGACGCGACCCGGGAAGTGGGCGTGTCGTCGATGGCGCGGAAGCGCTTGAGCGAGCCGAGCCAGGCGAACAGGGCGATGAGCGCGATGAGCGCGAGGCCGATGAGCCAGCCGGCCCGGGTGTCGATCTGGAAGCCGACCGCCACCAGCGCCAGGTAGGCGAGCGAGGTGTAGACGTTGGCAGTCTGGCGTTTGAGCTCGCGGACCATCGCGACTCAAATGCGCGCGGCGCTCCGCGCCGCTCAGGCGAACAGCTTATTCAGATCGACGTCCGCCTTTTCGGCGTCGGCGAACTCCAGCAGCTGGGCCGGCTTGAATGCGAGCAGCCGCGCGACGATGACGTCCGGGAACTGCTCGATACGCACGTTGTTGATGTTGGCGCTTTCGTTGTAGAGCTCGCGGCGGTCGGCGATGGCGTTCTCGAGCCCGGTGATGCGGCCCCGCAGGTGCTGGAAGGTCACATTGGTCTTGAGGTCCGGATACGCTTCGGCCACCGCGAACAGCTGCCCGAGGCCGAGGCGCAGCGCGCCCTCGGCCTGGCCCAGGGCGGGCAGGTTGCCGGCCTGCTGCGCCGCCTGGGACCGGGCCCGCGCGCGCATCACGCGCTCCAGCGTCTCCTGCTCGAACCGCATGTACTGCTTGCAGGTTTCCACCAGCTTGGGGAGCTCGTCGTTGCGCTGCTTGAGCAGCACGTCGATGTTGGCCCAGGCCTTGGAGACGTTATGCTTGATCGCCACCAGGGCGTTGTAAATGACGACGCCATAGACCGCGAGCAGCGCCAGCGCCACCAGAATCACCACCGACACGATCTCCATCGGCTTTCGCCCTCCGCGCTTACCACGAGTAGCGCACAGTATATCGCACGACCGTCTCGCCATTCGCCGCCACTCGTGCCAGAAATTCGACCGTTCGCGCGTCGCGCCTGGCGAATTCGTGGCTCGCCTCGGCGATCGACCAGTTTAGCCAGCGGTACATGGGCTCGCGCACCGTGACCTCCACCGCGCGGTCCTTGTGGTTGCGCAGCTGCACTTCGATGGTCTCGCTCAGGGTCCGGGCGCGCGTGTCGACCTTGAAGTCGGCCTGCCGGCGCTCGCCGACGATGTCGAACGAGGAGCCCAGCCGCACGCGCAGCTTCTCGTCCTTCGGCGTATGGTCGATCACGTCCTCGCCGACGAATTCCAGCGACTGGTCGGCCGGGTCGCGCTGCGACACGCGCACCTTGCCCGCCGGCAACGGCATGCCCAGCCCGCGCTCGCGGCGGTTGGCAAACTCCAGGAGCACGTCCACCTTGCGGTTGCCCCCGGCGCCGTAGGCGCGGTCGGTGAGGGGCTCGGGGCCCGCGTAGGGCGGCACCCGGCTGCCCTCGTAGACCAGGCGCTTCTCGCACGCCACACCCCGGGCGGTGCCGAAGAGCTCGATCTGCTTGGTGGAGCGGTCGGGGAGCGTCGTCGGCCGCCCCAGCGTGTAGAGGTGGTATTCGAAGAACGTCTTCTCCTCGAATCCCGCCACCTTGGCTTCCCCCATCGCCGCCTGCGGCGCGTAGGTTCGCGGGTGGACCGCCGGGCGCACGCGCTGCACGTCGCCCGCCACCAGCTTGAGGCGCGCGTCGCTGAACGTGGCGCCGGAGCGGTTGACCAGCGTCACCCAGGCACCGACGTCGAGCCGGCAGGCGCCATCCTTGGCCTCGACGTACTCGACGTTGTAGTCGGCCCACCAGCTGAGCCCCTCGGTCTGGTAGCCGACGCGGGCCTGGTGCGTACCGCCGCGGCGTGCGGCGATGTCCCATACCAGCGTCGGGCGGGTGATGAGCCCGCCGGGCAGGCTCGGCAGCTCGACCGAGCGGTGATCGCGCACGATGCGCACCTTGCCGTCGGGCGCCAGCAGCGTCAGCCCGCCGGCGGTGCTGAGCAGCTTGCCGGAGCTGCGATCGACGGTCCCGCCATGGGCCTGCTCGACCGTGATGTCGCGGTCGACATAACGCTCCAGCAGACGCGCGCTGTCCACCAGATCGAACTGGAAGGATTGCTCCACCACCCGGGTCCCGGCGGGGTCGGTGAGGGATTCGAAGGTCACGGTCGTGGGATCGATCAGCGCCGCGACGTCGGTGAAGCGGATCTCGCTGCGCCCCTCGGCCAGGTTCAGGGCGCGGGTCTCGCGCACCACGGCGAAGCCGGGAAGCTGGCGGCCGCCGGCGGAAAGCGCATCGGCGGAAAGCGTGCCGGGCGCAGAGGCGCTGTAAACGGTGAGGGCGGTTTCCGCGGCGGCCACGGTGGGCGCAAGGGCGGCCAGCGCAGCGGCGCAGGCGCCTGCCAGGGGCGGGAGGATCAGTCGGTTCATGCGGCTTCCTTTCCGGTTGATGTGACGCGAGTGTCGCCACCCGGGCGGCCATCGCGCAAGGGACAGGCAGTGGAACGCGGCCACGGGCGGATCGGGTTAGTGCGGCTGCGCGGTTGAACGGGTTCTCGAAAAGCGGTAGGCTCGACCCGATCGCGCTTCCCACTCGGGAAGCGGTTTTTTCCTCAAGGAGCACCTCATGGACCAGACCGAGAACGTGACTCGGGACAAGCTCGTTGCCGATCTTAAACTCGTCATCGCCGACGCGGAGGAACTGCTGCGCGCCACCGCCGGGCAGGCCGGCGAGAAGGTCGCCGCCGCGCGCGCCCGTGCCGAAGAAGGCCTCGATCGGGTGCGCGGCCGGCTCAAGGAGCTGGAAGGCGAGGTCGCCGAGCGCGGACGCCAGGCGGCGCGGGCCACCGACGAGTTCGTGCACCGGGAGCCGTGGAAGGCCGTCGGCGTCGCCGCGGGCGTGGGACTCATCGTCGGCCTGCTGATCGGCCGCCGCTGAGCCCCGGCGATGGCCGAGCCGTCGTCGCCGCCGCGGCCCGATTCCGGGCTGCTGGCGTCGGTCAAGGGCCTGATCGCCACTGCCATCGGCGCGGCGGAAACCCGGCTGGCGATCTTCGGCACCGAGCTGGAAGAGGAGCGGCTGCGCCTGCTGACGCTGATCTTCTGGGGCGCGCTGTTCCTGTTCGTGCTGTTCCTCGGCAGCGTGCTGCTCGCGATCCTGATGGTGGTGGTGTTCTGGGACACCCAGCGGGTGCTGGTGCTGGGGGTGCTCACCGGACTGTTCCTGGGCGCGGCGCTGGTGATCGGCCTCGGGTTGCGGGCGTGGATGCGCAGCGCGCCGCGGCCGTTTCGCGTCACGGTTGGCGAGCTCGCCAAGGACCGCGAACGGATCGGATCCTGAGTGAAGGCCATCCTCGATCGACGCGCGCAGTTGCTGGCCCGGGCCGCGGGCGAGCGCGACCGGCTGGCCGACGGGCTGAACCGCTACCGGCCTCTGGCGGCGGTCGGCGATGATCTGATCCGGATCGGTCGGAGCATTGCCGCGCATCCGGAGTGGATCGCTGGCGCGGTCGTTCTCCTGGCGGTGGCGCGGCCCCGATTCCTGCTGCGTCTCGCCGGCCGCGCGTGGGTCGTGTGGCGAGCGCTGCGCACGGTGCGCGGTTTCGTGCAAGACCTGCACCGCTGACCCCCGGCGCCATCGAAATCAGCCCGGTCGCGCAGCGTTGGCTCGGCACCGCGCACGGTGGCCGGGGCCACGGTATGGCGCCGGTGCGGGCCGATTCCCGCACGACGCGACCAGACCGGCCGTGACTTGCTGAAGCCACGCGATTCCTGATTGCCGGTCGCGCCGTCGGCCGCCGGCGGTGCCGGCTCATCGGCGAGCCGCCGCCGGGCCGGGAAAAGTTGAAATTTCTCGGCATTTGCGCTTGATTTTTAACATATTTGCGTTCAGGATTGGCACCCTTCGGGCGCTCCCCGCGCCGCCCCTCCACGGAAGGCCCGCAAATTGAAGCGAGATCTCGTATCCACCTGGACTGTCGCCGAAGCCGCCGAGCTCTACGGCATCCGGACCTGGGGCGCCGGCTATTTCGATCTGGCCGACGATGGCACGGTGCAGGTCACGGTTCCGTTCGACGGCAAACGCGTGGGCGTGAGCCTGATGAGCATCATCGCCGCCATGCAGCAGCGCGGCGTGCAGATGCCGGCGCTGCTGCGCGTGGAGAACCTGCTCGACGCGCAGATTTCGGTGCTCAACGAGAGCTTTCGCTCCGCCATGCGCACGCTGGGCTATCGCGGCAGCTATCGCGGCGTGTTTCCGATCAAGGTCAACCAGCAGTGCCAGGTCATCGCCGAGATCGCGCGCTTCGGCGCGCACTACGGCCACGGCCTGGAAGCCGGCAGCAAGGCCGAGCTGCTGATCGCGCTCGCCAGCCTGGACCCGGACTCGGGCTACATCGTCTGCAACGGCTACAAGGACGCGGAGTTCATCAGCCTGGGCCTGCGGGCGCTGAAGCTGGGCTACAAGGTGTTCTTCGTCATCGAGACGCCCACCGAGCTGCCCATCATCCTGCAGGAGAGCCGGCGCCTGGACATCCGCCCGCTGCTGGGCATGCGGGTGAAGCTGGCCTCGCGGGTGGGCGGCTACTGGAACGAGTCCAGCGGCGACCGCAGCATCTTCGGCCTCACCACCGGCCAGCTGGTGGACGTCATCGACGGCCTGCGCGAGAGCGGCATGCTGGACTGCCTGCGGCTGCTGCACTACCACCTGGGCTCGCAGGTGCCCAACATCCGCGACATCCGCGCCAGCGTGCTGGAGGCCTGCCGTTACTACGCCGACCTGGTGAAGGAGGGCGCCGCGATGGGCTACCTGGACCTGGGCGGCGGCCTGGCGGTGGACTACGACGGCTCCCAGACCAATTACGAGTACAGCAAGAACTACTCGCTCGACGAGTACTGCTCGGACATGGTGGAAACCATCATGACCACGCTCGACCCCGAGGGGATCGAGCACCCCGTCGTCATCACCGAGTCGGGGCGCGCCACCGTGGCGTACTCCTCGATCCTGCTGTTCAACATCCTCGACGTCACCCGCTTCGAGCCGGGCGAGGTGCCGGACCCGGCGGACGACGAGCCCGAGATCATCGGCAACCTGCGCGAGACGCTGCGCACCGTCAACCCGAAGAACCTGCAGGAGAGCTACAACGACGCCGTGTTCTACCGCGAGGAGACGCGCGAGCTGTTCAAGCGCGGCCAGATCCGGCTGCGCGAGCTGTCGCTGGCGGAAAACATCTTTCTCGAGATCGTGCGCGCGGTGGTGCGGGAGCTGCAGGGCGTGAAGCGCATACCGAAGGGGCTCGAGGAGCTGGAGGACATGCTCTCGGACGTCTACTACGGCAACTTCTCGGTTTTCCAGTCGCTGCCCGACGTCTGGGCGATCGAGCAGATTTTTCCGGTGATGCCGGTGCACCGCCTCAACGAGGCGCCGACGCGCCAGGCCATCATCGCCGACATCACCTGCGACTCCGACGGCAAGATCGACCACTTCATCGGCACCCGCGGCATCAACAAGACGCTGCCGGTGCACGCCCTCAACAACGGCGATCCCTATTACATGGGCGTGTTCCTGGTGGGCGCCTACCAGGAGACCCTCGGGGACCTGCACAACCTGATGGGCGACACCAACGTGGTCAGCATCCGCATCAACGAAGACGGTACCTTCGACCTGGTGCACGAACTCGACGGCGACAGCATCGCCGACGTGCTGAGCTACGTGGAATACCATCCGCAGCAGCTGTTCGAGCAGTTCCGCAGCACGGCCGAGCAGGCGGTGCGCAGGGGCCGCATCACCCCGACGCAGCGCCAGGCCATCCTGGACGAGTTCTCGGCCAGCCTGCGCGGCTACACCTACTTCGAAGACTGACGGGGAAAGCGTTCTCGATGGCGAAGGTTCTGATCGTCGGCGCCGGCGGCGTCGGCCAGGTGGTGGCTCACAAGTGCGCCCAGGTGCCGGAGGTGTTCTCGGAAATCACGCTGGCGAGCCGCAACGAAGACAAGTGCCGGGCGATTGCCGCACAGATCAAGCGGCGGATCGCGACCGCGCAGGTGGACGCCGACGACGTCGGCCAGATGACCGCGCTGATCGAGCGTGAGAAGCCGGCGCTGGTGATCAACGTGGCGCTGCCCTACCAGGACCTGCCCATCATGGACGCCTGCCTCGCCACCGGCGTCGACTACCTGGACACCGCCAACTACGAGCCGCCCGACACCGCCAGGTTCGAGTACAGCTGGCAATGGGCGTACCACGAGCGCTTCAAGGACAAGGGCATCATGGCGCTGCTGGGCAGCGGCTTCGACCCCGGCGCCACCAACGTCTTCACCGCGTACCTGGCGAAGCACGAGTTCGACAGCATCGAGACGCTGGACATCATCGACTGCAACGCCGGCGTCCACGGCAAGCCGTTCGCCACCAATTTCAACCCCGAGATCAACATCCGCGAGGTGACCGCGCGCGGCCGCTACTGGGAAGACGGCGAGTGGAAGTCCACCGACCCGCTGTCGGTGAGCCGGGTGTTCGATTTTCCCGGCGGCATCGGGCCGAGAAAGGCCTACCTCCTCTACCACGAGGAGCTGGAGTCCATCGCCAAGAACTTCCCGACGCTCAGGCGCGCGCGCTTCTGGATGACCTTCTCCGACAACTACCTCAAGCACCTGGAGGTGCTGGGCAACGTCGGCATGACCTCCATCGAGCCGGTGATGTACGAGGGCCGCGAGATCGTGCCGCTCAAGTTCCTCAAGGCGCTGCTGCCCGACCCGTCGAGCCTGGGGCCGCTCACCAAGGGCCTCACCTGCATCGGCTGCCTGGTGAAAGGCAAGAAGAAGGGCAGGGACAAGGTCGCCTTTCTCTACAACATCTGCGACCACCAGGCGGCGTACCGCGAGGTGGGCGCTCAGGCGATCTCGTACACCACCGGCGTGCCGGCGATGATCGGCGCCAAGCAGATGCTGACCGGCGCGTGGCGGGGGCAAGGCGTCTTCAACATGGAGCAGTTCGATCCCGATCCGTTCATGGCCGACATGAACCGTCACGGGCTGCCGTGGAAGGTCGTCAAGCTCGACCGGCCGCTTCCATGATTGCGGCTCTTCGGCAAGGCGCGGGCCGCGCGGCGCCGCGCCTTTTGGTTTTCTGATGCATACCTCGCCCAGGCACGCCGAAAGCTTCGCCCGGCTGGACCCGCAGCGGGTGCCGTCGCCGTGCTTCGTCGTCGACGAAGTGGCGGTGGAGGAGAATCTGCGGATTCTCGGCCGGGTGCAGGCGGAAAGCGGCGCGAAGATCCTGCTGGCGCTCAAGGCGTTTTCGATGTGGAGCCTGGCGCCGCTCGTCATGCGCTACCTCAAGGGCACCTGCGCGAGCGGCCTGCACGAGGCGCGCCTGGGCCGCGAGGAGTTCGGCGGCGAGGTGCACACGTTCTCGCCCGGATTCACCGAGGCGGACCTGGCCGAGATGCTGAAGATCTCCGACCACGTGGTGTTCAACTCGGCCTCGCAGTGGGAGCGTTTCCGCGCCGTGGCGCTGGCGGCGCGAGACCAGCGGCCGGGGCTGCGCTTCGGGCTGCGGGTGAATCCGGAGCACTCGGAAGGCGCGGTGGCGCTGTACGACCCCTGCGCGCCGTATTCGCGCCTTGGCATGCCGCGAGCGCGCTTTCCCGCGGACAATCTGGACGGCATCAGCGGGCTCCATTTCCACACGCTGTGCGAACAGAACCTGGCGCCGCTCGAGCGCACGGTGGCGGCGTTCGAGGAGCGGTTCGGCGGGTTCATCCCGCGCATGACGTGGATCAACTTCGGCGGCGGCCACCACATCACCCGCGACGACTACGACGTCGACGGCCTGATCCGGCTGCTGAACGACTTCCGGCGCCGCCACGGCGTGCAACTCTACCTGGAGCCTGGCGAAGCGATTGCCATCAACACCGGCGTGCTGGTGGCCGAGGTGGTGGACCTGCCGTGGAACGGCATGCCATTGGCAATCCTGGACACGTCCGCCACCTGCCACATGCCGGACACGCTGGAGATGCCGTATCGCCCCGGCGTCATCGGCGCCGGCCTGCCGGGGGATCACCCCCACACCTACCGCCTCGGCGGCCAGAGCTGCCTCGCCGGCGACGTGATCGGCGACTACTCGTTCCCCGCGCCGCTGCAGGTCGGACAGCGCGTGATGTTCGAGGACATGGCCCACTACACGATGGTGAAGACCACGACGTTCAACGGCGTCCCGCTGCCGTCGATCGCGATCTGGAACTCGCAGACCGACGCGCTGCGCGTGGTGCGCGGCTTCTGCTACGAGGACTTCCGGAACCGACTGTCATGACCCGTCCCGCTTCCACCGCCGGCCGGCTGCCGCGCTTTCTCGAATCGGAGATTCCCGAACCGGCGCCGGAGCGGGCGCGCTTCCACGTGCTGCCGGTGCCCTACGAGAAGACCGTTTCCTACGGCGGCGGCACTGCGCAGGGGCCGGCTGCGATCCTGGAAGCGTCGAGCCAGCTGGAGCGCTGGGACGGCGCCAGCGATCCGGGGATGGAAGGCATCTATACCTGGCCCGCGATCGACTGCAGCGGCCCCGACGCCGCGGTGATCGACGCCATCGCCGCCGCAGTGCGCCGCATCCTGGAACTGGGCAAGACGCCGGTGGTGCTCGGCGGCGAGCACACCGTCACCTGGGGCGTGATCAAGGGCTATCTCGACGCCGGCGTGGGCGACTTCGGCGTGGTGCAGATCGACGCCCACGCGGATCTCCGCGACGAGTACGAGGGCAGCAAGCTTTCCCATGCCTGCGTCATGCGCCGGGTGGTGGAGGCGGGCGTGCCGCTGTTCCAGCTCGGCAACCGCGCCTACTCGCAGGAAGAACGCGAGGCGCGGGTGAAGCACGGGGTGCGCTACCTGGACGCCGACCGGTTGGTGCCGGACAACGTGCGTTCGTTCACGCTCCCCGACGATTTCCCGCCCAAGGTTTTCTTCACCCTGGACGTCGACGGCATCGACCCGTCGGTTTTTCCCGCCACCGGCACGCCGGTCCCTGGGGGCTTGGGCTGGTACCAGACCCTGGGTCTGTTCGAGTCGGCGGCGCGCCAGCGGGGCATCATCGGCTTCGACATCCTGGAATTCGCCCCCATCCCCGGCTTCCACGCCTACGATTTCGCCGCCGCGCTGCTTGCCTACAAGCTGATGGGCATCGTCCAGCGCCACACCTGACGGCCGCGCGCCGGCGGGGGTCAGTGGAGAAACAGCTCGTAGAGGGTGAGCAGGATCTCCACCACGATCAGGATGACGATGTACCACTCCACCCGCAGCGAGTGCTTGGCCGTGAGCATCTGGGCGACGGTCTGGGCGGTGCGGGCGATGAGGTTCAGCTTGCGTTCCAGCGCGGCGTCGCGCAGCCGGATCTCGAACTCGTCCTCCACCTTGGCGAAGAGGGCCTCCAGCTCCGGGTGGTCCCACAGGATCTCCGGCTTGTCGCTGATCGCCGCGCGCCCCACCATGCGGCTTTCCACCAGCAGCATCGAGCCGATCATCTTCTGCAGGTCGGCGCCGCGGCTGCGGATGCGGCCCGAGCGGTCGAGCTCGGCCGCGAGCGGCTCGATGCGGTCGAACTCGCCCGCCACCTTGCGCTCGTAGAGCGAGAGCAGCGCGCTCTTGCTCAGCACGTCGGCGATCACCTGCAGCCGCGGCAGCGTCGGCTCGTCCAGGTAGAGCTCGCCGCCGACCAGGCCTTCCTTGACGCCGGCCTCGACCCGGACCGGCAGCGACTCCGTTTCCGGCGCCGGATCGCGGTTGACGACGCACGGCTCCAGCTGGCGGAGGAACGACACCTCTTCCGCTGCCGAGATGCCGAAGAACACGGCGACGCCGAACCGATACAGCGCGGCGGCGCCGCCGCCGTGAACGCTGACGGTGAGCGGATTCGTCGCGAGCGCGTCGGCAGCGCTCCACGAGCGCAGGTCGAGGCGCTCGCCGAGCAGGATCGCGCGCGCCGTGAATGCGGCTCCCAACTGGGGGGATCTTGCAGGGAGCGAAGCCGAAGGCATGGCCGGCATCGTAGCACGGCCGTCTCGCGCGGCAGCAGGCCCGCTTACCGGGCGTGCCGCTGCGGCGCCGCCGTGTCGCCACCGGCGGCCGGGACCAGGTCGCAGGTCAACGCGCGGATCTCGGTCTCGTCCAGCGTCTCGCGGGCGAGCAGCTCGCGGGCGCAGCGTTCCAGCACCGGCCGGTTGCGCTCCAGGATGCCGTAGGCGCGCTGGAACACGGTCTTGATCAGCGTGCGGATCGCCTCGTCGATCCGGTGCTGGGTGGATTCCGCCACGCACCAGCCGCCGCTGGTCGTTCCCGCCAGGTCCAGGAAGCGCGGCTTCTGCGCCTCGTAGGCGATGTAGCCCAGGTCCTCGTTCATGCCGTAGCGGGTCACCATGTCGCGGGCGATGTCGGTGGCCTTGGCGAGATCGTCGGCGGCGCCGGTGGAGAGCTCGCCGAAGACCAGCTTCTCCGCCGCGCGCCCGCCCAGGAGCACCGCGATCTTGTTCTCCAGTTCCTCGCGCGTCATCAGGTAGCGGTCCTCGGTGGGGCGCTGGATGGTGTAGCCCAGGGCCCCGACGCCGCGCGGGATGATGGACACCTTGTGCACCCGGTCGGTGCCGGGCAGCGCCAGCGCCACCAGCGCGTGGCCCATCTCGTGATACGCCACGGTTTCCCGCTCGCGCGGATTGAGCACCCGGTTCTTCTTCTCCAGGCCGGCCACGATGCGCTCCACGGCGCGGGTGAAGTCCTCCAGGGCCACCGCGTCGGCGCGGCGGCGCGTCGCCATCAGGGCGGCCTCGTTCACCAGGTTGGCCAGGTCGGCGCCGGAGAACCCGGTGGTGAGAGCCGCCACCTGCTCCAGGTCCACGCCGGGGTCGAGGCGGATGCGCTTGACATGGACTCTCAGGATCTCGAGGCGGCCCTTCTTGTCGGGGCGGTCCACCAGCACCTGGCGGTCGAAGCGGCCGGCGCGCAGCAGCGCCGGATCCAGGATCTCCGGCCGGTTGGTGGCGGCGACGATGATCAGGCCCACCGAGGTGTCGAAGCCGTCCATCTCCACCAGGAGCTGGTTCAGCGTCTGCTCCCGTTCGTCGTGGCCGCCCACCGGCCCGGGGGCGCCGCGGGCGCGGCCCAGGGCGTCCAGCTCGTCGATGAAGATGATGGCTGGCGCTTTGGCGCGCGCCTGTTCGAACAGGTCCCGCACGCGGGCGGCGCCGACGCCGACGAACATCTCGACGAACTCCGAGCCGGAGATCGAGAAGAACGGCACCTTCGCCTCGCCGGCCACCGCCTTTGCCAGCAGCGTCTTGCCGGTGCCGGGCGGCCCCACCAGGAGCACGCCCTTCGGAATGCGGGCGCCCAGCCGGCCGTATTCCCGGGGATCGCGCAGGAAGTCGACGACTTCGCGCAGCTCCTCCTTGGCTTCGTCGACGCCGGCGACGTCGGCGAAGGTGACCCCGGTGTCCTTCTCGACATAGATCTTGGCCCGGCTCTTGCCGATGGACATGAAGCCGCCGATCCCCTGGCGGTCGGCGAAGTGGCGGAACAGAAAGAACCAGACGGCGAAGAACACCACCGCGGGCAGGACCCAGGACAGGACGTCCCTCAGGAAGGTGCTCTCGGCCGCGCGCGTGAACGGCACGTTGTAGCGGGACAGGCGCTCCGCCAGCGCCGGCTCCACCCGGTTGGCGACGATCACCGTCTTGCCGGCGGGGTCGGGGTGCTTCAGCTTCCCGGCGACGGTGCGCTCGGAAACAATCACCTCCGCCACCCGGCCGTCGGCCAGGGCCTGCTCGAACTCGCTGTAGGGCACCGGCTCCACGGTGCGCGCCGCCTGCCAGGTTTCCTGCACTAAGAGCAGGGCCAACGCGGCGAGGATCCAGTAGCCGATGTTCCAGCGGGTTTTCGGTTCCATGGGACGACGACCTTTGCTTCAGCGCCAGACGCCGCCCGGATGCCGGCGCGGCGGCGTCGCGGGAGCGCGCCGGACCCGCCGCGCGCCGGGCCCGCCCGGCCAGGGAGAGGCAGACGAGCGCGCCAGCGACAGCAGGCGGCGGATGCGCTCCTCGGTGGCCGGATGGGTGCGCAGCCAGGAGGGCTCGGGGTTGCCCCAGCCGGGCAGCAGCCAGCGGTGCCAGGAGCGGCTCACCCGCTCGATGCGCGCCAGCGCGGAGGCGAGGCCTTCCGGGTCGCCGGTAAGCTCCGTCGCCTTGAGGTCGGCGTCGTACTCCCGAACCCGCGAGAGCCCGAGCTGGGCCAGCAGGGCCAGGTGCGGCGACACCGCCAGGAGCAGCAGGCCCGCCCAGCTGACGTCCACCGTGCCGAACGCGACGGCCGGCAGCGCCGCCAGCAGGAGCAGCTGGCCGGTGAGCGCCAGCACGCTGGTGATCCGGCTGACGTAATCGGCGAGCCCCATGACGCGCAGGTCGCCGTGGGCGATGTGGGCGATCTCGTGGGCCAGCACGCCGGCGATCTCGCGCAGCGTCAGGGTGCGCAGAAGCCCGTCGGTGAGCACGATCGCGCTGCGGACCGGGTTGCCGACGGTGAACGCGTTGACCACGCCGCTGGGCATATAGTGCAGCTTCGGCACGGCCGGGAGCCCGGCGCGGGCGGCGAGCTCCTCGACGGCGCGCCACAGCCCGGGTGCTTCCTGGGGCAGCAGGGGCCGGGCCCGATAGAGCGCCAGGGTCACGCGCGCGGAGGCCGTCGGCGCCAGCAGCAGGGCGATGCCCGCGGCGACCAGCACGGCCACCATGCCCTCGGGGCCGAACAGCAGCCCGCCGGCGAGGGCGCAGATGCCCAGCAGCGCGGCCACCAGCAGCAGGGTCTGGAGCCGGTTCACCGCGGCGTGGCGGCGTGCCTGTACCGTCGCCATGGCCCGGCTACTCCAGCCCGGCGCGGCGCAGCTTTGTCCGCAGCGCGTCCAGTTCTTCCAGCGCGTCGGCCACCAGGGCCGCCAGCTCCGGCACCGCGTCGAAGTCCTGCTCCAGCCGGCGCATGCGCCGGACCCGCAGCAGGGTGGTGCTGGAGAAGCGCCAGGTGCCGCCGACGCACTCGACCTGGGGCAGCAACCCCTCCTCGATGTGCTGCAGCAGCCACTGCGGCTCCACCCGGCACGCCGCTGCCACCTGCTCCAGGGTCAGCCAGGATTCTTCCAGCAGGCTGCCGATCAGGATGTCCTCGTCACGCATGGCTCAGTCCTGTTCCCGGCGGGGGTCGAATGCGAGTTCCCGCGCCATCCGCTCGTACCACTCTCGGGCGCCCGGTGAGTCGGCCGGCGGCAGCACCACCCGGATGTCCAGTATCAGGTCCCCCGGCGGGCTTCCCGGGATGCCCTTGCCGCGCACCCGCAGCTGGCGGCCGCTCTGGGAGCCGGGCGGAATGCGCACCTTCACCTGTCCCCCGGGCAACTGCAGCGGGATCACCGCCCCCAGCGCGGCTTCCCACGGCGCCACCGGCAGCGCCAGGTGCAGGTCGCGGCCGTCGGCGCGGAATCGCCGGTGGGGGCGGAAGCGGACTTCCAGCAGCAGGTCGCCGGCCGGCGCGCCGCCGGTGCCCGGGGCCCCCTGGCCGGCAAGGCGGATGATCTGGCCTTCGCGCACGCCGGCCGGGATGCGCACGTTCAGCGTGCGGGTTTCGAGCGCGACGCGGCCGTCGGCGCCCGGCCGGGGCACCCGCAGGGTGATCTGGCGCGTGGCGCCGTGGAACGCGTCCTCCAGGTCCAGCAGCACCTTGGCCTGATGGTCCTCGCCCCGGACCCGGAACTCGCCGCGCTGGCGAAAGCCGCCCATGCGGCCGAACAGCTCGGCGAAGAAATCGCTGAAGCCGGCCGCTTCCTCCGGCGAAAAGCCGCGGGCGGAGAACTCGAAACCGGCGTCCCAGTCCGGTGGCGGGCGGAACTCTTCGCCCGGCCGGTAGCTGCGGCCCAGCTGGTCGTAGGCCGCGCGCTTCTCCGGGTCGGAGAGGACGGCGTAGGCCTCGTTGACCTCCTGCATGCGCCGCTCCGCGTCCGGCTCCTTGGAGACGTCGGGATGGTACTTGCGGGCGAGCCGCCGGAAAGCCTTCTTGATGTCTTCCGCGGTGGCGTCCCGCGCCACCCCCAGCGCCTTGTAGTAGTCCTTGAATTCCATGTCAGGGTCCGCGCCTGCCCCGCACGCCAGCCGGCGCCGGGCCGCCAACGGCCCGGCGGGCGTCCCTCGCGGGGTTGGAAACTACATGCGGTCCGTGGCGGGCGCAATCAAGTATTGAAGTTGCGCCGGCCGGCCCTACATCACAGGTGTGCGGCGCCGGGCGTCGGCGCCGGTGTCAACCGAAAACGGAGGACGCAAATGACGCTGTATCGATCGCCTTTCCCCCGCGACCTGTTCGCGGAGCTGGACCGCCTGCAGCGCGAAATGCAGCAGGCATTCGAGTTCTTTCCGAGCATCCGCGGCCTCGGCCGCGGCGGCTTCCCCGCGCTGAACGTCGGCAGCACGCCGGCGTCGGTGGAGATCTACGCGTTCGCCCCCGGGCTGGACCCCGCCAGCATCGACGTGCAGCTGGAGAAGGGCGTGCTCACCATCGCCGGCGAGCGCAAGCTGGAGCGGCCCGCGGGTGACGCCCGGACCGCCGTGCACATCGACGAGCGCTTCGACGGGCGCTTCCGGCGCGTGGTCACCCTGACGGACGACCTGGATCCCAACGCCGTGGAAGCCAAGTATCGCGACGGCGTGCTGCACATCAGCATCCGGCGTCACGAGGCCGCTCAGCCTCGCCGCATCACCGTTCACTGAAACCAGGAGGGATAGCCATGAGCAACGACACGGCAGTCACCAAGCGCACCGAAGCCGGCCGCGAGGACGCGGCGCTGCTGCCGCCGGTGGACGTCTTCGAGGATGCCGCCGGCATCACCCTGTACGCGGACCTGGCGGGGGTGCCGAAGGACCAGCTGAAACTGCAGGTGGAGGCGGACACCCTTACCATCGAAGGCGAGATCAAGCTCGACCTGCCGGAGGGCATGGACGCCACCCACGCGGAGCTGAGCCTGCCGCGCTACCGGCGGGTGTTCACGCTTTCCAAGGAGCTAAATACGGAGAAGGTGAGCGCGGAGTTCAACCAGGGGGTGCTCAAGCTGCGTATTCCCAAGGCCGAGCACGCCCAGCCGCGCCGGATCGACGTGAAGGCGGCCTGACCGGCCGGCGCCGGTCGCTGCGCCGCCCAAGGGATCATGGAGGTCAGCATGAGACTTGATACCGTGAAGAGCGGCGTCGAGTCGCTCTGGGAGCAGGTGGCCGACGGCTGGCGCCACCTGATGCGTTCCGCGACGGGCGCGCTGACCCGCTTCCGGGCCTCGCGCAGCGCGGACCTGCCCGCCGCCACGGAGGTGGACGACGAGGCGTACCTGCCCAGCTTCGGCTGGGCGATGCTGGGCGGTGACGTTTTCGAGGACGAGCGCCGACTGGTGGTGCGCCTCGAGGTGCCGGGGATGGAGAAATCCGACTTCGACATCCAGGTGCTGGACGACGCGCTGCTGGTGAGCGGCGAGAAGCGCTTCCAGCGCGAGGACGGCGACGGCCGCTGGCGCGTCGTACAGTGCGCCTACGGCAACTTCCGCCGGACGGTGCCGCTGCCGGTGCCGGTGGTCGCCGACCAGGCGCAGGCCAGCTACCGCAACGGCGTGCTGCGCATCGAGCTGCCGAAGGCCCGGCCCGGCAGACCGGCGGTGCGGGCGATCCCGGTGCATTGAGGGCGCCGGGCCCAAGGACCTCGGGCCGGGAGCCTGGGGCGGCCGTTCACGCCGCGGCGTAAGCAGGGTCGAGGCGGCGGAAATGCGCGGCTTCCGCGTTGCACCCGCGAAAGCCGCGTCCCTGCGCCGCAAGGCGGCCCCGGGACTGTTGCGCAAAAAAGCGCGCAACGTCCCAGCCGATCGGTGATCGGCTGGTCGAACCCGCATCCCGCGGCCGTTCAGCGCAGGTCGTACCAGACCCCTCGGCCACTGCCGTGCTGGTTCAGCGTCCCGCGTTCGACCAGCGCACGGAAATGCTGTTTGAGCGTGTTGCGGCTGGCCCCGGTCAGCTTGATGGCCCCACCAATGGTGACGCGGCCGTGCTCGCGGGCAAACTCGACGATCTGTAGCTGCAGTTCAGGCATGGCTGCCAGCACGATCTTCTCCCGCTCGACCTTCTTCTCCAGGCGCCGCACCTGCTCGGCCAGGGAGCGGAGGAAGAACACCAGCCACGGCTGCCAGTTCGGCGACTCCGTGCGGATCGTGCCTTGGGTTTGGCGCAGCGCCAGGTAATAGGCTTCCTTGCTCTGTTCGATCACGCTTTCCAGCGAGCTGTAAGGCACATAGGCGTACCCGGCCTGCCGGAGCAGGAGTGTGGTCAACACGCGGGAGAGCCGCCCGTTGCCGTCCTGGAAGGGGTGAATCTCCAGGAAAACGACGACGCACAGGGCGATGATCAGCAGCGGATGCAGCCGGGCCGCTTCGCGCTCCTGGTTCACCCAGGCGACCAGTTCCGTCATCAGGCGGGGTGTGTCGAACGGCGTAGCGGTTTGGAACACGATGCCGATCTGCGCGCCAGTCTCGTCGAAGGCGGCGACGCTGTTCGAGTTGGTCTTGTAGTTGCCGCGATGCCAGGCGTCCTTCTCGCTGTAGCGCAGCAGGACCCGGTGCAACTGTTTGATGTGGTTCTCGGTGAACGGGATGTCCTGCCAAGACGAGAAGACCAGGTCCATCAGCTCGGCGTAGCCGGCCACTTCCTGCTCGTCGCGGGTGGCGAAGGATTTGGTCTCCAGGTTCGACAGCAACTGCTCCACCTCCCGGTCGGACAGCTTGCTGCCCTCGATCCGGGTGGAGGAGCCAATGCTCTCGATGGTGGCCACGCGGCGCAGGGCCGACAGGCGGTCGGGCGCAAGCGTGCCCAGGGCGCGCCAGGCGCCCTTGAACTCGTCGATCCTGGCGATAAGGCTCAGGATCTCCGGGGTGATCTGGATGGTGTCGGTTCGGAGCATGAACCAATACTACACCTATTTACACCCATTTTCGAGGCGCATCCGTTATAGCGCCCATTTACACCCAATTCGGCGCGGCTGGGATCTTGCGGCGAATAGGCAGGCGCAGCGGATTCGCTTGGCTCGCGGGCCGAACAGCGCCTTCATGGACGCCTGCCAACTCATTTTCCGGCGTATTGAAAGTCCGCAGTCCGCAAGCGCGGACCGATCAAGCAGTTTGTTGAAAATCAATGGCCTGGCATCAGGCCGCGCGGGCTGGTGAGGGTTCCTGCGGGTTCGTGCGGAAAGATTCGAACTCCTGCGGGGCTGGGGGCGGCGGGAATGCGCGGCTTCCGCGTTGCACCCGCGAAAGCCGCGTCCCTGCGCCGCAAAGTGGCTCCGGGACCGTTGTGCAAAAAAGCGCGCAACGTCCCAGCCGATCGGTGATCGGCTGGTCGAACCCGAACGCAGGTTCTCATCCGCACCACCTCCGACAACGGAAAAGCCACCCGAGGGGTGGCTTTTCCGTTTGGGCGGCGGGAATCGAACTTGCGTCCAAGGATCCACAATCAATCACTTGCGGCTTCCTTGTGACCAAATTGGGACCAAAACTGTATGACTTTGCCGCCCGCCGAGGTGTCGACCTCGGGAATCCAGCGCCCGTAGCGCTTGCGGATCATGCCCCAGTCCTTATGGCCCATCTGCTGAGCGACCCACAGGGGATTCTCTCCCGCTGAGAGCAGCATCGAGGCGTAGGTGTGCCGCGTCTGGTAGGGGTTGCGGTAGACGACGCCTGCGCGCTTAAGGGCCGCGGGGACCAGCACGTCTTACGGATCTGGCCGTCCGTCTCCCACGGCGTGTTGGTGCGCGGGTTATGGAAGATCCGGTCGCCTGGAAGGAAGGTAAAGGCCTTCTGTGCCTTCAACGCCTCCAGCGCCGGCGGGAACAGCCGAACCTCGCGCTCGCCGGCTTTCGTCTTGGTTTGCTTCGTCCGCTTGCGCACCGACGCGCGACGCACGCGCAGCACGCCCTTGTTCCAATCGACGTCGCCCCATTCCAGTGCGATGAGCTCCGATGTGCGAAGGCCCGTCCAGAACGCGAACTGGAAGAAGTGGCGACCTTGGGCGGGGAGGGCGTCGAGAATCTTCGCGATCTCCTCGGGCGTGAACGGATCGGGCTCCTCCAGGCGGTTCGGCAGGTTCTTCACCCGATCCACCGGATTCCGCTCAATGGCGCCATCCGCGAACGCGTCGCCCATGATTTGGCGCAGCGGGATGAGGATGTTGTTGACGCGCTTGTTGGAAATCTGCAGCTGTCCCACCCACGTCTTGATCTGCGCCGCCGTGAGCTCGCGCAGCAGCACGTCACCGAACGCGGGCCGAAGGTGAAAATCTACCGCGCTCTTGTAGTCGCGCCAGGTGCTGTATTCGCAGGTGCGCCGCGAGGCCTCCAAGAAGTCATCCAGGGCCTGACCCACGGTCTTGCTCAGACTGTGGCCTAGACGTTTCGCCTTCGGACTGTTCGGGAAGCGCTTCGCGTAGTCGAATTCGCCCTTGGCGATTTCATGCTGGATACGCGCCTTGAAGTTAGAAGCAAAGGCGAGGTTCGTCTTTGTCGGCGGGAGCTTCAGCGTTTCCTTGCAGCGCTCGCCGTTCCAGTAGAAATCGATCTGGATGCTCTTGCCACGCGACCTTACGCCGCCTTGCCTTCCACCCATGCTTGGATCGCCTCAATGTTGAACAGGATGCGGTTGTCGGGAGCCTTGCGCCAAGTCCAAGTCCAGACTGGTCCAGCCCCTTTTCCTCCAGGCTCATGTCGAGGAACCAGCGGAAAAGGATGTTGTAGTCGAGCATCTCGCAAAACAGCCGGTCCGAGCGCACCGTGTACAGCGCAATCAGCAGGCTCGCCTTCAAAAGCCGCTCGGGCGGAATCGACGGCCGGCCAGTCGCGGCGTACAGATCTTCGAACTCACCGCTCAGCGAGGCAAGCAGCTTATCCGCGTCGGCCTTGATCGGCCGCAGCGGGTGGGCCTCGGGTATCCGAGACTCCGGCGAGAAGTAGCTGAACATCGAACCTTGGGGGTCAACGTGTCCACGCATTTTTGTTCTTGCCTCCCGACACCACACTGGCGTAGGGCAACATCGTACGCACGTGGGACGACTTTTGCATCAAGCTGCTAGGCTTGCCGCACTGGCCGCAAAACTTGGCGCCCGCCGCGAGTTCCGCGCCGCAGCCGGCGCATTTGGCGGGCAGCAGGGAGGCGCCGCACTGCTGGCAGAAGCGTGCTTCGGCCGTATTGGCGCTGCCGCACTTGAGGCAGGTGATTGCCGGGCTGCTGTCTTGCGGATAGCCAGGATTACCCCCGTAGCCCCCATGCCTGGAACCGCCGTGATGGCCGCCCATCAGATTGCCCAGCATGTGTTTGAAGAATCCCATGATGTGCTCCTTTGCATTTCAATATATTTATCCCCCGGCCCGAGGGCCGGGGTGTTCCGCTCAGGACGGCTGGACTTGCGGCTCGGCGCCGACAGCTGGTTCTTCCGATTCCTCCTTCCGGTGGGCCAGCCGATACAGGATCGGCAGCACCAGCAGGGTGAGCGCTGTCGAGGACAGAATGCCGCCGATGACTACGGTGGCGAGCGGGCGCTGCACCTCCGCCCCCGTCCCGGTGGCGATTGCCATGGGAATGAAGCCGAGGGAGGCCACCAGGGCGGTCATCAGCACCGGGCGCAGCCGGGTCATCGCCCCCTCGTGGATGGCATCAAGGAGCGGCCTGCCCTCTTCACGCAAGCCACGGATGAAGGCGATCATCACCAGTCCGTTGAGCACCGCCACGCCCGACAGGGCGATGAAACCCACGCCCGCCGAGATGGAAAGCGGGATGTCGCGCAGCCACAGCGCGAGGATGCCGCCGGTCAGGGCAAACGGCACGCCGGTGAACACCAGCAGCCCGTCCTTGACGTTGTTGAACATCGCAAACAGAAGCATGAAGATCAGCAGCAGCGCGACGGGCACCACGATCTCCAGGCGCTTCGCGGCCGACTGCAGCTGTTCGAAGGTGCCGCCCCAGGTGACCCAGTAGCCGCTGGGGACCTTGATTTGCGCATTGAGCTGTTCCTGCGCCTCGGCGACGAAAGAGCCGATGTCGCGCCCGCGCACGTTGGATGTGACCACCACGCGCCGCTTGCCGTCCTCGCGGCTGATCTGGTTGGGGCCGGGCGCGACGTCGAGGCTCGCCACGTCGCCGAGCCGCACATAGGGGGCCTCGCTCCCGGCGTTCGCGGCGGGCAACCGGATCGGGATCTGCCTGATCGCCTCCAGG
>JBMOQX010000038.1:0-82092 GCA_049322755.1 Pseudomonadota bacterium | reverse complement strand
GAACGGAAGGCCGCGCCCGCGGCCGGAACCGGCGAGGGTCCGGCGCCGTCCACGCCGGGGGGCCCCGCCGGCACCCCCGTCACCCTGGAGGCCGACGAGCTGGAAGGAACCGGCGAAACCGAGCTGCGCGCCCGCGGCAACGCCGTGCTGACCCATGACGATCGCAGCCTCGCGGCCGACTGGATCATTTTCTATCCCCAGAGCCAGGACGTGTACGCCGAGGGCAACGTGGTGCTGCGCCGCGGCCGGGACGAAGTGCGCGGCCCGGCGCTGAACCTGAACCTCGAAACCTTCGTCGGGCGCATGGAGGGGCCGACCTACGAGCTGGCGATCAACGATTCCCGCGGCACGGCCGAGGAAATCCAGTTCGAAAGCCGGGACTTGATCAACGCCCTGGCGGCCACCTTCAGCACCTGCCCGGTGGACCGGCCGGACTGGCACATGGAAGTCCGGGAACTGCAGATCGACCGCGCAGCCAACTTGGGCGTCGCGCGCCACGCGACGCTGGTATTCAAGGACGTGCCGATTCTGTACACGCCGTGGGTGGATTTCTCTCTCGACGGAGGGCGCAAGACCGGATTCCTGCCGCCCGTGATCGGCACCACAAGCGAGGGCGGCTTCGATCTGACGGTGCCGTTCTACTGGAATATCGCCCCCAACCGGGATGCCACCTTCGCGCCGCGTTACATCTCGCGCCGCGGACTCATGCTCAACAACGAGGCTCGCTACCTTGAACCGGGTTTCAACGGCGTCGCGAAGGCAGACTACCTGTCGAGCGACAGCGAGGCCGGCCGCGACCGCTGGGCGTTGCTGCTGCAGCATACGCAGCGTTTGTCGCCGCGAATCACGGGTGCCGTGGACGTGCAAAGGGTGTCGGACGACGACTATTTCCGCGACCTCGCCAACTCGGTGACGCTCACTTCCCAGACCAACCTGCCGCAGCAAGGCTTTCTCGCCTACACCGACCGCTTCTGGAGCGCCCAGATTCTGGCCCAGAACTGGCAGACGCTGCAGGACCCGCTCGCGCCCATCGCCGAACCCTACGCCCGCCTGCCGCAGGTTTTCGCCAACGGGCGTAAGGCCGACCTCGCCTTCGGCTTCGACGGCACGCTGCAGACCGAGGCGGTCGCGTTCGACCACCCGACGCTGCTCAACGGAAACCGCTACGTCGCGTTTCCGTCGCTGAGTTACCCGCTGCAGACCTCGTTCGCTTATGTGCGGCCCAAGGCCGGCGTGCACTACACCCGTTACGATCTCGACGAGACGCCCGGCAGCCTGCAGTCCGACAACCGCACCGTGCCGATCTACAGCGTCGACGCGGGCATGTTCTTCGAGCGCGACTGGGAAATCTTCGACCGCACGATGCTGCAGACGCTGGAACCGCGATTGTTCTATACCTACATCCCGTTCCGGGACCAGTCCCAGCTGCCGGTGTTCGACTCCGCCGACGCCGATTTCAACTTCGCCCAGCTGTTCCAGGAAAACCGTTTCGTCGGCAATGATCGCATCGGCGACGCCAATCAGCTCACCGTGGCGCTCGCTTCCCGCTTGCTGGACGCGGACACCGCCGACGAACGCTTACGCGTCGCAGTGGGGCAAGTACTGCGATTCAGCGACCAGCGGGTGCAGCTGACACGGCCCGCGAGCACGGTCAACCGCTCGGATCTGCTGGCCAGCCTCGGGGGACGGCTCTCTCAGAGCTGGTTTCTGGACAGCCTGTTCCAATGGGACCCGGAGGACACCGAGTTCGAGAAGCTGAACCTGTTCGGCCGCTATCAGCCCGCGCCCGGCAAGGTGCTCAATCTCGGCTACCGCTTCACGCGGGAAACCCTGGAGCAGGTGGATCTTTCCGCCCAGTGGCCATTCCTGACCCGCTGGCAGGCGCTGTTGCGCTACAATTACTCGCTGCGCGACGACCGGACGCTCGATGCGCTGGCGGGATTCGAGTATGACGCGGGCTGCTGGTCGCTGCGATTCGTGTTCCAGCGGATTGCGACCTCCACCGAAGACTCATCGAATGCCTTTTTTCTCCAGTTAGAACTGACCGGCCTGGGCAAGCTGGGTACCGACCCGGTGAGCGCGCTGCGATCCAGCATTCCGGGATTCACGCAATTGGACTTGTACAAAGACAGAGCTCCCCCGCGTTCGTGCCGATGACTTGGTCTGCGCACTCTATAACGAGTCAGGTCGGTCACCGATGAGAACTCCCGCTGCCGTCGCGCTGTTCAGCCTCCTTCTGGGGCTGACGGCGTGCTTCGTGGCGCCGGTCCTGGCGCAGCGGATACAACCGCTGGACCGGATCGTGGCCGTGGTCAATCAGGACGTCATTACCCAGGAGGAGCTGGAGCAGCGCGTTGCCCTGGTCCGGCGGCAGCTCTCGGGGCGCGGCGTCGCGCCGCCGGACACCGAGGCGCTGCGCCGCCAGGTGCTGGAGCGCATGATCGTCGAGCGGGCGCAGCTTCAGCGCGCGCAGGAAACCGGCCTGCGCGTCGACGACGCCCAGCTGGAGCAGGCGATCCAGCGCATCGCCCAGCAGAGCAACCTCACCACGGCGCAGTTCCGCCAGGTGCTGCGGCGCGACGGCGTTTCCTACGAGCAGTTTCGCGAACAGCTGCGCAAGGAACTGATCATCTCGCGCCTGCGGGAGCGGGAGATCGAAAGCCGGGTGACGGTCAGCGAGGCGGAGATCGAGAACTTCCTCAGCACGCAGCAGACGCAGGGGGGGGGCGACGGCGAGCTGCTGGCGTCCCACATCCTGGTCCGGGTCCCCGAGGGCGCCACCAGTGCCGAGATCGAGTCCCGTCGCCGGCGTGCGGAGTCGGCGCTCGCCGAACTGCGCGGCGGAGCCGAGTTCGCACGTGTCGCCGCGGTTTACTCGGACGCTCCGGATGCGCTTCAGGGCGGTAATCTGGGCTGGCGACCCCCGAGCCGCCTGCCGGAACTGTTCGCCCAGACCCTGACCGGGATGCGCCCGGGCGAGGTCAGCGGCGTATTGCGCAGCCCGGCCGGCTTTCACGTCGTCAAGCTGGTGGATCGCCGTGGCTCCAAGTCGCCGGTGCAGGTGACGCAGACCCGGGCAAGGCACATCCTGATCAAGCCAAGCGACCTGCTGTCGGAGGACGAGGCACGCGAGCGCCTGGTGCAGGTGCGCGAGCGCATCGCCAACGGCGCCGATTTCGGCGAGCTGGCGAAGCTTTACTCGGAGGACCTGAGCGCCTCCCGGGGCGGAGATCTGGGCTGGATCAATCCGGGCGATACCGTCCCGGAGTTCGAGCGGGCCATGAACGCGCTGGAGCCCGGCCAGCTGAGTGCGCCGGTCAAGTCGCCGTTCGGCTGGCACCTGATCCAGGTCCAGGAGCGGCGCACCGGCGACGTGAGCGCCGAGCGCGTGCTGGCGCGCGAGGCGGTGCGCGCGCGCAAGGCCGACGAGGCCTACGAAGAGTGGCTGCGCCAGTTGCGGGACCAGGCCTACGTCGAGTACCGCCTCGAAAGCTGACGGCGCTCGCCCTCGCCGCGTGCCCTTATCTCTCGCACTGACCCCCGGCGAGCCCGCCGGCATCGGGCCCGATCTGGCTGTCGGACTGGCGCAGCGCGCCCGCGGCGACGATGTGATCGTCCTGGCCGACCCGGCGATGCTGGCGGAGCGCGCGGCGATGCGAGGTCGGACGCTGCATTGTGCGCCCTACCACTCCGGCGGCCCGGTGACGCGCGCCGCCGGAGCGCTCACGGTGCTGCCCGTGCCCCTCGCGCGACCGGCGCAGCCGGGCCGCCTCGCGCCCGAGAACGCCGCCGCCGTCCTCGCCGCGCTGGACCGTGCGGTGGACGGCTGCCTGAGCGGGGAGTTCGCCGCAATGGTCACGGGCCCGGTGCACAAGGGCGTGATCAACGACGCCGGCATTGCGTTCACGGGACACACGGAGTATCTGGCCGCGCGCACCGGCGCGTCCCACGTGGTGATGATGCTGGTGGGTGGCGGACTGCGCGTTGCCCTTGCCACCACCCACCTGCCGCTGCGGCAGGTAGCGGACCATATCACCCGGGAGTCGCTGACGCGCACGTTGCGGGTGCTGCACGCCGATCTCGTCGCCAGATTCGGCATCGCCGCGCCGCGCATCCTGGTGGCTGGACTCAATCCCCATGCCGGCGAGGGCGGCCACCTCGGGCGCGAGGAACTGGAGGTGATCGGCCCGGTCCTGGAAGCGCTGCGCGGCGAAGGGCTGCGGCTCGAGGGCCCGCTGCCCGCGGACACCCTGTTCAATCCGGCGGTGCTCAGGCGCGGCGACTGCGTGCTGGCGATGTATCACGACCAGGGCCTGCCGGTGCTCAAGCACGCGAGTTTCGGCGCGGGCGTCAACGTCACGCTGGGGCTGCCCATCGTGCGCACGTCGGTGGACCACGGCACCGCCCTGGAGCTCGCCGGCAGCGGTGCGATCGACGACGGCAGCCTGCGTGCGGCGCTGGAACTGGCGCGCGCGCTGGCGGCCCACCGCCCGGCCGGCTGACGGTTCCGGTGTCCGATCGGGCTTCCGCGTCGGGTCCGCCGCCGCGCCACATGGCGCGCAAGCGCTTCGGGCAGCACTTCCTCGCCGACCGGCATTTCATCGGCCGCATCGTCGACGCGATCGCACCCCGGCCTCAGGATCGCATCGTGGAGATCGGCCCGGGACTCGCGGCGCTGACCGGCCCCCTGCTGGAACGGGTAGAGCGGATGGACGCGGTGGAGATCGACCGCGACCTGGTCCGGCGCCTGCGCGAATGCTTTCCGTCCGGGCGGCTGACGGTGCACCAGGCCGACGCCCTGGAGTTCGATTTCACCCGCCTCGGCCAGGGGCTGCGCGTGGTGGGCAACCTGCCCTACAACATCTCGACGCCCATCCTGTTCCGCCTCGAGGCGTGTACCGACTGCGTGCGCGATCTGCACTTCATGCTGCAGAAGGAAGTGGTGGACCGCATGGTGGCAGCGCCGGGAACGGGCGCTTACGGCCGGCTCTCGGTGATGCTGCAGTACCGCTTCACGCTGGAGCGGCTGTTCGACATCCCGCCGGGCGCGTTCCAGCCGCCGCCCAAGGTGATGTCCAGTTTCGTGCGCCTGATCCCGCGCGTGCCGCTGCCGTGGCCGGCGCGCGACGAGCCCATGCTGCGCGACGTAGTGACTGCGGCGTTCGGCCAGCGCCGCAAGATGCTGCGCAACGCGGTGGCGGGCTACGTCGCCGAAGCCGATCTGGAGTATTTGGGAATCAATCCGCGCGCGCGCGCGGAAACGCTGGCAGTGGAGAGCTTCGTCCGCATCGCCGATCGCGCGCTGGAGCGGCGCTCCGCCGCGTAACGGAAGTGCCGGGGACGGTCAGTTACGGCTGACCTCGCGCGCGAAGCCCGTGCGCTTGCGTGGCAACCGGACACAACCCGTCGCGCGGGAACGCAACGGACGGTGCGGCCACATCCTGGACGCGGCAGAAACAAAGGCCGCGTGATCTGCCGACAAACTGCTAGAGTTCCAACATCTCGAAATCTTCCTTCCGCGCGCCGCACTCCGGGCAGGTCCAGTTGGGAGGCACATCCTCCCAGCGGGTGCCCGGCGCGATGCCTTCGTCGGGAAGGCCGGTTTCCTCGTCGTAGATGAAACCGCACACCACGCACATGTACTTCTTGTAAGTAACCTGAGTTTCGGTCTCGGCCATGGAACCGGTGCTTTTTCCTCTAAAATAGCGGTCGATTATAAACCAACATGCCGGACACTCCTCCGATCGTGCTCGCCATCGCGGCGAGCGACCCCAGCGGCGGCGCGGGCTTGCAGGCGGATATCCTGACGCTGGCAAGCATGGGTTGTCATCCGCTCACCGTCGTCACGGCGATCACGGTGCAGGACACTGCGGGCGTCGAGTCGGTAATGCCGCTGGACGCCGACTGGGTGGCCGATCAGGCGCGCAAGCTGCTGGAGGACATGCCGGTCCATGCGTTCAAGATCGGCATGCTGGGCAGCGTCGAGGTGGCCGCCGCGGTGGCGGAAGTGGTGTCCGACTATCCCGACGTGCCGCTGGTGCTGGACCCGGTGCTCAGTTCCGGCCGCGGCGACGACCTGGCGGGCGAGGAGGTGATACTCGCGCTGCGCGAACTGCTGATCCCCCAGAGCACGCTGATCACGCCCAACAGCATGGAGGCGCGCCGCCTGGCCGGTGAGGACGGCGACGACGAGGACGACCCCAGCCTGGCGCAGTGCGCGGGACGGCTGCTGGGGCTGGGCTGCGAATACGTCCTGGTGACCGGCACCCACGAGAACACGCCGCAGGTGGTCAACACCCTGTACGGCCGGGACGGCGTGATCCGCAGCGACAGCTGGCAGCGGCTCCCGGGCAGTTACCACGGCTCGGGCTGCACGCTGGCCTCGGCCATCGCCGCGACGCTGGCCAACGGGCTCGAAATGGCCGAAGCGGTCAAGGAAGCCCAGGAGTACACGTGGCAGGCGCTGAGCGCGGCGTTTCGCCCGGGCATGGGCCAGTTCATTCCGGATCGCCTGTTCTGGGCCCGGGACGAGGATGACGAAGAACGCTGAGGCGCGCCGGGTCGCCGGGCTCTACGCCATTACGCCCGACACGGAGGACACCCCGATGCTGCTGGCCAAAGTGGAGGCGGCGCTGCGCGGCGGAACCCGGTGGCTGCAGTACCGCTCCAAGCGAACCGACGTCGATGCCCGGGTCCGGCAGGCACGCGCGCTGCGCCAGCTCTGTACCCGCCACGGCGCGCGGCTGATCGTCAACGACGACGCCGACCTGGCGCTCGCGGTGGATGCGGATGGCGTGCACCTCGGCGCCGCCGACGGCTCGATCGCCGAGACCCGCCGCCGGCTCGGACCGGACCGGGTGATCGGTGCTTCCTGCTACGACCGGCTCGACCTGGCCGAGCGCGCCGTGGGCGAGGGCGCCGATTACGTGGCCTTCGGCAGCGTGTTCGCTTCGGCGGTGAAGCCGGGCGCGGTGCGGGCGCCGCTGACGCTGCTGTCCCGGGCGCGGGGGCAGCTCGATGTCCCGATCGTGGCGATCGGGGGCGTCTCGGCGGACAATGCCGGGGCCGCGATCGCCGCGGGCGCGCACGCCGTGGCGGTCATCAGCGCGGTGTTCGACGCCCCTGACGTCGAAGCTGCGGCACGGTCCATCGTGCAGCTGTTCGCGTCGCGCTCCGAGGTCGACGAAACCAGGCAGAAGACAGGCTGACCCATCATGGCGACACGCAACGACGCGCTGTTCGAGCGCTCCCAGAACTTCATCCCCGGCGGGGTCAACTCGCCGGTCCGCGCGTTCCGCTCGGTGGGCGGCACGCCGGTGTTCTTCGCCCGCGCGCGCGGCGCCCGCGTCTGGGATGCCGACGGCAAGGCATACATCGACTACGTCGGCTCCTGGGGCCCCGCGGTTCTGGGCCACGCCCATCCGGAAGTGGTACGCGCCGTGCAGGCCCGCGCGGAGCTGGGCCTTTCCTTCGGCGCCCCCACCGAGGGCGAGTTGGAGATGGCGGAACTGGTGTGCCAGCTGGTGCCCTCGATCGAGCAGGTGCGGCTGGTGAGCTCGGGCACCGAGGCCACCATGAGCGCGATCCGCTTGGCGCGCGGCTTCACCGGACGCCAGCGCATCGTCAAGTTCGAGGGCTGCTATCACGGCCACGGCGACGCGCTGCTGGTGAAAGCCGGCTCGGGTGCCCTGACCCTCGGCCAGCCGAGTTCCGCCGGCGTGCCGCCGGAAACGGTCGCCCACACGCTGGTGCTGGACTACAACGACGTGGCCGGGCTCGAGGAAACGTTCCGCCGCAGCGGCCGCGAGATCGCCGCGGTGATCGTGGAGCCGATCGCGGGCAACATGAACCTGGTGCTGCCACGTATCGAGTTCCTCAACAAGCTGCGCAGCCTGTGCACCGAGCATGGCAGCGTGCTGATCTTCGACGAAGTCATGACCGGCTTCCGCGTCGGGATCGGCGGCGCCCAGGGCCTGTTCGGGATCCGCCCCGACCTCACCACGCTGGGCAAAGTCATTGGCGGCGGCCTGCCGGTGGGCGCGTTCGGCGGCCGGCGCGACATCATGCAGTGCCTCGCGCCGCTGGGCCCGGTGTACCAGGCGGGAACGCTCTCCGGCAACCCGGTGGCGGTGGCAGCCGGGCTGGCGACCCTGAAGCTGATCCAGGCGCCGGGCTTTTTCGAGCAGCTCGCGGAACGCACCCGGGCACTGACCGACGGTTTGAGCGCGGTGGCGTCGCGCCACGGCGTCGCCTTCTCGGGCCAGGCCATCGGCGGCATGTTCGGCATCTATTTCCGCGGCGCTCCGCCTTCAGGGTACGCGGAAGTCATGGAGTGCGAGCGCGAGGGGTTCAACCGCTTCTTCCATCAGATGCTCAAACGCGGCGTCTACCTGGCGCCGTCCGCCTACGAGGCCGGATTCGTCTCCTCGGCCCATTCCGAGGACGACATCGCCCGCACGCTGGACGCGGCGGCGGAGGCGTTCCAGGCGCTGAAATAACGAAGGCGGCCGAAGCCGCCTTCGCGCCGCCGTTGCGGCAGCGGGTCAGCGCAGGCCCGCGACGTACTCCGCAAGGGCGGTCATTTCCTGGTCGGTCAGCTTCGCCGCGATCATGCGCATCATCTGGGCCGGATCGTTGGCGCGCTCGCCGGAGCGGAACGCCTGGAGCTGCGCCAGCGTGTACTCCTTGAACTGGCCCTGGAGGCGCGGGTACTGGGCGGGAATGCCGGCACCGTTGGGGGCGTGGCAGCTGCTGCATGCAGGCACGCCCTTGGCCGCGATGCCGCCGCGGTAGATTTTTTCTCCTTGAAGTGCCCGCGCCTTGTCGCTCGCCATCGCCGGCTTGAGCGCCTGCTGCTCGAAGTACGCGCCCAGTGCCTTCATGTCCTCCGGCGACAGCCCGGCGGCGAACCCCGCCATGATGGGATTCTTGCGCTCGCCCGATTTGAAGTTGGCGAGCTGCTTGGCAATGTAAGCGCGGTGCTGGCTCGCGAGATGGGGGTTCACCGCCGCGGGGCTGTTGCCGTCCGGACCGTGGCATGCGGCGCAGACCTGCGCCGCGATCTGCTTGCCCTTTTCCGGATCCGCGTTCTTCCCATCCTGCGCTCCGGCGGTGGTCGATACCAGCACCCCGAACACGCCAAGGGCCAGCGCCGTGCCCCGCAGTAACGACGTCATTTCTGCTCCTTGTTCCTGAAAAATCGGAAAATTTTACACCATCGCTCTGCTATGATGCCAACTTTTCCCCGCCCGCGGCGCCCGCCCGGGCGCGTTCCGATGCCTGCGTTTCGCCAACTCGCTTTCGTCGCCAGCTACACCACGACGGCCGCCCTGCCGCCAACCTGGCGCGAGGTGGCCATCGCCGGCCGTTCCAACGCGGGGAAGTCGAGTCTCATCAACGCCGTGGCCCAGCGCAAGCGCCTCGCCTTCGTGAGCAAGACGCCGGGGCGCACGCAGCAGATCAACTTCTTCGACGCCGGCGATGGCGCCTACGTGGTGGATCTGCCCGGGTACGGTTTCGCACGGGTCCCGGAAGCGGTCCGGCGGGAGTGGGGGCGGCTGCTCGAGGACTACCTCCTGCGCCGCGCGCAACTGGTCGGCATGATCGTGGTCATGGACGTGCGACATCCGCTCACGCCGCTGGACCGCCGCATGCTGGCGTGGTTGCGCCCCACCGGCAAACCGGTGCACGTGGTGCTCACCAAGTCGGACCGGCTGACGCGATCCCAGGCCGCCCGCACGCTCAGGGAAGTGCGCGCTGATCTGGGGCAGGAATTCCAGGACGCGAGCGTGCAACTGTTCTCCAGCGTGACGCGCACCGGCCTTCCGGAGCTTCAGGAAAAACTCGCGATCTGGCTGGACAAAAAAATGCCCCCGGTTAAAGGGGAGTAAAACCGGGGGCAAGGCCTTAATAATGATTAAGGCACCCGCTCAGGGAGGAGAAGCGGGAGACGATGAAATCATCGTCTGCAGCTAAGATAAAAAACGCGGCGGGAAAGTTCCCGCAGCGTGGGCGGCTCCGCCGGGGAGCCGCCAGCGCGCCGAAAGGCATTGAATCCAAAAGGACAAGGCATGATTCCATTGGGCCAGTTCCCGCGCCGCCGGATGCGGCGCAACCGCCGCGATAAATTCTCGCGTCGCCTTGTACGTGAGCACACACTCAGCGCTTCGGACCTGATTTTTCCGGTGTTCGTCCTAGACGGGCAGAACCGCGCGGAACCGGTGCCGTCGATGCCGGGCGTGCAGCGCGTGTCCCTCGACCGGCTGCTGGCGGTGGCCGAGGCCTGCGTCCAGCTTGGCGTGCCGGCGATGGCCCTGTTTCCCGTCATCGACGCGTCGTTGAAAAGCGATCGGGCCGAGGAGGCGGCGAATCCCGAGGGATTGGTTCCGCGTGTCGTTCAGGCATTGAAGGCGCGTTTCCCGGACCTCGGCGTGATTACCGACGTCGCCCTCGACCCCTACACGAGCCACGGCCAGGACGGGCTCATCGACGATGCCGGCTACGTGCTCAACGATGAGACCGTAGCCGTGCTGCGGCGCCAGGCGATTTCCCACGCCGCGGCGGGCGCGGACGTGGTGGCACCGTCGGACATGATGGACGGGCGTATCGGCGCGATCCGGGACGCCCTGGACGCCGAGCGCTTTATCCATACCCGCATCCTGGCCTATGCCGCCAAGTACGCGTCCAGCTTCTACGGGCCGTTCCGCGACGCCGTGGGCTCGGCCGCCAATCTCGGCAAGGGCAACAAATTCACCTACCAGATGGATCCGGCGAACGGCGACGAGGCGCTCTGGGAAGTGGGGCTGGATCTGCAGGAAGGCGCCGACATGGTGATGGTGAAGCCGGGGCTGCCTTATCTGGACATCGTGCGCCGCGTCAAGGACGCGTTTCGCGCGCCGACGTTCGTCTATCAGGTGAGCGGCGAATACGCGATGCTCAAGGCCGCGGGGCGGAACGGCTGGATCGACGAGCGCGCCTGCGTTCTGGAAACCCTCACCGCGTGCAAGCGCGCCGGGGCCGACGGCATACTGACCTACTACGCGCTCGACGCAGCCGCCTGGATTGCCGCCGCGCGATCCTAGCCGGCTTCCTGGCCGCCGCTGGCCGGCGTGTCCAGCAGGGCACGCAGATGCGCGGCCCGAGCCCGCAGCGGTTCGCCGTCCGGACCTCGTCCCGGACCCCGGGGGTCACCCGGCGAGTACACCGTCAGCGTGAGCGGCACGCCGTCATGCACCAGGCTGTAAGTGGGCACGGTGCGCCAAGCCCCGCCGTGGGAATAGCGCCGCTCGCCGCTGCGATACGCGACGTTCTCGCGCATCAGGAAGTACTCGACGTCCTTCACGCTCTCCGCCAGCAAGTGCAGATTGATGTCCGAGTAGCGTCCTGCGGTCCCGCTCAACACGGACCCGACCAGCTGGGGATCGAAATCCGCCAGCCATTCCATCGCCGCCAGCGCCACGAAGCGCAACTCGCGCAGAACTTCCGGATGCTCATCGCTCTGGTAAAGCGCCCGGAACGCGCGCAGCGCCTGCTCGACCTCGGCGTTGTTGGGCAGGTTCCGCGTATCGGGCGCGCCGATCTGCTGTGCCGCCTTGCGCTTGGCCAGGCCGAAATCCTGCACCCCGTCCTCGGCGATGAGGCGGGCGGCAAGCTGGGCGATGCGCTCGCGCGTCAGGTTGCGCTTGGCTGCAGGTGAGCGCGGCATGGTTCAGAACAGCTGATTCTTGATTTCGTCGCCGCTGCGCCCGCCCCCGTCGATGCCGGGCAGCAGCGAGTCCTGATGCGGCGGCGGCACGTTCTCCTGGAGAAAATACTCCACCAGCGAGCCGCTGCCGTTGTCGAGCAGACCGCTTTCGGGATTGATGCGCGTTGCCACCACCCCCTCCGGAACGGGAAATTCCGCCTGGGGGACGCCCTTGAGAACCTGCCCCATATAATCCATCCAGATCGGCAGCGCCGCCTGGCTGCCGGTCTCGCCTTTGCCGAGCGAGCGCGGCGTGTCGAAACCGATCCACGCCACCGCCACCAGGGTCGGCTGGAAACCGCAGAACCAGGCATCGATGAAGTCGTTGGTGGTGCCGGTCTTCCCGGCGAGATCGCGCCGGCCCAGGCGCGCGGCCCGCGCTGCGGTACCGCGGGCCACGACGTCGCGCAGAATGCTGTTCATGATGAACGCGTTGCGATAATCGATCACGCGCTCGGCGCCCTCGCCGACGCGCAGCGGGTTGGCCCGCGCCAGCACGTTCCCGGTATCGTCCTCGATGCGCTCGATGAAATAGGGAACGACCCGGTATCCGCCATTCGCAAACACACCATAGCCGGTTGCCATCTGCATCGGCGTTGCCGCGCCGACCCCCAGCGCCAGTGTCATGTAGGGCGGATGCCGGTCCGCGTCGAACCCGAACCGGGTGGCGTAATCCTGCGCGTACTGGGGCCCGATCGCCTGGAGGATGCGGATCGACACGAGGTTCTTCGACTTGGTCAGCGCGTCCCGCAGCCGTATCGGTCCTTCGAACTTCTCGTCGTAGTTCTTCGGCTCCCATTCCTCGTTGCCGGTCTGCTGCTTGTCGAAGTACAGCGGCGCGTCATTGATCACGGACGAGGCGGTGAAGCCCTTTTCCAGCGCGGCGGAATAGATGAACGGCTTGAATCCCGAGCCCGGCTGGCGCCACGCCTGGGTCACGTGATTGAACTTGCTGCGCGCGAAGTCGAACCCGCCCACCAGCGAGCGGATCGCCCCGTCGCGCGGGTCCAGGGACACCAGCGCCGCCTCTGCCGCCGGCTGCTGGGCAATCTGCCAGTTGCCCTTGGCATCGGCGCGCAACCGGATCAGCGAGCCCGGACGCAGGCGCTGCTCGATGGGGGTCTTCTCCGCCAGCGACCGGCTCGCGAACTTGATCGCCTCGCCGGTGAGGGTCACGGTATCCCCGCTCTTGCGGTAGGCCTTTACCTCGCCGGGCCTGGCCTGCAACACCACCGCCGGCTCGAGGCCTCCGACCGCGTCCACCTCCTGCAACGCCTCGTCGAGGAACTCTTCCACCTTCTCGCCGGCCTGGCGCAAGTCGAGATAGCCCTCGGGCCCGCGGTAACCATGACGGCGGTCGTAATCCAGCAGCCCTTGCCGGAGCGCCGCTACGGCAGCCCGCTGGTGATCGTCGCGGACCGTGGTGTAAACGCGGAAACCGCGGCTGTAGGCTTCGTCGCCATAGCGGTCCACCATCAGCTGCCGCACCATCTCCGCCACGTAATCCCCGGCGGGCCTTTCCTCCCGACCTGCCCGCCGCGGGACCAGCGGCTCCGCCGCCGCCGCCTGCTGTTGCGCGTCGCTGATATAACCCAGTTCCCGCATCCGGCGCAAAACGTAGAGCTGCCGCGCCTTGGCGCGCTCGGGGTTCGCGACCGGATTGAAGCGGGACGGGGCCTTCGGGAGCCCCGCCAGCATGGCCGCTTCCGCCAGCGTGAGCTGCGGCAGTGCCTTGCCGTAATAAGCCTGCGCGGCTGCCGCGAACCCGTACGCCCGCTGGCCGAGGTAGATCTGGTTGATATAGAGCTCGAGGATCTGGTCCTTCGTCAGGCTGTGCTCGATCTTGAACGCGAGCAACGCCTCGTGAAACTTGCGGGTGAACGTTTTTTCCTTTGTAAGGAAGAAGTTGCGCGCCACCTGCATGGTGATGGTGCTGGCTCCCTGGCGGGCACCGCCAGAAGCGAAGTTGTGGTAGGCCGCCCGCACCACCCCGACGTAGTCCACCCCGCCATGTCGATAGAACCGCTCGTCCTCGGCGGCCAGGATCGCGTGCTTGAGGACATCCGGCACGTCGGCAATGGACACCACCGCACGCCGCTCTTCACCGTATTCCGCCAGCAACGTCCCGTCGGCGCTGAAAACGCGTAAGGGCACCTTAGGACGGTAGTCCGTCAGGGCTTCGAGGGAAGGCAGCTTGGGATAAGCGATGACCGCCGCGTAGGCCACCAGGAGCACCGCGGCCAGCCCGGCGCCCACCAACGCCATCAGCGCCAGAAACCACCAGCGACGCAACATGAACGGGGAAAGAAGGGCGGGAAAAAGATAATTATAGGGAGGGCATGCGTCGGGAGGGAACTTGCAAAAATTTGCTTTACATGCTGTATAGTTGCTGCTAGATTTTAATGTACCTTGTGGGTAATGCGCGTTAACGACTCATGTTAAAGGAAAAATTGGAATTCAATCTGGACTTCTTGAAGCCCAGCTCCCCACCCCTCATCGGCGTGGATGTGAGCTCGTCGGCGGTCAAGATGGTCGAGCTGAGCAAGCCGGCCAAAGCTAGCTACCGGGTCGAGCGCTACGTCATCGAGCCCATGCCCACTGACGCCGTGGTTGAAGGCAACATCGTCAACCTCGAAGCCACCGGGGACGCCATCAAGCGTGCCTGGAAGCGCCTCGGCACGCGGATCAAGAACGTGGCGGTCGCGGTCCCGTCGTCGGCGGCGATCACCAAAAAGATTGTAGTACCTGCCGGCCAGCGCGAGGAAGAACTGGAGGTCATGGTCGAATCCGAGGCCAACCAGTACATCCCTTTCTCCCTGGATGAAGTCAATCTCGACTTCCAAGTGCTGGGGCCCGCCCCCGGAAGCCCGGAAGAGGAAGAGCTCCTGATTGCGGCATCGCGCAAGGAAAAGGTCGAGGACCGGATCGCGTCCGCCCAGGCGGCGGGCCTGAAGGCCGTGGTGATGGATGTCGAGCCGTATGCGGCGATGGCGGCCGTGGAGCACATGCTCCCGCACCTGCTCGAGATCGAGCCCGACCAGCTCTTGGCCATCGTCGACATCGGCGCCTCGAACACCAGCGTCAACGTGCTGCGTAACGGCCAGTCCGTCTACATGCGCGACCAGCCGTTTGGCGGGGGCCAGCTGACCCAGCAGATCCAGGCGCAGTACGGACTGTCCGCGGAAGAGGCGGAAGCCGCCAAGCGCAGCGGCGGACTGCCCGAGAGCTACGAGACGGACGTGCTGGCACCGTTTCGTGAAACCCTCGCCCTCGAGGTGGCACGCGCGCTGCAGTTCTTTTTCACGTCTTCCCAGTACAACGAAGTGAACCACATCGTTCTGGCGGGAGGCTGCGCGGCGCTGCCGGGACTCGACGAAATCGTGTCGGCGCGCGCTCAGGTCCGCGCGGTGGTGGCCAATCCGTTTGCCGGCATGGAGCTCTCCAGCCGGATCCGGCCGGTCCAGCTCTCCGCGGACGCCCCCTCCCTGATGGTGGCCTGCGGCCTCGCTCTCCGGAGGTTCGATCCCGCATGATCCGCATCAACTTACTCCCATACCGCGCCGAGCGCCGCAAAGCGCGCAATACCCAGTTCGGCATCATGGCCGGCCTGGCGGCCTTGTTCGGGCTCGCCGTGGTCGGGGCTGGCTACACCATCTTGGACGGCAAGATCACCCACCAAGAGGCACGCAACGATTACCTGAAGAAAGAGATCGCGATCCTCGACAAGCAGATTGCCGAGATCAAGACGCTGAAGGACCAGATCGCCGCCCTGCTGGCCCGCAAGGAAGTGGTCGAGAAGCTGCAGACCAACCGCTCGGAGGTCGTGCACCTGCTCGAGCAAATGGTACGCGTCATGCCGGAGGGGGTTTACCTTTCCAAGCTGAAACAGAACGGCCCGAACGTGAACCTGGTGGGTTACGCCCAGTCCAGCGCCCGTGTCTCGACCCTGATGCGGAATCTGGAGGATTCTCCTTGGCTCGCCTCGCCTCAGCTCATCGAGATCAAGGCCGAGAACGTCGGCAAGCTGCGCATGAATCAGTTCTCCTTGAACGTCAGACTCGTTCAGCCCAAACCTGCCCAGGCGGCGCCGCAGCCGAAGCCGGCAACGGCCGCCGGGCAGAACACCGGAACCAAAGGGTAGCCTCATGAACCTGGAGGAACTCAGACGCCTCAATCCGCGCGACCCCGGCGGCTGGCCCGCCGCCGTCAAGGTGGTGGCCCTGCTGCTTCTGCTGGTGGTGATCATAGGCGGCGGCTATTGGTATGTCTGGCAGGACCAGATCGACACCCTCGAGGCGCGCGAGGCCGAAGAACTCAAACTCAAGGAAACGTACCTCGCGAAGAAGAAAGAGGCCGTCAATCTCGATATTTACAAGCAGCAGCTGGCCGAGATCGAGCAGACGTTCGGCGCCATGCTCAAACAACTGCCGAACAAGGCCGAGATGGACGCGCTCATTACCGACATCAACCAGGCAGGGTTGGGCCGGGGCCTGCAGTTCGAGTTGTTCAAGCCCGCGCCGCGGGAGACGATGCATGACTTCTATGCCGAGTTGCCCATCGCGGTGAAGATCACCGGCAAGTACCACGACATGGGCGCATTCGCGAGCGATGTCTCGCAGCTGCCTCGCATCGTCACGCTGAACAACGTTTCCATCGAGACGGCCAAGGATGGGCTGGTGCTCAACGGGATCGCGAAGACCTATCGCTATCTCGACGACGCGGAGGTCGCGGCGCAGCGCAAGGCCCAGCAAGCGGCGAAGGGAGGCAAGAAATGAAGCGCCTCGTCGTCGTGCTCGGATTCTTCCTCGTGGCATGCGGCACCGAAGAGTTCTCCGACCTGCGCGAGTTCGTGCAGCAATCCGGCCAGGGGCTCCGCGGCAAAGTCGCGCCGCTGCCGGAAGTTCAGAAGCATGAGCCGTTCTCCTACGCCGTATTCGACCTTCCCGATCCGTTCCGGCCCCGCGAGATCGACACCAAAGGCGGAAACGTGGCCGCGGGAAGCGGAAAGGCTCCGGACCTGAACCGGCCCAAGGAGCCGCTCGAAGCCTATCCGCTCGACAACCTCAAGATGGTCGGCACGCTGGAGCGCAACCGTCGCGTGCACGCCTTGGTCAAGACCCCCGACAACAACGTGTTTCGCGTCACGGTCGGCAATTACATGGGCCAGAACTTCGGCCGCATCACCGAAATCGGTGAAGCCGAGCTCAAACTGACCGAAATCGTGCAGGAGGGCGGCGGTGACTGGACCGAGCGCACCGCCAGCCTGTTACTTGCAGAATAACTTCAGGGAGCAGCAACGATGAACGGCCTCAACACCATGACCCGTCTCTTCGGCGCCGTGTGCGTTACGTTGAGCCTGGCCCTCGGCGCAGCTCCGCGGCCGGCTGCGGCCCAGACGAACAGCATCGAGGCGCTGGAAGTCCAGCCCGCATCCGGTAAGCTGGTCCTCAAGGTGACGATGAAGAGTGCGCCGGGGAATCCGCCGGCCGCGTTTGCCATCAACAACCCGCCCCGCATCGCCTTTGACTTCCCTGACACGGGAAACGCCCTCGGCCGCACGTCGCAGGCCGTCGGCCAGGGAGAGGTACGCTCGCTCAACATCGTGCAAGCCGGCAATCGGACCCGGCTGGTGATGAATCTCGACCGGCAACTGGGATACGACACGCGCGTGGAGGGCAACCACGTCTTCATCACGCTGGTCCCCACCGACGCGGCGGCATCGGCAGTCAGCCCCTCGGTATCGCGCTTCGCCGAGCCTCGGGTTTCCGATCAACGTCACAGCATCCGCGACGTGGACTTCCGCCGCGGACGCGGTGGCGAGGGCCGTGTCGAAATCGAACTCTCTGACACCACCACCGGCATCGATCTGCGGCGCCAGGGGAGCCAGATCGTCGTCGACTTCATCAACACGCAGTTGCCGAAGAACCTGCAGCGCCGCCTGGACGTGACGGACTTCGGCACCCCGGTCCAGTTCGTCGAGAGCTTCGCCCTGGGCAATAATGTCCGGCTGGTCATCGAACCGAAGGGAATCTGGGAGCAGGCTGCCTACCAGACCGACAACAAGTTCATCGTCGAGGTGAAGCCGGTCACCCCGGACCCGTCCAAGCTGGTGCAAAGCTCCCGGCCGGGATACGCGGGCGAGAAGCTCTCGCTCAATTTCCAGAACGTCGAGGTCCGGGCCGTCCTCCAGGTGATCGCCGATTTCACCGGCCTCAACATCGTGGTCAGCGATTCCGTGGGCGGCAACCTGACCTTGCGGCTCAAGGACGTCCCCTGGGATCAGGCCCTGGACATCATCCTGCAGGCCAAGGGGCTGGACAAACGCAAGGAAGGCAACGTTCTGCTGGTGGCTCCGCGGGATGAGATTGCTGCGCGCGAGAAACTCCAGCTGGAGGCGCGACAGCAGATCGCCGAGCTCGAGCCGACCACCACGGAGAGCTTCCAGCTCAACTACCAGAAGGGCGACGACGTCCGGAAGATTCTCAGCGACCCGAACCAGCGACTGCTGTCCAAGCGCGGCAGCGTCGTGGTGGATCCGCGCACCAACACCCTGTTCGTTCAGGACACCCCGAGCAAGCTGGATGAGATCCGCAAGCTGATTCAGCGCATCGACATTCCCATCCGCCAGGTGATGATCGAGGCCCGAATCGTGGAAGCGTCAGATGATTTCGCGCGCAACCTGGGTGTGCGGCTGGGCTACAACGACACCACCGGCAACGGCTTCAACATCGGCGGAGGCGGACTCCAAGGCGGTGTCGGGGGCAGCTTGAACAGCCTCGGAGCGCCGTTCCCCGGCGGCAACGTGACCCCGCAGTTCAATCGCGCCGCGCCGACCACTATGGCCACCACGGATTCCCTCAGCGTCGCGCTGCCGGCGGCCGGTCTGGCCGGCTTCAATCCGACAACCTTCGGACTGATGCTGTTCAATGAGGCGGCCACCAAGTTCTTGAATCTCGAAATCACGGCACTGGAGGCGGACAACAAGGGCAAAGTGATCTCCAGTCCGCGCGTGCTCACCGCCGACCAGGTGGAAGCTTCTATCGAGCAAGGTACGGAGATTCCGTTTCAGCAGGCTACATCCAGCGGCGCCACCAGCGTGGCGTTCAAGAAGGCCACGCTGTCGCTCAAGGTCAAGCCCCAGATCACTCCCGATGACAACGTGATCATGACGCTGAACGTGAACAAGGACAGCGTCGGCGCCAATACGCAGGCGGGCCCTTCGATCGACACCAAGCAGATCAGCACCCAGGTCCTGGTGGAGAACGGCGGCACCGTCGCCATCGGCGGGATCTATGAGCAGGAAAAGCGCAACGACGTGACCAAGACGCCGCTGCTCGGCGACATTCCGGTCGTCGGGGCGCTGTTCCGCAACACCGCCAAGACGGACAACAAATCCGAACTGCTGATTTTCGTGACACCCAAGATTCTCAAGGATTCCCTCACGCTGCGCTGAGCGGTTCGCACACTCCCAGCAGAGCCGGGATCTCCCGGCTCTTTTTTCGCCCTTTGCCAGCGCTGGCGCCCCGCATTCGCTAAAATCGCGGGCATGAAGTCTGCGCGCCGCATTTTTCTCGTCGGCCTCATGGGGGCGGGCAAGACCACCGTGGGGAAGGTGCTGGCGCGCGATCTCGGGCTGGAGTTCATCGACGCCGACCAGGAACTGCAGCGGCGCACCGGGGTCGGCATCCCGGTGATCTTCGATATCGAGGGCGAAGCAGGGTTTCGGGCGCGTGAGGCCGCGTTGCTGGAGGAACTCACCGGGCGGGACGATGTGGTGCTGGCGACCGGGGGCGGAGCCGTCCTGCGCCAGGACAACCGCGAACTCCTGAAATCGCGGGGCCTGGTGGTGTATTTGCGTGCCAACGTCGATGACCTTTGGGCGCGCACGCGCCATGACCGCAATCGGCCGTTGCTGCAGACGGCGGACCCCAAGCAGCGGCTCGTCGATCTCCTGGCGGAGCGGGACGGGCTTTATTGCGCGGTGGCGGACGTCGTGGTCGACACCAGCCGCCAGAGCGTTCAGGCGCTCGCGCGCCGGATCGAAAAGCACCTGGCGCAAAGTGACGACGTTGCCGACAATCACCGGGCTCCATCCAGTGCAGACTCTGAACGTTGACTTGGGCGAGCGCAGCTACCCGATCCACGTCGGGCCGGGTCTGCTCGACCAGGGCCGGCTGATCGCCGGGCGGCTGCCGCAACCGAAGGCGGCCATCGTCACCAACGAAACCGTTGCGCCGCTCTATCTCGCGCGCCTGCGCGGCGCACTCGCCCGGGAAGGCGTGGCCACGATCGACGTCGTGGTTCCGGACGGCGAGGAGCACAAGAATTGGGAGACCCTTAACACGATGTTCGACGCCCTGCTGCGGTGCCGGAGCGAGCGTTCCACGACCGTGATCGCCCTCGGCGGGGGCGTCATCGGCGACCTGGCGGGGTTCGCGGCGGCCACCTATCAGCGCGGCGTGCCCTTCGTGCAGGTGCCGACGACGTTGCTCGCCCAGGTGGATTCCTCGGTGGGCGGCAAGACGGGAATCAACCATCCGCTGGGAAAGAACATGATCGGCGCGTTCTACCAGCCTTTGGTGGTCCTCGCCGACACGGCCACCCTGGATACGCTTCCCGAACGGGAGCTGAAGGCCGGGTTGGCGGAAGTCATCAAGTACGGGCTGATCCGCGACGCCGAGTTCTTCGGCTGGCTGGAGGCCAACATCGACCGCCTGCTGGCCCGCGATCCCGAAGCGCTGGCGTTTGCCATTGTGCGCAGCTGTCGCAACAAGGCTGAGGTAGTGGCGGAGGACGAGCGCGAGTCCGGAGCGCGGGCCCTGCTGAACCTGGGCCACACGTTCGGTCACGCCATCGAAGCCGGAATGGGGTACGGCACCTGGCTCCATGGCGAGGCGGTGGCGGCAGGAACGGCCCTCGCCGCGGACCTCTCCGAGCGGCTCGGGTTGCTGACGAAGCCCGACGCGCTGCGCGTTACGGCGCTGCTGCGGCGCACCGGATTGCCGGTGAGCGCGCCTGACCTGGGGGTGAACCGATACCTGGAGCTGATGGCGGTGGACAAGAAGGTCGAGGCGGGCAAGATCCGTTTCGTGGTCCTGGAGTCGATCGGCATGGCGCGGCTGCGGGCGGATGTTCCCGCGCGAACGATCGAGGCAACGCTTGCCGCCTGTTGCCGTGGCTGAGCTGGCTCCCTATGCCGCTTCGCCGGAGAGGTCCCGCGGCCGGCGCCACGACGAACCGCCGCCCGCCGGCCGCAGCGAATTCCAACGGGATCGCGACCGGATCGTGCATTCCACCGCGTTCCGAAGGCTCGAGTACAAGACCCAGGTGTTCGTGAACCATGAGGGCGATCTTTTTCGCACGCGGTTGACCCACACGCTGGAGGTGGCGCAGATCGGAAGGTCCGTGGCGCGCAATCTCGGGCTCAACGAAGACCTCGTGGAGGCAGTTTCGCTGGCCCACGACCTCGGCCACACCCCATTCGGGCATGCCGGCCAGGAGGCGCTCAACGCGGCAATGCAGGAGCACGGTGGGTTCGAGCACAACCTGCAGTCGCTGCGCGTGGTGGACCTTCTGGAGGAGCGCTACGCGGAGTTCGACGGGCTGAACCTCTGCTACGAGACGCGCGAGGGCATCCTCAAGCACTGCTCGCCGCAAAACGCCCGCGAGCTGGGCGAGATCGGCCAGCGGTTCCTGGACCGGCGCCAGCCGACACTGGAGGCGCAGCTCGCCAATCTGGCCGACGAGATCGCTTACAACAACCACGATGTGGATGACGGGCTGCGCTCGGGACTGATCACCGTGGAGCAGTTGCGCGAGGTGCAGGTGTTCGCGACCCACCATGACGAGGTGAGCCTTCGACATCCCGGATTGAACGAGCGGCGAACCGTGCACGAAACGGTCCGGCGCATGATCAATACGCTGGTCGTCGATCTCACCGAGCAGACCCGAGCCAGCATCCGCCGGCACGGTCCGGGGAGCGTTGACGATGTCCGAACAGCTCCTGCCATGGTGGGATTCAGTCCGGAGATGGCGGAACTGCAGAGGGAACTGAAGCGGTTCCTGCGCGCCAACCTCTATCAGCACTACCAGGTCGCGCGCATGACCAACAAGGCGCAGCGCATCATCCGCGACCTGTTCACGGCGTTCGCCGCCGATCCCCGCCTCCTCCCGCCCCAGTTCCAGGACAAGGCACGCCACGAGCGGCACCGAACGGTGGCGGACTATATCGCCGGCATGACTGACCGCTTCGCGATCCGCGAACATCGCCGGCTGTTCGCCGTGGAAGAGTCTTCCCCCTGAGCGGCACCTGACGCGGACCCCCCTGCAGGAGTCGGTTCCGTGCCCGGTTGTGCGTTGCATAAACGGTTGAGGAACAGGGGCCTACGGGTTACCATACATCGCTTGCGCCTGAAATTTGGACGGTCCCGGACGCTCGTCGGGGATCCACGCACAAAGCGCGCGAAACAGGCGCCCCCGGGGCCCCCGGCTACCTATCAAGTGGCTGAATTTGCGGCTGTTCCCCGTCCCGACGGCACCGATACATAGAGGTACGACGTGAGCCATACGCTACCCGCGAAACAGGGTCTCTACGACTCCGAGCACGAGCACGACGCCTGCGGCGTTGGCTTCATCGCCCACATCAAGGGCAAGAAGTCCCACACCGTCGTCGAGCAGGGTATGGAGATCCTGAAAAACCTGACTCACCGCGGCGCGGTGGGCGCCGACCCCAAGGCGGGCGACGGCGCCGGCATCCTGATCCAGATTCCCGACCAGCTGTTCCGGGAAGACATGGCCAAACAAGGTATTGCGCTGCCGCCGGCGGGGCAGTATGGCGTCGGGATGGTGTTCCTGCCGCAGGAACCGGCGTCGCGGCTCGCCTGCGAGTACGAAATCGAACGCGCCATCAAAGACGAGGGCCAGGTCGTGCTGGGGTGGCGCGACGTGCCCAGGGATAACGCCGTGCTGGGCGAGTCGGTGAAGAAAATCGAGCCGGTCATCCGGCAGGTATTCATCGGTCGCGGCAAGGGCGTCACCGTCACGGACGCCCTGGAGCGCAAGCTGTACGTGATCCGCCGGGTGTCGGGCAACGCCATCCGGGCCCTGAACCTGGCGCACAGCAAGGAATTCTATGTGCCGTCGATGTCGGCGCGCACCATTGTCTACAAGGGCATGCTGCTGGCGAGCCAGGTGGCGAACTACTACCTGGACCTGAAGGACCCGCGGCTCACCTCGGCGCTGGCGCTGGTGCACCAGCGCTTCTCCACCAACACCTTCCCCACCTGGGAGCTGGCGCATCCGTTCCGGATGATCGCCCATAACGGCGAAATCAACACGCTGCGCGGCAACGTCAACTGGATGCGCGCGCGCCAGGGTGCGATCCGCTCGCCCATCCTCGGCAGCGATCTGGAAAAGATCTGGCCGTTGATTTACGAAGGCCAGTCGGATTCGGCGTGTTTCGACAATGCGCTGGAGCTCCTGGTGATGGGCGGCTACACGCTGGCGCACGCCATGATGCTGCTGATTCCGGAGGCCTGGGAAGGGCACACGCTGATGGACCCGGCACGACGCGCGTTCTACGAATATCACGCTGCAATGATGGAGCCGTGGGATGGCCCGGCCGGAGTCGCTTTCACTGACGGCCGCCAGATCGGCGCGACGCTGGATCGCAACGGCCTGCGTCCGGCGCGCTACGTGGTGACGGACGACGACCTCGTGGTCATGGCGTCCGAAACCGGCGTGCTGCCGATTCCGGAAGAGCGCATCACCAAGAAATGGCGCCTGCAGCCGGGCAAGATGTTCCTCATTGACCTCGAGGCCGGCCGCATCATCGACGACAAGGAGCTCAAGGACGCGCTCGCGCGCTCGCGCCCGTACAGCGACTGGATCGACCGCATCCGCGTCAAGCTGGACGAGCTGCCGGAGCCCGACGAGAAGCGCGAGCCGGCGAAGGCCTCGCTGCTGGATCGCCAACAGGCGTTCGCCTATACCCAGGAGGAACTTAAGTTCATCCTGGCGCCGTTGGCGGGCAACGGCGAGGAGCCGGTCGGCTCCATGGGCAACGACTCGCCGCTGGCGGTGCTGTCCAACAAGAACAAGACGCTGTACCACTACTTCAAGCAGCTGTTCGCGCAGGTGACCAACCCGGCCATCGACCCGATCCGCGAGGAGCTGGTGATGTCGCTGGTGTCGTTCATCGGTCCCAAGCCCAACCTGCTGGGCATCGACGAGGTGAATCCGCCGCTGCGCCTTGAGGTAAGCCAGCCGGTGCTGGACTTCTCCCAGATGGAGACCATCCGCCACATCGAGAAGTACACCGACGGCAAGTTTCGGTCGTACGAGATCGACATCACCTATCCGGTCGCCTGGGGCAAGCAGGCGATCGAGGCACGGCTCGCCAGCCTTTGCGCCCAGGCCGAAGATGCGGTGCGCGCCGGCTTCACGATCCTCATCATCTCGGACCGCAACACCGACCGCGAGCATGTCGCGATCCCGGCGCTCCTGGCGCTGTCGGCGATTCACCAGCACCTGGTGGGCAAGGGACTGCGCACGTCCACCGGCTTGGTGGTGGAAACCGGCAGCGCCCGCGAGACGCACCATTTCGCGCTCCTGGGCGGGTACGGCGCCGAGGCAATCCACCCTTACGTGGTCTTCGAGACGCTGATCGCCATGGCCGAGCAGGGTCAGCTCGGCGAGGTCGACGCCAAGAAAGCCTGCAAGAACTTCGTCAAGGGTATCGGCAAGGGTCTGCGCAAGATCATGTCGAAGATGGGTATCTCCACCTACATGTCGTACACGGGGGCCCAGATCTTCGAGGCAGTGGGTCTCTCCCGCACCCTGGTGGACAAGTACTTCTGCGGCACCACGTCCAACGTCGAGGGCATCGGCGTGTTCGAGGTGGCCGAGGAGGCGATCCGGATTCACCGCGCGGCGTTCGGCGACGATCCGGTGCTGGCGAACGCGCTGGACGCCGGCGGCGAGTACGCATTCCGCATTCGTGGCGAAGAGCACATGTGGACGCCGGACGCGATCGCCAAGCTCCAGCACGCCACGCGCCAGAACGCCTACGAGACCTACAAGGAGTACGCGCGCATCATCAACGACCAGTCGAAGCGGCACATGACGTTCCGCGGGCTGTTCGAGTTCCGTTTCGACAAGTGCCAGCCGGTGCCGCTGGACGAGGTGGAGCCGGCGGCGGAGATCGTCAAGCGCTTCGCTACCGGCGCCATGTCGCTGGGATCGATCTCCACCGAGGCGCACGCGACGCTGGCGGTCGCCATGAACCGGCTGGGCGGCAAATCCAACACCGGCGAGGGCGGCGAGGACCGGAGGCGCTTCGCCCCGGTCAAGGCCGGCGAGTCCCTGATGACCCGCCTGGGCGACGAGCGCGTGGTCACCGACATTCCGCTCCAGGAAGGCGACTCGCTCAAGTCCAAGATCAAGCAGGTGGCGTCGGGGCGCTTCGGCGTCACCGCCGAGTATCTGGCCAGCGCGGAGCAGATCCAGATCAAGATCGCGCAGGGCGCCAAGCCCGGCGAGGGCGGGCAGCTGCCCGGGCGCAAGGTCTCCGACTACATCGCCGAGATCCGGTACTCGACGCCGGGCGTCGAGCTGATCTCGCCGCCACCGCATCACGACATCTACTCCATCGAGGACCTGGCGCAGCTCATCCACGACCTCAAAAACGCCAACCCGAGGGCCTCCATCAGCGTCAAGCTGGTGTCGGAGGTCGGGGTCGGGACGATCGCCGCCGGCGTCTCGAAGGCCAAGTCGGACCACGTGACCATCGCCGGCCACGATGGCGGCACCGGCGCGAGCCCGTGGTCGTCGATCAAGCATGCCGGCACACCCTGGGAGCTGGGACTCGCCGAGACGCAACAGACGCTGGTGCTCAACCGCCTGCGGGGCCGCATCGCCGTGCAAGTGGACGGCCAGATGAAGACCGGGCGCGACGTCGTCATCGGCGCCATGCTGGGCGCTGACGAGTTCGGCTTTGCCACGGCGCCGCTGGTGGTGGAAGGCTGCATCATGATGCGCAAGTGCCACCTCAACACCTGCCCCGTGGGCGTCGCCACCCAGGATCCGGTGCTGCGCAAGAAGTTCTCCGGCAAGCCGGAGTACGTGGTCAATTATTTCTTCTTCGTCGCCGAGGAGGTGCGCGAGCTGATGGCGCAGCTGGGCGCGCGCACGCTGAACGAGCTCATCGGACGCAGCGACCTGCTGGACACGCGCCCGGGCATCGATCACTGGAAGGCGAAGGGCCTGGACTTCAGCCGCATCTTCCACATGCCGAAGATGCCGGGGGATGTGGCCGTTTATCACCGCGAAGCCCAGGACCACGGGCTCGACAAGGCGCTGGATCACCGGCTGATCGAGCTGGCCCAGCCGGCCCTGGAGCGCGGCGAGAAGGTCACGATCGAGATGCCGATCCGCAACATCAACCGCACCGTCGGGACGATGCTCTCCAGCGAAGTGGCGAACCGCTACGGACACGACGGTCTGCCGGACGACACCATTCACATCCGGTTCGCCGGCTCCGCCGGACAGAGTCTGGGCGCTTTCCTGGCGAAGGGCATCACCCTCGACCTGATCGGCGAGACCAACGACTATTGCGGCAAGGGCCTCTCCGGCGGACGTATCGCCGTGCAGCCGTCGCCCAAGTTCCGCGGCAACCCGCTGGAGAACATCATCACCGGTAACGTGGTGCTGTACGGGGCGATCTGCGGGGAGGCGTATTTCCGCGGTGTCGCGGGCGAGCGCTTCTGCGTGCGAAACTCGGGTGCCCAGGCTGTCGTCGAAGGCTTGGGCGATCACGGCTGCGAGTACATGACCGGCGGAACGGCCGTGGTGCTGGGAATGACGGGGCGCAATTTTGGCGCCGGCATGTCCGGCGGCGTGGCCTACGTGCTCGACGAAGACGGCACCTTCGCCAGCCGCTGCAACCCGGCGATGGTGGCGCTCGAGCCGGTGTTGCCGGAAGCCGAGCAGGAAGGGAAGCTCGCCCGGGAGCTCTGGCATCACGGCGAGGCCGACGAGGCGATCCTCAAGCACATGATCGAGGCCCACGCGCGCTACACCGGCAGCGCCAGGGCACGGCAGATACTCGAGGACTGGGGGGCGTTCCGCGCCAGGTTCGTGAAGGTGTTTCCGCACGAGTACCGCCGCGCGCTCAGTGAGCTGGCGGCCAAGCACAAGAAGCTGGCCGCCTGAGGCGGGCAGACAGAGCAGCCCGCCGGGGCGCGAGCGCGCCCGGGCGGAGAGTCGAAGCAGAACCCTGAGCAGAAAGCGAAAGTCATGGGGAAAGTTACCGGTTTCCTGGAGTTCCAGCGCCTGAGCGAGGCGGCCGAGCCGCCGCAGGAGCGGGTTCACCATTACCGCGAGTTCGTCGGTCACCTGAGCGACGAGGAGGCTGCCGTCCAGGGCGCCCGATGCATGGATTGCGGCATTCCGTTTTGCATGCAGGGCTGCCCGGTCAACAACATCATTCCCGACTGGAACGACCTGGTGTTCAAGCAGCGCTGGCGCGAAGCCATCGACACGCTGCATTCCACCAACAACTTCCCGGAGTTCACCGGGCGCATCTGCCCGGCGCCGTGCGAGGAGGCCTGCACGCTGCGGATCAACAACGACCCGGTGGGCATCAAGTCGATCGAGCGCGCGATCGCGGACAAGGCGTGGACCGAAGGCTGGGTGGTCCCGCAACCGCCGGCGCACAAGACCGGCAAGCGGGTCGCGGTGGTGGGGTCGGGGCCGGCGGGCCTGGCGTGCGCGCAGCAGCTGGCGCGCGTCGGCCACGACGTGGTGGTGTTTGAGAAGAACGACCGCATCGGCGGGCTGCTGCGTTACGGCATTCCCGATTTCAAGATGGAAAAGCAGCTCATCGACCGTCGCATCGCGCAGATGCAAGCCGAGGGCGTCGAGTTCCGTCCCGGCCACTACATCGGGCCTCGGGACGGCCAGAAGCCCGGCGGCGCGACGGTGGTGGAGCCCCAGGAGCTAATCCGGCAGTTCGACGCCGTGGTACTCGCCGGCGGCGCCGAGCAGCCCCGCGATCTGCCGATTCCCGGGCGGGAGCTCGAGGGCATCGAGTTCGCGATGGACTTCCTCCCGCTGCAGAACCGCCGGGTCGCGGGCGATCGGGACGTGCCGGACCTGTGGGCCACCGGCAAGCACGTGGTGGTGATTGGCGGCGGCGATACCGGCTCCGACTGCGTGGGCACGTCCAACCGGCATGGCGCCAAGTCGGTAACCCAGTTCGAGCTCCTGCCGATGCCGCCCGATGTCGACCGCAATCCGGTCTGGCCGTACTGGCCCCAACGCCTGCGCACCTCGTCGTCCCACGAAGAGGGCTGCGAGCGCGACTGGGCGGTGGCCACCAAGCGCTTCATCGGTGAAAACGGCAAAGTGAAGGCGCTGGTGGCGGTGCGGCTCAAGTGGGAGAAGGATCCCATCACCGGGCAGATGAAGATGGTCGAGATCCCGGGCTCGGAGTTCGAGATGCCCGCCGATCTGGTGCTGCTGGCCATGGGCTTCGTCAGCCCGGTGCAAAGGGTGCTGGAAGCGTTCGCGGTGGAGCGCGACGCGCGCGGCAACGCCAAGGCGCCGACCGACGGCGCCGGCTCTTACGCGACGTCGGTCAACAAGGTGTTCGCCGCCGGCGACATGCGGCGCGGCCAGTCGCTGGTAGTTTGGGCGATCCGCGAAGGCCGTCAATGCGCGCGCTCCGTGGATGAGTTCCTGATGGGCTCGTCGGACCTGCCGCGATAGGATCCGGCGCACCCGCGCCGGCGGGACGTGGCCCGGCGCCGGGCGGTGGCTGAGCAGCATCACAAGAACGCCCGGCTGCGGGGCGCAGCCGGTGCGGCATGCAGAGCTCGGCGAGCAACCGTAGCGAGCGGCACCGTCATCTTTCAATGGCCTTCCATGTCCAATCTCAAGAACGACACTTTCCTGCGGGCGCTGCTGCGGCAGCCCACGCCCTACACGCCGATCTGGATCATGCGCCAGGCGGGCCGTTATCTCCCGGAGTACAACCAGACGCGGTCGCGGGCAGGAAGCTTTCTGTCGTTGTGCAAGAACCCCGACCTCGCCACCGAGGTGACGCTCCAGCCGCTGGCACGGTTTCCGCTGGACGCGGCGATCCTGTTCTCCGACATCCTCACCATTCCCGATGCGATGGGGCTGGGACTGTATTTCGCCGAAGGTGAAGGGCCGAAACTGGAGCGCCCGCTGCGCGACGAGTGGGAAGTGCGGGACCTCACGGTTCCGGATCCCGAGGATCACCTCGTGTACGTGCTGCAGGCGGTCGCGCAGATCCGCAAGGCCCTCGACGGCGAAGTGCCGCTGATCGGATTCTCGGGCAGCCCGTTCACGCTCGCCTGCTACATGATCGAGGGCGGCGGCAGCGACGATTTCAGGCACACCCGAACCATGCTGTATCGCCGCCCCGACCTGCTGCACCAGATCCTGGAGAAGAACGCCGCCGCGGTGAGCGCTTACCTGAACGCCCAGATCGCGCATGGGGCGCAGGCGGTGATGGTGTTCGACACCTGGGGCGGAATGCTCTCCCACGCGGCGTTTCACGAGTTCTCGCTGCCTTACCTGCAACGCGTGGTGAGCGAACTGACGCGGGAGTGCGACGGGCGGCGGGTGCCGTCGATCGTGTTCACCAAGGGCGGGGGGCTCTGGCTCGAGAGCCTCGCCGAGATCGGCTGCGACGCTCTCGGCGTGGACTGGGCCGTGGACATCGGCGCCGCGCGCCGGCGGGTGGGGGACCGCGTCGCGCTGCAGGGCAACCTCGACCCAATGGTGCTGATGAGCTCGCCGGAGACGATCAAGGCCGAAGCCGCCAAGGTCCTCCAGAGCTACGGCGCGGGCGCAGGCCATGTTTTCAACCTGGGACACGGCGTTTCCCAGCACACGCCGCCCGAAAACGTCGCCGCGCTGGTGGACGCGGTACACGAACTCAGCCCGGCGTTTCACTAGCCGGCTGCCCCGGCGAGGGGTCGGCCAGCGTGCAGCGCAGCGACTCCATGGAAGGAGTTGTTAACACGCCCGATTTCTGCATATCGCCTCTGCGGAACGCCCTCCACGCAACGCCTAATGCGAACTAACCTATTGTTCCAAGAATGTTTATATTTGCAGCGTCGTGGCGGCTGCGGTGCTGGTCCAGGAGGCGTGGTGCAAAGCAGCAAAACTATTCACAGATCTGTCCACAGGTTGCCCGCACGGTCGCCGAGTGGGATCTTCGCCAGCCTCGGCCCTTGATCGCATCGATGAGGATCGCCCGGATCGCGCTCGACGTGCCGCTCGATCACCTGTTCGACTACCGGGTGCCGGCAGAGATGCCGGTGCGCGTGGGGGCCCGGGTCAAGGTTCCGTTCGGGCGCAAGTCGATGGTCGGATTCGTGCTGGAAATGGCGTCCGCGCCGGCCGTGGCCCAGGAGCGCCTGAAGCCGGTCGCCGCGTTGCTGGACGCGGAAATCACCGTCCCCGATGACGTGCTGGAACTGATCCGTTTCTGCCACACGTACTATCACCAGCCCATTGGTCTGGTGGTGGCGGCTGCGGTCCCCGCGGCGCTGCGCCAGGCGCGGCCGCTGCGCCGCACCGAGCACTGGCATTACCGCCTGACGCCGGCAGGTCGGGCGGGCCAGGAAACGATTCCCCCGCGGCAGCGTGTCCGGCGCCGCATCGTCGAAGCCCTGGCCAACGGCCCGTTGGACGTGTCCGCGCTGCGCGGCTTGTCCGAGCGGGCACCCGCCGCGATCAGGGCGCTGGTGGCTCAGGGGTTCGTCATCGAGGAACCGGCGCCTGCGCAAGCGCGTTGGCCTCCCGCTGCGATCCACGCACCAGCGCTGAACGACGAGCAGCAACGCGCATACGAGACGATCGCCGCGGAGACCGGCCGCTTCGGCGTCTGGCTGCTGCACGGCGTGACCGGCAGCGGCAAGACCGAAGTCTACCTGCGGCTCATCGACCATACCGCGGCCGCCGGACGACAGGCGCTGATGCTGGTGCCCGAAATCAATCTCACGCCCCAGCTGGAAGAGCGGGTCCGGGCCCGCTTCCCCGGCGCGCGACTGGTAACGCTGCACAGCGGCCTCGGCGAAGCCGAGCGCGAGCGCAACTGGCTGCGGTCGCTGCGCGGCGAGGCCGACATCGTGCTCGGCACGCGCCTTTCCGTGTTCACGCCGATGCCACGCCTCGGCCTGGTGATCGTGGACGAAGAGCATGACGAATCATTCAAGCAGCAGGACGGGCTGCGCTACTCGGCCCGCGATCTGGCGGTGTTTCGCGCGCGCCGAGCCGGCGTGCCGGTGGTGCTGGGGTCGGCAACGCCCTCGCTGGAGACCTGGGTCAACGCCCGCCAGGGCCGCTACCGGCGCTTGCCGCTGCCGCGCCGCGCGCTCGGCGCGGGGACGCTGCCCAGCGTGCGGGTGGTCGACATGCGCCCGCTGCCGGGTACGACGCTGATTTCCGATTCGCTGCGCGCGGCGCTCGCCGCGCGCCTCGAGCGCGGCGAGCAGAGCCTGGTGTTCCTGAACCGCCGCGGCTACGCCCCGGTACTGGCCTGCTTCGCCTGCGGCTGGACGTCCGACTGCCCGCGCTGCACCACCAAGCGCGTGCTGCACGCCGTCGAACGCCGTCTGCGCTGCCATCACTGCGGCTCTGCGCAGCCGGTTCCCGCCGCGTGTCCCGGTTGCGGCAACCAGGACCTGCGGCCGCTCGGGCACGGCACTCAGAAGCTCGAAGGCGTGCTGCGTGCGATGTTCCCACACGCTCGCGTGCTGCGGGTCGACAGTGACACCGCGCGCGCCCGCGGCGCGTGGGCGAGCATGCGTGAGGCCATCCACCGGCAGGACGTCGATCTGCTGCTCGGCACCCAAATGCTGGCCAAGGGCCACGATTTCCCCGGCGTGACGCTGGTGGGCGTCGTCGATCCCGACGGCGCCCTGTTCAGCGCCGACTTCCGCGCCTCCGAGCGGCTATTTGCGCAGCTGATGCAGGTGGCCGGTCGCGCCGGCCGCGCCGACACACCCGGCGAGGTGCTGGTGCAGACCCGCTTTCCCCACCATCCGCTGTTCCACGCCCTGGCGCGCCAGAGCTACGACGGCTTCGCAGAAATCGTCCTGGCGGAGCGGCGCACCGCCGGGTTTCCGCCATTCGTGCATCAGGCGCTGCTGCGCGCCGAGGCGCCGGCGATGGAAACCTGTCTCGCTTTCCTGGCGACATCGGCGCGGGCCGGCGCCGGCGTTGCCGAGCGCGTCACCCTCTATGATCCGGTGCCGGCGGCAATGCCGAAGCGCGAAGGCAAGGCCCGCGCCCAGCTGCTGGTTCAGTCGGCCCGCCGCACGTGGCTTCAGAGTTTTCTCGCCGCGTGGCATCCGCAGCTCGCCGAGATCGCCGCCAAACGCGTGCGCTGGTCGCTGGACGTCGATCCGGCGGAGTTTTGAACCGGCGCAAGAAAGCAGATGGCGCCGCAGCCCGGTTTCGCCGGAGGCTCCCTGCGACTATAATTTGCGCTTTTTCCACCGCTGCGATGGCATCTCCCGCGCTACCTGATTTCCGGTCCCATCTCGCCGAACTGCTGCGCCAGGCGCTGCACGACGTCCAGCTGGGCGATGCCGCCCCGCCGATCGAGCTCCAGCGCCCCAAGCACGCGCAGCTCGGCGATTACTCCAGCAGCGTCGCCATGCAGCTTGCCAAGGCGCTCAAGCGCAATCCGCGCGAGCTGGCCCGGACGCTGGCCGGCGCCATGCCGGCTTCGCCCATGGTGGAGCGGATCGAAGTGGCCGGCGGCGGTTTCGTCAACTTCTTCCTCAAGCTCTCCGCCAAACAGGCAGTGGTGCCGCGGGTGCTGGCGGCAGGCTCGGCGTACGGTCACGGCAGCGCCGGGGCCGGCACCCGGGTCCAGGTAGAGTACGTCTCCGCCAACCCCACCGGGCCGCTGCACGTCGGTCACGGCCGCGGCGCGGCATACGGCGCGTGCGTCGCGTCGATCCTGGCGGCCGCCGGCTACGACGTCTGCCGCGAGTACTACGTCAACGACGCCGGGCGGCAGATGGACATCCTGGCGCTGTCGACGTGGCTGCGTTATCTCGAAATGTGCGAAGTCGCGGTGACGTTCCCGCCCAACGCCTATCGCGGCGACTACGTGCGCACCATGGCGCGCGAGATGTTCGACGCCCACGGGAAACGCTACGCCCGCGACGTGGACACGCTCCACCACGGGGTGCCCGCAGCGGAGGAAGATCCTGAGGGCCACCTGGACGCGCTGGTGGTCAACGCCAAGCGCATCCTTGGCGCCGACTGGGACTACGTCCACGAACTGGCGCTGACCGAGCAGCTAGGCGACATCCGCAACGACCTGCTGGAGTTCGGCGTCGAGTACGACAACTGGTTTTCCGAGCGCTCGCTCTACACCTCCGGAGCGGTGGAGCGGGCTCTCGCGCTGCTGGAGAAGAACGGCTACCTTTATGTGCAGGACGGCGCGCGCTGGTTCCAGTCGAGGCGTTTCGGCGACGAGAAGGATCGCGTGGTACAGCGGGAGAACGGGGCGTTCACCTACTTCGCCGCCGACATCGCCTATCACCTGAACAAGTTCGAGCGCGGGTTCGACCGCGCGGTGAACATCTGGGGCGCCGATCACCACGGCTATGTGCCGCGGGTGAAGGGGGCGCTGGCGGCGTGCGGGCTGGATGCCGAGCGTCTGCGGGTGGCGCTGGTGCAGTTCGCCATCCTGTACCGCGAAGGCAAGAAGGTGTCGATGTCGACGCGCGCCGGCGAGTTCGTCACCCTGCGCGAGCTACGCAACGAGGTGGGCAACGACGCCGCGCGCTTCTTCTATGTGATGCGCAAGAGCGACCAGCACCTGGATTTCGACCTGGACCTGGCCAAGTCACGGAGCCAGGAGAATCCCGTTTATTACGTACAGTACGCCCACGCGCGGGTCTGCAGCGTGCTGGAGCAGTGGGGCGGCGACCCGGCTGCCCTGGAGGCGGCCGACGTGTCGCCGCTCGGCACCGATCACGAGCTGACGCTGGTTGCGCGCCTGATGGACTATCCGGCGCTGGTCGAATCCGCGGCCGCCGACCTGGCGCCCCACGCGGTCGCCGCCTACCTGCGCGAGCTGGCCGGCGAGTTCCACAGCTATTACAACGCCACCCAGTTCCTGGTGCCCGAGGAGGCCGTGCGCCTCGCGCGCCTCGCCCTGGTGAGCGCCGTGCGTCAGGTGATTGCCAACGGGCTCGCGTTGCTGGGCGTGGGCGCGCCCGAGAAGATGTGACGAAGCTGCCGTGAGCCGCGATTACAAGAACACGCGCAGCCGCTCCCGGGACGCCCGGGGCGGCTCGCTGCTGGTGGGCATCGTCGTCGGTCTCGTCATCGGCCTGGGGATCGCGCTGGTGGTGGCGTGGTACCTGAACCGCGGGCCGAGCCCGTTCGTGCCGCCCGAGCGCGCAGCAAAGCCGGAGGCGCCGCCCGCCGCACCGGCGGTCCAGGGTCTGCCCCAGGACGCGCCCCCTCCCAAGCCGGCCGCGAAGGCCGATGCCAAGCCGCGCTTCGAGTTCTACAAGATCCTGCCCGGCAAGGAAGAGCCGGTCACCACGCCGCAGGAGATCAAAAAGGCCGAAGAGCAGCCCGGCAAGGTGGTGCTCTACGTCCAGGCCGGCGCGTTCCAGAACGGCGCCGACGCCGACAATCTCAAGGCCAAGCTCGCGCTGCTGGGCGTGGTGGCCAGCGTGCAGACCGCCGCGATTCCGGACCGCGGGACCTGGCATCGGGTCCGCGCCGGCCCGTTCCGAAGCGTGGAGGAGGCGAACCGGGTGCAGTCGCAGCTGAAACAAAACGGGATCGAGGCCGTCTTAATTAAGCTGGCCGCGAACTAGCAGCCCGAGTTCGCGGGCGTCCGCGGTCCACCTGACGAGGGAGAAGACAATGCATCTGATACGCACGATCGCGCTGGCGGCGGTGCTGGGAATTCTGGCGGCCCCTGTTCTCGCCGCGCCCACCGCGGGCAAGGAATACGTGGTTCTGAATCCCGCCCAGCCCACAGCCACCGACGGCAAGGTCGAAGTGATCGAGTTCTTCTGGTACGGGTGCCCCCACTGCTTCGACCTGCACCCGCACCTGAACCAGTGGAAGAAGCAGAAGCCTGCGGACGTCAATATCCACTACGTGCCGGTCGTGTTCCCGGACCGGCAGGGCGTGCTGCGGCCCACCTGGGTCGCCGGCGCCAAGATCTTTTACGCGCTGGAAGCGCTGGGCGAGTTCGACCGCCTCAACGACGCGGTATATGACGCAATCCACCTCGACCAGATCGACCTTCTCGGCAACGAGCAGGCGCTGTTCGACTGGATGGCCAAGAAGGGCGTCGACCGCAAGAAATTCGCCGACACCTACAACTCGTTCGCGGTCCAGAGCAAGGTGATGCAGTCCGTGCAGATCACCCGCGACTATCAGCTGCGCGGGGTGCCCACGGTGGTGGTGGCGGGACGCTATGTCACGTCCGGCACCTATACGGGGTCGCCCCAAGGGACCGTTGCGGTGATGGACGAGCTCATCAAGAAGGCGCGCGCGGAGCGCGTGACCAAGCGTTAGCCCCGCGCGCCGCGTGCGCCGCGTTGTCGTCACCGGCGCTTCGAGCGGGCTTGGATTGGCCCTGGCCCGGCACTATCTCGCGCTGGGGGCCACTGTCGGCGCGATCGCCCGGCGCGCGGAATCGCTGGCGGCGGCGTTTGGCGATCAGCCTTCGGCCGTGCGGCTGGCCGCCGACGTGCGGGATGCTGCGGCCATGCAGACCGCTGCGAGCCGGTTTCTGGATCAGGCGGGCGCGCCGGACCTGGTGATCGGCAACGCCGGCGTCAGCGTCGGCACCCTTACCGATCATGCCGCGGACGCCGAGCGGTTCCGTGGCGTCGTCGAAACCAACCTCCTGGGCTTGGTCCACACCTTCCAGCCGTTCCTCGCGCCGATGCGCGCGGCCGGCGACGGGGTGCTGGCGGGCATTGCCAGCGTCGCCGGCTTGCGCGGCCTGCCCGGCGCCGGCGCCTACTCGGCGTCCAAGGCGGCAGCCATCACCTACCTCGAAAGCCTGCGCGTCGAGCTGCGCGGCTCGGGCGTGGACGTGGTCACGGTGTGCCCGGGCTACGTCCGCACGCCCATGACCGCGCGCAACCCCTACCGCATGCCGTTCATCCTCGACGCCGACGAGGCCGCCCGCCGCATCGCGCGCATCATCGCGCGGCGGCGGCGAATTGCCGTGGTGCCCTGGCAGATGGCGATCGTCGCGCGCATCCTCCGCATGCTGCCACCGGCGCTCTACGACGCCCTGTTCGCGCGCGCCCCCCGCAAACCCCGGGCCGACGACGGGAGCTGACGTCGGCCCGGGGTCCGACGGTCAGGCCTTGGCGTGGGTCGGCTCGGCGGCCGGTGTCATGCGGGGCACCTGAGCGTCGCCTTTGGCGTCCAAACGGCCGACGTCGCCGCCGATCTCGCCGCCTTCCTCGATCGACAGCGCGCCGTAACGGATCTTGCCGCTGACGCGCCCCGTGGAGTAAATCACCAGGCGCTTGCGCACCGTCAGGTCGCCTTCGAAGCGGCCCTTGATCTCCACCACGTCGACGCCGGCGGTACCCGAAAACACGCCCTGCTCGGCGATCTCCATCACGCGGCTGGACATGGACGCCTCGACGCGCCCTTCCACGACCAGCGTGTCGCAATCGGCGATCTCCGCGCCCTTGAGCTTGATGTTGGGTCCCACGATGAGGCGGCTGCCCTTGGGTTCCTGCGAGGACGACGCCTCGCGCGCCGCGCGCTCGTCGGCCGATTCCGTTTGAGCGGTGCTGCTGCGCGGCGCGCTGCCGCTGCGCAGAGGGTCCACGTCACTGCGCGGCGTTGCGGGCGTGCGATCGAGATAGCCGGAGCGTCCTTTGTCTTTGCTAAAGACGCTGTCCTTGTTGAACATGAAGTCTCCTTTCGTTGGGATGAGCGGGTTTCCCCTCGTCGGGCGGAAGGGTGAACAGGAAACCCTCGTGCAATGCGCGTGCCAGCCGAGAAAAACCTGCATCTAATTAGACACCTGACGTGGAAGCGGCGAACCACGTTGTCGCTCAAGAGCGACGCCCACACCCCGCTGTCACAGGCAACGTCATGAACCGAGAGAATAAATCTGGTGTCACCTGATCGCGACAAACGGCGGCGCAAACGATACCGGTGGCACGAGAACGTGTCAGACCCAAACCGCGGGCGGTTGACCGGCCATCGGCAAGCCAGGCGGTCGACATCACGTGAAGCCCCCGCCTTATTCGACGGTAACTGATTTCGCGAGATTTCTCGGCTGATCTACGTCGGTGCCGCGCAGCACAGCCACGTGATAGGCAAGTAATTGCAGCGGTACGCTATAAGTAATGGGCGCGGTACTCGGGCAGATGTCAGAAAGGGTGAGGTTCTGGAACTTGTCCAGCTCGATCTTTACAGCATGGTCCGAAAACAGGAACAGCTCGCCACCGCGAGCGCGCACCTCTTGAAGGTTGGACAGCACCTTGTCCAACAGCGGATCATTGGGCAGCGCGCAAACCACCGGCATGGCTGCATCCACCAGCGCCAGCGGCCCGTGCTTGAGCTCGCCAGCCGGGTAAGCCTCCGCGTGGATGTAAGAAATCTCCTTCATCTTCAGCGCCCCTTCCAAGGCGATCGGGAAAAACGCCCCTCGGCCCAGGAACAAGGCGTGAATCTTGTCTGCGAAGCTCGCGGCCATGGCCTCGATCGCCTCAGAAAGCTGCAGCACGACCTCCACTTGGCGCGGGAGCGCATGGAGTTCGTTCACCAACTCGGTCTCCCGCTCCCGGCTACCGCCACGACGGCGGGCGAGTGCAAGGGTTAGCAGACGCAGTGCGGTCAACTGGGTTGTGAAGGCCTTGGTGGAGGCCACGCCGATTTCCGGGCCGGCGCGCGTCATGAGCGCTACGTCGGATTCCCGCACCAGGGAGCTTTCCGGCACGTTGCAGATGGTCATGGAGCCGATGTAACCCATCTTGCGGGATCCGCGCAGCGCCGCCAGCGTGTCGGCCGTCTCCCCGGACTGGGAGATGGACAGGAACAGCGTGTCCGGGGCTACCATCACCTTGCGATATCGGTACTCACTCGCCACTTCCACCGCACAGGGAACCCCAACTTCTTCCAGCCAGTAGCGCGCCACCATGCCGGCGTGATAGCTGGTGCCACATGCGACAATTTGCACGCTTTTGGCGCGGTCCAGCAGCGCCGTCGCCTCGTGCCCAAAGCTCTCCTCGAGAAGGCGACCCTTATGGATGCGCCCCTCCAGTGTCTCAGCAATTACGGCGGGCTGCTCGAAGATCTCCTTGAGCATGTAGTGTCGGTATGGGCCCTTGTCGACCGTTGACGCCGAGAGCTGCGACAGCCGCTCGGCGCGTTCCGCGAGAAGCCCCTGCGCATCGAAAACCCGGACGACATCACGGCCGATTTCGGCCACATCCCCCTCTTCAAGGAACACGAAACGCTGGGTAACCGGAAGCAGCGCAAATACGTCTGAGGCGATAAAGTTCTCGCCCAAGCCTAGGCCGATAACCAGCGGGCTTCCGGCGCGTGCCACGACCAGCCGGTCCGGATCGTTGGGGCTTGCAACCGCCAGCGCGTAGGCCCCCACCAAGCGCTTTACCGCCTGCTGAACCGCCCGCAAAAGGTTTGGCTCGGTCTTCAGAATCAGAGCAAGCAAATGTGCGATTACCTCGGTGTCCGTGTCCGAGGTGAACAAGAAACCGCAGGCCTTTAGCTCGTCCCGCAACTCCGAGTGGTTCTCAATAATGCCGTTGTGCACCACCGCCACGGTCTCGCCGCTCATGTGCGGATGGGCATTCCGCTCTGCCGGCATGCCGTGGGTGGCCCAGCGCGTGTGCGCGATACCCAGATCGCCCTCGATGGGCTCTTGGTCCAGCAGTTGCCGGAGCATGGAAACCTTACCGACCGCCCTGATCCGGTGCAGGCCCCCCGCAGCCTGCCGCACGGCCAAGCCGGCCGAATCGTACCCGCGGTACTCGAGGCGCTGGAGTCCCTCCACCAGGATCGGTACTACATTGCGCTGGGCGATTGCCCCGACGATTCCGCACATGCTGTTCGTTGCTCCCTACTTTTCCTTTTTGACCGGCCGTTGCCAGCTGTCGACGGTGACTTGGGTCGCGCGCGAGAGCGTGAGCTTGCCCGCCGGCGCATCGCGCGTGAGCGTGGTGCCTGCGCCCAGCGTGGCGTTCCTCCCGACTTTAACCGGCGCCACCAGCTGGGTGTCGGAGCCGATGAAGGCGCCGTCGGCGATCACGGTGCGGTGCTTGTTCACGCCGTCGTAGTTGCAGGTGATGGTGCCCGCGCCGATGTTGACGTCGCGCCCCACGTCGGTGTCGCCGACGTAGGACAGGTGGTTGGCCTTGCTGCCGCGGCCGATGCGGCTGTTCTTCACTTCGACGAAGTTGCCCACGTGGACGTCCGCCGCCAGCCGGGCACCGGGACGCAGCCGCGCGTAGGGGCCGATGCGGCAGTCCCGGCCGACATCCGCCGAGTCCAGCAGCGAGTAGGCGGCGATCGCGGTTCCGGCGCCGACGCGGCAGTCGCGCACCACGCAGTAGGGGCCGACATGCACGCCGTCGGCGAGCTGCACCTCGCCTTCGAACACGCAGCCGACATCGATGACGACGTCGCGGCCGCAGGTAAGCTGGCCGCGCACGTCGAGGCGCTCCGGATCGGCCAGCGTGACGCCGTCCGCCAGCAGCCGCTCGGCGATGCCGCGCTGCAGGCGCCGCTCCAGGTCAGCGAGCTGCGCCTTGCTGTTGACGCCCAGCACCTCGGTGGGATCGTCGACCCGCACTGCGCGCACCGGGAAGCGGTCCGCCACGGCCAGCGCGACGATGTCGGTCAGGTAATACTCGCGCTGCGCGTTGTCGTTCTTGATCCGTGCGAGCCAGCCCCGCAACCGCCCGGTGGGCGCGCACAGGATGCCGGTGCTGATCTCGCGGATCGCGCGCGTCCGGGCGTCAGCGTCCTTGTGCTCGACGATGCGCGCGACGCCGCCGGACGCGTCGCGCACGATACGGCCGTAGCCGGCCGGATCGGGCAACTCGGCGGTGAGCAGCGTCAGACGGCCCTCGGCGCCGCGGCCGGCGAGACGGCGCAGCGTCGCCGGGCTCACCAGCGGCACGTCGCCGTAGAGCACCAGCGTAACGCCGCCCCTGGGCAGTTTGGGCAGCGCCTGCTGCACGGCGTGGCCGGTGCCCAGCTGGGGCTCCTGCTTCACGAAGATGAGTCCTGTCGCGCCAAGGGCCGACGGCACTTCATCCCCGCCATGCCCGTAAACTAGCACGATGCCGTCGGGCTTGAGGCGGCGGGCGGTGTCGATGACGTGCTGGGCCAGCGGCCGGCCCGCCAGCGGATGCAGCACTTTCGCCCGCTCGGAGCACATGCGGGTGCCCTTGCCGGCGGCGAGGATGACGACGTGGAGCGATGCCATGGCGCGTGTGCTTATGTAACGAGTATAAACAAAAAAGGCAGCCGCTCCGGCTGCCTTTCCGGGACCCGAGGCGCAATCACTTCTTGCGCAGCTTCCGGATGGCGGCCAGCTGCGCCGCGGCTTCCGCCAGCTCGGCCTGGGCCCGCGCGATCTCCAGCTTGGAGGTCTTGTTCTTGACCGCCTCTTCCGCCGCCTTCTTGGCCTCCAGCGCCTTGGCTTCGTCCAGATCATGGGCGCGTACGGCGGTGTCCGCCAGCACGGTCACCTGAGCCGGCTGGACTTCCAGGATGCCGCCCGAGACGTAGACGACCTCCTCTTCGCTCTTGAGCGGCACCTTGATGCGCAGCGCGCCGGGCTTGATGCGGGTGAGCAGCGGCGTGTGACGGGCGTAAATGCCCAGCTCCCCCTCGACGCCCGGGGCCACCAGGAACTCGGCGGGTCCCGAGTAGATGGACTCCTCCGCGCTCACCACTTCCACGTGCATCGTGGTCGGCATGTCGGTTCCTTACTGGAGGGTCTTGGCTTTCTCGAATGCCTCGTCGATGCCGCCCACCATGTAGAACGCCTGCTCGGGCAGCTGGTCGCACTCGCCGTTGACGATCATCTTGAAGCCGCGGATGGTTTCCTTGAGCGGCACGTACTTTCCGGCCGAACCGGTGAACACCTCGGCGACGAAGAACGGCTGCGACAGGAAGCGCTGGATCTTGCGTGCCCGGGCCACCACCAGCTTGTCCTCGGGCGAAAGCTCGTCCATGCCGAGAATGGCGATGATGTCGCGCAGCTCCTTGTAGCGCTGCAGCGTCGCCTGCACCGCCCGGGTGGTGGAGTAGTGCTCCTCGCCGATGACGTTGGGATCCACTTGGCGCGAGGTGGAGTCGAGCGGGTCCACCGCCGGGTAGATGCCGAGCGCGGCGATGTCACGCGAGAGCACCACCGTGGCGTCGAGGTGGCCGAAAGTGGTGGCCGGCGACGGATCGGTCAGGTCGTCCGCGGGCACGTACACCGCCTGGATCGAGGTGATCGAACCCACCTTGGTGGAAGTGATGCGCTCCTGCAGGCGGCCCATTTCCTCCGCCAGTGTGGGCTGGTAGCCCACCGCGGAAGGCATCCGGCCGAGCAGCGCCGAGACCTCGGTGCCCGCCAGTGTGAAGCGATAGATGTTGTCGACGAACAGCAGCACATCACGGCCTTCGTCGCGGAAGTTCTCGGCGATGGTGAGGCCGGTGAGCGCCACGCGCAGGCGGTTGCCGGGGGGCTCGTTCATCTGGCCGTAGACCAGCGCCACCTTGTCCAGCACCTTCGAGTCCTTCATCTCATGATAGAAATCGTTGCCCTCGCGGGTGCGCTCGCCGACACCGGCGAACACCGAGTAGCCCGAGTGCTCGATCGCGATGTTGCGGATCAGCTCCATCATGTTCACGGTCTTGCCCACGCCGGCGCCGCCGAACAGGCCGATCTTGCCGCCCTTGGCGAACGGGCACACCAGGTCGATCACCTTGATGCCGGTCTCCAGCAGCTCCTGGGACGGCGACAGGTCGTCGAAGTCGGGCGCCTTGCGGTGAATGGACATGGTTTTCTCGGCGCCCACCGGGCCGGCCTCGTCGATCGGGCGGCCCAGCACGTCCATGATCCGGCCCAGGGTCTTCGGCCCCACCGGGACCGAGATCGGCGCGCCGGTATTCTTGACCCGCATGCCGCGGCGCAGGCCGTCGGAGGAACCCAGCGCGATGGTGCGGACCACGCCGTCGCCCAGTTGCTGCTGCACTTCCAGCGTCAGCCCGATCGCGTCCATGGTGAGGGCGTCGTAAACCTTGGGCATCTCCTCGCGGACGAACTCCACGTCCACTACGGCGCCGATACACTGAACAATGGTTCCTTCGGTCATGATCGTTTCCTGAATGTAAGTCCTGAGAATTTCAAACCGCCGCCGCGCCGCCGACGATCTCGGACAGCTCCTTGGTGATCGCCGCCTGCCGCGTCTTGTTGTAAATCAGCGTCAACTCGTCGATCAGGTTGCCGGCGTTGTCGGAGGCCGCCTTCATCGCCACCATGCGCGCGCTCTGCTCGCACGCCATGTTTTCGGCCACCATCTGGTACACCGTAGCCTCGATGTAGCGCGTCAGCACCGCATCCAGCATGCTCTTGGCGTCGGGCTCGTACAGGTAATCCCACAGCCCCTGGGGCGCGCTGCTTTCCACCTTCTCGCCCCTTTCGTCGAAGTAATACTCCTGCAGCGGCAGGGCGTGCGCGTGCCATGGATCCTGCTTCATGGTGTTGACGAAGCGGTTGTAGAACACGTGGAGCTCGTCGATCCGGCCCTGCTCGTACGCGTCCAGCATCACCTTGATCGACCCGATCAGCCGCTCCAGATGCGGGGTGTCGCCGAGGCCGATCACGTGGGACACGATGTTGGCGCCCATGCGCTGGAGAAAACCGAAGCCCTTGTTGCCGATGGCGCAGAAATCCGCCTCGACGCCGGCATTCTGCCACTCGCGGATCTGGGTCACCACCATGCGCAACACGTTGGTGTTGAGCCCTCCGCACAGGCCCTTGTCCGTCGTGATGACGATGACGCCGACGCGCTTTACCGTCGCGCGCTTCACGGTGAACGGATGCTTGTACTCGGTGTTGGCCCGCGCCAGGTGGGTAACGATGTCCATCATGCGCAGCGCGTATGGCCGCGACGCGCGCGTACGCTCCTGCGCCTTGCGCATCTTCGACGCAGCCACCATTTCCATTGCCTTGGTGATCTTCTGCGTGTTCTTGATGCTCTTGATCTTGTTGCGGATCTCGCGGCTTCCGGCCATGGCGGCGGGCCCTCAGACGGTGGCGGTCTTGCGGTAGTCCTCGAGCGCCGCCGCCAGCTGCTTCTCGGTCTCGGCGTCGAGGTCGTTGGTCTGGCCGATCTTGTCCATGATTCCGGGGTGCTGCGCCCGCAGGTATGCCCGCAGCCCGGATTCGAACGCCAGCAGGTTCTTCACATCGATGTCGTCGACGTAACCGTTGCTGACGGCGTACAGGATCACCGCCATCTCGGCCACCGACAGGGGCGCGTATTGGGGCTGCTTCATCAGCTCGGTCACGCGGCGTCCGCGCTCCAGCTGCTTGCGGGTGGCCTCGTCGAGGTCTGAGGCGAACTGCGCGAACGCGGCCAGCTCGCGATACTGGGCCAGCGCCAGGCGCACGCCGCCGCCGAGCTTCTTGATCACTTTGGTCTGGGCGGCGCCGCCCACGCGCGACACCGAGATGCCGGCGTTGATGGCGGGACGGATGCCGGCGTTGAACAGGTCGGTCTCGAGGAAGATCTGCCCGTCGGTGATCGAGATCACGTTGGTGGGCACGAACGCGGTCACGTCGCCGGCCTGGGTTTCGATGATCGGCAGCGCCGTCAGGGAACCGGTCTTGCCTTTCACTTCACCCTTGGTGAACTGATCGACGTAATCCTCGCTCACGCGCGCGGCGCGCTCGAGCAGACGCGAGTGCAGGTAGAACACGTCACCGGGGTACGCTTCGCGACCCGGCGGGCGGCGCAGCAGCAGCGACACCTGGCGGTAGGCCCAGGCCTGCTTGGTCAGGTCGTCGTAAATGATCAGGGCGTCCTGGCCGCGATCGCGGAAGTACTCGCCCATGGTGCAGCCCGAGTAGGGCGCGATGTACTGCATCGCCGCCGACTCGGAGGCGGTCGCGGCGACGACGATGGTGTAGTCCATCGCGCCGTGCTCCTCCAGCTTGCGGATCACGTTCTTGATCGACGACGCCTTCTGGCCGATGGCGACGTAGATGCAGATGAGGTCCTTGCCTTTCTGGTTGATGATGGTGTCCACCGCCACCGCAGTCTTGCCGGTCTGGCGGTCGCCGATGATCAGCTCGCGCTGGCCGCGGCCGATCGGCACCATCGCGTCGATCGCCTTGAGGCCGGTCTGCACGGGCTGGGACACCGACTTGCGCCAGATCACGCCCGGCGCGATCTTCTCGATCGGGTCCGACAGCTTCGCGTCGATGGGGCCCTTGCCGTCGATCGGCTGCCCGAGGGCGTTCACCACGCGACCCATGAGTTCCGGTCCCACCGGCACCTCGAGGATGCGGCCTGTGCACTTGACCGTGTCCCCTTCCGTGATGTGCTCGTATTCGCCCAGCACTACCGAGCCCACCGAGTCCCGCTCCAGGTTGAGCGCCAGGCCGAAGGTGTTGCTGGGAAACTCCAGCATTTCCCCCTGCATGACGTCCGCCAGGCCATGGATGCGCACGATGCCGTCGGTCACGGAAACCACCGTGCCCTCGGTGCGCTTCTCCGCAGTGACGGCGAGATTCTGGATCCTGCTCTTGATCAGCTCGCTGATCTCGGACGGGTTAAGCTGCATGATCACTCCTCGATAATTTGGCCGCCCCGCTCGCCGGAGCGGCCGTAAACCTGCCGGGCCCGACTGCGCCCGCGCCGACGGCTGCGCTTACCGCAGCAGGGACGCCTGCATGGCGTCCAGCCGCGCGCGTACCGAAGCGTCCAGCACCTCGTCGCCTACGTGAATGCGTACCCCGCCGATCAGCTCGGGCGACACCGTCACCGACGCGCTGACCGTGCGGCCATACTTCGCCTGGAGCCGGCGCACCAGCTCCGCCCGCTGCGCATCGTCGAGCGGAAATGCGGATTCGATCGCCACTTCCAGCACGCCCTCGTGCCGCCGGCGCAGGTCCTCGTACATCTCGCGGATCTGGGGCAGCAGCACCAGGCGGTCGTTCTCCACCAGCACCTGGATGAAATTGCGCGCCTCGCCGTTCAGGCGCTCCCCGCAGATGCCGAGGAAGACGTCGGCCAGCTGCTTGCGCGTAACCAGGGGGTTTCCGGCCAGCTCCTGCAGCTTGGGCTCCCCCGCCACGGCCGCCGCCAGCTGCAGCATCTCGGACCAGGCCGGCAGGGCCCCGGCGTCGCGGGCCAGCTTGAAGACCGCTTCCGCGTAGGGCCGGGCGATGGTTGTCAGCTCAGCCATGGCTGGATCAGAGATCCTTCTCGATCTGCGCCAGGATGTCGGCGTGGGCCTTCGGGTCCACCTCGCGGCGCAGAATCTTCTCCGCACCGGCGACCGCCAGCGCGGCCACCTGCTGGCGCAGCGACTCCTTGGCGCGGAACACTTCCTGCTCGATCTGCGACTTGGCGCCGGAGAGCAGCCGCTCGCCTTCGCTCTTGGCGGCGGATTTCGCCTCTTCCACCAGCTGCGCGGCCAGGCGCTCGGCGTTGGCGACGATTTCTGCCGCCTGCTGCTTGGCGTCGCGCAGCACCTCGGTGGACCGCCTGCCGGCGAGTTCAAGCTCGTGCTTTCCGCGCTCGGCGGCCGCAAGGCCGTCGGCGATGCGCTTGGTGCGCTCGTCCATCGCCCTCATCAGCGGGGGCCACACGAATCTCATCGTGAACCACACCAGCAGCACGAAGGTGATGGTCTGCCCGATGATCGTTGCGTTGATGTTCACGGGGCCGCTCCTTCTCTAGTGGCGGGAAAGCAGCGCTCAGCCGCCGGCTGCCTTCTGCACCATCGCGAGAAAGCCGAACGGATCGGCGAACAGCACATACAGGCCCATGGCGGCGGAGATCATCGGCACCGCGTCGACCAGGCCGGCGACCAGGAAGAAGCGGCCGGTCAGCATCGGCATCAGTTCGGGCTGGCGCGCGAGGCCTTCCAGGAAACGGCCGCCGAGCAGTCCCACACCGACCGCGGCGCCGAGCGCGCCGAGTCCCAGCATCAGGGCGACGCCGATCATCGCGAGGCCGTGCACTTGTCCAAGAACAGTTACTGTTTCCATTTTTTCTCCTGCAGGAACGTGAGTTGAGCCAAAGACGTTAGTGGGTTTCGTGGGCCATGCTGAGATAGACGATGGTCAGCATCATGAAGATGTAGGCCTGAAGCGTGATGATGAGGATGTGGAACACGGCCCAGGGCCAGCTCAACAGCGGTTGGATCCAGAACGGCAGCAGCGCGATCAGGATGAACACCATCTCGCCCGCGTACATGTTGCCGAAGAGTCGCAGCGCCAGCGAAAGCGGCTTGGACACGTCCTCGATGATGCGGAAGACGACGTTGACCGGCGCCAGCGCCTTGCCGAACGGCGCACTGACGACCTCGTGCATGAAGCCGCTGACTCCCTTGATCTTGAAGTTGTAGAAGAACATCAGCAGGAACACCGAGATCGACATCGCGAACGTGGTGTTGGGATCGGTGGTGGGCACGATCTTGGCGTGCAGGCCGAACGTGGCGAGAATGTCGATGGGCAGCAGGTCCATGGCGTTCATGGTGAACACCCAGACGAAGATGGTGAGCGCAAGCGGGGCGATCAGATCGCTCTTGCCGTGGAACATCACCTTGACCTGGCTGTCCACGAACTCCAGCAGGAACTCGACGAAGTTCTGCCACTTGCCGGGCACGCCGGAGGTGGCTTTTCGCGCCGCCATGAAAAACGCGCCGAACACCACCACGCCCAGCACCAGGGAAAAGAAAACCGTGTCGACGTGGACGGTCCAGAACCCGCCGCCCACCTGGGCGTTGGTAAGGTGGCCGATGATGTATTCGGAGGCGGTCGGAGCAGCGGAGTTGGAACTCATTTTTCTTGCCTCACCGGTTGGTCAAACCAAAGCGCTACCCAGTAGGCGGCCAGGGTCCCGAGGTAGGTCAGAAACAACGGCCAAAACTTCATCCCCCTGAAGGCGGCAAACGTCAGTGCGAACAGCAACAGCGTCGACAGGACCTTGACGGTTTCCGCCGCATAGCTGGCCTGCAGCTGCCGCTCGGGCGGGCCTGCCGAAGCGAGACGCAGGATTCCTGCGTAGACCGCCGTGGGAAGAAACCCGATTGCGCCCCCGACCGCTGCCGAAACAGCACCCAGCGTTCCAACGACCAGCGCAGCCAGGACAGTCCCCGCGCCCGTGACCGTGATCTGGATCGCCATAACGCGTACGACGATCCGGTTCACGGTCCGATGAGCGGCTTGCAAGGGTGCTTCCCCACACCTGGCGCCGCGCAAAAAGACTTTAATTTTAGATAGATTGCTGCGATTCCGTCAACGGACGCGACCACGGATTTTGTCAGCCCGATCAGCCAGATCATTCGATTCAATGAGTTACCTGAATGGCGCGGTTGCTGCAATGCACTATTTGCGCGGCGGCGCTTTCAGCAGGCCCAGGAGAGCGTCGAGGTGATCGAGGTCGGTATAGTGAATGATGATCCGGCCGCGACCGCGCGGCCCGGGCCTGATGTTCACGGTCGCCCCCAGGCGCTCGGATACTTCTTCCTCAAGGCGGCGGATGTCGCGATCGGCGCGCTTGGCCTTCTTTGGCGGCGATGCCTCGGATTTCTGCACCAGCCGCTCGGTTTCGCGAACCGACAGGCCGCGGGCGACGATCAGCTTCGCGGTCTGCACCTGCTGCGCCGGCGCCAACGCCAACAGGGCGCGGGCGTGCCCCATGTCGAGCTTGCCTTCCGCCAGCAGTTCCTGCACCGCATGGGCCAGATTGAGCAGCCGTAGAAGGTTGGTCACGCCGCTGCGGGAGTAACCCACCGCCTCCGCAGCCTGCTGGTGAGTCATGCCGAACTCGTCGATCAGGCGCTGGATGCCGTTCGCCTGCTCCAGCGGGTTCAGGTCTTCGCGCTGGATGTTCTCGATCAGCGCCAGCGCCAGCGCGGCGTTGTCGGGGACCTCCCGCACCAGCACGGGAACGCGATCCAGACCAGCAAGCTGCGCCGCGCGCCAGCGCCGCTCGCCGGCGATGATCTCGTAGGCGTCCTCGGCGATGGGCCGCACCAGGATCGGCTGGATCACGCCCTGGGCGCGGATCGACTCGGCCAGCTCCTGAAGCGAGGCCGAATCCATCCGGGTCCGCGGCTGATAGCGTCCCGGGCGCAGCGCTGTCACCGCCAGCGTGCGCAGGTTGCCCTCGGCCGCCGCGGGCTCGGGCCCGCCCAGCAATGCGTCCAGGCCGCGTCCTAGGCCTTTGAGTCTCGCCATTCCTAAGCTCCTGCCGCCTGTTTGGCCTGCTCTTCCATCCGCCGCAGCATCTCCCCCGCCAGCGCGAGGTAGGCCTGGGCCCCCTTGGAGGTCTTGTCCAGATAGAGCACCGGAACACCGTGGCTCGGCGCTTCCGCCAGGCGGATATTGCGCGGGACCACGGTGCGAAACACGCGCTCGCCGTAGTGCTGCTCCAGTTGCGCCGCCACCTGCTGGCCGAGGATGTTGCGCGGGTCGTACATGGTGCGCAGCAAGCCTTCAACCTGCAGGTTGGGGTTCAAGTGGGCGCGCACCTTCTTGATGGTTTGCATCAGGTCCGACAACCCTTCCAGAGCGTAGTACTCGCACTGCATGGGAATCAGCACCGACTCCGCCGCCGCCAGCCCGTTGACGGTGAGCAGGTTCAGGGCGGGCGGGCAGTCCAGCAGGATGAAATCGTATTCGTCGGATACCGCCTTCAGCGCCTCCTTGAGGCGGGCCTCGCGATTGGGCAACTCCACCAGTTCCACCTCCGCCCCCGCCAGCTCGCGGTTGGACGGCACCAGATCGAAGCCACCCTCTGGTGACCGGCGGCGCACGGCGACGATGGGTGCCTTGCCCAGCAGCACCTCGTACACGCCCAACAGCACCTCGTACACGGTGTGCCGCAGCGCGCGCTTGTCGATTCCGCTGCCGGTAGTGGCGTTGCCTTGCGGATCCAGATCCACCAGCAGGACCCGCCGCTTCATGGCGGCAAGGCTGGCGGCGAGATTGACCGCGGTCGTGGTTTTGCCGACGCCACCCTTCTGGTTCGCGATGGCGATGATCCGGGTCATTGTGCTCGTCCGACGCGCCCGCTCACGCCGCCGCTGCGGCAGGCTTGCGCACGATTACCAGATGGCGCTCGGCGCCGAGCCCCGGAACCTGCAACGCGCGCACCGCCTCCAATTGCAGGCCTGCGGGGATGCTCCGCAACGCCTCCGCGGGGTAAACGCCCTTCATCGCCAGCATGACACCGCCGTCGGCGCAAAGCGGCGCGGCACCTGCCAGGAATTCGGAAATTGATGAAAAAGCTCTACAAATCAATGTGTTGAATCCAACACTCGAGCGATGATCCTGGACCCGCTGGCAGGCCACGGCAACGTTGCCCAGCCCGATCTCCACCCGCACCTGCGTGAGAAACGCGCACTTCTTCTGATTGCTCTCGATGAGCGTGATCTGCAGGGATGGCGCGGCGATGGCCAGCGGGATCCCAGGAAGGCCGGCACCCGCCCCCACGTCCACGACGCGCGGGCCCTCGACGTAGGGCAGCACCGCCAGCGAGTCCAGGAGATGGTGGGTGATGATTTTCTCCGGGTCGCGGACGGCCGTGAGGTTGTAGACGCGGTTCCATTTCAGCAGCAGTTCGGAATACGCCCGCAACTGACCGACGGCCTCCGCACGCAGCGCAAGACCCAGCTGGTCCAGCCCACGCCGCAGGAGGTCGGCATCGACGTTCAGGCGGTCCGCTTGGCGTCGTTCGGGTTGCAGGGAAAACCCCGCTTGAGGTGGACCAGCAGCAGGGAAATCGCCGCCGGGGTCACGCCGGATATCCGGGCTGCCTGCCCGATCGTCTCCGGTCGGTGGAGATTGAGCTTTTGCTGGACCTCTTTCGACAAACCCCGCACGGTGGAAAAGTCCAGGCCGGGAGGCAGGACGGTGGCCTCCTGGGCCCGGTTCCGCTCCACCTCGGTCTGCTGGCGCGCGATGTAGCCGTCGTACTTGGCCTGGATCTCCACCTGCGCGGCAACGCTGGGGTCATCGACTCCAGGACCGACGCCTGGAAGCTGCATCAAGCTCCGATACGTGGTTTCAGGCCGCCGCAGCAGATCCAGGGCCGAGCCCTCCCTCTCCAGCGGTTTGCCGAACAGCTCGACGGCCCGCGCCGCATCGACACAGCGGGGATTCACCCAGGTGGACTTGAGCCGCTCCTGCTCCCCGAGAATCGCATCGCGCTTGCGGGCGAATGCATCCCAGCGGCGATCGTCGACGACTCCGAGCCGGCGCCCGATCGCGGTCAGGCGTAGATCGGCATTGTCCTCCCGCAACTGCAGGCGGTACTCGGCGCGGCTGGTGAACATTCGATACGGCTCGGTCACGCCCCGCGTGATGAGGTCGTCCACCAGAACGCCAAGGTAGGCCTCGTCCCGCGCCGGACACCAGGGACCCCGACCCGACACCTGCAAACCGGCGTTGATACCCGCCAGCAGGCCCTGGGCGGCGGCTTCCTCATACCCGGTGGTGCCGTTGATCTGCCCGGCAAAGAACAAGCCGCCGATCTGCTTGGTCTCGAGCGAGCCCTTGAGCCAGCGCGGATCGAAGTAGTCGTACTCGATGGCATAGCCTGGCCGCACGATGTGCGCGTTCTCCAGGCCGCGGATCGAGTGCACCAGCCGTACCTGGACGTCGAACGGCAACGAGGTGGAGATGCCGTTGGGGTAGATTTCGTGGGTGGCAAGGCCCTCCGGCTCCAGGAACACCTGGTGCGAACTCTTGCCGGCGAAGCGCACCACCTTGTCCTCGATGGACGGGCAGTAGCGCGGGCCGACACCCTCGATCACGCCGGAGTACATCGGGGAGCGGTCGAGGCCGCCGCGGATGATGTCGTGGGTCACGGCGTTGGTGTGGGTGATCCAGCACGGCAGCTGGCGCGGGTGCTGATCCGCGCGCCCGAGAAAGGAGAACACGGGCACCGGTTCGTCCCCCGGCTGCCGCTCCATCACCGAGAAGTCGACGCTGCGCCCGTCGATCCGAGGCGGCGTGCCGGTCTTCAGCCGTCCAACCGGAAGTTTCAGCTCCCGCAGGCGCGCCGCCAGGGTCAGCGCCGGCGGGTCGCCGGCGCGGCCGGCACGGTAATTCGAGAGCCCGACGTGCACCAGGCCCGAGAGGAACGTTCCCGCCGTCAGCACCACCGCCCGGGCGCGGAACATGAGGCCCAGCTGCGTGACGACGCCGCTCACCCGCTCGCCCTCGAGCCGCAGGTCGTCAACCGCCTGCTGGAACAACCAGAGGTTGGCCTGATTCTCCAGCCGGCGGCGGATCGCCTGCTTGTAGAGCACCCGGTCCGCCTGGGCGCGGGTCGCCCGCACCGCCGGCCCCTTGCTGGAATTGAGAATGCGGAACTGGATGCCGGCCTCGTCCGCGGCCTCGGCCATGGCGCCCCCCAGCGCGTCCACCTCCTTCACGAGGTGCCCCTTGCCGATGCCCCCCACCGACGGGTTGCAGGACATCTGGCCGAGGGTTTCGATGTTGTGGGTCAGCAGCAGCGTGCGCACGCCCATGCGGGCCGCCGCCAGCGCCGCTTCGGTGCCGGCGTGGCCGCCGCCGATCACGATCACGTCAAACTCAGAGGGGAAGATCATGGGCGCCGCCGAAAAGGGCTCAAATGATACTCGAAATGGTGCATCAGCCCCAGCCGCGGGGCCGCCCAGTTTCACGTGAAACCACGGCGCCCCTGCCTGACCGCCGGAGGTTTCACGTGAAACCTCCGGCGGTCCAACGTTCAGTGCCAGAGACTCAGATTGAACAGCTCGCGCTTGAGCGTCAACTGGCGCGGCAGGCGGTCCTTGAGCTTTTCGAACCATTCATGGTGGGCTTCCAACTCCTCCTTCCACAGGCCGGTGTCCACCGCCATCAGCGCCTCGAACTGCTCGCGGCTCACCGATTCCAGGCCGGTCCAGTCCAGGTCCTCGTAACGCGGCATCCACCCCAACGGGGTCTCCCGGGCCCGCCCCCGTCCCTGGCAGCGATCGACGATCCACTTCAGGACGCGCATGTTCTCGCCGAACCCCGGCCACAAGAACTCCCCGTTGCCGTCGAGCCGGAACCAGTTCACGCAAAAGATCCTGGGCGGATGAGAGATGGTGTGGCCGATGCGCAGCCAGTGGTTGAAGTAATCGCCCATGTGGTAGCCGCAGAAGGCCAGCATGGCGAACGGGTCCCGGCGCACCACGCCGGTCTGGCCGGTGATGGCGGCGGTGGTCTCCGAACCCATCGTGGATGCCATGTAGACGCCGTAGTTCCAGTTGAAGGCCTCGAATACCAGCGGTACCGAGGTCGAACGCCGGCCGCCAAAAACGAACGCCGAGATCGGCACCCCGTTCGGGTTCTCCCAGTCGGGATCGAGCGAGGGGCATTGAACCGCCGGGACGGTGAAGCGCGCGTTCGGGTGGGCGGCCTTGCGCCCCGAGCCCGGCGTCCACGGTTTGCCCTGCCAGTCGATCAGCTGGGGCGGGGGTTCCTTGGTCATGCCTTCCCACCAGACGTCCCCGTCGGGCGTAAGCGCCACGTTCGTGAAGATGCAGTTGGCGTGGAGACTCGCCATGGCGTTGGGGTTAGTGGCTTCGGACGTCCCCGGAGCGACCCCGAAAAACCCGGCTTCCGGGTTGATGGCGTAAAAACGCCCGTCCTTCCCCGGCTTGATCCAGGCGATGTCCTCCCCCACCGTGGACACCTTCCAGCCCTCCAACCCCCTGGGCGGAATCAGCATTGCCAGGTTGGTCTTGCCGCACGCGCTCGGAAACGCCGCCGCGACGTAGCTCTTTTCCCCCTGGGGCGACGTGATGCCCAGGATGAGCATGTGCTCCGCCAGCCAGCCCTGCTCTTTTGCCATCACCGACGCGATGCGCAGGGCGAAGCATTTTTTCCCCAGCAGCGCATTGCCGCCGTAGCCCGACCCGTAGGACCAGATCTCCTTGCTCTCCGGAAAGTGCACGATGTACTTGTGCTCGCGGCTGCAGGGCCAAGCCACGTCCTTTTCACCGGCCGCCAGCGGCGCGCCCACGGAGTGCATGCACGGCACGAATTCGCCATCCTTGCCCAGGACGTCGTACACGGCCTTGCCCATGCGGGTCATGATGCGCATGTTCGCCACCACGTAGGGCGAGTCGGAGAGCTCGACGCCGATATGCGCGATGGGCGAGCCGAGCGGGCCCATGCTGAACGGCACCACGTACATGGTGCGTCCCCTCATGCAGCCCTCAAAAAGGCGGTGGAGCGTGTCACGCATTTCGCCGGGCTCGACCCAATTGTTGTTGGGGCCGGCGTCCTCCCGCTGGCGGCTGCAGACGAAAGTGCGATCTTCCATGCGCGCGACGTCCGACGGATCGGATCGTGCCAGAAAAGAGTTTGGCCGCCGTGCCGGATTGAGGCGGATGAACGTCCCGGCCTGCACCATCTCCTCGCACAAGCGGTCGTACTCCGCCTGGGAGCCGTCACACCAGACCACCCGGTCCGGCCGGGTCAGCGCCGCCATGCGGCCCACCCACTCGATGAGCTCGCGATGCTGGACGTAGCTCGGGGCGTTCAGCGCCGGCCGCGCGGGTGCGCTCATCTCGCTCATGGGGCCCTCCTCCGTGTCGGCTTTGTCTATGCGATCAGAAAAAGTTTTTATTTTAACGCTGCGTTGCGCAGCGCAGGCAAACCGACCGCTATTTCCCGATGCAGAACCTTCCGAAAATCTCGCCCAGAAGATCGTCGGGCGTGAACTCGCCGGTGATACGACCCAAGGCGTCGTGCGCCAGCCGCAGCTCTTCTGCGAACAGCTCGAGGCGGTCGACCCGCTCCCGCGCCAGCGCCAGATGGGCCGCCGCCGCCCGCAGCGCCGCGAGATGCCGCTCGCGCGCCATGAACACGCCTTCGCCCTGGCCGGTCCAGCCAACGTCGCGCAGCAATTCCTGCTGCAGCAGCGCCACGCCGTCGCCCGACTTGGCCGAGAGCCACACCTCGGCGTCGCGTCCACTGCGGTGAACCGCCGGCGCGAGGCCCTCCAGGTCGATCTTGTTGCGCACCAGGATCCGCGGCAGGCGCTGGGGAAGCCGGGCGAGGATCGCCTCGTCTTCCGGTGACGCGCGCGACCCGTACTCCGTGACCACCAGGATCAAATCGGCGGCCTCCGCCGCCGCCAGCGCCCGCTCGATGCCAATGCGCTCCACCGCGTCCTGAGTATCCCGGAGCCCCGCCGTATCGATCACATGAAACGGTACGCCATCGATCTGGATGTGGGTGCGGATGGTATCGCGGGTCGTGCCGGGCACGTCGGTGACGATCGCCAGCTCCTCCCGCGCGAGGCGATTGAGCAGGCTCGACTTGCCGACGTTCGGCATTCCCACCAGCACCACGTGCGCTCCTTCCCGCAGCAGCGCGCCCTGGCGGGCATTGGCCAGGAGTTCGTCCAATCGTGACGCCAACGCGTCGAGACGCCGGAACGCGTCGGCAGCCTGGAGGAAATCCACCTCCTCGTCCGGGAAATCCAGCGTGGCTTCCGTGAGCGCCCGCAACTCGATCAGGCCGTCGCGGAGGCGCGCCACCTCATGGGAAAACTCGCCGCGCAACGAGCGCACGGCCGAGCGCGCGGCCTCGGCCGTGCTGGCGTCGATGAGATCGGCCACGCTCTCCGCCTGGGCCAGATCCAGCTTGCCCTTAAGGAAGGCGCGCTTGCTGAACTCGCCGGGCTCCGCCATGCGCGCGCCCGCCTCCAGACAGCGCCGCAATAACAAGTTCATCACCGTGACGCCGCCGTGCCCGTGCAGTTCCAGCACGTCCTCGCCGGTGTAGGAATGGGGGGCGGGAAAGTACAACGCCAAGCCCTCGTCGATGGCGCCGCCGTCGACGTCGCGGAAAACGGTGAGCACCGCGCGCCGCGCCGGCGGCACGCGACCCAGGAGGGCCTGGGAGATGGAACTCAGGTCGGCTCCGGAAACCCGGATAACGCCGATGCCGCCGCGCCCCAGCGGCGTGGCGATCGCCGCGATGGGCTCATCGCTTGCCATGGGCAGCGGCTGCGGCCCTTTCCATGGAGCGGGTGATATGCCATTGCTGCGCGATGGACAGGACGTTGTTGACCAGCCAGTAGAGCACCAGGCCGGCCGGGAAGAACAGAAAGAAAACGGTGAATGCGATCGGCATGATCTGCATCACCTTGGCTTGGATCGGGTCCGGAGGCGTCGGGTTGAGCTTCATCTGGATCCACATCGTGGCGCCCATCACCACCGGCAGCACGAAATACGGGTCTGCAACAGACAAGTCCTTGATCCACAAAGCGAACGGCGCATTCCGGAGTTCCACGCTGGCGAGCAGCACCCAGTAGAGCGCAATGAATACCGGGATCTGGATCAGGATCGGCAGGCAGCCGCCGAGGGGATTGATCTTCTCGGTCTTGTACAGATCCATCATCGCCTGGTGCAGCTTTTGACGATCGTGGCCGTGCAGCTCCTTGATCTTCTGCAGGCGCGGAGTCACCGCCTTCATTTTCGCCATCGAGCGGTAGCTGGCGGCCGACAATGGATAGAAGAGCCCTTTCACCAGCACCGTCAAGAGAATGATCGCGACGCCCCAGTTTCCGGTTAGGCCGTGGAATTTCTGGAGCACCCAGAACAACGGTACCGCGATGACGGTGAGCCAGCCATAGTCCACCACCAGGTCCAGCCCCGGCGCCAGCTTGGCCAGCGTCTGCTGCTCCTGCGGGCCGGCGTAGAGCCGCGTGGAGACGCGTTTCTCGCTCCCCGGCTCCACCGTGCCCACCGGCACGATGACGCCCACGGAATAGAGGTCCTTTTCCAGCTGCCTTGCGTAAAACTCGCGTGTGACATCGCCTTCCGGCACGAGGGCCGAGACGAAGTAGTGCTGCAGCATGCCGATCCAGCCGTCCGTCGTGGTCTTAGGCAGGCCGGTTTTCTGCTTCTCGATGTCGGAGAAGGCGAGCTTTCTGAACTTCTCGGCTTCGGTGTAATACGCCGCGCCCGTATACGTCTGCAGCATTTTCGGATCGCCCTCGGGCGGCTCGCCGTCGCGCACCAGCTGCTGATAGGCAAACGGCGTGATGGGGTTTGCGCCGCTGTTCTTGATCCGAAACGCCAGGTCCACCACGTAGCTTCCACGGCGGAAGGTGTAGGTCTTTTCCACCCCGATGCCGTTTTCGCCCTGGGCCACCAACGTCAGGCTGATCTCTCTGGCGCCTTGCCCGAGCGAACGCGGGCCCGGCAGGACCGAAAACTCGGTACGATGATTGGGCAGGCCCTCCCCGATCAGCCCGGACTGGGCCACATAGGTTCGTCCGCCGCCGCGCTCGAACAGCACGAACGGCTTGCTCTTGTCCACCGTTCCTACGTGCCGGAGCAGTTCCAGGCGCACCAGTTCCCCGCCCAGCGTGCTGATCTCCGCTCGCAGCACGTCGGTCTCCACCGTGACCGTACTGGCCGACGTTTTCGGCGGCGTCGCGTCGGGCACCCCCTGTTGCTTGAGCAGGTCCTGCCCCACGCTGGGAGCAGGCCCCGAGGAGGACGATACAGGCGGCTGGTCCGGGCCGGCCGTGGTTCGCGGTGTGTCGGATGCCGGGCCACGCTGATACGCCTCCCACTCCTGCCAGAGGAACAGCAGCGACATCGAGAACACCAGGAAAAGAATCAGGCGCTGGATTTCCATGGCTGGGCCGATCAGGGCACGGGGTCGTGGCCGCCGGGGTGGAAGGGATGGCAGCGCGCAACCCGCCTGGCGGCAAGCCACGACCCACGGGCGGCGCCGTAGCGCTCGATGGCCTCGCGCGCGTACTCCGAGCAACTTGGCGTATAGCGGCAATGCGGCCCGATGAACGGACTCACGGCCACTTGGTAGGCCCGGATCAGCGCATTCAGCAGGCGTGACATTGGCTCGACGCTCTAAGCAGCAGTTCGTTCAGTTCTTCGCGTGCGGCGAGGCTATCGCCCCGCCCCACGGGCCGCACGACCCGGACCACGAAATCCGCCTGCGCGAGACGGCTCCGGTTCAGGCGAAACGTCTCCCGTATCAGCCGGCGGACGAAGTTTCGATGAACCGCGTTTCCAGCCGCCTTGCGCCCGGCCACGACGCCGAGGCGTGCTCCAGGGCATGCGTTCGAACGAAAGTAAACTTGGAAAAACCGGCCGGCCACGCCCGCTCTGCGGCCGAGAACCGCCCGAAACTCTGCGCTGGTGCGCAGCCGGGCGGATTTCGGAAACGCGTAAGCCGGGACGGACAGACCCTAGACGGCGAGCCGCGCCCGGCCTTTGGCGCGCCGGGCGTTGATCACGGCGCGGCCGGACCGGGTGCGCATCCGGGCGCGAAAGCCGTGGGTCCGCCGGCGCCGGACAACGGATGGTTGATATGTGCGTTTCATCGCCTGACCCCATGCATGGAAAAGCCCGCTATTACAAACTGGAGGGTTGGGCGCTGTCAACCGCGATTCGCATCCGGTGCTGTGGATAACTGCCTCTGAACCGACTACAATCGTCCCTCCGCCAGCTGCGTTCCGCAGCGTCCTCCGGCATCGTGCTCGCACAAGAAAAGATACGGTTTTTTTCATGGATACCTTTTGGACTGCTTGCCTGGACCATCTCGAACAGCAGCTGAGTCCGCAGCAGTTCAATACCTGGATCAAGCCGCTCCGTTACGAGGACTCGGGCCAGACGATCGTGCTCTCGGCGCCCAACCGGTTTGTCCTGGACTGGGTGAAGGCACGGTTCGTTTCGGTCATCGAACAACTTGCAGTCGCCCATTTCGGCACCCGCCGAAAAGTCGAGCTTCGTATCGCGGCGCCGCGGGTTGAGCGGGCGCCCCCCGCCGCGAGTCCCAAAATGAAACCGTTGCGGCCCCGCGACGCCTCGCGCCTTAACCCGCTGTTTACTTTCGAGACCTTTGTTACCGGCAAAGCCAACCAGCTGGCGCGGGCGGCGGCAATACAGGTCGCGGAGAATCCGGGTACCGCCTATAACCCGCTATTTATCTATGGCGGTGTCGGTCTCGGCAAAACGCACCTGATCCAGGCCATCGGCAACCTCGTGCAGCAACTGCACCCGGACGCCAAGATCCGCTACACCCACGCCGAGCAATACGTCTCGGACGTGGTGAAGGCTTACCAGCACAAGTCATTCGACGAGTTCAAGCAGTTCTACCACTCCCTGGATCTGCTGCTCATCGACGACATCCAGTTTTTTAGCGGCAAGAGCCGCACCCAGGAGGAGTTCTTCTACGCGTTCAACGCCCTCATCGAAGGTCACAAGCAGGTGATCATCACCTGCGACACGTATCCAAAGGAAATCAACGGGATGGAAGATCGCCTGATCTCCCGTTTCGGCTGGGGTCTCACGGTCGCGGTGGAGCCCCCGGAGCTGGAAATGCGGGTCGCCATTCTGATCAAGAAGGCCGTGACCGAGCAGGTGGTTCTCGATGAGAACGTCGCCTTTTTCATCGCCAAGAACATCCGGTCCAACGTCCGGGAACTGGAAGGCGCTCTCAAACGCGTCATTGCGTTCTCGCGGTTTACCGGCATGCCCATCAGCCTCGAGGTGGCCCGGGAGGCGCTGAAAGACCTGCTCGCCGTTCAAAGCCGGCAGGTTTCCATCGAGAACATCCAGAAGACGGTGGCGGACTACTACAAGATCAAGGTGGCAGATCTCTATTCAAAAAAGCGCTCCCGTAACGTTGCCCGGCCCCGTCAACTGGCGATGGCTCTGGCAAAGGAACTGACCACCTTGAGCTTGCCGGATATCGGGGACGCCTTTGGGGGGCGAGATCACACGACGGTTCTACATGCCTGCCGCAAGATTACCGAACTGCAAGGCACGAATCCTGAGATATCTCGAGATTTCAAGACCTTGGTACAAATTTTGCGCGGTTGATAACGTCCCCGGCGAATGTGGATAAGTCGCTCCGCGACGATTGTCCCGCGTTTCATGCACAAACAATCCACAGGTTTCCCCGCCCTCTCAAGCTTCTTTGAAATTCAAACAACTTCTTGTTATAATTAAAAAATTTTTGGTTATCCAACGGTCTGTAGAGATCTAACTATTACTACCAAAAGGATAATTCAATGTTATTGATCGAAGCCGACCGAGATACGCTGCTCAAGCCCCTGCAGACCGTCACCGGTATCGTTGAGCGGCGCCATACCCTGCCGATTCTGTCCAATGTTTTGATTGAACGGGATAAGGACGGAACCCGGTTTGTTGCTACAGACCTGGAGATCCAGGTGTCCACCACTGCCCAAGGCTTGAAGGAAGGCGCTGCGCCGTTCTCCCTTACGGTGGCTGCGCGTAAGCTGCAGGACATCCTGCGGGCACTGCCCGAGCATACAAAGGTGGTTCTGTCGTCCGAGGAAAGCCGCCTTCAGGTGAAGGCGGGAAGCAGCCGTTTCAGTCTCCAGACGCTGCCGGCAGAGGATTTTCCGCGCATTGCCGAATCCGCCGCGGATGAGGTCAGGGTTTCGCTGCCGCAGAAGGAGCTTCGCCGCATCCTTGCCCTGGTGCACTACTCGATGGCGCAACAGGACATCCGTTACTACCTGAACGGGCTGCTGCTCGTCGTATTGCCCGATGAGTTGAAGGTGGTGGCGACGGATGGCCACCGGTTGGCGCTTGCGGCCACGGCGCTCAGCGGGGCAAGCGCAGCGCGCGACGTCATCATTCCGCGCAAGGCGGTGCTCGAGGTGCTGAAGCTGCTGGGCGACACCGATGAGCCCATCGAGATCTCCATTCGCCCGAATCAGGTCCGTTTCCGCTTCGACGACGTGGTTCTGGTCACCAAGGTGGTGGACGGCAAGTTTCCGGATTACACGCGCGTCATTCCCGTCGGGCACACCAAGATCATCAATCCCGAGCGGACAGCGCTCCTGCAGGCGCTGCAGCGCACGGCGATTCTTTCGACGGACAAGATCCGCGGCGTGCGGGTGGTGCTGACCAACGGCAGCCTGCGTCTCATCTGCACCAACAACGAGCAGGAGGAAGCTCAGGAAGAACTGGCGGTTGACTACCAGGGCGATGCCCTGGATATCGGATTCAACGTGTCTTACCTGCTGGACGTTCTCAGCAACGTGAGCAGCGAGACCGTGCGCTGCGAGTTCCACGACCCCAACTCGAGCTGCCTGGTCACGCTTCCGGGCGACGAAGGCTTCAAGTACGTCGTCATGCCGATGCGCATCTGACGTGCCGCCCGACGCCATCCATCCCATTCAAGAGCGCATGACGACATACGACTCGAGCAGCATCAAGGTCCTCAAGGGCCTGGAGGCGGTGCGCAAGCGCCCCGGCATGTACATCGGCGACACCTCGGACGGGACCGGTCTGCACCACATGGTGTTCGAGGTCGTGGACAACGCCATCGACGAGGCGCTGGCCGGCTACTGCGACGACATCAAGATCATCATCCACCCTGACAACTCGGTGTCGGTGATCGACAACGGGCGCGGGATTCCCACCGGCATCAAGGACGACGACGAGTTCAAGCGCTCCGCTGCGGAAATCGTGATGACCGAGTTGCACGCAGGCGGCAAGTTCGACAGCAACTCGTACAAGGTCTCGGGCGGGCTGCACGGGGTCGGTGTCTCCTGCGTCAACGCGCTGTCGAAGTGGCTGCGCCTTACCATCCGCCGCGACGGCGAAATGTATGCGATGGAGTTCGACCACGGCGTGCCCAAGGAGCCGTTGAAGGTCACCGGAAAGACCGAGAAGACCGGCACGGAGGTGCATTTTCTCGCCGACGAGAAGATCTTCGGCCCGGTCGAGCTGCATTACGACATTCTCGCCAAGCGCCTGCGCGAGCTGTCCTTCCTCAACCACGGCGTGCGCATCCAGATGGTCGACCAGCGTTCCGGAAAGACCGAGGACTTCGCCTATTCCGGTGGCGTCCGGGGTTTCGTGGAGTACATGAACCGCAGCAAGAACGTTCTGCACCCGACCGTGTTCCACGCTGTGACCGAGCGCGACGGCATCACCGTCGAGGTGGCGATGCAGTGGAATGACTCCTACCAGGAGTCCGTGCAATGCTTCACCAACAACATACCGCAGCGCGACGGCGGCACCCATCTCACCGGTTTGCGCCAGGCCATGACACGCACGCTCAATGGCTATATCGATCGCGAGGAACTGGCGAAAAAGGCCAAGGTGGAAACCACCGGCGACGACATGCGCGAGGGGCTTACCTGCGTACTGTCCGTGAAGGTGCCGGAGCCCAAGTTCTCGTCCCAGACCAAGGACAAGCTCGTTTCCTCGGAAGTGCAGCCCGTGGTCCAGGAGGCGGTGGCCGAGAAGCTCAACGACTTCCTGCTGGAGCATCCGCAGGACGCGAAGATCATCTGCGGCAAGATCATCGACGCCGCACGCGCGCGCGAAGCGGCGCGCAAGGCGCGTGAGCTCACGCGCCGCAAGGGCGTGCTGGACGGCCTGGGACTTCCGGGCAAGCTGGCGGACTGCCAGGAGCGGGACCCGGCCCTGTCCGAGCTCTATCTGGTGGAGGGCGATTCCGCCGGCGGCTCGGCGAAGCAAGCGCGGGACCGGCGCAATCAGGCGGTGCTGCCGCTCAAGGGAAAGATTCTCAACGTCGAGAAGGCGCGCTTCGACAAGCTGATTTCGTCGCAGGAAATCGCGACCCTGATCACCGCGCTTGGAACCGGCATCGGCAAGGACGAGTACAACCCGGACAAGCTGCGCTATCACCGCGTCATCATCATGACTGACGCGGACGTCGACGGCTCCCACATTCGCACTTTGCTGCTGACCTTCTTCTATCGCCAGATGCCGGAGCTGGTCGAGCGCGGGCACATCTACATCGCCCAGCCGCCGCTGTACAAGATCAAGATCGGCAAGCGCGAGACCTACCTGCGCGACGACCACGAACTCAAGCAGTTCCTTCTGCGCCAGTCGCTGGACGGCGCCGAACTCCATCCCGGTGCCGACAGCGAGGCGTTGCCGGTGGCGGCCTTTGAAAAGCTGGCGCAGCAGTATCTGCTCGCCGAAGCGGTCATCGACCGGGTCGGCCACGGCGTCGACCGCGGCGTGCTGCGCGCGCTGCTGGAGGTCCGCGACGTCTCGCTGGCCGATCATGCCGCCGCTCAGCGCAGCGCCGAGGCGCTGGAGCGGGCTGCAGGGAAGCCGGGCGTGCGAGTTGAAGTGGATTTCGACGAGGCGACAGAGGCCTTCCGTTTCGCCATCCGCCGCCAGGAACATGGCGTCGAGCGCACCAGCCACCTCGACCAGGAGTTTTTTGCCAGCGGCGACTACGCCCAGATCCGCGAAACCGCCGACGCCCTCGCCGGCCTGTTGGGCAAGGGTGCCTACGTGGTGCGCGGCGAGCACAAGCGCGCCGTGACGGAATTCCGGGAAGCCATCGACTGGCTGCTCGAGGAGGTGAAGCGCAACGCCAACGTCCAGCGCTACAAGGGTCTTGGCGAGATGAATCCCGATCAGCTCTGGGAAACCACCATGGACCCCGCCAGCCGCCGCCTGCTGCGGGCCCAGATCGAGGACAGCATCGCCGCCGACGAGATCTTCACCACGCTGATGGGCGACCAGGTGGAGCCGCGGCGCGCGTTCATCGAGCAAAACGCGCTCGGGGTCCGCAACCTCGACGTCTAGGAAAGTTCGTTCCTGCCGCCGGACCCGCGCGGCGAGTCCGGAGAGCAGCTTATTTCGACGCCGCCCGGCGACCGGTTGTACGGGCGGCGGGCTTGACCTCCGCGGTGTCCTTCTTGCGCCCGGCCTTGCTCTCCCGGGGCGCGAACTCGAATCCCACCTTGCCGTCGCTCTGGCGCACCAGGAACGCCGAAAACGGGCGTCCCTTCTTCGAGATGAAGCGGTGCAGCAGGTCGGTCTTGCCGCTCGCCAGCAGCTTGGTCATCTGCCCGCGCTCGATGGGGCGTTGCAGGATGACGCGGCCGGAGCGGAAGTCGCAGGACTTGTTGGGCCCCACGCTCTTCTCGCAGACGTAGGCCATCGGCTGTTCGAAGACGCGCCCATTGCACTTCGGGCATGCCCCGAGCGGCTCCTGGCCTGAGAAATCGACTTCCTCGGCGGTGCCGTCGGCGTCCGTGGTGCCTTGGCCGAAGTCGAACTCGATCCTGTTCTCGGCGTTGAGCTTGAGCGCGGCGACGAACGGTCGGCCGAGCCGGCTGCGGAACCCCTGCAGCGGGCCTACCACGCGTTTCTCGATCAGCTCGTCGACTTCCTCCGGCGCCAGTTCGCGGCCGGAGATCACCTTCCACAGCGAGAAATCGCAGCGGTCGCACTGGAACTTGCGATAGTTCTCCGACACCTTGCCCTTGGCGCACTGGGGGCAGCGGTGCTTGAGCGTCGCGAACGCGGTGTCAGGGATCTCGCCGCTCTTGATGCGTTCCACCATCTCGCGTGTGAGCTCCACGATGTGGTCCATGAAGGTCTTGCGCGGCAGCTCGCCGTGCTCCATCTGCTTGAGCTTGAATTCCCAGTCGCCGGTCAGTTCCGGAGAGGCCAGCTCGTCGATGCCGAAGTGCCGGATCGCGAACAGCAGCGAGAACGCCTTCGGCGTCGGCTGCAGCTCGCCGCCTTTCTCCCGCACCAGATACTCCTCCTGGATCAGGCCCTCGATCACCTGCGCGCGGGTGGCCGGCGTTCCGAGTCCCTTCTCGCGCATCGCCTCGCGCAGATCCTCGTCGTCGATCAGCTTGCCGGCGCCTTCCATGGCCGAGAGCAGCGTCGCCTCGGTGAAGCGCGCCGGCGGGCGGGTCTGGTTCGCCCGCACCTCCACCGCCAGCGTGCGCACCTTCTCCGCGTCCTTGACCGGAACCAGATTGGCGTCGTCGCCGGCCGCCTCGCGGCCGTACACCGCCAGCCAGCCGGGCTTCACCAGCACGCGGCCTTCGGTCTTGAACGCCTCGCCCTCCACGCGCGTGATGCGGGTGGTGACCAGATGCTCGGCCGCAGGATGAAACACGGCGAGGAAGCGCCGCGCCACCATGTCATAGATCTTGGCCTCCGGCTCCGACAACTGCCTGGGCGGCTGCAACGTCGGAATGATGGCGAAGTGGTCCGACACCTTGGCGTTGTTGAAAATGCGCTTGTTGGGCTTGACCCAGCCCTGCTTGAGCACTTCCCGGGCGAACGGTGCCAGCGCGGACGCGGGCCTGGCCTCGCCCTTGCCCGCGAGCATTTCCAGGGTTTTCTTGACGGTGGCGGGATAGTCCTCGGGCAAGGCGCGCGAGTCGGTCCGCGGATAGGTCAGCACTTTGTGCTTCTCGTAGAGCGCCTGGGCCAGCCCGAGGGTGGCTTTGGCCGAAAATCCGAAGCGCGAATTCGCCTCCCGCTGCAGGCTGGTGAGGTCGTAGAGCAGCGGCGGCGCCTGCGTGGTCGGCTTGGCCTCCTCGGTGACGACGCCGGGCTTGCCGTCGCACCTCTTCCGGATCGCCTCGGCGTCCCTTTCCTTCCAGATGCGCTCGGCCCGCGCCTCTGCGTCGTCAGCTTTCTTCTCCTTGCTGAAACGCTCGTCGAACCAGCGGCCCGGGTACTCGCCGGCTGCCGCCGCGAACGTGGCGTGGACCTCCCAATAGTCGCGTGCGACGAAATCCCGGATGCGCTGCTCGCGCTCCACCAGGATCGCCAGGGTGGGCGTCTGCACCCGGCCGACGGTGGTCTTGTAAAAACCGCCTTCCTTGGAGTTGAACGCGGTCATCGCCCGCGTGCCGTTGATGCCGATCAGCCAGTCGGCTTCCGAGCGCGAGCGGGCCGCCGCCGCCAGCGGCTGCATCTCGCGGTCGCCGCGCAGCGCGTCAAAGCCCTCCCGAATGGCCGCCGGCGTCATCGACTGCAGCCACAGGCGCTCCACCGGCTTCTTGGCGCCGGCATATTGGGCGATGTAACGGAAGATGAGCTCGCCTTCCCGGCCTGCGTCGCAGGCGTTGACCAGTCCGGTCACGTCCTTGCGCTTGATCAGCTTCAGCAGGGTCTTGAGGCGACCCTGGGATTTCTCGATCGGCTTGAGCTCGAAATGGGGCGGGATCACCGGCAGATGGGTGAACGACCATTTGCCGCGCTTGACCTCGTAATCCTCCGGAACCACCAGTTCTAGCAGGTGGCCGACCGCCGACGACAGCACGTAGTCGTCGCTTTCGTAGTAGTCGTCGTGCTTCTTGAAGCCTCCCAAGGCGCGGGCGATGTCGGCGGCGACGGACGGCTTTTCGGCGATGATGAGTTTTTTGCCCATGGTGGATTCGGTTCCTGCTATTAGGGAGCCGGTTTCATCCGGCGGGGGCGCAGGGAGGGCTGATGATAGAAGCTCACACCGACCCCGACAAGCTGAAACTTCCTGAGCGAGCGCTGGTGAGCGCTTGCTAATCAAGTCTCAGCTATTTGATAAGATTGAAATTAGACGAGGCGCTGATAGCGTCCGCCGGGCAGGCTCACGACCTGGCCGGCCAACTCCAGCTCCAGCAGCGCCGCCGCCACAGCCTGCGGCGTGAGACCGCTGCGAGTCGCCAGGGTGCCCGCGTCGACCGGATCGAATCCCAAATGGACGAGCAGCGGGTGACCCGGACCGGACCCCGCCTGGGCCGGAGCGCCGGCCGGGAATCCCAGCTCCTCCAGCACGTCCTGGGCGGACTCGACCAGCTTGGCCCCTTCCTTGATCAGGCGATGGCATCCCTTGCTCAGCGGCGAATGGATCGAACCCGGAAGCGCAAAGACCTCCCGGCCCTGCTCGGCGGCTAGGCGAGCGGTAATGAGGGATCCGCTGTGAAGGGCCGCTTCCACCACCAGGACCCCGAGTGAGAGCCCGCTGAGAATGCGGTTGCGGCGCGGGAAGTTGGCAGCTCGCGCCGGCGTGTCGAGGGGGAATTCCGATACCAGGAGTCCGTCCTCCGCCAGGCGATGGGCCAGAGCGCGATTGCGGGCCGGATAAACCAGGTCGAGCCCGGTGCCCACCACCGCAACGCTGGACGAGTCCCCGGCGAGCCCACCCGCATGCGCTGCCGCGTCGATGCCCAGCGCCAGACCGCTGACGATGGTGAGTCCCCGGTCGCTCAGCGCGCGGGCGAACGCCTCGGCGTTGGCGATCCCCTGAGCGGTCGCACTGCGGCTGCCGACGACCGCCAGCGAGGGATGCCCCAGGAGTTCAACGCGACCCTTCGCGTAAAGAACCGTGGGCGGATCCGCCAGTTCGAGCAGGCGCGGCGGGTAGTCGGGATCCTCCAGGGGGATCAGGCGGTTACCGGTCTGCGCCAGCCACTCGATGGACCGCGCGACCTGGTCGGGATCCGGACCCTGGCGCAGTGCCGACGCGGCTGGCCCACCGGCCGCCTTCTCCACCGCGGCAGGGCTTGCGGCGAGGGCTTCCTCGGGACCACCGAAAGCCTGCAGGAGCTGACGCCGCGCCCGGTCCCCCAGGCCCGGGGTCAGGCAAAGCCTGAGCCAGGCCTCAATACGGGCGTCGATGGGCAAGGGGCGCCGAAGGCGGCGCGATGAATTACGGGTTGCGGACCACGTCCCCGAGACCGATGGGGCGCTTGGCGTCCATCACCAGCGCGTAGGTCACGCGGTCGAAGACGCGAAAGGCCATGACCAGCCCAATGCGGATGGGCGGCACTTCGATGTTCTTGGCACCGCGCTCGAAGTTGGCGCGCCCCTCGTTCGGCATGACCTGGAACACGTGGCCCGGTGCTACCCCGTCGCGGCGGCCGCGATTGAGCACCACAATGGCATTCGGACCCACCTCCGTGCCGGCGCGATAGTTACTGATGATGCGCCCGGAAATGTCCTTTTCCGGCGCGCGCGGGACGAAGTTGATCACCCCCGGATCGGAGGCCTTCACCAGCCGGCTGCCGGTGAGGATTTCCTCCTTGGCGGCGGTGATCTCGATGATGGAGATGGGATCCTCGAACCGGTAGACACGGCCGGCGCCGAGATGCACGGCCTCGTACCCGAGGATTTCCTCCGTTTCGGGGTCCTTCAGCGCCTTACCGGGTTCGTAGATGTCCCAGACCAGGCCCTGGTCTCGCGGCAGCCCCGTGACGCCCACCAGATCTCCCGCGGAGGCGATCACCCGCCCTTCCTGGGTCGCGGCGATCCGCGGCGAGCCGTCCAGCCCGTTCGCGTCAATGATGAGCGGGCGGGCCAGGAAGGCACGCAGGTCCGCGGCGGCGATGGTGGGGATCGCATTGCGGCCGGTGCTGGTCTCGCGCACCCGAGGGCTGAGCTTGACCGTCTCCATGCCCCTCGCCAGACGGGGCGTCCCGCCGGAGCGGTCCAGCACCAGGACGTCCCCCGGGTAGATCAGATGGGGATTCTTGACCTGATCCTTGTTCATCCCCCACAACTGGGGCCAGCGCCACGGATCGCGCAGATACCGTCCGGAGATGTCCCAGAGCGTGTCTCCCTTCTGCACCACGTAGCGGTCCGGCGCGTCCGGCGCCAGTTTCAGCTCGTCGGCGATCGCCCCCAGGGCGAGAAATCCGGGAAACAACAGCAGGGATATAATGATCTTACGCATAGCGCTCGGCCTTTCGAACGTAAAGACGATGTCGCCGGGGCGGCCGGCTGGGTGCCGGACGGTCCCTCCCTGGTTCAAACTTTAGATTAAATTCTGAATCTAGTCTATTCAATTTGCAAGATTTTATGGCGCTTCGAAAAATCCTCCACTACCCTGACCCCAGGCTCCACATCCAGGCCGAGCGAGTCGCCGTGGTCGATGACTCCATCCGTGATCTGGTGCGGGACATGGCCGAGACCATGTATGCGGCACCCGGCATCGGCCTGGCGGCCACCCAGATCGACGTTCATCTGCGGGTCATCACCATCGATGTGTCCGAGACCCGGGATCAGCTGCTGGTGTTCATCAACCCGGAGATCATCGAGCATTCCGGGCTCGCGGAATGCGAGGAAGGATGCCTGTCGGTCCCCGGCGTCTACGAGCGCGTGGAGCGGGCGGAGCGCGTCACGGTCCGCGCCCTGGATCAGACCGGCAAATCGCTCACTCTCGAAGCCAGCGGCCTGCTGGCGGTCTGCATCCAGCACGAAATCGATCATCTGCAGGGCAAGGTCTTCGTCGAGTACCTCTCGCGACTCAAGCAGAATCGCATCATCGCCAAGCTGCGCAAGCAGCAGCGCCAGGCGATGTAGCGCCGCCGCGGCGTCCCGCGTCCCGTGAGGCTCGTATTCGCCGGCACGCCGGAATTTGCCGCCGCCGCCCTCTCCGCTCTCGCCGCTGCCGGGCATGACATCGTTATGGTGCTGACCCAGCCGTCCCGCCCGGCCGGGCGCGGCATGCGCCCCGCTGAGAGCGCCGTCAGCCGGCTCGCCCGCGAGGCCGGAATTCCTGTCCGAACTCCGACGACGCTCAAGGACCCGGCGCTTCAGGTCGAACTGGCCGCGCTTGGAGCCGATGCGCTGGTGGTGGCGGCCTACGGGCTTATCATCCCGCCCGCGATGCTCGCCATCCCGCGGCTCGGCGCCATCAACATCCATGCTTCGCTGTTGCCGCGCTGGCGCGGGGCCGCGCCGATCCAGCGGGCGATACTCGCCGGCGACCGCGCCACCGGCATCACCATCATGCAGATGGATGCCGGGCTCGACACCGGTCCCATGTTGTTGCAGCGCTCGCTCGAGATCCGCCTCGACGACACGGCCGGCACGCTGCATGACCGGCTCGCCGCGCTCGGCGCGCAGTGCATCGTCGAGGCGCTGCCGGGGCTCGCCGCCGGATCGCTGACTCCGGTGACCCAGGACGATGCCCGGGCGTGCTACGCGGCCAAGATCGACAAACACGAGGCGGCGCTCGATTGGCGTCGCCCGGCGCCTGAGCTGGAGCGTCAGGTGCGGGCGTTCAATCCGTTTCCGGGCGCGACCACTTCGGCGCGGGGAACCGTGCTGAAAGTCTGGCGGGCAACGCTGGCGGAGGGCTCGGGCACGCCGGGCGACGTGCTGGCGGCGGGCAACGGGGTTTGCGTCGCCTGCGGCACCGGCGCGCTGCGCCTCGAGTCCCTCCAGCGGCCCGGCGGGCGCCCCCTCGATGCCGAGGAGTTCCTCAAGGGCTTCCCGCTGCACCCGGGTGAGCGCCTCGGCGCCTGACCCGCCGCCATGCCGCCAGAACACCCCCATGCGTGAGGCGCAGCTTGCTGCGGCGGACGCCGTGAGCCAGGTGCTGGCGGGCGCGAGCCTGGGGGATGCTCTGCCCGCCGTGCTCGACCGGCTGCGGGACGCCCCGCGCGGCGAGCGCGCGCGGGCGCAGGACCTTGCCTATGGGACGCTGCGCCACTACGGGCTGCTGGACGCCGCCCTGAAACGCCTGGCCGAGCGTCCACCGCGCCCGGAGCGGTTGCGCGCGCTGTTGCTGGTGGCGCTCTATCAGCTGGAGTTCTCCGAAGGCCAGCCATACGCGGTGGTGAACGAAGCGGTGGGCGCGGCGGCGGATCTGACCGGCGGCGCAGCGCGGGGGTTCGCCAACGCCGTCCTGCGCAATTTTCAACGCGGGGGTGCGCAACTCCTGACGGAACTCCGCGCCGCCGATCCGGTGGCGCGCTACTCCCACCCGGCGTGGTGGATCGACCGGCTGCGGGTCCAGTACCCGGACGATTTCGAGCGGCTGCTGGAGATCGGCAACGGCAAGCCGCCGATGGCGCTGCGGGTGAACCGCCGCCGCGCCACGCTGGAGACCTACCTCGGCCTGCTGGCGGAGGCGCAGATCGCGGCGCGCGCGGTGCCGCCGGCGGGAATCCTGCTGGAGCACCCGGCGCCCGTGGAGCAGTTGCCGCGCTTCGCCGAGGGCTGGGTGTCGGTGCAGGACCTCGGCGCCCAGCACGCCGCGGAACTGCTGGACCTGGCGCCGGGGATGCGCGTCCTCGACGCCTGCGCCGCGCCCGGCGGCAAGGCCGCCCACATCCTCGAGCACGCAGCGGTCGATCTCACCGCGGTCGATCGCGACCCGGGCCGTGTGCGCCGCATCGAGCAGAATCTGCAGCGCCTCGGGCTCGGCGCACGCGTCTTGTGTGCCGACGCCGGCGATCCCGGCGCGTGGTGGGACGGCAAACCGTTCCAGCGCGTGCTGCTGGACGCGCCGTGTTCGGCGTCCGGAGTGGCGCGGCGTCACCCGGACGTGAAGTGGCTGCGCCGGCCGCGGGACTTGAGGAAGTTCGCCGCCGAGCAGTTGCGCCTGCTGGACGGTTTGTGGCGGGCGCTGGAGGCCGGTGGTACATTGCTCTACGTCACCTGCTCCGTGTTTGCCGACGAGAATCAGCGCGTGGTGGAGCGCTTCCTGGACGCGCAGAGCGACGCCTCGCTCGACTCGCTTCCCGGCCGCCCCGACGCGCTCTGGCAACTGCTGCCCGATGCCGCTCACGACGGATTCTTCTTTGCCCGCCTGGCCAAACGCTGACTGCCCGCGCATCCTCGCCCTGTTGGCGTCCGCCGCGCTGTTGATGTTCCTGTGCGGGACGGTGCGTGCCCAGAGCATCGTCGTCGAGTCGGCGGCGCTGATCCCCCACGAGGCGGGCTTCGCCCTGAGCGCCGAGTTCGCGGTCTACCTCACTCCGCCGCTCAGGGACGCGCTCAACCGGGGCATCACCCTGCCGTTCGTCGTCGATTTCGAGGTCACCCGCCCGCGGCGCTTCTGGTTCGGCGAGGAAGTGGTGGTGGCCGCGCATCCGGTCACGCTGACCTACATGCCGCTGACCCGCCAGTTCCGCGTCACCGACCAGGCGTCCTTCCACCACGCCGATACGCTGGACGATGCCCTGAAAATCCTGGGCCGCGTGCGCGACGCCGTGGTGGCTTCCCGCGGGGACCTGCGCAAGGGCGTGGAGTACGAGGCGGCGACGCGCATGCGGCTCGATCCGAACGAGCTCCCGGCCGCGGCCCAGGCCAGCGCGCTCACGACGCGGGACTGGGTCGTGAAGTCCGACTGGTATCGCTGGAAGGTGGTGCCGTGAGCGGGCCGGGACCGCGCCGATGAAACACCTGGTACCGCTGGCGATCGGCGTCGGCGCGGTGCTGCTGTACCTGCTGGCCACCGCCAGCGCCAACACCAGCGCCTTCGCCGGCCGCTATCCGCTGCTGCTGGCGCTCAACGGCGCCCTGGCGTTCCTGCTGCTTTTCCTGGTGGGCTATCAGGCGGTGCAGCTGATCCAGCGCTTGCGGCGCGGGGTGTTCGGCACGCGGATCGCGCTGCGACTGCTGGGGCTTTTCACCGTGATGGCGGCGGTGCCGGGACTGCTGGTGTACGTGGTTTCGGTGCAGTTCCTCACCAAGAGCATCGAGTCCTGGTTCGACGTGCGGGTCGAGCGCGCCCTCGAGGGCGGCCTCAACCTCGGGCGCTCGACGCTGGACCAGCTGCTGAAGGACATGAACGGCAGCGCGGTCAGCATGGCCACCACGCTCGCGGAGCAGCCCCGCCGCGACGCACCGCGGTTCCTGAACCAGCTGCGGGAGCAGTCCGGGCTGTACGAGCTGGCGCTGTTCGATCAGCGCGGCAGCGTCATCGCGTTCTCCACGGCTTCCGGCGCGGCGCTGCTGCCGGAGTTTCCCGACTCCGCCATCCTGCGCCAGATCCTGCTCCAGAAAGCCTACACCGGGGTCGAATCGCTGCCAGGGCGCGGCCTGTTTCTGCGGGTGCTGGTACCGGTGAACGTGCTGCGCCCGGGCGAGGACGTCTGGGTCCTGCAACTGCTGCAGCCCGTTCCGCAGCAGCTGGCCCAGGACGCGGAACTGGTGCAGGGCGTCTACCAGGACTATCAGGAACTGCTGCTGGCACGCACCGGCCTGAAGCGCGTCTACCGCGTCACGCTTACGGTGGCGCTGCTGCTCTCGCTTCTCTCGGCGCTGCTGCTCGCGTTCGTTTTCAGCGAGCGCCTGTCGAAACCGCTCGGCAACCTGGCGGAAGCCACGCGCGCCGTGGCGCAGGGGGATTTCAGCCGCCGTCATCCGGTGCAGAGCCGTGACGAGCTGGGGATACTGACCGCCTCCTTCAACGCCATGACCGATCAGCTGGAGGAAGCGCGCGAGGAGGCGTTGCGGCGCCAGAACGAAGTGGAGGCAGCCCGCGCCTACCTGGAGAGCATCCTGGCGAGCCTGAGTTCCGGCGTGGTGACGCTGGATGCGGGGCTGCGGCTGCGCTCGGCCAACCGCGCCGCGTGCGAGATTCTCGCGGCGCCGCTGGACGAGCGCATCGGCGCCACGCTGGAGGAGCTGGAGGCCCAGCTGCCGGCGCTGAAACCGCTGATCGTGGCGCTGCAGGCGCTCGAACCCGGTCCCGGCCGCACCCCGTGGGAGCGCCAGGTGGAGCGCAGCGTCGGTGGCGGCGTCCAGGTGCTGCTGGCGCGCGGCGCGGCGCTGCCGGAGGCCGCGGCCGGCGGCTTCGTGGCGGTCTTCGACGACATCACCGACCTGATCCAGGCGCAGCGCAGCGCGGCGTGGGGGGAAGTCGCGCGCCGCCTCGCCCACGAGATCAAGAACCCGCTGACGCCGATCCAGCTGGCGGCCGAGCGTCTGCAGCACAAGCTCGGAGCCAAGCTCGATGAAGCGGATGGCGGCGTGCTGGAGCGCGCCACGCGCACCATCGTCGCCCAGGTGCAGGCCATGAAGCGGATGGTGGATGACTTCAGCGAGTACGCGCGGCCGCGCGCCCCGGAGCTGGCCGAACTTGACATGAACTCCCTGGTGCAGGACATTCTGCCGCTCTATGAGGGCGCGACGCCGCGCGTCCGGGTCCAGCTCACGCCGGGCCTGCCGCCGATCCAAGGCGATGCCGAGAAACTGCGTCAGGTCATGCACAACCTGATCAAGAACGCCCAGGACGCCACCGCCGACAGCGCCGACGCCGAGATTCTGGTGGCCACTTCCGTCGCGGGCGAGCGCGTGCGCCTGAGCGTTTCCGATAACGGCCCCGGGTTCCGGCAGGACGTGGCGGCGCGGGCGTTCGAGCCGTATATCACGACCAAGGCGAAGGGCACCGGGCTCGGCCTCGCCATCGTGAAGAAGATCGTCGACGAGCACGACGGCACCGTGACGCTGGCGCATTGCGATCCCCGCGGCGCGCAGGTGATCGTGGAGCTGCCGGCATCGAAGGCGGACACGGCGCGAGTGCGCCGGGCTAGCTGAGGCACGCGCGTGGGACCCAACCAGATTCTCATCGTCGACGACGAGATCGGCATCCGGGAGCTCCTGTCGGAGATCCTGGAGGACGAGGGCTATCGGGTGCGCCTCGCCGAAAGCGCCAGCGAGGCGCGCGACTTTCGCAGCCACACGCGTCCCGACCTCGTGTTGCTGGACATCTGGATGCCCGACACCGACGGCGTCACGCTGCTGCGCGAGTGGGCGAGCCGCGGGCTGCTCACCATGCCGGTGGTGATGATGTCGGGCCACGCCACCATCGACACGGCGGTGGAGGCGACGCGCATGGGCGCGTTCGATTTCCTCGAGAAACCGATCGCCATGCAGAAACTGCTGGCCACCGTCGGCCGCGCGCTGTCGCGCGTCCAGACCGAGGCGGTACAGCCGCTCTCGCTGCAGGCGATGGGCACCTCGGTGGCAGTCGAGGAGCTGCGGCGCCGGCTCGACCAGGTGGCGAATCTGCGCCTGCCGGTGCTGCTGCAGGGCCCCCCCGGCGCCGCGACCGAGCTGTGCGCGCGCTACCTGCAGCGTCCGAACACGCCCTTCGTGGCCCCCGAGAACACGACGGTGCTGCTGGAGCCCAGCGACCAGCTGCTGGAGACGGCGCGCGACGGGCTGCTGTTCTTTCCGGACATCACCGACCTCAACCGCATGGAGCAGCGCGGACTGCTGCTGCTCGCGGGCAACCTGGAGAAGCACAACGTGCGGCTGGTTTGCGGCGCGTCGCGCCCGCTCGGGGATCTCACCGCCCAGGGCCAGTTCGATGCGCGGCTGCTGCAGATGCTCGCCGCGTGCACGGTGGCGGTGCCGGCGCTGGCCGATCACCGGGAGGACATTCCGGAGATCGCGCGCACGCTGCTGGTGCGCATGGTGGAGTCCGGCGATGCGCCGATGCGCACGTTCAACACGGCGGCGCTCAACGCGCTGCGCAACAGCCCGTGGCCGGGCGATCTGGCGCAGCTGGAGAGCGTGGTGCGCTCGCTCGCGCAGACCTGCCTGACCGAGGAGATCGGCGCCGAGGACGTGGAGCGGCTGCTGCCGCGGAACGCGGCCGCGGCCGCGGCGCCGGTGCCGCTGGATCTGCCCCTGCGGGAGGCGCGCGAGCGCTTCGAGCGGCTCTATTTCGAGCACCACATCGTCCTCGAGGACGGCAACATCACGCGGGTGGCGGAAAAGGCCGGCCTCGAGCGTACCCACCTCTACCGCAAGCTCAAGCAACTGGGCATCCGGGTGCCCGGGAAAAGCGGCGACTGACCCCGGTTCCGGCATCCTGGTGCGCGTGCGGCGTCAGCCGGCGCGGCAAATCCCTGGGGTTCGGGTTATGCCCATCATAAAAACATTGGATTAGCCGGCGGCGGGGTGAGCCGCGATAATCCCGGAGCGAAGTTGCGCCGCCGGCGTTGATCGGCCAAAACGCGGTCGGCGATAATCCCCGACCTGCCGCGCGCCAGGCTTGCGCCGAGTCGATGCCCCGGCCACCGGCACGCGCCGCTGCGACGACAAAAAAACAGCACCGCGGGATCGCGCAACACACGGTTTTTAGGCCAAAGGGAACTGGGCATGACTGCCAAAGCACGCTTCAAGGATTTCCAAGCCCCGGTGTTCCGGAATCTCACCAGCGCCGTGCGCGCGCTGGCGATGGACGCCGTCGAGAAAGCCAAGTCGGGCCATCCCGGCATGCCCATGGGCATGGCGGAGATTGCCGAGGTCCTGTGGATCCATCACCTGCGCCACAACCCGGCGAACCCGAAGTGGGCGGACCGCGACCGCTTCGTGCTCTCCAACGGCCATGGCTCGATGCTGCTCTACGCGCTGCTGCACCTCACCGGCTACGACCTGCCGATGGAGGAAATCAAGCGCTTCCGTCAGCTGCATTCGAAAACGCCGGGGCATCCGGAGTACGGCGTCACGCCCGGCGTCGAGACCACCACCGGCCCGCTCGGCCAGGGGCTCGCCAACGCCGTCGGCATGGCGCTGGCCGAGAAGGTGCTTGCGTCCCAGTTCAACCGGCCCGGCTTCGATATCGTCAACCACTACACCTATGTCTTCCTCGGCGACGGCTGCCTGATGGAGGGCATCTCCCACGAGGCCTGCTCGCTGGCCGGGGTGCACGGGCTGGGCAAGCTGATCTGCTTCTACGACGACAACGGCATCTCCATCGACGGCCCTGTCGAGGGCTGGTTCCAGGACGACACGCCCAAGCGCTTCGAGGCCTACGGCTGGCAGGTGATCCCGGACGTGAACGGCCACGACCCGGTGGCGATCCAGGGCGCCATCGAGGAGGCAAAACGGGTCACCGACCGGCCGACGCTGATCTGCTGCAAGACCGTGATCGGCATGGGCGCGGCCACCAAGGCCGGTACCCACGACGTCCACGGTGCCGCGCTGGGGGATGCCGAGATCGCGGCAACGCGCCCCCACATCGGCTGGACCCACGGACCGTTCGAGATCCCCGCCGACGTCTATGCCGCCTGGGACGCACGCGACAAGGGCGCGCGCGACGAGTCCGAGTGGAAGGCCAAATTCGAGGAGTATCGCCGCGCGTATCCGGCGGAGGCGGCCGAGTTCGAGCGCCGCATGGCCGGGGATCTGCCGCAGGACTGGGACGCCCATGTGAAGGCACTGGTGCAGCGGGTGAACGACAAGGCCGAAACCGTGGCGACCCGCAAGGCGTCCCAGATCGCGATCGAGGGCCTCGCGCCGGTGCTGCCGGAGCTGATCGGCGGCTCCGCCGACCTGACCGGCTCCAACCTCACCAACTGGTCGGGCTCCAAACCCGTTACCCGCAAGGACGGCGGCAACTACGTCTACTTTGGCGTGCGCGAGTTCGGCATGTGCGGGCTGCTGAACGGCATGGCGCTGCACGGCGGGCTGATCCCCTACGGCGGCACCTTCCTGATGTTCTCGGAATACGCGCGCAACGCGCTGCGCATGGCCGCCCTCATGAAGATCCGGCCGATCTTCGTGTTCACCCACGATTCCATCGGCCTGGGCGAGGACGGCCCGACCCACCAGCCGGTGGAGCAGACCGCCACGCTGCGCCTCATCCCCAACATGGAAGTCTGGCGTCCCTGCGACACTGTGGAATCGGTGACGGCGTGGGCCTGCGCCATCGAGCGCAAGGACGGGCCGGTGAGCCTGCTGTTCTCGCGCCAGAATTCCGCATTTCAGCCGCGCGACGCGGCGACCATCGGGAACATCCGCCGCGGCGGCTATATGCTGTCGGAAGCCGCGGGCGGCAAGCCGCGCTGCGTGATCATTGCCACCGGCACGGAGGTGCCCCTGGCCATGGCGGCCCAGAAGGCGCTGGCGGCGGAAAACGTCCCGGTGCGGGTGGTTTCGATGCCGTGCACGTCGCGCTTCGATTCCCAGGACCCGGCCTATCGCGACGCCGTCCTGCCGCCGGGAGTTCCGCGCGTCGCGGTGGAGGCGGGCGTCACCGACGGCTGGCGCAAGTACGTCGGGCTCGACGGCGCGGTGGTGGGCATCGACACCTTCGGCGAATCGGCGCCGGCCGGCGAGCTGTTCAAGCACTTCGGCTTCACCGTCGAAAACGTCGCGCGCAAGGTCAAGGGCGTGATCTGACCGCATCCGGCGGCGGCGCTGGGAGGCGCCGCTGCTGCTGCGTTACACTAAAAATTTTCGTTTCTTTCCAGGGGAGTCTTCCATGCCAATCCGCATCGCGATCAATGGTTACGGGCGCATCGGGCGCAACATCCTGCGGGCGCTTTACGAGTCGGGACGCAACAAAGAGATCGAGATCGTCGCCATCAACGATCTCGGCGACGCCAAGACCAACGCCCACCTGACCCGCTATGACACGGTGCACGGCAAGTTCCCCGGGGACGTCAAGGTGGACGGCGACTTCATGGTGGTGAACGGCGACCGCATCCGGGTGCTGGCGGTGCGCAACCCCGCCGAACTGCCGTGGAAGGACCTGAACGTCGATGTGGTGCACGAGTGCACGGGCCTCTTCACCAGCAAGGAGAAGGCCTCGGCGCACCTGAAGGCGGGCGCCAGGAAGGTCATCATCTCGGCGCCGGGCGGCAAGGACGTGGACGGCACCATCGTCTTCGGCGTCAACCACCAGACCCTGAAGGCCAGCGACACCGTGATCTCGAACGCGTCGTGCACCACCAACTGCCTGGCGCCGCTGGTGAAGGTGCTGCACGACAAGGTCGGCGTGGTGCACGGCCTGATGACCACGATCCATTCCTATACCAACGACCAGGTGCTGACCGACGTCTATCACTCCGACCTGCGCCGGGCGCGCTCGGCCACCATGTCGATGATCCCGACGAAGACCGGCGCCGCGGCGGCGGTGGGCCTGGTGATGCCGGAGCTGAACGGCAAGCTGGACGGCTTCGCCATCCGCGTGCCCACCATCAACGTCTCTTTGGTGGATCTTTCGTGCGTGGTCAAGCGCGAGACCTCCAAGGAGGAGATCGACAAGATCATGAAGGAAGCGGCCGAGGGTCCGCTCAAGGGCATCCTCAAGTACAACGACGAGCCACTGGTGTCGATGGACTTCAACCACGATCCGGCTTCCAGCGTCTACGAGTCCACCCTCACCAAGGTCACCGGCGGCACCTTCGTCAAAGCCCTGGCGTGGTATGACAACGAGTGGGGCTTCAGCAACCGCATGCTGGACACGACGGTTGCGTGGATGAAGGCGAAGTGATGAGGGCGGCGTTGTAAGCCCCGGTCGTTGCGGCGGAGGCTGACCGCGCCGGGCGCGGTCACGCCGGAGCCACAACGCACCGCTTCAGCAACCGCATGCTGGACACGACGGTTGCGTGGATGAAGGCGAAGTGATGGCGGCGGCGTTGGACGAACGCGTGATAACGTAACCGGCGGGTGGCACGATGGCTGTGTTGAAAATGGCGGACCTGGATCTGAACGGCAAGCGCGTCTTCATCCGCGCCGACCTCAACGTGCCGCAGGATGAAGCCGGCAGGATCACCGATGACACCCGCATCCGCGCGTCGGTCCCGGGGATCCGGCTGGCCCTGGACAAGGGCGCGGCCGTGATGGTGACTTCCCATCTGGGGCGTCCCAAGGAAGGCGAGTTCAAGCCGGAGGATACGCTGGCGCCGGTGGCGCGCCGGCTCTCGGAGCTGCTGGGCCGCGACGTGCCGCTGGTGGCCAACTGGGTCGACGGCGTCGACGTGCGGCCCGGTCAGGTGGTGCTGCTGGAGAACTGCCGCGTGAACAAGGGCGAAAAGAAGAACGACGACGCCCTGGCACGGAAGCTGGCGGCGCTGTGCGATGTCTACGTGAACGACGCGTTCGGCACCGCCCATCGCGCGGAAGCCACCACCCACGGCATCGCCAGGTACGCCAGGACCGCGTGCGCCGGGCCGCTGCTGGCAGCGGAACTGGAGGCGCTGGGCAAGGCGCTCAAGGAGCCCCGGCGCCCGCTGGTGGCTATCGTCGCCGGCTCCAAGGTGTCCACCAAGCTCACCATCCTCAAGAACCTGGCGGAGAAGGTGGACCAGCTGGTGGTGGGCGGCGGCATCGCCAACACGTTCATCCTGGCGGTGGGCGGCAAGATCGGCAAGTCCCTGGCCGAGCCGGACTTGGTGGGCGAGGCGAAGGCGGTGCTGACCCTGATGGAGGGCCGCGGCGGCGGCGTGCCGATTCCGATCGACGTGGTGTGCGCCAAGGAATTCAAGGCCGATGCCAAGGCCGAGCTGAAGGCCACCGAGAACGTGGCCGACGACGACATGATCCTGGACGTGGGTCCGCAGTCCGCGCTGGCGTTGGCGCATATCGTCAAGAACGCCGGCACGGTGGTGTGGAACGGGCCGGTGGGCGTGTTCGAGTTCGACCAGTTCGCCGGCGGCACCCGGGCGCTGGCGCGCGCGATCGCCGAGTCGGACGCGTTTTCCATCGCCGGCGGCGGCGACACGCTGGCGGCGATCAGCAGGTTCGGCATCGCCGACAAGGTGTCGTACATCTCGACCGGGGGCGGCGCCTTTCTGGAGTTCCTCGAAGGCAAGACGTTGCCGGCGGTGGAGGTACTGGAGCAGCGTGCTTCCGGATAGTGGAATGCGGTCCCGTTATCTGGTTCTGAGCTACACTGCGGCACTCGGAACACCCGGACGGGAACCGCCCATGATTCGCCGAACCAAGATCGTCGCGACGCTCGGCCCCGCATCGTCCACCCCGGACGTGCTGGAGCGCATGGTGGAGGCCGGTGTGGATGTCGTGCGCATGAACTTTTCCCACGGCACGGCGGGGGAGCACGTCAAGCGCGCAGAGCTGGTGCGCTCGTTGGCCCGCGCCAAGGGCCGCACCGTCGGCATTCTGGCCGACCTCCAGGGCCCGAAGATCCGTGTCGGCAAGTTCGAGAAGGGCAAGGTCACGCTGAAGGCGGGCCAGCGCTTCATCCTGGATGCGGCGTGCAAGCTGGGCAACGACGAGCGCGTCGGCCTCGACTACAAGGATCTGCCGCGGGACGTGACCAAGGATTCGGTGCTGCTGCTGGACGACGGGCGCATCGTGCTGGAGGTGGAGCGGGTCAAGGGCGAGGAGATCCACACCCGCGTTGTCACCGGCGGCGTGCTCTCCAACAACAAGGGCATCAACCGCCGCGGCGGCGGGCTCACCGCCCCGGCGCTCACGGAAAAGGACATCGACGACATCCGGACGGCGGCCGAGCTCAAGGCCGACTACCTGGCGGTATCGTTCCCGCGCAGCGGCGAGGACATGCGCATCGCGCGCCAGCTCATGCAGGAGGCGGGCGGCCGCTCGCAGCTGGTGGCCAAGATCGAGCGCGCCGAGGCCATCGACGCGCTGGCCGACATCCTGGACGAGTCGGACGGCATCATGGTGGCGCGCGGCGACCTGGCGGTGGAAATCGGCGATGCGGTGGTGCCGGCGCTGCAGAAGCGCATGATCAAGATGGCCCGCTCGCGCAACAAGCTCACCATCACGGCGACCCAGATGATGGAGTCGATGATCTCCAACTCGGTGCCGACCCGCGCCGAGGTCTCCGACGTGGCCAACGCGGTGCTGGACGGCACCGACGCGGTGATGCTGTCGGCGGAATCCGCTGTAGGCCAGTACCCGGTGGAGACCGTCGAGGCGATGGACCGCGTGTGCCGCGAGGCCGAGCGCCACCTGGAGATCCAGCTCGACCGTGACTTCATGGACCAGGTCTTCACCCGCATCGACCAGTCGATCGCCATGGCCGCGGTGTTCACCGCGTATCACCTGAAGTGCAAGGCGATCGGCGCCCTGACCCAGTCCGGGTCCACGGCGCTGTGGATGTCGCGGATGAATCCCGGCCTGCCGATCTACGCCCTGACCTCCGTGGTGGAGACCCGGCGCAAGGTATCGCTGTATGCCGGCGTGCACCCGATCCGTTTCAACCCGGCCTCCGCGGACCGCGAGGAAACGCTGCGGGCCGCCGAGGACGAACTGCTGCGCCGGGGCGCGGTGAACGAGGGCGACCTCATCGTGCTCACCATCGGCGAGTCGGTGGGTCTTGCCGGCCGCACCAATACGCTCAAGGTGGTGCGGGTGGGCGAGTACCGGATCATGCAAAGCCTCAAGGCGCCGCCCCGGGCCAAGGGCCCGCGCAAAAAGGCCTGAGGACAGCCAGGGCGCGAGCTGCGCCGTCCCGGCTTTCGCGACGATTTCTTTTCGCCAACGACCGACAGGAGAGACACCATGGCCCTGGTTTCGATGAGGCAGTTGCTGGACCACGCGGCGGAGAACGGCTACGGCATTCCCGCGTTCAACGTCAACAACCTGGAGCAGGTGCAGGCCATCATGCAGGCGGCCGACGAAACCGACAGCCCGGTGATCATGCAGGCCTCGGCGGGCGCGCGGAAGTACGCCGGCGAGCCGTTCCTGCGGCACCTGATCCTGGCGGCGGTGGAGCAGTACCCCCACATCCCGGTGGTGATGCACCAGGACCACGGCGCCAGTCCGGCGGTGTGCCAGGCCTCGATCCGCTCCGGCTTCTCCAGCGTGATGATGGACGGCTCGCTCAAGGAGGACATGAAGACCCCGGCACCCTACGACTACAACGTCGACGTCACCCGCCGGGTGGTGGAGATGGCGCACGCGGTGGGCGTGTCGGTGGAGGGCGAGCTGGGCTGCCTTGGCTCGCTGGAGACCGGCATGGCGGGCGAAGAGGACGGCTCCGGCGCGGAGGGCAAGCTCTCCCACGACATGCTGCTCACCGACCCCGAGCAGGCGGCGGATTTCGTCAAGCAGACCCAGGTCGACGCGCTGGCGATCGCCATCGGCACCTCCCACGGCGCCTACAAGTTCACGCGCAAGCCCACCGGCGACATCCTGGCCATCGGCCGCATCAAGGAAATCCATGCCCGCATCCCCAACTGCCACCTGGTGATGCACGGCTCCAGCAGCGTGCCGCAGGACTGGCTGCAGATCATCCGCGAGAACGGCGGCGAGATGAAGGAAACCTACGGCGTGCCGGTGGAGGAGATCCAGGAAGGCATCAAGCACGGCGTGCGCAAGGTCAACATCGACACCGACATCCGGCTCGCCATGACCGGCGCGATCCGCCGTCATCTGACCAAGAACAGGGGCGAGTTCGACCCGCGCAAGTACTTCAAGGACGCGATGCAGGCGGCCAAGGAGATCTGCAAGTTGCGCTACGAGGCCTTCGGCTGCGCCGGCCAGGCCTCCAGGGTGAAGCCGGTCCCGCTGGAAAAGATCGCCGAGAAGTACAAGAAGGGCGAGCTGAAGCAGGTCGTCAACTGACCCGCGGGCAACCGGCGCGGAAGGGCGGCCGGAAGGCCGCCTTTTCGTTGTGCGCCCAGCATGGGTGCGATCTTGGAGGTGGAAGTCCTCCCGTGAGTTGACCACGGCGAACGAAGCGAAGCGCAACTGCATGAGGGCGACCGATTGTGGGGAGGAAGCGTGGAGCGAAACCGCGAGCCGATGGACAAGAACCGGATATGAGGCGGTGCCGAGCAGGGCGAGCGGGCAAGGTA
>JBMOQX010000037.1:115245-285280 GCA_049322755.1 Pseudomonadota bacterium | reverse complement strand
AGCGGCCCAGGGTGAAGGGTGTGCGTGTCACGGTGCGCCTGCCGAGGCGGGTAAAACGAAAGGAAAGCCTCGATGATGGACCTCGCCAAGACCGCCGGGCTGTTCGCCCTCACTGCGCTGGCGGAGGTCGTCGGCTGCTACTTGCCATGGCTGGTGCTGAAGCAAGGCAGGACCGCGTGGCTGCTGGTGCCCGCCACGATCGCACTCGCGCTGTTCGCCTGGCTGCTGACCCTGCATCCCACCGCGGCGGGGCGCACCTACGCCGCCTATGGTGGCATGTACATCACGGTGGCCCTCGCATGACTGTATTGGGTCGATGGCGTGACGCTGACGCGCTGGGACGTGACGGGGGCGGCCATCGCTCTCACAGGCATGGCTGTCATTGCGCTGCAGCCTGCTACTACTACCTGAGCACATCGAACCGAGGCCCAAGCAGTTTCCTTCGGGTAGGCGATGCTGTCATCCAACCGATTGATCGGTCAGCACGTAACGTCTTGTTTCGGAATGGTGCCTTCGGCGGCCTTTGCGGACTTCGGCACTTCGGCAAGGAGCGAGGCCGGAGAGAAAATCGGCGCGGAGACAGCGAAATGCGGCCCGAGGTGGGCGAGACGACCGGGGAAGGAAGTCCGCAGGAATCCGCAGAAGTCCCCGCGAACACGCGGGAGCGCGCAAGAAAAAAGGCCAACCGAGAACGGTTGACCTTTATATATTGGTGGAGGCGGCGGGAATCGAACCCGCGTCCGCAAGCCCTACACAGCCAGGACTACATGCTTAGTTCGATCATTTGGATTTAACCCTCCAGGCGCCGATCGACAGGCTCGGGGAAGGCGGTCCGCCTCAATTTAGTGTCGGTACCAGCGGCAGTCTCCCGACACGATCCCATGTCTATGACCCTGCGTTCTTCAGCCTTGCGGCCTCCGATCCAGCCCACGGGAATGCTGGGGCAGGGTCCGGCCGGTGTTAGGCGGCCAGAGCGTAACGGTCGTCGTTGGCGACTGTCTTTTTCCAGCGGATTTACGAGGTGACTGGACCTCGGCATGCCCTGGACAGCTTCGCGACCCACGTCGAAACCAGGTCGCCCCCTTGAAATCCGTTGCCGTGCTGCCTGGCGCTGTCCTAAACCAACTTTAGACCATGGATTTGGCGCCAAGTTCATACGATGATACCATCTCGACCAGCAAATGTCTCCAATTTTCATCGAGTTATAGAGCCGTCGAGAATATGCCCGAAGAAGGCACTCCGGTCGCAGTCCTGTTCGCCGATATTTCGGGAAGCACGAGCCTTTATGCGCGGCTCGGTGACCGCGTCGCACGCGGCATCGTCGAGGCGTTCATGCTGCGCTGTACGGTGCTGGCCAACGACCATGGCGGCCGGTTGGTGAAAACGGTGGGTGACGCGGCGCTGTGCACGTTCGCTTCCGCCGACGCCGCGGTGCTGGCCGCCAGCGCCATTCAGGCCGACGCGGCGGTGAGTTCCTTCGACGGGCACTCGGTACGCGTGCACATCGGCCTGCATTTCGGCAGCGTGGTGCGCGATCACGGCGATGTCTACGGCGATACCGTGAATTTGTCCGCCTACCTGACCGACATGGCGGCGCCCGAGCAGATCCTCACCACCGACCAGACCTACCGCCAGCTGAGCGACCCCCTCAAGGCCTGCTCGCGTTCGATCTTCCGGGCGCGGGTGAAAGGATCGGCGCGCGAAATCGCCATCTACCAGGTGCTGTGGAAGACCGACCGCAAGGAAATCACCGACGTCAATCTGGACAGCCAGCGCCTGCTGCCCGAGGACAGCGGCGGGATGATGGTGGCATGGCGCAACCGCGCCATCCGCCTCGATCACCTGCGGCCCAGCATCCTCATCGGGCGCAGCGCCAAGTGCGACGTGGTCGTCGAGACCCGGTTCGCCTCCCGCGAGCACGCCGTGATCCGCATCGAAGGCACCGATTTCTTCCTGGTGGATCGCAGCATCAACGGCACGCTGGTGGAATTCGACGACGGGCGGGAAGTGCACCTGCTGCGCCGGGAACTGCTGCTGGACGGGGCCGGGGCGATCTGGACCGGGCAGAAAAGCGAGACCTGGTCCGACGACATGATCCGTTTCTCCCGCGACCGCCGCTCGCTGTACCGGACCTGAGAAGTTTCCGGCGCGGCCTTGCCCGGGGGTCGTTCTCAGAGGTGCACGATGAGTTCTTGCGGGCGATCGATGCCGCCGTGCGCTCCCCACTCCCGCCAGGGACGGCCATCCCCGAGGTAGCCGTAGCACGCGACGATGGAACGCATCCCGGCCGCCAGGCTGGCGCGCGTGTCGCGCTCGTCGTCGCCGACGTAAATGCAATCGGTCGGATCCACGCCCATGCGCTCGGAGGCGGCCAGCAGGGGGCCCGGGTGCGGTTTGGGTTGAGGGCAGGTGTCGCCGCTCACGACGCAGGCCGCGCGTTCGGCGAGGGCCAACGCATCCAGCAGCGGCAGGGTGAAACGCTCGGGCTTGTTGGTGACGATGCCCCAGCCGACACCGCGGCGTTCCAGTTCGTCCAGCAGCTCCGGCATCCCGGGAAACAGCCGCGTCTCCTCGCACAACCGCTCGCGATACAGCGCCAGGAATTCCTCCCGCATCGGTTCGAATTCGGCATCGCCCGGCTTCAGGCCGAAGCCGACCGCCAGCAGGCCGCGGGCTCCGGCCGATGCGTGCGGACGGATCTGCGCGATGGCAAGCGGCGCGAGCCCGCGGCGCCCGCGCTGCCGGTTCAGCGCGCCGCCCAGATCCGGGGCGGTGTCCGCCAGCGTCCCGTCGAGATCGAAAAGTACGGCGGCTGTCGCCATCACGGCTTGCGCGTGATCGCGATGTAGTTGACGTCGGTGTCGCGCCCCAGGCGGTAGGTTCTGGCGAACGGGTTGTAGGTGAGGCCCACCGTTCTCACGACGTCAAGCCCGGCGTCCCGGCACATGCGCGCCAGTTCCGACGGCTTGATCAGCTTGGCGTACTCGTGGGTGCCCCGCGGCAGCAGCCGCAGCACGTACTCGGCGCCGACGATGGCGAAGAGAAACGACTTCGGGTTGCGGTTGATGGTGGAGAAGAACACGTGGCCGCCGGGCCGCGTCACCCGGGCGCAGGCCGCCACGGTGCTGGCCGGATCGGGCACGTGCTCCAGCATCTCCATGCAGGTCACCACGTCGAAGGCCTCGGCGCCGTCGGCCGCGATCTGCTCCACCGAGGTGTGCCGGTAGTCCACCTGGCGTCCCGACTCCAGCAGGTGCAGCTGGGCCACCTTGAGCGGCTTCTCGCCCATGTCGATGCCGACCACATGGGCGCCGCGCTCGGTCATGCTCTCGGCCAGGATGCCCCCGCCGCAGCCGACGTCCAGCACCCGCTTGCCGTCGAGGCCAGCGGTTTCATCGATGAGGTCCAGCCGCAGCGGATTGATGTCGTGCAGCGGCTTGAATTCGCTGTGGGGATCCCACCAGCGGTGGGCCAGCTGGTTGAATTTTTCCAGCTCGAGGGGATCGACGTTGATCACGGGCTTTCTCCGGCATCCGCTTCGGCGATGCGGCGGCTCCAGCGAGCCGCCCGGGCGCCCAAGTCCCGGATGTCCAGCGTGGTGAGTTGGCCGTCCCGCACCTGGCGCCTTCCGGCCACCCAGACGTCGCTGACGTCGGCGCGTCCGGCCACGTAGACCAGGTGCGAGATCGGATCGTAGCAGGGAGACAGCGCCGGGCTGGCCAGGTTCACGGCAACGATATCCGCCGCCTTACCCGCCACCAGGGAGCCGATGCGCCGGTCCAGTCCCAGCGCCCGGGCGCCGCCGAGGGTCGCCATTTCGAGCGCCTGCTGGGCCGGCACCGCATCGGCGCGGCCGCTCACGGCCTTGGCGAGGAGCGCCGCGGTGCGCATTTCCTGAAACACGTCGAGGCGATTGTTGCTGGCCGTGCCGTCCGTGCCGAGCCCGACGTTGACGCCCTGCGCCAGCAACTCCGCCAGGGGTGCGAAACCGCTGGCGAGTTTGAGGTTGGAGGACGGGCAATGGGCAACGTTGCAGTTTCGCGCCGCCACCAGGGCGATTTCCTCGGCGCTCAGGTGGACCATGTGCACCGCGATCAGGCCCGGTCCGAGCAGGCCGAGACGCTCCAGCCTGGCCAGGGGCCGGCACCCGTGGTGGGAGACGCCGGCCTCGACCTCGTCGCGGGTTTCGTGCAGGTGCACGTGCACCGGTATCTGGAGCTGCTCGGCGTAAGTCAGCAGCTTCTCGAAGCTGCGGTCGCTCACCGTGTACGGCGCGTGCGGTGCCATGCAAAACGACAGCAGCGGGTGCTCGCGGTAGGCGTCGCGCATCGCCAGGCCCTTGGTCAGGTAGGCGTCGGCGTCGGCGGCGTAGGGGGTGGGGAAATCCACCAGGATCATCCCCAAAGCCGCGCGCATTCCCGCTTGCAACGCGGCCTCGGCGGCGGCCTCGGGATAGAAATACATGTCGTTGAAACAGGTGACGCCGCCTTGCAGCATCTCCGCGCACGCCAGCAGCGTGCCGTCCCGGACGAACTCCGGCGTGACGAAGCGCTGCTCCGCCGGCCAGATGTGCTCCCGCAGCCAAACCATCAGGGGCAGATCGTCCGCCAGCCCGCGCAGCAGAGTCATGGCGGCGTGCGTGTGGAGGTTCACCAGCCCTGGGAGGACCACGTGATCCTGGAGAATGACGCGCTCGGCGGGCGCAAACCGGATCGCGGCCTCGGACTCCGGCAGGACTGCGACGATTTGCCCTTCCCGCAGCGCGACGGCATGACGGTCCAAGACGGCGCCGGCGGGTTCCACCGGCACCACCCAGCGCGCTTCGATCAGCGTGTCGACGGCTTCGTGCGAGTTCATAGCAAAAAAAAGCCCTGCGCAAGGCAGGGCTTTTTCCGGATCAGGAAGTCCGCAGCTTTACTATTTGCGGGTGCCGGCCACTTCCACTTCCACACGGCGATCCGGCTGGTAGCACTGGATCAGCGCCTTGCCGGTCTTGCCCTTGCAGTCCGCCGGTTTGGTCACCGGATCGGTCTTGCCCTTGCCGTCGGTATAGATCTTGTTGGCCGGGATGCCCTTCGAGACCAGGTAGGCCTTGACCGACTCGGCACGACGCATGGACAGCTTCTTGTTGTAGTCGGCCGGGCCGATACGGTCGGTATGTCCCACCGACACGATCACTTCGTAGTTCACGCCCCCCAGCTTGCCGACGAAGTTGTCGAGCGCCTGCTTGCCTTCCAGCTTGAGCACCGCCTTGTCGAAGTCGAACAGGACGTCAGCCGAGAAGGTGACCTTTTCCGGCATCATCTTCGGCGCGGGAGCAGGCGCAGGCGCCGGAGCGGCCGGAGACGGCGCGGGTGCCGCCGCCTTGGGAGCGGCCGGCTCGCACTTCTCCTTGGGCAGGATGTCCTTGTCGCACTCGCAAGTGGCGGCCCCAGGCGTCCAGTAGCTGGTGCGCCAGCACAGACCGGTGCTGTTGCGCGCGACGACGCCGCGAGAGTCCTTCAGGTAGGCGTCCCCTTCGCCAGGTCCCGGCGGGGTCGCGGCGCAGCCGGCCAGCACTGCGACGGCGCCGATAGCCAGGCCCGACATCATCCTTTTTGCAGAAACAAGATTCATCCTGTGCACCTTTCTTTTTCCGAATGACAAACGAGAAATCGCGACTTGATTCAGCGCCGTGGGGACGGAAACCGTGACGACTCGAATTACTCCCCTTTTAGCCCAGAATTCCAGCGGATCTGTGCAAAACCCACAGCCGCCGCAGCGAGTTTTCAGGATTATCGAGCGGAAATCTTCGGTATGTCAACTCTTTGCGTTCGCCGCGCCGGTCCGATCACGGGGCTGCGCAGTGCGTCGCGAGATGACGGCGTGTTAGAATGCAACATTTTTTTGCAGCCCCGCTGCGGCGCCAAATAACCCCATAAATTCACCGTGATGGAATCGTTCGCGAAGGAAACCGTCCCCGTCAGCCTGGAAGAGGAGATGCGCCGCTCATACCTCGACTACGCCATGAGCGTGATCGTGGGCCGGGCGCTGCCCGATGTGCGGGACGGACTCAAGCCCGTGCACCGCCGGGTCCTTTTCGCCATGCACGAGTCCAACATCGCCTGGAACCGTCCCTACGTCAAGTGCGCGCGGGTGGTCGGCGACGTCATGGGCAAGTATCACCCCCACGGCGACTCGGCCATTTACGACACGCTGGTGCGCATGGCGCAGGACTTTTCCCTGCGCTATCCGCTGATCGACGGCCAGGGAAATTTCGGCTCGGTGGACGGCGATAGCGCTGCGGCCATGCGCTACACCGAGTGCCGCCTCTCCCGGATCGCCGCCGAGTTGATGGCGGACATCGACAAGGAGACGGTCGACTTCCAGCCCAACTACGACGGCAAGGAGCAGGAGCCCACCTGCCTGCCGGCGCGGGTGCCGAACCTCCTGATCAACGGTTCCGCCGGGATCGCCGTGGGCATGGCCACCAACATCCCGCCTCACAACCTGGGCGAGGTGGTGGATGCGTGTCTCGCGCTCATCGAGGACCCGGCGACGTCGCTCGACCGGCTGATGGAGCTCATTCCGGCGCCGGACTTCCCCACCCGCGGCATCATCTACGGGCTGGAAGGAGTGCGCGAGGGGTATCGCACCGGTCGCGGCCGCGTGGTCATCCGCGCCCGCACCCATGTCGAGGACATGGAAAAGGGCGTGCGCCAGGCGATCGTCATCGACGAACTGCCGTATCAGATCAACAAGGCCAACCTGCTGATCCGCATCGGCGAGCTGGTGCGCGAGAAGCGGCTGGACGGGATTTCCGACCTGCGCGACGAGTCGGACAAGTCCGGCATGCGGGTGGTGATCGAGCTCAAGCGCGGTGAGCTGCCGGAAGTGATCCTGAACAATCTGTACAAAGAAACGCAGATGCAGGACACGTTCGGCATGAACATGGTGGCGCTGGTGGACAACCAGCCGCGCCTGCTCAACCTGAAGGAACTGCTGCAGCTGTTCCTGCGCCACCGCCGCGAGGTGGTGGTGCGGCGCACCGTCTACGACCTGCGCAAGGCGCGCGAGCGCGGCCACGTGCTGGAAGGCCTGGCGGTGGCGCTGTCGAACGTGGACGAGATCATCGCCCTCATCAAGGCGGCGGACACGCCGTCGGTGGCGCGCCAGCGCCTGATGGAGCGCGTGTGGCGTTCCGCCCTGGTGGAGGAGATGCTGGCGCGGGTGAATCCGGAGGCCGCGCGGCCGGAAGGGCTGGCCCCCGAGTTCGGCCTCTCGGCGGACGGCTACCGGCTTTCCGATGTGCAGGCGCAGCGCATCCTGGAGATGCAGCTGCAGCGGCTCACCGGGCTGGAGCGCGACAAGATCGTCGCCGAGTACCGGGAGGTGATGGACACCATCACGGACCTGCTCGACGTGCTTTCGAAGCCGTACCGCGTGAGCACCATCATCGCCGACGAGCTGAAGGCGGTGCGCGACCAGTTCGGCGACAAGCGGCGCAGCGAGATCCAGGCGAACGCCCAGGAGTTGTCGCTGGAAGACCTGATCGCGCCGGAGGACGTGGTGGTGACGCTGTCCCACGCCGGCTACATCAAGTCCCAGCCGCTGGCGGACTACCGCGCCCAGCGGCGCGGCGGCCGCGGCAAGCAGGCGACCTCCACCCGCGAAGACGACTTCATCGACAACCTGTTCATCGCCAACACCCACGACTACATCCTCTGCTTCTCGAACCGGGGGCGGCTCTATTGGATCAAGGTCTACGAGGTGCCCCAGGGCGGGCGCGCCAGCAGGGGCAAGCCGATCGTGAACCTGCTCACGCTGCAGGAAGGGGAGAAGATCACGGCGGTGCTTCCGATCAAGGAGTTCGGCGAGGACCATTTCGTGTTCATGGCCACTGCGTTCGGGACCGTGAAGAAGACCCCGCTGTCGGAATTTTCGCGCCCGCGGCAGGCCGGCATCATTGCCGTCGACCTGGACGAGGGCGATTTCCTCATCGGAGTGGCCCTCACCAGCGGCGTGCAGGACGTGATGCTGTTCTCGGACGCCGGCAAGGCGGTGCGCTTCGACGAGCAGGACGTGCGGCCCATGGGCCGCGGCGCCCGGGGCGTGCGCGGCATGCGCCTGACGGACGGGCAGCAGGTGATCTCGCTGCTGGTGGTGGACAGCGAGGACCAGCAGGTGCTGACCGCCACCGAGAACGGCTACGGCAAGCGCACGCCGGTGGCGGAGTACACGCGTCACGGCCGCGGCACCCAGGGGATGATCGCGATCCAGACCAGCGCCCGCAACGGCCGGGTGGTGGCGGCGACCCTGGTGCAGCCCAGCGATGAAGTCATGCTGATCACCACCGGCGGCGTGCTGATCCGCACCCGCGTGAGCGAGATCCGCGAGATGAGCCGCGCGACTCAGGGCGTGCGCCTGATCAACCTGGATCAGGGCGAGACCCTGGCGGGCCTGCAGAAAGTGGTGGAGACCGACGAGGGTCTCGGCGGCGAAGGCGAGGACGTGGGCGAGGTGCCGGGCGACGGCAACGGCAACGGCGAGGGGGCGGAATGACGCGCGTCTACAACTTCAGCGCCGGGCCGGCGGTGCTGCCCGAGGAAGTGCTGACCCAGGCCCGCGACGAAATGCTGGACTGGCACGGCAGCGGCATGTCGGTCATGGAGATGAGTCACCGCGGCAAGGAGTTCATTTCCATCGCCGAGCAGGCCGAAGCCGACCTGCGCGAGCTGCTGGCTATCCCGAGCGGTTACAAGGTGCTGTTCCTCCAGGGAGGCGCCACGGCCCAGTTCGCGCTGGTGCCGATGAACCTTCTGGGCAACCGCACCAAAGCCGACTACGTCCACACCGGGCACTGGGCGAAGCGCGCCATGGCCGAGGCCAAGCGTTACTGCCAGGTCAACGTCGCGGCCAGCAGCGAGGATCGGAATTTCACCTACGTTCCGTCGCGCGCCGGCTGGAAGCTCGATCCGGCGGCGGCCTACGTGCACATCACCTCCAACGAAACCATCGGCGGCGTCGAGTTCCAGGAGTTTCCCGAAACCGGCGACGTGCCGCTGGTGGTGGATGCCTCGTCCCACATCCTGTCGCGGCCGATGGACGTGTCGCGCTGCGGATTGATCTACGCCGGCGCGCAGAAGAACATCGGGCCGGCGGGGCTCACCATCGTGATCGTGCGCGAGGACCTGCTGGGGCGGGCCCTTCCCTTAACGCCGGGGGTGTTCGACTACAAGGTCCAGGCCGAGAGCGAATCGATGCTGAACACGCCGCCCACCTACGCCCTGTATGTGGCCGGACTGGTGTTCCAGTGGCTCAAGCGGCAGGGCGGACTGGCGGCGATGGAGCGGCACAACGCGGCCAAGGCCAGGATCCTCTACGACCTGATCGACGGCAACGACTTCTACTGCTCGCCGGTGGAGAAGGCCGACCGCTCGCGCATGAACGTGCCGTTCACGCTGCGCGACGCCGCGCTGGACGAGGATTTCCTCAAGCAGGCCAAGGGCCGCGGCCTGGTGCAGCTCAAGGGCCATCGTTCGGTGGGGGGCATGCGCGCGTCGATCTACAATGCCATGCCCCTGGCCGGCGTCGAGGCGCTGGCGGATTTCATGCGCGAGTTCGCGGCGAGCCATGGCTGAACGACACCACATCCTGGTGCTCAACAGCATCTCGCCCCACGGGCTCAAGCGCTTTCCCGGCGCACGTTACGTGGTGGGGCCCCACGTCGCCGATCCGGAGGCGATCCTGGTGCGCTCCCACAACATGCTGAAGATGGAGATCCCGGCGACGGTGCGCGCCATCGGCCGCGCCGGCGCGGGCACCAACAACATTCCGGTGGAGGCCATGAGCCGGCGCGGCGTGCCGGTTTTCAACACGCCGGGCGCCAACGCCAACGCGGTCAAGGAGCTGGTGCTGGCGGCGATGCTGATGGCGGCGCGCAACCTGGTGCCCGCGATCCGCTTCACCGACGGGCTGAACGGCGACGACGCCACGCTGCACAAGCTGGTGGAGGAGGGCAAGAAGCAGTACGCCGGCTTCGAGCTCCCGGGGCGCACGCTCGGCGTGGTCGGCCTCGGCGCCATCGGCAGCCTGGTGGCCGACGCGGCCATCAAGCTTGGGATGAAGGTGGTGGGCTACGATCCCGAGATCACCGTCGATGCGGCCTGGAGCCTGCCGTCGCAGGTGCGCAAGGCGCACTCGCTGGAGGACCTGCTGAAGGCCGCCGATTTCGTCACGTTGCACGTGCCGCTGCTGGAGGCGACGCGCAACCTGATCGACACGGCGCGGGTGCACAAGATGAAGCCGGGCAGCGTGCTGCTCAACTTCGCCCGCGACGGCATCGTCGACCCCGAGGCGGTGCTGGCCGGTTTCGCCGAGGAGCGGTTGCGCTACTTCCTCACCGACTTCCCCCACGCCAGGCTCCAGCATCACCCGCGGGTGGTGGCGTTGCCGCACCTGGGCGCGTCCACCGGAGAGGCGGAGGAGAACTGCGCCGCCATGGCGGTGGACCAGGTCATGGACTACCTGGAGAACGGCAACATCGTGAACGCCGTCAATTTCCCGTCCGTGGTGATGCCCCGCGAGTCGGCGTTTCGGATTGCGGTGGCGAACCGGAACGTGCCCAACATGGTGGGTCAGATCTCCACGGCGATGGCCCGGGCCGGCCTCAACATCCACAACATGCTGAACAAGTCGCGCGGCGAGATCGCCTACACGGTGGTGGACCTGGACAGCGCGCCGCCGGCGCCGGTGATCGAGGAGATCTCCGCCATCCCCGGCGTGCTGTGCGTGCGCTACCTGCCCGCGGAGAAAGGGGAGACGTGAGGCGACCGATCATGCGCGCGACGGCGGTCCGCCACGGGCAGACTGCGGGGGAGGCGGGCCCGTGAACGACCCGCTCAAGCCGCTGCGGGAGCGCATCGACGCGCTCGATGCCAAGCTGCTGGAGCTGCTCAACGAGCGCGCTTCCATCGCCGAGCAGATCGGGGCGCTCAAGGACGGCGAAGTCTACCGCCCCGAGCGCGAGGCGCAGGTGTTGTGCCGGCTGCGGCAGATGAATCCGGGGCCGCTCGGCGCCGACGCGGTGGAGCGCCTGTTCGTCGAGATCATCTCGGCGTGCCGTGCGCTGGAGCGGCCCATGGCCATCGCCTATCTGGGCCCGCGCGGCACCTTTTCGGAGGAAGCCGCGATCAAGCGCTTCGGCACGGCGGCGGAGCGCCTGCCGTGCGCCACCATCGACGACGTTTTCCGCAGCGTGGAGTCGCGTCAGGCCCATTACGGCGTGGTCCCGGTGGAGAATTCCACCGAAGGCGCCGTCGGGCGCACGCTGGATCTGCTGCTGGCGACGCCCTTGAAGGCCTGCGGCGAGGTGATGCTGCCGGTGCACCAGTCGCTGCTGTTCAATGGCGACGATTACCGTGCGGTGGCACGGGTCTATTCGCATCCCCAGTCGTTCGGCCAGTGCCAGCGCTGGCTGGCGGCCAACCTGCCCGGGGCGGAGCGCATCAGCGCGTCGAGCAACGGCGAGGCCGCGCGCCTGGCGGCGCAGGACCCGGGCGCTGCCGCCGTGGGGCCGCAGCGGGCGGGCGAGACTTACGGGCTGCGCGTGGCGGCGGCCAACATCGAGGACGATCCGCGCAACACCACCCGCTTCCTGGTGATCGGCCCGCGGGACGCCGGCGTGTCGGGGCGCGACAAGACCTCTCTGGTGATGTCCGCCCAGAACCGGCCGGGCGCGGTGCACGAGCTGCTGGACCCGCTGGCGCGCCACGGCGTGAGCATGACGCGCCTGGAATCGCGCCCGTCGCGCGCCGGGCTGTGGGAGTACGTCTTCTATGTCGACGTGGAAGGCCACCGCGACGATCCCAAGGTGGCGGCCGCGCTGGCGGAGCTCGCCGAACGCGCGGCGTTCGTGAAAATCCTCGGGTCCTACCCGATAGCGAAGGACTGAGCCATGGACGTTTGCGACCTGGCGCCGGGTTACATCCGGGCCATCGCCCCGTATCAGCCCGGCAAGCCGGTCTCCGAGCTGGCCCGGGAACTGGGCCTCACCGGCATCGTCAAGCTGGCGTCCAACGAAAACCCGCTGGGGCCGAGCCCGCGGGCGCTGCAGGCAATCGATGCCGCGCTGGCGGAGCTGGCGCGCTACCCCGATGGCAACGGTTTCGAGCTCAAGGCGGCCATCGCGCGGCGCCACGGGGTCGCGGACTCGCAGATCGTCCTCGGCAACGGCTCCAACGATGTGCTGGAAATGGTGGCGCGCGCGTTCCTTTCGCCCGGCCTGGGTGCGGTCTACTCCCAGCACGCGTTCGCGGTCTACCCGCTGGCCGTGCAGGCGGTGGGAGCGCGGGGCATCGAAGTGCCGGCCCGCGATTTCGGCCACGACCTGGAGGCGATGGCCGACGCCGTGGACGAGGACACGCGGGCCGTGTTCGTCGCCAACCCCAACAATCCCACCGGGACGGTGGTTCCCCCGGCACAGGTGCGCGATTTCCTGCGCCGCCTGCCGCGCTCCGTGGTGGCGGTGCTGGACGAGGCGTACTACGAGTACCTGCCGGACGAGCTGCGGGCCAACACCCCCGCGTGGCTGCCCGAGTTTCCCAATCTGGTGATCACGCGCACGTTCTCCAAGGCCTACGGCCTCGCGGCGCTGCGGGTGGGTTACGCGCTGGCGAATCCGGCGATCGCCGACCTGCTGAACCGCGTGCGCCAGCCGTTCAACGTCAATTCGCTGGGGCAGGTGGCGGCCGTCGCCGCGCTCGACGATCACGAGTACGTCGCGCGGTCGGTGGCGCTCAATCGGGCGGGCATGGTGCAGCTCACCACCGGCCTGATCGAAGCGGGCCTGAGCTTCATCCCCTCATACGGCAACTTCGTGTGCGTCCGGGTGCCGAAGGCGGCCGACACGTTCCGCCGCCTCCTGTCCAGGGGCGTGATCGTGCGCCCGGTGGCGAATTACGGGCTGGCCGATCATCTGCGGGTGAGCGTGGGCCTGGAACGGGAGAACGGGCGCTTCCTGGAAGCCCTGCGCGAGGTGCTGGCGTGAGCGTCGCCGGGCGCGAGGCGCCGCTGATCCGCAAGCTGGTGGTGGTGGGGGTCGGCCTGATCGGCGCGTCGGCCGCGCTGGCGCTGCGCGCGGCGGGGGCCGTGGGGGCGGTGATCGGCATCGGCCGCAGCCGCGCCAACCTGGACGAAGCGTTGTCCACGGGGGCGATCGACGCGGTGGGCGGATACGACGCTGCGACCCTGGGCGATGCCGACGTGGTGCTGATGGCGGTGCCGGTGGCGCAGGCAGGCGGCGTGCTGGCGGCGCTGGCGCCGTGGATCGGCGCGGACACCGTTGTCACCGACGCCGGCAGCACCAAGCGCGACGTCATCGCACTGGCGCGCACGCACCTGGGCGCGGCGTTTTCGCGTTTCGTGCCGGGCCATCCGGTGGCGGGCGCGGAGCGCAGCGGCGCGGCCGCGGCGGATCCGGGTCTTTACGCAGGACGCCGGGTGGTGCTCACGCCGGTGGCGGAAACCTCCGGCGACGCGCAAGCCCGCATCGAGCGCATGTGGCGCGTCTGCGGCGCGAGCGTTTCGCGCATGACACCCGAGCGGCATGACGAGGTGCTCGCGGCGGTCAGCCATCTGCCCCATGTGCTGGCGTTTGCGCTGGTGCATCAGATCGCCGCGCACCCCGATGCCGCCGAGTGTTTCGAAATCGCGGGCGCCGGCTTTCGCGATGTCACCCGCGTCGCCGCCAGCTCGCCGGAGATGTGGCGCGACATCTGCCTGGCGAATCGCGAGCCCCTGTTGAAGGTCATGGACCAGTACCTGGCCGAACTGGGCGGTGTGCGCGAACTCATCGCCGCCGGCCAGGGCGAAGCGCTGGAGCGCCTCTTTGCGCAGGCCAGCGCGGCGCGGGGGAAATGGACGGTCGCGACATGAGCCGCAGCTTCCGGGTGGCCCCGGGCGGCGCGCTTTCCGGCGTCGTGCGCGTTCCCGGCGACAAGTCCATCTCCCATCGCAGCGTGATGCTGGGCGCGCTGGCCGAGGGCGTGACCCGGGTCAGCGGATTCCTGGAGGGCGAGGACGCGCTCGCCACGATGAACATCTTCCGCGCCCTGGGCGTGCGCATCGACGGACCCGACGGCGGCGAGCTCACGATCCACGGCGTCGGCATGCATGGCCTGAAGGCGCCGGCGCAGGTGCTGGACTGCGGCAATTCGGGCACATCGATGCGCCTGCTGACCGGCGTGCTGGCGGGGCAGGCGTTCGACGCCACGCTCACGGGGGACGATTCGCTGCGCCGGCGGCCCATGCGGCGCGTCGCCGAGCCGCTGGAGCGCATGGGTGCGCGCATCGAGACGGCGGCCGATGGCCGGCCGCCGGTGACGGTGCACGGAGGCGCGGCGCTTCACGGCATCGACTACCGCATGCCGGTGGCGAGCGCCCAGGTGAAATCGGCGCTGCTGCTGGCGGGGATGTATGCGCGCGGTCGCACCTGCGTGACCGAGCCCGCTCCGACCCGCGACCACACCGAGCGCATGCTGACGGCTTTCGGCTATCCGGTGGCCGTGGACGGCGCCCGGGTCTGCATCGACGGCGGCGGCAGGCTGTCCGCCTGCGACGTCGAGGTGCCGGCGGACATCTCGTCGGCGGCTTTCTTCCTGGTGGGAGCCTCCATCGCGCCGGGGTCGGATCTGACGCTGAGCGGGGTGGGCATCAATCCCACCCGAACCGGCGTCATCGAAATCCTGCGCCGCATGGGCGCGCGCATCAGCATCAACAACGAGCGCGTGGCCGGCGGCGAGCCGCTGGCGGACTTGCGCGTGCGCTCGGCGCCGCTGAAGGGCATCCGGGTTCCGCCCGAGCTGGTGCCCCTGGCCATCGACGAGTTTCCCGCGCTGTTCGTGGCCGCCGCCTGCGCGCAGGGCGAAACCGTGGTGACCGGCGCCGAGGAACTGCGGGTGAAGGAGAGCGATCGCATCGCGGTCATGGCCGAGGGGCTGCGCGTGCTGGGCGCCCACGCCGAGCCCACGCCCGACGGCATGCGCATCGTCGGCAACAGCTTCCGCGGCGGTCGCGTGGACAGCCATGGGGATCACCGCATCGCGATGGCGTTCGCGATGGCGGCGCTGCGGGCCTCCGCGCCGGTGGAGATCGGCGATTGCGCGAACGTCGCCACTTCGTTCCCCGGCTTCGAGCGCCTGGCGCGGTCGGTCGGGCTGGCGATCAACGGGGCCGGATGAGCGCGGCGGACACGGCGGACGCCGGAGTGCCGGTGATCGCCATCGACGGGCCGTCGGCGTCGGGCAAGGGGACCGTGGCCCGGCGGGTGGCCGAAGCGCTCGGCTTCCACTATCTCGACAGCGGCGCCCTTTACCGCCTGGTGGCTCTGGCGGCGTTGCGCCGGGGCGTGGACCTGGACGACGAGGCGGCATTGGCGCGCATCGCCCGGGATCTCGATGCCCGCTTCGACGGCGAAGAGATTTTCCTTTCGGGTACGCGGGTTACCGACGCGATCCGGGCCGAGGACGTGTCCGGCGCGGCGTCCCGGGTGGCGGCCCATCCCGGTGTGCGCTCCGCGCTGATGAAGCGCCAGCGGGCCTTCCGGCGGCCCCCCGGCCTGGTGGCCGACGGCCGCGACATGGCCTCCCAGGTCTTCCCCGATGCCCAACTCAAGGTGTTTCTGACCGCAAGCCCGGAAGAGCGTGCCCGGCGTCGGTATAAGCAGTTGATAGACAAAGGAATGAGTGCTACCATGCACGATCTTGTTCGGGATATCGCCGAACGCGATCTGCGTGATCGTGAACGTTCCGTTGCGCCACTGCGACAAGCCGATGGCGCCCGGCTCATCGACACGACCTCACTTTCGATCGAAGACGTCGTCGACGCGGTTCTCCAGCTTCACCGCGCGTCCTCAACGTAAGGGTGTTACCGAATCGCAGCGCCGCCTTCGACTGGATCGGCGCTTTGATCCGTAACGATTTTTTTAACTGGCCCCGCTCGCTGGCGGGATTTTTTGTCGGATAACTCTTGATGATGCCCAACGTATCCCCTGCTTCTGAAAACATGGAAAGCTTCGCCGCGTTGTTCGAGGAAAGCCTCGCCCGGAAGGAAATGCGCGTCGGGGAAGTAATCACCGCCGAGGTGGTCCGCGTCGACCCGAATTACGTCGTGGTCAACGCCGGGCTCAAGTCGGAGAGCGTGATTGCGCTCGACGAATTCCGCAACGACCGGGGCGAAGTCGAAGTCAGCCCGGGGGATTTCGTCAGCGTCGCGATCGAGGCGCTGGAAGACGGCCACGGCGAGACCCGGCTGTCGCGCGAACGCGCCAAGCGCCTGGCGGCATGGACCGAGCTGGAGACCGCCATGGAGCAGGGCAACCTGGTGAAGGGCGTCGTCTCGGGCAAGGTCAAGGGCGGCTTGACGGTCATGATCAACGGCATCCGGGCGTTCCTGCCGGGCTCGCTGGTGGACATCCGGCCGATGAAGGACACCTCGGGGCTGGAAGGCCGCGAACTGGAGTTCAAGGTCATCAAGCTGGACCGCCGCCGCAACAACGTGGTGGTTTCCCGCCGCGCGGTGCTGGAGCAGACCCTCGGCGCCGAGCGCCAGGCGCTGCTGGAGAACCTCAAGGAAGGCCAGGTGGTCAAGGGCATCGTCAAGAACATCACCGACTACGGCGCCTTCGTGGACCTGGGCGGCATCGACGGCCTGCTGCACATCACCGACCTGGCGTGGCGCCGGGTCAAGCACCCCTCGGAAGTGCTGGCGGTGGGCGACGAGGTGGACGCCAAGGTGCTCAAGTTCGACCAGGAGAAGAACCGCGTCTCGTTGGGCCTGAAGCAGCTGGGCGAGGATCCGTGGATCGGCATCTCGCGGCGCTACCCGTCGGGCACGCGCCTGTTCGGGAAGGTCACCAACCTCACCGACTACGGCGCTTTCGTCGAGATCGAGGAGGGCATCGAGGGCCTGGTGCACGTCTCGGAGATGGACTGGACCAACAAGAACATCCATCCGTCGAAGGTGGTGCAGGTGGGCGATGAGGTGGAGGTAATGATCCTGGAGATCGACGAGGACCGCCGGCGCATTTCCCTCGGCATGAAGCAGTGCATGCCGAACCCGTGGGAAGACTTCTCCATGAGCTTCAAGAAAGGCGACAAGGTGAAGGGCCAGATCAAGTCGATCACCGACTTCGGCATCTTCATCGGTCTGCCCGGCAACATCGACGGCCTGGTGCACCTGTCGGACCTGTCCTGGACCCTCTCCGGCGAGGAAGCCGTCAAGAACTTCAAGAAGGGCGAGGACGTCGAGGCGGTGGTGCTGGCGATCGACGTCGAGCGCGAGCGCATTTCCCTCGGTATCAAGCAGCTGGAGGGCGATCCGTTCACCAATTACGTCGCCACCCACGACAAGAACACCATCGTCAAGGGTACGGTGAAGTCGATCGACGCCAAGGGCGCGGTGGTCCAGCTGGACGGGGACGTGGAAGGTTACCTGCGCGCCTCGGAAGTCTCGCGCGACCGCGTGGAGGACATCCGCACCCGCCTGAAGGAGGGCGACGAGGTCGAGGCGATGATCATCAACATCGACCGCAAGAACCGCGGCATCAACCTGTCGATCAAGGCCAAGGACATGGCCGACCAGTCCGAGGCCATGCAGAAGATGCAGGAGACGAGCGCCGCCAGCGCCGGCACCACCAATCTGGGTGCGCTGCTGAAGGCGAAGCTGGACGGAAAGAGCAGCGAAGAATAACCAGGGAAGAAAACGATGACCAAATCGGAACTGATCGCGCGGCTCGCGGCGCGCCACCCGCAGCTGGTGGCCAAAGACGCCGAGCTCGCGGTCAAGATGATTCTGGACGCCATGGCGCTCAGCCTTGCGAAGGGCGAGCGCATCGAGATCCGCGGCTTCGGCAGCTTCGGCCTGAACTACCGGCCGCCGCGGGTCGGACGCAATCCGAAGTCGGGAGAGCGCGTCGAGGTCCCCGAGAAGTTCGTCCCGCACTTCAAGGCCGGCAAGGAACTGCGCGAGCGCGTCGACTACAAGAAGTGAACGGCGGGCACTGACCCTGTTTGGCCGGCGGCCTGCCCTCGGGGCACGCCGCCGTTCGTTTTTCCGGCACCTGCATCGATCCGGGCATTCAACGAAAATTCTTGCTCATGCGCTTCGTCTCCTGGACCCTCCGCCTGCTGCTGTTCCTGCTCCTGCTCACCTTCGCGCTGCAGAACACCGAGGACGTCACGGTGCGCTATTACCTCGGCATCGAGTGGCGCGCGCCGCTGGCCGTGGTGATCTTCGCGTTCTTCCTCGTGGGCGCGCTGATCGGCGTGCTGGCCGCCGCGGCCGGCAGCTTCGGGCGGCGCCGGCGCCTGCGCCAGCAGGCGAAGCAGGAGGCGCCGGCGGAAAAGGCGCCGCCCCCGGCGTTGCCGCCGGCCGGGCCGGGCGTCTAGGCGGTGCGGGTCCCCATCCGGCACCCGGGTTGACCGATGGAGTTCGAGCTCTGGTGGCTGCTGGCGCTGCCGCTGTTCTTCGCGCTGGGCTGGTTCGCCGCGCGCATCGACATCAAGCAGCTGGTGACCGAGTCGCGGCGGGTGCCGGCCTCCTACTTCAAGGGCCTCAACTTCCTGCTGAACGAGCAGCCGGACAAGGCGATCGAGGCGTTCATCGAAGTGGTGCGGGTCGATCCGGAGACGATCGAGCTGCACTTTGCCCTGGGCAGCCTGTTCCGGCGTCGCGGCGAGGTGGAGCGCGCCATCCGCATGCACCAGAACCTGCTGGAGCGCAAGGACCTGGCGCCGGAATTCCGCGAGGACGCGCTCCACGAACTGGCCCGGGATTACCTCAAGGCGGGCCTGCTGGACCGCGCTGAGGAGCTGTTTCTGCAGCTCGAGGGCAGCCGCCACGAGCAGGCGGCGCTGAAACAGCTCCTGGAAATCTACGAAACCGAGAAGGACTGGGAGAAGGCGATCGCCGCGTCGCGGCGCATGGACAGCATCACGGGCGATTCCAGCGCCAAGGACATCGCCCATTTCTACTGCGAAATGGCGGCCGCCGCGGTGGCCCACTCGCGCACCGACGAGGCGCGCCGGCATATCGATCAGGCGCTGGCGGTGAACCGCAAGTGCGCGCGCGCCAACGTGTTGCTGGGCGATCTGGAGTCGGCCCAGGGGAATTTCGAGGACGCGATCGCCGCCTGGAAGCGCATCGAAGGGCAGAATCCCGCGTATTTTGCGCTGATCGCGGACAAGTTCATGGATGCCTACCGGCGCGTGGGCCGCGCGCCGGAGGGCCTGCAGCTGCTGCGGGGCTACCTCGCCGCCCAGCCTTCGGTGGACCTGCTCGACTGCGTCTTCCGCGCCACCCTGGAGACCCAGGGCGCGGAGGCGGCGCATCGCCTGGTGCGGGAGGAGTTGCGCCGGCATTCCACCCTCCTGGGGCTGGGGCGCCTGATCGAAGCCCAACTGGCCGAGGCGTCTCCCGCCCAGCGCCAGGACCTGGAGCTGACCCAGAGCCTGGTGCACGCCCACAGCCGCGGGCTCGCCATGTATCGCTGCGGCCAGTGCGGATTCCGCGCCCGTCACTACTACTGGCGCTGCCCGGCCTGCAGCGGCTGGGAAACCTATCCGCCGCTGCGCGCGGAAGAGAGCGAGCTGGCGGCGTGACCGAGGCCTCCGCATGAGTCGCGGCCCGCGTATCGTGGTGGCCCTGGACGTGCCGACGCCGGAGCAGGCGCTGGCGCTGGCCGCGGTGCTGGATTCCCGCCTTTGCCGGCTCAAGGTGGGCAAGGAGTTGTTCACCGCCGCGGGGCCGCGGCTGGTGGAGAACCTGACGGCGAAGGGGTACGAGATTTTCCTGGATCTGAAGTTTCACGACATTCCGAACACGGTCGCCGGCGCCTGCCGCGCCGCCGCGGCCCTGGGGGTGTGGATGCTGAACGTGCACGCGCTGGGCGGCCGCGCCATGCTGGAAGCCGCGCGCGCAGCCGTATCCGGCGCGAGCAAGCCGCCCCTGCTGACGGCCGTGACCGTGCTCACCAGCATGGGCCAGCGTGACCTCGACGAGATCGGGCTGCAGGGCTCGCCGGCCGCGGCCGCCCTGCGGCTCGCCGGCCTGGCCCACGCCTGCGGCCTCGACGGCGTGGTGTGCTCGCCCCGGGAAGCGGCGGCGTTGCGCGCGCGGTTCGGCGCGCGTTTCCGGCTCGTGACACCGGGCGTGCGGCCGCCCGGGGCGGGGAGCGGCGACCAGGCGCGCGTGGCGACGCCGGTCGCCGCGGTCGCCGCGGGGGCCGACGATCTGGTCATCGGCCGCCCGATCACCCAGGCCGCCGACCCCGGGGCGGCGCTTGCCGCCATTGCCGAAGAGATCCACGCGGTTTTTCCGGATTCCGGCCATGGATGACGCCGCGCTCGCAGCCAGCATCCGCGCCGCCCGCGTTCTGGTGGTGGGCGACGTGATGTTGGATCGCTACTGGTTCGGCGAAGTCTCGCGCATTTCGCCGGAGGCGCCGGTGCCGATCATCAAGATCGACCGTACCGAGGAACGCCCCGGCGGCGCCGCGAATGTGGCGCGCAACGCCGCCGCGCTCGGCGCCCGGGTCTGGCTGCTGTCCGTGGTGGGTACCGATGAGGCGGGACGCTCGCTGGAGCGCCTGCTGGCCGGCGAGGCGGTCAATGCCAAGCTGCAGCAGGATCCGCAGCTCACCACCACGGTGAAGCTGCGCGCCATCGCCCGCCACCAGCAGCTGCTGCGCATCGACTTCGAGACGCCGCCCAACCACGAAGTGCTGCTGTCCAAGCTGGAGGATTTCCGCCGCCTGCTGCCGGAGGCGGACGCGGTGATACTGTCGGATTACGGCAAGGGCGGGCTCACCCATATCGCGACGATGATCGAGCTGGCGAACGCGGCCGGGGTCCCGGTGCTGGTGGACCCCAAGGGCGACGACTACGCGCGTTATCGGGGCGCCACCCTGCTCACGCCCAACCGCGGCGAGTTCCGCGAGGTGGCGGGCAGCTGGAAGAGCGAGGAGGAGTTCACGTCCAAGGCGCAGCGGCTGCGCCGCGAACTGGGGCTGCAGGCGCTGCTGGTGACCCGCAGCGAGGAGGGCATGACGCTGTTCCGCGAGGCCGAGGTGATCCACGCGCCCGCCGACGCCCGCGAGGTGTTCGACGTCAGCGGCGCCGGCGACACCGTCATCGCCACGCTGGCGGTAATGCTGGCCGCCGGCGCGGACCTGCCCGCCGCGGTGCGGCTGGCGAACCGGGCGGCCGGGATCGTGGTCGGAAAGCTGGGCACCGCGGTTGTGCACCACGCCGAGCTGTTCGGCGAGGCTGCGGGCTGATACAGGGGAAGCGCATGTATTACGTCGTCACCGGCGCCGCCGGGTTCATCGGCTCCAACATCGTCAAGGGCCTCAACGAGCGCGGCATCACCGACATCATCGCGGTCGACAATCTCACCCACGCCGACAAGTTCCGCAATCTGACCGACTGCGAGCTGGCCGACTACCTCGACAAGGGAGCGTTTCTCGACTATCTCGGGGCCGGGGACCTGGACGGCATGGTGGAGGCGGTGATCCACCAGGGCGCGTGCTCCGACACCATGGAGAGCGACGGCCGCTACATGATGGAGAACAACTACCGCTACTCGCTCTCCCTGCTGGAATTCTGTCAGAACGAGAGCGTGCCGCTGCTGTATGCCTCGTCGGCGTCCGTGTACGGTGCCGGGCCCACCTTCCGCGAGGCGCGCGAGTACGAGGCGCCGCTCAACGTCTACGGCTACTCCAAGTTCCTGTTCGACCAGATCGTGCGGCGCCGCCTGCCGGAGCTGACGGCGCCGGTGGTGGGCTTCCGCTATTTCAACGTCTACGGACCGCGCGAGGCCCACAAGGGCCGCATGGCGTCGGTGGCCTTCCATTTCTTCCATCAATACCGGACCGAGGGCCGGGTGCGGCTGTTCGAGGGCAGCGCCGGCTACGCCGACGGCGAGCAGCGGCGGGACTTCGTCTCGGTCGAGGACGTGGTCAGCGTGGCGATGCACTTCCTGCAGAAGGAGGATTCCGGCGTGTTCAACGTCGGTACCGGGGCGTGCCAGTCATTCAACGACGTGGCGGTGGCCACGGTCAACGCCTGCCGGCGCGCGGCGGGGGAGGCCCCGCTCGGTCTCGAGGAGCTGCAGCGGCGCGGGATCATCGAGTACATCGCCTTCCCCGAGGCGCTCAAGGGCAAGTATCAGAGTTTCACCGAGGCCGACCTGACCGCGCTGCGCGCTGCCGGTTACACCGCGCCGTTCCTGAGCGTGGAGGAGGGCGTCGACCGTTACGTGGACTGGATGCTGCGGGGCGGCTGATGTCGCCGGCCGTGCGATAATTCCAATCCTGATCGATCCGCCGCCCGACCGCGGCCCTCCGCACATGAGCATCCGCTATCATCACATCGAGGATTTCGTCGGCGGCACGCCGCTGGTCCGGCTCAAGCGCATGCCGGGCAAGACCAGCAACGTGGTCCTGGCGAAGCTGGAGGGCAACAACCCCGCCGGCTCGGTCAAGGACCGCCCGGCGCTGTCCATGATCCAGCGCGCCCAGGAGCGCGGCGACATCCGCCCCGGCGACACGCTGATCGAGGCCACCAGCGGCAACACCGGCATCGCGCTGGCGATGGCGGCGGCGATCATGGGCTACCGCATGGTGCTGGTGATGCCCGAGCACCTGTCGATCGAGCGGCGCCAGACCATGCGCGCGTTCGGCGCCGAGATCCTGCTCACCCCCAAGGACGGCGGCATGGAGCACGCCCGCGATGTGGCCGAGCGCATGCGCGACGAGGGCCGCGGCGTGATCCTGGACCAGTTCGCCAACCCGGACAACCCGCTGTCGCATTACCACGGCACCGGGCCGGAGATCTGGCGCGACACCGGCGGGAGCATTACCCACTTCGTCAGCAGCATGGGCACCACCGGCACCATCATGGGCTGCTCGCGGTTCTTCAAGGAGAAGAATCCGGCGATCCAGATCGTCGGCGTGCAGCCGGAGGAGGGTGCCCAGATCCCCGGCATCCGCAAGTGGCCGGAGGAATACCTGCCCAAGATCTACGACGCGCGGCGGGTCGACCGGGTGGTGCTGGTGTCCCAGGCCGAAGCGGAGGACACCATGCGGCGCATGGCGCGGGAAGAGGGCATCTTCGCCGGCGTTTCCTCGGGCGGTGCCATGGCGGTGGCGTTGCGCCTTTCGGCGGAAACCGAGAACGCGGTGATCGTGTCCATCGTCTGCGATCGCGGCGACCGCTACCTTTCCACGGGTGTCTTCCCCGCGTAGCGCGCGGATCGCCGCCGGCCCCGCCATGGCCCTGGCGGCCGCGCTCGGCACCGCCGCGGCGGGCCAGATCACTGCACCGCCTCGCCTCGAACTGAACGCCGGCGCCGTCACGGGCCCCAATTTCAGCGTCACCGCGCTGCGCATCGCCGTCGATCTTGCCAACCCCGGCCGCGGCGAGGCGCTGCTGCGGAATCTGCAGGTCGCGGGCCGCCCGCTGGGCGACGTGCGCCTCACCTGCGCCGACCTGCGCCTCTCTCAAACCCGCGCTGCCTGCCATGATGGCCGGCTGGGCGCGACACCGGCGCAGTGGCGTTACGATGCGGCCCGCGGCGAAGGCTGGCTGCGCCTGGTCCCGGCGCCCGCGGAGCGCTGGGAGCTGCGGGTGGGAGCGAGCGCCGCCGGCACCCGCGCGGAGTTGACGATCGACGGCGGCCGCCTCGAGCGCGTTCGGAACTGGCTGCCGACGGAGTGGCTGGTTCCGAGCGCCGGCACCGTCAGCGGATCGGCCGCGTTCCGGCCGGGGGTTGCCGGGGCCGCGCGGCTGGAGGCGAAGCTGCGCGTCGATGCGCTGGCGTTTGCCGACGCAAGCGGCCTGCGCGCCGGCGAAGGCATCGGAGGCGCCTTGGCCCTGAGCGCCGAAAGGAGCGGGGCCGAGTGGAACTGGGACGCATCGCTGGACTGGGGGCAGGGCGCGGTGTTCTGGGATCCGCTCTACGCCCCCGGCGGGGTGAAGGCCACTGCCAGCGGTCAGGTCGCCGGGGGCCGGGTGCGCGTGCAGCGGTTGCGCACGTCGCTGCCCGGCGCCGTGGCGGCGGCCGGAGCGGTCACGTGGGACCTGGAGGCGGGGCGGGCAAGCGCGCTCGAGCTGGAGGCGGAAACGCCCGACCTCGAGGCGGCGTTCGGCCAGTGGGTGGCGCCGCTGTTGACCGGCGGGCGCTGGGCCGGACTGAAGGTCGCCGGCGCCGCGCGGGTCCAGGTATCGATGGTCGATGGGAAACTGCGCGCGGCGGCCCTGGCGCTGGAGCGCGGTGCCATCGACGACCCGGGCGCCGCGATGACGCTGACCGGCGGCGACGCGCAGCTGCGGTGGCGCGCCGACGGCCCCGGGAGCGGCCGCATCGCGTGGGCGGGCGGCAGCGTCTACGGCGTGCCGATCGGCGCCGCCGCGGTGGCGCTGGACGTGGTGCCGGACGGGCTGGGTTTCCGGGAGGCGATGGTGCCGCTGCTGGACGGCACGCTGTCGCTGCAGGATGCCCGCTTTCGTCGATCGCCAACCGGCTGGTCGTGGGAGCTGCGCGGCGGCCTCTCCGCGGTGTCGATGGAAAAGCTGACGCAGCACCTCGGCTGGCCGGCGATGCGCGGCACCCTCTCGGGCGTGGTGCCCCGCGTCGCCTACCGCGACCGGGTGCTGGACGTGGACGGGGCGCTGCTGTTTCGCGTCTTCGACGGCACCGCGGTCGCCCGGGGGCTGCACCTCGAAGACCCGCTGGGCCGCGCGCCGCGGCTGACCGCGGAAGTCGAGATGCGCGCCCTGGACCTGGATCTGGTGACCCGCGCGCTGTCCTTCGGCAGCATGGAAGGCCGCATCGACGTCGACGTCCGAGGCCTCGAGCTGGTGAACTGGACCCCCGTGCGCTTCGACGCCCGCATTGCCAGTGCGCCCGGGGACTACCCGCGCACCATCAGCCAGCGCGCGGTGGAGAACATCTCGGCGCTGGGCGGCGCCGGCGCGGCGGCGGCGATCCGGCGCAGTTTCCTGCGGGTGTTCGAGCGTTTTCGTTACCGGCGCCTGGGGCTGTCCTGCGAGCTGCGCGACGGCGTGTGCCGGATGGACGGGGTCGCGCCCGCGCCCCAGGGCTACGTCATCGTCGAAGGCGGCGGTGTGCCCGCCGTCACGGTGATCGGTTACAATCGCGCGGTCGGCTGGAACGAGCTGATCGGCCGCCTCAAGCGCATCACCGAAGCCAACGTCACCCCGGTGGTTCAATGACCTCCACGCCCCCGCCATTCCGCTTTCGCACGCTGGCGGCCGCGCTCGCCGCCGCGGTCCTGGCCGGTTGCGTCACCATCAACATCTATTTTCCGGCGGCGGCCGCGGAAAAGGCGGCGGACAAGATCATCGACGAGGTCTGGCAGCTCCGGCAGCCGCCCGACTCGCCCGCGCCATCGACCCAGTAGGAGCGACCCCATGGCAGCCACGCTACGCGCCGTTCTGGCGCTCGGACTCATGATGCTGGCGTTCGCTTCGGCGCACGCCGCCGATCTCGACATCAACACGCCCGCCATCAGCGCGCTGCGCGCCAGCATGCAGGAGCGCCACGGCCAGCTGCTGCCGCATTACCGCAGCGGCGCGGTGGGACTCGCGCGCGACGGGCTGGTGGCGCTGCGCGACGCCAACGCGGTGCCGCTGCCGCAGCGGGCGGCGGTCAATGCGCTGGTGAGGGCGGAGAACCAGGACCGGCTGGCGCTGTACCGCGAGATTGCCCGCGCCAACGGCCACCCGGAGTGGGAAGCGGACATCCGTGCCACCTTCGCGCAGCGCTGGATCGACCGCGCCCAGGCCGGCTGGTTCTACCAGACGGCAGCCGGAGGCTGGACGCAGAAGTGACCCCGGTTCTGGCGTTCGACATCGAGACGGTGCCGGACATCGCCGGCCTGCGGCGCGTGCACGGCTTTTCCGACGCGGTGCCCGACCGCGAAGTCGCGGACATGGCGTTCCAGCGCCGGCGCCAGCAGTCCGGCGGCGATTTCCTGCCGCTGCACCTGCATCGCGTCGTGGTGATTTCCTGTGCGCTGCGCGACCGGGACGCCTTCCGGGTCTGGTCGCTGGGCGGCGCGGACGTCGCGGAAGGCGAGCTGGTGCGGCGCTTCTTCGAGGGCATCGACAAGTACACCCCGCAGCTGGTGTCGTGGAACGGCGGCGGCTTCGACCTGCCGGTGCTGCATTATCGCGGCATGATCCACGGCGTGCAGGCGGCGCGCTACTGGGATCTCGGCGAGGACGACCGCGAGTTCAAGTGGAACAACTACATCAGCCGCTATCACACGCGCCATCTCGACCTGATGGACCTGCTGGCGATGTACCAGCCGCGGGCCAACGTGCCGCTGGACGATTTCGCGCAGCTGCTGGGGCTGCCGGGCAAGATCGGCGTCGGCGGCGCCCAGGTGTGGGAGGCTTACCAGGCCGGCGAGCTGGAGGCGATCCGGCGCTATTGCGAAGCCGACGTGGTCAACACCTACCTGGTGTATCTGCGTTTCCAGCTGTTGCGCGGCGCGCTCGACGACAAGCGCCTCCGCGCCGAGAACGACCTCGTGCGCGCGACGCTGGAGCGTTCCACCGAGTCCCACTGGCGCGAGTTCCTGGAGCGCTGGAGCCCGGCGGCCTGAGCCGGCGGCGATGTCGGCGGTGGTGCGCATCGCACAGGTCGAGTCGCTCGACCAGGAGGGCCGCGGCGTCGCCCGCGACGGCGGCAAGGTGATCTTTGTCGACGGTGCGCTGCCGCGCGAGACCGTCGTCTACAGTCCCTACAGGCGCAAGCCCACGTTCGAGTTCGCCACCGCCAGCCAGGTGTTGAGGGAGTCGTCCATGCGGGTCAGGCCGCGCTGCCCGCATTTCGGCACCTGCGGCGGCTGCAGCCTGCAGCACGTGGAGGCCTCCGCCCAGGTGGCGATCAAGCAGCGGGTGCTGGAGGATCAGCTCTGGCACATCGCGCGGGTGCGGCCCGAGCAGATGCTGCCGCCGCTGCACGGCCCCTACTGGCGCTACCGCCATCGCGCGCGCCTGACCGTGCGCCACGTGGCGAAGAAGGGCGGCGTGCTGGTGGGCTTCCACGAGCGTCGATCCAGCTTCGTCGCCGACATGTGGAGCTGCGAGGTGCTGCCGCGGCCGGTGTCCGATCTGATCCCGGCGCTGCGCGAGCTGGTGGGCGCTCTGTCGATCCGCGAGCGCCTGCCCCAGATCGAGGTGGCGGTCGGCGACGACGCGACCGTGCTGGTGCTGCGGCTGCTGGAGCCGTTCAGCGACGACGACGCCGAGCGCGTGCGGCGCTTCGCCGGGCGGCACGGCGTCGCGATCTATGTCCAGCGCGGTGGCCCGGAAACCGCGCAGCCGTTTCATCCCGCGGCGGGGGTGGACCTGTGCTACCGGCTGCCGGAGTTCGGCGTCGAGATCGGCTTCGGGCCGACGCAGTTCACCCAGGTGAACCCCGCCGTCAACCGGTCGCTGGTGGGCCGCGCCGTGCGGCTGCTGAATCCGCGGGCGGGCGAGCGGGTGGCGGACTTCTTCTGCGGGCTGGGCAACTTCGCCCTGCCGCTGGCGGCGACCGGCGCCGAGGTCACCGGCTACGAGGGCACCCCGGCGCTGGTGGCCGCGGCGGAGGCGAACGCGCGGCGCAACGGCCTGGAGAGGCGGACCCGGTTCGAGACCGCCAACCTGTTCGAGGCGGACGAGGGCTGGCTGTCGGCGCAGGGCGCTTTCGACCAGTGGCTGGTGGACCCGCCGCGCGATGGTGCGGTGGAACTCGTCAAGGCGCTCATCGCGCCAGGCCCACGGCGCATCGTCTACGTCTCCTGCAATCCCGCGACACTGGCGCGGGACGCGGGCGTGCTGACGCAGGTGAAGGGTTACCGCCTGCGGGCGGCCGGGATCGTCAACATGTTTCCCCACACCGCGCACGTCGAATCCCTCGCGGTGTTCGAGCGCGGCTGAGGACAATGAAAAAGGCGGCGGCAGCCGCCTTTTCCGGGAGCAGCAACGCCTATTCGCGGTTGCCGGCGAAGGCCATCAACAGCTGCAGCATCGTGGTGAACAGGTTGTAGACGCTGATGTAGAGCGTCAGCGTGGCGGAGACGTAGTTGGTCTCGCCGCCACGGACGATGGCGTTCAGCTGCCACAGGATCAGTCCCGCCGAGAGCAGCATGATGACCGCGCACAGCGTCAGGTGCAGCACCGGACTGGCCAGGAAGATGTTGGCGACGATCGCGACGATGGCGATGAGCACACCCACCATCAGGAAATTGCCGAGGAAGCCGAAGTCGCGCTTGGTGGTGGTGGCCACCGCGGAAAGGCCGAAGAACGCCGCTCCGGTTCCGCCCGCCGCCAGCGCCACCAGCTGTCCGCCATTGGACAGGCCCAGCGCCACCTTCAGCAGCGGCGCCAGCATCACGCCCATCAAGAAGGTGAAGCCCAGCAGGAGGAAAACGCCCACGGAGCTGTCACGGTTTTTCTCGATGGCGAAGATCATGCCGTAGAACACGCCCAGGAAGCCGAACGCGAACAGGATCGGGTTGGTCTGCAGGAACGTCCAGGAGAACTGCATGCCCACCAGCGCGCCGATCGCCGTCGGGATCAGGCTCAGGCCCAGCAGCCAGTAGGTGTTGCGCAGGACCCGGTTGCGTTCGACGCCAAGCGCCGGGGAGTGCTGAATCGTCTGAATTTCCGCCATGGGTTTCGCCCCTTGTGTTGATCGGACCGTGCGTAAGACTACGGGATTGCGCCGATAGTTTCCACCCCCCGGCGCCGGCAGGCGCCGCCGGGACCGGCGAACGCCCCCACGGGTGCGGTGGTTTATACTCGATGATGATGGATCTTCCTCTGGAAACGACTCTGCTCGCGGTCGCCGCGGTCGCTGCGGCCTTGGCGCTGGTGCTCCTGGTGGTGGTGCTGGTGCGGCTCGCGGCCGTCGGGCGGGAGCTGCGGGCCGCGCACGAGGAGGCCGTCGCTGCGGGGGAACAGAAGCACCGGGAAATGCTCTCGGATCTGCACGCGGGGCTGAACCGGCAGGGCGACCGGCTCGCCGCCGCCACCACGGACAGCAGCGAGCGGCTGCGCAGCACCCTGGACCAGGAACTGAAGCAGAGCCGCGAGACGCTGCAGGTGCTGCAGCTCGGCGTGAACCACAATCTGGCCCAGAGCCGCGAGGCCATGATCACCCAGCTGCGCGAGCTGGCCGAGGCGCTGCAGGGCACGCTGCGGGCTCAGGCGCGGGCGGAGCAGGAGCTGGTGCAGACGACGCTGCGGGAGTCGATCCAGGCGCTGGGCGCCACCCTGGAGACGCTCACCCGCACCGTGGACGCCCGCCTGGAGACGATCTCGGGACGCGTCACCGAGCGCCTCGACGAAGGCTTCAAGAAGACCAACGAGACCTTCGCCAGCGTCATGGTGCGGCTGGCCACCATCGACGAGGCGCAGAAAAAGATCGACGGCCTCACCACCAACGTGGTGAGCCTGCAGGAACTGCTGGGCGACAAGCGCGCGCGCGGCGCTTTCGGCGAAGTCCAGCTCGAGGCGCTGGTGGCCAACATCCTTCCGCCCACCGCCTTCGAGATGCAGCACACGCTGCCCAACGGCAACCGCGCCGACTGCGTGCTGCGGCTGCCGGAGCCCACCGGCCTGGTGGCGGTGGATTCCAAGTTCCCGCTGGAGAACTACAACCGCATGTTCGATACGTCGCTGGCGGAGGCGGAGCGGCGCGACGCCCAGCGGCTGTTCAAGATCGACGTGCGCAGGCACATCGACGACATCAGCGACAAGTACATCATTGCCAACCACACCTCCGACGGCGCGGTTATGTTCGTTCCCGCCGAGGCGGTGTTTGCGGAGATCCACGCCTACCATCCGGAGCTGGTGGAGCATGCGCTGTCGCGGCGCGTGTGGATCGTCTCGCCCACCACCATGATGGCGGTGCTCAACACCGCGCGCGCGGTGATCAAGGACGTGGAGACGCGACGCCAGGTGCATATCATCAAGGACGAGCTCGGCAAGCTGGGCAAGGAGTTCGCGCGCTTCGACCAGCGCATGAAGAAGCTCGCCGACCACATTCGCCAGGCGCACCAGGACGCCGAGGACGTGCAGGTGACGAGCGAGAAGATCAGCCGCCGCTTTGCCCAGATCGAGCGGGTGGAGCTGGAGCAGGCGGAGCGTCCGGCGCTCGCCGCGGTCGACGGCGCTGCGGACCGTGAGCAGGCCTGAGGCCGGATGATGCTGCGCACGCTCCGTCAATGGCGGCGCCAGCGCTCGATCGAGCGCATGCGGCCCGGCGACGACCTCTGGCGGGAACTGCTGCAGCGGGTTGCGTTCCTGGCGGAGCTGCCCGCCGCCGACCTCGAGCGGCTGCGGGACCTCACTGCGCTGTTTCTCGACCAGAAGGCGATCCACGGCGCCGGCGGCTACGAGCCGGACGACGCGACGCGCCTGGTGATCGCCGCCCAGGCCTGCCTGCCGGTGCTCAATCTCGGGCTCGACTGCTACAGCGCATGGGTCGAAGTGATCGTCTATCCGGATGAGTTCGTTCCCGACCGCGAGCACGTCGACGAAGCCGGGGTGGTGCACCGGGTGCGCGAGCCCCTCGCCGGCGAATCGTGGCTGCAGGGGCCGGTGATCCTGTCCGCCGCCGACGTCGACCCGGCGTGGTCGGAGGACTGGGCGGTGAACGTGGTCATCCACGAGTTCGCCCACAAGCTGGACATGCTGAACGGCGATGCCAACGGTCAACCGCCGCTGCACGCCGGCATGGACCGCGAGGCGTGGCGGGCCGCGTTCGCCGCCGCCTACCGCGATCTCCAGCGGCGGGCGCGGCACCGGCTGCCCACGGCCATCGACAGCTATGCCGCCGAGTCGCCCGGAGAGTTCTTCGCGGTGGCGAGCGAGGCGTTTTTCCAGACGCCCCGGGCGCTGCAGGCGGCGTATCCGGCGGTGTACGCGCAGCTGGCGGCATTCTATCGCCAGGATCCGGCGCAACGCGCCGTCGCGGCGGCGGAAGGCGGCCCATGAGGTGGGTGCGCATCACGCCGCGCGGCGTCATGGTGGCGGGCTTCGGCGCCATGGTGGTGCTGATGGCGCAGCTGGTGCTGGTGGGCCTCGCCCGGCTGGACGAAGTCAGCAACCGGCTCGCCCGGGTCACCGGGGACGAGGGCCGCCGCATCCAGCTCACGAACGAGCTCCTCGAATCGAGCCGCGCGCGCTCGGAGCTCCTGGACACGATGCTGGCGGCGCCGGCGGCGCGCCGCGACGGCACGGAAGCGCAGCGCTTCCGGCGCCTCGGGACGGACGTGCGGGCGCTGGCGGGGGCGCTGCAGACGCTGCCGCTGTCGGTCCGGGAGCGCCGGATCGTCGCGGGGGTGCTGGAAACCAGTAACGGGCTCGAGGATCTGCGCGACGCCGTGGCGCGGGCGTTGTGGGACGGCGAGGCGGCGCACGCCCGCGAGCTGCACCGGGAGCGGGCGGTGCCGCTGACGGCGCGCTTCGAGGAGCAGCTCGCCAGCCTGCTGGACTATCACCGCGCCACCATGCTCCAGGCGCTGGCCGAGGCCCAGAACAACACCCGCGAGGCGCACCTGTTCCTCGCGGCGGTGGGGGGCGGACTGCTGGTGATCGCGCTGCTGGTGGCGTTTTTCGTCATCCGCTACATCAGCCGCGCCGAGGCGGCGCTGTTCCGGGAAAAAGAGCGCGCCGAGGTCACGCTGCACTCCATCGCCGAGGGGGTGATCACCACCGACGCCCGCGGCCGCGTCGAGGTGCTCAACGCGGTGGCCGAGACCCTCACCGGCTGGCGCAGCCGCGACGCCCGCGGACTGCCGCTCGCGGCCGTCTACGACGTGCTGGACGAGGAGACCCAGCGGCCGCTGGACCACGTCTTCCCGCGCGAGGCGCCGCCGCGGTTCTCGCGCTCCGTGCTGCTGAAGGCGAAGGACGGACGGCGCATTCCGGTGGACGAGTCGGTGGCGCTGATCCGCGACCCGGGCGGCAAGCGCAAGGGCATGGTGGTGGTGTTCCACGACGTGAGCCACATCCGGGCCATGGCGCAGCGGCTCACGTGGCAGGCCAGCCACGACGCGCTCACCGGGCTTGCCAACCGCCGCGAGTTCGAACGCCGTCTGGCCTATCTGGCGGAATCGGCGAAGACCGACGGCCGCCACCACGTGCTGCTCTACCTGGACCTGGACCATTTCAAGGCGGTCAACGACACCTGCGGCCACAACGCCGGCGACGAGCTGCTGCGCCAGCTGGCGGCGTTGCTGCACGTCAAGATGCGCGGCAGCGACACGCTGGCGCGGGTCGGCGGCGACGAGTTCGGGGTGCTGCTGGAAGCCTGCCCGGTGGACCAGGCGATCCGCATCGCCAACGGCCTGCGCGAGACGGTGCGCGACTTCCGCTTCGTGTGCCGCGAGCGCGAGTTCTCGCTCGGCCTGTCGATCGGGCTGGTGGTGGTGGACGCGGCCACCGCCTCCGTCACCGAGGCGATGGATGCCGCCGACGCGTCCTGCTACGCCGCCAAGGACAAGGGCGGCAGCCGGGTCGAGATCCACCGGCCCGGCGCCAACATCTCGCGCACCGCCCAGGGCGACATCGCCATGGTGCACCAGATCAGCGGCGCGCTGGACAAGAGCGGCTTCCGGCTCTACCGTCAGCCGATCGCGCGCATCGGCGAGAGCGAGCCGCCTTCCCATTACGAGGTGCTGGTGCGCATGGTGGACGAGGGCGGCCAGCTGCTCACACCCAACGAGTTCATTCCCGCGGCTGAGCGCTTCAACCTGCTGCCCATGGTGGACCGCTGGGTGGTGACGGCGCTGCTGGATTTCATGGCGCGCGAGGAGGCGGGCGGCGCCAACGGCAGCGTCTATTCCATCAACCTGTCGGGGGCGAGCATGAACGACAGCACCTTCACCGATTTCCTGCGGCGGCAGATCGACGCCCACCACCTGCCCGCACAGCGCCTGTGCTTCGAGATCACCGAGACCACCGCCATCGCCAATCTCACCAAGGCCGGGGAGTTCATGCACGACCTGCGGGCGCTGGGATGCCGCTTCGCCCTGGACGATTTCGGCGTCGGGATGTCGTCGTTCGCGTATCTCAAGCACCTGCCGGCGGACTATCTCAAGATCGACGGCAGCTTCGTGCGCGACCTCGCGACCAACGCGGTGGACTACGCGATCGTGGAGGCATTCAACCGCATCGCCCATCTCCTCGGCATGAAGACGGTGGCGGAGTTCGTCGGCGACGCGGCGACGCTGGCGCGCCTTGCGGAGCTCAAGGTGGACTACGCCCAGGGCAACGCGATCGGCGTGCCCGAGCCGCTGCTGGTCAAGGGGCCGTCGTCGACGGCGGCACTGGGGTGAGCGCCCGGGCCGGATATCCGCGCGGCGGTTTGCCCGGATCGGCGCGGGCGCGCTACCTGGCGGGCGACATCGGCGGCACCCGTGCGCGGCTGCAGACCGGTACGCCGGAGAGCGCGCGGGCGCATCCGGTCGCCGAGCGCGTCTACGACAGCGCCGGGTTCGACGGCGCGGCGGCGCTGCTGCGCCGGTTCGCCGCGGATTTCGGCTTCGACCTCGCCGGCGTCGGCGCGATGACTCTGGCGGTGGCGGGGCCGGTGGCCTCCGGTCGCGCCCGGCTCACGAATCTGCCCTGGCTGCTGGACGCGCGCGCCCTGGAACGGGAACTCGGCGTCGCGCAGGTGGAAATCGTCAACGACTTCGTTGCCGCGGCCCACGGCGTCGGCGAGCTGCGGCCCGGCGACGTTGCCTCGATTCAGCGCGGCGAGCCGGACTCCCGCGGCGCGCGGCTGGTGCTGGGCGCCGGCACCGGGCTCGGCGTCGCGGCCCTGGTGCCGGCCGGCGATGCCTTCGCGGCGGTGGCCTCGGAAGCGGGGCATGGGGATTTCGCGCCCCAGGACGAGGACCAGCGCCGCGTCGCCGCCGCGCTGGCGCAGCAGTACGGCCATGTATCCTGCGAGCGCGTACTCTCCGGATCCGGACTGGAAGCGATCTGCTGCGTGCTCAGGGGCGCCGACCTGGCGCAACCGCCGCTTGGCGCTGCCAAGGTGTCGGCTGCGGCCCGCGCCGGCGACCCCGTTGCGATGCGCGCGCTGGACGTGTTCGCCGCCGTTTACGGGGCCGTGGCGGGGAACCTGGCGCTGACGTTCCTGGCCACCGGTGGCGTCTATATCGCCGGCGGCATCGCGCCGGTGATCGCGGAGACGCTCTGCGGTCCCGCGTTCGCCAACGCGTTCCTCGACAAGGGCAGGTTCCGCCCGTTGCTGGCGCGCGTCCCGGTGACGCTGGTCCGCAACGACCGCCTTGGCTTGCTGGGTGCGGCGGCCCACGCGGCGCGCGCGGCCTACTGCGCCGCCTACTCTTCCGGAACCGGAATCACCCGTCCCAGCGGCTCCAGATCGTAGCCGTCGAGCGCGGCAGCCAGCCCGCCGGTGGGGGCTCCCCGCAGGACGTCCAGCAACTGCTGGAACAGGTGGCGGAAATACACCGCTTTCGGCAGCACCAGGTCGAAACACTCCCACCCGAGCGGCAGGAAGCCGAGGCCGAATTCCGCGGCGGCGCTGCGTACGCCCGGGGCGCAGTCGGCGCGTCCCTGGGCCACATCGGCCGCGGCGTGGCGTTCGGTGAGCGCCCGGCCGACGACGGCCGCTTCGGCGACGGCGAGCTGGCGCTCGCCCAGCACCAGCGACAGGAAGTGCTGGGAGCCCGCGCCTTCCTGGCGCATCGCCCAACGCACGCCGGGAGCCACCAGCGCCTGCAGCCCCCCGGTGTGGCTGACCGAGGGGCCCAGCAGCACGCCCTGCTCGCGGCGCGCGAGCCGCACTAGGGTCCAGTCGCGGAAGCCGGGGAAGCCGCGCACCAGCGCCGCGTGCCGGCGATCCGCCGCCGCCGCCGGACCCCAGTGGATGCCGCAGACGTTGGCGCGGCGCTGGGACAGCAGCGCCAGCCCCAGGCGCGTCCCGGTGGGCGCCAGCGCCACCAGCGCCGCACCCTGCAGGCGGGCGCCCAGTTCCGCGACCGCCGCGGCCAGCAGCGGGTCGTCGCTGCCGGCGACGATGAGCCGGTCCGTGAGCACGCCCCCGTGGGCGGACTCCAACAGCCACTCGTCCACCAGCCGCTTCGGGAACAGCCATTTGCCCGCGGCCTTGGTGGCGGGGATGGCGCCTTCCTTCACCAGGGCATAGATCTTTTTCTCGTTGAGGTGCAGGTACTGCGCCACCTCGTGGACGGTGAAATAGCTGCCTTCGCCGACAGGCTGCGTGTCGTTCACGAGCGGGCGCGCAGTTCGGAGGCGCTCAGTTCCTCCGGCGTGTTGATGTTGCTGAACGCTTCCGGCTCGTCGTCAAACGCCACCTCGACCACGCGCAACGACCCGTACCAGGCGTCGATCTTGCGGCCGCCGGTCTCGAGAAACTGCTCCAGATGCGGTTTCAGCGAGCGCCGGCACAGGCAGAACACCGGGTGCGGCTGGTCGCCGGTGCGGGCGACGGCGAGGTCCGCGTCCTGGGCCTCCAGCGCCGCGCGCAGTCTCGCCACCAGGTCGGCCGGCAGGAACGGCGAGTCGCAGGGCGCCGTCGCCACCAGCGGGTGCGCCGCCTCGCTGAGCCCCCGGTGCAGTCCCGCCAGCGGACCGGCGAATCCGCCCACCAGATCCGGGGCGACGCGATGACCGAAGGCGGCGTAGCGCTCGACGTTCTGGTTGGCGTTGATCAGGACCTCGTCGACCTGCGGCGCAAAGCGCGCCAGCACCCACTCCACCATGGGCCTTCCGCGCAACGGCTTGAGGCCCTTGTCGACGCCTCCCATGCGGCGGCCCTGGCCGCCGGCCAGCACGACCCCGGTGACTTTGTCCATGGCGATCCGAGAAAACCGAGCGGGCGCGGCCCGGCGGCGCGGTCCTTAGGCCGGTGCCGCGCCGCGCACGAAGCGCTCGCGGCCGGTGAACAGCAGGTAATGCTTGCCGGTGGCCCGGCCGATCATGGTGAGGCCGACTTTCTCCGCGACCCGGTGCCCCATCTGGGTCAGGCCCGAGCGTGAAACCAGGAACGGGATCCCCATCTGCGCGCACTTGATCACCATCTCGGAGGTGAGGCGGCCGGTGGTGTAGAAGATCTTGTCCGCGCCGTCCAGGCGATCCAGCCACATCTGGCCGGCGATGGCGTCCACCGCGTTGTGGCGGCCGACGTCCTCGACGAACATGAGGATCTCGGCGCCCTGGGCCAGCGCGCAGCCGTGCACCGCGCCCGCCTGCTTGTAGATCGACTCGTGCCGGCGCACGTTGTCCAGCAGGCGGTAGAGGGTGTCTTCGTCCAGCGTGACGTCCCGCGGCAGCTCGATCCGGTCGATCTCGTCCATCAGGTCGCCGAACACCGTGCCCTGGCCGCAGCCCGTCGTCACGGTGCGCTTTTCCATCTTCGCGTCCAGGCCTTCGAGGCCGTCGCGGGTGGTCACCGCCACCGCCTCCACGTCCCAGTCCACCTGGACTGCGACGATCTCCTCAATGCTGCGCAGCAACCGCTGGTTGCGCAGGTAACCGATGGCGAGCGCCTCGGGTGCCCCGCCCAGCGTCATCAGCGTGACGATTTCACGCTTGTCGACGTAGAGCGTGAGGGGGTGCTCGCCGGCGATGTGGGTTTCCTGCTCCTCGCCGCGCTCGTTGATGGCCGCCACCGGGAAGGTGGCAGGGCGGGCGGCGTTGGTCAGCTTGGGACGGTAGGGCGCGTCCACTGCGGTTCAGCCCCCGGTGACCGACATGAAGCGCACCACCTTGGGCTTGTCCTGGAACAGATTGAAGTCGTGACCCCGCGGCTTGATGCCCATGGTGTCGACAATGGCCTGGCGCAGCGGCGCGTCGTCGCCGTGGGCGCGCAGGATCGGCAGCAAGTCGGCGGCGTCATTTTGTCCCAGGCAGGGATAAAGCTCGCCGCGACAGGTGATGCGCACGCGATTGCAGCTGCCGCAGAAGTTGTGGGAGTGGGGCGAGATGAAGCCCACCTTGGTGCGGGTGCCCGGGATGCGCCAATAGCGCGCCGGCCCGCCGGTGGTTTCGGTGCTGGACACCAGTTCGAAGCGCTCGCCGAGGCGCGCGAGGGCGTCGTCGGAACTGTAATAGGTGCCCGCCCGCGAGTGCCCGATGTCGCCCAGCGGCATCTCCTCGATGAAGGCGATATCCAGCTCGTGGTCCACCGCGTACTGCACCAGGTCCACGAACTCGCCGTCGTTGACGCCGTTGATCATCACGGTGTTGAGCTTGACGCTGGAGAACCCGGCCGCCTTGGCCGCGGCGATACCGCGCAGCACCTTGTTCAGGTCGCCGACGCGCGTGATGCGCCTGAATTTCTCCGGATCCAGGCTGTCCACACTGACATTGACGCGACGCACGCCGGCTTCCACCAGCGGTTGCGCGAAGCGCTCCAGCTGGGAGCCGTTGGTGGTGAGCACCAGTTCCCGCAGACCCTCCAGCTGGCCCAGTTGCTGGAACAGCCAGAGCACGTTCTTGCGCACCAGCGGCTCGCCGCCGGTGATGCGGATCTTGGACACGCCGAGGCCGACGAACACCCGGGCGAGGCGCAGGCACTCTTCCAGGGAAAGGACTTCGGCGCGCGGCAAAAACGTCATCTCCTCCGCCATGCAGTAGGTGCAGCGGAAATCGCAGCGGTCGGTGACCGACAGCCGGATGTAGGAAACGGTGCGGCCGAACTTGTCGACCAGCGCTTCGCGCGGTGGGGTCGTCTGATCCATCCCTTGGCCTCTTGGGTGTAATTCTTTACTAATTCAGTCGGGAAAAGCAACCCGTGTTCCGGTACGCTGCCCGAATCGCCGGGAAAAATCTCCCCAAAGCTCCGGGCCGATGCAGTGAGCAAAAGGACCTACCGGATTCGACACTCTAGCCGTATATTTGGTCGACGTTTCATAATCTAACTCATTTAGCAGCCGTGGACACTCCGTCTCTACCCGTCGCCGTCGTCATGGAATGGTTGCACCTGGACAACCGCTGGGTTTCCGGGCGATGGCAGGCCATCGGCGTCGTCGAGGACGCCTCCGAGCCAGGCTCTCCGGCGCGGATCATTTTCGAGGATGGCGAGCGGCGCCGGATCCTCCATCCGGGTTTTCTCCTGGAGCTTCATCGGGATGAGGCGGAAAATTACTGGCTCAACGTGTCCACTACCGAGCCGCGGGTGTTTGTTATGTGGCGCATGGAAGACGACGAAGCAAAGCCCGCGTTTGTCACGCTGAGCTACGGCGAAGCGGCACGTTGGATGGACGCCAGCGAGCAGGTGGACGGGGTGCCCATGCCGCCGGAGATCGTTCGCTGGGTGGGCGAGTTCGTCGAAACCCATTATCGTCCCGAGATCAAGCGCCGCAAGGGCGGCCGTTACGCTTCATCGAAGCTGGGACAGGATGGCAAAAGTCGAGAAACCTGAAACGGGCGCGACGCGCCGTGAAGGGCCGCCCGCCGAGACACGTTCTGCGGACGAGACCTTCGTCGCGCGCTGGGCGCGCCTGAAGCGGGAGGCGCGCACCGAGGATGCCGCCCCGCAGCAGCCGTTGCCGCCCGCGCGGGATGCTGCGCCAGACCTTCCGGCGCTGGACTCGCTGACTCCGGATTCGGACTTCGCGCCGTTCATGCATCCCAAGGTGGAGCAGGTGCTCCGGCGCACCGCGATCAAGAAGCTCTTCAGCGACCCCCACTTCAACGTGATGGACGGACTCGACATCTACATCGACGACTACTCCAAGTTTGAGGCCATCGAGCCGGACGTGCTGGCTTCGCTCACCCACACCGTGGAGCATCTGGTCCGCACTGCGCCCAAGAAAGCGGGCGAGTCCGTCGCGCCTGAAGTGGCCGCCGAAAGCCCGCCCGCTCGGTTGTCCGAGCAGGCGGCCGACGCCGCACCCGGCGGCCAGACGCCGGGACCGGAGCAGGACTTGGCGCAAGCTGACCTGGAGCGCGGGAAGGATGGTGACGGGGTCCCCGGGGTGGATGCGGGCTCAACGAACGACCGGATCGACGGCGAAGGGACGCCGGCCTGATTCCATATTGTTCCGAATTTGTCGTTCATTTCCCGGTTTTTCCGGCTTGCGGATTGCTCAAGGGTTTAATGATATTCGCAGGTATGTCGACGCCAAATGCATAGCATCCTGAAATGACAGGAAAAGATAAGACCATCCAGGTTTGCGATTGCAACCGGACGATGGCCCTGGATGGGGGTGTATTGGCCAAGGCGCTCCAGTTGGACATGTCGCTGCCGGTGCGGCACGAGCTGTGTCGCCGTCAACTGGGCGAGTTTGAGGCGGCTCTGCGGGCGGGCGATGACGTCCTGGTGGGTTGCACCCAGGAAGCGGCCCTGTTCTCGGAAGTCCGCGACAGCGTGGCCGCGGACGTCCCGGTCCGCTTCGTGAACATCCGCGAGATGGCCGGCTGGTCCCGGGAGGGCGCAAATGCCAACCCCAAGATCGCGGCGCTGATCGCCGCTGCGCGGCTGCCTGAGCCGGAACCGACGACCGCGGTGGGCTATGAGTCCGGCGGCCGGCTGCTGATCATCGGCCAGGCGGGTGCCGCCCTCGGCTGGGCGGAGCGGCTTGCCGGCCAGTTGGACGTCAGTGTGCTCGTGAGCGGCCAGGGGGGGATGGCCGAGTTGCCGTCCGAACGCCGCTTTCCGGTGTTTTCCGGGTCCGTCACCCGCATCAGCGGGTATCTCGGCGCGTTCGAGGTTGCGTGGGAACAGCAGAACCCCATCGACCTCGAGGTATGCACCCGTTGCAACGCCTGCATTCGCGCCTGCCCCGAGAACGCCATCGATTTCGGCTATCAGATCGACCTCGATCGCTGCAAGGCGCATCGCCAGTGCGTGGCAGCGTGCGGCGATATTCGCGCCATCGATTTTGACCGTGGCAACCGCAGCCGCAGCGAGAGCTTCGACCTGATCCTGGACCTGCGGGACGGGCCGTATTTCCGGATGCCGCAGCCGCCCCAGGGCTACCTCGCGCCCGGCCGCGATCCCCTCGACCAGGCCCTCGCGGCGCAGCAACTGAACCGGCTGGTGGGCCGGTTTGATAAGCCCAAGTTTTTCGCTTATAAGGAAAACATCTGTGCCCATGGCAGATCGAAAATAACCGGGTGCAGGCAATGCATCGACGTCTGTTCCACGGCGGCGATCGAGGAGGATGGCGATTACGTCAAGGTCGAGCCGCACCTGTGCATGGGATGCGGCGGCTGTGCCACGGTATGTCCGTCCGGCGCGATGGCGTACGCCTACCCCCGCGTTTCCGATGCCGGGAGCCGTTTGAAGACCCTGCTTTCCACCTACGCGCGAGCCGGCGGCAAGGACGCCTGCCTGCTGTTCCATGATGCCGGCAAAGGTCGGGACCTGCTGGCGCGCCTGGGGCGCCAGGGGCCGGGGTTGCCGGCCCGGGTCATTCCTGTCGAAACGTTTCATGTTGCCTCGATCGGGCTCGATACCGTGCTCGGGGCGTTCGCGCTGGGCGCATCCCAGATCGTGGTGGCGGTCACGGGCGAAGAACCGGAGACCTACCGGGCGGCGCTGCAGCGCCAATTCGGGTACGCCGAAGAGATCGTTCAGGGCCTCGGATTCAAGGGCACCCATTTCCGATTGATCGAATGCGCGGATCTCCGCGCCCTCGAATCCGGCGTCTGGAACCTTGCCCCCGCGCAGGGCTGTTCGCCGGCGGCGTTCAATCTGTCCAACGACAAGCGCACGACGCTGGAATTCGTTTTCGATCACTTGGCCAGGCAAGCGCCGCGGCCGGCCGACGTGATCGCCCTCGGCGCCGGGGCGCCCTATGGCACGCTGCTCGTGAACAAGGACCGCTGCACCCTGTGCATGTCCTGCGTGGGGGCCTGCCCCGAGAAGGCCTTGCTGGACGGCAAGGAGCTGCCGCAGCTGAAGTTCATCGAGGCGAATTGCGTTCAGTGCGGGCTGTGTGCGCGCACCTGTCCCGAGGACGCCATCGCGCTGCAGCCGCGCTTGCTGCTGGGCAAGGCGGCGAAGGAGGCGCGGGTCCTCAACGAGACCGAACCTTTCCATTGCGTCAAATGCGGCAAGCCGTTCGCGACCAGGCAGATGGTGGAGAACATGCTGGGCCGCCTCGGCACCCACAGCATGTTCGCTGCGCCCGGCTCCCTGGATCGTCTGCGCATGTGCGCGGATTGCCGGGTGGTGGACCTGATGCAAAGCGAAAACTCGGTGTCGATCTTCGAGGTGAAGTGATGGCTGCGTCGAATGCGGAACTGGTGCCGAGCGTTGACCTGTCAGCGGAAGATCTGGCCCGCGCCGATGTCTACGCGCTGATTTCGAGCCTGATGTATGCGCCGCCCACGTCGCAGGTGTTGGAGTTCCTGAGATCGGGCGAGGTTGGTGTGCCGGAGGACGGCGAGTCGGAGTTCGCCGCCGCCTGGAAGGCCCTCAGGAGCGCCGCTGCGCAGCGCAGCGACGAGGATCTGCGCGAGGAGTTCGACGCGCTGTTCTGGGGCGTGGGACGTCCGCGGGTCATGGTTTACGGCTCGTATTACCTGACCGGTTTCATGAATGAACGGCCGCTGGCCGAGCTGCGGGACGACTTGGCGCGGCTGGGTTACCGGCGCGAGACCCGGGCCGCCGAGCCCGAAGACCATATCGCCGCGCTGTGCGACGTCATGCGGCTGCTGATCGTCTCCGGCGCCGATCTGGGATCGCAGCAGGAGTTTTTTGGCAAGCACCTCAGGCCCTGGTACCGCAAGCTCGCGAACGCCTTGGCCAGCACCGAGGGTGCCGACTTCTACAAGACCGTTGGGAGTTTTGCCGTGGCATTTTTTGATGTCGAATCCGCATCCTTTGAGATCGGTAACTGAGAGGAGGGCAACATGAGCTCGAAAGCTAATCCCGGAAGACGCAAGTTCATGGCGGCGCTCGGGTTGGGGGGCGCGGCGGCGGCGACGGCCGTGCTGACCGGAGCCGGCAAGGAGGCGAAGGACGTGAGCAAGGCCGACGCCCCGGAACGCAAGGGGTATCGCGAGACCGCACACGTGCGCGAGTACTACAGAACGGCCCGGGTCTAACTGGACGAGGAGAGTTCGACATGTTGCTGACGAGAAAATCGACGACCGACGTTCATCGCTCGGGCCGTCTGAGCCGGTCCGTTGCCGGCTTCCTGGGGAACACCATGGACCGCCGGACGTTCCTGAAGCGCTCCGGGGTCACGGCGGGGGCGGGCGCCCTGGCCACCCAGCTGCCGTTCTCCATGATGGGCAAGGCGGAGGCAGCCAAGGATGCCGGCGCCGGGCCGATCGAGGTGAAGCGCACGGTCTGCACCCACTGCTCCGTGGGCTGCGCGATCGACGCGGTGGTGAAGAACGGCGTGTGGGTCCGGCAGGAGCCGGTGTTCGATTCGCCGATCAACCTGGGTTCCCATTGCGCCAAGGGCTCCTCGGTGCGCGAGCACGGCCATGGGGAGCACCGCCTGCGTTATCCGATGAAGCTTACCGGCGGCAAGTGGCAGAAGATGAGCTGGGACCAGGCGATCAACGAGCTCGGTGACAAGCTGCTGGCGATCCGCAAGGAAAGCGGTCCCGACGCGGTCTACTGGATCGGCTCCAGCAAGCACAACAACGAACAGGCGTACCTGATGCGCAAGTTCGTTTCCATGTGGGGCACCAACAACTGTGACCACCAGGCGCGCATCTGCCACTCCACCACCGTGGCCGGCGTGGCGAACACCTGGGGTTACGGCGCGATGACCAACTCGTACAACGACCTGCAGAACAGCAAGTGCATGTTCTTCATCGGGTCGAACGCGGCCGAGGCGCACCCGGTGTCGATGCTGCATGCGCTGCACGCGAAGGAGACCGGGTCGAAGATGATCGTGGCCGATCCGCGGTTCACGCGCACGGCGGCCAAGGCCGACATCTACACGCGCTTCCGCTCCGGCACCGACGTGCCGCTGCTGTTCGGGATGCTCTACCACATCTTCCAGAACGGCTGGGAAGACAAGCAGTACATCAACGACCGTGTCTACGGCATGGAGAAGGTCAAGGAAGAGATCCTGGCCAAGTGGACGCCGGCCGCGGTCGAGGAAGTGACCGGCGTGCCCGAGTCCCAGGTCCGTCTCATGGCGGAAACCATGGCCAAGAACCGCCCCAGCAGCATCATCTGGTGCATGGGCCAGACCCAGCACACCATCGGTAACGCCATGGTGCGCGCGTCCTGCATTCTGCAGCTGGCGCTGGGCAACATCGGCGTCTCGGGCGGCGGTGCCAACATCTACCGCGGTCATGACAACGTGCAGGGCGCCACCGACGTCGGTCCGAACCCGGATTCGCTGCCGGGCTACTACGGCATCGCGCCGGGTTCCTGGAAGCACTGGGCCCGCGTGTGGGGCGTCGACTACGAGTGGCTGAAGGGCCGCTTTGCTTCCGAAGCCATGATGACCAAGCCCGGGATCACCGTGTCGCGCTGGATCGACGGGGTGATGGAAAAGAACGAGAACATCGATCAGGATCCCAACCTGCGCGCGGTGGTGTTCTGGGGTCACGCCCCCAACAGCCAGTCCCGCGGCAAGGAAATGGTCGAGGCGATGAAGAAGGTCGACCTGCTGGTGGTGATCGATCCTTATCCGTCGGCCACCGCCGCGATGGGCGCGATGGTGCGCCAGGAGGGCATGTACCTGCTGCCGGCGGCGACCCAGTTCGAAACGGTGGGTTCGGTAACCGCCTCCAACCGCTCGATCCAGTGGCGCGAGAAGGTGATCGAACCGGTGTTCGAGTCCAAGCCCGACCACACCATCATGTATGCGTTCGCGAAGAAATTCGGGTTCGGCGCGGAGTTCGTCAAGAACATCAAGGTGGTGAAGGACAAGAGCGGCTGGGACGAGCCCGTGATCGAGGACGTGCTGCGGGAGATCAACAAGGGCACCTGGACCATCGGCTACACCGGGCAATCGCCGGAGCGCCTGAAGGCCCACATGCGCAACATGCACGTCTTTGACGTGAAGACGCTGCGCGCCAAGGGCGGCGTCGACAAGGAGACCGGCTACGTTCTGGACGGCGACTACTTCGGCCTGCCGTGGCCGTGCTACGGCACCGCCGAGATCAAACACCCGGGATCGCCGGTGCTCTACAACACGTCCCTGCACGTCATGGACGGCGGCGGCAACTTCCGCGCCAATTTCGGCGTCGAGCGCGACGGTGTCAGCCTGCTGGCGGAGGACGGCTCCCACTCCAAGGGCGCCGAGATCACCACCGGCTACCCCGAGTTCGATCACGTTCTGCTCAAGAAGCTGGGCTGGTGGGACGAGCTGACCGACGCCGAGAAGGCCGAGGCGGAAGGGAAGAACTGGAAGACCGACCTGTCGGGCGGCATCCAGCGGGTGGTCATGAAGCACGGCTGTCATCCGTTCGGCAATGCCAAGGCCCGGGCTGTGGTCTGGAATTTCCCCGACGGAGTCCCCCAGCACCGGGAGCCGATTTACTCGAACCGTCCGGACCTGGTGGAGAAATACCCCACCCACGAGGACAAGATGTTCTGGCGCCTGCCGACGCTGTACAAGACGATCCAGTCGGCCAACAAGGACATCGCCAAGGAGTACCCGCTGATCATGACCAGCGGGCGCCTGGTGGAGTACGAGGGTGGCGGCGACGAGACCCGCTCCAACCCGTGGCTGGCGGAACTGCAGCAGGACATGTTCATCGAGGTGAACCCGCGCGACGCCAACAACGCGGGAGTGCGCAACGGCGAGTACGTCTGGGTGGAATCGCCCACCAAGGCCCGCCTCAAGGTGAAGGCGCTGGTCACCGAGCGGGTCGGACCGGGCACCACGTTCCTGCCGTTCCATTTCGCCGGCTGGTGGATGGGCCAGGATCTGCTGGACCGGTATCCCCAGGGGGCGGCGCCCATCGTCCGCGGTGAGGCCGTCAACACGGCGACCACCTACGGCTACGACGCGGTCACCATGATGCAGGAGACCAAGACCACGCTCTGCCGCATCTCCAAGGCCTGACAACGGATCGATTTGAGGAGGCTAGATCATGGCTAGAATGAAGTTCCTGTGCGACACGGAGCGCTGCATCGAGTGCAACGCCTGCGTGACCGCGTGCAAGAACGAGCACGAGGTTCCCTGGGGCGTGAACCGCCGTCGGGTGGTAACGATCAACGACGGCGTTCCCGGCGAGCGTTCCCTTTCGGTTGCCTGCATGCACTGCTCGGATGCGCCGTGCATGGCGGTGTGCCCCGTCGACTGCTTCTACAAGACGCAGGACGGCGTCGTGCTGCACGACAAGGACCTGTGCATCGGCTGCGGCTATTGCTTCTACGCATGCCCGTTCGGCGCGCCGCAGTTCCCCCAGGACGGCGGCTTCGGCCTGCGCGGCAAGATGGACAAGTGCACGTTCTGCGCCGGCGGCCCCGAGCCGGACGGCTCCGAGGCCGAGTTCAAGAAGTACGGCCGCAACCGTCTGGCGGAGGGCAAGCTTCCGGCGTGCGCCGAGCAGTGCTCGACGAAGGCGCTCCTGGGCGGCGACGGCGACGTGGTGGCCGACATTTACCGGACCCGCGTCACCGTTCGCGGCAAGGGCGCCGAGGTTTGGGGCTGGTCGACCGCGTACGGCCAGCCCAAGGGAGGCTGACCATGAGGAAACTGCTTATCGTGGCATTGACGGCGGCGCTGCCCCTGGGGCTCGCCGCCTGCGGCGAAAGGCCGCAGGTGACGCAGTACAAGGCGGGCAAGTACCAGGGCAAGCCGGATACGCCGCCCTGGGAAAACGAGCAGTTCAAGGGCGATCGGGCGGCTTGGGAGAACTCCATCAAGACGCGCAATCTCGCCCAGAACGAGTACCTGCGTACGTCCGGCAAATGACCGAAGGAGCGTGACATGACTCGAAGCATGAGCCGTTCGGCTCGCTGGTCGGTCCTGGGCGCCCTGTTGCTGGGCCTCTCGTTGGCCGGATTGAACACGATGGCTGCTCCCGGGGAGCAGCCGTTCGTGAACGTTCCCAACGAAAAGCAACTGGCGGAGAAGCAGCAGCAGCGGCAGGCGGAGCAGCCCCTCAACAACGCCCCGGTGTGGCGGGAAGTGCGCAGCGGCGTGGGCATCACGCAGATCAAGGGGGTGGAAACCGGCGTGCTGGTGCAAAGCGGCGGGGAAACGTGGCGTGAGCTGCGCAATGGACCGATCACCTTTTACGGCAGCATCCTGCTGCTGGCGGTGCCGGTCCTGTTCCTGGTCTTCCATGTGGTCAAAGGGCCGATGAAACTGCACCATCCCGAAACCGGCCGGAAGATCCAGCGCTTCAGCGCCTGGGACCGGGTGATCCACTGGTCCACCGCCATCTCGTGGGTGCTGCTGGCGATCACCGGCATCATGATCCTCTTCGGCAAGCATTTCCTGCTGCCGGTGTTCGGATACACGGTGTTTGCGTTCCTCACCAACATCGCCAAGAACATCCATAACTTCGTCGGACCGTATTTCATCGTTTCGGCGCTGGCGATGTTCTTCACCTACCTGAGCAGAAACATCCCGCGGGCGCACGACCTCACGTGGTTGTCGAAACTGGGGGGAATATTCTCGGGCAAGGAGGTGCCGTCAGGGTTCTTCAATGCGGGCGAGAAGATCGTGTTCTGGGTCGGGCTGTTCCTGTTCACCATCATCGTGGGCGCGTCGGGCCTGATCCTGCTGTTCCCGAATTTCGACCAGGGCCGCGAAGTGATGCAGATCGCCAATATCGTGCACTCCATCGCCTCGATTCTGTTCATGGCGATGATCATGGGCCATATCTACCTTGGCACGGTCGGTGTGCCCGGGGCTTACAAGGCGATGCGCACGGACGGCAAGGTGGACGAGCAGTGGGCAAAGGAACACCACGAGCTCTGGTACAACGAAGTCAAGGGCAAAGCGCAGCCGGCGGCGGGTTCCGCGCCCGGCGCTGCGCCCCAGCGGGCCTAGGGAGGGTAGATCCATGCTGACAAAACCGTTGATCGCCGCAGTAACGGCGGCCGCACTGGCGCTGGGATCGGCCGGAGCGGCCTTCGCCAAACTCCCGGCGCCGCCGCCGCCGACCGAGGAACAGAAGGCTGCCGCCGCGGCCAAGAAGGCCAAGGACGAGGAGGCGAAGAAGAAGGCGGCCGAGGCAATGAATCGCGCCCAGGAGCGCGCGGTGGAGAACTACAAGCGTGGCAAGGGCATGGCGGCCGCGCCCGCGGAGGCCGCGAAGAAATAGGCCGATCCCCGGCATCGAAACGAAGCGCGCCCTCGGGCGCGCTTTTTTTTTCCGTACCGCGCCGATCCGGAATGCCTTGCTTTTTTTGATCTACCTCAACACCCTCTCCGCCGCGGCCGTGCCTAATGAGGGTCAAGCGGGCCCTGCGAAGCGGCCGGCGGGTATAACGATTTGCATTACTGACCATGAAATCCGAGATCCGGCTTTCCGCCATGGTGGCGGCCGTCGCGCTCGCCTTTGGCGCATCCGCGGCTATGGCGGACGCGACGCTGGTCGCAGCCAAGGTGAAAACGCCGCCGAAGGTGGACGCCAACGCCAACGACGCTGCCTGGAATTCCGCCAAGCCCATCACCGTGAATCTGGAGGACGGCGCCAACTTCAAGGACGGCAAGACCAAGGTCACACTCAAGGCCGTCCATCAAGGGCTTCGACAAGCAGGGCTGCGGGGTGAGCTGCCATGCGGGCGAGCCCGGCAAGCCGTTCGGTAACAAGTACACCGATAAGGAAGGGGAACTGGGCGACATCTGGCATGCCAAGCTGGTGCGCACGCTGCCCGTCGGGCAGATCGACGACCAGTACCTCGATCACCAGCGTTTTTCGGAGAAGAATCCGGGCGCCGGGCGTCACTCCGACCCGAAGACCGGCGGCGGCTACGAGAATATCAAGATCAAGAACGGGGTGCCGGAGTTCATGAGCAAGAACGCCAAGCCGGCCAACCGCGGCGGCACCTACTGGCTGAAGAAGGACGAAGCCGTACCCATGGACGCGTCCAAGTTCAGGGCCGGCGATGACGTTGCCAGTATCATGATCGCATCGTTCAGCGGCGACCGCGGGGACATCCCGGCCGCGGCGAAATGGGCCAACGGGAAATGGACTCTGGAACTCTCGCGCAAGCTCGTCACCGGCAGCAAATACGACGTGCAGTTCGACAATCTGGATGCCGGTTACCACTTCGGCGTGGCGGCGTTCAACAACGCCCAGGTGCGCCACGCGGTGCACTGGGAGCCTCTGACGCTCAAGTTCGCCAAGTAATCGGGCCGTTCGGGCGCAGGCCGGGAACCGCCGGGTTTCCGGCCTTTTTCGTTTGTCGGGTGGCCCTGCGGAACAGGGTCCCTTACCATACGCGCTGACGGGTTCAGCAGGAGGATAGAGGCATGAATGGACGCCCCGGGGCTTTCTCGCGATTTCTGAGGTGGCTGACGACGCCAAGCGCCCGCTATTCGGTGCTCACCCTGGTCGGCATCGGCCTGATCATCGGGGCCGGCGGCATCCTCGGCAGCGCGGTGATGATCCACGCCACCGGCACCGACGAGTTCTGCGCCACGGCATGCCATGAGCGGGGCGGCATGGCGATCCCGGCCAGGGAGTGGATGCAGTCGCCGCACTACGCGAACCGGAGCGGCGTTCGGGCCGGCTGTTCCGACTGCCACATTCCCCACACCTATCCGGCCAAGCTGATCCGCAAGGCGCAGGCCGGCATGACCGACGCGTATCACACCGTGCTCGGCACCATCAGCACGCCGGAGAAATACGAGGCCCACCGCTGGCGCATGGCCAACCAGGTGTGGGCGGACATGCGCAAGAGCGATTCGGCGGAGTGCCGGTATTGTCACGATTTCACCCCCGAGGCGCTCGCGGTGCAGGCGAAGGAGAACGAGGTGGCAGCGCAGATGCACAAGTCGCGCAAGGAGCAGGGCATGACCTGCATCGACTGCCATAAGGGCATCGCGCACCAGGAGCCGGACGATCCGGCAGAGAAGAAGGCGGCGCCCAAGGCGGCCCCGGTCGAGCCCGCGAAGGCCGATGCTCCCGCCGCGGCGGGCGGCGCCGCGAAGGCGGAAGCGGAGAAACCGGCCCAGGTGGTCGTGGCGCCCGCAGCCGCCTCCCTCCCCAGGGCAGCGGCGAGACCGCCGCGAACGACGCCGGTTGCCTGGCGTGCCACGGGGTGGACAAGATGGGGCCGGCGCTGAAGGATGCCGCCGCCAAGTACAAAGGGCAGGGTGCTGATGCGATCTTCCTGGCCGCTGGCGAGTAACACCCGCCGGTGGAAGCCAAACCTGAGCAGCTGCAGGCGGTGGCCAGCTGGCTCCTCGCGCTTTGACCCCGTCCTGAGACCCGCCGGCCTGTTCGCCGGCGCGGTCCGAAAAAAAGCCGGCAGATGCCGGCTCTTTTTTGCCGAGCGGGTCCGGTTTACATGGCCAGGATCCACTCCACGACCTGTTTAACTTCGGCTTCGGTCCCTTTCGCCTTGGGATGGCCATCGGCCTTGGCAATCTTGGCGGTCAGCGTGTCGGCGGCCCCGGCCTGTCCCTTGTTCTTCGCCGCGATATCCTTCAGCGACGGGCCCATTTTCTTCTTGTCCACCGCATGGCAGGTGGTGCAGCCGATTTTCTTGGCCAAGTCCTCGCCGGCGACGGCGGGCCCGGCGGCCAGCAATCCGGCAGAAATCATCAGTGCGGCGAACTTCTTCATGTCCAGACTCCCCTGGTTGAAGGGTGCCCCGCCATTCTCGCCAATGACCGCACGCGCGTGCAAGAGGTTTGGCGCCGGCGCCTCCCCACGGCCGGGCCGGAAGGCGCTTTCTTCAGGCGAGGCCGTCGAGCAGCTGCACGTCCACCAGGCTGCCCGCGGGCGTAGCGCCCTGGTCGGCGGGCAGGACGATGAAGCAATTGGCCTCGGACATGGAGCGCAGGATTCCCGACCCCTGGTCGCCGGTTACGCGCACCGCCCATTCGCCGCCGGGCTCCCGGTAGAGCAAGCCGCGCTGGAATTCGGTGCGCCCGGGCGCCTTCTTGAGCGGCGTCGTGCACTTCACCTTGAACGTCGGCGGCGGCGCGACGTTCTGCCGGCCCATGAGCACGAGCAGCGCATCGCGGACGAACTCGTAAAACGTCACCATCACCGAGACGGGATTCCCGGGCAGCCCGAAGAAGTGGGCGTGGCGCACCTTGCCGTAGGCCAGCGGCCGGCCGGGCTTCATGGCGATCTTCCAGAACACGACTTCGCCCAGTTTTTCCAGCAGGTCCTTGGTGAAGTCCGCTTCCCCCACCGAGACCCCGCCGCTGGTGATGACGACGTCCGCCATCGCCGCGGCCTCGTTGAACGCCCGCTCGAGCGCCGCCGGATCGTCGCGCACCACCCCCATATCGATCACGTCGCAGCCGAGGCGGGTGAGCATGCCGTGAATGGTGTAGCGATTGCTGTCGTAGATCTGGCCTTCGCCCAGCGGCGTGCCGATGGACACCAGTTCGTCGCCCGTGGAGAAGAACGCGACCCGCAGGCGCCGGAACACGGTGACCTCGCCGATGCCGAGCGAGGCGATGAGGCCGAGCTCCGCCGGCCGCACGAAAGTCCCCCGGGCGAGCACCACCTGGCCGGGCTGCAGGTCCTCGCCGGCTCGGCGGACATTCTGTCCCCGCTTCTGGCCGGGCGCGATACGCGCGGTATTGCCGTCCGCAGCGACACGCTCCTGCATCACCACGGTATCGGCGCCTGCCGGCATGACGCCGCCGGTCATGATGCGCACGCAGCGACCTTTCTCCACGGCGCCGGCGAACGGCGCGCCGGCGAAAGCCGTGCCCGCGATCTCGAGCGTGGTTTCGCCATCCGGGGCGAGATCCTCGAAGCGCAGGGCGTAGCCGTCCATCGCGGAATTGTCGTGGGACGGCACCGCCACCGGCGAAATCACGTCCTCCCCCAGGACGCGACCCAGCGCGTTGCGGATCGCGACCCGCTCCGTGCCCGAGATCGGTTCCAGGAACTGGCGGATCAGCTGCCGCGCCTTCTCGACGGGCATGGAATTGGGGTCGTAGTCGTCGGCGCAGCTCAGTGCGCCCAGTGTCGTTGCGGCTTCGACGGCCATGGCGTTCCTCATCCGGGTTTGATCGATTGCCGTGCCGACCGCCGGCCGGCAGCGGCATCGGCGAAGCGGCGTCTTTCTGAACTATCGGAAGTATAGCGGAGCGCAACCGCGACGCTGGCGCATGACCGTAACGCGCTCAAGGATTTACGCGGCTGCCCTCGACGGCGGGAACGCAGGTCTTGCGCAGCGCGCCGTCCGGCGCGACGGGCACGTCGACCACGTTCACCTGGACCCCGTAGACCTGCCGCAGATGGCCGGTGGTGATGGCTTCGGTGGGCGGGCCGGCGCACACGATGTGGCCGTCGCGCAGCATCAGGACGTGATCGGCACAGATGAACGCCTGGTCCGGATCGTGGGTCGAGAACAGCACGCCGATGCCCTGGGCCGCCAGCGACCGGATCTGCTCCAGCACCAGGATCTGGTTGCCGAAGTCCAGGTTGGCGGTGGGTTCGTCCAGCACCAGGAAGCGCGGCTCCTGCGCCAGGGCGCGGCCGATCAGCGCCAGCTGGCGCTCGCCGCCGCTGACCTGGGTGTAGACGCGCTCCGCCAGGTGCTCGATGCCGAGCGCGCGCAGCACGCGCTCGGCCACCAGGTGGTCCCGGCGCGTGGGGCTGCCGAAGAACGACAGCCGCGCCGTGCGGCCCATGAGCACGATCTCGCGCACAGTGAACGCGAAGTACCCGCTGTGGGCCTGGGGCACGTAGCCGATGGCCTGGGCCAGTTCGCCGCGGCTCCAATCGCCGATGGGGCGGCCGCCGATGCGCACCGCGCCGCCCTTGGGCGGCAGCAGTCCCAGCACGGTGCGAAACAGCGTGGTCTTGCCGCAGCCGTTCGGGCCCAGCACACAGGTCACCGCGCCCGGCGCGACCCGGAACGTGAAACCCTCGCCGATCAGGCGCTGCGGGTAGCCGTAGGCGAGGCTTTCGGCTTCCAGCGCGAAAAGGTCCATCACCAGCCCCGCCGCGTCGTCGCCAGCAGCCACAGGAACACCGGCGTGCCGATGAGCGCGGTCAGCACGCCGGGCGGAATCTCGATCGGTGCGATGGTGCGCGCCAGCGTGTCGACGCCCAGGAGGTAGACCGCGCCGAACAGCATGGAGAGCGGCAGCAGCCGGCCGAAATCCGGCCCCACGACGAGCCGCGCGGCGTGCGGGACCAGCAGGCCGACCCAGCCGATCACGCCGCTGATGGCGACGCTGGCGGCGGTCATCAGCGTCGCGGCGCACACCACCGTGAGCCGCAGCGTGCCGGTGTTGACCCCCAGTGCGCGGGCCTCGTCGTCGGGGAGCGAGAGCAGATTCATGCGCCAGCGCAGCAGATACATGGGGACGAGCCCCACGGCCGCGAACGGCGCGGCGACCCAGAGATCGCCGGGAGCGACGGCGGCGAGACTGCCCAGCAGCCAGAAGGTGATCGCGGGCAGCTGGTTGTACGGGTCGGCCAGGTACTTGATCAGCGCGAGGCACGAGCCCAGCAGCGTGCCGATCACCACGCCGGCCAGGATCAGGGTCAGCAGCGGATCGTGCCGCTTCACCGACGCGCCGACGGCGTAGACCACCACCACGGCCGCGAGACCGCCGAGAAAGGCGAAGCCCTGGATCGCATAGATCCCCAGCGAGAGGAATATCGCGATGGCCGCCCCCAGCGCGGCGCCCGAGGACACGCCCAGAATGTCGGGCGAGACCAGCGGATTGCGGAACATGCCCTGGTAGGCCGCGCCCGCGGCGGCCAGCGCGGCGCCCACCAGCACCGCGGCCAGGATGCGCGGCCCGCGAATCTGGAAGATGACGGTGTTGACCGTCGCCGCGGCGGCATCGTCGCCGCCGCCGGCAAGGGCGTTCCAGAGCGCGGCGGCCAACTCCTGCGGCCGCACCGGGTACTGCCCGACCGTGAACGCGATCAGGATCAGCGCCAGCAGCAGGCCGGCGCCGACGGGATACGCCCAGCCGCCGGCCGGGTGCGAACGCACGGCAATGGCCACATCGGTCATCGGCGGTTCGCGGAACCCAGCAACGGGTCAAGTTGCGCTTCGGTGAGATCGGTGTGATAGAACATCCGGTAAAAGGCGCGGGTCTGCGCCCGCAGGTCGGCCGGGAATGCGTCAGGGTACAACACCGCGCCGAGCCAACGCACGCCGATGACGCGGAGGCCGGCGTCGTCCGCAATCGCCGCCGCGCTCGCCGCCGGAATCCCCGTTGTCGCTGCGGGCAGCGCCAGCGCGGCAGCCAGCGCCCAGCGCCGCCAGCGATACCCGGCCCTACGCCGGGGGTCCCGCCAAGGGTCCGGCAGAGCCCGGGATTCCCAGGAAAGCATCGACCTCGACGATCTCGCCCGCACCGCGCGGATCATAACCCGGCAGGCGTTCTGCCATGGCCTGGAATTCGGCACTTCCGAGGAACGCCACCAGGCGTTGGACGCCGGGGTGCCCGGCAAGCTCCCGCCGGAAGGCGAGCGCGTAGCTCTCCCGCGCGATGGGGATGAAGTCGAGGCCGAACTGGGCCGCGGCCGCGCGAATGCCGAATGCGCAGTCGGCGCCATCCCCCGCCACCGTCGCCGCGACCGCGAGATGGGTGAATTCCTCCGTGCCGTAGCCCTCGATGCGGCGCGCGTCGATGCCGGCCTCGTCCAGCAGCCGGTCGAACAGGATCCGGGTCCCGGAGGTCCGCTGGCGGTTGATGAAGCGCACGCCCGGACGGACCAGATCTGTCAGGCCGGCGATACCGCGCGGATTCCCCGGCGCCAGCATCAGGCCCTGTTCCCGTTCGGCGAAGCGAATGGCCCGGTGCTGGCGCGGCTTCAGCCAGCGGCCGATCTCCGCCGGCCGCCCGGGACCGGTCGGCGTGGGAACGTGGAAGCCGGCGAGCTGGCAATGCCCGCGCCACAGGTCCGCCAGACTGTCCAGGCTGCCGCGGAAGTCTACCTGCAGCGTGAATTCGGGCTCCCAGCTGAGCCGATCGCGTACCCGCGCCAGCAGCAGGTCGTGGCTCGCCCGCACGGTGAGGTTGATGGCGGCGGCGGCGCCGAACTCGGCGCTCAACGCGCGCTCGAACTCGTCCGCGATGCGGTCGAGCTCGGGGGCGATGCGGGCCTGGGCCCGGCGCTCGGCCCACAGCAGCTTCTCGCCCAGCGCGGTCAGGCGGGCGCCGCGGCCGCGCTCGAGCGTCACCAGCGGCTTGCCCAGCCGCTGTTCCCACGCCCCCAGTACGCCCCAGGCGTGCCGATAGGACGTGCCGAGGGCCTTGGCCGCCTGCCGGAGCGACCCGTTCGACCGCACCGCGGCCAGAAGTCGGAACGGGGGGCTCGCCGAGACAGGATCCAGATCACCGCTCCAACGCCAGCGGAGCTCCGGTTCGAAATGCCGCATATATGCTTTCCATATCATATTTCACACAAGAAAAGGCAAGGATAACATTGTGATACGTTGATAAAAATATTTGGCAACTTGATGCATATCAATCTGGGTCGGCGACGCCAATTCCCTCCGTTCGAATTTTGGGCGGTTTTCCCTGTTGATATGCCCGCGGGCTCCCGCCGGGCCGCAATGGGTCACCGCCAATGACGACGATCGGCCTCGCGTTCCAGCAGGCGGCGACCATGATCGCCAGCGCCGACGGCGAACTGGTGGAGATCGTTTTGCTCAGCCTGCGCGTGAGCCTCAGTGCGACCGTGATTGCCAGCCTGCTCGCGCTGCCCGTCGGTGCCGCGGCGGCGGTGGGGCGGTTTCCGGGCCGCCAAACACTGATCGTCGTCCTCAACGCGCTCATGGGCCTGCCGCCGGTGGTCATCGGCCTGCTGGTGTACCTGCTGCTTTCGCGCGCCGGGCCGCTGGGGGACCACGGCCTGCTGTTCACGCCGGCGGCGATGATCATCGCCCAGACCATCCTCATCGCGCCCATCGTGGCCGCGTTGTCGCGCCAGGTGATCGAGGATGCATGGACCGAGTATTCGGAGCAGCTGCGCTCGCTCGGCGCCGGGCCGGGGCGCGCGATGCTGACCCTGCTGTGGGACACGCGATTCTCGCTCGTCACCGTCGTGCTGGCGGGATTCGGGCGCGCGGCGGCGGAAGTGGGCGCGGTGATGATCGTGGGCGGGAACATCGACGGCGTGACGCGGGTGATGACCACCGCCATCGCGCTGGAAACCAGCAAGGGCGACCTGCCGCTCGCGCTGGGCCTGGGCATCGTGCTCATCTCCCTGGTGCTGCTGCTCAACGGCGCAGCCTACGGCGTGAAGCGGCTGGTCCAACGGCGGTACGGCTAGCGCATGCGCACCCCGCCAACCCTGCTGCCGCTCGAGCTCGACGACGTCACTTTTAGCGCCGGCGGCCGGACCATACTCGATCGCATCTCGGCGCGTATCGAGGCCGGGCCGCGAACCGTGATCCTGGGGCCCAACGGCGCGGGCAAGAGCGTGCTCATGCGCATCTGCCACGGATTGCTGGCGCCGACCTCGGGCGCGGTCAAATGGAACGCTGGGCATCGTCGCAGGGCGGGACCGCGCCAGGCGATGGTGTTCCAGCGGCCGGTGATGCTGCGGCGCTCGGCGCTGGGGAACGTGACCTATGCGCTGGCCCTGGCCGGCGTTTCCGGTTCCGAGCGTGCGCGGCGCGCCCACGAGGCCCTCGAACGGGTGGGGCTGGACCGTCTGGCGCAAAGCCAGGCGCGCGTGCTCTCGGGCGGCGAGCAGCAGCGCCTGGCGCTGGCGCGGGCCTGGGCGATGCGGCCGGAGGTCTTGTTTCTCGACGAACCGACGGCAAATCTCGATCCGACTGCCGCTCGTGCCGTGCACCACATCATCCAGACGATCCACGATGCCGGCGCCAAGATCATCATGACCACCCACAACCTCGGGCTGGCGAAACACTTCGCCGACGAGATCCTGTTCCTGAACGAAGGTCGGCTGCTGGAGCAGGCGCCCGCCGAGCGGTTTTTCTCCCAGCCGGCTTCGCGCGAGGCCGGCGCGTTCATTCGAGGAGAACTGTTATGGAACTGATCCGAAGGTTCTCGATCCTGGTGTCGGTGGCGCTCGCCCTGACCGCGAGCGCCGAAGGTGCCGGTGCGGATCGATTCATCACGGTGTCTTCCACCACGTCCACCGAGAACTCGGGCCTGTTCAAGGAGATCCTGCCGAAGTTCAAGGCGGAGACCGGAATCGAGGTGCGGGTCGTGGCGCAGGGGACAGGCCAGGCGCTGGAAACGGGCCGGCGCTGCGACGCCGACGTGGTGTTCGTGCACGACCGGAGCTCCGAGGAGAAATTTGTCGCCGAAGGACACGGCGTCAAGCGCTACCCGGTCATGTACAACGACTTCATTCTGGTGGGGCCGAAGTCCGATCCGGCCGGGGTTGCCGGCAGCAAGGACATCACCAAGGCGCTGAAGAAGATTGCCGACGCCAGGGCGCCGTTCGCCTCCCGGGGAGACAACAGCGGCACCCACAAGGCCGAGCTGCGGCTGTGGCAGGCGGCCGGAGTCGATCTCGCCGGTGCCAGGGGGCCGTGGTATCGCGAAACCGGGTCTGGGATGGGCGCGACGCTCAACGTTGCGGCGCAGATGGACGCCTACGCGCTGGCCGACCGCGGAACCTGGCTCTCGTTCAAGAACCGGGCGGACCTGGCCGTCGTGGTCGAAGGCGACGAGCGCCTGTTCAACCAGTACGGGGTCATCCTGGTGAACCCGGCCAGGTGTCCCAGCGTGAAGAAGGAGATGGGGCAGACCTTCATCGACTGGCTGGTGTCGCCCGCCGGCCAGGCGACCATCGGGGCGTACCGGATCGGCGGTGAGCCGTTGTTCTTCCCCAACGCCAAAAACTGAGTAACTCGCTCAAGTAACGGGAATAGTTTCGGGGCGGACGGGTGCGCCGCCGGTCCGGGACCCTCCGGCAGGCTTTGCCGGTGTGGACAAAATGTCCCATTCCGTGGTCTAATTCATTGCTAAATCAATGAAATTTCCTTGGAGGGGGCATGGCCTTATCTGACGCCGTTGCAGGCGCCGACGGAGCGCGCGAGCGAACCCGCCCGACCGGCGATGTCGGCGGCTGGCAGCAGCATTCGGTGCTGGTGGTAGATGACGAGGAGGGGATGCGCAGCTTCCTCACCCGGGCGCTCAAGCACCGCGGGTGCGGCATGGTGGAAGCCGTTGCCAGCGCGGAAGAAGGCGGCCGGCTGGTAGAGCGCTGCCACTTCGATCTCGTCATTCTCGACATCGCGCTGCCGGGCAAGGCGGGGGTGGTCTGGCTGCGGGAGCTGCGGGACGCCGGGTTCCAGGGCGAAGTCATCCTGATCACGGCATTTGCCGACCTCGAGTCCGCCATCGACGCGCTGCGGGCCGGCGCGTCGGATTTCATCCTCAAGCCGTTTCGCATCGACCAGATTCTGAACTCGATCCAGCGCAGCCTGGACCGGGCGCGGCTGGCGCGGGAGAACTATGTGCTGCGCCGCGAGGTGCAGAAGCGCGGCGGCCTCGAGGGCATCGTCGGCGGGTCGGCGGCCGTAGAGGAACTGCGCCAGATCGTGACGCGCCTGGCGACGGTGCCCAGCACCGTGCTGATCCAGGGCGAGTCGGGAACCGGCAAGGAGGTGGCGGCGCGGGCGCTGCACGCCCTCAGCGGGCGCGCCGCGCGCCCGTTCGTGCCGCTCAACTGCGGCGCGATTTCGCCCGAGCTCATCGAGAGCGAACTGTTCGGCCATGTACGGGGCGCCTTCACCGGCGCCACCGATACCCGCAACGGTCTGTTCTTCTACGCCCAGGGCGGCACCCTGTTCCTGGACGAGATCGGCGAGCTGCCGCTGGCGATGCAGACCAAGCTGCTGCGCGTGCTGGAGGAAAAGAAAATCCGTCCGGTGGGCGCCGAGCGCGAAGTGCCGGTGGACGTGCGCATCGTCGCCGCCACCAACCGCGACCTCGCCCCCATGGTGGCCTCCGGCCGCTTTCGGGAGGACCTGTTCTACCGGCTCGACGTGGTGAACATTCATATTCCGCCGCTGCGGGAGCGGCGGGAGGACATCCTGGTGCTGGCGCGCCATTTCATGGCGCAGCTGTCGGCTCAGCTGGGCATGCCGCCGGTGCCGCTGACCCGGGAAGTCACCGACGCCCTCATGGCGTATCAATGGCCGGGGAACGCGCGCGAGCTGCGCAACCTGCTCGAGCGCTCCCTGATTCTCGGCCGCGTGCCGCTGGAGAACCTGGGGCTGCGGGCGCCCTCGGCGGGGGCCGGCGCATCCGCGGCCGCGTCGCTGGAGGACGTGGAAAAGCGGCATATCCTGGACGTGCTGCGCGCGGTCTCGGGCAACAAGTCCGAGGCGGCGCGCCGCCTGGGCATTTCGCGCAAGACCCTGGAACGCAAGTGCGCGCTGTGGCAGGCGGCGTAGGCGCGGCCGCCCGCGGCTGAGCCGCTCCCGCCTTCCCCGGCGCCGGGCACGAGAACCATCGGCCGATGGCCCTGATCGAAAAACTGGTCCGGCGTTATCGCTCCTCGGTACGCACCAAGCTGGTGTTCATGGTGCTGCTGCCGCTGGTGGTGGTGCTGCCGCTGCTGGTGGCGCTGCTGGTGTACTGGAGCGACACCTCGCACCAGCGGCTGCTGATCTTCAAGGTCAACAGCGACCTCACCGTCGCGAACAGCTATTTTGCACGCGTGGTGCAGGGGGTCGGCGCGGATGTGCGCGGCGCCGCCGGGTCCAACCGCCTGGCGCAGGCGCTGGCCGGCGCCGACGTCAAGGCCCTCGAGGGGCTGCTGGCGGCGCAGCGCGACGACCATCGCCTGGATTTCCTGCAGGTGCTGGACCCTGCGGGCGATGTCGTGGCCAGCGGCAACGCGCTGTCGACGCCCGCCAATTACCTGCGCTGGCCCATCGTCGAGGCGGCCGCTTCCGGACGCAGCGGCACGACCGTGGACGTGTACTCGCCGGATCAGCTGGCGGCCATCGACGTGCGGCTACGGGAGCGCGCTTTCGTGAAGCTGCTGCCGACACCGAAGGCCGCGCCCACGAGCCGCGAGCACGAGGATCGCGGCATGGTGATCCACGCGGCCGCGCCGATCTACGACCTCGAACAGCGCCTGGTGGGGGTGCTGCACGGCGGCGTCCTCCTCAACGGCAACCTGGAGTTCGTCGACAACATCAACAGCATCGTCTACCGGCCCGAGTCCCTGCCGCTGGGCAGCCAGGGCACGGCGACGCTGTTCCTGGACGACGTGCGCGTCGCCACCAACGTGCGCCTGTTCCAGGGCGAACGGGCGCTGGGCACGCGGGTCTCGGCCGAGGTGCGCAGGAAGGTGCTGGAAGAGGGCCAGACCTGGCTCGACCGGGCGTTCGTGGTCAACGACTGGTACGTCTCCGCCTACGAGCCCGTCACCGACAGCTTCGGCAAGCGCATCGGCATGCTCTACGTGGGTTATCTGGAAACGCCGTTCATGGAAGCCAAGCGCAATGCCCTGTGGGTCCTGGTGGGCCTGTTCGCGCTGGTCATGCTGTTCGGCACGTTTCTGTCGCTGCGCTGGGCGCGGGCCGTGTTCCGTCCGCTCGAGCGCATGAGCAGCACCATGAGCGCGGTCGAGTCCGGGGACGCCGACGCCCGCGTCGGGCCGATGGTGAGCCGGGACGAGATCGGGCAGCTGGCGCAGCATTTCGACCGCCTGCTGGACGGACTGCAGGCGAAGAACCGCGAACTGAAGAAGCTGGCGGACGAGCTCGACATGAAGGTGTTGGAGCGCACGCGGGAGCTGGAGCAGGCCAACCGCTACCTGGTGGATGCCCAGCGCCAGCTGGTGATGTCGGAGAAGCTGGCGGCGATCGGTGAGCTCACCGCCGGCGTGGCCCACGAGATCAACAATCCGATCGCGGTGATCCAGGGCAATCTCGAGCTGCTGCGGGAACTGCTGGGGGACGGCGCGGAGCCGGTGGCCCACGAGATCCGCCTCATCGACCAGCAGGTCAACCGTATCCGCGAGATCGTCGCCAAGCTGCTGCAGTTCGCGCGGCCTTCCGAGTACGCGGGCTACGTCGAACGGGTGGACGTGAAATCGGTGCTGGACGACTGCCTGCTGCTGGTGCGGCATCTGCTCCAGAGCCACGAGATCCGGGTGGTGCGCGAGGACCGCGCGACCCGACCCGTCAACATCAACCGCAACGAGCTGCAGCAGGTGCTGATCAATCTGATCGTGAACGCCGCTCAGGCGATGGAGGGCGGCGGGACGCTCACGCTGCGCTCGCGGGACTGGGAGGATCGCGGCGTGGTGCTGACGGTCAAAGACACGGGGCCGGGGATTCCGCCGGAGCACCTGAGCCGGATCTTCGACCCGTTTTTCACCACCAAGAAGCAGCAGGGCACCGGGCTGGGGCTGTCCATCAGCTATGCTCTGGTGGAACGCTACGGCGGCACCATCGCCGTGGAAAGCCGGCGCGGCGAAGGCGCGGAGTTCAGCGTCTTCCTGCTGACCGAGCCCCGGTTCAGCGCGGCGGGCGACACCACGCCCAGCTTGGTGATGCGCTACGGCACGCCCTGAGGCGGGCCGCGGCAGGAGGAAGGACGACGGTGAAGGTATTCGGATTCGCAGGGTATTCCGGGAGCGGCAAGACCACCATGATCGAGCAGATCATTCCGCGTCTGGTGCTGGAGGGGGTGCGGGTGTCGCTCATCAAGCACGCGCACCACGATTTCGACATCGACCGCCCGGGCAAGGACTCCTATCGGCACCGGCAGGCGGGCGCCACCGAAGTCCTGGTGAGCTCGGGGAGCCGCTGGGTGCTGATGCACGAGCTGCGCGGCGCGCCCGAGCCTTCCCTGACCGAGCAGCTCGCGCGCTTCTCGCCCTGCGACCTGGTGATCGTCGAGGGCTTCAAGAAAGAGCCCTATCCGAAAATCGAGATCCACCGGCGCGCCACCGGCAAGCCGCTGCTCTATCCCGGCGACCCGAGCGTCGTGGGAATCGCGAGCAACGAGGCGCTGGACACGGCGCTGCCGCAGTTCGGGCTCGAGGATTACGACGCCATCGCGGCGTTCGTCCTGAGGCACACCGGGTTGGGGGAGCGTTCCGGCGATGCGCCGGCCGCCGCGCACCGGAAGCACATCGAGGTGCCGACATGATCCGGATTCTCTATTTCGCGCGGCTCAAGGAAGCGCTGGGCACCGGCGGGGAGAGCGTCTCCGCGGTCTCGGGCATCGAGGACGTGGGCTCGCTGATCGAATGGCTGCGCTCGCGCGGCGGGCCGTGGTCCGAGGAGCTGGCGCCGGGGCGGGCGGTGCGCGTGGCGGTCAACCGGGAGATGGCCCAGTACGACACGGTGGTGGGCGACGGCGACGAGGTCGCGTTCTTTCCGCCGGTGACGGGAGGCTGACATGGCGGTGCGGGTGCAGGAGCAGGACTTCGACGTCGGGCGGGAGGTCGCGCAGCTGCGCGCCGGCAACCCGAAGATCGGCGCGGTGGCGAGCTTCATCGGCCTGGTGCGCGATGTCAGCGAGGGCGATCCGGTGCGCGAGATGTTCCTCGAGCACTACCCGGGCATGACCGAGAAGGCGCTGGAGGACATCGTCGCCGAGGCCCGGGGGCGCTGGAACGTGATCGACGCGGTGGTGGTGCACCGGGTCGGGTCGCTCAGGCCCACCGACCAGATCGTGCTGGTGGTGGTGGCTTCCGCGCACCGCGGCGACGCGTTCGCGGCGTGCGAGTTCATCATGGACTTTCTCAAGACCCGCGCGCCGTTCTGGAAGAAGGAAGCAACTCCGGCCGGCGAGCGCTGGGTGGACGCGCGCGAATCCGACGACGTCGCCGCAGCGCGCTGGAAAGGGTGAGCCCCTAATCGGGGCCGGCGCGGGCGGGTGCCTCGGGCGGCATGAGGTGAATGGCGTCCGCCAGCAGGGAAACGCTGGCCGGGCCGCCTTGCGCGACGCGGTTGCGGTGCGCGACATGGGTGGGAACGCTGAACTGCAGCGGCGCGGCCTCGTCGGCGTCCACCAACAGCGTGGCGTGGGTGGTGTCGCCGAGAACCACGGCGTCGCGAATCACGCCGGCGAGCGGATTCTCATGCTCGCCGCGGGAGGGACGGTCGCGCCGGTGCAGGACGACGCGCGACGAGGGGATGACCCAGGCGGCGGTCGTGCCCGGGGCGAACGCCGGACTGAGGCGTGCCTCCAGGGTGTGGCCGCGCCAGCGCAGCAGCGTCGCGCCGGACTGCGCGCGATGCTCCACCACCGTCCCGGTGAAGAGATTGCGCAGACCCAGCAGGCGCGCCGCCTGTACGCTGGCGGGCTGCGCCAGCACCTCGTAGGGCGCGCCATCCTGGATGGCGGCGCCCCGTTGCAGCAGCACCAGTCGGTCCGCCAGCATGAGCGCCTCGTCGAGATCGTGGGTGACCAGCACCACGGGCATCGCCAGCCGGCGGCGCATGTCGGCGAGTTCGCGGTACAGCTTCTCCCGCGTGCTGCGGTCCACCGCCGAGAACGGCTCGTCCAGCAGCAGCACCGCCGGCTCACGCGCCAGCGCGCGCGCCACCGCGACCCGTTGTTGCTGGCCTCCCGAGAGTTCGGCCGGCCGCCGCGCCTCGAGTCCCGTCAGATGGACGAGATCCAGCAGCTCCCGGGCCCGCGCCGGGCGGCACGCGGCGGGAAGATGGCCGAGGGCCGCCGCGACGTTTTCCAGCGCGCTCATGTGGGGGAACAGCGCGTAGCTCTGGAACACCAGTCCGGCGCGGCGCACGTGCGGTGCCAGGTCGATGCCCGCCTGGCTGTCGAACCAGACCTCGCCGTTGACCGCGATGCGACCGGCGCGCGCGCGGTAATGGCCGGCGATGGCGCGCAGCAGCGTCGATTTGCCGCTGCCCGATGGGCCCACCAGCGCGGTGACCTCGCCGGCGGCGCAGTGGAGCGTCGCGTCGAGCGGAATCGGGCCGGGCTGCGCCAGGCGCAGCGCCAGGCCCGGCGCGCTATCCGAGGCGGCGGCCGACACGGCGCGAGAGCACGAACGTCACGGCGATCGCCGCGAGGGACAGCACCAGCAGGAACGCCGACATCTGCGCCGCCGCGCGGTCATCGAACGCCTGCACGCGGTCGTAGATGGCGATGGCAATGGTCCGGGTTTCCCCGGGGATGCTGCCTCCCACCATGAGCACGATGCCGAACTCGCCCAATGTGTGGGCGAAGGCGAGCACCAGCGCGGTGACGATGCCGGGCCACGCCAGCGGCAGCTCGACGCGGCCCAGGACCTGCCAGGGGCGCAGCCCGCAGCTGGCCGCCGCCTGCCGCAGCTCGGGGGCGATGGCCTCGAACGCACGCTGCATGGGCTGGATCGCGAACGGCAGGTTGAAGATGAGCGATGCCAGCAGCAGCCCCTCGAAGGTGAACACCAGGGGCCGGCCGAAGGCCTGCTGCCACAGCGCTCCCAGCGGCGAGGCGGCGCCGAAGGCGACCAGCAGGTAGTAGCCGAACACGGTCGGCGGCAGCACCAGCGGCAGCGCCACCAGCGCCTCGACCACGCTCTTGCCGGCGAAGTCACGATAGGCGAGCCAGCGCCCCGCGGCGATGCCCACGGGCAGGAGCACCAGGACGGTGACGATGCCCAGTCGCAGCGACAGCCAGAGCGCGTCCCAGTCCATCGCGTTGCGCCCGGTCGCGCGCCGCGCTCAGGAGGCCTCGCCGGCGAGGGCGAAGCCGTGCTTGCGGAAGATCGCGCGGGCGGGGTCCTCCTGCGCGAACCGGAAGAATTCCTCCGCGACCGGGCCGGCGGGATTCAGCAGCGCCATGCGCTGGCGCAGCGGCCGATGCCACTGGGCCGTGATCAGGGCGTATTCCCCCCGGGCCGAAACCTTCGGGGAAAGTGCCAGCGAATACGCAATGATGCCGCCCTGGGTGGATCCGGAGACGGCGAACTGCGCCGCCTGTGACACGTTCTCGCCCAGCACCAGGCGGCCCCGGATCGCGTCCCAGAGTCCGGCGTGGCGCAGCGCTTCCTCGGCCCGCCGGCCGTAAGGCGCGTGCTCCGGGTTGGCGATGGCGAATTTCTTCAAACGGCCGTCGGCGAGCGCGGCGCGCAGGTCGGCGAGCGACCCGTCGGCCTGGAGCGAGGAGCCGCGGGGTGTCAGGAGGACGATCCGGCCGACCGCATAGAGCGCGCCTTCGTCGCGGGCGAAGCGGTCGCGGGCAAGGTCGAGGACGTACTGCTCGTCGGCGGAGAAGAACATCTGATACGGCGCGCCCTGACGAATCTGGCGCGCGAAATTGCCTGACGATCCGAACGAGAGTTTCACCTGCCGGCCCGTCCGGGCGGAGAACGCCCGGGCCACCTCTTCGAGGGCGAACTGCAGGTCGGACGCGGCGGCAATCAGGGGCGGCTCCGCGCCCGCGCGTAAGGGCATGGTCAGCACCAGACTCGTCACGGCCGCCGCAAGCAGCTTCAGCAGCGGCCGACGGCGGCGCCGGGCAGCATACGGATCCATGGCGACCCTTGGAGAAATGGATATAGCCAATCGACTATATCGATGCGATATCCGGGCTGTCAACGCCGCCTGCGGGTCTTGCGCGCCAGCGCCTTCAGCTCGTCCGCGACCGCCGCGGCGGTCAGCTCCTCCATGCGTCGAAAGCGGGCGAGCACCTCCTCGCCAAAGGGTGTGAGCTGCGCACCGCCGCCGCGGGGACCGCCGCGGGACGCCTCCACCAGGGGCCGGTCAAAACACGCGTTCATGGCGCTGACGTGATACCAGGCGCGCTTGTAGCTCATGCCCATGCGGCGCCCCGCCGCCGCGATCGATCCGCTCGCCTTCACGCCTTCCAGCAGGTCCGCCTTGCCGGGGCCGATGGCGACGTCGGGTCCCAGAACGATCCGCAGCCGCGCCCGCGGCCCCTTGCCTGCTGTTTTCATGCGCCCGTCATTCCCGATCGCTTGCGTCGGCTCCATTATCGCCCGATCCGGGGAGCCGTCGATCGGTGCATCGGACGCGTCGGTGCATCGGGCCGTGCGCGGCGCGGCATCCCTGGGTTAAGCTTGCCCACGGCCCGGCGCCTGTGCCGGCACGGAGCGGACATGAACGGAGTATTCCTGCGCTTTTACGTCACCGAGTTCTCCCAGCACCGGGGCAAGCTGGTCTATGAATGGCTGATCGAGCAGGCCTACCGGGGCGGGGTCGGCGGCTGCTCGGTGTTCCGGGCCATCGCCGGTTACGGCCGTCATCGCGAAGTGCACGAGGAATCGTTTTTCGATCTGGCGGCGGAACTGCCGCTGGAAGTGTGCTTCGTGCTGTCCGAAAGCCAGGCGGAGGGGCTGCTGGCGGCATTGCGCGAGGAGGATCTGGATCTGTTCTACGTCCAGCATCCCGCCGTGTACGGCAGCGTCGTCACCGGCGATCCAGAGGCCAATCAGACGGAATCGGGCGGCGGGTAGACCCAGCGGTTCAGCAGCACGCGCGCGGCGTCCGCGGTCTCCAGCGCGGTCAGGCCGATCGGGCCCAGCCCCTGCGCCACGCAATGGTCGGCGGCGGCGCCGTGCAGGTGCACCGCCAGCTGCAGCGCTTGCTCGAGACCGGCGCCCTGGGCGGCCAATCCCGCGATCAGGCCGGTCAGCACGTCGCCCATGCCGGCGCTGGCCATGCCGGGATTGCCCGTGGTGTTGAGGTACACCGGCCCCCGCGGAAACGCGCACACGCTGCCCACGCCCTTCAGCACCACGCCGCATCCGCAAAGCGCGGCGAGCTTGCGCGCGGCCGCGATGCGGTCCGCCTGGACGTCGGCGGTCGCGAGGTCCAGCAGCCGCGCCGCTTCCGCCGGATGCGGCGTGAGCGTCGCGTTGCCGCGTTGCGCGAGCTGCTCGCGCAGGCGCGGCAGCCGGGCCATCAGGTTCAGCGCGTCGGCGTCCAGCACCAGCGGCCACGGGCTTTCCAGCGCGGCCTGCAGCCACTGGCAGGCATCGGGCGACATGCCGAGACCCGGGCCCACCGCGAGGCAATCGAGGTTGGCGAGCTGGAACAGCGCCTCGGGCGCGCGCAGCATCAGTTCCGGCTGCGCCGCGTCCACCGCTGGCGCGTCGTCGCCGATCGGCGCGACGAACACGCGCCCGGCCCCCGCGCGCAGCGCGCTGCGGCCCGCCAGCAGCGCCGCGCCCACCATCGACGGCGCGCCGCCGAGGATGCCGACGTCGCCGTGGGTTCCCTTGTGGCTGTTGCGGCGGCGCCGGGGAAGCGCCGCCACAGCCGCTTCCCGCTCGATCACGCGCAGGGTGGGCTCGGGAAAGATCTCGTCGGGGAGGCCCAAATCCGCGACCTGGATGTCGCCGCAGCAATCGGGCCCGTCCAGCGTCAGCAGGCCCGGCTTGAGGGCGATGAACGTCACGGTCCGCTCGGCGCGAACCGCGGCGCCGCGCATCCGGCCGGTGTCGCTGCAGAGCCCGCTCGGCAGGTCGATCGCCAGCACCGGCGCGCCGATGCCGTTGACCCGCGCCACCAGCTCGCGGTAGCGGCCCTCCAGATCGCGCTGGAGGCCGATGCCGAACAGGCCGTCCAGCACCAGATCCCAGGGGCCGCGCGCCGGAATGTCCTGCAGCGGCGTGCCGCCGGCCGCGCACCAGCGCTCGAGCGCCTGTCGCGCGTCGCCCGGGAGCTTCCCGGCGTCGCCGGCGAACACCACGTCGACGCGATACCACCAGGCGCTCAGGTGGCGCGCCGCCACCAGGGCGTCGCCGCCGTTGTTGCCGGGGCCCGCCACCACCAGGACGCGGCTGCGCTCGCCCAGGCGCTCGCGGGCGGCCTCGGCCACTGCCAGGCCGGCGCGCTCCATGAGCGGCAGCGCGTCCGGCCCCTGCATCGCGGCGCCTTCGATGGCACGGATCTCGTCGGTGGCGTAAACGCGGGTGGGAACGCGGGGACGCATGCGGGGAGGGGGCGGCCGGTGGCAGGCAGAGGCCGGTATTCTCGGCCATGCCTTGCGGCCCGGCAAGGCGTGTCGTGGCACGGCGGCCCTCCGGCTTGCGGTAGAATCGAAATTTTTCCATGCTCCGCGATTTCACGATGCTCCAGCTGCGCGGCGGTAACGCGCTTTCCGCTTTTCGCCGCGCCAAGCTGATCGAGCGCCTGCAGGCGGCCGTCCCTGCCGTGGCCGGCGTCGAGGCGGAATTCGTCCACTTCGTCGCCTTGAGCGGAGAGCTTGCGCCCGCCCAGCGCGAGACCCTCGCCGGCATCCTCACTTACGGTCCGCGCTCGGCGGCGTCGAGCGCGGCGGGCGAGTTGCTGCTGGTGGTGCCGCGGCTGGGCACCATTTCACCCTGGTCGTCCAAGGCCACCGACATCGCCCGGGTGTGCGGCCTGGCCGCCGTGGAGCGGATCGAGCGCGGCGTGGCCTACCAGGTCGCGGGCGCTCCCCCCGGCGGCTGGTCGGCGGACGAGCGCCGCGCCCTCGCCGCGGAGCTGCACGACCGCATGACCGAGACGGTCCTCGATTCGCTGGAGGACGCCGGGCGGCTTTTCCACCACGTCGCGCCGGCCCCCCTCACCACCGTGCCGGCGCTGGCGCAGGGGCGCCCGGCGCTGGAGCGCGCCAATCGCGAGCTGGGGCTGGCGCTGTCCGAGGACGAGATCGACTATCTGCTGGCGAGCTTCCGCCGGGAGGGCCGCGATCCCACGGACGTCGAGCTGATGATGTTCGCCCAGGCCAACTCGGAGCACTGCCGCCACAAGATCTTCAATGCCGCCTGGGTGATCGACGGCGAGCCCCAGGACGCTTCCCTGTTCGGCATGATCCGGCGCACCCACGAGTTGCGGCCCGACGACACGCTGGTGGCCTACTCGGACAATGCGTCGGTGATTCGCGGCGCCACGGTGCGGCGCTTCTATCCGTCGCCCGGTGACGGCGGCTACCGCTACCACGACGACGAGACCCACATCCTCATGAAGGTGGAGACCCACAACCACCCGACGGCGATCTCGCCTTTCCCCGGCGCGGCCACCGGCGCCGGCGGCGAGATCCGCGACGAAGGTGCGGTGGGGCAGGGGAGCAAGCCCAAGGCGGGCCTGTGCGGCTTCTCGGTCTCCAATCTGCGCATTCCGGGGTTCGAGCAGCCCTGGGAGACCGCCGAGGCCGCGGTGGGCAAGCCGGAGCGCATCGTCTCGGCGCTCGCCATCATGCTGGAAGGGCCGATCGGCGCGGCCTCCTTCAACAACGAGTTCGGCCGGCCCAGCCTGTGCGGCTACTTCCGCACCTTCGAGCAGCGGGTGCTGAACGAGGTGCGGGGCTACCACAAGCCGATCATGATCGCCGGTGGCGTCGGCAACGTCGCCGCCGCCCACATTCACAAGCAGGGCCTGCCGCCCGGCGCCCTGCTGGTGCAGCTGGGCGGCCCCGGCATGCTGATCGGCCTCGGCGGCGGCGCCGCCTCCAGCATGGACACCGGCGCCAACGTCGCCGACCTGGACTTCGACTCGGTGCAGCGCGGCAACGCCGAGATGGAACGCCGCGCCCAGGAAGTGATCGACCGCTGCTGGCAGCTGGGCGAGGCCAACCCGATCCTGGCAATCCACGACGTCGGCGCCGGCGGCCTGTCCAACGCGCTGCCGGAGCTGGTGCACGGCTCCCGGCGCGGCGCGCGTTTCGAGCTGCGCGCGATCCCGATCGAAGAGCCGGGCATGTCGCCGATGCAGATCTGGTGCAACGAGTCCCAGGAGCGCTACGTGCTGGCCATCGCGCCGGAACGGCTGGACCAGTTCGCCGCGCTGGCCGGGCGCGAGCGCTGCCCGTTCGCGGTGCTGGGCAGCGCCACCGTTGACGGGCGCCTCAAGGTGAGCGACGCGCATTTCGGCAACGCGCCGGTGGACGTGGACCTGGACGTGATCCTGGGCAAGCCGCCGAAGATGATCCGCGACGTGCGCCGGGTGGTGCGGCGCCCCGAGCCCTTCGTCGCCGACGGCTTCGACCTGCAGGAAGCGGCGCTGCGGGTGCTGCGCCTGCCCGCCGTCGCCGACAAGACCTTCCTCATCGCCATCGGCGACCGCACCGTGGGCGGCCTGAGCGTGCGCGACCAGATGGTGGGGCCGTGGCAGGTGCCGGTGGCGGACTGCGCGGTGACCGCGATGGCCTTCGACGGCTACCGTGGCGAGGCGTTCGCCATGGGGGAGCGCGCGCCGCTGGCGCTGATCGACGCGCCCGCCTCGGGGCGCATGGCGGTGGGCGAGGCGCTGACCAATCTGTGCGCCGCCGACGTGGGCAGTCTTGCGCGCGTGCGGCTGTCGGCCAACTGGATGGCCGCCGCCGGCCATCCCGGCGAGGACGCGGCGCTGTTCGACACCGTGCGCGCGGTGGCGCTGGAGCTGTGCCCGCAGCTCGGCATCAGCATCCCGGTGGGCAAGGATTCGCTGTCGATGAAGACGGTGTGGAGCGACGGCGCTCGGCGCGAGGTGACGGCGCCGCTGTCGTTGATCGTCTCCGCCTTCGCCCCGGTGCAGGACGTGCGCCGCTCGCTCACGCCCCAGCTGCGCATCGATTGCGGCGAGACGGAGCTGGTGCTGATCGACCTGGGCGGCGGGCGCTGCCGATTGGGCGGATCGGCGCTGGCACAGGTCTACAACCGCGTCGGCGACATCGCGCCGGATGTGGACGATCCGGCTGCGCTGAAGGCGTTCTTCGACACCGTGCAGGGGCTGAACGCGGCCGGCAAGATACTCGCCTACCACGACCGCTCCGACGGCGGGCTGTTCGCCACACTGTGCGAGATGGCGTTCGCGGGACGCTGCGGCCTGTTCGCGGTCCTGGACGCCCTGTGCTTCCAGCCGCAGCTGGCGGACGTCGACGCTTACGAGATCGATTCGAAATCGGCACGCGGCGTCTACCAGCGCCGCGTCGTCGAGGTGCTGTTCAACGAGGAGCTGGGCGCGGTGCTGCAGATTCGCCGCGAGGACCGCGGCGCGGTGATGCGGGCGTTCGCCGACGCCGGCCTCGGCGCGGCGTTTCACGTGCTGGGCAGTCCCGGCGCCGACACCCGAATCCGTTTCATCCACAACGGCCGCGACGTGCTGAGCGCGGAACGCAGCGAACTGCACCGGGCGTGGAGCGAGACCAGCTTCCGCATGCAGCAGTTGCGGGACCACCCCGACTGTGCCCGGGAAGAGCATGAGCGCCTGCTCGACGGCGCCGATCCGGGGCTGCACGCGCGGCTCACCTTCGATCCGGCGGAAGATGTCGCGGCACCGTTCGTCGCCGCGGGGCGCCGGCCGCGCATCGCCATCCTGCGCGAGCAGGGCGTGAACGGGCAGGTGGAGATGGCCGCGGCGTTCGACCGTGCGGGCTTCGACGCCGTCGACGTGCACATGACCGACATCATCGGCGGCCGACTGAGCCTGGCGCAGTTCCAGGCCTTCGCCGCGTGCGGCGGCTTTTCCTATGGCGACGTGCTCGGCGCCGGCGAGGGCTGGGCCAAGTCGATCCTCTACAACCCGCGCGCGCGGGAAGAGTTCGAGGCATTCTTCCGGCGCCCCGACACGCTGGCGCTGGGCGTGTGCAACGGATGCCAGATGATGAGCAATCTCCACGCGCTGATTCCCGGCGCCGCCGCCTGGCCGCACTTCGTGCGCAACCGCTCGGAGCAGTTCGAAGCGCGCCTGGTGATGGTGGAGGTGACGCCGTCGAACTCGGTGTTCCTGGAAGGCATGGCGGGCAGCCGGCTGCCGGTGGTGGTGTCCCACGGCGAGGGCTACGCCGAGTTTGCCGACGCCGCGGCGCTGCAGGCCGGCAGCGCCCTGACCGCGCTGCGTTACGTGGACAACGCCGGCGCGCCGACGGAACGTTATCCCTGCAATCCCAACGGCTCGCCGCGCGGCATCACCGGTCTCACCACGCCGGACGGGCGCTTTACCATCATGATGCCCCACCCGGAGCGCCTGTTCCGCACGGTCCAGCATTCCTGGCACCCCGGCGGCTGGGGCGAGGACGGTCCCTGGCTGCGCCTGTTCCGCAATGCCCGGCGCTGGGTGGGATAAAGAAAATGTCTATTTTTTCGCGGTCGGATCATCCTCGGGGTTCAGATAGGTAATACCCCAAGGTCCGATTCCATGAAGTTGGAGGACCGCCTCCTGGTTCTTCGTGTAGGCGAACATCGGCTTGCCCTGCTCTATCGAAAAATAGCCGCCGGGACCAAAGGCCTTGGCTTTTTCGGCCTCGAACTTATCGCCCCCGGCAAAGTAAAGCGTTCCCGACAGGATCGTAACGTTTTCGTTGGCCGGATGAGTATGCACTCCTAGCTTTGTTTTAGGCGGGACCTTGAGACGCATCACAAACGGTCCTGCTGATTTGGGGTCTCCGTGGATAACCGCGATTTTCGCCCCCGGGCCAATTGACGGAGCGTCTTTCCATTGAATGTCGGACGGGATTACGGCGGTGTATTCGACGCTCCACGCCGGAAGCGCAATTAAGCTGCCCAACCCCAACGCGATTCCGGCAGCGGCAACTTTGACCGTATTCATGACGCCCTCCTTAACTTGAGGTTGACCGATCCTAACGGACCACTAAGCGCGTACAGAGCGAGGGTCTGACGCTCATTCAGATTTATAGTCAATCGGGGCAAGAAGGGCCAATTGGACTATCTATCCTGCATGGCAGGCTCCCCCCTTTTTCTTGACCATAGAACCGTCATGGTATATCCGCAGCCGGAGTGCTCATCCCGATTGCGGCAGGTGGCCAAGGAAACCGTGGCAAAAAGGACGCGGCAGGGTTGAGCCGTAGCCCTGCTTTTTTGCTATTCTTTGACCGGCCGTGACCGACACCCCAGACGGAAAATCCTACGTTCCCCCCTTCTACACCGAAGAGGAACTGGACGCGCTGTACGAAAAGGATCCGATGGAGGCGCTGCGCATTTCGCGGCGCCAGGTGATGCTCCAGCGCGAGCTGGAGTCCCGGGCGCCGGCGGCCGCCGACGCCCCGCCGCCGAGTGCGGAAGAGGTCGCCGAGGTGCTGGAGAAGGCGCGCCGGGTGCTGCTGCGGGACGGCGGCGATCTGGAACTGGTGGGGATCGAGGGAACGGTGGTGCGGGTGCGGCTCAAGGGCAACTGCGTCGGCTGCCCGCGCTCGGTGATCGACCTGAAACACGTGGTGGAAAAGGCCGTGCGCCAGCGCTTCCCCCAGATCCGCAGGGTGGAAAACACCTTCTGAGTCCCGGCGGCGGCGCAACGAGAAAAGGGCTGCCGCGGCAGCCCTTCTGCGTTTCGCGGGCAGGTCGCGTTACTCGATCTTCGCCTTGGTGCGCAGCTGAGCGATCAGCTTCTGCAGCTCCTGCTGCTGCAGCTGCTGGCGGATGTTGTCCTTGACGTCGTCGAGCGCCGGCACCTGCAGCGGGCGGGTGTCTTCCAGCTTGATGACGTGCCAGCCGAACTGGCTCTGCACCGGCTGCTGGGTCATCTCGCCCTTCTTGAGCCTGGTGAGCGCGTCCGCGAACGGCTTCACGTAATTCGCCGGCACGCTCCAGCCCAGGTCGCCGCCGTTAGCGCCCGACCCCGGGTCCTTGGATTTCTCCTGGGCCAGCTTCTCGAAGCTGGCGCCGCCCTTGACGTCGGCGATGATCTTCTTCGCGTCGGCTTCGTTCTCCACCAGGATGTGGCGGGTCTTGTACTCCTTGTCCCCCATCTGGGTCTTGAGCTTGTCGTACTCCTTCTTCACCGCGTCGTCGCTGACGGGGTTCTTCTTGAAGTAGCCGTCCAGGTAGGAGCGGATCAGCACGTTCTGGCGCGCCAGCTCGAGCCGGGTCGCCACCTCGGGCTGCTTGTCGATGCCCTGCCGCAGCGCTTCCTGGGCCACCACTTCCTGGGTGATGAGGGAGTCGCGCACGCTCTGGCGCAGCTGAGGCGAGTCCGGCTGGCCCTGGGCCACGCGCTCGGCGACGATCTCGTCGACGCGCGACTGGGGGATGACGACGCCGTTCACCTTCGCGGCGGCGTTCTGGGCGTGGACAGGGCCGGCGAACACCGCCACCGCCAGCGCCAGGGGAATGAATCGAATTACCTTAGTCATGACACTCCTTATGCAAGGCGATTAAAACTCGTCCGGCGCCAGAGCCTTGATGCTGAGCGCGTGGATTTCGCGGGGCATGAGCCCGGACAGCGCGCCGTACACCATGCGGTGGCGCGCCATGGCCGATTGCCCCGCGAATTTCGGGGATACGATGGTGACGTGGTAATGGCCGCCACCGCTCTTGGCGCCCTCATGGCCGGCATGCAGCGCGCTCTCGTCCAGGATCTCCAGGCTCTCGGGATCGAGGCCGCCGAGCAGCTCGCGCATGCGGGCTTCGAGGCTCATGTCGGCAGCACCTTCCGGAACGGCCGCACCGTGACCCGCGCATAGACGCCGGCGGCGGCGTAGGGATCGGCATCGGCCCAGGCCTGGGCCTCGGCCAGCGAGCCGAACTCGGCCACGATCAGGCTGCCGGCAAAGCCGGCGGGGCCGGGGTCGGGGCTGTCGATGGCCGGAAATGGTCCCGCCAGGACCAGGCGGCCCGCCTCCTGCAGCGCCTTGAGCCGATCGAGATGAGCCGGACGGGCGCCGAGGCGCTGCTGCAAGCTGCCGGAATGGTCCTCGGCGACGATGGCATAGAGCATGAAGTCAGCTTCCTTTCTCGTCCTGGACGTGGCGCGCCAGCAGCAGTCCCTGGATCAGCGCGAACGCGAAGGTCAGTCCCAGGCCGCCGAACAGCTTGAAGCGGACCCAGTTCTCCTCGCTGAAGTTGTAGGCCACGTACAGGTTGGCGAAGCCCATGAACAGGAAGAATCCGATCCAGGACGCGTTGAGGCGGCGCCACAGGGGCTCGGGCAGCGTGAGCTGCCCGCCCACCATCGCCCGCACCAGGTTCTTGCCGAAGAAAGCGTCGGCACCGAACAGAATGGCGGCAAACAGCCAATAGAGCGCGGTGGGCTTCCAGAGGATGAACGTCTTGTCGCGGAACAGCAGGGTGGCGCCGCCCAGGAGCAGGATGATGCCGAGGTTGATCCAGAGCATGCGATCCACCCGGCGCCGCCGCAGCCACTGCCACGCCACCTGGATCGCGGTGCCGGCGATGGCCACCCCGGTGGCGACGAATATCGCCTCGCCCTTGTCGCCGAATTGCGGGTACAGGAAGTACGCGGCGAAAAAGAGGATGACCGGAAAAAGGTCGAACAGGAATTTCACTGGACTGGCGCCGCAGCGGGGCGCGGCGGCGGGTTCGGGCTCGGTGCGCGGTGTCGCAAGATACGGAAGTCTAGCACAGCCGGTCAGTGGCGCCGGTTCCAGCGCCCGTGGTGCCGGCGCACCACGTCGCGCACGGCATCGCTGTAGACGGGTTTCTCCGACTGCTGCAGGGCCTCGTCGAAGAATGCCGGACAGTCCTGCGGCAGCAGGGCGCCGAGGAGGTTGAACGCGCGCTCCATGCGGTCCGGGTCCTGGGTGCGGGTGGCGACGATGGCGTGGTTGAACAGCAGAACCCGCCACGGCGGGAAGGTTCCCGTCAACGCGGCGTCCGCGCGCAGGGCGGGGTCGACGGCGTCGATCACCCGGCTCATGCGCTCGCACAGCCGGGCCAGCTGATCCGGCTCGCTGAGGACGTTGGCCTGGGCGGCGAACGCGTTCACCACCGGCTCCAGCACCCGCACTACGCCGCCATGGCGGGCGGTCCATTCGGCCGCTTCCACCGCCAGCTCGCCCAGCTGGGGCAGCGCCTGGCGCTGGCCCAGCCGGTCGGCCCACAGCTCCAGATCGGACAGGCAGCTGAGGGCGTGTTCGCCCAGGCGCGAGGGATCCTCGCAGGGCAGGGGGGCGGCCTTGCCGTGCTGGCGGTCGAGCTGGTCGAACACGGCGAAAACCTGCTCCAGGGCTTCCGCCAGCAGCGAGGGCGGCGAGCCTTCGCCCGGGGTCGTGTCCTGGCGCCGGTAGGCGTCCACGAGGGCCGCGGTGGCGCTGCGGATCGCGCTCACGCGCCCGACTTGTCCAGCTTCAGCGACAACGAATTGATGCAGTAGCGCAGCCCGGTGGGCTGAGGGCCGTCGTCGAACACATGGCCCAGGTGGGCATCGCAGCGGGCGCAATGAACCTCCGTGCGCACCATGAAGAAGCTGCAGTCCTCCTCGGTGGCCACGGCCTCCGGCGCCACCGGCTGCCAGAAGCTGGGCCAGCCGGTGCCGGAATCGAATTTGGCGTCGGAGCCGAACAGCGGCTCGCCGCAGCACACGCAGCGGTAGACGCCGGCGTCCTTGCAGTCCCAGTACTCGCCGGTGAATGCGCGTTCGGTGCCGCGGTGGCGGGCGACCCGATATTGCTCGACGGTGAGCTGCTGTTTCCACTCCGCGTCGGTTTTCCGGATCTTCTCGCCCATCGGCATGATCCTCATGGGTGGCAGGCTGTATTGACCTTCGATTCTAACCGGGGGCCGGTGTTCACGAAAAAACCCCGGGGCGGGCCCCCCGGGGTTTCGCGGCCGGTCGGGGACCCGGCTCAGGCGGCAGTCAGCTCCCGCAGCACGTAGGGCAGGATGCCGCCGTGGCGGTAATAGTCCACCTCGATGGCGGTGTCGATGCGGCACAGCACCCGGACTTCCCGGCGGCTGCCGTCCTTGCGCCGGATCACCAGGGTGAGATCCTGCTGCGGCCGGACGTCGCCGAGCCCCAGCACATCGAACTCCTCGTCGCCGCGGATGCCCAGCGAGTCGACGCTGTCCGCGCCCTTGAACTGCAGCGGCAGCACGCCCATGCCCACCAGGTTGGAGCGGTGGATGCGCTCGAAGCTGCGCGCGACGACCGCCTTCACGCCCAGCAGCTGGGTGCCCTTGGCGGCCCAGTCGCGCGACGAGCCGGTGCCGTATTCTTCGCCGCCGAACACCACCGTGGGCGTGCCGCGGGCGATGTATTTCATCGCGGCGTCGTAGATGGTCATCTGCTCGCCCTCGGGCTGGAGCAGGGTGTAGCCGCCTTCCACGCGCGTGCCGTCGGCTTTCGGCGGCAGCATCAGGTTCTTGATCCGCACGTTGGCGAAGGTGCCGCGCATCATGACCTCGTGGTTGCCGCGGCGCGAGCCGTAGCTGTTGAAATCCGCCTTGATGACGCCGTTGCTGACGAGGTATTGGCCCGCGGGGGAGGTGTCCTTGATGGAGCCTGCGGGGCTGATGTGGTCGGTGGTCACCGAGTCGCCGAAGATGCCCAGCGCCCGCGCGCCGCGGATGTCCGCCGGCGTGCCGGGCTGCGGGGTGAAGTCCTCGAAGAACGGCGGCTCCGCGATGTAGGTGGACTTGGGCCAGTCGTAGACCTCGCCGGCCGCCGAGGGCACGCTGTTCCACAGCGTGTGGTCCTTGGTGAGGTTCCCGTAGAGGCGGCGGAAGGTCTTGGGGTCGGTGGCAAAGGCTAGCGCATCCGCCACTTCCTGCGGGCTCGGCCAGATGTCGCCGATGTACACCGGCTTGCCGTTCTTGCCGGTGCCCACGGGCTCGGTCATCAGGTCCTTGAGCATGGTGCCGGCGATGGCGTAGGCCACCACCAGCGGCGGGCTGGCAAGGAAATTGGCCTTGATATTGGCGTGGATGCGCGCCTCGAAATTGCGGTTGCCCGAGAGCACGGCGGCGCACACCAGATCGTTGTCGACGATGGTCTCCTCGATCGCCGGATCCAGCGGCCCGGCGTTGCCGATGCAGGTGGTGCAGCCGTAGGCGGAGACGTAAAAGCCCAGCTTCTCCAGGTAGGGCAGCAGCTTGGCCCGTTTCAGGTATTCGGTGACAGTGCGCGATCCGGGCGCCAGCGAGGTCTTGATGTGCTTCTTGACGGTGAGACCCTTTTCCACCGCCTTCTTCGCCAGCAGGCCGGCGGCCACCAGCACGCCGGGGTTGGAGGTATTGGTGCACGAGGTGATGGCGGCGATCAGCACATCGCCGTGGCCCAGGTCCACGCGGCCGGACGCGCTTGCCGGAAGCGATACCCGGTCCGGGGTGGGGCGGTTGTCCACCATCTCCACGACGTCGGCGGGCGCTCCCTTGTTCAGGGACTCCGCCGTCTGGACGCCGCCCCCGCCGGCGGTCTCGCCGTCCGCCAGGCGGGTGGCGAAGCGGCGGTGCAGCTCCGCCGCCGGTTTGCTGTAGCCGTTCTCTCCCACCGGCTTGCTGAACAGCGATGCGAACGTGGACTTGACCTTGCCGATCTGGATGCGGTCCTGGGGCCGCTTGGGACCGGCCAGCGACGGCTCCACGGAACCCAGGTCGAGTTCCAGCACCTGGGTGTAGTCCACTTCGCCGGGCTTGGGCATGCCGTACATGCCCTGGGCCTGGAAGTAGGCCTTGAACGCCGCCACTTCGGCGTCGGTGCGCCCCGTGTTCACGAGGTATTCGACGGTCTTGTCGTCCACCGGGAAGAAGCCCATGGTGGCGCCGTACTCGGGCGCCATGTTGGCGATGGTGGCGCGGTCGGTGAGCGGCAGGCGCGCGGCGCCTTCGCCGAAAAACTCGACGAACTTGCCCACCACCTTGGCCTTGCGCAGCATCTCGGTGATGGTGAGCACGAGATCGGTGGCGGTGACGCCCCAGCGCAGCTGGCCCCTGAGGTGCACGCCCACCACGTCCGGGGTCAGGAAGTACACCGGCTGCCCCAGCATGCCGGCTTCGGCTTCGATGCCACCCACTCCCCAGCCCACCACGCCGAGGCCATTGATCATGGTGGTGTGGCTGTCGGTGCCCACCAGCGTGTCGGGATAGTAAACCTTGCCCTTCCTGTGCACGCCGCGTGCCAGGTGCTCGAGGTTCACCTGGTGCACGATGCCGATGCCCGGCGGCACCACCTTGAAGGTGTCGAACGCCTGCATGCCCCATTTCATGAACTGGTAGCGCTCGCGGTTGCGCTGGAATTCCAGCTTCATGTTGAGGTCTAGCGCGTCGCCGCTGCCGTAATGGTCGATCTGCACCGAGTGGTCCACCACCAGGTCCACCGGCACCAGGGGCTCGATCAGCTTGGGATTCCTGCCCAGCTTCTTTGCCACGCCACGCATCGCCGCCAGGTCGGCCAGCAGCGGCACGCCGGTGAAATCCTGCAGCACGATGCGCGCGACGACGAAGGGAATCTCCTCGGTGCGCGGCGCCCCAGGCTTCCATGCCGCCAGCTGGCGCACGTGCTCCTCGGTCACCTTCTTGCCGTCGCAGTTGCGCAGCACCGACTCCAGCACGATGCGGATCGAGACCGGCAGGCGCGACACCCTGCCGAGCCCCGCTTTCTCCAGCGCAGGCAGCGAGTACATCCGGCCGCTCTTGCCCGGGGCGAGCGGGAAATCCTTGAGGGAATTGAACAGGTTGTGGCTCATGGTGGGCTCCGGGGAGGCTTCGTCAATGCAATCAGATGACCATCAGGTCGACGAACTCGTGGACCGGGGTCGATTCCAGCTTCCTGGCGTCCAGGCACAGATCGAGGATTGCCTTCTGCTGTTTGGCCGGAAAACGCCGCGCCAGGTTCACCTTGAACTTCTCCACCAGCACCGGCATGCCCTCCTTGCGGCGGCGCTTGTGGCCGATGGGGTATTCGCAGACGATCTCCTTCAGCTTCTTGCCGTCCTTGAACTCCACGGTCAGCGCGTTGGCGATGGAGCGCTTGTCGGGATCGTGATAATCCCTGGTGAACTGCTTGTCCTCGACGCAGACGATCTTGTCGCGCAGCTGGTCGATGCGCGGGTCGGCCGCCACCGCGTCCTCATAGTCCGCCGCGGTCAGACGGCCGAACAGGATCGGCACCGCCACCATGTACTGAATGCAGTGGTCGCGGTCGGCCGGATTGCTGAGCGGCCCCTTCTTGTCGATGATGCGGATGCAGGCCTCGTGGGTGCGGATGGTGATCTTCTTGATGTCCTCCGGCGTGCGCCCCAGCTTCTTCAGCTCCTGGTGGATCCGCATCGCGCACTCCACCGCGGTCTGGGAGTGGAACTCGGCCGGGAACGAGATCTTGAACAGCACGTTCTCCATGACATAGGAGCCGTACGGGCGCTGGAACTTGAACGCGTTGCCCTTGAACAGCACGTCGTAGAAACCCCAGGTCTTGGCCGAGAGCACTGACGGGTAGCCCATTTCGCCGGTCCGGGCGATCAGCGCCAGGCGCACGGCGCGGCTGGTGGCGTCGCCCGCGGCCCAGGACTTGCGCGAGCCGGTGTTGGGCGCGTGGCGGTAGGTGCGCAGGCTCTGGCCGTCGACCCAGGCCAGCGACAGCGCATTGATGATCTCGTCGTGCGACAGGCCCAGCATCTGCGCCACCACCGCGGTGGAGGCGACCTTCACCAGCACCACGTGGTCGAGGCCCACCTTGTTGAACGAGTTTTCCAGCGCGATGCAGCCCTGGATCTCGTGGGCCTTGATCATCGCCGTCAGCACGTCCTTCATCGTGAGCGGCTGCTTGCCGGCTGCCAGCGCGTTGCGCGAGAGCCAGTCGGCCGTGGCCAGGATGCCGCCCAGGTTGTCGGACGGATGTCCCCATTCGGCGGCGAGCCAGGTGTCGTTGAAGTCCAGCCAGCGGATCATCGCGCCGATGTTGAACGCCGCCTGCACCGGATCGAGCTGGAACTGCGTGCCCGGCACCTTGGCGCCGTTGGGCACCACCGTGCCCGGAACCACCGGGCCCAGCAGCTTGGTGCAGGCGGGATACTCGAGCGCTTCGAAGCCGCAGCCCAGCGTGTCCATCAGGCAGTAGCGGGCGGTCTCGAACGCCTCCTTGCTCTTGATCGGGTACTTGGCGACGTAGTCGGCGATGTCGACCAGCACCTGGTCGGGTTTCGGGCGGACGTTGGAGATGTGGGATCCCATGGCGGCGCGTTCCATTGTGGTTGACGGGGGTTCGGGCGCTGCGGCCGCGGGGCCGGAGCCCCGCGGCGCACCGCTCCTGCTCCCCCTCCTACCGTTTGTCGATGGCCACGAACTTGCGCTCGTCGGGGCCGGTGTAATTGGCGCTGGGGCGGATGATCTTGCCGTCGATGCGCTGCTCGATGACGTGGGCCGCCCAGCCGGCGGTGCGCGCAATGACGAAGATGGGCGTGAACATCGGCGTCGGGATACCCATCATGTGATAGCTGGAGGCGCTGAACCAGTCCAGGTTGGCGAACATGTTCTTCGCCTCGCGCATGGTCGATTCGATGCGCTCGGCCACCAGGAAGAGGTTTTCGTTGCCGGCATCCTTGCACAGCTTGCGCGAGATCTCCTTGATCACCTCGTTGCGGGGATCGGCGATGGTGTAGACCGGGTGGCCGAAGCCGATGACGATGCCCTTGTTGGCGACGATGCGGCGGATGTCGGCCTCGGCTTCGTCCGGCGTGCGGTAGCGCGACTGGATGTCCATCGCCACCTCGTTGGCGCCGCCGTGCTTCGGTCCCCGCAGCGCGCCGATGGCGCCGGTGATGGCGGAATACACGTCGGAACCGGTGCCGGCGATGACTCGTCCGGTGAAGGTGGAGGCGTTGAACTCGTGCTCGGCGTAGAGGATGAGCGAGACGTCCATCGAACGCTCGTGCAGGTCGCTGGGCCTGCGGCCGTGGAGCAGGTGCAGGAAGTGGCCGGCGATGCTTTCGTCGTCGGTTTCGGTCTCGACGCGCCGGCCCGAGTGGCTGTAGTGGTACCAGTACAGGAGCATCGAGCCGAAACTCGCCAGCAGGCGGTCGGCGATGGCGCGGGCGCCCGCGACACTGTGGTCGTCCTTCTCCGGCAGGATGGTGCCCAGGACCGAGCAGCCGGTGCGCAGCACGTCCATCGGATGGGCGGCGGCCGGTATCTTCTCCAGCACAGCGCTGACCGCCGCCGGCAGGCCGCGCAGCGATTTGAGGCGGCGGCGGTAGCCCGTCAGCTCGGCGCGCGTCGGCAGCTCCCCGTACACCAGCAGATACGCCACCTCCTCGAACAGCGCGTGCTGCGCCAGTTCCAGGATGTCGTAGCCGCGGTAGTGCAGGTCGTTGCCGGACCGGCCGACGGTGCAGATGGCGGTGTTGCCGGCGGCGACGCCGGACAGGGCAACCGATTTCTTCGCGCCGGGTGTGGCGGTGGCGGGGGCCTCGCTCATTCCTCTTTCTCCTTGGCGAACAGCTGATCGAGCTTCTGCTCGTAGGCGTGATAGTCCAGGAAATCGTACAGGTCGGCGCGCGTCTGCATCAGTGGCACCACGTTCTTCTGCGTCCCTTCCGCTCGCAGCGCCTGGAAGACCTTGAGCGCGGCGGCGTTCATCGCGCGGAAGGCGGACAGGGGGTAGAGCGCGATGCTGACATTGGCGCCGGCCAGCTCGTCGGTGGTGAACAGCGGCGTCGATCCGAACTCGGTGATGTTGGCCAGCACCGGCACGCCGACCGCGTCGGCGAAGCGCTTGTACATGGCGAGCTCGGTCATGGCCTCGGGGAAGATCATGTCGGCACCGGCCTCGACGAAGGCGCGGGCGCGGTCGATGGCGGCCTCCAGCCCTTCGACCGCGAGCGCATCGGTGCGGGCCATGATGACGAAGCCCGGGTCCGTGCGCGCGTCCACCGCGGCCTTGATCCGGTCCGTCATTTCGCCTTTGGAGACGATGGCCTTGCCCGGGCGGTGGCCGCAGCGCTTGGCCTGGACCTGGTCCTCGATGTGCATGGCTGCCGCGCCGAACTTGATCAGCGACTTCACCGTGCGCGCGATGTTGAAGGCGCTGCCGAATCCGGTATCGGCGTCCACCAGCAGCGGCAGGCTGGAGGCATCGGTGATGCGGCGCACGTCGGTGAGCACGTCATCCAGCGTGCTGATGCCCAGGTCGGGCAGCCCCAGCGAGCCGGCGGCGACGCCGCCGCCGGAGAGGTAGAGGGCCCGGTAGCCGCTGCGCTCGGCGAGGCGGGCGGCGTAGGCGTTGATCACCCCCACGACCTGGAGCGGCTTTTCGGCGTGGACAGCGGCGCGGAAGCGGGCGCCGGGGGTCGAAGGCTCGGTCATGGCGGTGCCTGGGCTCCGTGAGTTCGGGGTGGGAGGCGGGACGATCCAGATGGCGGGTATTATCGGCGCCTCTGGCCTGTCGTGTCAAATGTCTTATATCTTATATAAGACTTACTGTTTCGCGCCGGGCTCAGCCACCAAGCAGCGGGCGCGCCTCGGCCGGAATCTCGGCGCCGGTGGCGACGGCGCGCTTGAGGACGCTCCAGAAGTAGCGATAGCTGGCGCGGTCATGCAGCTCGTCCCCGTAACGCACCGGACCCCAATCCGCCGCCAGGGCGGCGGTCAGGATGTCGGCAGCCTGCCGCACTTCCGCCGAGGCCGGGCGCATGGCCGCCACGATGGGCAGAATCTGGCTCGGATGGATGCTCCACATCCGCAGATAGCCGAACTCTCGATGGGCCCGGCGGGCGTCCTCGCCCACGCGCGCGGGGTCATCGAGCTCGAGCGAGACGTTGTGGGCCGGAACGCAGCCGCCGGCCAGCGCTGCGGCGGCAATCTCCGCCTTGGCGCGGCGGATGAGCGCGTGGTCGAATTGCCCGGGGCTCTTCATCGCCGCGCCGGGAATCGCGCCCTGATGGCCGCTGACGAAGTCGAGCAGGCCGAAGGCCAGTACCTCGACCCCCGGCAGCGCCGCGATCGCGAACGCGTCGCGCAACGCGCCGTGGGTCTCGATCAGGACCTGCACGGGCACGCGCCGCCCGCTCCCGAGCCGGCGTTCGGTCTCCCGCAGATAGTCGATGACCACCGCGGTCTGCGCCGCGGATATGACCTTCGGGACGGTGACGTAGGCGACGCGGCGGCCGGCCCCGGCAAGGACGATGTCGATATCCCGCCGCCAGTGCGGATGGCTGGGGTCGTGGATGCGCACGCCGCAGCGCCCGTGGAGGTTGTCTTCCGAGGCGATGAGGGCGGCGGCCATTTCGGCGTGCTCGGTTTCCCGGCCGGCGGGCGCGCCGTCCTCGCAGTCGCAGGTGACGTCGAACACCGGACCGAGGTCGCGCTGCAGGCCCAGCGCCTTGCGGATGAAGCGCTCATGGCCGGCGTAATGGTCGCAAACCGGCAACGCCGGAAACGGCTTCTCGCCGGAAAACAGCACGTGCTCGGGAGAGAGGCTCCCGGTCATGGGGGCGCGACGGCCGGTGCGGACCCGCGGATGGGCGTCAGCCGATCAGGTGCTGGATCGCGCTGCGCTCTTCCAGCAGCTCCTTGTGGGTACCCTCGATGCGGGCGCGGCTGAAATCGCTCACCGGCAGTCCCTGGACGATTTCATAGCGGCCATCCTTGCACGTCACCGGATAGCCGAAGATCACGCCTTCGGGAATGCCGTAGCTGCCGTCGGCCGGGATTCCCATGGTCACCCAGTCGCCGGCCGGGGTACCGTACACCCAGTCGCGAATGTGGTCGATGGCGGCGTTGGCGGCGCTGGCGGCGCTGGACAGGCCGCGGGCCTCGATGATGGCGGCGCCCCGCTTCTGCACGGTGGGAATGAACTGGCTCTCGAGCCAGGACTGGTCGTTGATCAGCGACCAGGCAGATTGGCCGTCCACTTCCGCATGGAAGATGTCGGGGTACTGGGTGGCGGAGTGGTTGCCCCACACCACCACCTTTCTCACGCTCCCCACCGGCTTGCCCAGTTTCGCCGCGATCTGCGAGCGCGCGCGATTGTGGTCGAGCCGCATCATGCCGGTGAAGCTGCGCGGATCCAGGTCCGGCGCGTTCTTCATGGCAATGTAGGCATTGGTGTTGGCCGGGTTGCCCACCACCAGCACCTTGACGCTGCGCTTGGCGACTTCATTGAGGGCGCGGCCCTGGGTGGTGAAGATCGCGCCGTTGGACTCCAGCAGGTCCTTGCGCTCCATGCCCTTGCTGCGGGGCCGCGCGCCCACCAGCAGCGCCACGTCCACGTCGCGGAACGCCACCTTGGGATCGTCGCTGACGACCACGCCCTGCAGCAGCGGAAACGCGCAATCCTCCAGTTCCATGACCACGCCGTTCACTGCCGGCAGCGCCGGGGTGATGTCCAGCAGTTGCAGGATCACGGGCTGATCCTTGCCCAGCATCTCGCCGCTGGCGATCCGGAACAACAGGCTGTAACCGATTTGGCCGGCGGCGCCGGTGACTGCAATGCGCATGGGGGATTTCATGGCTTCGGGACCTCCCTTGGGTGACGGCGTCGGGCGCGCCTGGAAACGGCCCGGGGCGGACGGCTCCGGGTGCCGCGAGCGGCGAGCGGGGGAGCGCGCATTCTAGAAATGCCCCTGCCCCTTGTCAATTGATGTCTTATATATGATAAAAGATAGCCTTTTATGGACGCCCCCGCGCGGGCTATGGGAAAATTTCATAATGCCAGCGACGACCGAAACCAGTCCCGGGCCGGCATTCCGCCCGCTCTACCAGCAGATCAAGACGCTGATCACCCAGAGCCTGATTTCCGGCGAGTGGCGGCCGGGCGAGGCGATTCCCAGCGAAACCGAACTGGCGGTGCGGTACAACGTCAGCCAGGGCACGGTGCGCAAGGCCATCAACGAACTGGCCGACGAGAATCTGCTGGTGCGCCAGCAGGGCAAGGGCACGTTCGTGGCCTCCCATACCGAAGAGCGGCGCCAGTTCCACTTTCTGCGCATCGCCCCGGACAAGGGCGAGCGGGTTTACCCCCACGGTCAGCTGCTGAGCTGCCGGCGCGCCAAGGCCGATGGCCAGACGGCGCGGCTGCTGGAGGTTCCCGCCGGGTCCGCCACCATTGTCGTCACGCGGCTGATGCGGGTGGCGGGCGAGCCCATCAGCTGGGAGGAGGTCCGCCTTCCCGGCGCCATGTTCAAGGGGCTGAACGCCGCCAAGATCGACGAATACGAATGCAAGATGTACAGCATGTTCGAATCGGCGTTCGGCGTGCGCATTCTCCAGGTGGTGGAGGAGATCAAGGCGGTGGCGGCGGATGACGAAGTGGCCGGCCTGCTGAACGTGGCGCCGGGGGCGCCGCTGCTGCAGATCGAACGGGTCGCCTACACCTTTGGCGACCGTCCGGTGGAATGGCGGCGCACATTGTGCAATACGAGAAACTTCCATTACATGAATAAAATTGTATAAGATATAAGACTGACTTATGAGTGGGCCGAGCCGTGCTGCGACGCCGCAATCGCGGCGAACTCCACGAGGTTTTGGCGATCATCAACAGCATGCAAAGGAGCCGGACGACCGCCTGACGACGGATGTCTCGGGCCGCGGGAACCGCCTCCCCGGAAACGATCCATGTCCAACAAAAAGCGCCCCAAGCATCTCGATCTCCTCCGCATCAAACTCCCGGTTCCCGGCATCGTGTCGATCCTGCATCGCGTCAGCGGTGCGCTGCTCTTCCTCCTCATCCCGGCCCTGCTCTATGCCTTCCAGCAGAGCCTGGCTTCCCCGGAAAGCTACGCCGGGCTCAAGGCATTTTTCGGCTTCTGGCTGGTCAAACTGGCGCTGATCGGCGTCCTCTGGGCTTTTCTGCACCATCTGCTGGCCGGCCTGCGCTATCTCGCCATCGACCTGCACTACGGGGTCGCGCTGCAGCCGGCGCGAGCCAGCGCCAAGGCGGTTTTGGCGCTGAGTCTTATCCTCACGGCGGTGGCGGGGGTGGCGCTATGGTGAAGCGTGTCGTGGTGGGGGCCCACTACGGGCTGCGCGACTGGCTGATGCAACGGGTCACGGCCGCGGTGATGGTGGCCTACACCGCCTTGTTCCTGGCCGTACTGGTGGCGGCGCCGACGCTGGAGTACGACTTCTGGAAGGCGCTGTTCCAGAACCAGTGGATGCGGCTGGCGACGCTGATGTTCCTGGTCAGCCTCTACCTGCATGCGTGGGTGGGCGTTCGGGACATCCTGATGGATTATGTGCACCCGACCGCAGTGCGCCTGATGCTGGAGATCCTGGTGATCCTGGCGCTGGTGTTTTACACGGTGTGGGCCGCGCACCTCTTGTGGGGAGTCTAGATGGCGATTGCGGTGCGCAAGTTTGACGCGGTGGTGGTGGGTGCCGGCGGCGCCGGCATGCGCGCGTCGCTGCAGCTGGCGGAAGCCGGACTGAAGGTGGCGGTGCTGTCGAAGGTGTTTCCGACGCGCTCCCACACGGTCGCGGCGCAGGGCGGCATCGCCGCGTCCCTGTCCAACGTGTCCGAGGACAACTGGCACTGGCACATGTTCGACACCGTCAAGGGGTCGGACTATCTGGGCGACCAGGACGCCATCGAATTCATGGCGCGCAGGGCCAACGAGGCGGTGTACGAGCTGGAGCACTACGGCATGCCGTTCGACCGGCTGCCCAACGGCAAGATCTACCAGCGGCCCTTCGGCGGCCACACCCAGAACTACGGCGCGAGCCTCGCGGTGCGCAGCTGCGCGGCGGCGGACCGGACCGGCCACGCCATGCTGCACACGCTCTACCAGCGCAACGTGCGCGCCAACACGCTGTTCTTCGTCGAATGGATGGCGCTGGACCTGATCCGCGACCAGGATGGCGAGGTGCTCGGCGTGGTGGCGCTGGAGATGGAAACCGGCGAGCCGATGATCCTTCAGGCCAAGGCCACGCTGCTGGCCACCGGCGGCGGCGGGCGCATCTTCCAGTCCAGCACCAACGCCTTCATCAATACCGGCGACGGCCTGGGAATGTGCGCGCGCGCCGGCATCCCGCTCGAGGACATGGAGTTCTGGCAGTTCCACCCCACCGGCGTGGCGGGCGCGGGGGTGCTGATCACCGAGGGTGTGCGCGGCGAGGGCGGCTATCTCCTGAACAAGGATGGCGAGCGCTTCATGGAGCGCTACGCGCCCAACGCCAAGGACCTCGCGAGCCGGGACGTGGTGTCGCGGGCCATGGCCACCGAGATCAAGGAGGGCCGGGGCTGCGGCAAGGAGGCCGACCACGTGCTCCTGAAGCTGGACCACCTGGGGCCCGAGGTGATCAACACCCGCCTGCCGGGCATCCGGGAGATCGCCATCAAGTTCGCCCACGTCGACCCCGTCAAGGACCCGATCCCGGTGGTGCCGACCTGCCATTACATGATGGGCGGGATTCCCACGAATTACGACGGCCAGGTGGTGGCACCGCTCAAGACCGGTCCGGAAGAGGTGGTGCCGGGGCTTTACGCCGCGGGGGAGTGCGCCTGCGTGTCGGTGCATGGTGCGAACCGCCTTGGCACCAACTCGCTCCTCGACCTGGTGGTGTTCGGCAGGGCCTCGGGCGACCACATGGTCCAGTACGTCCGCGAGAATCCGCACCACAGGGAGCTGCCGAAGGACGCCGCCGAGCGGGCGCTCGCGCGTCTGGCGCGGCTCGACGCCGCCACTGCCGGCGAACCGGTGGCCGAGGTGCGTGCGGATCTGCAGCGCGTTATGCAGAACCACTGCGGCGTGTTCCGATTCCCGGACCTGCTGCGGGAGGGCGTCAGGAAAATCGTCGAGATCGAGGAACGGGTCGGGCGCACTTTCGTCGGCGACAAGAGCAAGACCTTCAATACCGCGCGCATCGAGGCGCTGGAGCTGGAGAATCTGTTCGAGGTCGCCGCGTCGACCATGATCTCGGCCGAAGCCCGGAAGGAAAGCCGCGGCGCGCACGCCCGCGAGGACCACCCGAACCGGGACGACGACCACTGGCTCAAGCACTCGCTGTACTTCAAGGACGGGCGACGCGTGGATTACAAGCCGGTGCACCTCAAGCCCCTCACGGTGGAGTCGTTCCCGCTCAAGGCCCGGACCTACTAAAGGATCGCGCGATGCGTTTCTCGATCTACCGCTACAACCCCGAAACCGACGAGCGTCCCCGCATGCAGGACTACGACGTGGCGCTGGAGCCCACGGATCGCATGCTGCTGGACGCGCTGGTGCGCCTCAAGGAAGTGGATGACAGCCTCAGCTTCCGCCGCTCCTGCCGCGAGGGGGTGTGCGGCTCGGACGCCATGAACATCAACGGCCGCAACGGGCTTGCCTGTGTCACGCCGGTGATATCGCTGAAGGAACCGGTGACGCTGCGCCCGCTGCCCGGGCTGCCCGTGATCCGCGACCTGATCGTGGACATGACCCAGTTCTTCAAGCAATACCATTCGATCAAGCCCTACCTGGTGAACAACGATCCGCCGCCGGAGACGGAGCGGCTGCAGTCGCCGGAGGAGCGCAAGGAACTCGACGGTCTCTACGAGTGCATCCTGTGCGCTTGCTGTTCCACGTCGTGTCCTTCGTTCTGGTGGAACCCGGACAAGTTCGTCGGCCCTGCCGGGCTGCTGCAGGCCTATCGCTTCATCGCCGACAGCCGCGACCAGGCCACCAGCGAGCGGCTCGACAATCTGGAAGACCCGTATCGGCTGTTCCGCTGCCATACCATCATGAACTGCGTCGATGTCTGCCCCAAGGGCCTCAACCCGACCCATGCCATCGGCAAGATCAAGGAGATAATGGTCCGGCGCACGGTATGAGCGAGCTCAATCGCCTGCGCTGGCGCTGCCGGCGCGGCCTCCTGGAACTGGACCTCACCCTGCGGCGCTTCGTCGAGTCGGAGCTGGATCTGCTTTCGCAGTCCGATCGCTCGGCGCTGGCAGAACTGCTGGAGTACCCGGACAACGACCTCTGGGACGTTTTGTCGGGGCGCCGGGTATGCGAAGATTCAAGGCTTGCGCCCCTGGTGCACAGGATTCGGGCCCGGTAACGGCGCGGCGTCGCCCCGCGCGAATTTGCGACCCCCTGTGGAGGATTGAATGACCAACAAGACCGCTAAACTCACCCTCGACGACGGCGGCAGCCCGATTGAATTCCCGGTGTTGTCGGGAAGCGTCGGGCCCGATGTCATCGACATCCGCGCCCTGGGCAGCAAGACCGGGATGTTCACCTACGACCCCGGGTTTCTTTCCACCGCCAGTTGCCGGTCCGCCATCACGTACATCGACGGCGACGCCGGCGTGCTGCTCTATCGCGGCTACCCGATCGAGCAGCTGGCGGAGCACTGCGACTACCTGGAGGTGTGCTACCTGCTGCTGAACGGCCACCTGCCGACGCAGCGCGAGAAGGACGAATTCGACGACGTGATCACGCACCACACCATGGTGCACGATCAGATCAACAACTTCTTCCGCGGCTTCCGGAGGGATGCCCATCCGATGGCGGTGATGGTGGGCTGCGTCGGCGCGCTGTCCGCGTTCTACCACGATTCGCTCGACATCAGCGATCCGTATCACCGCAAGGTCTCCGCGCACCGCCTGATCGCCAAGGTTCCCACCATCGCGGCAATGTCCTATCGCTACAACCAGGGCATGCCGTTCATGTATCCGCAGAACCGGCTGAGCTACGTGGAGAACTTCCTCTACATGATGTTCGGCACCCCGTGCGAGGAGTTCAAGCCGAATGCGGTGACGTCCAAGGCGCTGGACCGCATCCTGATCCTGCACGCGGATCACGAGCAGAACGCTTCCACCTCCACAGTACGGCTGGCGGGGTCCAGCGGCGCCAACCCGTTCGCCTGCATCGCCGCCGGCATCGCCTGCCTGTGGGGACCCGCCCATGGCGGCGCCAACGAGGCGGTGCTCAACATGCTCGAGCAGATCGGCGACGTTTCCAAGATCGGCGAGTACGTGGCGCGGGCGAAGGACAAGAACGACAATGTCCGCCTCATGGGCTTCGGCCACCGGGTCTACAAGAACTACGACCCGCGCGCCAAGCTGATGCGCCAGACCTGTCACGAGGTGCTCGGCGAACTGGGCCTGGGAAACGACCGGCTGTTCAAGCTGGCGGTGGCGCTGGAGAAGATCGCGCTGGAGGACGACTACTTCGTGGAGAAAAAGCTCTATCCCAACGTCGATTTCTATTCCGGCATCGTGCTGCGCGCACTCGGCGTGCCGACCAGCATGTTCACGTGCATCTTCGCGCTCGCGCGCACCGTCGGCTGGATCGCCCAGTGGAACGAGATGATCGCGGATCCGGAGCAGAAGATCGGCCGGCCGCGCCAGCTTTACACCGGCGAACCGAAACGGGACGTGGTCCCGCTGGCCAAACGCGGCTAGGTGCGCCCTCGCAATGCAAGTTTTGGACACAGGCGGCGACCAACCCGATAGTCCCCCGGGAGACACCATGTTCAAGCAGATGCTCGGCAATTCCCACCTGTTCGGTTCCAACGCGCCTTTCATCGAGGCGCTGTACGAGCGTTATCTTGAGGACGCGGAAGGCGTGCCGCCGGAGTGGCGGTCCTACTTCGACTCGCTCCAGGAGGCGTCGGGCCCGGCGCAGGATGTCAGCCATTCCCGGGTGATCGAGTCGTTCATCGAGCTCGGACGGCGGCGGCCCGCGGTCTGCGCGGAGACCGGGCCGCGCATCAGCGAGCTGGAACGCAAGCAGTCCAAGGTGCTGCAGCTGATCAACGCGTACCGCTTCACCGGCCTGCGTCACGCCCGCATCGACCCGCTGAACCGGGTGGAGAAGCCCTATATCCCCGAGCTCGATCCGGCCTATTACGGTTTCACCGAAGCGGACATGGAGACCCGTTTCGACACCGGTTCACTGGTGGGGTTCGACCAGGCGCCGCTGCGCGAGATCCTCAAGGCCCTGCGCGAAACCTACTGCGGCACGGTCGGCTTCGAGTACATGTACATCAACGACACCCAGCAGAAGCGCTGGATCCAGGCGCGCATCGAGGCGGTGCGGGGGCGTCCGAACTACCAGCCGGATTTCCGCCAGTACATCCTGGACCGGCTCACCGCCGCCGAGGGTCTGGAGAAGTACCTGCACACCCGCTACGTTGGCCAGAAGCGGTTTTCACTGGAAGGCGGCGAGTCGCTGATACCGCTGCTGCACCATCTGCTGCAGCAGGCCGGCGCGAAAGGGGTCAAGGAAACGGTCATCGGCATGGCGCACCGCGGCCGCCTCAACGTGCTGGTGAACATCCTCGGCCGAATGCCGAAGGACCTGTTTGCCGAGTTCGAGGGCAAGGTGGACCCGTCCTTCCTCTCTGGGGACGTGAAATACCATATGGGTTTTTCCTCGGACATCTCGACGCACGGCGGCCCGATGCACCTGACGCTGGCCTTCAACCCGTCGCATCTGGAGATCGTCGATCCCGTGGTGGAGGGCTCGGTGCGGGCGCGCCAGCACCGGCGCAAGGACAAGCGGGGCAAACAGGTGCTGCCGGTCCTGATCCACGGCGACGCCGCGTTTGCGGGGCAGGGCGTGGTGATGGAGACGCTCAACCTTTCCCAGACCCGCGGTTACGGTACCGGCGGGACGGTGCACGTGGTGGTCAACAACCAGATCGGCTTTACCACCTCGGACCTGCGCGATGTGCGCTCCACGCTTTATTGCACCGACGTCGCGAAAATGGTCGAGTGCCCCATCTTCCACGTCAACGCCGACGACCCGGAAGCGGTGCTTTTCGTCACCGAGCTGGCCCTGGATTTCCGCTTCGAGTTCAGCAAGGACGTGGTCATCGACCTGGTGTGCTTCCGCCGCCTGGGCCACAACGAGCAGGACGAGCCGATGGTGACGCAGCCCCTGATGTACAAGAAGGTCGCCGAGCACCCCGGCACCCGCAAGCTGTACGCCGACCGGTTGCTGGCGGAGGGGGTCATCGGCCCGGACGATCCCGAGGCGCTGGTGAAGACCTTCCGCGAAGCCATGGACCGCGGCTACCACACCAACAACACCGTGCTCTCGAACTACAAGCCCCCGTCCACGGTGAACTGGTCGGTGTTCCTCAACCGCAAATGGAACGAGGCGGTGGACACCGGTGTGTCCCTGGAACGGCTGCGCCAGCTGGCAGAGCGGCTGACCACCGTGCCGGCGGGTTTCAAGCTCCATCCGCGGGTGCAGAAGATCATCGAGGACCGGCGCCAGATGGCCGAAGGCAAACTGCCGCTGGACTGGGGCATGGCGGAAACGCTGGCCTACGCCTCGCTGCTCGACGACGGTTTCCCGGTGCGCATTTCCGGCCAGGATGCCGGGCGCGGCACCTTCTTCCACCGTCATGCGGTGCTGCATGACCAGAACCGCGAACGCTGGGATCAGGGCACCCACATTCCGCTGCAGCACATTCGCGAAGGTCAGCCGGATTTCCTGGTGATCGACTCCACGCTGTCCGAGGAGGCGGTGCTGGGCTTCGAGTACGGCTACGCCACGGCCGAGCCCAACGAGCTGGTCATCTGGGAGGCCCAGTTCGGCGATTTCGCCAACGGCGCCCAGGTGGTGATCGACCAGTTCATCGCCGCCGGCGAGGCCAAGTGGGGCCGGATGTGCGGCCTGGTGATGATGCTGCCCCACGGCTACGAGGGTCAGGGCCCGGAGCATTCCTCTGCACGCCTGGAGCGCTACCTGCAGCTTTGCGCGGAGTACAACATCCAGGTCTGTGTTCCCTCGACACCGGCCCAGATGTTCCATCTGCTGCGGCGGCAGATGGTGCGACCGTACCGCAAGCCCCTCATCATCATGTCGCCGAAGAGCATGCTGCGGCACAAGGAGTCGGTGTCGTCCCTGGAAGAGCTGGCCACCGGGACGTCGTTCAAGCCGGTGAACGGCGAGACCGATGCCGCAATCGATCCCAAGAAGGTGCGGCGGGTGATCTTCTGCTCGGGGCGGGTCTATTACGATCTGGTTGCTGCGCGGCGCGAGAAGGGCATTCAGAACATGGCCATCGCCCGCATCGCCCAGCTGTATCCATTCCCGCACGATGACTTCAAGGCGGAGATGCAGCGCTACCCGAAGGCGAAGGAAGTGATCTGGTGCCAGGAGGAGCCCGGCAACCAGGGGGCCTGGCATCGCATCCAGCACTACATCGAACGGCACCTGCGTCCGGACCAGAAGTTGTCCTACGCGCTGCGGCCGTCGGCGGCTTCGCCCGCGGTCGGGTATCTGAAGCTGCACGTGGCGCAGCAGAAAGCCCTGGTGGACGCGGCGTTCCGCGAGAAGTTCGAGCTGGAGTGAGGCAGGGACCGGGGCGGACGCGAATCCGTCTCGAAACGCAAACGCGCTGAAGGATCGGAGTTGGCAATGCTCATCGAAGTCAAGGTTCCGCAGTTGTCGGAGTCGGTGGCCGAGGCCACCCTGGTGTCCTGGCACAAGAAGCCGGGAGACTACGTCGAGCGGGACGAAAACCTGATCGACATCGAAACCGACAAGGTGGTGCTGGAGCTTCCGGCTCCGCAGGCGGGGGTGCTGACCAAGGTCATGAAGTCGGACGGCGACACCGTGGTGAGCGACGAGGTGATCGCCACCATCGACACCGAGGCGAAGGGGGCCGGAGAATCGGCCGCGCCGGCCGCCAAGGCGGCGGCGCCCGCGGCCCCGGCGAAGGCGCAACCCTCGGCGTCTGCCGCGGCCGCAGCGACGGCGCAGCCCTCCGGATCCGCTGCGGCCGCAGCCGGCGAGAAGGTGGCGATGCCCGCGGCACGCAAGCTGATGGAGGAGCAGAACCTGGATGCCAGCCAGATCGCCGGGACCGGGCGCGGCGGGCGTGTGACCAAGGCGGATGTGCTGGCGTTCGATCGTGCCGGCGCCCAGAGCGAGCCGGACCGGAGCGCGGCGGCGAAGCCGGCGCCCGCGGCGCCAGCCGAGCGGCCCGCCGCGCGCGGGCCCGACGGACGCCCGGAGCAGCGGGTGCCGATGTCGAGGCTGCGTCAGCGGGTGGCGGAGCGCCTGGTGCAGTCGCAGCGGACCGCCGCAATCCTGACCACCTTCAATGAAGTCAACATGCAGGCGGTGATGGACCTGCGTGGCCGGTACAAGGACCGGTTCGAAAAGGAGCACGGGGTCAAGCTGGGATTCACGTCGTTCTTCGTCAAGGCCGTGATCCACGCTCTGAAGAAATTCCCGGTGGTGAATGCCTCCGTCGACGGCACCGACATCATCTACCACGGCTACTACGACATCGGCATCGCGGTGGGCAGCCCGCGCGGACTGGTGGTGCCGATCCTGCGGGATGCCGACCAGATGTCGATTGCCGAGATCGAGAAACAGATCGTGGATTTCGGCAAGCGCGCGCAGGACGGAAAACTCTCGATCGAAGAGCTCAGTGGCGGCACGTTCTCGATTTCCAACGGCGGCGTCTTCGGTTCGATGCTCTCCACCCCGATCATCAACCCGCCCCAGAGCGCGATCCTGGGCATCCACGCCACCAAGGACCGGGCGGTGGTGGAGAACGGGCAGGTGGTGGTGCGGCCGATGAACTACCTGGCGCTATCGTACGATCACCGGATCATCGACGGCCGCGAGGCGGTACTGAGCCTGGTGGCGATCAAGGAAGCGCTGGAGGATCCGGCGCGCCTGTTGCTGGAAATTTGACCCGGCGTGCCGGCGTGCGGCCGCCGGCGCGGCGCCGCCCACTTCAATTCAAAAAGGGGAACACATGGCGAAATCGTTTGACGTCGCGGTGATCGGTGCCGGGCCCGGCGGTTACGTGGCCGCGATCCGCTGCGGCCAGCTGGGCCTGAGCGTCGCCTGCATCGACGACTTCAAGAACGCCCAGGGCAAGCCGGCGCTCGGCGGCACCTGCCTCAACGTCGGCTGCATCCCGTCGAAGGCGCTGCTGGAGTCGTCGGAGAACTATGAGCGCGTGGCGCACAAGTTCTCGGAGCACGGCATCCGCGCCCAGAGCGTGTCCATCGACGTCCCCACCATGGTTGCCCGCAAGGACAAGATCGTCGAGGTGTCGACCAACGGGATCGCGGCGCTGTTCAACAAGAACAAGGTCTCGTGGCTGCATGGCCACGGGCGCCTGCTTGCCGGCCCCGACCCGTGGCGGATCGAGGTGACCAACGGCGAGCGCACCGAAACCGTCGAAGCGACCCACGTCATCATCGCCACCGGATCATCGCCCCGGCAGATCCTCCAGGCGGCCGTGGACAATGAGCGCGTCCTGGACAATGCCGGGGCGCTTTCCATCACCGAGGTGCCGAAACGGCTGGGCGTGGTGGGGGCCGGCGTGATCGGCCTGGAAATGGGCAGCGTATGGCGGCGGCTGGGATCCGAAGTCACGCTGCTGGAGGCCCTGCCCTCGTTCCTGCCCGCGGTCGACGAGCAGGTGGCCAAGGAGGCGGCGCGCATCTTCACGCGCAACCTGGGACTCAAGATCGAAACCGGCGCCAAGATCCAGGAGGTGAAGCAGAACAAGAGGGATCTGTCGGTCGTCTACGAAAGCTCCGGTGGCAGCCGGCAGACCCTGGTGGTGGACAAACTGATCGTGGCCGTCGGACGCGTTCCCAACGTCGAGGGCTTGGGCATCGAGGAGGTGGGGCTCAAGCTGGACGAGAGCGGCCGCATCGACGTGGACGACCACTGCCGCACCAACCTGAAGAACGTTTACGCCATTGGTGACGTGGTGCGGGGGCCGATGTTGGCCCACAAGGGATCGGAGGAAGGCGTCATGGTGGCGGAGCGCATTGCCGGGCAGGCGGCCCACGTCAACATGGAGACCATCCCCTGGGTGATCTACACCTCGCCGGAGATCGCCTGGGTCGGCAGGACCGAACAGGAGCTCAAGGCGGCGAGTGTCGCCTACCGCGCCGGCAGCTTTCCCTTCCTGGCCAGCGGCCGCGCACGCTCGCTGGGGGAGACCGCGGGCTTCGTCAAGATTCTCGCGGATGCCAAGACCGACCGCATCCTCGGCGTGCACATGATCGGGCCGTTCGTGTCGGAACTCATCAGCGAGGCGGTGGTGGCGATGGAGTTCGCCGCCAGCAGCGAGGATCTGGCGCGAATCGTCCACGCCCACCCCTCCCTTTCGGAGGTGGTCCACGAGGCGGCGCTGGGCGTCGACAAACGGACCCTGCACATCTAGGCGTGGCAGGCGGGGCTCCGGGCGTCGGCTGACCTCGCTGCCGCGTTGCGGCTGGCCCCATGCGGGATCGCGCACTCGAGCTTCCAGACCAGATTCCGGCCGCCGGCATCCCGGTGCCGGGGACGCCGGTGCGCGAGTTTTTCCGGCAGGTGGCGCGGCAGCGCGGTTTCACCCCCGATCCCGCGCAACTGGCGGCGGTCGAGCGGCTGCAGCGCTGCCAGGACGAATGGGTTGCCTACAAGGAACGGCGCCGGACGCGTCTGCAGAAGCTGGTGATGCGGCCGCCGCTGCCGCGCGGCGTTTACCTCTGGGGCGGGGTGGGGCGGGGGAAGACGCTGCTGATGGACCTGTTCTTCACCTGCGTCCCGCTGCAGCGCAAGACCCGGGTCCACTTCCATGCCTTCATGCGGGAGACCCACGAAGCGCTCCGGCGCTACAAGGGGGAGCCCGACCCGCTGGTGCTGGTCGCCGCCGAGGTGGCGCGCCGACATCGCCTGATCTGCTTCGACGAGTTCCACGTCAGCGACATCGCCGACGCGATGATCCTGGGGCGCCTGCTGGCGGAGCTCCTGTCCCGGCGCGTGGTGTTCTGCATGACTTCCAACTATGTCCCCGGCGCCCTCTATCCGAACGGGCTGCAGCGGGAGCGGTTCCTGCCCGCGGCCGAGCTGCTGGAGCGCGAGCTGGACATCGTCAACGTCGACGGCGGCACCGATTACCGGCTGCGCGCGCTGGAGCGCTGCGATGCCTACCTCTGGCCGGTCTCCGGCCACGGCGAGAGCCGCCTGCACCGGCTGTTCGAGCGCATCTCCCAGGGGATCGACCTTTCCAGCGAGTTGTTCATCGCGGGGCGCCGGCTGGTGGCGCGGCGCCACGGCCCGGGCATCATCTGGTTCGAGTTCGCCGCTTTGTGCGGCGGGCCCCGGTCGCAGAACGATTACTTGCAGCTGGCGACCGAATACCATACGGTAGTACTCACCGGGGTTCCACGGCTCACCGCCCGGGATGCGTCGGCCGCGCGGCGCTTCACCTGGCTCGTGGATATTCTCTACGACCACCGCGTCAATCTGGTGGTGATGGCCGAAGCGCCGCCCGAGGAGCTGTATCTTGACGGGTTGAACAGCGCGGAGTTCGCGCGCACGGTGAGCCGGCTGCAGGAGATGCAGAGCCGCGACTACCTGTCTGCCGCCCACGTCAGCTGAACAAGAACAATCCAGGAGGAGCCAGCATGGAGCGTTTTCAGGCCTTTCGCATTTTCAACGACGACGGCAAGGTGGCCGGCCGTCTCGTCGACCTCGCGCTCGACGACCTGGACCCGGGCGAGGTGGTGATCCGCACCGCCTATTCCAGCATCAACTACAAGGACGCGCTGGCCGCCACCGGTGCCGGCAGGATCATCCGGCGGTTCCCCTGCGTGGGCGGCATCGACAGCGCAGGCGTGGTGGTGGAGTCGCGCGATCCCGCATTCCGTGCCGGCGACCGCGTGATCTGCACCAGCTACGACCTGGGCGTGGCCCACGATGGCGGCTACGCGGGCTGCGTTCGAGTGCCCGGTGCCTGGGTGGTGCCGCTGCCGGCCGGGCTGACGCTGAAGGACGCCATGGCGCTGGGCACGGCCGGATACACCGCCGCGCTGGGTATCCATCTGATGGAGCAAAACGACCTGCGCCCCGAGCGCGGCAAAGTGGCGGTCAACGGGGCGACCGGCGGTGTCGCCAGCCTCGCGATCGACATGCTCTCGATGCGCGGGTACGCGGTTAGCGCCATCACCGGCAAGTCCGGCGAGCACGACTACCTCAAGACGCTCGGCGCCGCCGAAATCGTCGACCGTCAGAGCCTGCAGATGGGCAACCGCCCCCTGGAGAAACCGCTGTGGGCCGGCGCGGTGGATTCCCTGGGCGGCGAGCCGCTGGCGTGGCTCACGCGCACCATGGATCAGAACGGCGTCATCGCCAGCATCGGCAACGCGGCCGGCATCGAGCTGCACACGACGGTGTTCCCGTTCATCCTGCGCGGCGTGCGGCTGCTGGGCGTGGATTCCGGCTATACACCGATGGCGCTGCGGCGGACGATCTGGGAGCGGCTGGGCGGCGATTTGCGGCCGCCGCACCTGGCCGAGGTGACCCGGGTGATAACGCTCCGGGAACTCCCCGGCGCATTCGACGCCTTCATTGCCGCCGGCGCTCGCGGCCGCACCGTGGTGAAGGTGGCAGGGGACATCTGATCCGCCGATGCGCCGGCGGGAACGGCGCGCGGCTTCGCACAACCACAGGAGGGAGGACGATGACGACCTACAAGGAGTTTCACCGCCGGTCGGTGGAGCAACCGGAAGCGTTCTGGGCGGAAGAGGCAAAGCGCATCGACTGGCACAAGCCGTTCGACCGGGTGCTGGATTACAGCCGTCCTCCGTTCGCCCGCTGGTTCGTCGGGGGCGAGACCAACCTCTGCCACAACGCGGTGGACCGTCACCTGCGGGAGCGGGCGGACGACAAGGCGCTGATCTACATCTCCACCGAAACCGGGCAGCAGAAAACGTATTCGTTCCGCGAGCTGCACCGCGAGGTCAGCCGCTTTGCCGCGGTGCTGCAGAGCCTCGGCGTCGGCAAGGGCGATCGGGTGCTGATCTACATGCCCATGATCCCGGAGGCGATCTTCGCGATGCTGGCGACGGTTCGCATCGGCGCGATCCACTCGGTGGTGTTCGGCGGCTTCGCCGCCCACAGCCTCGCCAGCCGCATCGACGACGCGCGGCCGAAGGTCATGGTGACCGCCGACGCCGGCATGCGCGCCGGCAAGGCCATCCCCTACAAGCACCTGGTGGACGAGTCGATCCGGCTTTCCAGGACGCCGCCCGACAAGGTGCTGCTGGTGAAACGCGGCCTCGACCCGAACATGAACTGGGTGGAGGCGCGCGACCTCGACTACGCGGCGCTGCGCGAGCGGCACCTGGACGCGGAGGTGCCAGTGGTGTGGCTCGAATCCAGCGAACCGTCGTACATCCTGTACACCTCGGGCACCACCGGCAAGCCCAAGGGCGTGCAGCGCGACACCGGCGGCTACGCGGTGGCGCTGGCCTCCAGCATGAAGTGGATCTACTGCGGCAACCCCGGCGAAACGTACTTCGCCACCTCCGATATCGGCTGGGTGGTGGGCCACTCCTACATCGTCTACGGGCCGCTGCTGCACGGCATGGCCACCGTGGTGTACGAGGGCGTGCCGATCCGCCCCGATCCGGGCATCTGGTGGAGAATCGTCCAGGACCACAAGGTCACGGTGATGTTCAGCGCGCCAACCGCGATCCGGGTGTTGAAGAAGCAGGATCCGGCGTACCTGAAGAAGTACGACCTGTCGTCGTTGCGCCACCTGTTTCTCGCTGGCGAGCCGCTGGACGAGCCCACCGCGGCGTGGATCACCGACGCCCTGGGCGTGCCGGTCATCGACCACTACTGGCAGACCGAAACCGGCTGGGCGCTGCTCACCAGCGTTCCCGGGGTGGAGAAAACGCCGCTCAAGAACGGCAGCCCCAGCTTCCCGTGTTATGGCTACGACGTGCGCCTGCTGCACGAGCAGAGCGGCGAGGAGGTGGGTACCGGGGAGAAGGGCGTGGTCTGCGTCATGCCGCCGTTGCCGCCGGGTTGCATGACCACCGTGTGGGGTCAGGACGACCGCTTCGTCAGCACCTATTTTTCCAGCTTCCCGGATCGCCTGGTCTACACCACGTTCGACTGGGGGGTGCGGGACCAGGACGGTTATTTCTTCATCCTCGGCCGCACCGACGACGTGATCAACGTCGCCGGTCACCGCCTGGGAACCCGGGAGATCGAAGAGGCGGTGAGTTCCCACCCGGCGATTGCCGAGGTGGCGGTGGTGGGGGTTGCCGATCAGCTCAAGGGCCAGATGCCGCTGGCGTTCGCAGTGGTGAAGGATCCGGCGCGGATCGCCACGCCCGAGGCCAAGGCGGCGCTGGAGAAGGAAGTGATGGGCGTAGTGGACAGCCAGCTGGGCGCCATCGGGCGGCCCTCGCGCGTGCATTTCGTGTCGCTGCTGCCGAAAACCCGCTCCGGCAAAGTGCTGCGGCGGAGCATCCAGGCGATCGCCGAGGGACGCGACCCCGGGGATCTGACCACCCTCGACGACCCGGCGGGCATCGAGCAGATCAAGGGGGCAGTGGCTGCGCGGGCCTAGCGGGCGAGGGCGCCCTCTCGTCGAGGGGCATTTCGTTTGTGGCGGAGAGAGTGGGATTCGAACCCACGACACGCTGTTAACGTGTACACGCTCTCCAGGCGTGCGCCTTAGACCGCTCGGCCATCTCTCCGGTTGGCCCGGCGCGAGGCCGGCGGGCCAGTGAAGACCGCGAAATTAATCGAGAACGCGCCCGCTGTCAAAGGCGCCCGGCTATTGTCCGGGCGGTTGCTGCCGGCGCTCGGAATACTTCTGCAGCATCGAGGCGCACAGCGGGTCCTGCTGGTGCTCGGTCAGACACAGGCGCAGCTTGGTGTTTCCGGCCCAGTACCACACCAGGAAGATCACCAGGAAGGCCACCAGCCCGAGATGCTGGTCGAGGACGAATCTCGGCGTGACCACCCTGAGCGCCTTCATGATGGGCGAGGTGACGGTGCGCAGCATCTTGTAGGGAAGGTTCTTCTCCCGGCTCGCGCCGGCGAGCAGGTAAAGAATGCCCTGGCCGATGAGGCAGAGGCCGACGACTTCGCAGAGCAGCTTGAGGGTGGAGGCGAATTGGAGCATCGGTGATGACCGGAAACGCCTCGAAGAATAGCACAGGGATCCCCGCGGCTGAACCGGCGAGGCGGGCGACGCCGCTTGCGGTGACGCGGTGCAGCGTCCAAAATTCAGGCTCCTGAAGCGAGGCGGACTCCGCAATGGACTTCGAGTCGACCCGGCACTACCTGCGGGGGCGTTTTTTCGAGAACTTCAAGCGCTATGACGAGGCCGAACGGGCGTACCGGATGGCGCTCACGTACGAGCCGCGCTCGATCCAGGCCATCAACGCGCTCGGCCACCTGATGGCGAGGCGCGAACGTTACGCCGAGGCGGTCCCGTTCTTCGAGCGCTCGGCGGGGATCAATCCCGACGACGCCAACGTCCAGTTCAACCTGGGATTCGTGCGCGAGAAGCTGGGGCGGCACGAGCCGGCGGTGGAGGCGCTTGAGCGCGCCGTGCAGTTGAAGCCAACGCTGGATCGCGCATGGTACGGACTGGGAATGTGCTACGCGGCGCTGGGACGCCACGCGGAAGCGGTCAAGGCCTTGCAGCAGGCCGCGGAGCTTCAGCCGATGAATCCCCATGCCTGGTACGCGCTCGGCATGGCGCACCACCACAGCCACAACCCGGACAAGGTGAAAGAGGTGGTGATGCACCTGTTCCGCTTCGATCCCATCATGACCCGGCAGCTGATCCGCGACGCGGAGCGGGCCGATCTCGCGCACTTGGTCAAGGACCTTCGCGTGTAGAGAATGCCGGGAACGCTCACCGATCGTCCCCGGCGGCGTTGGACGTTCACACCCCTATCGCGCGCCTTCCAATCTGGCGTGCAGGACAAAAAAGGCCCGCTTTCGCGGGCCTTTTCGATTACTGCTGCGTCCCTGGGATCAGGTGGCGCGCGTGTCGATGTCCCCGGTCAGGCTCGGGTAGCGAACGTGGTCCACCAGCTCCATCACTTCCTTGTTGGTGTTGGGGAACAGCAGGCTGCCGATGATGACGCCCAGGAATCCCGCAGGAATCCCGAAAATGCCGGCGGAAATCGGCGCGATGCCGAACCAGGTGTAGTCCGCAATCGGGCCGGTGACGCCAAACACGCCGCGCAGCCAGGGCTGGGTGGTGGCCATGTAGTAGAAGCAAACGCCAAGTCCTAAAACCATGCCGAGAACGGCGCCAGCCTTGCTTGCCCGCTTCCAGAACACCCCGCACACCAGCGCCGGGAAGAACGACGCCGCCGCGAACGAGAACGCCGCGCCCACCAGGAACAGGATGTCCGCAGGCTTCTGGCCCGCCACGTAGGCCGCGCACAACGCCACGATCAGCAGCAGGGTTTTCGCCACCGTCAGACGCCGGGTCGTGGGCGCATTCGGGTCGATGACCTTGTAGTAGACGTCGTGGGACAGCGCGTTGGCGATGGTGAGCAGCAGGCCGTCGGCGGTGGAGAGCGCCGCCGCCAAACCGCCGGCCGCCACCAGGCCCGAGATCACGTAGGGCAGTCCCGCGATCTCCGGCGTTGCCAGCACGACGATGTCGCCGCCGATGGCGATCTCCGCTCGTTGCACGATGCCGTCACCGTTCCAGTCGGCCACCGACAGGAGTGCCGGATCCACTTGCCGCCACAGTTCCACCCACTTCGGCAGCGAGGCGAAACCCGTTCCCACAAAGTTGTTGTAGATCTCGAATTTCACCAGTACCGCGAGGGCGGGCGCCGTGAAGTAGAGCAGGAAGATGAACAACAGCGACCAGAACACCGATATTCGCGCTTCGCGCACACTGGGCGTCGTGTAGTAACGCATCAGGATGTGCGGCAGCGCGGCCGTGCCCACCATGAGGCAGAAAATCAGTGCCAGGAAATTGAGGCGGGCCTTGTTATTGGTGGGTTCCCCGGCGGGACCGAAGATTTCCGCGTGCCGCTTGAGCGGAGCCGCGCGGGCTGAGAGTTTCGCGTCCTTTTTCCATTGCTCGACGGCGGCCGCCTGGTCCTTCGGGAACGCGTCCAGCGCCTTTTCCGCCGCGGCGAGCTGGTCCGGGGGAGCGCCGGCCGCCTTCAGATCGGCCACCTTTTTCTCCAGAGCGGCGCGCCCGTCGGCAAACGCCTTGGCCGGGTCCTTCAACGCCGTCGTCGCCGCGTCCGCCTTGGCCTTGAAGATGCCCCGGACCTCCTGCTCCTTCGGATCGGCGATGATCTTGTCTTCCAGCGCGGTCACCTTCTGCAGCTGGTACCCGTAAACGATCTGAGGAATCGGCACCCCGGTCTGCTTCGCCGCCAGCCACACCGGCGGGATCAGGTAGGCGATGATCAGGATGATGTACTGCGCCACCTGGGTCCAGGTCACCGCCCGCATGCCGCCGAGGAACGAGCACACCAGAATGCCGCCGAGGCCGACGAACACCCCGATCCCGAACTCCAGGCCGGTGAAGCGGCTGGTAATGATGCCCACGCCCATGACCTGCGCCACCACGTAGGTGAACGAGCAGAGTACCGCGGCAAACACGCCGATCAGTCGCGGGAGATGGCCGCCGTAGCGGGCGCCGAGAAAGTCCGGAATCGTGAACTGGCCGAACTTGCGCAGGAAGGGCGCCAGGAACAGCGCCACCAGCACGTAGCCTCCGGTCCAGCCCATGATGAACGCGAGTCCGTCATAGCCGAGCAGGTAGAGGCTGCCGGCCATGCCGATGAAGGACGCGGCCGACATCCAGTCCGCGCCCACGGCCATGCCGTTGAAGAACGCCGGAACTCGGCGCCCGGCGACGTAGTACTCGGCCACGTCGGCGGTCCGGCTCATGATGCCGATGCCCGCGTACAGGCCGATGGTGGCGAAGAGGAAGATGTAGCCGATGATCCGGTTCGGAACCCCCAGCTGCTCCAGGATCGCCAGGACGATGACGAACGCGATGAAGCCGCCGGTATAGAAGGAGTAATACTTCTTCAGCGTCTGGTTGAACGTCGCTTGCGAGCTGATCGCCATGATTATTCCTCCGCTTCCGCTACGCCGAATTCCCGGTCGAGATTGTTCATGTACCGGGCGTAATACCAGATGATCAACACGTAGATGATCAGCGAGCCCTGCGCGCCCATGTAGAACGGGAAGGGGAAGCCCAGTACCGTGATGGAGGCCAAGGGCTTGGCGAACCAGCCGATGATGTAGGTGACGACGAACCAGATGGCCAAGAGTATCGACGTGACCACGAGGGTCTTGCGCCAATACTCGACGTGCTTCTCAGTGAGCTGCATGGAAGTCCTCCTCTGGCGAGTTAGCGACGAAGGGCGAAACCGCTTTATTTTTGTGGACCTATCGTAAGCTACAATAGCTTACAGAATCCTTACGGGGCAGCCGACGGCGGCCCCTCGCCCGCCGCTACTTTAACAATAATTGGGGCTGCATGGGCAATTGCCCGCGCGGACCGCAATACGCGCGTTGGGCGGGGAGTAAGTCCCTGAAATACTGACGGGTCTGGAGGATCGAATGCGCATATTGGTGGTGGAAGACGATCCGGTGCTGGGCGAGGCCATCGAGTTCGCCCTCAAGATCAACAACTACGCCGTCGATCGGGTGGCCAACGGCACGTCCGCCGATGCTGCGCTGAAGCAAGGCAGTTTCGATCTCGCCGTGCTGGATCTGGGGCTGCCCAGTGTCGATGGTCACGAGGTGCTCCGGCGCCTGCGTTCCCGCAGCGACCGGCTGCCGGTGCTGGTGCTCTCGGCGCGCGACGCGGCGGAAGAGAAAGCCCGCGCCCTCGACTCGGGCGCCGACGACTACCTCGCCAAGCCGTTCAGCGTCACCGAGTTCCTGGCGCGGGTGCGGGCGCTGCTGCGGCGCGGGCAGTACGGGGCCGCCACTCAGGTGACCATGGCGGGCGTCTCGTTCGACACGGTCACCCGGACGGTGCACATCGACGGCCTGACGCTGCCGCTTTCCGCTCGCGAAGTCGGCGTGTTCGAGATCCTGCTGCAGCATTTCGGACGCATCGTCAGCAAGGAGCAGCTGCTGGAGCGGCTTTACGGCTACGACGACGCCGCCAGCTTCAATGCCATCGAGGTCTACATCCACCGCCTGCGCAAGAAACTGGAGAAGAGCGGCATCACGGTGCGCACCTTCCACGGCCGCGGCTACCAGCTGGACCACGGCACCACGGAGTGAGCTAGGCCTGGTAGTCCAGCGCCAGGCGGGTCTGCAGATTCTTTGCCTGGCGCAGGGACTCTTTGAGAATCGTGCGGTCGAGCTGGTGCAGCTCCTCCGGCCTCACCCGGTTGCCCATCGCCCGTCCCTGGGCGCTTTGCGCGTGCTGGTTGCGTAGCCGCAGGTTCTGGATGTAGAAGAAAGCCTCCACCCACGCGTCGAGCTCATCCGCCGGGATATGCAATACCGGCGCCACCGCCCGCAACCGCTGGGCCGTATTGGTGGCCGAGACGCCCGTGGCCAGGCTGTAGATGCGGGCGGCGTCGACGAACAGGGTCGCGCCGTTGAGCTTGAGGTCGATCGTGCCCTTGTTCTCGCCGCTGCTTTCCACCGTGAAGTCCCGAAACAGACCCAGCGGCGGCCGGTTGCGCAATGCGTTCTCGGCCATCTGGTGCAGAAACTTGGGATGGGACTTGGCGTGCTTTGCGAGCCAGGTGCGCAGGTCCTCGGCGAGCCGGGCGGCGCCGTAGAGCGGGCGGAAGTCGAAGAAGATGGATCCGTGCAGCAGCGCCTCGGGGTCGCCGCTGTCGATCCAGCGGGCGAACTCGGCGCGCCACTCGGCGCCGCTCAGGCACCAGCGCGGATTGCCGGCCATGATCTCGCCTTTGCACAACGGGTACCCGCAGGCGTCCAGCGACTGGTTCACCCGCTGCGCGATGGGCAGCAGGAGCCGGCGCGCTTCATCCGGCGCCAGCCCGGGCGGCGTTTCGAAAATGATGCCGTTGTCCTGGTCGGTGGCGAGCGTCTGCTCGAGGCGGCCTTCGCTGCCCAGCGCGATCCAGCAGAACTCGACGCCGCGCAGGTCCGCCGCGCGAAACTCGAGCTCCAGCAGCCGGACCGTGAGCAGATCGTTGAGCGAGGCGATGAACTGGGTCAGCTGCTCCGACGCCACCCCGTCCACCAGCATGGTCTGCGCCAGCGAGCGGATGTCGCCGGCAAGGGGTATCAGGGCGTTGAGATCGGGCGCCTGTTTGATGTCGCGGGACAGCTGGCGCAGGCTCACGCGCTGGATGTTGAACAGGTCCCGCTCCGACACGACGCCGGCGATCCGGCCGTCGTCGACGACGATGACGTGGCGGATACCGCGCCGCACCATCTCCAGCGCCGCTTCGTAGGAGGTGGCATGGGACGGCAGCTTCGCCAGGTCGGTGCTGAATACCGAGGCGATGGGCGCCGCCAGGTCCTGCCGCGGCAGGGCAACCCGGTTCAGCACGTCGTGCAGGGTGAAGATGCCCACCGGGCGTTGGTCGTCGTCCACCGCCACCACCGAGCCGACGGCCTGGTCGCGCATGATCGCCAGCACCGACTCGATGCTGTCCTCGGGGCGGCAGGTGACCGGCTTGCGGCGCACCACCGAAGACAGCAGCCGGTCCATCGGCGTGCGGTCGCCGCCGTCCGCGCTGGCTTCCTTCAGGATGCGCTTGGAGCGCTCCAGCAGGCTTGCGAGGCGGCGCGTGCAGAAATCGCGGAATGGCGCACTGCGCTCCTTCACCGCCCGGAACGCGGACTCGGGAAGCAGATAACAGACCGTTTCCTCGAGCGCCCGGTACACGCTCGAAATCGGGCTGCCCGACATCAGGGAGCCGAGCGGGAAACACTCGCCGGCACCAATGCGCAGGTCGGCTCCGGACGCCGCGCCTTCGTCCGCGAGCCCCTTCTGCGACAGTACGCTGCCGCTGGCCACGATGTAGAGGTGGCGAGGCACCCCGGCCGAGGGATCCACGATGACGTCATCCTTGGCATGGGTACGCACGTCCACGTTCTCGGCCAGAAACTCCAGGTCCTCCGGCGCCATGGCGTCGAAGGGCGCGTAGCGCATCAGGAGGGCGACGACTTCGGTGTTGCCGGACATGATCGGGAGTTCCTGTTTTCAGTATTTGACGCGCGCGTAATAGGTCCGTTCCGCCGCCTCCCGCGCCTGCCGCAGGGTGCGAATGCCCTTTTCGGCCAGCAGCGGGATCATGCGCAGAAACACTTCGCCAGTGACGATCGCATCGCCCAGCGCCGTGTGGCGGCCGATGATGTTGATTCCGAGGCGCTCGGCGATGGCCTCCAGCTTGTGGGCATTCTGGTTGGGGTGTATCACCGCGGAGAGCAGCAAGGTATCCAGCACGGGTTGGGTGAAGCGCACGCCGGTGGCCTGTTCCTTCAACTGCAGGAAGCGCATGTCGAATGCAGCGTTGTGCGCCACCAGCACCGTGTCTTCGCAGAAGCGGTGGAAGGCGGGCAGCACGCGATCGATCGTGGGCTGACCTTGCAGCATCGCCGGCTGGATGCCGGTGATGGCGATCGATTCCCGGGACATGGGCCGACGCGGGTCGATGAGCTGTTCGAAGGCCTCGTGCCGGAGCAGGCGGCCGTTGACGATGCGCAACGCGCCGATGGAGATGATCTCGTCCCCGGCGGAAGGCTCCAATCCGGTGGTCTCCGTGTCGAAGACCGTGTAGGCGAGCTCGGCGAGCGGGCGGTCGTCGAGCTCCGGGGTCTGTCCGGGCTGGTGGAAGAGGTCGAAGTCGTAATACTCAGGACGGCTCTGCGACGCGATGCGGATCGCCAGGCGCGTCCGGGCGGCCTCCGCCATCGGCAGCAGGAAGCGGATGTACCCCGTCTGGCTCGCTTTCTCGCGCTGATACCAGATCTCGCCGCCGTGACGCTGGACCACGTCCCGGACGCTCAGCGGGCTGGTCTCGCCGCCCATCGTGAGCGGCTCCTCCTGCCAGGCATTGACCGTCTCGGTGGACACCACCAGGCCCGGCCAGCGCAGGTCGAGACAGGCGTGGCGGCCGCTCACCGACGCCCCCAGCCGCACGCGAGGCACCTGAAATTCCTCCTTCAGGCGCCGGCCGAGGTAGGTCAGGCATTGCACCAGCGCGTGGTTGTCCACCCGTAGCCAGAGGTCCTCCGGCACCTCGTCGGCCATCACCGGGATGCCGATCCGATCCGCCATGCGGCGCACCGCGGCCGCGACGAAGTCGGTGGCGGCCATCTCCTCCAGCCGCCATTGGGCCTTGAGAGAGTCGGCGTAACGCGCCAGGGCCTGCTCGATGCGCTGCGAGAGGCGTGCCGTTTCCTCGCCGATGATGCCGATGAAGCGCTTCTGGCGCGCGGCATCCATGTCGGGATACGCCTCCAGCGTTTCGACGGCGGCGCGCACGTTGGCGAGCGACGCCCGGTTGCCTTCCGCGAGTTCCGTCAGCAGCGCGTCGCGCTGGCCTACGGCTTCCACCGCCTCGGTGACGTCTTCCATCGTCAGCACGAACCCCGTCATCCGGGATTCGCGGTCCAGCACGGGAACCATCGTGATGCGCACCAGCGGCCCGCACTCGGCGGCCGTGACGAACCGGGAGATCGCGTGCTCGTCCTGCCGCGCGAGACGATCGTGGATCGTGTCGAGGGCGTGGGTGATGACACCGCGGTCGAACACGCCGAAGATCGAGCGCCCGAGGCCCAGGAACCCGTGGGCTGCGGTGCCGCTGCCCTGGCCGCCGAGCAACTGGCGCGCGCGGCTGTTGTACAGCAGGACCTGGCCCTCGATATTGCAGACCACGACGCCCTGGGCCAGCTCCGACATCAGCGCGGCCAGGCGGTTCTTCTCCTCCTCCAGCGACGCCTTGGCCTCGGCGATGCGCGCCTCGACATTGCGTCGCAGCGCTTCCTTGGCGTCCGCCAGCTGGTTGACCACGGCCGCCAGTTCGCGAAGTTCAGCGGGGCCGCGGGCGGCAGCCCGATGCTGGGGATTGGCGTTGAGCATGACGCGCACGTCTTCCGCCAGGGCGCGCGGCGCGATGACGAAAGGCTGGATCAGCGTGCGCGCCAGCAGGAAGAGCGCCGCCAGGACGGCGAGCCCGGTGAAGAACAGCACGTCGGCGCGCGCCGAGACCATCTGCAGGAGCGCTTCCTTTTCGGCGGCCTGCAGGTGGGACCAGAGCATGCCCCAGAGCGCGGCCACCGTCCCGGCGCCGATCAGCCCCATCACGGCCACCGCCAGCGCCAGCTTGATCTTGACGGTCAAGCCGCTTCCCCCAGCAGCTCCCGCACCTTCGCCAGCAGATCCTTGGTGGAGAAGGGCTTGGTGATGTAGGCGTCGGCACCCAGCGCAAGGCCCTTGGTCACCTCGGTATCGCGACCCTTGGCGGTCAGCATGATGATCTTGAGGTCCCGGTAGCTGGCGTCCTGCCGCAGCTCCTGGCAGATCTCGAAACCGGTCTTGCCGGGAAGCATGACGTCCAGGAGGACGAGATCCGGCTGGAACGAGCGCACCGCCGGAATCACCTCGTCGCCGGTGGTGGCGACCTGGATCTGGTAGCCGTGCCGCTCCATCAGGAATTCGAGGGACACGACGATGTTCGGCTCGTCGTCGGCAATGAGAACCCGTTTCGCCATCCGTTGTCTCCGTTGGCAGTCCGTCCGGAACGTCGCTCAGGCGACCTCCAGGGCGCTTGAGCTCCTGATGGGAATGGTAAAGGAGAACGTGGCGCCCTGGCCCGGGCTGCTTTCGACCCAAAGCCTGCCGCCGAAATGCTGGATGATCTTGCGGCTGATGGGCAGCCCGAGGCCGGTACCCTGGGGACGCACGTAGCCCGCCTGGCGGAATTTTTCGAAGATCAGCCGCTGATCCGCCGCGCTGATGCCAACCCCGTTGTCCGCCACGTCGACCTGCAGGTCATCCCCGGCGCGGTGCAGGCGCACCTCCACGCGGCCGCGCCCGGGCGCGCAGAACTTGACGGCGTTGGAGAGCAGGTTGAGCACGACCTGCGTCAGGCGGTCGCGGTCCGCCACCACGGTGGGCAGCCCGGACTCGAGCCGGGTCTCCAGCCGGACCCCCTTGTCGCGAAACAGCTGCGCTGTGGAGTTGGTGGCCTCTTCCACCAGCTCGCGCAGGTCGACCTCCGCGTTGTGCCAGTCCGCGCTGCCGGACTCCAGCTTGGCCAGGTCCAGCACCTGGTTGATCAGGCGCGTCAGCCGCTCGCTCTCCTTAATGATGATGCCGAGAAAACGCTGGCGCTCCGGCTGCGTGAGGTCGGGGTTGTCGTGCAGGATCTCGGTCAGGGCGCGAATCGAGGTCAGCGGCGTGCGCAGCTCATGGGTCACCGTCGAAATGAAGTCGTCCTTGAGGCGGTCCAGCTCCTGCAGGCGTTCGTTGGCGGCTTTGAGTTCGCTGGTGGCGGTCTCCAGTTCGCGGGATTTCTGCTCCAGCTGGCGGCTGTAGGCGATGACCTGGGAGGCCTCGTCCAGGATGTACAGCACCTCGTCCATGGTGAGCGGCTCTTCCTGCACTGCCGAGGCCACCATCACCCGCGCCGATGCCGCGCCGATCGCCCCCGCCAGCAGCGTCTCGGCGTGGTGGACCAGGTCCGCGTCGGCGCGCAGATCCTCGACTTTCTCGACGCCCCGGCGCTTGGCGTAGTGCCGCAGGGCGTCGTCGGCCCGCGCGGCGCCGAGGAAGCGGCGCAGAAGCGGGCGCAGATCGTCGACCGTCGCGATGCCGCGCCAGAACCGGGGGCCACCGGATTCCACCGTGCGCTTGAACGCGTCCACGAACAGCGTGGCCTGGCTGTGCTCGGCCACCGTCGGGCGGGTGTAGAGGCTGAAAACGATGTAACAGCCGATGTTGGCCAGCATGCTCCAGAACATCGCGTGGGTGATCTGATCGAGGCCGGTGAGCCCGAACAATTCCAGCGGCTTGAGCAGCGCGATGTCGAACGGTCCCTGCTCCATCAGGCCGATCGGAACCCAGCCCGAACGCGCGAAGGAAGGCAGCAGCAGCGTGTAGGCCCAGACCGCGAAACCGGCGGAGAGCCCCGCCAGCGCGCCGGCGCGGGTGGCGCCCTTCCAGTACATGCCGCCGAAGAACGCCGGAGCGAACTGCGCCACCGCGGCGAACGAGATCAGGCCGATGGACACCAGCGCGTAGGCCTCGCCCGCCAGGCGGAAGTACAGATACCCCAGCATCAGGATCGCGATGATGGCGCCGCGGCGGATGCCCAGCAGCAGGCGGGTGAGGTCCGGCTGTTCGGTCAGCCGCAGCGAGCGCCAGCGCAGCAAAACCGGCATGACCAGATCGTTGCAGACCATGGTGGAAAGGGCGATGGTCTCGACGATCACCATGCCGGTGGCGGCGGACAGGCCGCCGATGAACGCCAGCAGTGCCAGGCCCTGCTGGCGCTCGGCGATGGGCAGGGTGAGCACGAAGGTGTCGGCGTCGACCGTGCCGCGGGGAAAATGCAGCAGGCCGCCGAACGCGATCGGCAGCACGAAGATGTTGATGACAAAGAGGTAGAGCGGGAACAGCCAGATGGCCTTCGCGAGATGCTTTTCGTTGACGTTTTCCACTACCGAGATCTGGAACTGGCGCGGCAGCAGCATGATGGAGAGCATCGATAGCACCGTGAGCGAAGCCCAGGTGCCGTAGTTGCCGGCGGCGCCCCCCACGGTCAGCAGCGCGGCCAGCTCCGGTTCGGCGGCGGCGCGGGCGAAGACATCGCCGAATCCGTTGTACATGCCGAAGGTGACGAACAGGCCGACGGCGACGAAGGCCACCAGCTTGACCAGCGACTCGAAAGCGATCGCCGCCACCATGCCTTCGTGGCGCTCGGAGGCGTCCAGGTGGCGTGTGCCGAAGACGATGGTGAATGCGGCCAGCAGCAGCGCGATGTAGAAGGCGCTGTCGCCGAACGCCGGCAGCGCGCCGTGCTCCAGCGGCGACGTGACCTTGGGGTAGGCCAGCAGCAGGGTGAAGCTGTTGGATACCGCCTTGAGCTGCAACGCGATGTAGGGGACGATGCCGATCACGGCGATCACCGTCACCAGCCCGCCCAGCACCTGGCTCTTGCCGTAGCGCGAGGAAATGAAGTCGGCGATGGACGTGATGCGGTTCGCCTTGCTGATGCGGATGATCTTCAGCATCACGAACCACCACAGCGCCGCCATCAGGGTGGGGCCCAGGTAGATGGGAAGGAAGCCGATGCCGGTGCTTGCCGCACGGCCGACGCTGCCGTAAAAGGTCCAGGACGTGGCGTAGACCGCGAGCGACAGGGCATAGATGTACGGGTTGGCGATGATGCTGCGGCCGGCGTCGGCGCGCCGGTCGCCGTAGTAAGCGATCGCGAACAGCACGCCGAGGTAGGCGAACGAGCACAGCAGGATGACCCAGCCTTCCAGCATGAGCGTGACGGCCCCTTGGCGGTCGCTGGACTAGTTACTGCGGCGCTCGATGACCCACGCCATGATCCCGATCAGCAGCATCCACGCGCCGAAGATGTAGGCGTAGAGCAGCGGAATGCCGAGGACCCGGGTATTGCTGTTGAACAGGTCGAGCAGCGGATAGTTGAACAGCAGCCAGCCGCACAGGAATATCGCGATCAGGCGCTGGCCGGTCAGGTTTGATCGCACGGGCCTCCTCCTTCCCCCTATCGTCCGACGGCCATTATTTGGGCTGGCGCCGCGGCTGGCAATCGGCGCCGTCAGGCGCCGCCCGCCTCGAGCCAGATCGCGAGGCCCTGGGCGTTGAGATCGATGTCCATTCCCAGGAGCGACAGGATTTGCTCGTCACTCATGGCGACGCCGTGGCGCCGGGCCTCGGCCCGCAGCAACGCCTCCATGCCGGCCCGCAGCACGGCTTGCGGGCCCGGCGTGTGCTGTGCCTCCCGGGCGAGGGCGACATAGGCGTCCAGCAGGCGGTGCAGGGTGGCGGCGTGCTCGGGAACGTGGCCGAGCCGGCTGTAGTGGGTGACGAAAACCTGCTGCGGCTCGAGTCCGGCGATCCGGTCGACCGAGGCGTGGGCCGCCGCCGGATCGAACTGGGTCGGCGTGGAGGTGGGAAAAATGAACTCCCGGCCGTCGACGTCGAACTCCCGGTAGGAGATCCCGAAGGTGTCGCCGGCGAACACCGAGCCGCTGGCGGGGTCGTGGATGCAGTAGTGGTGCCGCGCGTGGCCCTCGGTGTGCAAGAACCCGAGCGCGCGGCCGGCGAGCTCCAGTCTCAGCCCGTCGTCGGCGATCACCATGCGATCCTGGGGAACAGGCACCACCTCGCCGTAAAGGCGGCGGAACTCGGTCTCGCCGTAAACCGCCCGGGTGCCTGCCACCAGCTTGGACGGATCCGCCAGGTGCCGGGCTCCGCGGGGGTGCACGACGACGCGGGCGTTGGGCAGGTGGCGCAGCAGCGCGCCGGCGCCGCCGGCGTGATCCAGGTGCACGTGGGTCACCAGGATCCAGTCCACCGCCTCGCGGCCGAGGCCCAGCTGCGCGAGGGCGTCCAGAACCCGCGGCACCGAACCGCTGGTTCCGGTATCCACCACCGCTGCCCGGCCGCGCTCGACAATGAGGTGAATCGCGTCCAGGGACGCACGGACGTATCCCGAATCCACGGCGTGGATGCCGTGCCCGTGGGCGTTGGGGGCGGGGTGGACCATCTCCGGGGTCAAAAAAAGCGGGACGCCCGGCGTCCCGCCTCGGGTTTCAGGAGGCTATTTGACCGCCTGCTTGAGCTGATCGAGGATCGCCGGGTTTTCCAGCGTGGAGACGTCCTGGGTGATTTCCTCGCCCTTGGCGATGGAGCGCAGCAGCCGGCGCATGATCTTGCCGGAGCGGGTCTTGGGCAGGTTGTCGCCGAAGCGAATCTCGTCCGGCTTGGCGATGGGGCCGATCTCCTCGCCCACCCAGTTGCGCAGCTTCTGGGCGATCTTGTGGGCTTCTTCGCCGGAGGGGCGGGCGCCCTTCAGGACGACGAAGGCCACCACCGCCTCGCCCTTCACGTCGTGGGGCCGGCCCACCACGGCCGCCTCGGCCACCAGCGAGTTGGCCACCAGCGCCGACTCGATCTCCATGGTGCCGAGCCGGTGGCCGGAGACGTTGAGCACGTCGTCGATGCGCCCGATGATCCAGTAATAGCCGTCGGTATCGCGGTTGGCGCCGTCACCCGCGAGGTAGAACCTGCCCTGGAAATCCGCCGGGTAATAGCTGCTCTTGAAGCGCTCGGGGTCGCCCCAGATGTTCCGGATCATGGCCGGCCAGGGGCGGCGGATGATCAGGAACCCGCCCTTGCCGCGCTCCACCGACTGCCCCGCCTCGTCGACGATGTCGGTCATGATGCCCGGCAGCGGGAAGGTGCACGAGCCCGGCTTGAGCGGTGTCGCGCCCGGCAGCGGCGTGATCATGTGGCCGCCGGTCTCGGTCTGCCACCAGGTGTCGACGATCGGGCAGCGCTTCTGGCCCACCGTCTCGTAGTACCACATCCAGGCCTCCGGGTTGATCGGCTCGCCCACGGTGCCCAGCAGCCGCAGCGAGGAGATGTCGTATTTCTTCGGCAGGTCCGCACCCAGCTTGATCAGCGAGCGGATCGCGGTGGGCGCGGTGTAGAAGACGGTGACCTTGTGATCCTGCACCATCTTCCAGAAGCGGCCGGCGTCGGGGTAGCTGGGCACGCCCTCGAACATCACCTGGGTGGCGCCGACCGCCAGCGGGCCGTAGCAGACGTAGGTGTGGCCGGTGATCCAGCCCACGTCCGCCGTGCACCAGAACACGTCGTCGGGCTTGTGGTCAAACGTCCATTTCATGGTCAGCGCCGCGTGCAGCAGGTAGCCGCCGGTGGCGTGCTGGACGCCCTTGGGCTTGCCGGTGGAGCCGGAGGTGTAGAGCAGGAACAGCGGGTGCTCTGCGTCCACCCACTCGGGTTCGCAGGTGTCGGCCAGACCGTTGACCAGGTCGTGCCACCAGACGTCGCGCGAGGCGTGCCAGAGCAGGTCGCAGCCGGTGCGCTTGTACACCACGACGCTCTGGACCGCTTCGGTGCCGCCCATGGCCAGCGCCTCGTCGACCGCCGGCTTGAGCGGAATCGCCTTGCCCCCGCGCATCTGCTCGTCCGCGGTGATCACGGCCCGGGCGCCGGTGTCGACGATGCGCTCGTGCAGCGCCTTGGACGAGAAGCCGCCGAACACCACCGAGTGGATGGCGCCGATGCGGGCGCACGCCTGCATCGCCACCACCGCCTCGATGCTCATGGGCAGGTAGATGATGACCCGGTCGCCTTTCTCGATCTTGAGGGACTTCAGACCGTTGGCAAAACGGCAGACGCGGTGATAGAGCTCCTTGTAGGAGACCTTCGTGACCTTGCCGTCGTCGGCCTCGAAGATGATCGCGGTCTTGTCGGGCTGGGTGGCGAGATGGCGGTCGAGGCAGTTGGCCGACGCGTTGAGCGTGCCGTCGTAGAACCAGCGGTAGAAAGGCGCCTTGCTCTCGTCCAGGGTCTTGGTGAACGGCTGCTTCCATTGCACGTGCTCGCGGGCGAGTTTGGCCCAGAAGCCTTCGTAGTCCTGCTCCGCCTCGCGGCACAAGGCGTGATAGGTTTCCATGCCCGAGATCGTGGCGTTCTTCACGAACGCCTCGCTCGGGGGGAAAACCCGGTTCTCCTGCAGCACGGATTCAATCGCGGCCATCGGTTCCTCCTGGTTCGGATGATGCGGATGCGGTGTCGGGGTCGAGCCGGTTCTCGGGCCGGTCATTGTAGTTCCTCGGCCGCGGGCGGCGCCAACCGGCCCGGCCGTGGAATTCAAGTCTTGTATAAGATAAAAGACTTCAAGCCAATTGTACACCCCGCGGCACCGGCTCCGCGCGCCGCGGCAGCCGATTCCAGGTCGGCGGCGCGACGGCGCCTGTGGTAACCTTCGCGCAGCGGCTTTCGCGCTGCGGGCCGGACCATCGGCGTGCGCGGGGCCGGTGCCGGTTTGCAGTTCGGCACGCGAGTTCATGGCGGGCCTCCCCGCATTGCACGGTAGTGAATCTGGTCAGGTCCGGAAGGAAGCAGCCACAGCTATTCTCTGCAAGTGCCGGGGGTTGGGCTCGCCGCCATCCACCCCGTGGGGTCGCAGGTGCCGCCCGGCGCCCGCGGCCCCGCGTGTTGCGGGGCCGCGCGGCGGCGGCCGGCGCAATTCTGAGGCAGGCAATGGGAGCATCCCGACAGTGACGCAAGCGCTGGCCCGCAAGTGGCGGCCGCGGAGCTTCGCTGAGATGGTAGGCCAGGAGCATGCGGTGCGCGCGCTGGCCAATGCCCTCGGCCAGCAGCGGCTCCATCACGCGTATCTGTTCACCGGCACCCGCGGCGTCGGCAAGACCACGCTGGCGCGGGTGTTCGCCAAGGCGCTCAACTGCGAAACCGGTGTGACTGCGGAGCCGTGCGGGCAGTGCGGGGCTTGCCGTGAAATTGACACCGGGCGGTTCGTGGACCTGGTGGAACTGGACGCGGCGTCCAACACCCAGGTCGACAACATGCGCGAACTGCTCGATAACGCCATGTACGCGCCGACCGCGGGGCGCTTCAAGGTGTACATCATCGACGAAGTCCACATGCTCTCGCGCAGCGCCTTCAACGCCATGCTGAAGACGCTGGAGGAGCCGCCGGAGCACGTCAAGTTCGTGCTCGCCACCACGGATCCACAGAAGGTGCCGGTGACGGTGCTGTCGCGGTGCCTGCAGTTCAATCTCAAGCAGATCCCGGCGCCGCTGATTGCCGAGCGCCTGAAAGCCGTGCTGGCGGCCGAGGGCATCGCGGGCGAGGAGGCGGCGCTGGCGATGCTGGCGCGGGCGGCGCAGGGCAGCCTGCGGGACGCGCTCAGCCTGCTGGATCAGGCCATCGCCCACGGCGGCGGCACGGTGGCGGCGGGGGCGGTGCGCGAAATGCTGGGCTCGGTGGAGCGCGAATACCTGTTCGGCGTGCTCCACGCGCTGCGGCGCGGCGACGGTCCCGGGCTGGTGCGCATCGCCGCGGACATGGAGGCGCGCAGCCTGTCGTTCGACGCGGCGCTGCAGGAGCTGGCGGCGCTGCTGACGCAGGTGGCGACGGCCCAGGTGGCGGCGGCCGCGGTTCCGGACGATCTGCCGGACCGGTCCGAGGTGCTGGAGGCTGCCCAGGCGCTGGGTCCCGACGACGTGCAGCTCTATTACCAGATTGTGGTCAATGGCCGCCGCGACCTGGATCTGGCGCCGGACGAGTTCGCCGGTTTCGCGATGACGCTGCTGCGCATGCTGGCATTTGCCCCGGGCGGCGGCTCGGAGCCTCGCCGCCTGCAGTCGCCGCCGTCCCGGGCGGCGGGAACCGCGGACGCGGCGCCCGCCCCGGCAGGCGCGGCCGATGCCGGTGCTGGGAGCCGCGAGGCCGACGCCGCGCCCGTGCTGCGCGAGCCGGCGCCGCTGGACTGGCACAGCCTGGTCGGTACCTTGGGCCTCGCCGGCATGGCCAAGCAGCTGGCCGCCCACAGCGAACTCCTGCGCGTCGACGGCAATCGCTACGTGTTCGGCCTCCCGGAGGCGCACCGCCACCTGCTCGACAAGGTATATCAGGAGCGCATCGCCGCAGCCCTGTCGGGGCACGTGGGCCGGCCGGTACGGGTAGAATTCACGCTGGGCGGCGGGACCGGCAACAGTCCCGCCGAATTGCAGAGCCGGGCGGCGGGCGAGCGCCAGGCGCGGGCGATCGAGGCCATCGAATCCGATCCGTTCGTTCGCGACCTGATCGAGAACTTCGATGCCCGGCTGAATGATTCATCGATCCGGCCGCGGGACTGACGCGGCGGTACGACGGGAGCGGACATGAAGGGCGCACTGGCAGGCCTGATGAAACAGGCCCAGCAGATGCAGGACAACCTGAAGAAGGTGCAGGAGGAACTGGCCTCGGTCGAGGTGGAAGGCCAGGCCGGGGCCGGCATGGTGAAAGTGGTGATGACCTGCCGCCACGACGTCAAGCGGGTGGCCATCGACGCCAGCCTGGTGACGGGCGAGGACAAGGACATGCTGGAAGATCTGATCGCCGCCGCCGTCAACGATGCGGTGCGCCGCGTCGAGGCCACGGTCCAGGAGCGCATGGGAGCGGTGACCGCGGGCATGGGGCTGCCGCCCGGCATGAAGCTGCCGTTCTGACGGACTTGCTCCCGGCCCGGCCCGCGCGCCGCCCCGCGGGCTCGCCGCCGGCGCGGCGGCGCCTGCGCTGATTCCATGAAAACCCCATCCAGCCTCGACGAACTGGTCCAGGCGCTGCGCTGCCTGCCCGGCGTCGGCCCGAAGTCCGCCCAGCGCATGGCCTATTACCTGCTGCAGCGCGACCCCAAGGGCGCCGCGCGGCTGGCGCACGCGCTCGAGCGTGCCACCACGCGCATTCGCAACTGCGAGCGCTGCAACAACTTCAGCGAGGAGCCCGTGTGCGAGCTGTGCCGCTCGCCGCGCCGGGATCCGGCGTTGCTGGCGGTGGTGGAGGCTCCGGCCGATCTGGTGATGCTGGAGCAGGCGCACTGCTACAACGGCCTGTATTTCGTTCTGATGGGCCGGTTGTCGCCGCTGGACGGCGTCGGCCCCCGGGAGATTCACCTCGACCGCCTGCTGGCGCGCTCGCGCGACGGGGTGGTGCGGGAGGTGGTGCTGGCCACCAATCCCACCGTCGAAGGCGACGCCACGGCCCACTACATCGGCGAGATGCTGCGCGCGTCGGGGCTGAAGGTGACGCGCCTGGCGCGCGGGCTGCCGCTGGGTGGCGAACTGGAGCACGTCGATGCGGGCACGCTGGCCCAGGCGGTGCGCGAGCGACGGGAGGTCTGAGATGCGGGCGCGGGCGCAACCGGTGGTGGAGAAAGGGCCCAACGAGGGCGAGCGTCTGCAGAAGGCGCTGGCCCAGGCGGGCTACGGCTCGCGCCGGGAAATCGAAACCTACATCCGCGCCGGCCAGGTGCGGGTCAACGGCGAGGTGGCGGAACTGGGTTCGCGGGTGCGCCCCGGCGACCGCATCCGCATTCTCGGCAAGACGTTCCGCCTGCCGGAAGCCAGCGGGCGGGCGCGGGTGCTCATCTATCACAAGCCCACCGGGGAGATCGTCAGCCGCCGCGATCCGGAAGGGCGGCCGACCGTGTTCGACCGGCTGCCCCCGGTGGCGGGGGGGCGCTGGGTGCCGGTGGGCCGCCTCGACTACAACACCGAGGGCCTGATGATTTTCACCACGCAGGGGGAACTCGCCAACCGCCTGATGCATCCCAGCTTCGGCGTCGAGCGCGAGTACGCTGTGCGCCTGCGCGGCGAGCTCGACGAAGCGGCCTCGGCGCGCCTTCTGCGCGGCGTGGCGCTGGCCGACGGCATGGCCAAGCTGGATTCCCTGGAAGACGCCGGCGGCCGTGGCGCCAACCACTGGTATCGGGTGGTGCTGCGGGAGGGCCGCAACCGCGAGGTGCGGCGGCTGTTCGAGGCCGTGGGCATCGAGGTGAGCCGCCTGATCCGTTTCCGCTTCGGCACACTGGTGCTGCCGCGGGGCCTGCGCCGCGGCCAGTGGCGCGAGCTGGCGCCGCCGGAAGTGAACGCGCTGTTCGAGTCCCTGGGCCTGCCGGTGCTGCGGCCGCCTAAGCGGGAAATTGCTCCCGGCGCAGCAGAAAAACGTGGTCCGCGCCGGCGCTTGTCTCGGGCCAGATGAAGGGGATGTCCGGGAAGGCCAGCTCCAGCGCTTCCCGGTTGTGGCCGATCTCCACCACCAGCACGCCGCCGGGATTGAGGTGGCGCGGCGCCGCCTTCAGGATGCGTTTCACGAAGCGCAGGCCGTCGCTGCCGCCGTCCAGCGCCAGCGCCGGTTCGCGCCGGAACTCAGCGGGCAAGGCGTGCATCGACGCGGCGTTCACGTACGGCGGATTGGAGACGATGACGTCGTAGGTCCGGCCCGCCAGGGCGCGAAACAAGTCCGAACGCTTCAGCCGGATCCGGGATTCGAGTCCGTAGGCGGAGACGTTGCGGGCCGCCACCTCCAGCGCGCCGTCCGAAACGTCGGCCGCAGCCACGGCGGCGTTGGGGAAGGCGTGGGCCAGCAGCACGGCCAGGCAGCCCGAACCCGTGCACAGGTCCAGTGCGGCGTCGACGCCGTCCGGGTTTTCCACCCACGGCGCCAGCCGATCGCGCAGGAGCTCGGCGATGAAGGAGCGCGGGACGATCACGCGCTCGTCGACGTAGAAGCGAAACTCCCCCAGCCAGGCTTCCCGGGTCAGGTAGGCCGCCGGCAGGCGCTCCTCCACGCGCCGGCGCACGAGTTCCAGCACCCGCCCCATTTCTTCCGGCAGCAACCGCGCGTCGAGAAAGGGCTCCAGGCGGTCCAGCGGCAGCCTCAGCGCGTGCAGGGCGAGATACACCGCCTCGTCATAGGCGTTGTCGGTGCCGTGGCCGTAGGCGAGCCCCGCTTCCTCGAACCGGCTCACCGCGAAGCGCACCGCGTCGCGGACGGTCTGGAGCTGGACGCGGGCCTGTTCGTAGGCCCGCGTCAGGCCAGCAGACGCCGCATGGCGAGCCCGTAGATTGCGGCCAGCCGCGGGACGTCGGCGAGGTCGATGCATTCGTCGACTTTGTGGATTGTTGCGTTGAGCGGGCCCAGCTCGATCACCTGGGGGCAGATCTCGGCGATGAAGCGCCCGTCCGAGGTGCCGCCGGTGGTGGAGAGCTGGGCATGGACGCCGGTGACTTCCCGGACGGCCGCGGCGAGCGCGTCCGCCAGCGGACCCGGCGCGGTGAGGTAGGGGCGGTTATGCGGCTCCTCCCAGGCAATGTCGTAGTCCAGCGCGTGGCGTTCCAGCACCTGGGCGAGACGCGCCTTGAGCGATTCCACCGTGCTGGCGGTGGAGAAGCGCCAGTTGAACTGCAGCGTCACCTGGCCGGGAATCACGTTGGTGACGCCGGTGCCGGCGCGGATATTCGATATCTGGAACGTGGTGGGCGGGAAATGCTCATTGCCGCGGTCCCACTCCACGCCCGCCAGCTCGGCGATGGCCGGTGCCGCCTGGTGGATCGGGTTGCGCGCCAGGTGGGGATACGCCACGTGCCCCTGCACGCCCTTCACCGTGAGCGTCCCCGAGAGGGACCCGCGCCGGCCGTTCTTGAGCGTGTCGCCCAGCGCCGCGGCGGACGTGGGCTCGCCGACGATGCAGTAGTCGACGGTTTCGCTGCGGCGCTTGAGCTCCTGCACCACCTTTACGGTGCCGTCCACCGCGATGCCTTCCTCGTCGGAGGTGAGCAGCAGGGCGACGCAGCCCGGCGCGGCCGGCTGCTGCGCGGCGAAATCCTCCACCGCGGTGACGAACGCGGCGATGGACCCCTTCATGTCCGCCGCGCCGCGGCCATAGAGCTTGCCGTCGCGCACCGTGGGGACGAAGGGGTCGCTGTGCCAGGCCTCAAGCGGGCCCGGCGGCACGACATCGGTGTGGCCGGCGAAGCACAGCAGCGGGCCCGACGTTCCGCGCCGTGCCCACAGGTTGTGCACGTTGCCGAAACGCAGGCGCTCGATGCGGAATCCCAGCGGCGCCAGGCGTTCCGCCACCACGTCCTGGCAGCCGGCGTCGTCGGGCGTCACCGAACGGCGGGCAACGAGGGTCTTCAGCAAATCGATCGCGGGGTGATCCATCGGGTCTTCACAACAGTGCGGCGCCGGATGGACCGGCGCCGCCAAGGCCGCCGCAGCGGCGTTATTTGTCCAGGATGTCGATCTTGAGCGGGTACTCGCCCGCGGACGGTTTCGGCGCGGCAGCCGCCTGGGGCGCCTCGCTGCGCCCCGCCGTGTAGTCGATCAGGGCTGCCAGGTTGGTCGGCGAGTCGGCATTGGCCATCGCTTCGTCGCGGGTGATCTGGCCGGCCTTGTGCATCTTGTAGAGCGCCTGCTCGAAGGTCTGCGAGCCCGGGGAGACGCTGGATTCCATCGCTTCTTTGATGGCGTCGATCTCGCCTTCCTTGATCAGCTCGGCGATGCGCTTGGTGTTCATCAGAATCTCCACCGCCGGTAGCAGCCTGCCGTCGATGCCGCGCACCAGGCGCTGGGAAATGATGGCCTTGAGGCTGATGGCCAGGTCCGAGAGCAGCGCCGTGCGCGCATCGTGGGGGAAGAAGTTGATGATGCGCGAGAGCGCGTGGTAGCTGTTGTTGGCGTGCATGGTGGACATGCACAAGTGGCCGGTGAGGGCGTAGATGATGCCGTGCTTGAGCGTCTCGCGGTCGCGGATCTCGCCGATCATCAGCAGATCCGGCGCCTCGCGCATGGCGTTGGTGAGCGCATTCGAATAGGACACCGTGTCCATGCCGATCTCGCGCTGGTTGACGATCGATTTCTTGTGCTTGAACACGAACTCGATCGGATCCTCCACCGTGAGGATGTGGCCGGCGCGGTTGGTACTGCGGAAATCCAGCATCGCCGCCAGCGTCGAGGACTTGCCGGCGCCGGTGGAGCCCACCACCAGGATCAGGCCCCGGCGCTCGACGATCAGGTCCTTGAGCACCAGCGGCAGGCGCAGTTCCTCGACGGTCGGGATCGTGCTCTTGATGTGGCGGATCACCATCGCCAGGTCGCCGCGCTGGCGGAACACGTTGACGCGGTAGTTGGCCACGTCCGGGAGATGGAAGGAGAAATTCATCTCCATCGTCGTTTCGAACGAGCGGATCTGCTCCTCCGTCATCAGCCCGTAGGCGAGCTTGATCATCTGGTCGGATTCCAGCGGCGCGTCATTGATCGGCATGCACACGCCGTTGATCTTGATCTGGATCGGTGCGCCGACGGTGAAGAACAGGTCGGAAGCCTGCTTTTCGGCCATCAGGCGCAGCAGCGGAGCGATGATCATGAGCGACCTCCCGGTGCGATTGCCGTCACCGCGGGCGGCGGTCCGCCGCGGTCAAATTCCGCGCAAGAGCTCGTTGATGCTGGTCTTGGCACGGGTCCTGGCGTCCACCTGCTTGACGATGACGGCGCAGTACAGGCTGTACCTGCCGTCGGGCGAGGGCAGGCTCCCCGACACCACCACCGACCCGGCCGGCACCCGCCCGTAGGTGATCTCGCCCGTCTCGCGGTTGTAGATCTTGGTGCTCTGGGACAGGAACACGCCGGTGCCGATGACGGAGCCTTCCTCGATGATCAGGCCCTCGACGATCTCCGAGCGCGCGCCGATGAAGCAGTGGTCCTCGATGATGGTGGGTGTCGCCTGTACCGGCTCCAGCACCCCGCCGATGCCGACCCCGCCCGCCAGGTGCACGTGCTTGCCGATCTGGGCGCACGAGCCCACCGTGGCCCAGGTGTCCACCATGGTGCCCTCGTCGACGTAGGCGCCGATGTTCACGTAGGACGGCATCAGCACCACGTTGCCGGCGATGTAGGCGCCCTTGCGCACCGCGGCCGGCGGCACCACGCGGAAGCCGCCGTCGCGGAAATCCCGCGAGTTGTAGTCGGCGAACTTCGACGGCACCTTGTCGAAGTAGTTGGTGAAGCCGCCCTTGATGAAGGTGTTGTCCTCGATCCGGAACAGCAGCAGCACCGCCTTCTTGATCCACTCGTGCGTCACCCAGCGGCCGTCCACCTTCTCGGCCACCCGCAGCTTGCCCTTGTCGAGCAGCTCCACCACTTCCATCGCCGCCTCCTTGACCTTGGTGGCGACGTTGCGCGGCGTGATCTCGCTGCGGCGCTCGAACGCATCTTCGATGATGCTCTTCAGTTGCTCCATGTCCTTGGCTTTCTTGGTCTTGAGGCGTCATGCGCCGGGAGCCGCTTCGCGCGCCCCCTGGCTGACAAAATTCCGGATCCGCTCCGCCGCCGCAACGCACTCCGCCAGCGGCGCCACCAGGGCGATGCGCACGAAGCTGCGCCCGGGGTTGAGCCCGTGCGCCTCCCGCGCCAGGTACGAACCGGGAAGAACCGTCACATTATAGTCGCGAGCCAGCAGCCTAGCGAAAACCGTGTCGTCGAACGGCGTCCGCGCCCAGAGGTAGAAACCCGCGTCCGGGCACTCGACGCCGAGCACATCTTCCAGCATCGGCATCACGGCGTCGAACTTTTCCCGATAGCGGGCGCGGTTGTCCGCGACGTGCGCCTCGTCGGCCCACGCCGCGCAGCTCGCCGCCTGCACCGGCGGGCTCATGGCGCAGCCGTGGTAGGTGCGGTAGAGCAGATAGCGCGACAGCACCTCGGCGTCGCCGGCGACGAAGCCCGAGCGCATGCCCGGGACATTGGAGCGTTTGGACAGGCTGCCGAACACCACCAGCCGCGGGAAATCCTTCCGCCCCAGCGCGTGGGCGGCTTCCAGCGCGCCGAGCGGGGGCCTGGATTCGTCGAAGTAGATTTCCGAGTAGCACTCGTCCGCCGCGATCACGAAGCCGTGCCGGTCCGACAGCTCGAACAGCCGCCGCCACTCGTCCAGGGACATGACGCTGCCCGTGGGATTGCCCGGCGAACACATGTAGACCAGCTGAGCGCGCCGCCAGAGCGCTTCGGGCAGCTGGGAGAAATCCATGCGGTAGCGGTCTTCCGGAAGCAGGTTCAGGAATTGCGGCACCGCCCCCGCCAGCAGCGCCGCACCCTCGTAGATCTGGTAGAACGGGTTGGGGCAGATGACCGTCGCCCCGGCGCGGGACGGATCCACCACCGCCTGGGCGAACGAGAACAGCGCCTCGCGGCTGCCGTTGACCGGTATCACCTGGCGCTCGGGATCAATCGCGTGCAGCGCGTAGCGGCGCTGCAGCCAGCCGGCGATGGTCTCCCGCAGGTTGCGCTCGCCCAGGGTCAGCGGGTAGCTGGCAAGGCCCGCGAGGGAGTTGGCCAGCGCGTGCGCGATGAAGGGCGGCGTCGGGTGTTTGGGCTCGCCGATGGACAGGTTCACCGGCGCCAGCCGCGGATTGGGTGCGATGTCCGCGAACAGTGCCGCGAGTTTCTGGAACGGGTAAGACTGCAGCCGGTCGAGGTGAGGATTCATCGTTCCAGAGCGGGATGGACGGGGGCACCGTCAAAGCGCCGCATTATATCGGCGCCGCCCGGGCCAGCCAATGCGGCGCCGGCGGCGCCTAGCCGCGCGTGCTGGGCTCGGCCGGGAATTCCGGCAGCGCGAGGGCTTCCCGCGGTTTCCAGCCCTTCCTGCGGTGCTCTGCCTCGACCGTGGTGAAGATGCCGCCGCGGACGTAGAACCGGGCCCGCAGGCGCATGTAGCGGGGACGCGTCGCCGCCACGAGATCGTCCAGGATGCGGTTGGTGACCGCTTCGTGAAACGCCCCCTCGTTGCGGTAGGACCAGACGTAGAGCTTCAGGCTTTTCAGCTCGACGCAGCGTTTGTCCGGGATGTAGTCCAGGAGCAGCGTGGCGAAATCCGGCTGTCCGGTCTTCGGACACAGGCAGGTGAACTCGGGGATTTCCATGTGGATCAGGAAGTCCCGCGCCGGGGCGGGGTTCGGAAACGTTTCCAGCTGCTTCGATGCGCGCGTCGTCATTCTCGCGTGGGTGACAAATCAGTTAAAATGCGGCCGGCTCACGAGGAACGGGGAGTCGCGCCTTTTTTCGGACCACCGGCGCGACTCCTTGTTGATTTTTGGGACATTATAACTTCACACGTCGGTCAGAACGTTGCGTCTCGCCCAGCTCAAGCTCGCCGGATTCAAGTCCTTCGTCGACCCCACCCATATCGCGCTGCCGGGCGATCTCGTCGGCGTGGTCGGTCCCAACGGGTGCGGCAAGTCCAACATCATCGACGCCGTGCGCTGGGTGCTGGGTGAATCCCGCGCCTCGGCGCTGCGCGGCGAGACCATGCAGGACGTGATCTTCAACGGCTCCGGCGAGCGCAAGCCGGTGGGCCGTGCCAGCGTCGAGCTGGTGTTCGACAACAGCCTCGGCAAGGCCGGCGGCCAGTGGGCCCAGTACGCCGAGATCTCGGTCAAGCGCGTGCTCGAGCGCGACGGCGAATCCTCCTATTACATCAACAACCAGCATGTGCGGCGCCGGGATGTGCAGGACATCTTCCTCGGCACCGGGCTGGGCGGGCGCGCCTACGCCATCATCGAGCAGGGCATGATCTCGCGCATCATCGAGGCCAAGCCGGAGGAGCTCCGGGTGTTCCTGGAGGAGGCGGCCGGCGTGTCTAAGTACCGCGAACGCCGGCGCGAGACCGAGCTGCGCCTTGAGGACGCGCGCGAGAACCTGGCGCGGGTGGATGACATCCGCCAGGAACTGGACGCCCAGCTCGGGCGCCTCGAGGACCAGGCCCGGGTGGCGGAGCGTTTCGGGGCGTTGCAGCGGGAACTGCAGTCCACCCAGGCCCTGCTTTGGTTCACCCGCAAGCAGGACGCCCAGAACGCCCAGGATCGCCACGCCCGCGAGATCCAGCGCCTCGAGACCGAGCTGGAGGCCCAGATCGCGCGGCTGCGGGAGGCGGAGCGGCGCCAGGAAGAGGCGCGGCAGGGTCACTACGCCGCCAGCGACGCGGTGCACGCCGCCCAGGGCCAGCTCTACGAGGCCAATGCCGAAGCGGGCCGGCTCGAGCAGAGCCTCAAGCACACCCGGGACAGCCGGGCGCGGCTGGAGCAGCAGATCGCGTCCCATCGGCATCAGCTCGAGGGTTACCAGCGCCAGCACGAGAACAGCACCGCGGCGCAGGCGCACTGGGGCAAGGAACTGGAGAAGGCCGCGGCGCAGGTGGAGGAGCGGGCGCGCCGGGTCGAAACCGAATCCGGCGAGTTGCCGCGCATCGAGCAGGCCTACCGCGACGCCCAGGCGCGGCTCGCGGAGGCGCAGAAGGCGGTGGTGATGGCGGAGCAGGGCCGCCAGCTGGAGCAGGCGCATCGGGATCACGCGGTGCGGGCCCTGGAGCAGCTGGCCGGGCGCCGGACACGCCTGGAGGAAGAGGCCGCCCAGCTGCCCCGCGGAGAAGATTCGCAGCTGCCGGAGAAGGAACGCGAACTCGCCGATCTCGATCAGGAGTTGGCGCGACGGCGCTCGGAGGCCGAGCGCCTGGCGGCGGAGCTGCCGCAGTTTCAGGCCGCGCTGGAGCAGGCGCGCCGGGAATCGCAGGAGACGCAGCAGACCCTGACCCAGACCGAGGCGCGCCAGGCGGCGCTGAAGCAGTTGCAGGCCAAGCTGGAAAGCAACGAGAAGCTCACCGCCTGGCTTGGCGACCGCGGCCTCGCCGGCAACACGCGCTTCTGGCAGGCGATCCAGGTGGACCCCGGCTGGGAGGACGCCCTGGAGGCGGTGCTGCGGGAGCGGCTCAACGCGATCGTGCTGCCGGGGCTCGACGACGCCGGGACCTGGGACGTGTCCCCGCCGGGAAAACTGGCGTGCTACGAGCCGGGGGCGCCGCCGTCCCCGACATCCGAAGCCGCAAAGGGCCGCCCGTTACGGGCCCTGGTGGATTGCCGCGACCCCCGGGCCGAGCGCGCGGTGGATGACTGGCTTGCCCACGTCTACGCGGCCGAGACCCTCGATGCGGCGCTCGCGCAGCGCCACTCGTTGGCGCCCGGAGAGGCCTGGGTGACGCCGGCCGGGCACGTCGTCACCGCTGCCACGCTGACGTTCTACGTGCCGGATTCGGAGTTGCACGGCGTGCTGGCGCGGGAGCGGGAGATTGCCGCGCTGGGCGCACGCGTGACCGAGCTGCAGGCGGCGCGCCAAGGCTGCGAGGCGCGGGTGAGCGCGGCGCGGGCGGCGCTGCAGGATCAGGAAACCCGGCTGGAAGAGGCGCGGGCGGCGGTCATGGCGGACCAGCAGCGCCGGCATGGAATTCAGGTGGAGGTGCTCAAGTTGCGGGAAACCGCCCAGCGCATCACCGAACGCCATCAGCAGATCGACCGCGAGCTGGCGGAGATTGCCAGCCACAGCGAATCCGAGACGGCCCATCGCGCCCGGGCGGAACAACGGCTGGCGGAACTGGAGCAGGATCTAGACCGGCTGAGACAGGCGCTGGACGCTTCTGCAGCCGGGCGCCAGGGGGCCGACAGCGTCCTGTCCGAGCGGCGGCAGGCGCATCAACAGGCCCTGCAGGAGCATCAGGAATCGCTCTATTACGAAAGGTTTTGTAATAATAAAATCAGTGAATTATCAGATATTATTAAGGTAATAACTGAAAATCTGGCGGAAGGCCAGTCGGCACTTCGCGAACTGGAGCGCGAACTGGAGACTCTCGACCCGGCTCCGCTGGAGCGCGAGCTGCAGGCCGCCCTGGCAACCCAGCAGGCCCGCTCGCAGGCGTTGGCCCAGGTTCGGGACGCCCTGGAAGCGGCGTCCGCCGCGCTGCGGGAAGTCGAGGAGCAACGGCTTGCGGCGGAGCAGGGCATCGAGCCCGTGCGCCAGAAGCTGGGCGAAGCGCGGCTCAAGGAGCAGGAAGCGCGGCTCACCGTGAGCCAGTTCGACGAGCAGTTGCGCGAAGCCGGCGCCGACGAGGGGGCGCTGCGCGGGCAGCTCACCAGGGGCATGCGCCCTGCCGCGCTGCAGGCCGAGATCGGCCGTCTGCAAGGGGAAATCGAGGCCCTCGGCGCCGTGAATCTCGCGGCGCTGGATGAGCTCAAGGCCTCGCGCGAGCGCAAGAGCTTCCTGGACGCCCAGTCGGAGGACCTGCGCCAGGCGGTGGAGACGCTGGAGAACGCGATCCGGCGCATCGACCGCGAGACCCGCGAACGGCTGATGGCCACCTACGAGCAGGTCAATGCCCACCTCACCGACCTGTTCCCGACCCTTTTCGGCGGCGGCCAGGCGCGCCTGGTGCTGACCGGCGAGGAGATCCTCGACGCCGGCGTCCAGGTGGTGGCGCAGCCGCCGGGGAAGAAGAACACCTCCATTCATCTGCTTTCCGGGGGCGAGAAGGCGCTGACCGCTCTGGCGCTGGTGTTCTCGATGTTCCAGCTCAACCCGGCGCCATTCTGCCTGCTGGACGAGGTGGACGCGCCGCTCGACGACACCAACACGGATCGCTTCTGCCAGCTGGTCCGGCGCATGTCGGAGCAGACCCAGTTCGTGTTCATCAGCCACAACAAGCTCACCATGGAAATGGCCGGCCAGCTGATCGGCATCACCATGCAGGAGCAAGGGGTCTCGCGCGTGGTGGCGGTGGACATCGAAGAGGCGCTGCGCATGCGCGAGGCGGCCGCAGCGTAGCGGCCGCCGTGCTCGCCGCCCGCTGCAACGGACGGTAACATGGACATCCCATGAGTGATCTCCAGACAGGACTGCTGCTGGTCGGCTTGCTGGTGGTGGGCGGCGTGTACCTCTTCAACGTCTGGCAGCAGCGCCGCATCCGCCGGCAGAGCGAGCAGGCCTTCGGCAATCAGCACGACGACGTGCTGCTGCGCTCCGGGCGGGAAGGCGCCTCCGAGCGGCGTGCGGAGACCCGGGTAGAGGCCCGTGTGGAATCCCGGGTGGAACCCCGCATGGGACACATGCCGGCGGAGGACGAAATCGCGGCGGTCCCGTCCGGTGGCGGCGGCTGGTCCCCGGATGAGGACTTCCGGGTCGACTTCAGCGCCGAGCTGGTGCCGCCGGCGCCGGTCCACGCCGATGCCCTGGCGGCGCTGCTGAAACGGCGCGCCGAGTTCGGCAAGCCGGTGGCGGTCACCGGGCTGGTGGCGGACCGCGGCGAGTGGGACGACGTGGTGCCCGGGGCCGCGGCGCACTACGCGCGGGTGCGGGCTTCGCTGCAGCTCTGCGATCGGTCCGGGCCAGTCAGCGAAGTCATGCTGAGCGGCTTTCGCGACACGGTCCTGGGATTGGCGCGGGACTTGGACGCGGCGGTGGACCTGCCCGATACGGAGGACCTCGCGGTCCAGGCCGCTCTGCTGGATCAGTTCTGTGCCGAGGTGGATCAGATGATCGGGGTCAATCTCGTGGCCCGGGACGACCGGCCGTTCCCAGGGTCCAAGGTGCGGGCCCTGGCGGAATCCAACGGCCTGCGCCTGACGCCCGACGGCCGCTTCGTGCAGTACGACGACGCGGGCTGCGAGTTGTTCTCCGCCAGCGATTTCGACGGCCGCCCGTTGCGCGCGGACGCGCTGGGGCAGACCCAGCTCAAGGGGCTCACCTTTCTGCTGGACCTGCCGCGGGTTGCGGACGGCGAGCGCGCCTTCGACCAGATGATGCACCTGGCGCGCACCTTCTCGGTGACGCTGGGCGCTGCGTTGGTGGACGACAACCGGGTGGCGCTGACGGAGGCCGGGCTGGGACGGATCCGCGAGCAGATCCGCCGCCTGCAGGAGAGCATGCGCAGCCACGGCATCCCGCCCGGAAGCGCGGCGGCGCTGCGCCTGTTTTCCTGATGAAGGCCGAGGCGGCGCGCGAGGCCCGGGAACTGCGCGAAGCGATCGAGCGCGCGAACTACGACTATTACGTTCTCGACCGCCCCACCATTCCCGACGCCGAGTACGACCGCCTGTTCCGGCGGCTGCAGGAGCTCGAGCAGCGCTATCCGGAACTGGCGACGCCCGACTCTCCCACACAGCGGGTGGGCGCCGCGCCGCTCAAGCAGTTTCCCGAGGTGCGGCACCGGGTGCCGATGCTGTCGCTCAACAACGCGTTCGAGCCCGCGGAGGTGGAGGCTTTCGACCGGCGCATCCGCGAGGCCCTGGGCGTGGAGCAGGTGGACTACGAGGTGGAGCCCAAGTTCGACGGGCTGGCGGTTTCGCTGCGCTACGAGCACGGCCTGCTGGTCCAGGGCGCGACGCGCGGCGACGGCACCACCGGCGAGGATGTGACGCAGAACCTGCGCACAGTGCGGGCGATACCCCTGCGGCTGCATGGCGGCGAGCCACCGGCGCTGCTGGAAGTGCGCGGCGAGGTGCTGATGCTCAAGGCCGACTTCCTGCGCCTGAACGCCGAGCAGCGGGAGCGGGGCCAGCGCGAGTTCGTCAATCCGCGCAACGCGGCGGCGGGTGCGCTGCGGCAGCTGGACCCCCGGATCACGGCGAGCCGGAGGCTCACCTTCTATGCCTACGGCGTGGGCGAGGCCGACGATCCCCGGCTTCCCGGTGACCGTCACAGCCGCGTGCTCGACTATCTGGCGCAACGGCACCTGCCGGTTTCTCCGCTGCGGGATGTGGTGTCCGGCATCGAGGGTCTGGCGCGCTTCTACAGGGCGCGCTACGCGGAGCGCGACCGGCTGCCCTACGAGGTGGACGGGATCGTCTACAAGGTGGACCGCCTCGACTGGCAGCGCGAGCTGGGCTTCGTCTCGCGCGCGCCGCGCTTTGCCATCGCCCACAAGTTCCCGGCCCAGGAGGCGATCACCGAACTGCTGGGCATCGACGTGCAGGTGGGGCGCACCGGCGCGCTGACGCCGGTGGCCCGGCTGAAGCCGGTGTTCGTCGGCGGTGTGACGGTGACCAACGCCACGCTGCACAACCAGGACGAGATCGACCGCAAGGACGTGCGCATCGGCGACACGGTGATCGTGCGCCGGGCCGGCGACGTGATTCCGGAAGTCGTTGGTGTCGTGCCGGAGCGGCGGCCGGCCAAGACCCATCGCTTCCGGCTGCCGGAGCGCTGCCCGGTCTGCGGCTCCGACGTCGTGCGCCTGCCGGACGAGGCGGTGGCGCGGTGCACCGGCGGCCTGTTCTGCCCGGCGCAGCGCAAGCAGGCGCTGCTGCACTTCGCCAGCCGCCGCGCGCTCGACATCGAGGGTCTCGGCGAACGGCTGGTGGACCAGCTGGTAGACGGCGCCCTGGTGAAGAATCCGGCGGACCTGTTCCGTCTCAAGCTCGAGGACCTGGCCGCGCTGGAGCGCATGGGCGAGAAGTCGGCGCAGAACGTGCTGGATGCGCTGGAGAACAGCCGCCGCCATGCCACACTGCCCCGTTTCATCTTCGCGCTGGGCATCCGCCACGTGGGCGAGGCGACGGCGCGCGACCTGGCCGAGCATTTCGGCAGCCTCGATGCGCTGATGCAGGCGAGCCAGGACGAGATCGAGGAGGTGCGCGACGTGGGACCGGTGGTGGCGGAAAGTGTCGCGCGGTTCTTCGCCGAGCCCCACAATCGGGAAGTGATCGAGCGCCTGCGGCCTTATTACGGCGAGCGCTGGCACGCCAGGCAGCGTCGTCGCACGGACGCCGGCAGCGCGCTGGCGGGCAAGACCTTCGTCGTTACCGGCACGCTGCAATCGATGACCCGGGAAGAGGCGAAGGAAAGAGTCGAGGCGCTTGGGGGCAAGGTGTCGGGCAGCGTCTCGCGCAAGACCGATTTCGTGGTGGTGGGCGCGGACCCCGGCAGCAAATACGACAAGGCGCGCGAGTTGGGCGTGACGATCCTCGACGAGGAGACGTTCCGCAGGCTGGCGGGCGATTAACGCGAAAGGAGCAGGCGGTGTCTCAAGGCATTGTGACCAAGGCGGTGTTCCCCGTGGCCGGGCTCGGCACGCGATTTCTTCCCGCCACCAAGGCAAGCCCCAAGGAAATGCTGCCGGTGGTGGACAAGCCGCTGATCCAGTACGCGGTGGAAGAGGCGGCGGCTGCCGGCATCCGGCAGATGGTGTTCGTCACCGGCCGCAACAAGCGGGCGATCGAGGACCATTTCGACAAGAATTACGAGCTGGAAGCAGAGCTCGAAGCGCGCGGCAAGACCGAGCTCCTGGAGGAGGTGCGGCGGCTGATTCCGGCGGGCGTCCATTGCATCTTCGTTCGTCAGCCGGACACGCTGGGGCTGGGCCACGCCGTGCTTTGCGCCCGGCCGGTGATCGGTGACGAGCCCTTCGCGGTGCTGCTGGCCGACGACCTCATCGACAGCCGGCCCGGGGCGCTGCGCCAGATGCTGGACGTCTACGCCACCGACCGCTGCTCGGTGCTCGGCGTGCAGGAAGTCCCGCTCAACGAGACCGGCCGCTACGGCATCGTGCGCCTCGAGGGCAAGGGCAAGCGCGTGCACAAGGTCTCCGGCGTGGTGGAGAAGCCGCGGCCGTCGGAAGCGCCGTCGACCCTGGGGGTGGTGGGCCGTTACGTGCTCACACCGGCGATTTTCGAGGAGCTGGAGCGCGTGGTGCCGGGAGCAGGGGGCGAGATCCAGCTCACCGACGCGATCGCCGCGCTGCTGCACCGGGAGACGGTCATGGCGTTGGAGCTGCAGGGCACGCGCTACGATTGCGGCTCCAAGATCGGTTATCTCAAGGCCACCGTCGCCTACGGGCTGAAGCACCCGGAGGTGGCGGCGGAGCTGGAGACCTACCTCAGGTCGGTGGGGCGATCGCTGGCGGAGCCGGGGGGGCCCCGGTCAACGCCCCGGCACGGTTGATCGGGCGGAATCCGCCGCGTGGGCTGCTAGAATCCGAGGGTGGTAAGGATCAGAAAATTTACTAAATCATGATAAGCTAATTCTCCCGCGTAAACAGTACCTTTCAGGGAGGCCCCGATGCCCAACAAGTTGATGATCGTGATGGTGAACACCGACCCTTCGAACGGCCCCGAACTGGGTGCGCCGTTCTTTCAGGCCACCGTGGCCGCGGCCATGGACTACGAAGTGGAAGTGATCCTCACCGCGCGCGCCGGCGAACTCGCCAAGAAGGGCGTGGCGGAAAAGCTCCACGTCAAGGAAGGCTCGCCCAAGAGCGTCTACGACTTCATCAAGGATGCCCACGAGGCAGGGGTCCATTTCAAGGTCTGCACGCCGACGCTCGAGCTCTGGGGCGACGACCTGATTCCCGAGATCGAAGAAACGGTGGGCGGCGCGTACGTCATCGAGCAGGCGATGGACGAAGACGTCGTGACCTTCACCTACTAGCGCCGGTGCTGGATCCGGACGAGGCGCAGCGCATCCTCGCGCGGGCCGACCTGGTGTGGTCGGCCGAGGAGGTCGCTGCAGCCGTCCGGCGCATGGCCGGGGAAATCACCGCCGCCCTGGGCAGCCGCAATCCGCTGGTGCTGAGCGTGATGGGTGGCGCGGTGGTGTTCACCGGACAGTTGTTGCCGCTGTTGCCTTTCCCCCTGGATTTCGACACGCTCTACGTTTCCCGCTACCGTGGGGATACCCGCGGCGGGCGCGTGGAGTGGCGCGTGGAGCCGCCGGCGCGCACGGCGGGGCGCACGGTGCTGGTGCTGGACGACATTCTGGACGAAGGAGAAACCATGGCGGCGGTGCGCGAGCGGCTGCTGCGCTTCGGCGCGGCGGCGGTCCACGTCGCCGTGCTGGCGGACAAGGACCTGGGGCGCGAAAAGCCGCTCAAGCCCGATTTCGTCGGCCTCACGGTTCCCGACCGCTACGTCTTCGGCTACGGCATGGACGTCCACGGCGCGTGGCGCAATCTGCCGGCGATTTACGCGCTGGCCGCGGACTGATCCCGCCGCCGCGCCGCTCCCGGGACTACGCGATCATGCTGGCAATCATCGGCGGCACCGGCCTCGCGAACCTCGCCAACCTCAAGGGCGCCTCGCGGCGCGTGGTGCGCACCCCCTACGGCGAACCTTCCGGGCCGCTCACCTTCGGCACTCTCGGAGGCGAACCGGTGGTGTTTCTGGCGCGGCACGGGTACGGTCACACGATTCCCCCTCACGCCGTCAACTACCGGGCCAACATCTGGGCGCTGCACGCGCAGAAGCCCGACCGCGTCATCGCGGTGGCAGCGGTGGGCGGCATCCGCGCCGACCTCGGACCCGGAACGCTGATGGTGCCGGACCAGATCGTCGATTACACCTACGGCCGCGCGTTCACCTATTTCGACTCGCCCGAGCAGCCCGTCACCCATATCGATTTCACCCGGCCGTACTGCGAGGACACGCGCCGGCTGCTGCTGGCGGCGGTCGCCGACGCGGGCGAGGCGGCGGCGGACGGCGGCGTGTATGCGGCGACCCAGGGGCCCCGGCTGGAGACGGCGGCGGAGATCGACCGGATCGAGCGCGACGGCGCCAGCGTGGTGGGGATGACCGGCATGCCGGAGGCGGCGCTGGCGCGGGAGTTGGGGCTCAACTACGCCGCCCTCGCGGTGGTGGCGAACTTTGCCGCCGGGCGCGGCGACAGCCGCACCGCGGTGAGCATGGAGGAACTGGTACGGGTGCTGCGCGAGGCGATGGCCCGGGTCCGGCTCATCCTGGAGAAGGCGGTCGCACGCCATGGCCGTTAGGGCGGTGCTGCGCATGGGCGACCCCCGGCTGCTGCGGCGTTCGCTGCCGGTGGAACGCGTCGGCACTCCGGAGCTCGCCGCGCTGCTGTTGGACATGCGCGACACCATGGCGGCCTACGATGGCGCCGGCCTGGCGGCACCGCAGATCGGGGCGGACCTGCGGGTCGTGATTTTCGGCGTCGAGCGTAACCCGCGCTATCCGGACGCCGAGCCGGTGCCCTACACGGAGCTGATCAATCCCGAGATCACGCCGGTGGACGCGGAACTAGAAGAGGGCTGGGAGGGCTGCCTGAGCGTCCCCGGGCTGCGCGGTGTCGTGCCCCGCTATCGGGCGGTGCGCTATCGCGGGCTGGCGCCGGACGGCAGTTCCATCGATCGCACCGTGACCGGCTTCCATGCGCGCGTCGTGCAGCACGAATGCGATCACCTGGACGGCATCCTGTACCCGATGCGGGTGCGGGACTTCAGCCGCTTCGGTTACACCGACATCCTGTTTCCCGGCCAGGCGCCCCCGGACGAATAGCCCGGACGCGGCGGATTCCGCCGGGCGCTCAGACGCGCAGGGTCTCGATCAACTCGGTTTCCAGGCGCACCAGGTCCTTGTCGTCGTCGAGACGGCGGCCGGATATCAGGAAGGTGTCGTCCACGCGTTCCCCCAGCGTGGTGATCTTGGCGCTGTGGACGTTCACGCCGTGGGCCAGCAGGACGCGGGCGACGCGCGAGAGCAGGCCGGTGCGATCGCCGGCAATGATCGACAGCACGCGGTGTTTCCCGTAGTCGTCGGGCCGCACGCGCACTTCCGGGGTGATGGGGAAATGGCGCATCTGCCGGCTCATGCGCCCGGTGGGCGGCACCCCCAGCGGCACCGCGTCGCCCAGGTGCTGCGCCAGCTCGTATTCGATGTAGGTGGAGAGATCCCGGTAGTGCTGCGGCGAGTTGTCCGGATCCATCACCAGGAAGCTGTCGAGCGCGTAGCCGTGCCGGGTGGTGTGGATCTTGGCGTCGACGATGTTGAAGTTGATGCGGGCGAAGCCGTCGCAGATGCGCGCGAACAGCTCCGGGCGGTCGGGACAGTACACCATGACCTGCACGCCTTCGCCGATCGGACTGGGCCGCGCCTTGACCACCGGCTCGGGCGCGTCGACGCGGTAGTTGAGCAGGCGCGCATGCCAGGCGATTTCCTGCGGCTCGTGGCGCAGAAAGTAAACCACGTCCAGCTCGGACCACAGGCGGTTCTCGGCGCCCTCGGGCACGGCGAACAGGCGCAGCAGGCGCTGGGCCTCGGCGCGCCGGGCCTCCAGCAGGCTGGCCGGGCCCGCGCGCGCTCCGCCAAGATGCCGGCGCGTGAGCCGGAACAAATCCTCCAGCAGCTTCGCCTTCCACGCGTTCCAGACTTTCGGGCTGGTGCCGCGGATGTCGGCCACCGTCAGCAGGTAGAGGGCCACCAGGCGCCGGTCGTTGCCCACCAGTTCCGCGAAACGCGCGATGGTGGCGGGGTCGGCCAGATCCTGCTTCTGGGCGACATTGGACATCACCAGGTGGTGGCGCACCAGCCAGGCCACCAGCTCGGCATCCTCCGGCAGCAGATCGTGCTGGCGGCAAAAGCGGATGGCATCCGCCGCGCCCAGCGTCGAGTGGTCGCCGCCGCGGCCCTTGGCGATGTCGTGGAACAGCGCTGCCAGCAGCAGCACCTCGGGCCGCTCGAACTCCGTCATCAGGCGGCTGCAGAACGGGTACTCGTGGGCGAACTCGGAGAGCGCGAAGCGCCGCAGGTTGCGCACCACCATCAGCGTATGAACGTCCACCGTGTAGACGTGGTAGAGGTCGTGCTGCATCTGGCCGACGATGCGGCCGAAGGCCGGAATGTAGCGTGCGAGCACGCCGTAGCGGTGCATGCGGCGCAGCTCGTGGGTCACGCCGTGCGGCTGGCGCAGGATTTCCATGAACAGGCGGCGGCTCTCGGGATCACGCCGCAGCCGGCCGCCGACCTGGCGCACGGCGCGCCACAGGGCCCGCAGCGTGCCGGCGTCGCGCCCCTTGATCCCGCGATGCGTCTGCATCAGCAGGAAGCTCTCGAGGATGGCGGCCGGCTGCTCGAGGAACAGGTTTTCCCGGCGTGCCTGCAACAGCCCGTTGACCACCTGGAACCGGTCGCTCAGCACCTCCGTCTCGGCCGGCTCGGGCGGCGAGATCCGCGCTTCCAGATTCAGCAGCAGGATGACGTTGAGCTGCGCCACCACCTTGGCGGCGCGATAGTAACGCTGCATCAGCAGCTCGCTGGCGCGGCGCGGGCCGCGGTCGCCGAGGCCGTAATCCTGCGCCAGTTGATGCTGGAAATCGAACAGCAGGCGATCTTCCCGGCGCCCGGCGATCTGGTGCAGACGGATGCGCAGATCCTGCAGCAGCGCCTCGGTGCGGCGCAGCTGGCGCGCTTCCTCCTCGGCGATGATGCCGTGGGCCGCCAGTTCCTTCCACGACGTGCCGCTGCCGCAGGCCTGGCTGAGCCACAGGATCATCTGCAGGTCCCGCAGCCCGCCGGGGCTTTCCTTCAGGTTCGGCTCCAGGTTGGTGGAGGCTTCGTGGTAGCGCTGGTGGCGCTGGTCCTGCTCCAGCCGCTTGGCGTTGAAGAAGCCCTCGACGTCGAAGGTATCGTCCAGCGCTTCCTGCAACCGGAGGAACAGCCGCCGCGAGCCGGCCACCAGGCGGCTTTCCATCAACGTCGTGCGCACGGTGATGTCGTCGCCGGCCTGCTGCACGCAATCGGGCACGGTGCGCACGCTATGCCCGACATCGAGGCCGATGTCCCAGAGCGCACCGATCAGGGCCTCGACACGTGCCGCCAGCGCCGGCTCCGGCGCCTTGGGCAGCAGGATCAGCACGTCGACGTCGGAATGGGGAAACAGCTGGGCGCGGCCGTAGCCGCCCACGGCGACCAGCGCGGCCGTGGCCGGCAGCGCCAGTTCCTTCCACAGTGCGCGCAGCACCCGATCGACCAGCTGCGCGTGGCGCCGCAGATAGACCGCGGGCCGGGGCGCTTTGCGGTAGGCTTCGCGCAGATCCGCCCGGCCGCCGGCGAGCGTTTCCTTGAAGCGGCCTACGCGCGGGGCCTGCGGCCGCTCCGGACACGGTACCTGATCGTGCGAGGCCGCCATGGGTCAGGCGGGCGGCGGCGGCGGGGCTCCCGCGGAAACGGTGAGCACCTCGAAGCCGTCCTCGGTCACGAGCACCGTGTGCTCCCACTGGGCCGACAGGCTGTGATCCTTCGTCACCACGGTCCAGCCGTCCGCCAGCTGGCGGATGCCCGCCTTGCCGGCGTTGATCATCGGTTCCACGGTGAACACCATGCCCGGCAACAGCTTCACTCCGGTGCCCGGCTTGCCGTAATGCAGCACCTGGGGCTCCTCGTGGAACTTGCGGCCGATGCCGTGCCCGCAGAACTCCCGCACCACGCTGAAGCCCTCGGCCTCGGCGAAAGTCTGGATCGCGTGGCCCAGGTCACCCAGGTGACGGCCGGGCCCGACGGCGCGGATGCCGCGCCACATCGATTCGTAGGTGACCTGACACAGCCGGCGCGCCAAGATGGAGGGCTCGCCGACGACGAACATCCGGCTGGTATCCCCATGAAAACCGTCCTTGATCACGGTCACGTCGATGTTGACGATGTCGCCGGGCTTGAGGCGCCGGTCGCCCGGCACGCCATGACACACCTGGTGGTTGACCGAGGTGCAGATGGACTTGGGATACGGCGGGTATCCGGGTGGCGCGTAATTGAGCGGCGCCGGGACGGTCTTCTGGACGTGGACCATGTAGTCGTGGCACAGCCGGTCCAGTTCGCCGGTGGTGGCGCCGGCGACGACGTGGGGTTGGATGAAATCGAGCACCTCCGCGGCGAGGCGGCCGGCCTCTCGCATTTTCTCGATCTCATCCGCGGTCTTGATGGTAATCGCCATGGAGTTCAAGTACTTGGGCGGGGACTGACGGCGTCCACGGGGATGCGGCGAAGCCCGGTAGGATAGTGGATTGGTCCTTCACTGACAATGAAACTCGCTCCGCGGTTGAGCCTCCGGGAGCTTTGATGCTAGAATTATAAATTCGCTTAACGCCCTGTTTGGGAAAGCGAAAAAACGCACATCCGCCACGGCGAGGGTGCCCGGTGCTCCGGGTTGTTATGAGTCTGGCGGGTGGAGGTTCAACCCTTGCTTCAAGGAGCTTGTTTCATGTCAGTCACCATGCGCCAGATGCTGGAAGCCGGCGTGCATTTCGGGCACCAGACCCGCTACTGGAACCCCAAGATGGCGCCGTTCATCTTCGGGCACCGCAATCGCATTCACATCATCAATCTCGAGAAATCCCTGCCGATGTACGTCGAGGCCCTCGGCCACGTGCGTCAGCTGGCAGCCAACAAGGGCACCATCCTGTTCGTCGGCACCAAGCGCCAGGCGCGCGAGATCGTGCGGGAAGAGGCGATGCGCTGCAGCGCACCGTTCGTCGACTACCGTTGGCTGGGCGGCATGCTCACCAACTTCAAGACCGTCAAGCAGTCGGTGAAGCGGCTCAAGGAGCTGGAGGCGATGGTGCAGGACGGCTCGATCGAGAAGCTTTCCAAGAAGGAGGGGCTGCATCTGCAGCGCGAGCTGGACAAGCTCAACCGCAGCCTCGGCGGCATCAAGGAGATGAACTCGCTGCCCGACGCCGTGTTCGTGATTGACGTCGGCTACCACAAGATTGCGGTGTCCGAGGCCAACAAGCTGGGCATCCCGGTCATCGGCGTGGTGGACAGCAACCACTCGCCGGACGGCGTGACCTACGTCATTCCGGGCAACGACGATTCCAGCCGGGCGATCCGGCTCTACGCGCGCGGCGTCGCCGACGCCATCCTCGAGGGCCGCAGCCAGATCGTGCGCGAGATGGTCGAGGAAGAATTCGTCGAAGTCGACTCGGCAGAAGAAACACGGGCGTAACCCGAGGGGGCGCAAAGCCCCCTTTTTTTGGATTTCGCACCGGCGCGCGCCGCGTTGCGCGACGGTGAACGCAAACACGGGAGTTGCAGGCATGGCGGAAATTACCGCGGGCATGGTCAAGGAACTGCGCGATCGGACCGACGCGCCCATGATGGAGTGCAAAAAGGCGCTGACGGAGGCCGGCGGCGACCTAGGCAAGGCAGAGGAGATCCTTCGCGTCAAGCTCGGGAGCAAGGCTGCCAAGGCGGCCGGCCGGATCGCGGCCGAGGGCGTAGTGGCCACTTATGTCTCGGGCGACGGCAAGCTGGCGGCCATGGTGGAGGTGAACTGCGAGACCGACTTTGTCGCCAAGAACGACGACTTCCTCGCTTTCGCCGCGGATCTGGCCAGGCTGGTGGCCACCGCGAATCCGGCCGACGTCGCCGCGCTCTCGGCGCTTCCCTACCGGGACGCCAGCGTGGAAGAGGTGCGCAAGGGCCTGGTGGGTAAGATCGGCGAGAACCTGTCGGTGCGCCGCTTCGCGCGCATCGCGGCGAAGGGTGTGGCGGCGAGTTACGTGCACGGCGGCGCCAGGATCGGCGTGCTGGTGGACGTCACCGGCGGGGACGAGGCGTTGCGCAAGGACCTGGCGATGCACATCGCGGCGAGCAAGCCGAAGGCGCTCGATGCGACCGGCGTGCCGGCGGAGGCGCTCGAGACCGAGCGGCGCGTCGCGGCCGAGAAGGCGGCCGAGGACGCCGCCAAGTCGGGCAAGTCGATTCCGCCGGAAATCCTGGCGAAGCGCGTCGAGGGCACGGTGCAGAAATTCCTCAAGGAGAACACGCTCCTCGGGCAGCCGTTCGTCAAGGACGACAAGCAGACCATCGAGGCCCTGCTCAAGGCGAAGGGCGCGAGCGTCGGCGGCTTCACGCTGTTCGTGGTGGGCGAGGGCATCGAGAAGAAGCAGACCGACTTCGCCGCCGAGGTGATGGCCCAGGCGGCCCAGGCGCGTTGACCGGACCCTGAGCGCATGGACATTCACCCGCCTCGCCCGGCCTACCGGCGCATCCTGCTCAAACTGAGCGGGGAGGCGCTCATGGGCGAGGACAGCTACGGGATCAATCGCGCCACCATCGACCGCATCGTCTCCGAGGTCAAGGACGTGGTGGGCCTCGGCGTCCAGGTGGGCGTGGTGATCGGCGGCGGCAACATCTTTCGCGGCGTGGCGCCGGCGGCGGCGGGCATGGACCGGGCCACCGCCGACTACATGGGCATGCTGGCGACCGTGATGAACGCGCTGGCGCTGCAGGATGCGATGCGACGCATCGACCTGCCGAGCCGCGTGCAGTCCGCGCTGACGATCGAGCAGGTGGCGGAGCCCTACATCCGCGGCAAGGCAATCCGCTACCTGGAAGAGGGCAAGGTGGTGATCTTCGCTGCCGGCACCGGCAATCCGTTCTTTACCACCGACACCGCCGCGGCGCTGCGCGGGATGGAAATGAACGTGGACGTGGTGCTCAAGGCCACCAAGGTGGACGGGGTCTACACCGACGATCCCATCACCCATCCCGACGCCATGCGTTACCAGCGCCTCACGTTCGACGAGGCGATCGTGCGCAACCTCAAGGTCATGGACGCCACGGCGCTGACCCTGTGCCGGGACCAGCGGCTGCCGGTCAAGGTGTTCAGCATCTTCAAGCTGGGAGGCCTCAGGCGCGTCGTCATGGGCGAGGACGAAGGGACGCTGGTGGAGTGCTGAGCCGCCCGCGCGCAAGGCAGCAAGGAGGGAACCGTGACCATCGCAGACGTGAAGAAGACCGCCGAGCACAAGATGCAGAAAAGCGTCGAGGCGCTGAAGGCCGACCTCGGCAAGATCCGCACCGGCCGTGCTCACACCGGCCTGCTGGACCACATCAAGGTGGACTACTACGGCAACGAGACGCCGCTCAGCCAGGTGGCCAACCTCAATCTGCTGGACGCCCGCACCATCGGCGTCACGCCCTGGGAGAAAAAGATGCTGCCGGTGGTGGAGAAGGCGATCCGCGACTCCGATCTGGGCCTCAATCCCGCCACGGTCGGCGACACGGTGCGCGTGCCCATGCCGGCCCTCACCGAGGAGCGGCGCAAGGAGCTGATCAAGGTGGTACGGCACGAGGCCGAAAGCGCGCGGGTGGCGGTGCGCAACGTGCGCCGCGACGCCATCACCCATCTCAAGGAAATGCTCAAGGAGAAGGCCGTGTCCGAGGACGACGAGCGGCGCGCCCAGGACGAGGTGCAGAAGCTCACCGACCACTACATCGCCGAGGTGGACAAGGTTCTGCAGGCCAAGGAAGCCGACCTGATGGTGGTCTGAAGCCCGCCCGCTGTCCCCACGCCATGGCCGATTTCGAAAGCTCGACCCAGACCATCCCCGACGTCGCGGACATTCCGCGGCACGTCGCCGTGATCATGGACGGCAACGGCCGCTGGGCCAAGCGCCGTTTCCTGCCGCGGGTCGCCGGTCATCGCAAGGGCATCGATTCGGTGCGGGCGGTGACGCGGCGCTGCGGCGAGCTCGGCGTCCAGTACCTGACCCTGTTCGCCTTCAGCAGCGAGAACTGGCGCCGCCCGAAGGACGAGGTCAGCTACCTGATGCAGCTGTTCGTGGCGATGCTGGAACAGGAGGTAGCACGCCTGCACAGCAACGGCATCCGTCTCAAGGTCGTCGGCAGCCGCGACCGCTTCGACACCCGCCTGGTGGGTCTGATCGAGCAGGCGGAAGCCCTGACCCGGGGCAACGACCGGCTCACGCTTACCGTCGCGGCCAATTACGGCGGCCGCTGGGACCTGATGCAGGCCGTCAACCGCATGGTGGCCGAGGCGCCGCCGGGGACAGCTTCCTTCGGGGAAGCGGAGCTGGCAGGGCGGCTGTCCATGAGCTATGCGCCCGAGCCGGACCTGTTCATCCGCACCGGCGGCGAGCAGCGCGTCAGCAATTTCCTGCTCTGGCAGCTGGCTTATACGGAGTTGTATTTCACCGACATGCTCTGGCCCGATTTCGACGCCGCCGCCCTGGACCAGGCCGTGCTCTGGTACCAGCAGCGCGAGCGCCGGTTCGGGCGCACCAGCGAACAGCTGGCCGCCGCCACCAAGCAGAAGGCTTAGCCCGTGGCCTCCGGCTGCGCGCGCCGCAGACGCCCGCGCCCGTGCTGAAATCCCGTCTTCTCACCGCCGCCGTCCTGCTGGCCGGGTTCCTGCTCGCCCTGTTCGGCCTGCCGCCGTCCGGCTGGGTACTGGTGGTCGCCGGCGTCATCGGGCTGGCCGCCGCGGAATGGGCCGGGCTGTGCGCGATGCGCGGCGCTGCGCGGTGGACTTTTGCAGTGGCCGTCGCCGCAGCGGTCTGGGTCGCCGCCACCGGCTTTCGCGTCGCCGCGGGCGGCGTTGCCGCCGGGGAGTGGGTGTTGCTGGGCGCCGCAACGATATTCTGGCTCGCCGGCGCACCCGTTTGGCTCCGCGCATGGGAGCAGATCCATTCAAAGACTGCGTGGCTCATCGCGGGAGCAGCCGTGCTGGTGCCGGCCGGTCTCGCGGCCGTGCGGTTGCGCGAGGACGGCGCCGGCACCCTGGTGGCCGTGCTCGCCGTGGTGTGGATCGCCGACAGCGCCGCCTACTTCGCCGGGCGCGCGTTCGGACGCCGCAAGCTGGCGCCGTCCATCAGTCCCGGCAAGACCTGGGAAGGCGTGGGGGGGGCGATGCTGGGGGCGGGCGTATTCGCGGCGGCGCTGGCGGCGGCCAGCGGCGACGCCGCGTCCTTCGCGCAGCGTTGGCTTTCCATTACACTGACCGTCGCGCTCCTCGTGGCGGTCAGTATCGTTGGCGACCTGTTCGAATCGGCGCTCAAACGCCGCGCCGGGGTCAAGGACAGCGGATCGCTCCTGCCGGGCCATGGCGGCGTGCTGGACCGGATCGACAGTCTGCTCCCGGCGCTGCCGGTCGCGGCGCTGCTGGTCCATGCCGCCCGCCGTTTTGCCGAGGTGTTCTGACACGATCATGGCCTCCCGTCCCGTTCCCCAGCCGCTGGACACCAGCCGCAAGCGCCGGCTTACGCTGCTGGGCTCCACCGGCACCATCGGCGCCAGCACGCTGGACGTGGTGCAGCGCAATCCGGAGCGCTTCGAGGTGCATGCATTGGCGGCGAACCGCCAGGTGGACCGGCTGGTGGAGCAGTGCCTTCGATTCCGTCCGAAACTCGCCGTCATTCGCGACGCGTCGCGCCTGGGCGAACTGAAGCAGGCGCTCGGCGGGGCAGGGCTTGAAACCCGCGCCCTCGGCGGCGAAGAGGGGCTCGCCGAAGCGGCTGCCGCACCGGAGGCGGACGTGGTGGTGGCCGGCATCGTCGGCGCGGCCGGGCTGCGCTCGGCGCTCGAGGCGGTGAAGGCCGGCAAGACGCTGCTGCTCGCCAACAAGGAGACGCTGGTGTGCGCGGGGCGCGTCTTCATGGACGCCGTGCGCCGCCACGGCGCCACGCTGCTGCCGCTGGACAGCGAGCACAACGCGATCCTGCAGGCGCTCCCCGCCGGCTTCGACGGCGACCTCGACGGCGCCGGCGTGCGCCGGCTCTGGCTGACGGCGTCCGGCGGGCCGTTTCGCGATGCGCCGCTGGAAAGCCTGTCGAGCGTCACGCCGGAGCAGGCCTGCAACCACCCGAACTGGGTGATGGGCCGCAAGATTTCCGTCGATTCCGCCACCATGATGAACAAGGGGCTGGAGGTGATCGAGGCGTGCTGGCTGTTCAACGCGACGCCGGAGCGCATCAAGGTGGTGGTGCACCCTCAGAGCATCGTGCACTCGATGGTGGAGTATCGCGACGGCTCGGTGATCGCCCAGCTCGGCCAACCCGACATGCGCACTCCCATCGCCTATGCGCTCGGCTACCCGGAGCGCATCGATTCCGGTGTCGGGCTGATGGATATCGTCGCGCTCGGGCGTCTGGACTTCCGCGCGCCGGACCCGCAACGGTTTCCGTGTCTCGCGCTGGCCTACCGCGCCATCGGCGCCGGACAGTCCGCGCCGGCGGTGCTCAACGCCGCCAACGAGGTGGCGGTGGAGGCGTTTCTCCACGGCCGCATCGGCTACGCGGCGATCCCCGGGGTGATCGACGATGCCTTGGGTCGGGTGCCGACTTTCCCCGTCGATACCCTGGAAGACGCGGTCGAAGCCGACCGCCTGGGCCGCGAAGCCGCCCGGGGCCGGGTGGCGGCTTTGTTATAATCCGCGCTCAGCGATCGCCTTCGTCCTCAGCGCGGCACCGGCCGTCGGCACGAAGCGGCCGCCCAAGCCATGAGCCTTCTGTCCACCATCGCCGCTTTTCTCCTCGCCCTCGGCGTCCTGATCGTGTTCCACGAGCTGGGACATTACTGGGTCGCCCGGCTCTGCGGCGTCAGGGTCCTGCGCTTCTCGGTCGGCTTCGGCAAGCCGCTGCTGGTCAAGCGCTACGGGCCGGACCGGACCGAGTGGGTGATTTCGGCGTTTCCTCTCGGCGGCTACGTCAAGATGCTGGACGAGCGGGAGGCGCCGGTGGACGCGGCCGAGCGGCATCGCGCGTTCAACCGCCAGTCCGTCTACCGGCGCTTCGCGATCGTGTCGGCGGGTCCGATCGCCAACTTTCTGCTGGCCGTGGTCCTCTACTGGGGACTGTTCCTCAACGGCGTACCCGGCATCAAGCCGCTGCTCGGCCCAGTGGTGCCGGACAGCCCGGCGGCCGTCGCGGGACTGGCCGAGGGTGACCTGGTGCGCAAGGTGGACGGCGATACCGTCGAAACCTGGCAGGACCTGCGGTGGGCGCTGCTGGACCACGCGGTTTCGCGTGGTCGCGTGGCGCTGGAGCTGGATCGGGCCGGCGCGCCGGGCAAGGTGGTTTCGCTGGACCTGTCCGGCGTGCAGGGGGACGACTTCGGTCCGGAGTTCCTGGACCGCCTCGGCCTGGTCAGCTTCCGCCCCGCCCTGAAGCCGGTGGTGGGGCAGGTGGTGGCCGGCGGCGCGGGCGAGCGCGCCGGCCTGCGGAAGGGCGACCGCATCACCGCCATCGACGGCCGTCCGCTGGAACGCTGGGACGCGCTGGTGCAGATCGTGCGCGGCAGTCCCGAGCGCGCGCTGCAGTTCGAGATCGAGCGCGGCGAGGCACGGGTGCGACTGACCGTAGTCCCCGACGCGGTGCAGGACGGGGATATCCGTATCGGGCGCATCGGCGTCGGGCCTGAGGCGGATCCGGCGGCCTGGGAAGGGCTCACCGTCGTCAAGCGCCTGGGCGTGCTGGGATCGCTGGGGGCGGCCTTGCAGCGCACCTGGGAAACGACGGTGCTGTCGCTGAAGATGCTTTACCGGATGGTGCTGGGTGACGTTTCCTGGCGCAACGTCAGCGGCCCCATCACCATCGCCGACTACGCCGGGCAGACCGCGCAGATCGGGGCCGCAGCCTACCTCGGGTTCATCGCCCTTGTCAGCATCAGCCTCGGCATCCTCAACCTGCTGCCGATACCGATGCTCGATGGTGGGCACTTAATGTATTATGTCGTCGAAATTTTCAAGGGTCGTCCGGTCTCGGAAAAGGCCATGGAAGTGGGGCAGCAGGTGGGCATGGTGCTGCTGTTCGCCCTGATGGCTTTTGCCCTTTTCAATGACATCAATCGACTCCTTACCGGCTGACCGCAGATGATCCGCTGGACTGTCGGTCTGCTGGCCGCCGCGCTGCTGGTTTTCGCCGCGCAGGCGGCGGAACCGTTTGTCGCGCGCGACATCCGCGTCGAGGGCATCCAGCGCATCGAAGCGGGAACGGTGTTCAGCTATCTGCCGATCAAGGTCGGCGATACCGTGACCGACGAGCGCGTGTCCGAGGCGATCAAGGCTCTCTACGCCACCGGTTTTTTCAAGGACGTCCGGCTCGAGCGGGACGGCGACGTGCTGGTGGTGTTCATCGACGAGCGGCCCGCGATTTCCCAGATCGATTTCATCGGCGTCAAGGAATTCGAGATCGACCAGCTGCGGGCGGCCCTGAAGCAGGTCGGCCTCGCGGAATCCCGGATCTTCGACCGTGCGCTGCTGGAGCGCTCGGAGCAGGAAATGAAGCGCCAGTACCTGAGCCGCGGCAAGTACGCGGTGCAGGTCAGCACCACGGTCACGCCGCTGGACCGCAACCTGGTGGCGATCTCGTTCGCGGTGGACGAGGGCGGCGCCGCCAAGATCCGCCAGATCAACATCATCGGCAACCAGGCGTTCACGGAGAAGGAGCTGCTCGGCCTGTTCCAGCTCACCACGCCCGGATGGCTGACCTGGTACACGAAGGACGACCAGTATTCCAAGCAGAAGCTCTCCGGCGACCTGGAAAGCCTGCGCTCGTTTTACCTCGACCGCGGTTTCCTCGCCTTCCAGATCGATTCCACCCAGGTCTCGATCACGCCGGACAAGACCGACATCTATATCACGATCAACATCACCGAAGGGGACCAGTACACGGTCTCCGAGACCAGCCTGGAAGGCAACCTCGTGGTGCCCGAAGAGGAACTGCGGGCGCTGATCAAGATCAAGCCGGGCGAGGTGTTCTCCCGCGAGCGGCTGACCGAGTCCACCAAGCTGATGTCCGACCACCTCGGCAACGAGGGCTACGCGTTCGCCAACGTCAACGCCGCGCCGAAGGTGGACCGGGAGAACAGGACGGTGGCGTTCACGTTCCTGGTGGACCCCGGCCGGCGCGTCTACGTCCGGCGGGTCAACATCTTCGGAAATCAGCGCACCCGGGACGAAGTGATCCGGCGCGAGCTGCGGCAGCTCGAGGGGGCATGGTATTCATCCAAGCTGATCAACCAGTCCCGCGACCGCCTCAACCGGCTCGGTTACTTCAAGATCGTCAACGTCGAGACGCCGGCGGTGCCCGGCACCACCGACCAGGTGGACGTGAACTTCACCGTGGAGGAAGTCCCGACGGGTTCTTTCCTTCTCGGCGCCGGCTTTTCCAGCTCGGAAGGCGTGGTGTTGAGCGGCTCCATTTCCCAGAACAATTTCATGGGCACCGGCAACGCCCTCTCGCTGCAGGTCAACACCGGTGGCGTGAACACGGTGTACGCGCTGTCGTTCACGCAGCCTTACTGGACGGTGGATGGCGTCAGCCGCGGTTTCGACCTTTTCCGGCGCGACGTCGACTCGACGTCTCTGGACGTCGGCAGTTTCGAGAGTTCCACCATCGGCGGCAATGTCCGCTTCGGCGTCCCGATTACCGAGATCGATACCGTGTTTTTCGGCATCGGCGCCGAGCAGACCGACATCACCCTGCTCCCGGACTCGCCCGAGCGCTATGTCAATTTCGTGCGCGGGTTCGGCGACAGCACGACGACGATCCCTCTCACCTTGAGCTGGGCACGGGATTCCCGCGACAGCGCGATTTTCCCCAATTCCGGGAGCCTGCAGCGCGCCAGCGGTGAGGTCGCCATTCCCGGCGGCGACCTGGAATATTATCGCGTCACCTATTTCCATCAGTGGTTCCGGCCGCTGACCCGCACCTGGACGCTGTCGCTGCGCGGGGAGGCGGGATACGGGGACGGCTACAGCGGGCAGCCGCTGCCGTTCTTCAAGAATTTCTTCGCCGGCGGCATCAGCACCGTTCGCGGTTACGAGACAGCATCGCTCGGTCCGCGCGACTCCAGCGACGCGGCGCTGGGCGGCGACACGCTGGTGGTGGGCAGTGCGGAAGTCTTCTTTCCCTTTCCCGGATTCCGCGACGATCGCTCGGCGCGCATGAGCGTGTTCGTCGACGCCGGCGCCATTTATGGCGAGGGTGCGCTGGAGGGTTCCGAGGGGTTCCGTTACTCGGCCGGCGTCGGGGTGACCTGGCTCTCGCCCATCGGGCCGCTGCGGTTTTCGCTGGCTTACCCGCTCAACAAGAAGGACAACGACCAAACCGAGCCGTTCCAGTTCCAGCTGGGGCGCACGTTCTGATGCAGAGGAGAGTCGAGTTGCGTAATGCCATCCTTGTCGCGCTGACGGCCGTGCTGATGCTTGCCGCCGGCGCCCGGGCCGCCGAGGTCAAGATCGGCGTGGTCAGTGTCCAGCGCGTGCTCAACGAGTCCGCGGTGGGGTCGCGCGCGATCAAGAAGATCGAGCGCGAGTTCAGCGGCCGGGACCAGGAAATCCAGAAGCTGATCAAGCAGGCGCGCGATGTCCAGACCCAGCTGGAGAGGGACGCCGTCACGCTTTCCGAAACGGAGCGGCAGAAACGCGAGCGCGAGCTGGCGAGCCTGAACCGCGAAGTGCAGCGCGCGCAGCGTGAGTTCCGGGAGGACCTGAACCTGCGGCGCAACGAAGAGACCGCGCTGCTGTTCCAGAAGATCGACAAGATCATCAAGCAGATCGCCGAAGCCGAGAAATTCGACCTCATCCTCCAGCGCGAGCAGATCGTCTACGGCAGCCCTGCCATCGACATCACCGAGCGGGTGATGAAGACGCTCGACGCGGAGACCAAGTGATCGGCGCCGCCGGCGCAGGGTAAGGCGGGGGCCGCGATGACCATCCCTAAGCCATCGGCATCGGGCGTGACCCTCGGGGAACTCGCCGCGCGGCTGGGCGGCGAGGTGATGGGAGACGCGGGATTGCGGCTGCGGCAGGTGGCGGCCCTGGAGAGCGCCGGCCCGGAACACATCACGTTTCTCGCCAGTCCCAAGTATCGCGCCCAGCTGGCGAAAACCCGGGCGGGCGCGGTGATCGTCCCGCCGCAGGCAGCGTCGGCCACCTCGATCCCGCGCATCGTCTGCGACAATCCCTACGCCTACTTCGCCAAGGTCGCGGCGCTGCTCAATCCACCGGAGCGGGGAGCGGCGGGGATCCATCCGACCGCGGTCGTCGCGCCCGGCGCGCAGATCGATCCCGGCGCCGCTGTCGGGCCGCTGTCCTGCGTGGGCGCCGGGGCGCGGGTGGGCGCCGGGGCGCGGGTGGGTGCGGGATGCGCCATCGGCGAACGGGTATCCATCGGGGCGGATACCGTGGTCTACGCGGGGGTTTCCATTTACAACGACTGCGTGGTGGGCGAGCGCTGCATCCTGCACAGCGGGGTGGTGATCGGCGCCGACGGCTTCGGCATGGCCTGGGAAGACGATCACTGGGTCAAGATCCCGCAGATCGGAAGGGTGGTGATCGGCAACGACGTGGAAATCGGCGCCAACTCGTCGATCGACCGGGGTGCGCTGGACGATACCGTGATCGAGGATGGCGTGCGTATCGACAACCAGGTGCAGATCGGCCACAACTGCCGGATCGGCGCCCACACCGCCATCGCCGGCTGCGCCGGGATCGCTGGCAGCACGCACATCGGGAGGAACTGCCGGATCGGCGGCGCCGCCATGTTCGCGGGCCACCTGGAGGTCGCCGACGGCACGACGATCTCCGGCGGCACCGCCATCATCCGTTCCATCGACACGCCGGGGATCTACACCTCGGTGTTCCCGTTTCTCTCCCACCGTGACTGGATCCGCAATGCCGCCCACCTGCGCCACCTGGACGAGATGGCGCGCCAGATACGGGAACTGAAGACGCGCCTCGAGGCGCTGGAAAGGACCTCATCTTGAGCGCGATGGACATCCATGAGATTCTCAGATTCTTGCCCCACCGCTATCCGTTCATCCTCATCGACCGGGTGCTGGAGTGCGACGACGGCAAGAGCATCACCGCGGTGAAGAACGTCTCCATCAACGAGCCGTTCTTCCAGGGGCATTTCCCCCACCACCCGGTCATGCCGGGGGTGCTGATCGTCGAGGCGCTGGCCCAGGCAGCGGCCATCATGTCGTTTCGCGGCATGACGGGCGAACGGGGCGAGAACACCGTCTATTATTTCGTCGGCATCGACAACGCGCGTTTCAAGCGGCCCGTGACCGCGGGGGATCAGCTGCTGCTGCACGTGGAAACGCTGCGGGTGGTGAGAGGCATCTGGAAGTACATCGCGCGCGCCACGGTGGGCGACCAGCTGGTGGCCGAGGCCGAGCTGATGTGCACCGTGCGCACGCTCTGAATCCCGCCGCCGGCGCCGACTGGTCATGGACTGGCATCACGACGCAGAGCCGCGCATCCACCCGACCGCCATCGTCGCCCCCGGCGCGGAGCTGGCGGACGACGTCCGGGTCGGCGCCTACTCCATCATCGGGCCGGGGGTGAGCGTCGGGCCGGGGACCCGCATCGGCCATCATGTGGTGGTCGGCGGCCGCACCCGCATCGGCGCCGGCAACCGGATCTTCCACTTCTGTTCGCTCGGTGAGATTCCTCAGGACAAAAAGTACCGCGGCGAGGACACCCGGCTCGAGATCGGCGACGACAACACGATCCGCGAGTTCTGCACCTTCAATATCGGCACGGTCCAGGATGCCGGCGTCACCCGGCTCGGAAACGGCAACTGGATCATGGCCTACGTGCACCTTGCCCACGACTGCCAGGTGGGAAACAACGCGGTGTTCGCCAACAACGCGCAGATTGCCGGCCACGTGAAGGTCGGCGACTACGCGGTGCTCGGGGGGTTCACCGGTGTGCATCAGTTCGTGCGCATCGGAGCGCATGTCATGACCGGGGTGGGGACGGTGCTGCTGCAGGACGTGCCACCCTACGTCATCGCCTCGGGGGACCCCGCGCGGCCGTTCGGCATCAACGCCGAGGGTCTCAAGCGCCGCGGATTTTCCAGCGCGTCAATTCAAGTCCTGAAGCGCGCCTACAAGATCCTCTATCGCAGCGGCCTGGCGCTGGAGGAGGCGCGCGCGGCGATCACCGGGCAGGCGGCGGCCACGCCGGAGCTCAAGGTGCTCGCCGATTTCCTGGCGGAGCCCTCGCGCGGCCTGATCCGCTGAGCCGCCCGCCGTGTCTGCCGTTTCCAAGCCGCGGCGCATCGCCATCGTGGCCGGCGAGCCCTCCGGCGATGCCCTCGCGGGCCCTCTGGTACGGGCGCTGAAGGAACGGCAGCCCGAGCTGGACTTTGTCGGCGTTGCCGGGCCGCAGATGCTGGCCGCCGGCGTGCGCTCGCTGTTTCCGATGGAGAAGCTCTCGGTGATGGGGCTCGCCGAAGTGGCGCGGCACTACTTCGAGATCCTCGGCATCCGCAACGAACTGCGCGATGCGCTCCGGAGGGATCCCCCGGACCTTTACATCGGCGTCGATGCGCCGGATTTCAACCTGGGTCTGGAAACGACGCTGCGGGCGCGTGGCATCCGCACGATGCAATACGTCGGTCCCACCGTGTGGGCCTGGCGCGCGGGCCGCATCGTGAAGGTGAAGCGCGCGGCGGACCACGTGCTGGTGCTGTTTCCCTTCGAACCCCCGATCTACGAGCGCCACGGGATCCCCGTGACCTACGTCGGCCATCCGCTGGCCGATGCGATACCGATGGCGCCGGATCGTGCCGGCGCGCGCCAGGCGCTGGGACTCCCGCCGGAGGGGCCGGTCATCGCCTTGCTGCCCGGGTCGCGCGCGAACGAGCTTAAGTACCTGGGACGAGTGTTCGTCGATACGGCGGCGCTGTTGCGCCAGGAGCTCCCCGGCGTGTGCCTGGTGGTGCCGCTGGTCAACGCGCTGACCCGGGAGATGTTCCTTGCCGCGGCCGCGGAGCGGGGCGGGCCGAACGCGCTCGGCATGCTGCTGCTGGAAGGTCAGGCGCAGCGGGCCATGGCTGCGGCCGACGGCGTCATCGCGACCTCGGGGACGGCGACGCTGGAAGCGGCGCTGCACAAACGGCCGCTGGTGATCACCTACCGCATGTCGCCTTTCACCTGGTGGCTGGTGAAGGGCAAGGGCTACCTGCCGTTCGTGGGCATGCCCAACATCCTGGCGGGAAGGGAAGTGGTGCCCGAGTACATCCAGGATGCGGCCACGCCGGAGCATCTGGTGCAGGGGCTGCTGAGCCAGCTGCGCGACCCGCAGCGGTTGGCGGAGATCGAACGCGAGTTCACGCGCCTGCACCAGCAACTGCGCTGCGACAACGCCCGCACGGCGGCGCGTGCCGTGCTGGGAGTGATGGACGGATGACGGACGCGACCGTGGCCCGGGCTGGCGTGGACGAGGCCGGACGCGGTCCGCTGGCGGGACCGGTGTACGCCGCCTGCGTGATTCTGGATCCCCGGCGCCCGATCGACGGATTGCGCGATTCCAAGGCCCTCAGCGCGGCGCGGCGCGATGTGCTCGCGGCGGCAATCCGCGCCGGGGCCGCCGCCTGGGCGGTGGCGCGGGCCGAGGTGGAGGAGATCGACCGCCTGAACGTCCTCCAGGCAAGCCTGCTGGCGATGGCGCGCGCGGTGGCGGCGCTGGGCCTGCGGCCGACGGAGGTGCTGGTGGACGGCATCCATTGCCCCGCGCTGGCGATGCCGGCGCGCGCGGTGGTGCGCGGCGACGCCCTGGTCCCGGAAATCGGGGCCGCGTCGATCCTGGCCAAGACTGCGCGCGATGCCGAAATGCTGGCCCTGCACCGGCAGTTTCCCGGCTATGGCTTCGACCGTCACAAGGGCTACCCCACGCCGGACCATATCGCGGCGCTGGAACGGCTGGGCCCAAGCCCGGTGCATCGACGCTCGTTCGCGCCCGTCCGCCGCCTGCTGGAAGCCGGGGCGCAGTCCCCGCGCGCGGTCGGCAGCCGAGTGATTTTTTGAAAGGAGTATCCATCGTGATCGTGTCCAAGTTTCTGCACGTGCTCGCCGCCGTCATCTGGATCGGCGGAATGTTCTTCGCCTACCTGGCGTTGCGCCCGGCGGCCGCCGAGGTGCTCGAACCGCCGGCCCGCCTCAGGCTCTGGGCCGCCACGTTCCGGCGGTTTTTCCCGTGGGTGTGGGCGGCGGTGATCGTGATCCTGGGCAGCGGCTTTCACATGCTCGGCCTCCTCGGAGCGACGCGCGTGTACGTGATCGCCATGCTGCTGCTGGGCGTGGTGATGTCCATCATCTACGTTTACGTCTACGTCGGTCCCTTCGCCGCCCTCAAGCGCGGCTGCGACGCGCAGGACTGGAAGGCGGCCGGGTCTGCGTTGGCGCGGATTCGCGTGCTGGTCGGGGTCAACCTGACGCTGGGCCTGCTGACCATCGCCGTGGCCACGCTCGGGCGAGTGCTCGGGTGAAACACCGCCGGGGCGCATCCGGGCCGTCGGCGGCGGGAGCGGGAATCGCGTGAGCGGGTCGTCCCTCAAAGTCGTGCGTTCGCGGGAGAACCCGGCCTACCGGGCGCTGCTGCGCCTGATTGCCTCGGCGCGGGAGCGACGCAACGCGGGGCAGATGGTGCTGGAAGGCGAGCGTCTGGTCCGCGCCTATCTGGATACCCTCGGCGGCCTGCAGCGGCTGGTGCTGGGTGAATCGGCGGCGGAGACGGCGCCGGCGCAGGCGCTGATGCGGCGGGTGCCTTCCGCGGCAATCCTGGTGCTGGCGGATCGGCTCCTGAACGCCGCGTCCGGGCTGGAAGCGCCTGACGGAGTGCTGGCGCTGGCGCCGCGCCCGGCATTGGCGGTGCCGGGCATGTGCGATTCGATGATGCTGCTGGAAGACCTGCAGGATCCCGGCAACGTGGGATCCATCATCCGCACTTGCGCTGCCGGCGCAATCCAGACGATCCAGCTTTCGGCGCAGTGCGCCGATCCGTGGTCACCCAAGGCGCTGCGCGCAGGGATGGGGGGGCATTTCGCCACGGTGGTGCGGGAGCGGGTGGATCTGGTGGCGGCCGCCCGGGAGTTCCACGGGCAGGTGGTCGCCGCCGTGCCGGATGCGCCGACGTCGCTGTTCGAGGTCGATCTGACCGGCCCGGTCGCCTTCGTCATCGGCAACGAGGGGGCGGGGATCTCGCCGCCGTTGCAGGCTGCCGCAACCCGGCGCGTGCGCCTGCCGATGCCGGGGGCGGTGGACTCGCTCAACGCGGCTGCCGCCGCCGCGGTATGCGTGTTCGAGCGTGTGCGCCAGCTGGGGGCGTCCGCGGGCGGCAGGCGCTAGAAGATGTGCCGCTTCAGTTCGGCCTGGTGCAGGATGGTGGTGGCCATTTCCTCCACCGACATGGCCGTCGCGTCGATGTAGGGAATGCCCTCCTGGCGCATCAGGGCCTCCGCTTCGCGGACCTCGAAGGCGCAGTTGGCGATGTCGGCGTACTTGCTGTTGGGCTTGCGCTCGCTGCGGATCCGGTGCAGGCGCTCCGGATTGATGGTGAGGCCGTAGAGCTTGTGCTTGTGTGCCGCGATGGAGGCCGGCAGCCGCATGGCGCTGAAATCGTCGGGCGTGAACGGATAGTTGGCGGCCCAGATGCCGAACTGCAGCGCCATGTAGAGCGAGGTCGGGGTCTTGCCGGAGCGGGACACGCCCACCAGCACGATCTCGGCATTGTTCAGATCCCGGGTGGAGAGGCCGTCGTCGTGGGACAGGGCGAAATTGACCGCCTCGATCCGCCGGTGATAGCCGAACGGGTCCCGCGCGCCGTGGGACCTGCCCACGGCATGGGTGGAGCGCATGTCCAGCTCCTTCTCCATCGGCGTGATGAACATCTCCATCACGTCCAGCACCAGGGCGTCGGCGTTTTTCAGCACCTCGTTGATTTCCGGGTTGACCAGCGTGCTGAACACCAGCGGGCGCACGCCGTCGCGCTCGCGGGTGCGCTTGATCTCCTCCAGCAGGAGCTGGGCCTTGGCGAGGGTGTCGACGTACGGTATCGGGCGCTCGATGAAGGAAAGGCCTTCGAATTGCGCCAGCAGGCTGTGGCCCAGCATCTCCGCGGTGATGCCGGTGCGGTCGGAAACGAAGAACGCGGTGCGCTGGGCGGTCATGGCTCGCTCGGGCTGCGCCACGAGGGCGGAGCGGCTAAAATAGCGATCTTTTGCCCTTAACACAATTCTCAGCGGGTGACGCGATGGCCGGCCAGGCATACGTGATGTGGTTCGACGAACTCGGCATGAACGATGTCGAGCGGGTGGGGGGCAAGAACGCCTCGCTCGGGGAGATGATCAGCCACCTGGAGCATGCCGGGGTGCGCGTCCCCCATGGATTCGCCACCACCGCCGCCGCCTATCGCGACTTCCTCGCGCACGGCGGCCTCGACCGCCGCATCAACGAGAAGCTCGCGAGCCTGGACATCGATGACGTCGAGTCCCTGGCCCGCGCGGGCGCCGAGATTCGCCGCTGGGTGGTGGAGACCCCGTTTCCCGCGGCACTGACCGAGGCGATCAGCGGCGCCTACCAGCGGCTCGCCGCCGAGGCCGGGGACGGCGTTTCGCTGGCGGTGCGGTCCTCCGCCACGGCCGAGGACCTTCCCGATGCTTCCTTCGCCGGGCAGCAGGAGACGTTCCTCAACATCCACGGGCTCGACAACGTGCTGGACGCGGTCAAGCACGTGTTCGCGTCGCTGTTCAACGACCGCGCCATCGCCTACCGCGTGCACAAAGGCTTCGATCACGCGCAGGTGGCGCTGTCGGCGGGCATCCAGCGCATGGTGCGCAGCGACCTGGCCGCTGCCGGCGTGATGTTCACGCTGGATACCGAGTCCGGTTTCGACCAGGTGGTGTTCGTCACGTCGTCCTACGGGCTGGGCGAGACGGTGGTGCAGGGCGCGGTCAATCCGGACGAGTTCTACGTCTACAAGCGCGGCCTCGAGCAGGGAAGGCCGGCGATCCTGCGCCGGGCCCGGGGCTCGAAGGCGATCAAGATGGTGTTCACCGACTCGCGTCAGGCCGGCAAGTCGACGCAGACGGTGGACGTCCCGGATGCCGAGCGCATGCGCTTTTCGATCACCGACGAGGACGTCGCCGAGCTGGCACGCTACGCCATGAGCATCGAGGCCCATTACGGCCGGCCCATGGACATCGAGTGGGGCAAGGACGGCGTCGACGGCAAGCTCTACGTGCTCCAGGCGCGCCCGGAGACGGTAAAGGCGCAGGGCGGGCTCGACGGCATGAAGCGCTACCGCCTCAAGCAGCGCTCCGAGGTGCTCACCAGCGGCCGCGCCATCGGACAGAAGGTGGGCATCGGGCCGGTGCGGATCATCAAGGACGCCTCGCAGATGTCCCTGGTGCAGGCGGGCGACGTACTCGTCACCGACATGACCGACCCCGACTGGGAGCCGGTGATGAAGCGCGCCGCCGCGATCGTCACCAACCGCGGCGGGCGCACCTGCCACGCGGCGATCATCGCCCGCGAACTCGGGATTCCGGCGGTGGTGGGCTGCGGCGACGCGACACGCGCGCTCAGCGAAGGAAGGGACGTCACGGTCTCCTGCGCGGAAGGCGACACGGGGTACGTCTACGACGGCCGCCTGGACGTCGAGGTGGCGGACGTGGCGCCCCAGTCGATGCCGCCCTCGCCGGTGAAGATCACCATGAACGTGGGCAATCCCGAGCTGGCGTTCGAGTTCCAGCGCCTGCCCAACGAGGGCATTGGGCTGGCACGGCTCGAGTTCATCATCGCCCGCATGATCGGGGTTCATCCCAAGGCCGCGCTGGACTACCCGAACGTGCCCGCCGAACTGAAGGCCGCGGTCGAGCGCCAGTCGGCAGGCTACCGCGATCCGGTGAGCTTCTACGTCGACAAGATCACCGAGGGAGTGGCGACGCTGGGCGCCGCGTTCTGGCCCAAGCCGGTCATCGTGCGCCTGTCGGATTTCAAGTCCAACGAATACTCCAGTCTGATCGGCGGCGACCGCTACGAGCCGCACGAGGAGAACCCGATGCTGGGTTTCCGCGGCGCTTCGCGCTATGTATCGCCGTCGTTCAAGGACTGTTTCGAGCTGGAGTGCCGCGCGCTCAAGCGGGTGCGCGACGAGATGGGGCTCACCAACGTCGAGATCATGGTGCCGTTCGTGCGCACGCTGGGCGAGGCCAGGGGCGTGCTGGAGCTGCTGGCGCAGAACGGGTTGAAGCGCGGCGAGAACGGCCTGCGGATCGTGATGATGTGCGAGATCCCGTCCAATGCTCTGCTGGCGGACCAGTTCCTCGAGCACTTCGACGGCTTCTCCATCGGCTCCAACGACATGACGCAGATGACGCTGGCGCTGGATCGCGACTCGGGCCTGGTGGCGGAGTTCTTCGACGAACGCGATCCCGCCGTGAAAGCCATGCTGCGGCTGGCGATCCAGGCCTGCCGGCGCGCCGGTAAATACGTCGGCATCTGCGGGCAGGGGCCTTCGGATCATCCCGATCTGGCGCAGTGGCTGATGGAAGAGGGCATCGAAAGCCTCTCCCTCAACCCGGACACGGTGGTGGAGACCTGGCTGTTCCTCGCGAACCAGGCGAAGCGCCGGGAGCCGGCGCCGGCCTGAGGGCGCCGACCCCGCCGGGCCGGCTTGCGTCAGACGGTGGGACGGTTGCCGGCCAGCCGTTTCAGCGCCGCGGCGTCCCTCACCTCGATCTGCTCCCGCGCCAGCCGCACCCACCCCTGTTCGGCGAAGGCGCGCAGCAGGCGGGTCACCATCTCGCGCACGCTGCCGAGATCGTCGGCCAGCGCCTGGTGGGTGGCGCGCACCAGTGGCCCCCGGTCCACCAGCAGCGCCGCCAGCCGCTCGTCGAGCCGGCGGAAGGCGATCTCCTCCACCAGCTGCATCAGCTCCGCGATGCGCTCCGAAAACAATCCGAACACGTGCTGCCGGAAGGGCGGGTGCTCGTCGATCAGGCGGACAAATGTGGCGGGGGGCAGGGTGACGAGGCGTGTTTCCGACTCGGCGACGCCGCGCGCCGCGTAGGGTTGGCCGCCGAGCAGGCAGCCGGAAGTCAGGATGCAGCTTTCACCGGGCGAGACGCGGTACAGCTGCAACTCGCGGCCGCTGGCCGCCGTCTTGCTCACCCGCACCACACCTTCCAGCACCAGTGGGAACGCGGCGCAACCCTGGCGCTCATCGAACAGCACCGTGCCGCGCGGAACGACTGCGTAGCCCGCCTCGGCGACGATGCGCTCGAACAGCGTCGCGGGCAGCGTTTCCAGCAGCGGGTAGCGGAGCTTTAGCTCGTCGGCGACGGCGCGAGGCAGCATCTGGGATTGGGCGCTGGGCAGCGGCTCGAGACGCCATCGGCGACGGCGCTTGCGAACTGTTGCCGGTCATGTTTTTGGGCTATCATAGCCTTCCATGACAAAGTTTATCTTCGTCACGGGTGGTGTGGTGTCATCGTTGGGCAAAGGCACCGCATCCGCGTCCCTCGCCGCCTTGCTCGAGTCCCGCGGCATCCGAGTCACCCTCCTCAAGCTCGATCCCTACATCAACGTCGATCCCGGCACCATGAGCCCGTTCCAGCACGGGGAGGTGTTCGTGACCGAAGACGGGGCGGAGACCGATCTCGACCTGGGCCATTACGAGCGCTTCAGCAAGGCCAAGATGAGCCGCCGGAACAACTTCACCACCGGCCAGATCTACGAGAGCGTCATCAAGAAGGAGCGCCGGGGCGATTACCTGGGCGGCACTGTTCAGGTGATTCCTCACATTACGGACGAGATCAAGCTGTGCATCCGCAGGGGCGCCGGCGACGCGGAGGTGGCCATCGTCGAGGTGGGCGGCACCGTGGGCGACATCGAGTCGCTGCCGTTTCTCGAGGCGGTGCGCCAGATGTCGATCCAGATGCCGCGCGAGGATTCCTGTTTCATCCACCTGACGCTGGTCCCGTACATCCCGTCGGCGGGCGAGATCAAGACCAAGCCGACGCAGCACTCGGTGAAAGAGCTGCGCGAGATCGGCATTCAGCCCGACGTGATCCTGTGCCGCGCGGACCGCCCGATCCCGGCGGACGAGCGGCGCAAGATCGCCCTGTTCACCAATGTGCCGGAGGAAGCCGTCATCTCGGCGGTGGACGTCGACAGCATCTACAAGATCCCGGACAACCTGCACCGCCAGCGCCTGGACGAGATCGTCTGCCGGCGCCTCGCGCTGACCACGCCGCCGGCCGACCTGACCGCGTGGAATGCGCTGGTGGACGCGCTGGATCACCCGTCGGGCGAGGTGGACATCGCCCTGGTGGGCAAATACGTCAACCTGACGGAATCCTACAAGTCCCTGTCGGAAGCCCTGATCCACGCGGGCATCCACACGCGCTCCCGGGTGCGCATCCATTACATCGATTCCGAGCGCATCGAGAATGAAGGCGTCGGCTGCCTGCGGGACATGGACGCGATTCTCGTCCCGGGCGGGTTCGGCAAGCGCGGGGTCGAGGGCAAGATCGAGGCGATCCGCTACGCCCGCGAGAACGGCGTTCCCTACCTCGGCATCTGCCTGGGCCTGCAGCTGGCGGTGATCGAATTCGCCCGCCACCGGGCCGGCCTGGGCGGCGCCCACAGCACGGAATTCGACCCGCAGACGCCGCACCCCGTGATCGCGCTCATCACGGAATGGGTCACGCGCGAAGGCGGCCGCGAAATCCGCAGCGCCGATTCCGACCTTGGCGGCACCATGCGTCTGGGCGGGCAGGAGTGCCGTCTGGTGGAAGGGACGCTCGCGCGGCGCATCTACGGCGCGCCGTCCATCGTGGAACGGCACCGCCACCGCTACGAGGTCAACAATCCCCTGCTGCCGCAGCTGACCCAGGCGGGGATGGTGGTGAGCGGGGTCTCGGCGCAGGAAGACCTCTGCGAGATGATCGAGCTGCCCGACCACCCGTGGTTCGTGGCGTGCCAGTTCCATCCGGAGTTCACCTCGACGCCGCGGGATGGCCACCCCCTGTTCAAGGCCTTCATCCAGGCCGCCCGGGCCCAGCGCCAGCGGCGCGTGCCGCTGGATCGCGAGAGCCCGGCGCCGTTGCGGGCCAACGCCTCCGCGCCGGCCTGACCCGGCGAGCCGCGGGAGGGCTCCACGATGAAGCTGTGCGGATTTGAAGTCGGCCTCGACCGGCCCCTGTTCCTGATCGCCGGGCCGTGCGTGGTGGAGTCCCGCCAGCTGGCGATGGACACCGCGGGCATGCTGAAGGAACTGGCCGCCAGTGTCGGCGTGCCGTTCATCTACAAGTCGTCCTACGACAAGGCGAACCGCAGCTCGAGCCAGTCGTTTCGCGGACTCGGCATGGATCAGGGACTCGAGATTCTGGCGGAGGTGCGGCGGCAGATCGGGGTCCCGGTGCTCACGGACGTCCACACCGAGCAGGAAGTGGCGGCGGTGGCGGCGGTGGCCGACGTGCTGCAGACGCCGGCCTTTCTCTGCCGCCAGACCGACTTCATCCAGGCGGTGGCGTCGGCGGGCAGGCCGGTCAACATCAAGAAGGGCCAGTTTCTCGCGCCGTGGGACATGAAGAACGTGGTGCAGAAGGCGCGCGAGGCGAGCGGCGCCGACAACATCATGGTCTGCGAGCGCGGCGTGTCGTTCGGCTACAACAACCTGGTGAGCGACATGCGCTCGCTGGCGGTGATGCGCGATACCGGATGCCCGGTGGTGTTCGACGCCACACATTCGGTGCAGCTTCCCGGCGGCCAGGGCGATCGCAGCGGCGGGCAGCGCGAGTTTGTGCCCGTGCTGGCGCGCGCCGCGGTGGCGACCGGCATTGCCGGTTTGTTCATGGAAACGCATCCGGAGCCCGAACGCGCGCTGTCGGACGGCCCCAATGCGTGGCCGCTCCCGCGCATGCGCGAGCTGCTCGAAACCCTCAAGGAACTGGACGCTCTGGTCAAGCGGCGCGGATTTGCCGAGCAGGGGCTTGCGCCCGCGGCGGGCCGCAAGACGGCTTGACCGGGTATCACGAAGAAAAGGGGAGAAGCATGAGCGCAATCGTCGACGTCGTCGCGCGGGAAATCCTCGATTCCCGGGGCAATCCCACGGTGGAAGCCGACGTGCTGCTGGAATCGGGCTCGATGGGCCGCGCGGCAGTGCCGTCCGGGGCGTCCACCGGGCAGAAGGAGGCGATCGAGCTGCGCGACGGCGACCGCCAGCGCTATCTCGGCAAGGGCGTGCTGAAGGCGGTGGAGAACGTCAACACCGAGATCTCCGAGGCCATCGTCGGTCTGGACGCCGCGGAACAGGCGTTCATCGACCAGACGCTGGTCGAGCTGGACGGCACGGACAACAAGTCGCGCCTCGGGGCGAATGCCATCCTCGCGGTGTCCATGGCGGTGGCCAAGGCCGCGGCCGAGGAGTCCGGGCTACCGCTGTATCGCTACATCGGCGGGGTCGGGCATACGGCGATGCCGGTGCCGCTGATGAACGTGATCAACGGCGGCGCCCACGCCAACAACCGGCTCGACCTGCAGGAGTTCATGATCATCCCGGTGGGGGCGCAGACGTTCCGCGACGCCCTGCGTTGCGGCGCCGAGGTCTTCCACGCGCTGAAAAAGCTGCTCCACGACAAGGGCATGCCCACCACCGTCGGGGACGAGGGGGGGTTTGCGCCGGACCTCCCCAACAACGAGGCGGCGCTGCAGCTCATCATGCAGGCGATCGAGGCGGCGGGCTACCTGCCGGGCCCCGACGTGGCGATCGGCCTGGACTGCGCCGCCTCGGAGTTCTTCAAGGAGGGGCGCTACCGCCTGGAGGCGGAGGGACGCAGTCTGAGCGCGGCGGAATTCGCCGACGTGCTGTCGGGGTGGACGGCCAAGTATCCGATTCTGAGCATCGAGGACGGCATGAGCGAACTGGACTGGGAAGGCTGGAAGCTGCTGACCGACCGGCTCGGCAAGACCGTGCAGCTGGTGGGCGACGACGTTTTCGTCACCAACACCCGCATTCTGCGCGAGGGCATCAAGCAGGGCGTGGCCAACTCGATCCTGATCAAGGTCAACCAGATCGGCACCCTCAGCGAAACGCTGGCCGCCATCGAGATGGCGCGCCGGGCCGGTTACACCGCGGTGGTGTCGCACCGTTCCGGGGAAACCGAGGACACCACCATCGCCGACATCGCGGTGGCCACCAACGCGATGCAGATCAAGACCGGTTCGCTGTCGCGCTCGGACCGGCTTGCGAAATACAACCAGTTGCTGAGGATCGAGGAGGATCTCGGCGACTCGGCCGCCTATCCGGGCCGCGACGCGTTCTACCAGCTGCGCCAATGAAGCTGCTCGCTGCCGTGTTGCTGGCGCTCCTGGCCTCGCTGCAGTATCCGCTGTGGATGGGCAAGGGAAGCTGGCTCACGGTGCGCGATCTCGACCGCCGCGTCGAGCGGCAGCGCGATCACAACGCCCGGTTGCGCGCGCGCAATGCCGCGCTCGACGCCGAGGTCCGGGATCTCAAGCAGGGCACGGACGCGATCGAAGAGCGCGCCCGCGCCGAACTCGGCATGATCCGCCAGGACGAGGTGTTCTTTCAGGTCCTCGACGCTCGCTCCGGCGGCGGCCCCCGGCCAGCCCCCGTGACCCCGCGCCGGTAGCGGCGGCACCCCGGCCCGGCGCGCCGTCGCACGGCCGTAGAGCAACGGCCATAGCCGCTCGGCCGGAATGTCGAACACCGTGCTTTCGTCGGCGGGCCAGACCCACCAGTCCCCGCGCGCCAGTTCGCTTTCCAGCTGGCCCGGCGCCCAACCCGCGTATCCCGCGAACACGCGCAGACGCCGGGGCGGCTCCGCGGCCCCGAGAATCCCGGCAATGGTGGTCGGGTCCACCGAGAAATACAGTTCTTCCAGCACCGGCAACGACCGGGGCGGAGTTTCCGGCGCGGAGAACAGGGCGCCGACCGTCCGGGGCGACACGGGCCCTCCCGCGTAAACCCGCGCTGCCGCCAATGCCGGAGGCGCTTGCGGTAGGACCTCGCCGACTGTTACCGGCGACGGCCGGTTGAGTACGAAACCGAACGGCCCGCCCGGCGTCTGCAGCACCAGCACCACGGTCCGGCGAAAGTTGGGATCCTGGAGGCGATCCGAGGCAATCAACAGCAGGCTGGGGGGCAGGGTTTCCTGGGCCATGGCCGCCATTCCCTGAATCGCCACGGCCGCCGCCACGAACGTCCGGGCGACTCGCCCTGCGAGGCCACGCCTCTCCAAGATCCACGGCACCCGGATTCGCCCGCGCCGGTCGGGGTACTTTCCAGCGGCTGCGTTAGACACCGTGAATCAGATTAAACAGTTGAAGCGACAAGACCTCAGCATGGACGAGATCGTCGGCCGCCTTGCTGCCTCGGCCCCGCAACCGAAGTCGTCCGTCCTGAGAATGCCGGGCGCTGCCACCCTCGGCGACGGTCGCAGGACCGCGGGCGCCCTCGCGGAGGGAGGCGATCTCACCCTCACCGTGGAAACGATTCCCTGTCCGGCGGTGCGCATCTGCGCCGAGCTGCCGCCGGACGAATACCCCGCGCTGATCGACGAGATCCGGGCGGCGATGGAGCCGCTGTTCCGGCGCTATTACGGCATCCATGGCAAGTACGTCGGGGACGGCATGGTCCGTTATTTCTTTCCACAGCCGGACTGCCGTTATATCGACAACGCGCTGGCGTGCGCCTGGCAGCTCAACCGCGAGATGGACCGCATCGACCGCGCCTGGCGGACGCGCAAAGGCTGGCTTACACAGCTGCATCTCAACATCGGCCTGAACGAGGACCACGATTGGCTCGGCACGTGCAACACGCCCGCCAGCATCGAAATTCACCGTGGCGGGGGAGACGATCAACCACGCGGCGCGGCTTGGCGACCTGGCACGCCACGGCGCCATCTGGGCAACGAAGAACTTCGTCAGCAAGGTCAGCGGCGATCACCTCGCCCGCGTGCGCTATGGCGTCCGGCGCCACACGGAAGACGGGCGCGAAACCTTCGTGGAGGGAAAGAAACTTTGCGCGGATGGCCGACCTGATCGATCCCGCTGCGCCGAAATACGACAAGCTGCGCGATATGGGCGGCCTGCCGGTGGCGGAGCTGATCGACTTTCGGGAATGACGGGAGCGGGCGGTGGGTGGCTCCCCGACCTGGGCTCGAACCAGGGACCTGCGGATTAACAGTCCAAAGGTCAGTTCGAGGAGCATTATCAATCAAGCTCTTGCGACACACGCCAAGTTCCGAGAGCAGCAGTACGAAGCCTCAAACAAGGCAGAGGAAGCCACGAAGCGTTACGAAATGGCTACGTGCCGTTCAGGCATGGCGCTTCTTAGGTCTTGATCCCGATGGCCGCCAGGAGGCGCTTCGTCTCGACGTACAGGTACAGCTCATCGTCCTGCGTGATAAGTCGGCCGTGCATGGTGCAGACGCGGATTGGATAGAGCCGCTGAAAGGACTCTTGCACGAAAGCCGGCCGCCTGAAGATCGGCTCAAAGGCTTTCTTCCAGTTGTCCTTGCGTGTGATGATAGGCACGTAGTCGGTGAAGTCCGCATAGGCGATAATGGGCCACTCGGGCTCGCCGCCGTCCTTCGCTTTCCCTCGTTTTTCAAGCCATGCCGTGCGGATGTCGCCGGGAACCTGATGCTTAGTCCACTCCTCGCCGAAGGCTGCCCTCATCATCTCGTCGATGAACTTGCGCATCTGGCTTTCGAAACGCTGTAACCGGTCATGGGCTGCGTTCGTGCGCTCTAAGCCGGCCTCCTGCTCATCTTTCTCTTCGGCCTCAGGCTCGACGTAGTAAGCTGATATCAGCGGCGGCGGCACGCCCCTAAGTCCCGCGATACTAATGCTCTGCGCGAACGCTGCCGCTGGGAACGTGGTTAGGGCGGGATCGAAACCACGTGCGGCGTAAAACGCCGCGCGCGCGAGCGAATCGGTAAAGATCTCAGACGGCCAATCGAGTTTATCCCGCCAGTCGCCGAGATCGATCCGTATCGCGTCGGCCAAGTGCCTGTCGAAGGCCGGCATGGTGCGCAGCGCGTATCCGATGCCTTGCAACTCGGCGAAACCTTTGATCGAGCGAAGTTCATCTTGAATGTCGAGCCACGGGACACGCATTCGTTCAATTGCATTCTGAACCTCGGACGCCTGTTCCTGATACCGCCTTATCACGCTTGTGGTGGTGCTGCTCTCCCAGTCCCGAAATAATTTGGTCGCTTCAACGATTTCGGGAAGACGGAATCGCGTCTGAATCTCGTCGAGCATCGTTCGCAGCCCTTCGAGCTCACGAGCGAGCGGTAATACCGGCATCACAAGGTCCGCTCGGTACAATTCATCGAGGGGCCCAAGGAGAGCGCGCATTGCCTCCTGGTGACGATTCGCGTCTTGTACCAGCCGGCGGAGGCTCGCGCTTTCTTCGAAGGCTTTCAGTGCGCCAGAAAACGGTTCAAGTTGGCGCAATGCCTCCTGAGCTTCCAGTAGCCTCTTGATATCGTTGTTAGTCATCGCTGAAAATGCACGCATCGCCGTCCGACATTGAGTAGAGCGACCGACACCAGACAGGTTGACGAGATCAGTGGTCCAGCAAGCAGTCTACAGATCCGCGATATCAATCACCGCAGCACGCCACGAAGTGCGAGAGATCGCGTATTGAGTGGTGGTAGCGGGAGAAGCGGCGCAAGAGTTCGTCGGATCTAAGACCCAGAAGATCGCGTTCACTCCCAACGGATTGAAATTCTCGGCGATTGCCAGCACGTAAGCAGGCCCGTGAACCTTGGCTTGCTGCCACTCACGAAGTGTCATCGTCGGGCTGCACGATCCTACCGAGCTCTTCACATCGACATAGCGAGTGACCACGCCACGCTTCGCTAGTAGGTCGTAACCGAGCCGCTGCCTTGATACATCATATACAGTCCAGCCCGATGCCGTCATCGCTTTAGCGACGAATTGCTCGGCTTCCCAACCGGAGTTCGTGGTTGGCGGCGTTACTTGCGTTCCTGACAATACTGGAGCTGGAATTGTTGACGGTTTCTTTTTCTTCTTTAAAGTGGGGCTAACGGCGGGCGGTGCAGAAATCGGGGTCGCCGTTGGGGGTGCGCCAATCGAGAACCCAGCAAAGGCCGCAAGGATGGCAGCGTTGTACGGATTCGTTGCTGCTGCATCAAAGTAGGAACTTAGCTCCGATGCGGACATGTTGAAATCTGATGCGAAAGCTGCGATATCAACTGCAGTTCTGGACGCTATGCTCAGCCCTGGAGTCGCGTCGAAATACAGCGCACCGATCAACGGCACTAACGGCACTTTCTTCCCGCCTGGAGCTACGTAAGGGGCGAAATTGGTTGTGTCGTTGAAATCTACTGCAGCGTAGGCACCTCCCGCGGTCTCGATACGCAACCACTTTCGGTGATCCTCGTTTCTGTACCTCGGACTATCGACAGCGAGAGAGCACGTTGCCCCGGCGAGCTCGCCGGCGACGACAGGGCTGAGATACTTGCATTGGAGGCGGCTCTGATGCAAAAACGTCTTGCTCGAAAGATCACTTGGCGGGGCGTAACAGCCGATGCCCTTCTGAAGATTTAGATTGTTGCGCCAAGTATTCTGGGCGGTGGTGTTGCCGACACCGATCACCCCAGTTCGTGCGAGAAATGTCCCTTCTAACAGCATCAGCACGCATGCATTAAGCGGACGAGAAGCCTTGGCATACAAATCGTCGAGTAAGGTCTGCACAACCTCCGTACTAACGAACGAACCCGAGAACATGCTGGGCACTTCGTTTTGATAAAACTTCAAGCCAAGGAAGAGTTGCAGGAATCTTCCTCTTGCGTCCGATCCGAGCGAGGACTTGTATGCAGCCAACTGTTTCAACGAGCTGGCGAACAGCGCACTCGTTACGTTAATCATCCGTGCTATGGTCTGGCGATTCGCGCGATATACTCATCGGCATCGATAATCCGCTCGGAAAAATAGTTAGTAGGCCGTGCTTGTGTCGCGCTGTGGGGCAGAACGCCTACCCGACTTAGCTGTGCTGTAGTCACCGCGACTACGTCGGGCAAGCACGTCGACAAATGTCGATGCGCCAAGTTCACCTCGCATCAGCTTCTGGTAATCAGCGGAAGGCCGCGATCGATAGTTCTTGCTCGTTCCATCCTCCCCAGCGGCGAGCGCCGGCATGTCCGCGAGCGCTTCGGCCACGGAGATCGGCATCCCACCAAGCAGCCCTCCGATAAGAGGACCCGCGGCTAGCTGGATAGGGGTACCGGTTCTAAAGCCGACAATGATCACGCGCTGACGGCGCTGTGGGACACCGTAATCCTGAGCCGAGATCCGGAACACCCGGACGTCGTCCGCGACTTTCTTCAATTCGGCGACGATCTCGCGAAACACGGCTCCGCCTTCCATGTTGAGGAGGCCCGTGACGTTTTCGAATAGGAAAGCATCCGGAGCAATCGCCTCAACCAGAGCGCAATAGTCTCGGAAGAGGTGATTGCGTCTGTCGCCTCGGGACCGACGGTTGCCGGCGGTCGAAAATCCTTGGCAGGGCGGTCCTCCGACCAAAACGCACGTAGCCGACCTGGGGCGCAGGCCAGCCGCCTTGATAATGTTGGCGCGTACGTCGCGGTCGCGGATGTCGCCCACAATCACGTTTGGGTGGATGTTGCGCGCGAAGGTTTCCATGGCGCACTCGTCAATGTCCGACGCGACGATACTTCTCCACCCAGCCCAGTGAAAACCCAACGAGAGGCCACCCGCACCGGCGAAGAGATCGACGAGTAATCCAGGCTTACCAAACGCTTTCGCCAGCCAGTACGCGAGCAAAGGAGGCACGGCGTTGCCAATTTGTTTCGCAACCGCCCCATGCGAACCAGTGAAGACGAAGGAGTCGGGAAAGCTTTGCAGCCGTGCCGCCTCGCGATACGAAAGGGTTCTGTCCTGACTCGGGTCAAAATGCAGGTGACACCCGTTGCCGGGACGTGTGAAATAGGTCGAGATCGTGTACGCGGGCTCGCCGGCCAGAAGGCGTCCGTAATAGGTAGAACGACTACCCTCTCCACGAGCATAGCTGTCCCGAATTTGCTGCAGCCGCTGTGATGGCACGGACTCGGGAATGTCTTTCCAATTGCCACCCGGCGGGACCGCGCGTGCGACCATCAGGTCGAGCTCGCTCAACTTGGGCGCGATGTGGTTCGGAATCATGCCCAGCACTCGGTCTGAAGATGAGCCGAGCGTTCTGCATTGGTCAATTTGGGGAAGGCGTCCAACACATCCGCAAACTGCTCTTTCGCCAATCCGTATGCGCGAGCAATCGTGATTTCCAGCGTTGGCAATTCGTTCCTGCTAGCGAGCCGTTCATCGACTAGAGTCAGTATCCGTCCTCGGATGGAGGCGTCTTCAAAGCACTGCACAGGGATCGAACAGTGGCGTAGAACACCCTGCGACACATGGGCCGTGGCAAGATGCGCTCGTACCTGAAGTTCGAAGACCATGCTATTCATCACTGCTACAAGCACGCCGAGCCAGTCGCACGGAGCGTAGCGCAAGAAGCCAACACCTAGCGAGTTGCCAGTGACATACCCGGCAGGAACCACGGCAACATGCATTCGTCGGCGCTGATTCGGACGAGATACGTCACGCCACGCAAGGCGAGTTTCACGAATCGTGCTTGGTATCTCACGCTTCCTCGGATCCACACGCCAATCATCGTCGCGTACAATTTCGAACGGAAACACGTGGCGGCCTTTGAGAAACGGGACGCCACCTCGCCCTCGCGTCAGCGAATCCGCAAGTCGCGTTTCGTCCAGTTCGCGGCCTAACCACAAGCCGTATCTCATGTCGACTTCTAGTAGTCCCAGAGGAGCGTGCTTCGCAGCTAGCTCTGCCACGATGTCCTCGTGATGAGCAGCCACGTTGAATGCCAGCGCTTTTGCCCTATTTCCTGATAGTTTGGAACTCCGCTCGTCGAATACGCTGAGATTCTTGTCGAAACGAGTTAATAGAAAAGACGATGTTTCGCTGCCCGCGACGGCAACTGCTGTGACAAATGGTTGATCCACGCCGCCAAAGAGTCGAGCTTCTGCTGGATACCAATCAAGACGAGCTACCCGAAGGCGGCTAAAGAACTCATTTCTGAACGGTGCAGATGCTTGATCGCCGAAGATACTCGACGGCAAAACGATAGCTACGGCTCCCTTCGCACTCGCCAGCATCGCGGAGGCAATTGCACCCGCCCTTGCAAGGTTGACGCCGTAGCCCGTCATTGCCTTGCCCTTTGCGCTCAGTGCGCCTGGAAATTCACGTGCAAGGGTTGCTGCATAGATCCGCAGCTGGTCCTTAAATTTTCCAGCTTCACTGAGGCGGTCTCTGACGTCGGGTTTCAATAGCTCCCATGGTGGATTGGTAATGACTGTTTCAATTCGGCCAAGCATCTGCGAGACGCGAGCGAACGTATCGCACGGCTCAGCTTGAACGGACACGAAATTAGTCCAGCCTAGGGTAGAGAGCTCGGCTTGCACGCGCTGTCGCGCGATGCGGACGGCGTCAGCGTCGTAATCCCACAGGACAATTTGACGAAGGCTGCGACGTGCCGATCGCGACGCTTGCCGTACCCAAGCGATCACTAAACGTCCGTCGCCGCAGAACGGATCCCCAAGCGAGTTTGGAGCTGGACAGATGCTGAGCGCCTGCTGCGCGAGCCGATCAGCGATCACTGCAGGTGTGTAGAAGCGACCTGTAAAGCGCCGCTCCAAATCAGCACGTGGGCTATTCCTCAGTGCTGTTTGAACGTGCTGCATATGATTTCATCTTATTTATGGCGCTTTCGTTCGCGGGGCTTGATGTAGGGCTTCGGCGTCGGTTCGGCAGCAAACAGCTCAGCCTGGCCTCGATCAGAGATGTAACGCTCCGCCTGATTTGTGAGCCAGTCCTTGAAGGTGAGGCTGTCGAGGGCTAACGTCGCGTAGAGTC
>JBMOQX010000037.1:0-115235 GCA_049322755.1 Pseudomonadota bacterium | reverse complement strand
TTAAGACCTGGCTCTAGCTCCACGACTAACCGTCTACTCGGACCGCGGCTCATGTGCCTTATGTTATGTGACATAGAAGGCCGTGTCAAGCGCCCGCCCTCGTTCGGGGCCAGGCCTGAAGGCTCGCCTACAGGAGCGAGAAACCGCTGCAGCCGGCTCGCGAGGGTGTATCGAGCTACTTCGCACTCCCACACAATCAACGTTCGCCACCCTAGCTTACGAAGACCCCGCCTCACCTTCTTATCGTGCTCGACGTTTCGCGCGAGCTTTGGAATCCAATAGGCCTGATTCCCTTTCGGTACGCGGCCCAGTCGGCACCAATGCTGATGCCAGAAGCATCCATGCACCAGAATGACTGCCCTTCGCGCGGGAAACACGATATCCGGGGTACCAGGTAAGTCTCTCCGGTGTAGGCGAAAGCGGTAGCCCAAGCCGTGCAATAGCCGTCGCACGGTCAGCTCCGGGCGCGTGTTTTGCCCCCGGATCCGTCGCATCATCTCTGTCTTCGCCAGCGTCATTCTGCTCCAACTGGTTGTGCTCAGCCGCATGAGACTGTTCGCCAAGCAGGCTTCCCGCGAAGCAATGGCGACGAACCGCGTATGGCATGCACGGTGCGCAATCGGTCCCTGGCGTTCGATGGTTGCTGATCTCCTCATGCGAGAGCTGCAATGTTCCGGACAATCGCAGAGAGAAGAGAAGCCATAGCCAACGAAGAATGCTGGGCCTTAGGCGAGGGGCGGATGTGCAATTGTCCTCCGAATCTCTCCCTGACCAAGCTCAGCTCTGCTTCAGTTGGTGGTATGACCTTAAAGCGGTAATCTCGCGGCGACGCAAGTTCTGTACAACTTCCGTAGCCATGCAAGCGACCCCTTCAGCGACCCAACTCTCCGCCTCGGACCTGTCTTGGTTCCTCGGATGCCGGCACCGCACTGCGCTTGACATGGCCGTGGCGCGTGGTGAGCGCGAGCCTCCCAACTGGGTAGACCCCCTGCTGGCGCTTCTCCGGGAGCGCGGGCTCGACCACGAGCGACGGTTTGCCGATTCGTTGCGCTCCCAAGATCGGAAGCTCGTCGACCTGGCCGACTACACGGGAGAGGAGGCGGTTAATCGGTCGCTGGACGCGATGCGCTCTGGCACTGATGTGATTCTGCAGCCTGCGCTGCAGAACGGCTGTTGGTTCGGTCGCCCCGACGTGCTGCTTCGGATGAAGACGCCGAGCGCTCTTGGCTCCTGGTCGTACGAGGTGTACGACACGAAGCTCGCGAAGGAGACCAAGGGCGGCGCGGTGCTCCAGCTCGCGCTCTACTCCGATCTACTAACCCTGGCGCAGGGCATGATCCCGGAGAACTTTCACATCGTCACGCCGGACCCCGATGCGCCTCTCAATACCTTCCGCTTCCAGGACTTCGCTGCGTACTTGAGGCTCATCCGCGCTCGTCTTGAGCGGACCATGTTGCGACCGGCGGGCGAAGTCGCAGCGGCCAATTATCCCGAGCCGGTCGAGCATTGCGAGAGCTGCCGCTGGTGGAGCGATTGCGACAAACGCCGGCGCAAGGACGATCACCTTTGCCTCGTCGCCGGCACGTCGCGCCTGCAGCGCACGGAGCTGCAGGCTGCGGGCGTGGCGACGGTTGCGCAGCTCGGCGCACTGCCCGTCCCTCTGCCATTCAAGCCGCGACGCGGCGCGATGGAGACCTATATCCGGGCGCGCGAGCAAGCTCGCGTGCAACTCGAGGCCCGAGTACAGGGGACGCTCGTGCACGAGCTGCTGCCGGTCATCGCCGGACAAGGGCTCACTCGTTTGCCCGCACCATCGCCCGGCGATCTCTTCATGGACATCGAGGGAGATCCCTTCGCTGGCACTGGCGGTCGCGAATACCTCTTCGGGCTCGTGAGCGTCGGACCCGACGGCGCGCTCGCGTCGCGCGCGTTGTGGGCATACTCCAACGCCGAGGAGCGCGTGGCGTTCGAGACGGCCGTGGATGAAATCATGCGCGCCTGGGAGGCCGATCCCGCGATGCACGTCTATCACTACGCGCCTTACGAGCCGGCGGCGTTCAAGCGGCTGATGGGCCGGTACGCGACCCGCGAGGCGGACGTCGATCGCATGCTTCGCGCCGCGTTGTTCGTCGACCTCTATGCCGTGGTCCGGCATGCCTTGCGCGCGAGCGTCGAGAGCTACTCGATCAAGGACCTCGAAGCGTTCTACGGCTTCGAGCGATCCGTCGCGCTCGCCGATGCGCGGGCGGGTTTGCGGGTGGTCGAACGCGCGATCGAACTCGGCGCCGCAGACGAGATAGACGACGAGGTGCGCGTGCTCGTCGAGGGCTACAATCGCGACGATTGCGTGTCCGCGCTGCGCCTTCGGGAATGGTTGGAGCAGTTGCGTGCATCGCTGGAACAGGCAGGCACGCCGGTCCCGCGGCCCGCACAGCAAGACGGCGCAGCACCAGAGAAGATCGACGAGCGCGCGCAAAAAGTGCGAGCTCGGTTGGCCGCTCTGACCGCCGACGTTCCTGCGGACAGCAAGGACCGCGACGAGGAGCAGCAGGCACGCTGGCTGCTCGCACAGCTGCTCGACTGGCATCGGCGCGAGGATAAGGCGCCGTGGTGGGAATTCTTCAGGCTGCGCGACCTGACGGATGACGAGCTTCTCGACGAGAAGGCGGCGATTTCCGGGATGACGTTGTCTGCGCGTGTCGGAGGAACCGCGAAGAGTCCGATCGATAGTTACAGTTATCCGCTGCAGGACACCGATGTCCGGGAAGGCGATGCGCTGCATCTGACGGACGGCACCGACTTCGGCTCCGTAGAAGCCATTGACCGCGTTGCGCGCACGGTCGATGTCAAGAAGCGCGGCGCGCAAGCACAGGTTCACCCGACGGCCGTCTTTGCGCACGCGGTGGTCAATACAGAGATCCTCGCCGACGCCCTCCTTCGGATCGCGGACGACGTGATCCAGGACGGAATTGCCGGCGGCACCCAGTACCAGGCCGCGCGCCAGCTCCTGTGGGGACGGCCGCCGCGGTTGCGAGGCGGAGCCTTTCAACAAGGACCCGGCGAGTCGGCGTTGCAATTCGCCGTTCGCATCGCTCCCGAGCTCGACGACACCATCCTTCCTGTGCAAGGTCCGCCGGGCGCCGGCAAGACGTTCACCGGCGCGCACATGATCTGCGAGCTCGTGCGCCGCGGAGCGCGAATCGGAGTGACCGGCGTCAGCCACAAGGTCATCCTCAACTTGCTCAACATGGTGAAGAAAGTCGCGGCGGACCTCGGGCGCGAGGTTAGATGCCTGCAAAAGGTCACCACGAAGACCGACCCTCCATCGGGCATGGAGGAGACAATCAACAACGACGACGCCATCGCCCGCCTTCGCGACGGGCGAGCCCAGGTTCTCGGCGGCACGCAGTGGCTCTGGGCGCGACCGGAAGCCTTGGCATTGGCAGATGTTCTCATCGTCGACGAGGCGGGCCAGATGTCGCTCGCGAACGTTCTCGCGGCATCCCAGGGCGCTCGCAGCATCGTGCTCCTCGGCGATCCCCAGCAGCTCGAACAGCCGCAGCAGGGCACGCATCCCGAAGGCGCCGACCTCTCGGCGCTCGAGCACATGCTCCATGGTCACACGACCATGCCGCCCGACCGCGGCATCTTCCTGCCCGAGACATGGCGGCTCGCGCCGGAGCTCTGTGCCTTCACCTCGGAAGTATTCTACGAGGGTCGGTTGCGCTCGCGGCCCGGTCTCGAGCGGCAGGTGCTGGTCGGAACGGCGCCGATCGAGGGTGCGGGCCTCTGGATCGCCGGCGTGGCGCACGAGGGCAACCAAAGCTCAGCTTATGAGGAGGTCGAGGTTGTCGAGCGCCTCGCAACCGGCTTGCTGCGAGACGGCGGCCGCTGGATTGACAGCCGCGGCGAAGCCCAATCGATGACCCCGCACGACATTCTCGTCGTTGCGCCGTACAACGCGCAGGTTTCGCTCCTCGGTGAGCTCCTCGAGCCGCGGGGCATTCGCGTGGGCACGGTCGACAAGTTCCAGGGCCAGGAAGCCCCCGTCGTGATTTACTCCATGGCCACTTCAACGCCCGAAGATGCGCCACGCGGCATGGAGTTCTTGTATAGCATGAACCGCCTGAACGTCGCCACGTCCCGTGCGCGGTGTGCTTGCATCGTCGTCGCCAGCCCGCGCCTGTTCGAGCCAGAATGCAAGAGCCCTCGTCAGATGCAACTCGCGAACGCGATCTGCCGCTACGTGGAGCTGGCCAAGTTCATCGACCCGGCCACGTTATAAGCTCGGTCGTGGCGCTGGCCCGCTGGGAGGGAAGGAATCGGACGCCGCTGCGTCAATACGGCGCGCACAAGCAGTGCCGCGACGCGGCCGTGCTTGAGAATGCGCGGGGGGCGGCTCGTCATCGGTGCTCGTCCCGAAAGCGGAAAGAGTGCGGCTGGTCGGGGCATTTGCGAATCATCAAGAGGTCCGATCTCATTCGCCTTGCTCCTCCGGTCGCTCGGGTACCTCTTTCCGAATCAGTGGCCAGCGGATACGGAATAGTGTCTGGCAGTGCTTAGCCGAAAGTGTCGCTGCTCGGTTGTGCCATCGCGCAGCTCTTCTTCAAGATTTGTCTGCTCCGGTTCCGCCGTCGTAGACCTTCAGCTTCGGAGGCAGCTTGACACCTCGCGCCTCTGCCATCGCGTGCGCGACCTTTTCGAGCAAGTCGGGGCGGACCTCGGCAAGCAAGTCGCACCACGCTGCAACCGCCGCGCCGAAGTCTTCGATCGTCCGGACGTGTGCTACGTCTAGCCCTGCAGATCGAAACTCGTCTATTTCGTCGGAAGTAAAGCGAAGCAAGTCGCCGTTTCTGATCATCGCGTTTGGCTATTCAGCAGTTCCACGAGCGTTTCCTCGGTCGAACCTGACGAACAATCGTAGCGCCATCGGCGCTATGCTCAAGCCTGGAAGATGAGGGCTTAGGACCTTATCGATGGACACGACAATTCGTTGGACAGTGACGGTTTCTCGGGAGACCGACCAATCCTTGCGCTCGTTCCTCTCAGACCATGGAATGCGAGACGACGATCTCTCGAAGTTCGTTGAGCGAGCAGTACAGAAGGAAATCCTGAAGCAGACTGCTGCCGATGTGAAGCGGCGAAACGCTGATTTGGCCGGCGACGACGTTCAAGCGCTAATCAACAAGACAGTTGCAGCAGTACGGACTAAGCGCAAGGGGCGATAGACCCGACGGACGAGTGTCGTTCGGCGCGCGCTAATCTTCGAAGGCAGGTCGCCTCGGACCCTTTCGCAAGGGGCGCAACCGTTGTCAAGCCGACTTTCCCCCCGGCCCATTGACGCGAAGAAAAGTGACGGAGTAGAGTCGGTCTCGATTTACAGGAAGCTGGCCATCCCTGGCCGTCCATCGAGGGCGGCGAAGGCAAGCCTCAGACACTACTCTTACCGATCCACCGGATCGGGCATTGCAGATGCTGTAAGTGCAACAGAGGCCGTCCCCCCTTGACGGTCGAAGCAACAGTCACCGTCCTTTGACGGTGGCGAAGTCGGAGGAGGAAGTCCTTCGGGCGACCTCCTCGAAGACATCCCGCGCGGGATGGCCAGGTGTTCGCGTCCAACGTGAGCACCCGGTTCTTCAAGAGCGGCCACGCAACGTTGTCAGTTGCCTCGGCCACGGGCGCGAAAGCGTCCTAAAGCGACGTAACGGTCACGTGCGCCAGACGCTGGACCGATACGTCGGTGCAACCTCAGGGTAACGGAAGCGGCGCGACTGTCTGTGCGCGTGCTCCTTACGCGCGTCCCCGTCCGTACGGTGGGGACCTTCGCATCGTCCGCTGCCATGAGCGTTGGCGCCTGCACCGCCGCAACGCCCGCGGAGCATCGCAGGGCGTCGGCGGCCTTCATCCGAGCCACAACCCTGAGATTGCCGCCCACCGGCGGCGCGTGCTGCGCGAGACCTTCGCGCCGCTCGTGCGCGGGCCACAAGCCCGCTGCACGACGTGGCGTGAGGTCGTAGCGCGCGCGCATAGCGCATCGCGCGCGTCGTGCACTAGCCAACCGCTAGTGACGTACGCGCGCAGTGCCACCGTCTCTGCCTCTACGCGGCATTCCGTCGCGTGATCGAGGGCTCCGAATTACGTGATGGCCTCTTGGAAGGCCATCACGTCCTCTGCCGCGAGGAGCGCAACGCTCCTCGCCGAATGATTCGCGTAACGGATCAAACAGACGCGCCTTAACGGCGCTCCTTGAGCCCTGGGTTAATGGCTCTCGCGATCGGCGCTTCCCCGGGGAAGCGCCCATCGCGACGCCAAGTAAGCGCTGTGCGACGCCGGCGAGCAGCAAACCAACCGCACAAAACGGGAGTGGTGTCCCGTGCTCAGCAGTTTCCCCTGTGGCTGCCACTGGCGCCCCAGGCGAGCAGAAACACTTACCCGACAGACCGACACCATTGCAGTCGAGCAGGAAAGATTGAACGGACCAACGCGACGCTCTCTTGAAGGAGGAATCATGCGGTTCAACGGCAGACCACCTCGTTCGGCGCCTCCGCTGCCAAGCCTGGCGGCGATGCTTCGACACATCGCCGACACGGATGCGCCGGCACGTAAACCACCTCACCCACGGCCCAAGGGGGAATTCTCGATGCGCGATCTCAACTACGACTTGAAGCAGCTCTGCCGGCATAACCGTGATGGCAGCTATGCCACCCAAGCGGATCGGGAACACATCCTGGACCTTATCGCCAATCAACTCGACGGAATGGGCTTCCGGCACATGAATGCGCACAGCCTCAAGCCGAAGCATGTCGAGAAGCTCGTCGAGCGCTGGCTTGCCGAGAACCTCTCTGCCGGCACCATCAAGAACCGCATGTCGGCGTTGCGCTGGTGGGCGCAGAAGACCGGCAAGGAGAACATCATTGCCCGTAGCAATGCCGCCTACGACATTCCGGATCGCGTGTATGTCACCAACGTCTCGAAAGCACGCGAGCTCGCGGTCAAGGCAATCGAGGACATTCGGACCGAAAGCATAAAGATCTCGCTGCGCCTACAAGCCGCGTTCGGGCTGCGGCGGGAGGAATCAATCAAGATCATCCCGAAGTGGGCGGATCGCGGCGACCGACTCGTGCTCAAGGATTCCTGGACCAAGGGCGGCCGGCCGCGCGAGATTCCCATTGGCACGCCCGAGCAGCGGCAAATCGTCGACGAAGCGAAGGCGGTCGCCAAGGGCAAGAGCCTGATCCCATCGCGTTTCGCGACATACATCGACTACCTCAAACATTTTCGTTACGAGTGCGAGCGAATCGGTATTCATGCCTTTCACGGGCATCGGCATTTCTACGCCCAGGCGCGCTACAAAGAATTGACCGGCTGGGAATGCCCGGCGCGCGGTGGACCGACGTCGAAACAGCTCACGCGCGAGCAGAAAGTCATCGATCACGAGGCGCGCGTCGCCATCAGCCAGGAGATGGGTCACGGTCGCGAGCAGATCACTGCCGTGTATCTGGGAAGGTGAGCAATCGCAATACATGCCCGAAGGTCTAGCGCCATGAACACGCTCGATCTGCAAGCTGCCGCTGCGTTCCTGCACATCCACCCGGTGACGCTGCAAGAGAAAGCGCGCACTGGGGAGATTCCGGGCGCGAAGATCGGCAAGTGCTGGGTGTTCGTCGACGTTGACCTCGTCGAGCACATCCGGTCACAATACCCGCGGCGTGTGTTGCAGAGTGAACGCAAGGAGTTGGAAGCATGTCACTCTACAAACGCAACGACTCACCGCACTGGTGGGTCAAGATCAGCCACAGCGGAACAACAATACAGCGCAGCACTGGGACTGAAGACAAATCTCAAGCCCAGGAGTACCACGACAAGCTGAAAGTATCGCTGTGGGAGCAACAGCGGCTCGGCGTCAAGCCGCGTCGCGCATGGAAGGAAGCGGTGGTTCGCTGGCTTGCCGAAACCGCGGAGAAGGCGACGCACCAGGAAGACATCAAGAAGCTTCGCTGGCTCGATCCGTTCTTAGGAAATTTGATGCTCGACGAAATTACGCTCGATGTGGTCGACGGCATCAAGGCCGAGAAACTGAAGACGGCGGGCAAGGCTACGGTGAACCGCTACCTAGCACTGGTCAGAGCCATTCTCCTTCGTTCACGCGACGAATGGGAGTGGATCGACAAGGCGCCGAAGGTGAAGCTGTTCAAGGAAAGCCCGGGAAGGGAACGCTCGATCACTGTGGAGCAAGCAGAAACGCTTCTCAGCGAGTTGCCGCAACATCAGCGCGACGTCGTGATCTTCGCGTTTGCGACGGGATTGCGGCAGGCCAACGTCCTCGGTCTGGAGTGGTCGCACGTGGACCTGGAAGCGGGTCATGCCTGGGTTGATGCGGATCAATCCAAGAACGGGAAGCCGATCGCCGTGCCGCTTAACGCGACCGCGCTGGAGGTCTTACGCCGGCAGCTCGGCAAGCATCCGCAGCGCGTGTTCACGTACGCCGGGAAACCGCTTGCAACTGCCAATACGCGGGCCTGGAGAAAAGCTTTGAAGCGTGCGGGGATCGAGAATTTTCGCTGGCACGATACACGGCACACCTGGGCAACGTGGCATCGCCAATCGGGCACGCCGACGCATGAGCTGCAGCGGTTGGGGGGCTGGCGGTCTTCAGTGATGGTCGAGCGCTATGCACATTTAGCGCCGGACCATCTCGCGAAAGCCGCAAACCGACTCGATGCGCTGATCGGCGATTACGATTTGGCTACGTTGCAGAAGGAGAAGGGGTCAGCGGCAGATGCTAAGCCCTTGTATTCGTGGCTCCCCGACCTGGGCTCGAACCAGGGACCTGCGGATTAACAGTCCGTCGCTCTACCGACTGAGCTATCGGGGAAGAGGGCGCAATTCTAAGGTTTGACGTCAGTCCGGTCAACGCTGGACGCTCCGGGACGCGGGATCATTTTCGGGCTTGTTGCAATGGGTGACGCGATGCCCCCTTCGAACGTCCTGTTCCTGCCCGAGCCGGAACTCGTGGATCGCTGGCGTGGCTACTGAACGCGGGTCAGCGGATGACCCTGGCGACGGCGTCGGCGACGTAGTCGATGTTGCGCGAGTTCAATGCGGCCACGCAGATGCGGCCGGTGTCGATGGCGTAGATGCCGAATTCCTCCCGCAGGCGCAGCACCTGCTCCTTGGTGAGGCCGGAATAGGAAAACATGCCGCGCTGGGCCTTGACGAAGCCGAAGTCCGCCCCCGGCACCTGGGCCTCGATCTTGTCCACCAGCAGGCCGCGCATGGTGCGGATGCGGTCGCGCATCTGACCCAGTTCCATTTCCCATAGGCCGCGCAGATCCGGCGAGGCCAGCACGGTCTCGACGACCTTGCCGCCGTGGATCGGCGGATTGGAGTAATTGGTGCGCACCAGGCGCTTCACCTGGCTCAGAACCCGGCCGGCTTCGTCGCGGTCGCCGGCAACGATGCTGAGGGCGCCGGCGCGCTCGCCGTACAGGGAGAACGACTTCGAAAACGAGCTCGACACGAACACCGGGACTCCCAGGTTCGCGAACATGCGCACGGCCGCCGCGTCGGCGTCGAGGTCCTCGCCGAAGCCCTGGTAGGCGATGTCCAGGAAGGGAATCAGGCCACCGCGGATGACCGCCGACGCGACTTCCTGCCACTGGCTTGCGCCGAGGTCGACCCCCGTCGGGTTGTGGCAGCAGGCGTGCAGCACGACGACCGAGCCCGCCGGCATCGCTCCCAGGCTTTTCATCATGCCGGCGAAATCCAGCCCGTGGGTGGGCGCGTGGTAGTAGGGATAGGCGTTGACCGTGAATCCGGCGTTCTCGAACAGCGCCCGATGGTTCTCCCAGCTGGGGTCGCTGATCCAGACCTGCGCCTGGGGCAGCAGCCGGCGCAGGAAATCCGCGCCCACCTTGAGGCCGCCGGTTCCCCCCAGCGACTGCACGGTGACGACGCGGCCGTCCTTGAGCGCGGGATGGTCCGTGCCCAGCAGCAGCCGTTGCACGGCCTTGTCGTAGGCGGGGAGCCCGTCGATGGGCAGGTAGCCGCGGGGCGTCGCCTGCTCGACCAGCTGCTGCTCGGCGCGGCGGACGCACTCCAGCAAGGGCACCTTGCCATTGTCGTCGCAGTAGACGCCGACGCCGAGGTTGACCTTCTTAGGGTTGGTGTCGGCGTTGAACAGTTCGTTGAGACCCAGGATCGGGTCGCGGGGCGCCATCTGGACGCTGGACAGGGCAGAGGAGGTCATGGGCACGGGCAGAGAGAGAAAAGGGCGCGGATCGAACCAACCGGCGACCGCGCGCGGCGGCCGCCGGAACCAGCGCGCATTGTATCGTGACCAGGCCTGCGGACGAAGGCGGCGTGGCAGTCCCGGCGCCAAGTATGGGAAAATTGCCGTTTCCCGGCCGATCCGTCTTGCCTTCAGCAGTCCCCCAGCCGATGTCAGCCCTTCCGTCGCCGGCGGCGGAGCCCGAGGTGGTGGTATTCCCCGGGAGTCCCTATCGCCTGCATCAGCCGTTCGCTCCCGCGGGCGATCAGCCCGAGGCCATTGCCCGTCTGGTGGAGGGCATCGAGAACGGGCTCGCGTTCCAGACCCTGCTGGGTGTCACCGGCTCGGGCAAAACCTACACCATGGCCAACGTCATCGCCCGCCTCGGCCGGCCGGCGTTCGTGCTGGCGCCCAACAAGACCCTGGCGGCCCAGCTCTACGCCGAGATGCGCGAGTTCTTCCCGGAAAATGCCGTCGAGTACTTCGTCTCCTATTACGACTATTACCAGCCGGAAGCGTACGTCCCCTCGCGCGACCTCTACATCGAGAAGGACTCCAGCATCAACGAGCACATCGAGCAGATGCGCCTGTCGGCCACCAAGTCGTTGCTGGAGCGCGAGGACTGCGTGATCGTCGCCACGGTGTCGGCAATCTACGGCATCGGCGATCCCGTGGACTACCACGGCATGATCCTGCACCTGCGCGAGCACGAGCGCGTGGCCCAGCGCGACGTCATCAGGCGGCTCACCGAGATGCAGTACGAGCGCAATGAGCTGGACTTCCGGCGCGGCACGTTTCGCGTGCGCGGCGACGTGATCGACATCTTCCCCGCCGAGCACTCGGAGACCGCGGTGCGCGTGAGCCTGTTCGATGACGAGGTGGAGGAGCTCTCGCTGTTCGATCCGCTCACCGGCCGGGTAACGCAGCGGGTGGGGCGGTTCACCGTCTATCCCTCGAGCCACTACGTTACCCCGCGCAGCACCACGCTGCGCGCGATCGATGCCATCAAGCTCGAGCTGCACGAGCGCCTGGGGCAGTTCCAGAAGGCCGGCCGGCTGCTGGAGGCGCAGCGCCTGGAGCAGCGCACGCGCTTCGACCTGGAGATGCTGCACGAGCTGGGTTTCTGCAAGGGCATCGAGAACTACTCGCGGCATCTTTCCGGGCGCGCCCCCGGCCAGCCTCCGCCGACACTGATCGACTACCTGCCCCCGGACGCGCTCATGTTCATCGACGAGAGTCACGTCTCGGTGCCGCAGCTGGGTGGCATGTACCGCGGTGACCGCTCGCGCAAGGAAAATCTCGTGGAGTACGGCTTCCGGTTGCCGAGCGCGCTCGACAATCGTCCGCTGCGGTTCGACGAGTTCGAGCACATGATGCGCCAGACCATCTTCGTGTCCGCGACCCCGGCAGCCTACGAACTGCAGCGCTCGGCCCAGGTGGTGGAGCAGGTGGTGCGGCCAACCGGGCTGGTGGATCCGGCGGTGGAAGTCCGTCCGGCGTCGAACCAGGTGGACGACCTCATGTCCGAGATCACCCTGCGCGTCGCACGGGAAGAGCGGGTCCTGGTCACCACGCTCACCAAGCGCATGGCCGAGGACCTGACCGAGTACCTCTCAGAGCACGGCGTCAAGGTGCGCTACCTGCACTCCGACATCGACACGGTGGAGCGGGTCGAGATCATCCGTGACCTGCGGCTCGGCAAGTTCGACGTGCTGGTCGGCATCAACCTGCTGCGCGAGGGGCTCGACCTGCCGGAAGTCTCCCTGGTGGCGATCCTCGACGCCGACAAGGAGGGCTTCCTGCGCTCCGAGCGCTCCCTGATCCAGACCATTGGCCGCGCCGCGCGGCACATCAACGGCACCGCCATCATGTACGCCGACGTCATGACCGATTCCATGCGCCGCGCCATCGACGAGACCGAGCGGCGGCGGCGCAAGCAGCTGGAATTCAACCGGGATCACGATGTCACGCCGCGCAGCGTGCGCAAGCGCATCAAGGACCTGATCGACGGCATCTATACCGAGGGCAGCGAGTGCGCCTCGGCGGCGGCGGGCGAGGGCGCGGCGGCGTATGGCGCGATGTCCGAGGCCCAGTACGCGCGGGAGATCAAGCGCGTGGAGAAGGAGATGCTGGAAGCAGCGAAGAACCTGGAGTTCGAGCGCGCCGCGGAATTGCGCGATCTGCTCTCGAGCCTGAGGCAGCGCCTGTTCGTGGGATTCGACGGCTGATGCGCATTCTGCTCGTCTGCATGGGCAACTTACCAGAAGCGCAATAAAAACAAAGTAGTTACGGCAGGCTGCAACATGGCATGCAACACCCGAATTTTTGACCCTGCACGAAAACCAAGATACATCTGCCACAGAGGGGAGAGTCAGAAATTCGCCGGGATGTTGACCTTTGTAATGCTATCCATTACAGTCTGACCATGTTGACGGCTGCGGGCCGGCAGTGATTCGAAGCTTCCGCCACAAGGGGCTGCGGAAGTTCTTCTCCGAAAGCGACCGCAGCGGCATCGACGCCAGGCAAGCCGACCGCATCCGGCGGCTGCTGGATCGCCTGGAGGCCGCCGCCAGGCCCGAGGACATGAACCTGCCGGGTTTCGGGTTTCATGGGCTCAAGGGCAGCCGCAAGGGCACCTATGCCGTCTCGGTGTCGGGAAATCTGCGGATCACCTTCGGCTTCGCGGACGGCGACGCGATCGACGTGAACCTGGAGGACTACCACTGATGAAGACGCTGCGCGACGCGAGGCGCAAGCCCACCCACCCCGGCGAGGTGCTGAGGGAAGACGTGCTGCCGGCGCTGGGTATGACCCAGACCGAGCTGGCGCGCCGACTGGGCGTGTCCCGGTTGACCGTCTCGGAGCTGCTGCTGGAGAAGCGCGCGATGTCGCCCGACATGGCGCTGCGCGTGGGGCGGCTCACCAGCACCACGCCGGAGAGCTGGCTGAGGATGCAGGAAGCCCTCGATCTGTGGGAACTCGCAAGACACCCGAAGCGCTACGCGCGCATCGAGCCCGTAGCGGCGTAGCCGCGCACCCGCGGGGCTACCTCGCCGAGATTCGCCTGCGCGCCCGCCGTCGCATCGGGGAGTTGAGCGCGGGGCTGGAGACTGCGCCGCCGGGGCCGACGCCGGCGTGACCGCTCGCCTGGCTCATCCGGTGAGCCACTGCGGCGCAACGAAGCCCACCGCTGCGAGCAGCTGGCGCTTCTGCGCGTCGGCGGACCGCAGGACGAGCCGCCGGGGCATCGGAGGACTGCGCCGCGGCGATTGCGCAGACTCTTGCTCGTGGGGTCAGCCGGCGGCGTCCGGCCCGCCGGCCTCCAGGATGCCGAGGCCTCCGCAGTGCTGCGCACCGGCGGCGGAAGGCGGAAGGGACGAATACGCCTCGACATATCTTTCCCCGCTCCATCGCCGCTGCGCCGGCAGTCTCTTCAGGCGGAGCAGGTCCCGAACGACGGCGCGCGCCTCGGCGAGCGTCGCCGCCTGCGCGATGACGCTCGTCAGGAGGCCGGGCCACATCGGGGCGTAATGCTCTACTGTATATTTCAACAGGATGCCTCCTGTCTGGGCTCGGCGCGGGCCGTGCCGCGCCGGTCGGCCCGGTCGTTCTCCAGCAGCTTCAGCATCTGCGACAGCTCCCAGTTGTCCAGCTCGGCGTCACCGAACCCGCGCGCCTCGAGATAGCAGTCGATTTCGAACTCCTGCGCCTGGCCGGCGCCGAGGGTTTTCTCCAGCTCCGCGCGCGCCTCGGCGCGCAGGACGCTGTACTGTAGGATCAATTCAACGATGTCCATCACTCACGCCTTGCCGTTCAGCAGCGCCTCGCGCACGCGCCGCTGGTCGAGAGCCGACAGGCGGTTGCCGAAGAGCTTGTAGTACGTCCCCGACGCGGGCGCCTGCACCAGCGCGCCGGGGCCCCGGTGGTCTTCGATGCGCCCGACGACTTTCCAGCCGGCGGCGACCCATGCAGCGCCGGCGAAGCCGCCGCCGCCGCCGCGCGTCACGGTGATGACGGGGCGAGGCGCAACGCGCGCGCGATCGGGGCGCGGCGCGACACGGGATTTGCCCTGGCGTACCTCCACGGCCCGGCGCGCAGCCAACTGGTAGAGGTTCGCCTTCGGTGCCGGCGCGGGGCCTTCCGGCGCGGATGGCTCCGAGGACGGCCCGGAATCGCTCCTGAGGTCGTCGATCGCGCTGCCGGACATGCCGGCGGCATCAGCGACGATGTCGCGGCGGTCGCCCGCCGGTGACGGTAATTTACCGGCACCGGGTTTCTCAATGATTTGCGCCGCCCGGCCCTGGTCGCTGTCGGCGGCGAGCTCCTCGTAGGCCGCAGCCATCCGCAGGCGGTATTCATGCTGGCGTGATCCAGGCTGGAAGCCCTCGGCGAGACTGCGCCAGTATTGGGCCGCCTCGCTCCACGTCTTGCCGTTGGCGTTCGTCTTCAGGTATTCATGGGTGATTCGCATCGATCGCTCCCTAAGGGGTGCTACGGCAGGCTCACGGCCTTCTGGAGCTCCTCCAGGATGTCCTGGCGCTCGCGCGCCAACGCGGCGAGCTGCTCATCGAGGCGCGCGAGTTCGGCGTCGCGCTCGGCGCGGCGCACGCCGCGCTCCGTTTCGGGCAGCAGCCGCAACAGAAAGTCGCGCGCGCCGGCCTTGAGCGGTTCGGCCAGCAGGGCCACGAGGGCGGCCGCGTCGATGGGGGCACTGAGCGACTGATCGCGATCCGTCGGGGATGCGTAGCCGTGCACCACGGCGATGGTTGTATCCAGGCGGAAGGCGGCGAAGCCGTTGCGCCACATCTCGGGATCGTCGAACGCGCTCCAGCCGCGGCTTTGTGCCAGCGCCGGATGCAGGTAGCCCATTGCGCGCTTGACGTAGTGGTCGCGGTGGCGATCGATGTTGCGCCCGACCCACGCGACCAGGTCGTCGATGTGCGGCATCGCGTACTCGATTTTCTCGCGCTGCGCGCGGAGCGTGGCGAGCTCGTCGTCGATTTCCGCGACCCGCGCGCGCGCATCGCGCGCCACGCCGGCGACGCTGTCCAGCATCTGGCGCAGAACGTTGGTCGATTTCGTCGTGGTTTTTTTCTCCGGTTTGCGGGCACCAGCGCCCGACCTGTTGGCATCGTAGGCAGAGGCGCGCGATGGCGGTAGGGGACACAACGCGATCGGTATAGACCTATCGCGTTATGTCCAGGCGCGCGCGCTTTTGCAGGTAGGCTGGCGCCTTGCCGAGCTCGCGCCCAAGAATGCCGAAGGCCTGCGCCCGGCTTTTCGCGCGGCCCGATGCGAGCAGGTCCGCAACGCGCCGGCGCAGCGCGTCGGGCTGCGTCGCCGGCGCGCGGGCGCGCCGGGCTGCCGCGGCGCGGCGGGCGTGGCCGTCGCGCAGAATGGCGAACCGGCTGCGCACCTGGGCGGGGTCGTCAGGCCCCCAGCGGCTGCGCAGGAACGCAGCGAGATCGGCCGCCGGAATGCGGAGCAGCCAGGCCGCCGCGATGACGATGTCGTCATGAGGACCCGGCAAGGCGATGGCGAGGGCCTCGATGCTGGCGGAGAGGTCCTCATCGCGCGCGCCGGCGGCGACCAGGGCCTGCACGCCGGCGAGCACGTCCGCGAGGCGTGCCTCCAGCGCACACGCGTGGGCCTCGGCGAGCGGCACACCGGGTGAGTGCTCAGGCGCCGGGCTGCTCATCGGACGCAGACGTGTGCACTGCGGAGGCCTGCCGGATCCGGCGCAGCAGCTCGGCGCGCGCCGCGGCGAAATCGTCGGGGCCCCAGGGGCAGGCCAGGCGGCCAACCAGGTCGCAGCAGGCGCCGGCGAGCAGGATCTGGTTTTCATCGTGGCCGAGCTCGCCGGCGGCGAACTCGAGCTCCGACAGGAACCAGCCGATGCCGACCATCGCGTCAACCAGGCGATCGCCGGACAGTCCGGCGCGCAGCGCGGCGACGCCGGCCGGGACGATGGCGGCCTCGACGAGAGCGGACAGCGCGCGCCCGAACGCCGGCCAGTCGGCTGGCGGCGCAGTCGCCGGCGCAGTCGCGGCGCGCTTCTGCAGGCCGGCGCGCCGTTCGACGTCGTCGAGGTCAATCGGGACCGCGCCGCCGCGGATCGTCTGCCCTGCGCCTGTCTGGCGTAGCCAGGCGAGGACCGCGCCAAGGTCATATTCCGCGGCTCGCCCTCTCGCGCCGGGCCGCGCGATCGGGAGCCCGATCCGGAGCCATTTCGTGACCGCCGTCCCGCTGACGCCGAGCAGCGCCGACAGCTGGCCCCGATTCACACGCATAGAAGAAACCTCTGACCCAGTAAGGAACCTTTAGAAAATCCTGTAACTAGAGCGTATTTGCGGTCTTTCGCTCCGCGTCGATCGATGGACGGGAAGGACCCGCTCGGCGGCCCGGGACGCTCGCCGGCCGGCGGTTTCCTCTCACGGAACGTTGAATCCGTTGGACTTTTCGCCTCGTCACCGGTCCGAGGGCCGGCCGGGCGCGACCCCGGGCCGGGGCGCCGGCGGTGGGGTACGTGGGGTACGTGGGGTCTATCCCTACTCCTCTCCTTTTTTCTCATTTCTTCTCGAACAGCGATCAGGAACCCCACGTACCCCACGTACCCCACCATGTCACCCCTCGTGGGGCGTCCCGCGCACGGACCAGAGCGCCACGCCCTGGCGGGCGCCGTCACGCTGGAACTCGGCGCCGGCGACGATGCGGCCCTGCACCTGGCGGAGCCACCGGCCCAGCCGGAGCGCATCGAGCTGGCCGCTCCGGTCCCGTGCGACCAGCTCCAGCGCCTCCCGCAGCGCCGGGTCGTGGACCCCCCGGTCGATCACGTCGCGCACGGTGACGCGCTCGCCGGCGAACGCGTCGTGCCACGCGCGCAGGATCGCGACGTGCCGCGCCCGGTCGGGGTCCTCGGCCTCCAGCTGGGCGATGGACGCGCACGGGTCCGCCTCGCCGAGCCACACCAGCGGGGCGCGGACCCGGTCCGACCACGACTCGAACCGCCCCCACGGCCGCACGTGGGCGGACGGCCGCTCGCCGGCCGCGAGGAACGCGCGCATCACCGTGAGCGCCGCCGCCACCAGCTCGGGCCGGCGCCGCGCCACCTCGACGCGCAGGTCGCCGGCGAACTCCCGCTGCTCGGGGCGCTCGCACCGTGGATCGAGTCGGCAGAGCAGCGCCCGGGTGCGCAGGTCGCCGCGCAGCAGTAGCGCGTTGCCCGTGGCGAGCCACAGCGTGCTGGTGGGCACGTGGGCGAGCGTGTTGCTGCCCAGCCGGCGCGCGGCGAACGACTCGCTCGTCAGCACCGCGCACAGCCACGCGCCGTCGAGCGGCCGCTCAATGTTGTCGAGCAGCACCACCGCCTCGCCCTCGGCGAGCAGCGCCAGCACGAGCTTCGCCGCTTCCTCCTCGGTGGCCGGGTGCGCCATCGCCGAGGCGCTCACGCCGGTGGCGACGATCGCGATCGCATCCGCGAGCAGCGTCTTGCCGGCCGCCATCACGGGTGCGGTGATGGCCCCCAGCGGCGCCGCGGGCAGGCTGCGCCGGATGACGCCCGTCATCATCATCGCCACCGCCACCGCGCGGTCGACCCGGTCGACGAACGGCATGTCCGCCACGACCTCCTGCAGCTGCTCCAGCGCCGCCTCGGCCTGGGCGCGGGTGGGGCGATCGGGGATCCCGGGATACGTTACCGACGGCGCGTACAGGATGCCGGTCGCGTCGTCGTAGCCCGGGCGCTGGAGCAGCGACCCGTCGGGGCGCAGCGTCGGCGCGTCGACCGCGGCCCACAGCGGCCGCACGCGCCACAGGCCGACGCGCGACAGATACGTCTGCGCCACCCGGTCGGGGCAGTTCGCGGGTCGCCACGCGTCGCTGCGCCGGTCCCACCGCCGCCAGTCGGCGAGGCGCGTGAGCGTCTCCACCAGGCTCGCGGTGTCCACGGGCACCAGCCCGAGGGCGCCGGCCGCGCGGCGGAACGTGCGCGCGGTGTGGGCCTCGCGGCGCACCACCCGCACGAGCTGCCCGGCGCGCTGGTAGATCGACTCGCCGCCGGCGATCAGCGCCGCCTCGGCCGCATCGACGATCTGCGGCAGCTCGCCCTCGATCCAGTCGATCGTCGGGCGCGTCGCCGGCGGGTCCGGCGGCTCGGGGCGCGTCGCCGCCGCCACCAGGTCGATCACGGTGGGGCGCGTCATGACGCGCCTCCGGCGTAATCGGCGACATCGGTCCCGGGCTCGGGCGGGACGACGAGCCGCACGTCGCGGCCGTCGGCCTGCCACCGGGCCACGCAGAGCTGTGCGGCGCGCAGGCCGGCGGCGTCGTGATCCACGAGCACCAGCAGCCGCTCGATGCCGTCCAGCACCGGCAGCCGGCTCAGGTTGCCGGCATCGATGCACGACCACACGGGCGTGACCGCCTGCGCGGCCGCGAGGCAGGTCTCGACGCCCTCGCCGACGGCGAGCTCGCCGGCGAGCGCCGCCGACGGCCACAGCCGGATGACGCCGTCGCGGGCGCGGTGACGAGCGAGCAGCAGCCGCGGCGGGTCCACGTCGGCCTTGCGGCCGTCGGGCCCGATCCACGTCCGATGGAGCGACATCGGCGCGCCGGTCTCGGCGTGGGTGACCAGCCCCACCAGCGCCGGGCCGACGTGGCCGCTAGGATGACGCAGCCGCGGATGCCACCGCAGATCGCCGTCCGCGGGCGGGGTGACGCACCCGCGCGCCGCCAGGTATGCGGCGGCCGCGCCGGCGATCGGGTCGCACGCGGCCCACAGCGCGAGACCCACCGGCGAGAGCGTCTCGCGCACCGCGGGCGATGGCCGGGCGGGGGTCGGCGCGCGGGCCGGCACCGCGCCGTCCCCCCGCCAGTGTCCGCTCCACCCGCAGCGGTGACAGTGCCACACGCCCGAGTCGGCGGCGACGTGCACCGACAGCGCGCGATCGCGGGGCCCGCGATCACAGTGCGGACACGGCCGGCGATGCGCGCCCCACGCCAGGCCGGTGATGTCGGGGCGGTCGGCGCTCATCGGCGCGCCATGACGCGGCGGCGGTTGAGCTCGGCGAGCCGCTCGCGGTCGCGGTCGGTCACCGGTGCCGGTATGTGTCCGCGCTCGCGGCAGCGGCGCAGCCACGCGACGGCGTCCTCGGCGAGGATCAGCGTGCGACGGCCGCTGCGCACGGCGGGGAGCTCGCCGGTGCGGATCGCGTCGCGGATCTGCGGCACCGGTACGTCGGCCGCCGCGGCGAGGGCAGACTGAGTGTAGGCGAGCTTGGTGGCGGTGGGGTCCATGGGCGATCACCATCGGTGTGTGACGATGACCGCATCATCCCCGGGAGTCCGCCCGGACACGCGGACAACTCAAACCGACTAATCGGGCGAGTTGTCCCGCTGCCGCAGTTTCAGAATGTTTTCGGGGGTCGCGCCGGTCACAGCGGCGCCTAACGCGCAGGCACAGAGTGCTGCGATGGCGACCGCAGGGAGATCGGATTCGAGCGGCACCGCGTCCGGCGCCGCCTCGTGCTGTAGCGAAAGGCTGGCGCGCAAGGCGCGCCAAAACACCGGGACGGTGTCCAGTTGGCGGCGGGAGGTCGCCGCCACCGAAACCAGGTTAGCGGCCTGCAAGGCCCCCGAGCATTTGGCCGCAGCGATTACCATCGCATCGGTGAGTTCGGCAGGGGATGGCATGTAGCGCAGGCGCACCAGGTCACCGAGGCCGTCCGGTCCGCGGAGGCGAGGCTTGACGTAGAGGTCGAACCCCGCCGCACGCTCGGGCCCGCCGGCCACGGCTCCTTCCTCGAGCAGCGCGATCGCGCCGGTCAGGGTCCGCAGCGCGTCGTCGACACCCCATCGGTCGCCGTCGAGTCCCGCGCGCTCGGTGGCATCGACGAGGTCTCGGAGCGCCGCGCCCAGTTCGCCGGCGAGGCGCTCGATTCTGAGCAGTGCGGCATTGGCGCGGCGCGTTTGCTCGCGCACGTCGCTCCAGTCGATCGATGCGAGGCTTGCCGCTGTCTCGAGCACCAGCAGCCCTGCATCTGGCAGCGCGGCGACGGCGTCGTAGAAATCGCGCATTTGGGCATCGGAGACGAACCGCCGCCACGCGCCCAGTTCGGCCTGCGATAGGCCCGGTCCCGGCCCCGATCGGTGCGACTCGAAGTACGTTCGAACTCGCTCAGGAACCCAGGAAGGAATCTGCATCGCACGCCCTCCGCATGCGAACCTTCAGAAAGGTCCCGGACCAGGCGGGCGAAGGGAGCCCGCTCTTCGGTGATCAGCCTAGGCCCGGGAAACTCGGTCTACGCGGCGCCCGTCCTTCAAAATCCGCTGCAGCTCGGCCTCCCAGGCCTTCGTCGCCGCGATGCGCTCCTCGGCGAGCTCGCTGCGGTTGTAGATCGCCCCCACGCCCTGCGCCGTGTGGTTGAGGCAGCGCTCGATGACGTGCGGGGCGACGCCCAGGTCGCCCAGGCGCGTCGCGAACGTGCGGCGCAGGTCGTGGGGCGTCCAGCGGTCGGCGGCGGGCTCCTGGCGCCGTTTCACGACCGCCTGCGCCTGCGTCGGCGAGCTCGCCGAGAAAAGCCGCGGCGAGGCCCCCGGCTCGATCTGGGCGCGCGCCAGCGGCGTCAGGTAGACCCAATGCGCGCGGGCGTTCTTCGCGTTGGCGGCCGGGATCTGCAGCCGGTCGTCCTCGATGTCCGCCTCGACGGCAAGCTGCGCCTCGCGAATGCGCAGCGCGGTCAGCAGCAGGAACCGGCAGAGGCGGCCGGCGGGGTGATCCCACGCCCACAGCTCGCGGATCTCGTCGTCGGTGAGCACCCGGGCCCGCGTGGACTCGTCACCGCCGGCGATCCGGCGCGTGAGCGCGTCGGCCGGGGAGGCGTCCAGGTAGCCGGTCTCGACGCACCAGGAGAACGCGAGTTTCAGCGTGCTGAGGCAGCGGTTCGCCGCTACGGGTGAGCGCTTGGCGTAGCCGCGCAGGAAGCGCGCGATCTCGGCCCGGGTGAGCTCCTGCAGGCGCCGGCGGCCGAATTCGGCCTTGGCCCGGGTCACGTACACCCGGACGTTCTTCGTCACCCGGTAGCGGCCCTCGATCTGGTGCTGGTACCACTCATCGAGGCCGTCGGCGACGGTGAGGGCGTTCGGCGGTGTCGCGCGGCCGGTGCGCTTGGCGAGTTCCTCGCGGGCCTGGCGCACGGCCAGGTCGGGCCACTCGCCCAGGGTGGTGTAACTGGTCTTGCCGGCCCGCTTGGTCCGCCAGACCCAGGATTTACGCCCGGCGGGGGATACCCGAAGATAGAGGCCGCCGCCGTCGCTGATCCAGCGATGCCGGCGGGGATCGGTGCGAAGCGCCTTGATTTCGGTCTCGGTCAGAGCCACTGCAACACCCCTGCAACACCTGGTGTCGGAGTTTACCAGAATTTAACCGAACACAACCGTCAGAGGGTAAATGGATGAAAGGGTTACGGAAGAAATGGCCTACAGAGTCCTTCTAGTCTGCATGGGCAACATCTGCCGATCGCCGATGGCCGAAGGGGTCGTGCGTCACCGCATGGCCGCGGCAGAGCTCGATGGCCGCGTGGAACTGGATTCCGCAGGCACCCACGGGTATCACGTGGGCGAGCCGCCGGACCCACGCGCGCGTCAGGCCGCGGCACGGCGCGGCTACGACATCTCGGGACTGCGCGGACGACGGGTGGCGGACGAGGATTTCGCGCGCTTTGACCTCATCCTGGCCATGGACGGGGACAACCTGGAGCTCCTGCAGCAGCGCTGCCCGCCGGACGCAGGCTCCAAACTACGGCTGTTCACCGAGTTCAGCGCCCGCTGGCAAGGACAACCGGTGCCCGATCCCTACTACGGCGGGGCCGACGGATTCGAGCGGGTGCTGGACATGATCGAGGACGCGGCCACCGGACTGGTGGCCCACGTCCATGAGCATGCGCGGCGCTGAGCGCGCCGCCGGATCAGCTCTTGCGCGTCTCGATCTGCACCAGCGGACCTTCGTCCCGGGGCGGGGCGGGTGTCCGTGGACGGCGCCCCCGGGGCGGGGCCGGCTCTTCTTCCGGCACGGCCGCGACAGCCTGAACCTTGCCCGGGTCCGTCTCAATCAGGATCAGTTCGCTGTCGCGCAACGGATCGGGCGAAAACTTGATGGTTTCGGCCGGCACCCAGCCCGTTCCCGGCGCTGCTGCTGGGACCGGTTCCTCGGCGCGTGCGATCTCTGCGGCGGACTCCGGCGCCGTTTCCTCCGGCGCGATCTCCGCTTCCAAAGCCGCCTCTGCGAGGGCGCCGGCTTCTTCTTCCGCCGCCGGTGCCGAAGCAGCCTCCGACGGCGCAGCCGCCGGTTCGACCGCGACTTGTTCGGGCTCCTGCTCGGCCGCGAAAGTCGGCGGCGACTCGAGCTCGGCTTCCGCAGCGGCTTCCTCCGCCGCGGCGCGATCAGGAATGGCCGCCGCCGGCTCCGGTGCCCGGGAGGAAGCTGCCGCTATGGCACCACCCCCCACGGCGACCGCCGCCATGGTCTGAGCTTCATCGCCGCTACCCTCCGCCGAAGTCGTGGCCGGTGCCTGGTCCGGCTTGCGTTCGCCGCGACCGCGGCGGCGTCGGCCGCGCCGGCGGCTCGCGCCTTCTGCCTGCTCCCGGCCGGTTTCGTCCGGCGCACCGGACTCAACCGCGGCCTTGGCTTCAGGACGTGAACGGCGCTCACCGGTCGTTTCTTCGCCCGCCATCGCGCGGGGTTTGGAATGGGCGGCGTCGCGGGCCGCCGCCATACGCTGCTCTTCCACCGGCACGCGGGAGTCGCCGCGGCCTTCGGGCCGGCGGCGGCGACGCCGACTGCCGGGGTCGGGCCGTGGGCGACGCTCCTGCGGCGGCGACGAAACGGGAGTCCGGGCCAGTGCCGCTGCGGGTGCTGCCGACGGCTGCGGCGAAGCTTCGCCCATGGTGCGGAACCAGCCGAAAAACTTGCCGAGCAACGACGAACGCGGCCGGCTTTCCGCGGCAGCGACCGGCGCCGGCGGTGCAACCGGCGCGGGTTGGATCTGCGGCTCCGGGCGTACCGGGACCTGGGGTGCCGGCTGCTCGGGCGTGACGCCCTTGACCGCGGCTTCGGGCCGAGCGGGTTTCTCTTCATGCCACAGCACCGGCTCCTCCTCGGCCGGGCGTTGCACCATCTGGAAACTGGCCGGCAGCGGCTCGCCCCGGTTGAGGTCATCGTGGCGCAGGCGCTGGAGCGTGAACTTCGGGGTCTCCAGGTGAACGTTGGGAACGAGGATCACTTCGACGCGCAGGCGCGCCTCGACGTTGTGGATTTCCGGCCGCTTCTCATTGAGGAGATAGGTGGCCACGTCCACCGGCACCTGGGCCTGGATCACCGCGGTGTTCTCCTTCATCGCTTCCTCCTGGATCAGGCGCAGGATGTGGAGCGCGGAAGATTCGACTCCGCGGATGACGCCGATGCCGTTGCAGCGGGGGCAGGGGATGTTGCTGGTTTCCCCCAGCGAGGGGTGCAGGCGCTGGCGCGACAGCTCCATCAGGCCGAAGCGGGAGATCTTGCCCATCTGCAGCCTCGCGCGGTCGAACTTGAGCGCGTCGCGCAGGCGGTTTTCCACCTCCCGCTGGTTGCGGGGGTTCTCCATGTCGATAAAGTCGATCACGATCAGTCCGCCCACGTCGCGCAGGCGCAGCTGGCGCGCCACCTCGTCGGCCGCTTCCAGGTTGGTGTTGAGCGCGGTCTGCTCGATGTCCTGGCCCTTGGTGGCGCGCGCCGAGTTGACGTCGATCGCCACCAGGGCTTCGGTATGGTCAAAGACCAGGGCGCCGCCGGACGGGAGCCCCACCTGCCGGGAATAGGCGGTTTCGATCTGATGCTCGATCTGGAACCGGGAGAACAGCGGCACGTCGTCGCGGTAGAGCTTGACGCGACTGACGTTGCCCGGCATCACGTGGCTCATGAATTGCCGCGCCTGCTCGTAGATCTCCTCGGTGTCGATCAACAGTTCGCCGATCTCCTGGTGGAAATAATCGCGGATCGCGCGGATCACCAGGCTCGATTCCTGATAAATCAGGAACGCGCCGGTCTGCTGCTTGGCCGCGTTCTCGATCGCGCGCCACAGCTGCAGCAGGTAATTGAGGTCCCACTGCAGTTCCTCGGCGGCGCGACCGATGCCGGCCGTGCGGGCGATGACGCTCATGCCTGCGGGCACTTCCAGCTGGTCGAGGGTGTCGCGCAGTTCGTTGCGGTCCTCGCCTTCGATGCGCCGCGAGATGCCGCCGCCGCGCGGATTATTCGGCATCAGCACCAGGTAGCGGCCGGCGAGGCTGATGTAGGTGGTGAGGGCGGCGCCCTTGGTGCCGCGCTCGTCCTTGTCCACCTGGACGATGAGCTCGTGGCCTTCCTTGAGCAGCTCCTGCACGCGGCCGCGCGCCTCGCCGTCCACCGGAATCGAGTTGCGGGAGATTTCCTTGAACGGGAGAAACCCGTGGCGCTCGCCGCCGTAGTCGACGAACGCCGCCTCGAGGCTGGGCTCGATGCGGGTTATGACCCCCTTGTAAATACTGCCTTTACGCTGCTCCTTGCCGGCAGTTTCGATGTCGAGATCGACCAACTTCTGGCCGTCGACGATGGCGACCCGCAGCTCTTCGGGCTGGGTCGCGTTGAAAAGCATACGCTTCATGAAGCTGTCTCCCGCGCTCGCGACACGGGGTCGACCAAACCGAGAGCGGCACCCAGAAAAGGGCCGCCAGGACCGTGAGGCTGGTGAGGAACTCCGGTGTCAGCATCGGGGAGTGCATCGCAGCGTTTGTCCTGCTCTGGTCATGGAAGGACTTGCCGGGAACTGGCGGTATCGGCGGAAACGACGCCTCCGCGCCGGCGGTGGGCCGCCGGCCGGTCGTGCGTTCACATGCCACCGGAGTTCCGCGTGGGTTGAGCGCGTCGCTAAACTAATGGTTGCCGCTACTTGTCTCTGGCGAGCGGCATTGGCCAACGATTCTTGTCCCGTGACGACGTCGTTACAGCTTGTTGGCCGGGTGGCCGAAGGCCCCCGATCCCCGCTTGCGATCGCGTCAGGAGCCACCAAGTATAAGCAGAATGAAGGATTTAGGCAAAACACCGGGGATTGTGGAGGAAGTGGGTCCCGAGGCCGAGGAGCAGCGCATCGACAACTTCCTGCTGCGGCGTTTCAAGGGGGTGCCCAAGAGCCACGTCTACCGGGTCCTGCGGACCGGGCAGGTCCGGGTCAACAGCCGCCGGGTCGGTCCGGAGTACCGGCTCAAGCCCGGGGACCGGGTTCGACTGCCACCGGTGCGACGCGCCGACCGGACAGCGGCATCCGGCCCGGTCCGGGGTCTCGACCTCTGGCGGCGCGCCGTCCATGAGGACGATGCGCTGGCCGTGATCGACAAACCCGCCGGCGTGGCGTCCCACGGCGGTAGCGGGGTCAGCCATGGGCTGATCGAGTCGCTGCGCGCCCGGCGCCCCGATCTGCGTTACCTGGAACTGGTCCACCGGCTGGACAAGGAAACGTCGGGCCTGATCCTGGTGGCCAAACAGCGCAACGCGCTGACCGCGTTGCACGCGCAGCTGCGCGCCGGGAGCGTCGAGAAAAGCTACCTGGCGCTGGTGCGGGGCCCGTGGCAGGCGCGCGATGCGACGGTCTCGCTGCCGTTGCTCAAGCACCTTAACCGGGCGGGGGAGCGGCATGTCAGTGTCCACCGCGACGGCCAGCGGGCCGAGACGGTCTTCGAGGCCGTGCGGCGTTATCGCGACCTGACCCTGATGCGGGCTCGGCTGCTGACCGGGCGCACACACCAGATCCGCGTGCATCTCGCGCACCTGGGCCATCCCATCGCAGGCGATGAGAAGTACGGCGATTTCGCCTGGAACCGGGACCTCGCCCGCCGCGGGCTGAAGCGGATGTTCCTTCACGCCGAGCGCCTTGCGTTCGAGCATCCGCGCAGCGGCGAGCGGATGGAACTGCGCGCGCCCCTGCCGGATGACCTGGCGGGTTTCCTGGACCGGCTCGAGGCGGGCGCGCCGGCCGCGGCGGCGGTGTAGCGATGGACGGCGCGCGGCAATTCGATCTCGTGGTGTTCGACTGGGACGGCACGCTCATGGACTCGGCCGCCGCCATCGTGGCTTCGGTGCAGGGCGCGTGTGCGGACCTCGGCCTGGAGGTGCCCCCGGACGAGGCGGCGCGATACATCATCGGGCTGGGACTGGCGGAGGCGATGCGCTACCTGCTGCCCTCGCTGGAGCCGCGACGCTACGGCGAGCTGGTGGAGCGTTATCGGGAGCATTACCTGGTGCGCGACCGGGAAATCACGCTGTTCGCGGGTGCCGACGAGCTGGTACGCCGAATGCATGCCAGCGGCATCCTGCTGGCCGTGGCCACCGGAAAAAGCCGCCGGGGCCTGGATCGGGCGTTATCGCTCACCGGACTCGGCGCGTATTTTCACGCTTCGCGCTGCGCCGACGAGACGAAATCGAAGCCCGATCCCGCGATGCTGCTGGAGATCATCGGCCAGCTGGGCGCCGACCCCGTGCGCACCCTGATGGTCGGCGATACCGTGCATGACCTGGAAATGGCGCGCAGTGCCGGCGTCGCGGCCGTAGCGGTGACGTATGGCGCCCACCCGCGGGATGCGCTGGCGGCAGCGCGACCGCGGGCGTGCGTCGCCAGCCTCGCCGAGCTGCGCGCCTGGATCGAAACCCATGGCTGACACGATGGTTCCAAGCATCGGTAGCCTCGCCGGCTCGGCCTGGGAATATACTCGGCAGCATTTCGCCCGCGCGCCGCAGGCCCCTTCCACGGCGCCGGCCCCGGCCAATCCTCCAAACCTCGAAGAGTCGCAAGATGAACGAATCGGTGAATGCAAACTGGGAGCGTGACGTACTGCAGAAGGTCGCGCTGGCGTCCGTGCGGGAGCAGCGCAAGGCGCGCCAGTGGGGAATCTTCTTCAAGCTGCTGGGTTTTGCCTACCTGTTCCTGCTGCTGTTCCTGGCGCTGGGATGGATCGGCAAGACCGACATGGCCATACCGGGCAAGCACACCGCGTTGATCGAGTTGCGGGGCGTGATCGCCGACGACGAGCAGGCAAGCGCGGAAAACATCGCCCGCGGCCTGCAGAACGCGTTCAAGGACAAGAACACCGCCGGCGTCATCCTGGTCATCAACAGCCCGGGGGGAAGCCCGGTCCAGGCCGGTTACATCAACGACGAGATCAAGCGGCTGCGCAAGCAGCATCCCGACATTCCGCTGTACGCGGTGGTGGAAGATATCTGCGCGTCCGGGGGCTATTATGTGGCGGCGGCGGCCGACAAGATTTTCGTGGACAAGGCCAGCATCGTCGGCTCCATCGGCGTGCTCATGGACGGGTTCGGGTTCAGCGAGGCAATGCAAAAACTCGGCGTCGAGCGACGGCTGCTGATAGCCGGAGAGAACAAGGGCTTTCTCGACCCGTTTTCACCCATCGACCCGACGCAGCAGGCCTATGCGCAGCAGATGCTGAACGACATTCACCAGCAATTCATCCAGGTGGTGAAGGAGGGGCGCGGCAGCCGCCTCAAGGACAGCTCCGAGATCTTCAGCGGGCTGGTATGGACCGGGTCGCGCAGCGTCGAGCTCGGCCTTGCGGATGCGCTGGGCAGCGCCGACTACGTTGCCCGGGAAGTGATCAAGGTGGAGGCGACGGTGAACTTCACGCCTCGCGAAGGCCTCGCCGACCGCCTGGCCCGACGCTTCGGCGCGGGGGTCGGGGCCGCGCTCGGGGGGCGCGGCTGGTCGCTTCGCTGAGGGGGCGCGCAGGGCGCGCGCCGTTGCGCCGCGGGCTGCACGCGGCGCCTGCTACAGTACGCTGAGCCCTTCCTGCGCCAGCATGCTCACCACACGGATCAGCGGCAGGCCGATGAGGGCCGTGGGATCGTCGCTGTCGACCTGCTCCAGCAGGGCAATGCCCAGCGCCTCCACGCGCGCGCTCCCGGCGCAGTCGAAAGCCGGCTCGCGGTCGAGGTAGGACTCGATGGCGTTTCGCGTCAGCGGGCGAAACCGCACGCGGGTCAACGCGATCTCGGCTCGGCACCGGGCGGTGCGGGCGTTCAGGACCGCCACGCCGGTGTAAAAATCCACGGTCCGGCCGCTGGCGAATTCGAGTTGACGGATCGCGTTGGCACGATTCCCCGGCTTTGTCAGAACGCGGTCATCGAGAGCCGCCACCTGGTCCGAACCGATGATCAGCGCGTCGGGGTGACGCCGGCCGACCGCCGCGGCTTTCGCCTGAGAGAGTCGAAGGGCCAACGCATCCGGCCGCTCTCCTTGCACCGCCGATTCGTCGACGTCGGGCGCGCAAGTGTCGAAGGGCAACCCCAAACGGGCCAGCAGTTCACGCCGATAGGGGGAAGTCGAGGCAAGCACAAGGCGCGGCGGCGGAACCTTCACGGCGTCGTCGATCCTTCGAAACGGGAAGTTCGGCGCGAGAACTAACCTTATGTTTTTTATTGGTTACTTAGCCACATCGCGCTTTGACAGCAGAGCATTGAAACTATATCATGCGCGCCTTATGCCGGGACGGAGGACCATCGACGCGTTTCGCTTTGCGCGAGAGCGGCAAGCCCTGCGTGGTAAAATTATATTTTTTGATCTGCCGCGACTTCAGGACAGCCTGGCGAGCGCGACGGGCGGAGCCGAGTACTGCCTCGATGGCGGATCGGATGAGCAGGGGCGCAGCATCCTCTCGCTACAGGTCCGGGCATCGCTGCCGCTGACCTGCTGGCGATGCCTGAAATCGATGGTCGTCGAGGTGGAGCTCGCCACGCGATTTGTGCTGATTGCGGAGGAAGCGGCGCTGCCGGCAGTCGAAGACGAACCGGAAGATTGGACCGCATTGGTGGGATCGACGCCGCTCGACGTCGAGACTCTGGTGGAAGACGAGTTGATCCTGGCGTTGCCGATTGCTCCGTCCCATGCGCCGGGGGAATGTCGGGCGGCGGAAACCGTGGACGGCACGGCGCTCGCGCAGGAGGACAATCCGTTCCGGGCGTTGTCCGTGCTGAAGCGCAAGAAGGATTGAAAGGAGTTAACGAACATGGCTGTTCAGCAAAACAAGAAGTCCCCGTCGCGCCGCGGCATGCACCGGTCCCATGATCGGCTCAGCAACCCGCCGCTGGCGATCGAGCCCAGCTCGGGCGAGGTGCATCTGCGCCACCATGTCAGCGCGTCGGGCTACTACCGTGGCAAGAAAGTGGTCAAGACGAAGGGCGAGTAGCGCCTTTCCGGGATTGGTTGGGCCCTGGTCAGCCTGGGCATAGCGATTACCGGGAAACCGGCCGTACGCGAGGGGCGCACGATCACGGGCGCCCCCCGGGAGGAGGGCCGCAACATGGACGTCACCGTCGCCATTGACTGCATGGGGGGAGATCACGGCCCCCATGTCACGGTTCCCGCCGCCCTGCGCGTCCTGCAGAAGGATCCCCACGTTCGCGTCATCCTGGTCGGCCTGGAAGAGATCGTGGGCGCTGAACTGGCGAAGTCCGGCCCGCCACCCGGCGATCGTTGCCGGGTGCTGCACGCGCCCGAAGTCATTGGCATGGACGAACCCCCGGCCGCGGCGCTGCGAGCCAAGAAGTCGTCGTCGATGCGGCTGGCGATCGACCTGGTGAAGGCGGGGGATGCCAGCGCGTGTGTCAGTGCGGGCAACACCGGCGCCCTCATGGCGATTGCACGGTTCGTCCTCAGGACGCTGCCGGGGATAGAGCGACCGGCAATCGCTTCCGTGCTGCCGACACTCAAGGGAAAAACCTACGTGCTGGATCTCGGCGCCAACGTCGACTGCACAGCCGAGCACTTGTTGCAGTTTGCGATCATGGGTTCGGCCCTGGTGCAGACGGTCGAGTCGCGGCCGCGTCCCAGCGTCGGCCTGCTCAACATCGGCAGCGAGGACATCAAGGGCGGGGAAGTGGTGAAACGCGCCGCGGGCCTGCTGCGCGAGAGCGGGCTCAACTTCCACGGCAACGTCGAGGGTGACGACATCTACAAGGGCACGACCGACGTGGTCGTGTGCGACGGCTTCGTCGGCAACGTGGCGCTGAAGACCTCCGAGGGCCTGGCGCAGGTGCTGGCGACGTTTCTTCGCGAGGAGTTTACCCGCAACCTGTTTACCCGCCTGTGCGGCCTGGTGGCGATGCCGGTGATCAAGGCCTTCAAACGGCGCGTCGACCATCGCCAATACAACGGCGCCAGCTTTCTTGGCCTGAAGGGCATCGTGGTCAAGAGTCACGGATCGGCCGACGTGGTGGCGTTCGAAAAAGCGATCGAGCGGGCCGTCGAGGAAGTCCGCGGCGGGACGCTCGAGCAGATCGGGGCGCGCATGGCGGAGTTCTTCCCCGAGCAGACGAGGGAAGGCGTGGCTTGATGTATTCCCGAATCACGGGAACCGGCAGCTACCTTCCCGAGAAAATCCTCACCAATCGCGACCTCGAGCAGCGCGTCGACACCAGCCACGACTGGGTGGTCGCGCGCACCGGCATCGTCCAGCGGCACATCGCCGCCGACACGGAAACCTGCAGCGATCTGGCGTTGCACGCGAGTCGCGGAGCGCTGGCGGCGGCGGGCCTGGAGCCCGACGATATCGGCCTCATCATTCTGGCCACCACCACCCCGGACATGATCTTTCCCAGCACGGCCTGCATCCTGCAGGCCAAGCTCGGGATTGACAACGACTGTCCCGCGTTCGATGTGCAGGCGGTTTGCGGTGGTTTCGTCTACGCGCTGGCCACCGCCGACCTGTTCATGCGTGCGGGCAAATGCCGCCATGCCCTGGTGGTCGGGAGCGAGATTTATTCCCGCATCCTCGACTGGACCGACCGCAATACCTGCGTGCTGTTCGGGGACGGCGCCGGGGCCGTCGTACTGTCTGCAGCCGACGCTCCCGGCATCCTGGCGCATAAGCTTCACGCAGACGGCCGCCACACGGCCAAGCTCGCCGTCCCCGGGGGGGTCTGCGGGGGTGCCGTATCCGGCAAACCGTTCGTGGTCATGGAAGGCCAGGCGGTGTTCCGCTTCGCGGTCAAGGCCTTGGGCGACATCGTCGAAGAGACGATTGCGGAGGCAGGTCTCGCCGCCGCCCAGATCGACTGGCTCGTCCCGCACCAGGCCAACATCCGGATCATCGAAAGCACGGCGAAGCGCCTCGGGCTGCCGATGGAGCGGGTCATCGTCACAGTGGACAAGCATGCCAACACGTCCGCGGCCTCGATTCCGCTGGCGCTGGACGCAGGCGTGCGCGACGGGCGCATACGCCCCGGGCAACTGCTGCTGCTCGAAGGGATCGGAGGGGGATTCACGTGGGGCGCGGTGTTGGTGCGATGGTAACGCGGCAGAGTCGGCGATGAGATTTGCGTTCGTGTTTCCCGGGCAGGGATCGCAGTCGGTGGGAATGATGGGCGGATTCGCCGGGATCGCGGTGGTACGCCAAACGTTCGCCGAGGCCTCCGATGTGCTGGGCCAGGACGTCTGGAAACTGGCCGCGGACGGCCCCGAGGCGGCCCTGAACCAGACCGTCAACACCCAGCCGCTCATGCTGACCGCCGGAGTCGCTGTTTACCGGGCGTGGGAGGATCTGCACGGCGCCGAGCCAGCGCTGATGGCAGGGCACAGCCTGGGCGAGTACTCCGCGCTGGTGGCTGCGGGGGCCTTGACGTTCGCCGACGCCCTTCGGCTGGTGCGGCTGCGGGCCCAGGCCATGCAGGAGGCCGTGCCCGAAGGCACCGGCGGAATCGCCGCGATTCTGGGTCTGGACGACGATGCAGTGGCCGCGGTCTGTCGGGAGGCCGCGGCGGGGGAGGTCGTGGAACCGGCGAACTACAACTCGCCCGCGCAGGTGGTCATCGCCGGGCATCGCGCTGCGGTGGAACGCGGCATGGCCTTGGCCAAGCAGCGTGGCGCCAAGCGCGCCGTCATGCTACCCATGAGTGCTCCTTCCCATTGCTCGCTCATGCGGCCGGCAGCCGATCGGCTCGCCGCGGCGCTGGGAGCCGTTGCCCTCCAGTCGCCGCAGATTCCCGTGGTCCACAATGCCGATCTCGCGCGGCATGAATCCGCGGACGCGATCCGCGATGCCCTCGTCCGCCAGCTCTACTCTCCGGTGCGGTGGGTCGAGACGGTACGGACCATGGCCGAAGCGGGAATCGGGCTGGTGGTGGAGTGCGGTCCCGGCAAGGTGCTCTCGGGACTGGTCAAGCGCATCGACAGCAACCTGGCTGCGGCAGCCATCACCGATGAGACCTCGCTGCGGCAGGTGCTCGGGCAAGTGGCGGTCTGAAAACTGCGCGGGGGATCAAGGACATGCAGGATCAAGTGGCAATAGTCACCGGAGCGAGCCGCGGCATCGGCCGGGCGATCGCGCTCGGTCTCGGCCGCCACGGCGCCAAGGTCATCGGCACGGCGACCACGGAAGCCGGCGCCGAAGTGATATCGCAGGCGCTGCGCGACGCGGGAATCGAGGGAACCGGCTTGACCGTGGACGTGCGCGACCCGGGCGCCTGCGAATTCCTGGTGAGTGAGACGGGCAAGCGCTACGGCGAGCCGTCGATTCTCGTGAACAACGCTGGAATCACCCGGGACAATCTCCTGCTCAGAATGAAGGATGATGAGTGGAATGACATCATCGCCACCAACCTCACCCCCGTCTACCGGCTTTCGCGGCTGGTTCTGCGCGGGATGATGAAGGCCCGATACGGACGCATCATCAACATCTCGTCGGTGGTTGGCAGCATGGGGAACGCCGGCCAGACCAACTACGCCGCGGCAAAGGCGGGGATGACCGGATTCACCAAATCGCTGGCGCGGGAAGTGGGGAGCCGGCACATTACCGTGAATTGCGTTGCCCCCGGATTTATCGAAACGGACATGACCCGCGATCTGCCGGCCGACGCGCGGGAAGCGCTGCTGCGCAATATCCCCCTGGGCAGGCTGGGAAATCCCGATGATGTGGCGGCTGCGGTGGCATTTCTCGCCGGCCCGGAGGCGGCGTACATGACGGGCTGCACGCTTCACGTCAACGGCGGGATGCTGATGGATTGAGCCAGCGGTACGGTGCTCCGGGGCGTTGCCGTTGGCATTCCGCATTGGATGCTGTTTTTGGTAAAATTAACAAATTGTTCCGGCGGCCCGGGCATCTCGGGAGCGAGTGCCCTCCGCCCCCATCATTGATCCGCAGAAGGGAAGGAAGACCATCCGATGGAGAACGTCGAACAACGCGTCAAAAAAATCGTCGCCGAGCAACTCGGCGTTAACGAAGCCGATATCAAGCCGGAGTCGTCGTTCGTCGATGATCTGGGAGCGGACTCCCTCGACACAGTGGAGCTGGTGATGGCGCTCGAGGAAGAGTTCGAGTGCGAGATTCCGGACGAAGAAGCCGAGAAGATCACCACCGTTCAGCAAGCGATCGACTACATCAAGTCCCGCCTGAGCTAAGCGCCCATTTCGGGTCCCCGCACAACAGGGGGCAGTTTGTCAAAGCGCAGGGTAGTCATCACCGGCCTCGGTATCGTGTCGCCGGTCGGCAACACGGTTCCCGAGGCCTGGAACAACGTCGTGGCCGGCCGGTCCGGCATCACGCGCATTTCCCGCTTCGACGCTACGCCGTTCGCGAGCCAGATCGCCGGCGAGGTGCGTGGTTTTGACGTGACCGCGTATCTGCCCGCCAAGGAAGCGCGGCGGATGGATCTCTTCATCCACTACGGGATGGCGGCCGCCATTCAGGCGATCAAGGATTCCGGCATCGACGTGACCGATGGCAACGCCGAGCGCATCGGCGTCAATATCGGCTCCGGCATCGGCGGCCTGCCGCTGATCGAGGAGACCCATCGAGACCTCATGGCTTCGGGTCCGCGCAAGATCTCGCCGTTCTTCATTCCCGGGGCGATCATCAACATGATCGCCGGCAATCTCTCGATCATGTACGGATTCAAGGGCCCCAACCTGGCGATGGTGACGGCCTGCACCACGGCGAACCATTGCCTGGGGGATTCGGCGCGCCTGATCGAGTACGGGGATGCGGACGTGATGATCGCAGGGGGATCGGAAGCCACCGTCTGCTCGCTGGGTGTCGGGGGGTTTGCGGCGGCGCGTGCGCTTTCCACCCGCAACGACGACCCTGCGGGCGCGAGCCGCCCCTGGGACAAGGATCGCGACGGCTTCGTGCTGGGCGAGGGTGCCGGCGTGCTGGTGCTGGAGGAACTGGAGCACGCCAAGGCTCGCGGCGCCCGCATCTACGCGGAGATAGCGGGATTCGGCATGAGCGCGGATGCCCATCACATGACCGCGCCTTGCGAGGATGGGGAAGGGGCCGCCCGCGGTATGATGAATGCGATGCGCAACGCCGGTGTCGGTCCGGACCAGGTGGACTATATCAATGCCCACGGCACGTCGACGCCGCTGGGTGACATCGCCGAGACGGTTGCCATCAAGCGGGCGTTTGGCGATCATGCCGGCCGTCTTGCCGTCAGCTCCACCAAGTCCATGACGGGCCACCTGCTCGGTGCCGCCGGCGGGGTCGAGGCCGTGTTCACCGTGCTGGCGGTTCATCGCCAGGTGGCACCTCCCACCATCAATCTGACCAACGCGGACCCGCAATGCGACCTCGACTACGTCCCGAACACCGCCCGGGAAATGCGCATTGAGGTCGCCCTGTCCAATTCCTTCGGATTCGGCGGCACCAACGGCACGTTGGTGTTCCGCCGCGCCTGATCGCGGGGCCGGCGCGTGCGTCGCGGCACGCGCCGCGCCCGGTCGCCCGGGATTAATGCGTGCGCTTCCTGATCAATGGCATCGATGAGCAGCGGCTCCCCGCCGAGGACCGTGGACTCGCTTACGGGGACGGCGTCTTTCGGACGTTCCGCCTGAGATTTGGTAGGGCACTGCACTGGGAGCTCCAGCATCATCGCCTCGAATCCGACTGCGCTGCGCTGGGGCTGAAAGCGCCAGACGCGGAACTGCTGGCCTCGGAACTCCTGCGGCTCGGATCGGGAGAAGCGGAGGCGGTCGGCAAGATTATCGTCACCCGCGGCGTCGGCGCGCGGGGGTACGATCCCGGCCGCTGCGGCAGCGTTACCCGCCTGGTGGGCGTAGGAGGAATGCCGGACATCCCGCGATCCCACGGGGAGAGTGGCGTCCGCATCCGCCTCTGCCAGCTGCGCCTGGCGGACCAGCCGCGATTGGCCGGCATCAAACACCTCAACCGCCTGGAAAACGTGCTGGCGCGGGGCGAATGGGACGCCCCGGAAATTGCCGAGGGCCTGCTGCTGAACAAGCACGACCGCGTGGTGGAAGGAACCATGAGCAACCTCTTCCTCGTCCACGACGGCGCACTGTTGACGCCGGATCTGACCCGCAGCGGCGTGGCCGGCGTGCAGCGCGCACGGATTCTGGCGAGCGGCCCGTCGCTGGGTTATGAAGTCCGGGTGAGGGATCTCGGCGTCCCCGACGTCCTTTGCAGCGACGAGGCCTTCATGGTCAACAGCGTCATCGGGCTCTGGCCGATACGGGCATTGGGCGACCGCGAGTGGACGGTCGGACCCGTGACCCGCCGCATCGCCGGTGAATTGTTCCATGAGCTGGCCTAAGGCGCTGATATGGATCGTGGTTGTCGCGGTACTGACCGGCGCGGCTATGGCCGGAATCGTCGCCTGGCGTTTGCATGCGCCGGTCACGCTGCCTGGCGGAGGCCCAGTGGAATTCGAGCTGACACCGGGAACCAGTCTCAAGGGCACGGCGGCCGAGCTGACGCGGCGCGGACTGGTGGACGAACCCGAGCTGTTCGTGCTGGCTGGACGGCTCCTCGGGCGCGCCGGCGCTATCAAGGCCGGCCACTACCAGATCACCCGGCCCCACTCGCCTCTGGAGCTCTTGGACAAGATCACGCGCGGTGACGTCACCCTGGCGGAGATCACCTTCATCGAGGGCTGGACATTCCGGCAGCTTCGGGCGGCGCTGGACCAGCATCCCGATCTGCGCCATGAGACCGCCGCGCTAAACGAAAGCCAGCTGCTCGCGGCGATCGGCGCATCGGCGCCCTCGCTGGAGGGGCTGTTTTTTCCGGATACCTACTTTTTCTCCAAGGGTTCCAGTGACCTGGAGGTTCTCAGGCGGGCATACCGCACGATGCAGGAACATCTCGATCAGGCTTGGGCGGAGCGGCGGCCCGGGCTGCCGCTGGGGGATCCCTACCAGGCGTTGATCCTGGCGTCGATCGTCGAAAAGGAAACCGGGCGGGAGTCCGATCGGACCATGGTGGCTGGCGTGTTCGTCAACCGTCTGCGCCTGGGTATGAGGCTCCAAAGCGATCCCACCGTGATCTATGGCATGGGTTCGAGTTTCGACGGCAATCTGCGGAAAAAGGATCTCGCGGACAACACGCCGTTCAATACCTACACCCGCGACGGTCTTCCGCCGACCCCCATCGCTTTACCGGGCCGCGCATCATTGCAGGCAGTGACACGGCCGGCCGAGACGAAGGCGCTATACTTCGTCGCTCGCGGCGACGGAACGTCCGAGTTCTCGGACTCGCTTGCGGACCACAACCGGGCGGTCAACCGCTACCAGCGCAGGTGACGATGTCCGGACACTCCCCCCGATCAGCCATGCGAGGCCGCGGACGCTTCATTACCCTGGAGGGCATCGACGGCGCCGGCAAGAGTACCCATCTCGGTTGGCTGCGCCAGCGTCTCGAAACGGCCGGCGTCCGGGTGACGATGACGCGCGAACCCGGCGGCACGCCTCTGGGTGAGGCGGTGCGCGAGTTAATAATCGGGCAGGAAATGAATCCGGAAACCGAAACGCTGCTGGTCTTTGCCGCCCGCTGCGAACACCTGGCGCAGGTCATTCTGCCGGCGCTGCAACGCGGCGAGTGGGTGATCTGCGACCGGTTCACCGATGCTACGTTCGCCTACCAGGCCGGTGGCCGCGGCGTGGCTCCGGAGAAAATTGCGATTCTCGAGGCGTGGGTGCAAGGCGACCTCCAGCCCGACGTGACCCTGCTTTTCGACCTTCCCGAGGCGATAGCCCGGGAACGCATGAACAAGTCGCGCTCCCTCGACCGGTTCGAGCGCGAGCGGGCTGAATTTTTCGCCTCGGTACGGCAGGCTTACCTGGCCCGGGCCGCGGCCGCCCCCGGGCGTATTCGCGTGATTGACGCCGCCCGAACTCTGGAAGAAATTAAAAAATCACTCGAAGAAGTCATTACAGTATTATGTAATAAATGATTTTCCCTTGGCATAAAGACGTATGGGCGCGACTCACCGCGCCGACCCGCAGAGCGCCCCACGCCTACTTGCTCCATGGGCGGGCCGGGACGGGAAAACGGCAGCTGGCGGAAGCCCTTGCCGCCTGGCATCTCTGCGAGGCCACCGGAGTCCAGCGCCCGTGTGGAGCCTGCGATGCGTGCCGGTGGCTGGAGCAGGGCGGCCATCCTGACTTGAGGACACTCGAACCCGAAGCCAGCGCGGAGGAGGGAACTGCGGACAGCGAGGGAGGAGCGCGCGTGGGCAAGCGCCCGCGGCAGCACATCACGATCGAACGGGTAAGGGAACTGGCGGGGTTCCTGGGCGTGTCTCCCCACCGCGGGCGCGCCAAGGTGGTTCTGGTGGCGCCTGCCGACGCCCTGAACGCCCATGCAGCCAATGCGTTGCTCAAAAGTCTTGAGGAGCCTCCACCGGATACGGTTTTTCTCTTGGTGTCGCATCGCCCGCGCCAGCTTGCTGCGACCATTGTCAGCCGATGCGTCCAGGTACCGCTGCCAATGCCGCCGCGGAGCGATGCCGAAACGTGGCTGGTGGAACGTGGACTGAGGAACCCGGTCGACCTGCTCGCGGACGCAGGCGGATCTCCATTGCTGGCGGAAGCGCTGGCCGACGATGAGCGCCTCGGGCAGCGTCAGGTCATGCTTCGACTCCTGGAGGACCCTGAGGTCATCGATCCCGCCCGGGACGGCGCCGCGCTCGAGAGGATGGATTTGGTCAATGTCGTGGATTGGCACCAGAAGTGGTGCTGCGATTTGTTGCACGCCCGGATGCAGGTCCAAGTCCGTTACAACCCGGGTTTGGCAAACCAGATCAAGAAGTTGTCAGGGACTATCGATCCGCTTGCGCTGGCGGCGCACTGGCACGCGGTTGCGGGATTTAGGCGCTTGGCACGGCATCCGCTCAACCCCAGGCTTTTCTGCGAAGACCTGCTGGAGCAGTACCGCCGGATGTTCTTCCCGACTTGATACGGGGTTTCGTTTTTCGCATGCCATCGGATAGGAATCCGGCGCTTAACGTCGCATTGCGATGCTGCTGATTGACTCCCATTGCCATTTGGACTTTCCGGATTTCGATGGCCGTATGGCCGACGTTCAGCAGCGGATGCGGGAGAACGCCGTTGGCTTCGCGCTTTGCATCTGCACCCGTCTGGAAACCTTCGAGCGGGTTTACGCGCTTGCGGCGGCAGAGCCAAATCTCTATGCCACCATCGGAGTCCACCCGGACGAAGCCGACGCGACCGAGCCGGATGTCGAGACGCTCGTCAAAAACGCCCGGCGCCCCAAGGTGGTTGCCATCGGCGAAACCGGCCTGGACTACTACCGGATTGGCGGCGATGTCGAATGGCAGCGAGAGCGTTTCAGGCGCCACATCCGGGCGGCACGGGTCGTTTCCAAACCGCTGGTGATTCACACCCGCAGCGCAGCCGCCGACACATTGCGGCTGATGGCGGAAGAGGGAGCTCGCGAGGTCGGCGGCGTCATGCACTGCTTTACCGAAACCTGGGAGGTGGCCCAAGCGGCCCTGGATCTCGGCTTTCACATCTCGTTTTCCGGGATCGTGACATTCAAGAACGCCGGTGCGCTGAAGGAAGTCGCCAGGCAGGTGCCGCTGGAGCGAATGCTGGTGGAAACGGATTCGCCGTATCTGGCGCCTGTGCCGCATCGGGGAAAAACCAATGAGCCGGCCTACGTGCGTCACGTTGCGGAGGAAATTGCCCGCCTGCGCGGGCTCACGCTGGAGGAAGTGGCGGCCGCCACCACCGGGAATTTCATCCGGTTGTTCGGGGTCCCGATCGGAAACTAATCCTTGGAATGGCAATGCGTTTACTATTTTTAATTCTCATTGTTATAAGTGTAACCTCAAGTGAATTATCATTTGCGCAAAGCACCTATGCGGAGCTGCTCAAAGCCGTTGAAGGGGGTGACCTGGAGGCGACCGAAGCACTGTTGAGCCGGGGAGCGCCCCCGGATGCGGTGGACGATACCGGTACCACGCTGCTGGGGCTCGCGGCGCGCGCGGGGGACAGCGCCATGGTGGAGCTACTCATAGCCAAGGGGGCGAAAGTCGACACTCCCAACGTCAATGGCGATACACCGATGCTCTGGGCCGCGCTTTACGGTCATACCGACGTGGTGAAGAAGCTTTTCGCCAAGGGCGCACGCCTGAACCGCCCGGGTTGGAATCCGCTGCATTACGCTGCATTCGGCGGGCATTCCGACGTTATCAAACTCCTCTTGGACTTGGGTGTGGACCCCAATGTGCGGGCGGCAAACCTCTCGACGCCGCTGATCATGGCCGTTCGCAACCGCCAACTGGATGCGGCGCGGTTATTGCTCGACCGTGGAGCAAACCCGAATCTGGCCAACGACCGCGGGACGACGCCGCTGGGTTACGCCCTGGACCAGGGCTACCGGGAAATCGGGGAGCTTCTCATTGCCCGCGGGGCGGACCGCTAACGATCCCGCCACGCCGCCAGCCGCCCGAGCCGGATAAGCCGGTACACTTGAGCGAGCGGCGGTGCGCACCGTCCGGCCGGTGACGAACAGCCGCCGGGCCGCCTTGCGGGTGTCGCGGAAATCGCCCGGATCGATCCAGCATCGCGCGTTCCTCACCGGTGGGGGGCATCGAGCACCCGAGCCGTCACCGCCGCCGCCAGCCGCCGCCAAGGCCGTCCGGGGAAGCGTCCGTGCCGCTGGACCCAGCCGAGGCCCGCCAGCACCGCGCAGGCTTCATCCGGGGTGAGCTCCAGCCGGATGGTGCCGGGTGTCGGGTGGACCATGTTTCGAATTCCTTGCATGATTCGTGCTCCTTTTTGCTCGCAAGGCACCGTCCCGGGTGCCTGGCATTGCGCATAATGTATATTATGTCAAATAGTATTACGACAAACTCAACGGCACCCGCGAAAACCCTAGCCCGCTACGGGCCAAGCTCCCCGCCCGGCGGCGCTCCGCGGTCAAGTCTGCCGGCGGCGGCCGCCCACGCAACGGCATAGCGGACCGTGGCTTCCAGCGAAACGTCAGACCTTGTGCCGTCGGAAGGCGATTTCGCGTTCCGTGACCAAGTCGAGTTCGTTATTCGCGCCACACCGCTGGCCGCCTGGGTCAGCGTTACCAACGCCGCGATTCTGGTTTACGTCCTTTGGGGTGTGGTCCCGGGGGCAATGCTCCTGACCTGGCTGGCAGCCGTCGTTGCCGTCTTCGCCGGCCGTTTGTTACTCATGACGGCCTATCGCCGCAGGAACCCCGAACCTACCGAGTCCCGGGCATGGGCTAAACGGCTGATTGCGACCATCGCTGCAGCCGGAATCTGCTGGGGTGCCCTGGGCAGTGTCCTGTTTCCGGTCGGTGCGGCGCATCAGATCCTTGTTTCTTTCACCATAGCAGGCATGTCCGCGGGGGCGCTGGTGCCGCTCTCCCCGCTCTACTCCGCCTACGCCTTGTACCTTCTGGGGTCGGTCACGCCGCTCGCCGTCACGCTGGTGCTTCAGGGGGGCGACGTCTATCCGGTCATGGGTCTCCTTTGCCTCTTGTACCTGGCGGGGTTGCTGATCTTCGGACGTCAGTCGCACCTTTCGGTACTGGAAAGCCTGCGGCTGAAATACGACAAGGAGCAGCTCATCACGCAACTGACTGCGGCACGGAAACGGACCGAAGACGTCAACCGGGAACTCCAGCACCAGATCTGTGAGCGGGAACGCGCCGAAGAGGCGGAGCGCCAGGACAAGCAGCGCCTGATGCTGCACGTGACCAACACCCCGCTTGCGGTCATCGAGTGGGACGCCGGGCTGACCGTGCGCGCCTGGAATCCGGCTGCAGGCCGGGTCTTCGGTTACGCCGAGGCCGACGCCGTGGGCCGGGTTCTGCCCGAGCTCGTGTTCCGGTCCGAACAGCGCGAGGCGGCGCGGGCCGCCCTGTCCGAGCTGTTTCTCGGCCGCCGAGGCGCCCGCGAGGAACACGAGAACGTGACGCGGGACGGGCGCAGCATCCTGTGCGAGTGGTACAACACGCCGCTCATCGACCACGAGGGCCGCGTGACCGGTGTCGCCACGCTCGTCCAGGACGTGACCGCAAGACGCCTGCGCGAGGCCGAAATCGAGCACCGGGCGTACCACGATTCGCTCACCGGCCTGCCGAACCGCATCCTGCTCGGCGACCGTTTGAAGGTGATGCTGCTTCAGGCCCGCCGGCGCGGCGGCAAGGTGGCGGTGCTGTTCGTCGATCTCGACGATTTCAAGCGCATCAACGACGCGCATGGGCATGACGCCGGTGACCATGTCCTGAAATGCCTCGCCAGCCGCCTGCGCACCGCGGTCCGGCAGGAGGACACCATCGCGCGATATGGCGGAGACGAGTTCGTGGTCGCATTATCCGGAATCGCGCGGCCCGAGGACGCCCAGGCCGTGGCGACCAAGATGGTGCAGGTGCTGTCCGAGCCCATTCCGTACCATGGGCATAATCTGCGGATCACGCCCAGCGTCGGAGTCAGCCTTTATCCCGATCACGCGGAGGCGCCGGAGGCCCTGGTGAGTTTCGCCGATGCGGCGATGTATCGGGCGAAGCAGGATGGCGGCAACCGGGAGCGCTTCGCCGCGCCGTGACGCAGCTAGTTAAGGTCGGAACGGCCCGGCCACGGCACCGGCAGCACGGGGACACCCTCGTCCACCAGCGCCGCCACCTCGTCCGAGCTTGCTTGCCCGCGGATGCGCCGTTCCGGAGCTTCGCCGTTGTGGATGCGGCGCACCTCCTCAGAGAATCGGGCGCCGACGTCCTCGAAATTGCGCGCCACCCAGTCGATGAAACGCATGCGGCGCTCGTCCCGGCCACCTGTCGGCGGCGCGGGCACTACGGCGTCGCCCACTTCCTTGTTGATCCGCGTGGCCGACGGAACACGCTCGATGTGTCGGTCGCCGCACACGGGACATTCCAGAAGGCCGCGCGCCTTCTGGTCGAGGTAAGCGCTTCCGGCCGGAAACCAGCCCTCGAATTTGTGCTCGAGGCCGCAGATGAGATCGAAGACAATCACGCTTGCCAGGTTCCGATCAAAAACCGTTGAAGGAAAGACACTTGGATTCTAGCGAAATCGGGGCGCATCTCCAAAACGGCCGCGATGCCGTCGCCCGCCCGCGCCGCTGATTGATGGCGTGCTGCAAGACCCATGCGTCGACGTCATGAGCGATCCGCGATCCGTGTCCGACACCGCGTTGACGAGCCGCCTGGCGCTGTCGATCTATGAGCGCCTGACGGACGAGGAAGACGCGCGGGTCTGCCGCGACATTCCCGAGGATGCCTGTCGCGAAACGCCGGCCAACTTCAGCCTGATGCTGGTGGCGAGTTTCCTGAGCAAGCTCGGGGATGCGATCGCCAATCCGAAAACAGTCCTGCCGTGGGTGATGGGCGCCGTCGGCGCCCCGCTCGCGCTGACCGGCCTGCTGGTGCCGCTGCGGGAGTCGGGATCGCTGATTCCGCAGTTGTTCATTGCGGGCTTCGTCCGCAGACATCCCTTGCGAAAATGGTTCTGGGTCGCAGGCAGTGTCCTGCAGGCGGCTGCGATAGCCGTGATCGGCGCGGTGGCGCTGGTCGCCACGGGTGCAGCGGCGGGTTGGGCGGTAATCGCGCTGCTGCTGATCTTCAGCCTCGCGCGCGGGCTGTGTTCGGTGGCGCAGAAGGACGTGCTGGGAAAAACCATCCCCAAGTCCAAGCGCGGCCAGCTGACGGGATGGTCTGCGAGCGCCGCCGGGATCGTCACCATCGGCGTCGGGGCGGCGCTGATGTTCGCCGGACGCATGCAAGGCGGAGAGCCTTCCTACGGCGTCATGATCGTTGGCGCCGGCGCGCTCTGGGTGGGGGCAGCGCTGCTCTTCGCCCTGGTGCGGGAGTACCCAGGGGAAACTGCGGGCGGCGGCAATGCGTTTTTCGAGGCGCTGCGCCGTCTGGACATCCTGAAGACCGATCCGGCGTTCCGTCGCTTCGTGGTGACGCGAGCGCTTTTTCTGTCATCGGCGCTGAGCGCCCCGTACCTCGTGGTCATGGCCCAGGAAAACGGCGCTGGCGGGGCGGAAACGCTGGGGATGTTCGTGATCGCGAGCGGGCTCGCCAGCATGGTCAGCGGCCCGGTGTGGGGCCGGCTTGCCGATCGCTCCAGCCGCCGGGTGATGGTGCTGGCGGCCAGTGTCACGGCCGTTATCGGCTTCCTCGTGTACGGCACGGCGATGGCAGCGCCAGACCTGCTCGCGGGAGCGTGGTTCCTCCCCCTCGCCTATTTCCTGCTCAGCGTCGGCCATGACGGCATTCGCGTGGGCCGCAAGACCTATGTCGTCGACCTTGCCGGCGGCAACCGGCGCACGGACTACGTCGCCGTGAGCAACTCCATCATCGGTGTTCTGCTGCTGCTGGCCGGCGCTGCGAGCGCCGTGCTCGGCGCTCTGGGCGCCGCGACAGTGGTGCTGGTGCTTTCGGTGTTTGGCGCGGCGGGCGCCCTGCCCGGGCGCACGCTGCCGGAGGCCTAGGCGCGCCCACGGCGCGGATGGTGCCCGGAGCCGGACTCGAACCGGCACGGGCCGTCAGGCCCAAGGGATTTTAAGTCCCTTGTGTCTACCAATTTCACCATCCGGGCAACTGGAGGCGGGGGTCGGAATCGAACCGGCGTCCACGGCTTTGCAGGCCGCTGCATAACCACTCTGCCACCCCGCCGCGACGCTTACGCGAAAATCGGCTGGAGATAGAAAAAGAGGGAAAGCACGGGCCTTCCCTCTGGAATCTGGAGCGGGAAACGAGGCTCGAACTCGCGACCCCAACCTTGGCAAGGTTGTGCTCTACCACTGAGCTATTCCCGCGAAAAATCAACCGATAATTATAATCCGCGCGATTGGGGTGTCAAGGTTGCGCGGGCCTGGCCGCGCCTCAAGGGCGCGACATCGCCCGTGGCATCGCGGCCTTCAGGTAGTACAGCATGGACCACAGCGTCAGGCCGGCGGCGACATAGATCAGCACCGTGCCGACTGCCTGCCCGGAAAGTCCCAACGCGATGTGATCCTGATAGAGCAGCAGCAGAATCGCCGCCATCTGGGTCCCGGTCTTGATCTTGCCGAGCACTGAAACCGCCACGCTCTTGTGCTCGCCGATGCGCGCCATCCACTCGCGCAGCGCCGAAATCGTGATCTCGCGGCCGATGATGATCAGCGCGATGAGCGCATCCACCCGCCCGAACTCCACCAGCACCACCAGTGCCGCGGCCACCATGAGCTTGTCCGCCACCGGATCGAGAAAGGCGCCGAACGCGGAGGTCTGGTTCAATGCCCGCGCCAGATAGCCGTCCAGCCAGTCGGTGATCGCCGCCAATGCAAACAGCAGCGTGGCCGCCAGGTTCTTGTGATGGCTCGACAGCGCCGCGTCGGAGACGTAGAACACTGCGACGAACACCGGTATCAGCAGGATCCGCAGCCAGGTCAGCAGGTTGGGAAGATTGAACACGTCGTTCGCGGTCTTTCAATGGAGGTGTCGGTGAATGCGTTCGGCCAGTTCGCGGCTCACGCCCTCCACCTTGGCGAGTTCCTCGACGCTGGCGGCCATGACACCGCGCAAACCGCCGAATCGGGCCAGCAGGCGCTGCCTGCGTTTGGGGCCGACGCCGGGGACGTGCTCCAGGGCGGACGAGGTGCGCGTCTTCTGGCGCTTGGCCCGGTGACCCTCGATGGCGAACCGATGCGCCTCGTCGCGTATCTGTTGCACCAGATGCAGCGCAGCACTTTCCGGCGCCAATTTTATCCGCTTTGCGCCCCCCGGGTAGATCAGCGTTTCAAGCCCGGGCCGGCGTCCTTCGCCTTTGGCGATGCCCACCAACGGCAGATCGCCCAACCCCAGCTCGGTGAGCACGTCGCGCGCCACGTTGACCTGGCCGGTGCCGCCATCGATGAGAACCAGTTCGGGAATCTTGCCCTCCCCTGCCGCGACCTTCTGGTAGCGGCGCGCCAACACGTCGCGCATGGCGCCATAGTCATCGCCCGGTGCAACCCCGGCGAGGTTGTAGCGCCGGTATTCGCCCCGCTGCATGGCATAGTCGTCATAGACGACGCAGGACGCCACCATCGCCTCGCCCATGGTGTGGCTGACGTCGAAGCACTCGATGCGTTTGGGCAGCGCCGGCAGATCCAGCGCCTGCTGCAGGGCGAGGACACGGGCCTCGTGGGCCGTGTGCTGGCTCAGGCGATGGCGCAGCGCGAGCGTCGCGTTCTGCTCCGCCATCTCCAGCCAGACGCGCCGCTCCCCGGTCACGCGGTCCAGGATACGCACCGGCGCGCCAGCCCGGTCGGAAAGCAACGCGGCCAGGTCCTGCGCGTTCAGTGGGAGATTGATGATGATGGTGGGAGGGGCCGGCAGCGCCAGGTAATGCTGGGCGAGAAACGCTTCCAGCACGGCGTCCGCGGCGCAGCCATCGGCGTTTTGAGGGAAAAAGGCCCTGTCGCCGAGGTGCATGCCGCCGCGGATCATGACCAGGTTCACGCACAGCGTGTCGGCTTCCACCACCGCCGCGACAACGTCGGCGTCCAGCGCCTTTTCCGTGGACACGAACTGCCGCTCCTGCACCTTGCGCAGCGCCTGGATCTGATCGCGCAGGCCGGCCGCGTCCTCATAGCGCAGTTCGTCCGCCGCCGCCTGCATGCGCCCGGTGAGTGAACGCAAAAGCTCGTCCTGCTTGCCCTGCAGAAAGAGCGTGGCGTTGCGCACGTCCTCGGCGTAGGCCTCGGCGCTGATCAGGCCGACGCACGGCGCCGTGCAGCGCCGGATCTGGTGCAGCAGGCAGGGACGGGCGCGGTTGCGGAATACCGAGTCCTCGCACGTTCTGAGCCGGAAGACCTTCTGCAGCAACTGGATGCTGGAGCGCACCGCCCCCGCGCTTGGATAGGGCCCGAAATAGCGGTGCCGCCGCTCCAGACCGCCGCGGTGAAAACCCAGGCGCGGAAAGGCGTGGCCGGTAACGACGATGTAGGGATACGACTTGTCGTCGCGAAACAATACGTTGTAGCGTGGCTGCAGGCTCTTTATGAGCTGGTTCTCTAGCAGCAGCGCCTCGGCCTCGGAACGGGTCACCGTGGTTTCCAGGCCCGCCACCTGGCTCACCATGCGGGCGATGCGCGGCCCCAGCTCCGCGCGCGTGAAGTATGACGAGACGCGTTTGCGCAGGTCGCCCGCCTTGCCCACGTAGATGACCTGCCCCGCGGCGTTCAACATGCGGTAGACGCCGGGCCGATGGGGAAGCCCGGCGAGCGCCGCGTGCGGATCGAAGGCGCCCGCGCCTGCCGGTTGTTCCGGCGCGCGGGGCGGGCGGGGGGGCTCGACGGCGGTCACGAAGCGGTGGTGGCGGCGGGGCCCCGGTCCAGGTGGGCGCGCGCCGCAGCCACTACGTCCTCGAACATCTCCGCCGTGAGACGGCGCGTCTGCGTGTTGTAGCGGCTGCAGTGATAGCTGTCGAACAGCGCCTGCCCGGACGGCAGGGCATGCACGGCGCCATGGGCGAAGCGGAAGGCCGCCTGGCGCAGATCCAGCGCAGCCAGCACCGCCCCGTGGGCGACCGTCCCCAGCGCCAGGATCGCCGCGCCCGGCGCCAGTTCGCCGAGTTCGTGGCGCAGATAGCCGTTACAAGCGCGCACCTCCGCCGGCATGGGCCGATTAGCGGGTGGAACGCAGCGCACGGCGTTGGTGACGCACGCCGCGGCGAGTTGCAGGCCGTCGTCCGCCGCCACCGACACCGGCGCGGAGGCGAAGCCATACCGGTGCAGCGTCCGGTACAGCAACTCGCCCGCATAGTCGCCGGTGAAAGGCCTGCCGGTTCGGTTCGCCCCGTGCAGTCCGGGAGCCAGCCCGACCACCAGCAACCGCGGCGGCATGACCCCGAACGCGGGCACCGGGCGGGCGTGATACCCGGCATGGCGCTCGCGTACCGCGCCCAGGAACTCCGCCAGGCGCGGACAGCGCGTGCAGCCTGCGTCGAACGGCTCCCCGGCTGCCTTTCGGCGCTCCTGGCCCGTGGTGTAGAATCGCGCGTTCTCCGAATTGGATGAGTGAACCATGGCTCGAGTGCTGGCAACCGAGATACGCGCCGGGAACCTGCTGGAATGGGACAAGCGGGTGTGGCGCGTCCTGAAATCCTATCACGTGCATGTCGGCGGACGCGGCGGAGCGTTCATGCAGGTGGAAATGAAGGACGTCGAGTCGGGCACCAAGACCAATCAGCGATTCCGCACCGACGAAAAGGTGGAACGCGCGTTCGTCGAGAGCCGCAACATGGAGTACCTCTACAACGACGGTCCCTCCTACATCTTCATGGACAAGGAGAACTACGAGCAGCTCACGCTCAGCGAGGACTTCCTCGAGGGCCAGAAGGAGTACCTGCTCCCGAACACAGAGGTGCAGGTGAACTTCTACAACGAGCGCCCGATCGGCGTGCAGCTTCCCTCCAGCGTGGTGCTCACAGTGGTGGAAACCGAGCCCAACGTCAAAGGCGCCACCGCCACCACCACCTACAAGCCGGCCAGGATGGAAACCGGCCTCACCGTGATGGTGCCGCCCTTCGTCGGCGAAGGCGAGAAGATCAAAGTCAACACCGACTCGGGCGAGTACATCGAACGGGTCTGACCCCCGGCGGTTGTCAGCGCTGACGCGCCGGCACGATCGGAATGGTGGCCCCCTCCCCGCGCCGCTGCGCAAGCGGGATTTCCGGCTGAAGCGTGACGTGCTCGATGCCGAACCGGCGCTGCAGCGTGCCCCGCAGCGCCGCCAGCACCCGCGGCCAGTCGGCCATGTCCGCCAGATCGACGTGGGCGGAGAGCACCAGGCGCCCGGACGACAGCGTCCAGACGTGCAGGTCGTGAACGCCCAGTACGCCCTCCGCTTCGGCCATGGCGCGGCCCACCGTCTCGAGATCCACCTCCGGCGGAACGCCCTCCATGAGGATCGGGAAGACGCTGCGCACCACGTTCACGGTGGAAATCAGGATCAGCACCGCTACCGCCAGGGACAGGATCGGATCGATCGGCGTCCAGCCGGTGAAATAGACCACCGCGCCCGCGGTCAGCGCGGCCACCGAGCCCAGCAGGTCGCCGAGCACGTGCAGGGCGGCCGCGCGCACGTTGATGCCGCCGCCGCTCCCGCCCAGCATCGCGAGCACCACGAGGTTGATGACGAACCCGACCGCGGCCACCGCCATCACCGCCGCCCCGGCCACGTCGCGGGGCTCCAGCAGACGGTCCACCGCCTCCACCACGATGGCGGTCACCACCACCAGCATCAGCAAGGCATTGATCAAGGCCGCCAGGACTTCCGCCCGCACCAGGCCGTAGGTGTGGCGGCGCGAGGGCGGACGGCGCGCGAGCCATGACGCCCCCAGCGCCAGCGCCAGGGCGGCGGAATCCGACAGCATGTGTCCGGCGTCGGACAGCAGTGCGAGCGAACCCGACCACAGCCCGGCCACGGCCTCGACGCCAGCGAAACCCAGCGTGAGCGCGAGCGCCGCCGCCAGCCGGCCCAGCACCGGCGGCGGCTGCGTGCCCGGACCGGCATCTGGGTGAAAATGGCCGTGATGCGCGCGCCCGTGGCTCATGAGCGTTGCTGGCCGTCCCGGGCCGGCTCGGTCGGATCGGCCAGGAGCGGCACTTCTGCGGCTTCCGCTGCCAGGTCGGCCACCGCGCGCACGGCCCCCACATATTCCGACGACTCCCGCAGGCGAACCCAGGTTTCCGCCCCCCCGCGGCCGTGCATGCGCGCGAGGCGGGCGAGCGACACGGCGGAGGTGTCCCACTGCAGTTCCGCAAGCACCCGGTCCACAGCCTCCGTATCGTTGCAGATCAAGGCCATGTCACAGCCGGCGTCGAGCGCGGCGCGGGTGCGCGCGGTCATGTCCCCCATCGTGCAGGCGCCCGCCATGCACAGGTCGTCGCTGAACACGGCCCCCTCGAAACCCAGCATCTCCCGCAGCACCCGCTGCAGCCAGACGCGACTGAAGCCGGCCGGCAGCGAGTCCACCCGGGAATAGACCACGTGGGCGGGCATGACCGCGGGCAAGCCGTACTCGATCATCTGCTTGAAGGCAAGCAGGTCGGCGAACTGCAGGTCCGCGAGAGGCCGCGGGTCCAGCGGGAGATCGGTATGGGAATCCGCGGCCACGTGGCCGTGACCGGGAAAATGCTTGCCGACCGCGGCGCACCCGCCGCTGCGCAGGCCCACAATCAGGCTGTGGCCCAGCGCCGCCACCACCGACGGCGAGCTGTGAAAGGCGCGGTCGCCGATTACCGAACTGGCGCCGGAGTCGAGGTCCAGCACCGGTGTGAAGCTGAAATCGATGCCGCAGGCCCGCAGTTCGGCGGCCAGCACGTAGCCGGTCTGCTCGGCCAGCGCCCGCGCCCGGGCGGGCCGCTGGTCCCAGACCCGGCCCAGGGCCCGCATCGGCGGCAGGCGGGTGAAGCCTTCGCGAAAGCGCTGCACCCGCCCGCCCTCGTGATCGACCGCGATCAGGAGCGGCGGAGAACGCAATGCGTGTATCTGCGCCGTGAGCTCGATGAGCTGCTCGATGGCCTCGAAGTTCCGGGTGAACAGGATGACGCCGCCCACCAGCGGATGCGCGAGACGCGCGCGATCCGCGACGGTGAGCGAGGTGCCGTCGAGGTCGATCATGAGCGGGCCGAGGGACATGCGGACCTCTGCGGTTGGTGTCAGCGCTCCAGCACCACCACCGCGAACGCGAGGCCGGCCTCGTCGGTGAGGCTCAGGTGGTGCCCGGTGACCCCGCGTGCGGCCAGCAATGCGGCCAACGAGGGATGGAACGCGAATCCCGGCTTGCCCAGCTTGTCCTGAACCAACGAAATGCGGGACAGCAGCACCGGCGTGCGGAACCCGGTGCCGATCGCCTTGGCGAGGGCTTCCTTCGCGGCGAAGCGCAACGCCAGGTAGGCTGCCGGGCGCTGGCTGTGATCGAAGCGGCCGCGCTCCAGGGGTGTCAGCAGGCGTTGCGCGAAACGCTCGCCGAATCGCTCCAGCAGGCGCTCGATGCGCGCGGTCTCGACGATGTCGGTGCCGACGCCGTAGATCACGGCGCGCTCCCCTGCAGCATGATCCACTTCATCTCCCGCACGGCCTCCCGCAGACCGACGAATACCGCCCGGCTGACGATGGCGTGACCGATGTGCAGTTCCCTCACCCCGGCCAGCCCGGCGACGGGACGCACGTTGGCGTAATTGAGCGCGTGGCCGGCGTTGAAGCGCATTCCCAGCCCGCGGATGACTTCGCCGGCCCGCCGGAGCTTTTCCAGCTCCGCCGCCACCGGCGCGGCTTCGGCATCGCGTCCGCGCAGGTGGAACGCCGCCGCGTAGGGGCCGGTGTGGACCTCGCAGACCCGGGCGCCGGCGCGGGCCGCCGCTTCCGCCTGGCGCGGGTCGGGATCGATGAAAACGCTCACCGCAATGCCGGCGTCCGCCAGACGCCCCACGACGTTTTTCAGCGCCGCCTCCTGCCCCGCCACGTCCAGCCCGCCCTCGGTGGTGATCTCCTGGCGCCCTTCCGGCACCAGCATGGCCATCTCCGGTTTGAGCCGGCAGGCAATGTCCACCATTTCCCGGGTGGCCGCCATTTCCAGGTTGAGCTTGATGTGGGTGAGATCCCGCAGGCGCTGCACGTCGGCGTCCTGGATGTGGCGCCGGTCCTCCCGCAGATGCACGGTAATGCCGTCCGCGCCGCCCAGATGCGCCTCAACGGCGGCCCAGACGGGATCCGGCTCGTAGGTGCGGCGCGCCTGGCGCAGGGTCGCGACGTGGTCGATGTTGACGCCCAGTTCGATCACAGCCGTTGCAGGTCCTTCAACAGTTGGCGGGAGTGCAGCGGCTGGCCGCCGAGATGATGGGTGATCAGCGCCCGCATCAGCAGCTTGCTCTGCTGCAGCGTGACCGGATCGTCGTAGCGGTTCGCCGCCATGTCCAGCAGGGTCTTGCCGAAAACCGCGAGTTCGCCGCCGGCGCCTTCGGCAGCGGGCACCGGGCCGCGATCGAGGGCGTAAGTATAATCGCGCGCCGGATCGATGGCCGCGTCGCTCTCGACGTCGCGGTCCAGGACCAGGGCGTAACCCAGCTCCCGCAGTAGCGTGGTCTCGAACCGCCGCAGCACCGGCGCCGGATCGTCACAGCCGCGCAGCTGCGACAGCGCCTCATGATAGTGGTCGAAAAGGCCTTCGTGCGGATCCTCCCGGGCGAGCAGCCGGATCAGCAGCTCGTTCAGGTAGAAGCCGCACATCAGCTCCTGCCCGGCCAGGGGCGGCTCCACCCGCTCCCACTCGGCACGGATCAGCGTCTTGACTTCGCCCTTGCCGCTCCACCCCACCAGCAGCGGCTGGAACGGGAGCAGCTGGCCGCGCAGCTGGGAACGCGGACGCTTCGCGCCCTTGGCGACCATGGGCACGCGGCCGTGGTGCCGGGTAAGGCATTCCAGGAGCAGGCTGGTTTCCTTGTAGGGATACGCATGCAGCAGATAACCCGGCTCGGGCTCCGCGCGCGGCTCCCGCGGGCTCATCGATCACCCTCGAGACCGAGTGTGCGCAGCCAGCGCTCGTCGTCGCGCCACCCGCTGCGAACTTTGACCCAGACGTCCAGGAACACCTTGGCGCCGAAGACCTTCTCCATTTCCAGGCGGGCCCGCGTCGCCACGTCCTTGAGTTTCTCGCCGCCGCGGCCGATGACGATGGCCTTCTGCGACGCCTTCTCGACGTAGATCACCGCCTGGATGCGCTTGAGTCCCGGCTCGTCGCGAAAGCTCTCTACGGCGACCGACATGGCGTAGGGCAACTCCTCCCCCAGCATGCGAAAAAGCTTCTCCCGGATCAATTCCGCCGCGAGGAAACGCTCGCTGGCATCGGTAATCTCATCGGCCCCGTAGAGCGCCGGTCCCCGGGGAAGATGCCGGGCCAGCGCGCTTACCAGTTCCTCCACGCCCCAGCCGCGCTCGGCGCTGACCGGCACGATCTCGGCGAACGGGAAGGCTGCCGCCAGTTCGCCCATCAGGGGCAGCAGCACCGCCTTGTCGCCTAGGCGGTCAATCTTGCTGACCACCGCCACCACCGGCACGCCCGCCGGGAACAGCTCCTGGACGCGGCGGTCGGCGCTCGTCAGCTTGGGGGCCTCCAGGACGAAGAGCACGGCGTCCACCCCGCCCAGCGACTGGGCAACACTCCGGTTCATGGCGCGATTGAGGGCGCTGCGATGCTCGGTCTGGAATCCCGGCGTATCGACGAACACCATCTGAACGTCGTCCCGGGTCAGGATCCCCCGCACCGCATTGCGGGTGGTCTGCGGCCGGTTCGAGACAATGCTCACCTTCTGGCCCACCAGGCGGTTGAGCAGGGTGGACTTGCCGACGTTGGGACGCCCGAGCAGCGCAACGCTGCCGAAGCGGTGCCCCGCGGGATCAGCCGGCCCGGACTTGTCCATGAGGTGGCTCCAGCAGCGCGAGCATGCGCTGCGCCGCATCCTGTTCGGCGCGCCGGCGGCTGCTGCCCTCGCCGGTGCAGCGCAGCGCCAGCGCCTCCACCCGGCACTCCACCTCGAAGGTCTGGGCGTGGGCCTGGCCGTGCGCCGCCAGCTGCTGGTATTTCGGCAGCCCGAGGCGGCGGCCCTGGAGCAACTCCTGCAATCGGGTCTTGGGATCCTTGCCCACGTCCCGAGTATCGGCCGCCGCGATGCGTGGACCGACCAGGCGGCGCACGACTTCCAGCGCGGCGTCGAACCCGCCGTCGAGGTAGATGGCGCCGAGCAGCGCCTCCAGGGTATCGGCGAGAATCGACGGGCGGCTGGCGCCGCCGCTTTTCAGTTCCCCCTCGCCTAGACGGATGTGGCTGCCTACACCCACCTCCCCCGCCAGGGTCGCCAGGGTCAGCTGATTCACCAGGTTGGCTCGCAGCCGCGACAGGGCTCCTTCGGAAGCTTCGTCCAGCCGCTCGAACAGCAGGACCGCCACCGCCAGGTTGAGGACGCCGTCGCCGAGAAACTCCAGGCGCTCGTTATGGATGGCGCCGTGGCTGCGATGGGTCAGCGCCTGCCGGAGCAGGCGGGGATCGCGGAACTTGTAGCCCAGCCGCCGGGCCAGGGCCGCGTCGTCCATGCGAGTGTCATCGCACCGCGCTAGCGGGTGGCGTAGTTGAAATCCATCAGCAGGCTGATGTTGGACACCAGCGGCACCTTCACCTGATAGGCCGTGGACAGCACCAAGGAGCCTCCTTCCTTGGTGACCGTGATGTCCTTTTCCGAGATCACCGTGACATTGTCGACGTCCGCGCGCTTGGCGTACGCGGCCCGAATCTGCGCCGGTGATGCGTCCTGCAAGGTCGGGTCCCGCACGGTGGCAGTCATGTTCTTCTTGATGTTCAGGAACTCCATGTATGGCGGAATGATCTTGAACGCCAGCAGCGCGCCAAAAAACAGCACCACGCACACAACCAGAAAGCCGCCCAGGCTGATTCCCTTCTGCTTGAACATCACGCCTCCCGTTTCCATTACCGTATCCTGGCGTCGGTCGCGCTAGCGGATCGCGGTCCCGATCCGGCTGAAGTTGCCGAAGTTCCACCAGATCAGGAACGCCTTGCCGACGATATGACTGTCCGGCACAAAGCCCCAATAGCGGCTGTCGCTGCTGCTGTCGCGGTTGTCGCCCATCAGGAAATAATGCCCTGTGGGCACCCTGCAACGCAGGCCCGATTCATTGTAGGAGCAATTCTCCCGGAACGGAAACTGGCGCACGCCGCCAAGCTGGACGCTCGGCGGGCCGGGCTGCACCAGTACCGCGTGGGTATGCTGCCCCAGCTGCTCCTGCAGGAGCTGGGCCGTGACCAGCCGCAGGCCGTCCTCGACATAGGCGTACTCGCCCTCGCGCTTGAGCGGAACCGGCCGACCGTTGATGGTCAGCTGCTTGTCGCGGTAGACGACCTCGTCCCCGGGAATCCCGACGACGCGCTTGATATAGTCCAGCGACGGGTTTTCCGGATAGCGGAACACCATGACGTCGCCGCGCTGCGGATTGTTGATCTCCACCAGCTTCAGGTTGATCACCGGGAGCCGGATGCCGTAGGTGAACTTGTTCACCAGGATGAAATCGCCCACCAGGAGCGTCGGTATCATCGAACCCGATGGAATCTTGAACGGCTCCACCAGGAACGAGCGCAGCAGGAACACCAGCAGGATCACCGGAAAGAAGCTCTTGGGGTATTCCACCCACCACGGCTCCTTGGCTTCCGCGTCCCGGTGCTTGCGCAGCCAGAGCGCATCCAGCACCCACACGCCGCCGGTAACCAGCAGCAGCACCAGCATGATCAGCGCGAAATTCATGCGCTCCCCCCGCCCGCCGTCATTTGCCTTCGACCCGCAGCACGGCCAGGAACGCCTCCTGCGGGATTTCGACGTTGCCCACCTGCTTCATGCGTTTCTTGCCCGCTTTCTGTTTCTCCAGCAGCTTCTTCTTGCGCGTGATGTCGCCGCCATAGCACTTGGCGAGGACGTTCTTGCGCATCGCCTTGATGGTTTCGCGGGCGACGATCTGGGACCCGATGGCCGCCTGCACGGCGACGTCGAACATCTGCCGCGGGATCAGCTCGCGCATCTTCGCCGCCAGCTCGCGGCCACGGAACTGGGCGTTCGCGCGGTGCACGATGGCCGACAGGGCGTCCACCCGCTCGCCGTTGATGAGGATGTCCAGTTTCACCAGATCGGCCGGGCGGAACTCCTTGAAATCGTAGTCGAGCGACGCGTAGCCGCGGCTGGCCGATTTCAGGCGGTCGAAAAAGTCCATCACCACCTCGTTGAGCGGCAGCTCGTAGGTCAGCATGACCTGGCGCCCCAGGTACTGCATGTTGCGCTGGGCGCCGCGTTTCTGATTGCACAGGGTCATGACCGGACCGACGTAGTCCTGGGGCACCAGGATCGTCGCCGTGATGATCGGCTCGCGGATTTCCTCCACCTTGGACGGCTCGGGCAGGCGCGACGGATTCTCGACCTCGATCACTGCGCCGTCGCGCAGCGCCACCTCGTAGACCACCGACGGTGCGGTGGTGATGAGGTTCATGCCGTACTCCCGCTCGAGCCGCTCCTGGACGATGTCCATGTGCAGCAGGCCGAGGAAGCCGCAGCGGAAGCCGAAGCCCAGCGCCTGGGAGGTTTCGGGTTCGAACCGCAGCGACGAATCGTTGAGGCGCAGCTTCTCCAGCGCGTCGCGCAGCTGATCGTACTCGTTCGATTCCACCGGGTAGAGGCCGGCGAACACCTGGGGCTTGATTTCCTTGAAGCCCGGCAGGGCCACGGCCGCGGGCCGGTCCGCCCGGGTCACCGTGTCGCCCACCCGGGCCGCGGTGAGCTCCTTGATGCCCGCGGTCAGGAACCCCACCTCGCCCGCCGACAGCTGGTCGCGGCTGCGCGACTTGGGCGTGAACACCCCGAGCTGTTCGCACAGATACTCCGCCCGGTTGGACATGAACCGGATGCGGTCCTTCGGGCGCAGCTTCCCGTCGACGACGCGCACCAGCATCACGACGCCGACGTAGTTGTCGAACCACGAGTCGATGATCAGCGCCTTGAGCGGCGCCGCCGGATCGCCCTGCGGCGGGGGAATGCGGGCAATGATCGCCTTCAGCACGTCGGCCACCCCCTCGCCGGTCTTGGCCGAGCAGCGCAGCGCGTCCTTGGCCGGAATGCCGATGATCTCCTCGATCTCGCTGATCACCCGCTCCGGCTCGGCCGAAGGCAGGTCGATCTTGTTCAGCACCGGCACCACCTCGACGCCCTGCTCCGTCGCGGTGTAACAGTTCGCCACCGTCTGCGCCTCCACCCCCTGGGATGCGTCCACCACCAGCAGCGCGCCCTCACACGCCGCCAGCGAGCGCGATACCTCGTAGGAGAAATCCACGTGCCCCGGCGTGTCGATCAGGTTCAGCTGGTAGCGCTGGCCGTCCCGCGCCGTGTACTCGAGCGCGGCGGTCTGCGCCTTGATGGTGATGCCGCGCTCCCGCTCCAGTTCCATCGAGTCGAGCACCTGCTCGTCCATCTCGCGGTCGCTGAGTCCGCCGCACATCTGGATCAGCCGGTCCGCGAGCGTGGACTTGCCGTGGTCGATGTGGGCAATGATCGAGAAATTTCGGATGTGCTGCATTCGGCGGTCAGCGGCGCCACGATGGGCGGGGAGGGTCGATTGTGCAACGGGCTGGATCGGGGCCGTCGGAAAACGGCGAGGGGCACGTCATGCGTGCCCCAAGTCCTTCAAAAAACCGAAATTTTATCTTATTCCAGCCAGGTATGCATCCAGCGCCGCTGAATCCAGGTGATAGCGGCAGATCTCGCGCCCGCCGCCCATGAGCAGCGGTACCTTGTCCCCATAGGCTGCTTCCAGGCGCTCGTCGGCGTCGACATCCACCACCTCAACGGCTACGCCGGCGCGGGCCGCAACCGGCCGCAGCGCGCTCAGGAGATCCTCGCACAGGTGGCAGTACGCGCGGCTGTAGAGTATCAGCCGCCCGCTGTCAGCCATCGATCTTGACGGTGATGAACGTGGTGGTATCGCCGCGGCGCACCAGCAAGGCCACGTTGCGACCTTTCTCCAGCCCCTTCACAAGCTCCCGGAACTGGGCGGCGTCCTTCACGTCCTGATTGTTCACGCCGAGGATCACATCGCCGGGGCGGATGCCGGCGCGCCCCGCGGCGCCGTTCTTGACGTCCTGCACCAGCACCCCGTTGCGCACGCCGAGTTCGCTCTTCTTGGCCGCGTCGAGATCTGCCACCACCAGCCCCAGCCGGTCCGCCGCAGCGCCCTTGCTGTCGGGGCTTTCGGGACCGCGCGCGGTCGTCTCCTCGCTCAGTTCGCCAACGATCACCGTGAGGTCGCGAGCGGCGCCCTTGCGCCAGACCTGCACACTCACGCGCGCGCCGGGCTTGGTGGCGCCCACCAGCCGCGGCAGGTCGCTGGACGAGCCCACCGGCTTGCCGTCGTACTTGAGAATGATGTCGCTGACCTGGAGACCGGCCTTTTCCGCGGGACTGCCCTTTTCCACCGAAGCGATCAGCGCCCCGCCCGGCTTCTCCAGGCCAAAGGACTCCGCCAACTCCTTGGTCACCTCCTGGATGACCACCCCGAGCTTGCCGCGGCGCACCTTGCCGCTGGTCTTTAACTGGTCGGCAACGTCCATGGCGACGTCGATCGGGATCGCGAACGACAGGCCCATGAACCCGCCGGTGCGGCTGTAGATCTGGGAATTGATCCCCACCACCTGGCCGTCGAGATTGAACAGCGGCCCGCCGGAGTTGCCGGGATTGATGGCGACATCGGTCTGGATGAAGGGAACGAAGTTTTCCTGCGGCAGCGAGCGTCCCTTCGCGCTGACAATTCCCGCCGTGACGCTATTCTCGAATCCGAACGGCGAGCCGATGGCCACCACCCACTCGCCCACCTTGAGCTTCTTGGGATCGCCGAACTTGACGGCGGGCAGCCCTTGGGCGTCGATCTTGATCAAGGCCACGTCGGTGCGCTTGTCGGCCCCGACGACGGTGGCCTTGAACTCCCGCTTGTCGGTGAACTTCACCAGGATCTCGTCGGCGCTCTCGACCACATGGGCGTTGGTCAGGATGTAGCCGTCGCTGCTGATGACGAAACCCGAGCCCAGCGAGCGGGACTGGAACTCCCGCGGCAGGTTCGGCACGTTCGGGATGAAACGCCGGAAGAACTCGTAGAACGGGTCATCCTCCGGAATGTTGGGGAGCTGCGGGAGCCCACGCCCTTCCTTCACCGTCTGGGTGGTGCTGATGTTGACCACCGCGACGCCCTGCTGCTCCGCGATCACCGTGAAATCGGGCAGATCGCGAGCCACCGCCGGGAAAGCGATGAGAAGTGCGGCACACGCCGCGACGATGTTGCGCAACGCCATGGAAATGACCACCTGTGGGTTTATCGATCGAAGGATACCGCGGCCCGGCCGCCGGCGCGAACCACGCGGGGGACGGCGATCCGGGCGAAGCGAGGTGCTGCGGCGACGCGCCGCGTGATCAGAAAAGCGCTGGCGAGGCCCAGGGCCGCACCCAGGGCCGATGCGCCGTCGCCGGCGCCGGGCGCCAGCCAAGCGCCGAGCATCGCGCCGGCCAGCACACCGCCGAGGGCCAGTGCGTAGACGCACAGCGAGCTCCGGTACAGGGCGCCGTCGTCGACGGCCACTACGATCTCGTCACCGATTCCCACGCCTAAGGCATCGTGAACCGTGAAACGGCGCGAGCGCAGGGGAAACACGCGGGTCAGCACCGCCGAGGAGCAGGTGCGCTCGGCAGTGCACTGTCCGCAACCCGCGTTGTCGAGAACTTCCACCACGGCCGATCCGGGACGGGTTTCCACGACGCGTGCCAGCGACTCCAGCATGGCGCTACCTGCCCTCTTGAGCGACCGAATTGCCGATCTTCATCACGGTGGCGGCCGGCGTCTCGCCCACCACGGTCACCAGATACGAGTCCACCTGGCGCGAATAGACGTTGATGGCGCCCTGGGTGGAGAGATGCTGTACCGGCGGATGTTTGCTGCCGATGGGCTCGATGAACACCGACACCGCAGCCATGCCGTCCGAGAGCATGATATGGGTGACGGTATGCGGCTTTCCCGCCAGCTTGCGCCGGGTTTCCAGCACCTTGCGGAAACCCGGCGGCTGTTCCTGAATGCGCCAGCCGGATGCCGAGCCGGCGGCGCCGCCGGCTTCCGTCTCGCCGCTCTCACTGCGGCTCCATTCGGCGACGCGGGCCTCGAATCGGGGTTTGAGCAGGTCCCGGTCGATGGGCTTGCCGATTTCCACCTGGGTGAAGGCGATCTGCTCGACCACGCGCTGGGCATCGTCCAGCATCGCCCGCTTGAGCAACAGCCCCGAGCCGGCTTCCGCCCACAACTTGTATCCGTAGCGCAGGCCGTCCTTGGGCTCCACCGCCAGCACCTGGGTTTCGTGCCCGGCGATGCGCTCGATGCCGACCGTGCGTATCCGGTAGAACTCCTGGAGGGAACTCAGCTGCTCCGGGCGCAGCGCGGGAAACGTCTGGCGCGGTTTGCGCCGGTCCACCTTGAGCGTCTTGTCGGCCGGCAGGTAGCATTGCACGGTGTCGTTGCTGCGAATGATTTCCCGAGGCGGACCGTCGAGTGCTTCCAGCTTTTCGTGCTCGCCCTTGTCGTCCACCAGGTGAATGATGCGGGACGTCTCGACGCGATCGCCGTACTGGTAAACGAAGGTGCCCTGGTAATTGACCTCGCGCGCCGCGCTCGCGATCCGTTGCAGCCACGCCAGTCCGTCCTGTCCGGCGGCGACGGGCTCGGCGCCCGCCGGCAGGGCCGTCGCGAGCACCAGCGTCGCCGCCAACCCCCAGCGCATCATCGGCGCAGGTCTCGATCCGGCTCGCCGGAAACCGTGCGGACGTAGGGCGCCACGCCCAGAATCTGGGTGCTGGGGGAATATTCCTGGTGGGCCCGAAGGTAGTCGTTCATGGTGGCCGAAACCGGCATCACCAGCGCCGCAGCGGCGCCCGGAGCCTGCGCCATGGGTAGCGCGGTGGAGGGCGCCTGCCCCTGGAGCATGATCCACGCCACCATGGCCACTGCCACCACCGACGCGGCCGCCGAGAGCGCGTACACCTGATAGCGCTGCGTCCGGCGACGGGGCGGTGCCAGCACCGTCGGCTCGTCCCCCAGCCGCCGGCCCACTGTGCTAACCACGTTGATGGGGTACACCCGCTCCTGCCGCAGGGACTCGCCGATGACGTGGTAGAGGGCCCACTCGTGCACCAGAGCCGCGTCCGCCGGGAGTCGTTTGATCAGCCCCTCCGCCTCGGCGCTATCGAGCTCCCCGTCCATCAATGCCGACAGTTGTTCCGTCACGTCACCACCTCTTGTCCTTGCTGGTCCCGAGCAGCGGCCGCAGACTCTCGGCAATGGCTTCTCGCGCCCGGAAGATCCGGGACCGGACCGTTCCGATCGGGCAATTCATGATGCTTGCGATCTCTTCATAGCTGAGCCCCTCGATTTCCCGGAGCGTGATCGCCGTGCGCAATTCCTCCGGAAGCCCCGCCATCGAGCTGTTGACCGTTTCGGCGATTTCCTTGCTCAACAGCTCCGCTTCGGGCGTATTGACATCCCTTAGGTGATCGGCGTCGTCAAAAGTTTCAGCCTCCTCGCTGTCGAACTCGGTGGTGGTCGGGGCACGCCGGCCCATGGCCACCAGGTAGTTCTTCGCTGTGTTGATGCCGATCCGGTAAAGCCAGGTGTAGAAGGCGCTGTCCCCGCGGAACGAAGGCAGCGCCCGGTAGGCCTTGATGAAGGCCTCCTGGGCGACATCCTCGATCTCCGCCGGATCCCGGATGAACCGGGACAGGAGCCGGCCCAGCTTGCGCTGGTACTTGGACACCAGCAAGTCGAACGCGCGCTTGTCGCCGCGCTGCGCTCGTTCGACCAACTGCTGGTCGATCTCCCGGTCTCCCATGGACGCTACGTTTCCTGAGTGGTGGGTCGGTTCGATTAACGCAAACCGCGCCTTGCCGGCGCGGTGGCGCGGAATTATACCGTATTCCACCCGCCTCTCAGGCCCAACGTCCTGCCCGATAACGAAAAAGACCGCGCCGCCGGGCGGAAGTTCGCGCTGCGGCGAGGCGTTGCGCGGGCGATTGGAATCGCCGGCCCCCTTGGGTTACCCTTGCGGGCACCCTACGGAACGCCATGCACCGCTTCGACGTCGTCATCATTGGCACCGGCCTGGCCGGCCTGACCGCGGCGCTGCACCTTGCCGCTGAGCGCCGCGTCTGCCTGATCACCAAGCGCGAGCTCCTGGACGGCGCCAGCAGCTGGGCCCAGGGCGGCATCGCCGCCGTCCTCTCCCAGGAGGACTCCGCCGACGCCCACGTCGGCGATACGCTGATCGCCGGCGCCGGCCTGTGCGACGATGCCACCACGAGATATGTGGTGGATCGCGGCAGAACGGCCATCGAGTGGCTGATCGGCCATGGCGTGCCGTTCACGCGCGACGCAACCACCGAGCTCGGCTACCACCTCACCCGCGAGGGAGGTCACAGCGTGCGGCGCGTGATCCATGCGGCCGACGCCACCGGCCGCGCCGTGCAAACCACCCTGGAAGGCAAGGTGCGCCAGCACCCCAACATCACGCTGCTGGAGCAGCATGTGGCAGTGGATCTGCTGACCTCCGCCAAGCTGGGCATGGCGGGCTCGCGTTGCCTCGGCGTCTACGCATTCGACCGTCGCGCCGGGGAGGTGGTCACCCTGGCCGCGGACCAGGCGGTGCTGGCTACCGGCGGCGCCGGCAAGGTTTACCTCTACACCACCAACCCGGATACCGCCACCGGCGACGGCATCGCGATGGCGTGGCGCGCCGGGTGCCGGGTAGCCAACATGGAGTTCATCCAGTTCCATCCCACCTGCCTCTACCACCCCCATGCCAAGTCCTTTCTCATCAGCGAGGCGGTGCGCGGCGAGGGGGGGCTGCTGAAGCTGCCGGACGGCTCCCGCTTCATGCCGGCGCATGACGAGCGCGCCGAGCTGGCACCGCGGGACGTCGTCGCCCGGGCCATCGACTTCGAGATGAAGAAGCGCGGCCTGGACTGCGTCTACCTGGACATCTCGCACAAGCCGGCACGCTTCATCGAGGAGCATTTCCCCACCATACTCGAACGCTGCCGGGAACTCGGCATCGACATCACGCGCCAGCCCATGCCGGTGGTGCCGGCGGCCCATTACACGTGCGGCGGCGTGATGACCGACTGGAACGGGCGCACCGACCTGCCCGGCCTGTACGCCATCGGCGAGGCCGCCCACACCGGTCTGCACGGAGCCAATCGCCTGGCCAGCAATTCGTTGCTCGAGTGTCTGGTGTTCGGTCGCGCGGCGGCCGAAGATATCCTGCGCCAGGCTCCCCTGCCCCGGCCGGAGCTGCCGCCCTGGGACGAGAGCCGCGTGACCGACGCCGACGAGGAGATCGTCATCTCCCACAACTGGGACGAGCTTCGGCGTTTCATGTGGGACTACGTCGGCATCGTGCGCACCGACAAGCGCCTCGAGCGCGCGCGCCACCGCATACAGCTGCTGGCGGAGGAAATCGACGAGTTCTATGCCAACTTCCGCGTCACCAGCGACTTGCTCGAGCTGCGCAATCTGGTGCTGTCCGCCGACCTGATCGTGAGGTGCGCCCTGCTGCGCCACGAAAGCCGCGGGCTGCACTTCAGCCGCGACTATCCGGAGGCGCTGCCCGCGGCTTCCGACACGGTGCTGGTTCCCGAGGCGCCCAAGCGCGCTCCGGCCTGATACGGCCTAGCCGCTCGAGCTCTCGGGCCCTGCCGGGTCGGCTTCCGCACGGCCCCAGCGCAGCAGCACGCGCAGCCGACGGAAGGCATCCGCGTCGACGGCATCCGGGAAGATGATGGCGGTGCGCGCGCCCCGCTCCGTCGCCAGCCGCAGGATGACGGCGGCAGGATGCACCAGCGATTCCGGGAGGACGTCCCCGGGGATGAGTTCCCCGCCGCGGGTCAGGACCACCGCGGTGCGATCGCCGGATACCCGCAGCGCCACGATGGCGCCGGCGCCGCGCGGCCAGACGTGAGTCCTCAAGGCGCTGGTCAGGCTCGCCGCGAGCAGCACCGCCAGCGCCGCCTTCAGCGCCCATGGCAGGTCGCTCAAGGCCATTGCGGCCACGCCCAGCGCGTGCAACGCGACCAGCAACGCCGCCAGGCGCAGCGAGGGCGCCAGGCGCAGGTCCAGCGGTGCGACCTCAGGCGGCACCGCGACGCCGTCCGGTCATCAACGGAACACCAGCACCGGAATCTTGGTGTGGGTCAGAACACGCTGGGTCTCGCCGCCGAGCAGCAGGCTCGCGAGCCCGCGCCGGCCGTGGGACGCCATCACGATCAGGTCGCAGCCCCGCTCTTCGGCGGTCTTGATGATGACGTCGAAGGGATGGTGCCCGGTGGTGTAGACCGTTTCGCACGCGACGCCGGCCTCTCGCGCCATGCGCTCCACCGAGGACAGGTAGGTTTGTCCGCGCGCCTTGGCTTCCTCCGCGAACTGCTCGTCGGTGATGGGATCCACCGGCATCAGGCCGTCGTAGGCGATGGGTTCGAATTCGGGCCCGACATGCAAAGCCGTGACCCGCGCATTGACGGACTTGGCGAATGCGATTCCCTTTTCCACCGCCAGTTGGGACACGTCCGAGCCGTCGGTCGGCAGCAGGATCTGTTTGAACATCGGTTGCTCTCCCCATGGCCGTTGAAGTGCGTCCGGGGACCCCTGACCTCCGCCCACCGGATTGAGGTGAGGTCGCCGCGCCCCCAGGGGCGCCGTGGCGGGTTTGCCCCGCAGATTCGACGCCTTTTATCATCCTACCCCATCCGGCCGCGCCATCACCCGCTCCGAGAAACGCCTGCCCATGCTCGCCGCCATTCCGCCTTGCCGCCATCGCGGCGCCTGCCCTGCTCGCCTCCTGCGCCGCCCGGGAGCCGCCGCTGGCACCGGTTTCCGGCGCAGACCCGTGCAGGTGGGGATCTCGACCAACTATCCTCCGGTCGCCTCCGCCGAGGATGGCGCATTCAAAGGCCTCGAGACGGACCCGGTGCGGGAGCAGGACGTGGCGCACCCGGCGCCGCCGGACGCGATGAAGCGTCCCGGCCTGCACGCGGGCGTTGTGGCCGGCACCACGGGCGACGCGTTCGTCTCATCGCAGCTGCTGCGGGCGACCGTATCTCGCTAGGGTGGGGAGCCCCAGTGCTGACGCGACACGGCGCCGGTTCAGCCCAGCGTGCCGATCCCGAGACCGATGCCGAGCAGCGCCGAAACGCCGATCACGAGCCAGGTGAGCCCGGTCCCCAGCGAGCGGCCCGGCGAGCGTCCCGATTCGCGCCCCAGGCCGTGGGCGTGAAGCAACCGGCCTGCCAACAGGGTCCCGCCCAGGAGATGGAGCGCCAGGCTGCTCAAGCCCGCCAGTTCGAGCCCCAGCAGGAGGACCAGCGCCAGCGGCACGTACTCGCTGAAATTGGCGTGGACGCGGATCGCGCGGTTTAGATCCTGCTTGCCGTTGTAGCCGATGCCGACGCGGTAGCGTCGGCGCAGGCGGACCACGCGCCAGGACAGGCCGAGAAACAGCGCCGCGTTCAGACTGGCGTAAATCAGAGCGACTTTCCCGGCCACGGTCGTTGCCTGCCTCTTGTTCTTGAGGCGGCGTGCCGAGGTCGCTGCAGCCCCCGGGCTCGCTGCCGGGCGAGCTCCGGTCGCCGCTGCCGAGCGACGCGTCGATACGCCGAACTTGAATTCTTAGGATTCGAGAACGTGCCGCCGCTCCCCCAAGTCCCGATTCGACGCGGCATCACGTCATTCTAGAAACGAGGTCAAAAAAATCAACTCTCTCAGTTTGTTAGATTTCTTGCGGGAACCAGCGGCGGGCGGGACTGATGCGGCGGGGGATCCATACCGGATCGCCTGAAAAACTCGTTTTTTATTTAATGTCAAGTAATTACTTGTGACGCCGAAATACCATATGAAAAGTTGGTTCGATCGCGAAACGACGCCGCCGAACAATCGTGGGAAAATGTACCGATAATCGACCCCAACCCCGCCCAGGCAACGGGCGCCCGTTGCGGGCGGCTCCATCGCAGAATCAGCATTGAGGACCCGCCGAGCATGAATCTTCCCAACGAAATTCCCGCCACTGAGCACGCCGAAGCCGGGCGCATCATCGACGAGCTGATCGCCCCGCAGGCCTGCTCGGTCGACGTCCTGCTGGAGAAATACGCCAAGGGCGCGGAAACCACCGTCGACGAAGTGCGCTGGCGCGTGGCCCGCGGGCTGGCCGCGCCGGAAGCCGACCCTGACCGGTGGGCGCCGATTTTCTACCGCGCGCTCGCCAACGGCTTCGTCCCCGGCGGGCGCATCAACTCGGCGGCGGGCACGGAGATCCAGGCGACACTCATCAACTGCTTCGTGCAGCCGGTGTCGGATTCCATTTCCGGCCATATCGACGGCGTGCCGGGCATCTTCGTGGCCCTCAACGAAGCCGCCGAGACGATGCGCCGGGGCGGCGGCGTGGGCTACAACTTCTCCCTCATCCGGCCCAGCGGGGCGCGGGTGCGCGGCACCCAGAGCTCGGCATCCGGGCCGGTGAGCTACATGGAAGTTTTCGACGCCATGTGCGCGACCGTCGAGTCGGCCGGTGCGCGCCGCGGCGCCCAGATGGCGGTGCTGGACTGCACCCATCCCGATGTGGAGGACTTCATCCAGGCCAAGTACACCAAGGGCAGGCTCAACAACTTCAACATGAGCGTCGCGGTGACCGACGCTTTCATGCAGGCGGTGGCGGATGACCGCGAGGTGGAACTGGTGCACGCCGCAGAGCCCGGCGCCGAGGCCATCGCCCGGGGGGCGCGCCGCCGCGCCGACGGGCTGTGGGTGTATCGCACGGTGCGCGCGCGGGAGCTTTGGGACCGCATCATGGCCTCCACCTACGACCACGCGGAGCCCGGGGTCCTGTTCATCGATCGCATCAACCGCGACAACAACCTCTGGTACTGCGAGCGCGTCGCCGCGACCAATCCCTGCGGCGAGCAGCCGCTCCCGCCCTACGGCTGCTGCGACCTGGGGTCGATCAATCTCACGCGCTTCGTCGCGCACCCGTTCACCGAGCGCGTCGGCTTCCTGGTGGAGCCCTTTCGCGAGACGGTGGCGATCGCCGTGCGCATGCTGGACAACGTGCTGGACGTCACTTACTGGCCGCTGCCGCAGCAGCTGGAGGAAAGCCGGCAGAAGCGCCGCGTCGGCCTCGGGTTCACCGGCCTCGGCGACGCGCTGATCATGCTGGGCCTGCGCTACGACACCGAGGCGGCGCGCGAGATGGCGGCCTCCATCGCCCGCGAGATGCAGCACGCGGCGTATCGCGCCTCGGTGGAACTGGCGCAGGAGAAAGGCGCGTTTCCGAAGTTCGACGCCAAGCGCTACCTGGACGGCGAGAGCTGCGCTTCGCGTCTGCCCGAGGACATCAAGGCGGCGATCCGCAAGCACGGCATCCGCAACAGCCATCTGCTCTCGATCGCTCCCACCGGCACCATCTCGCTGGCGTTCGCCGACAACGCCAGCAACGGCATCGAGCCGCCATTCTCCTGGGCTTACCTGCGCAACAAGCGCATGCCCGACGGCAGCCGTAAACAGTACACCGTGGAAGACCACGCGTTCCGCCTCTACCGCCACCAGCGCGCGCTCGGGGACGACGTCGAGCTGCTGCCGTGGGACCCGGCCCGCGGCGTTCCGCCGGGGCAGGCCTGGGAGGAAGACGGCAAGCGTTACGCCCTGCTGCCCGAGTATTTCGTCACCGCGCTGGAGATGCATGCGCTGGACCACATGCGCATGTCGGCGGCGGTGCAACCCTACATCGACACCGCGATTTCGAAGACGGTGAACGTGCCGGCGGACTACCCGTTCGAGGCGTTCAAGGACCTCTATCTCGAGGCCTGGCGCGCGGGCCTGAAGGGGATCACCACCTACCGCCCCAACGACACACTGGGCGCGGTGCTGGAGACCAAGCCGCGCACGCCCGAGCCCCAGGACATCCAGCTCTCCGAGGCGGACAAGCGCCTGGTGCTGGAGAGAACGCCCTCCCCCGCGCTTGCCAGCCTGCGCTGGCCCGGGCGCCCGAAGCTGGTGGGCGGCAACATGGCCTGGACCTACGAGGTGGAGCACCCGCTCGGCAAGTTCGCCATCTTTGTCGGCGAGCACCAGCAGCCCGACGGCCGCGTCAAGCCGTTCGAGGTCTGGGTCAACGGCAACGAGCAGCCGCGGGGCCTGGGAGCCATCGCCAAGACGCTTTCGATGGACATGCGCGCCGACGACAGGGTCTGGCTGCGCACCAAGCTGGACGTGCTGTCCAAGACCGTCGGCGACGACGGTTTCCTGGTGCCGATGCCGCCGGCCGGCGAGACCGTCTGGGCCCCGAGCCTGGTGGCGGCGTTCGGCCGCATCGTGCGCTACCGCTGCGAGCAGCTCGGCGCGCTCAACGGCGACGCGGAGGCAACACCCGTCATCGACGCTCTGTTCGCCCGGCGTGAGCCGAAGACGGGTACCGACGGCACCATGAGCTGGACGGTGGACGTGCTCAACCCCGCCACCGGCGACGACTTCGTGCTCTATCTGAAGGAGCTGGCGCTGCCCGACGGCCAGCGCCGGCCCTACAGCCTGTGGCTGTCCGGCTACTACCCGAAGGTGCTGGACGGCCTGACCCGGCTGCTGTCGCTGGACATGCGGGTGGTGGACCCGGCCTGGATCGGCATGAAGCTGCGCAAGCTGCTCAACTACTCCGAGCCCCGCGGCGACTTCATGGCGCGGGTGCCGGGCTCCGAGAAGCAGGAGAACTTCCCCAGCACCATCGCCTACATCGCGCGGCTGGTGATTCACCGCTACGCCATGCTGGGCATACTCACCGAAGACGGCCATCCGGTGAAAGGTATGGGGGTCCTGGCTATTCCGGAGGCGCCGGGCGAGGAGTCGGGGCTGATCGCCCAGCCCCGCATCGCCGGCAAGCGCTGCACCGAGTGCGGCGCCGCCACGGTCATCAAGAAGGACGGCTGCGAGTTCTGCACCTCCTGCGGCGCCGTGGGAACTTGCGGCTGACCGGCGTCCGCGGAACTCGCGACGGCCGGCACCACTCTTTGCCAGCAGGCAAACGACAACAGCACATCGCTCCATGAACCCGGACTGGAAGCAATTTCTGCTCGCGCAAGGCGCCGCCGTCGACGGCGGCCGCGTCGCTGCGTTCGGCGATCCGTCCCGGGAACTGGCCGCCGCGCGCAACGGCACGGTCGTCTGCGATCTTTCGCACTACGGGCTGATCCGGGTGGCCGGCGCGGAAGCGCGGGAGTTCCTGCACAGCCAGCTTTCGAGCGACGTGCGCAGCCTGGCGGACGGCCAGGCGCAGTTCTCGTCGTATAACACCGCCAAGGGGCGCATGCTGGCCTCCCTGCTGATGTGGCCCGACGGCGGCGATGCGTTCCTGCTGCAACTGGCGGCGGAACTGGCCGAGCCGATCCGCAAGCGGTTGGCGATGTTCATCCTGCGCTCGAAAGCGAAGGCGGAAGACGTCTCCGACGCGTTGGTGCGCATCGGCGTCGCCGGCCCGGACGCGGGGCGGGCGGCGGCCGAACTCTTCCCCATGCTGCCGGGAGCCCCGCTGGGGGTTGCGCGCAGCGGCATCGGCACACTGCTGCGGCTGGAGCCGGAGCGTTTCGAGCTGATCCTGGCGCCGGCGGAGGCGCCGGCGGCCTGGACGCGCTGCCTCGGCCACGCCACGCCGGCGGGACACGCTGCGTGGGACTGGCTCGACATCCGCGCCGGCTGGCCCCGGGTGACCCCCGCGACCCAGGAGCAGTTCGTGCCGCAGATGGCCAACCTGGAGCTGATCGGCGGCGTGAGCTTCAAGAAAGGCTGCTATCCGGGGCAGGAGATCGTCGCCCGCACGCACTATCTGGGCAAGGTGAAGCGGCGCATGTTCCTCGCCCACATTGCGGCCCCGACGGCGCCCGCACCCGGCGACGAGCTCTACAGCCCGGACGCCGGCAGGCAGGCGAGCGGCATGATCGTCAACGTCGCGCCGTCGCCGGATGGCGGCTTCGACGCCCTGGCCGTGGTGCAGGTGGCGAGCGCCGAGGCCGGCGACGTGCGCTGGAAGGCACCCGACGGGCCGCGCCTCACCTTCCGGCCCTTGCCCTACCAGGTGCCGACCTGATCCTCGCTTACTACGTCTACTACCGGGTCGACCCGGAGCACGCGCCGGCGCTGCGGGCGCGCATCGTCGAAATGCAGGCGGCGCTGGATGCCCGCACCGGCGTGGCCGGGCGGCTGCTGACCAAACGCGACGAGCCGCTGCTGTGGATGGAGATCTACGAGGAAGTGGAGGACGGCCCCCACTTCGAGTCGGCGCTGGCCGCTGCGGTGGCCGAGCACCGGGCGGACGAGCTGCTGCAGACCGGCAGCGCACGCCGCACCGAGTGCTTTGTCATGGGGTGACGCCGATGTGCCTCGCGCTGCTTGCCGTCGATACCCACCCACGCTACCGGCTCATCGTCGGCGCCAATCGCGACGAGTTCTACGATCGCCCCACGGCACCGGCCGCGCCGTGGGCCGATGCGCCCCAGGTCCTGGCGGGCCGCGACCTGCAGGCCGGCGGCACCTGGCTCGGGGTCACCGCCGCCGGCCGGATCGCGCTGGTCACCAATTACCGCGAGGGGCGGCGACCGCCGCCGGGCGCGCCGTCCCGGGGCCGGCTGGTGGCCGATTACCTCCGCGGCGATGAGCGCCCCGAGACCTACGTCGAGCGCATCGCCCGCGACGACCTCGCCTATCCCGGCTACAACCTCATCGTGGGCGACCGCGACGCGCTGATTTATCACTCCAACCGCGGGGGCGAGACACGCGCGCTGGGCCCCGGCGTCTACGGACTCAGCAACCACCTGCTGGACACTCCGTGGCCCAAGGTGGCGCTCAGCAAGGCCGGCCTGTTCCAGCTGCTCGACCGCGACGGCGAGGCGCTGGCGGCGGGACTGTTGGAGTTGCTGGCCGATCGCTCCCGACCGCAGGACCACGAACTGCCCGAGACCGGCATCGGCCTGGAATGGGAGCGGCTGCTGGGCTCGGCCTTCATCGCCTCCCCCACCTACGGCACGCGCTCGTCGACGGTGCTGCTGGTGGCGCGCAGCGGCGAGATCACGTTCGTCGAGCAGACCTTCGGCGCCGAGGGCGTCCGGCTCGGCCGTGTCAGCCACCGTCTCCCTGCGCCCGCGCCCCCTGCCCGCAGCGCTGCGGGCTAGAGGCGGAGCGCCATCTCCACGTGGGGGATGCCTGCTTCCATGAACTTTTCCCCGCGGCGCACGAAGCCGTGGCGCTCGTAAAACCCGCTGGCGTGGGTTTGCGCGTGCAACGTGACCTCGCGGTCGCCGCGGCGCCGGGCCGCTTCCAGAATGCAGCGCAGCAGCGCGTCGCCGACGCCGCGGCCGCGCCAGGCAGAAACGACGGCCATGCGCCCCATCGAGCGGTCGGGCAGCAGGCGCGCGGTGCCGATGGCGTTGCCGCCCGCGTCCTCGGCGATCGCGTGCACGCAATGCGGATCCACGCCGTCCCACTCCAGTTCCTCGGGCACGTGCTGCTCGCGCACGAACACCTCGCGCCGCACGGCCGCCAGCCGCTCGGCGTCCGTTGTCCAGTCGGTGAGTCGCACGGAATACGGGGTCATGATCCGGGTTGGGTGGTCCGAAGCCCCTATAATAGCCGGCTCAGGAACGCGAGCTGACCCCATGGATTCCCTCTGGCGCGATGCCGATGCGGCCCGCTTTGGCGGCCCTCTCGGCCCGCGGATCTACACCTCCCGCCTGCTGGGCGGCGATCCGTCGCTGGTGCTCTACGGCGGCGGGAATACGTCGGCCAAGGTGAAGGAGGCCGGCGGCGAAGTCCTTTATGTGAAAGGCAGCGGCGCCGACCTGGCGCAGGTGGAAGCGAAGGATTTCACGCCGCTCGACCTCGCCGCGGCGCGCCGGCTGCTGGACGGGCCGTCCCTGACCAACGTCGCGATGTACGAGGCGCTGCGCGCCGCTGTCCTGCGGCCGGCGGCGCCCAAGCCGTCGATCGAAACCCTGCTGCACGCCGCGCTGCCCTTCTCCCACGTCGATCACACCCACGCCGACAGCGTGCTGGCGCTGGTCAACTGCGCACGCGCCGACGCGGTGATCGAAGCGGTCTATGGCGAGCTGGCGCCGGCGGTGCCGTACCAACACTCCGGCTTCGCGCTGGCCCGGGCGTGCCGCGACGTGTACCAGCGGCGCGGGACCCGGCGCACCATCGGCCTGATCCTGCAGTTCCACGGCGTGGTGGCGTTCGGCGAAACCGCGCGGGCTTCCTACGAGAACCTGCTGCGGCTGGTGACGCTGGCGGAGGACTACCTTAAGGCCTGCGGCGCCTGGTCCTTGCCTCGCGTAGAGGACACCAACGAACGGGTCGATCCGCTGGCGGTGGCGGAACTGCGCGCCGCGGTCAGCCGGGCGGCAGGCTTTCCCCTCGTCCTGCGCGTCGATCGTGACCCCACGTCGCTCGCGTTCTGCCGCCGCGCCGACCTGGCGGACGTGTCCCAGCAGGGGCCGGCCACTCCCCAGCACGCCATTTTCACCCGGCGGGTGCCGCTCATCGGCCGCGACGTCGAGGGGTTCGTGCGCGACTACCGCGCCTATCTGCGGGCTTCGCTTCCGGCCGAGGCGGCGGTCCGGTTGGATCCGTCGCCGCGGGTGGTCCTGGATCCCGAACTCGGCGTTTGCACGCTCGGCGTCTCGGCGCGCCACGCGGCAATGGCAGCGGACGTGTATCGCCACGACATCGAGATTATCAGCCGCGCCGCGGCCCACGACGCCTATCGCGCCGCGCCGCCGGCGGCCATCGCCGAGGCCGAGCTCGAGTACGGCGGGTTCGAGATGGAGTGCCGCCGCGCTGCCGAGCATGGCAAGCCGCTCACGGGCCACGTCGCCGCGGTGGGGCCGGCCGTGGCGCGGCGCGACCCCGATCTTGCTGCCCGGCTGCTGGCCCAGGGCTGCGCCGTCAGCGTGCGGGCGCCGGCCCCGGCGCAGCTGGCCGCTTCGCCCGATTGGCTGGAACTCGACACAGCGACCTCGCCCGCTGCCGCCGTCGCCCGCACCGTGACGGCATTCGGCGGCGTAGATCACGTTTACGCTGACGTCGAAGACAGCGATTGGAGCCGCGCGTTCGCGCCGCTGCTGGCACGCTCGCCGCTTGCACCTGCCATCGAGACCGTTCCATCGTGACCACAACCATGCCGACAACCGCTGTGGAGACGCTGCGCTGGAACGGCGACCGCCTCGAACTCATTGACCAGCGGCGCCTGCCGATGGCGTTCGAGTACGTCGCCTGCCGGGAAGCGGCTGAAGTGGCGGATGCGATCCGCACGATGGTGGTGCGGGGTGCGCCGGCGATCGGTTGCGCCGCCGCCTACGGCGTCGCGCTCGAGGCACTGCGCCATGCGCAAGTTGCGCGTCCCGCGCTGGACGCCGCGCTCGAGCGGGCGTTCACCCGGCTCGGGGCGAGCCGGCCGACGGCGGTGAACCTGTTCTGGGCCTTGGCGCGGATGCGCGGGCTGATCGAAGCGCTGGGCCGGCAGGCGTCACCGGCGCGGGTTGCTGAGCGGCTCCTCGCCGAAGCGCACGCGATCCGCGACGAGGACATCGCGGCCAATCGCCGCATGGGCGCACTGGGGGCCGAGCTCCTGCCCGAGGCGGCGCGCGTCATGACGTATTGCAACGCCGGTGCGCTGGCGACGGCCGGCCACGGCACTGCCCTCGGGGTCATCCGGTCCGCCCGCGAATCCGGCAAGCGGCCGTCGGTATTCGCGTGCGAGACACGGCCGTTTCTGCAGGGTGCCCGCCTGACCGCCTGGGAACTCGTCACCGAAGGCATTCCCGCCACGCTGATCGCCGACAACATGGCCGGCTTCCTCATGAGCCGTGGCGAGATCGACGCCGTGATCGTCGGCGCCGACCGGGTGGCGGCCAACGGCGACGTCGCCAACAAGATCGGCACCTATCCGCTGGCGGTGCTGGCGGATCGCCACGCCGTGCCGTTCTACGTCGCTTGCCCGCTCTCCACCATCGACCGTGCCGTCGCCAGCGGCGCCGAGATTCCGATCGAGGAGCGCCCGCCCGACGAGGTGACCGGTTACGGCGGCGTGCGCTGGGCGCCGCCCGAGATCGCCGTGCGCAATCCGGCGTTCGACGTCACGCCGGCGGAACTCGTGAGCGTCCTGATCACGGAGCGCGGCGTCGTGCGCTCGCCCGGTCCGGAGACGATTGCCGCGCTGTTCGCGTTCTGAGCGGCGCCCCGAGCGCCCAACCGGCCTGCCGACAACCGATGCGGGCAGCACCAATGAAAACGCCCCGGAGGTCCGGGACGTCGTGCCGGGGGCAGAACCGGTCAGAGCGACATGCCGCCGCTGACCTCGATCACTGCGCCGTTGATGTAGCTCGCGTCGTCCGAGGCGAGAAAGGCGAACGTCGCCGCGATTTCCTCGGGCTTGCCGAGGCGGCCCAGCGGGACCTTTTCTTCCATCGCGGCCAGCACCCGCTCGGGCATGGCGTTGAGAATGGGCGTGGCGATGAATCCCGGGCACACGGCGTTGGAGCGGATGCCTTTGCGCCCCAGCTCGCGGGCCCACGTCTTCACCATGCCGATGACGGCCGACTTGCTGGCGGCGTAATTGGTCTGGCCGAAGTTGCCGTACAGGCCGACTACCGAGGAGGTGTTGAGGATCACACCCGACTGCTGCTTGAGCATCACGTCGGCCACCGCCTTGGTGCAGTTGTAGACGCCCTTGAGGTTGATCTCGATGACCTGGTCGAACTGCTCGTCGGTCATGTTCTTGAGCTGGGCGTCGCGCACGATCCCGGCGTTGTTGACCAGGCAGTCGATGCGGCCGTACTTGGCCACCACCTGCTCCACCATGCTGGCGACGGTGCTGCGGTCGCGAACGTCGACGTAGAACCCCACGGCTTCTCCGCCCATTTCCCGGATCTCGTTGATCGCCTCGTCGATCCATTCGGGCGATACGTCGCAGACCACCACCTTGGCGCCTTCACCGGCGAACTTCACCGCGGTCGCCCTGCCGATTCCGCGACCCGCCCCGGTGATCACGCAGACCTTACCCGCAAGCTTCATTATTTCTCCTTGCTTCTAGCGTCTTGGTCGGGCTTGAGTGGTTTTTCCGCAAGACGGAAACCGGCAACCTCAAGTTGGTCAAGGACTCTACCGGAAATTGGCGCAACGCACAATCCAGGCTCTGCGACCGCCCCATGAGGGAACCAATAGACTCTTCGGATCAGTCAGTTAACGGCCATGCTGCGGCCATATTGCGCAACACAAACGCGGCTCGGCTAGGCCAGAATATCAACCGGCGTGCCGGCGTTTACCCGCTCGAAAAGCTCGACGATGTCCTCATTGCGCATGCGGATGCAACCATGCGAACCGGGCACGCCCATGGGGACGTGGTCGGGGCTGCCGTGGATGTAAATGTAGCGGCGCATGGTGTCGACGGCGCCGAGGCGGTTGAAGCCCGGTTCCCGGCCGCACAGCCACAGAATCCGCGTCAGGATCCAGTCGCGCTCGGGATACCGGGCCGCCAACTCGGAGGAAAACAGCTCCCCGGTCGGGCGCCGGCCGACGAACACGCTGTTGATCGGCTGTCCCGCGCCGATCTTGGCGCGGATGTAATGGCGGCCTCTGGGGGTACAAAAACTTCCGGACCGCTCACCCGGTCCACGAGCAGCCGTGGAAACCGGGTATGTGGCTTCGATAGCGCCGCTATCTCTATATATATAAAGTAGTTGAGACGCTATATTTACAGTAAGTCTTATGATTGCTCCTTACTATTTCGTTTTTCTTGAAAAAAAGACGAGATAAGCCTCGCGCACTCCGCTTCCAGAACCCCTTTGGTCACTTCAGTGTGATGGTTGAGCCGGGGCTGTGCTGCCAGGTCCACCACGCTGCCGCATGCGCCGGTCTTGGGATCGGGCGCACCGTACACCAGCCGCCGGATGCGCGCCTGGAAAATCGCGCCCGCGCACATGGGGCACGGCTCGATGGTGACGTACAGTTCACAGTCCGGCAGCCGATAGTTGCCGACCCGCCCGGCGGCGTTGCGCAGCGCCTCGATCTCGGCATGGGCGGTGGGATCGCAGCGCCCGATCGGGCGGTTGCAGCCCCGCCCCACGATCTCACCGTCGCGCACCACCACCGCGCCGACGGGAACCTCCCCCGCCGACCGCGCCGCCTGGGCGAGCGCGAGCGCCTCCCGCATGAACTGCTCGTCGCGGCCCAAACCGGATCAGTCCCCGCCGATCCAGTCGACCCGGTAGAGATCGAGCCGGCGGTCCAGGGTGTTGCGGACGGCGCCCGCGTTGCGCAGCTCGGTGAGCTTACTCAGGTCGACGTCGACGATCAGCATGGTTTCCGTGTTCGGCGTGCTCTCGGAGATCACCGCGTCGTGCGGAAACGCGAAATCCGAGGGCGCGAACACCGCGGACTGGGCGTAGTGGACGTTGACGTTGTCCACCTTGGGCAGGTTGCCGACACTGCCGCTGATGGCGACGTAGCACTCGTTCTCGATCGCCCGTGCCTGGGCGCAGCGTCGCACCCGCAGATAGCCGTTCTTGGTCTCGGTCCAGAACGGCACGAACAGCAGCTGCATGCCGCGCGCGGACTGCAGCCGCGCCAGCTCCGGGAACTCCACGTCATAGCAGATCAGGATGCCGATTTTTCCGGCGTCGGTGTCGAACACCTTGAGCCGGTCGCCGCCGGAGAGGTTCCACAGGCGCCGTTCGGTGGGCGTGATGTGCAGCTTGTACTGCGTGTCGAGCGTCCCGTCGCGGCGGAACAGATAGGCCACGTTATAGAGGCGCGGCTCCTCGTACACCGGCATGCTGCCGCCGATAATGTTGATGTTGTAGCGCACCGCCATCTTCTCGATTTCCAGGGCGAGCTGCTCAGTGTAGGACGACATCGCGCGCATCGCTTCCACGGAGTTGGCCTGGTCCACCAGCGCCATCAGCGGCACGTTGAAGAACTCTGGGAACAGCACGAAGTCGGCCTTGTAGTCCGCCACCGCGTCGACGAAGAACTCCACCTGGTGGAGCAGCTCGTCCACGGAGTGGACGCCGCGCATCTGCCACTGCACGGTGCCGATGCGCACCATGTTCTTCTGGCCCCCCACCACCGGGCGCTTGCGCTTGTGGTAGTAGATATTCTCCCACTCGACCAGCGTGGCGTAGCCCTGCGATTCCAGGTCGCCGGGCTGGTAGCCGCGGATCACGCGCCGGACCTGGAAATCGTTGGCCAGCTGGAACGAAAGCACCGGATCGTGCAGCTCGCGGCGGTCGACGCGCTCGATGTACTCGTGAGGGCGCAGGGCCGAGGCGTGCTCGTCGTAGCCCGGGATGCGGCCGCCGGCGATGATGGCGCGCAGGTTGAACTTGCGGCACAGGTCCTTGCGGGCGTCGTAGAGGCGCCGTCCGAGCCGCATCTCGCGATAGTCCGGATGCACGAACACGTCGGTGCCGTAGAGCACGTCGCCATTGGGATCGTGGGTGGTGAAATAGCCGTTGCCGGTGATCTCGGCGTAGGTGTGGTCGTCGCCGAAACGCTCGTAATCGACGATCAGGCCCATGGCGGCGGCGACCACCTTGCCGTGGTCTTCGATGCAGATCTGCCCCTCGGGAAAGCGCCCCACCTGGGCGTGGAACTTGTCCCGGGAGATGGCGCCGCCGAATGGCCCGGTGATGCCCGCGTACGCCGCCGCCATGATCTCGGCAACGTCGTCGTAATCGTCCGGCCGCAGGTTGCGCAGCCGCAGGCGGTGCTCTTCGAGATCGGCGGGGATGCTGGGGTCGGTGGTGGCGTCTTGGGACATGAATCGGGGAATTCAGCGGGGCACGGCGGGGCCGGTTACCCACTCAATCATCAACGGTACCTGCAACCCGCTGTTCCACGTAGTGAATTTTCTAGCGCGCTTCAAGTTTACCGTCGCTTTTACCGTCAGAAAACGAGGGCTTTGCCAGCCGCGGAGTATGGACCCGGTTTGCGGGGTGTCGACTCCTCCGCCTCCATTGTCTTCTGCGCTCCGGCCCAGCGATATTGAACCTCGAATCGCCGGTCTCGCGAAGCCTCGCACGCATGCGCAGCCATCCTGCACAAGCCATCGTGCGCACGCTCCGAGCATCGATCAAGACCGATCCCATCTGCACTCGTGCGCGGATCAGTGCGCATCCGCTGTGTCCTCAGCCGTTTCCTTCCACGGCCTGATCTTCGCGAGCGTCTTCGCGAGGCTCGCCTTCGCGACCTCGGTGTCGTAGTCCGCCTGCAGCCGCAGCCACCAGCCGTCCGAGAGTCCGAAGAAGCGGCACAGCCGCAGATCGGTGTCCGCGGTGATGGCGCGCTTGCCGGCGAGGATCTCGCCGATGCGCTGGGCAGGCACGCCGATCTCCTTCGCCAGCCGGTAGTTGCTCATGCCCAGGGGCTTCAGGAACTCCTCGGCCAGCATCTCGCCGGGCGACACGGGTTTGAGTTTCCTGCTCATGTCGATCTGCCTCAGTGATAGTCCACGATCTCGACGTCTTCGGCGTCGGCACCCGTCCAGCGAAAGCAGACGCGGAACTGATCGTTCACGCGGATGCTCCACTGGCCGGCGTGATCGCCCTTCAGCTGCTCGAGGCGGTTCGCCGGTGGCGCGCGCAGGTCCTCGATGCGTCGTGCGAGGTCCAGTCGCTTCAACTTACGCAGCGCCGGGCGCTCGATGTTGGCGAAGCTTGCCACGCGCCGCAGCCGGAACAAGGCTTCCGTGTCGGCACACTTGAACGTCCTGATCGCCACCGGTAGAATAGTAACGCGACACGTGATTAACGTCAACCGTGATGATCGATGTCTAGACCCCCCTGCCCACAAGTGGGCGTTCGCGCCGCGCTTTCGCCGGCACGCCTTCGGCTGGCGCTCCCAGCCGGCCGTGCAGCGGGTCCGGGAAGCCACCGCCGAGATCCAGAAGACCGCGAAGAGGGACCCCGCCCTGGCCGCCGCCGGCGCAGTCCTCTTCCTCGAAAAGGTCTCTCCCGCGCTCGAACAGGTCGACAGCTCGTCCGGCGCGATTGGCACGGCCGTCGATCATGCGATCGAGGCCTGCGCGAGGTTCATCGCCGAGGCGCCAGTCGACGATCGCACGCGCGATCAATGGCTCGACCGGCTGTGGGAAGCGCACCAGAACGACGCGATCCCGTACATCGAGCGCCTCGGCGACTACTGGGGCGAGTTGTGCGCTTACCGCGAGCGCGCTTCTGCGTAGGCCGATCGGCTGATCGGTACGGTCGAGATGGGTTGGAGCCCGCACAGGAAGCCCGGAGGCTGCTTCCACGCCACGATCGCGTGCCTGAGCGCGCTGTTCCACGCCGGGCGCCACGAGTAGCTTCTCGGGGTGATCGAGAAGGCGCCCTACTCCATGTGGCACTACCGCGAGTGGGGCGTCAAGGCACTGGCGGCCATGGGCCGGAAGGCGGAGGCGATCCGCTATGCCGAAGCGAGCCGGGGACTGAACGACAACCCGATCGCGATCGACCGCCAAGGACCTCATCGCTGCGGCGCTGACGACCCGAAGGGATTCATGATCCTCACACCGGTGCCTTCGAAGTCCGCCGCATTACGCGTGACCACCGTCAGATCGTGGACCAAGGCCGTGGCTGCGATCTGCTTGTCCAGAGCGTGTTCGGGGTTCGGAACGCTGAGCCGCCCCCATACCTGCGCAGCCTCGGCGTCGAAGCCGAGGACGTTGTCCGCATATTGATCGAGCACGACCGTCAGCCAGTCCTCCAACAAGGCCGCCTGCTCGGCATCGCCGCGCAGGCGGATGAGCTCGATACCGCGACGAACCTCGCCCACCGTGACGACCGACAGATAGACCGGCTCCCCGGCGCTCGCAACGCGGTTGAAGAACTCGATGACGCCGGGGTTCGCCTTGAACTTCTTGCGGGTTTCGCTGATGACGTTGGTGTCAATCAAGTACACGGGGCGCCTTCCCTTCGGACTCGACGCGCTCGAAATCCGCATCCGTGCCGACGTCGGGAATCGAAGCCAACACCTCCGCGAGACTGCGCTTACGCGGGCGCGCGAGGGCCTCGGCCAGAATCTCCCGATGCTCCGCCTCTGCGCTTCGGCCGTGCGCGCCGGCGCGCTCCTTGAGGGCCTTGACGAGCGCCTCGTCGACGCCGCGAACGAGCAAGTCAGGCATATCACCACCCCCTAGCGCAAATGATAGCAATGATATCACAACGGCGTCCTCGCACGTTCCGACTCGATCGAATCCTGATCCGAGGACGTCGCATCGGCGGGACGCCGGAGCGTCGGCCGGGATCTCCCGCGCCATCGGACCCTTCGGTGAACTGGATCCCGAGGGCCGGACGACCCGATGTCGCATGGGGGTAATAGTGACGCCAAGCACGTTTAATCAATTAGGTACGCGCGTTCATTCATGTCATTTCTGCGCCGCGTTCGGCGTGCCGAGGAGGAGCGGTCGTTCGGCTTCCTACGCGACGTCGCCGAGCTTCTCCTCCATGCCGTAACGCATCGAGGAGTTCATCGCGGCGGCGCTGGGTCGAACACTGGACCCGAGTCAGGCACCGCCAGTCATTGCTTCCAGTCTCGGCGGTGTGCTAATCTAGTCACCATGACCAGAAAACAGAGTGCCAAAGCCGGAACCTCCTCCCAATCTCACCGGGGGCAGTGGCGCCTCCAGGATGCGAAAGCGCGCTTCAGCGAACTGGTGCGCTTGGCACGCAGCGAAGGACCGCAGCGCGTCACGCTGCACGGCCGGGACGCCGTCGTGGTCGTCAATGCCGAAGAGTTTCTGCGGCTCAAGGGGGAGCGCACGGGGCAATTGCTGATCGATGCGCTTCAAGCGTCACCGCATCGCGACATCGAGATCGAACCGCGTCGTTCGGCCATGCCGGTGCGGGACGTCAGTCTGTGAGCGGCTGGCTGCTCGACACCAACGTCATTTCCGAGCTCCGCCGGCCCCGTCCCGAAACACGTGTCGTCGCGTTCGTCGCGGCCCAGCCGCTCGAGCAGCTCTTCGTCAGCACGGTGACGTTTGCCGAGATCCGATACGGCATCGAGATGGTCGATGACGCCATCCGGCGCGCCGAACTCAACGACTGGCTGACCAACAAAGTGCGCCCGATGTTCGAGCAACGCGTCCTGGGCGTTTCCGAGGACGTGATGTTCAAGTGGCGCCTTCTTGTCGAGGACGGCCGCAAGGCCGGACACACGTTCTCGCAGCCCGACTTGCTCATCGCGGCAACCGCTCTTCACCACGGCCTGACGGTCGTGACGCGCGATACGGCGGACTATTCGCGCGCTCGGGCACCCGTCTTGAATCCCTGGACGGACCAAACGTCATAGACCGAGTTGGTCCCCGACGCTTCTGGTCTGCGAGAGGACCGCGCGGAAACTTGGCGCCCGATGCGATGTGGCCTTCCTCGGTACGAGGAATCGATGGGCCTCGAGCTTGCCCAGAAGCTCCAACTGGCCGATTCACAGGAAATTGATGAGAACGTTCGCGTCGGTGATGACGACGACTGTCTCGGCGTTCGTAATCATCGATTGCGCTCGCGCCGAGGAAGGTCAATCCAGTTTCGCGGAAGCGAGTGCAGCCTCAAGGTCGTTCTGACCTGAGTGAACCATGGCCGCCAGCTCGGCAAGCTTGCTGCGCGTGATCTCCTCACGACGATAGGCTTCCAGTGCAAGCGCAAGAAAACGTCGACGAAAATCGTCGCGAGACGAGTCGTCCGGCGGAGCCTCCGGTGCCGCGAGAAAGTTCGCGATCGTCTGGCCCGCTCCGCTGTCCTCTTCAGTCTTCTCCGCCCGGCTGATCGCGCCGGCCCGGTCCCGATCCAGCAGCACGTGACCGCACTCGTGAGCCAGGGAAAAACGCTGGCGGACTGCCGCGTGCTTCGCATTGATCACGACGAACACGCCGATCGTGCTGTCGACAAGGGTCAATCCCGAGATGTTCTCGGGGAGTGCGACGACGCCGGTACGTACGCCTTGAGCCTCGAGCAGTTCGCTCAAGTCACCGATCGGCGCCACACCGAGCCCCAGCCTCTGCCGTTCCTCGATGGCCACTTTCTGGCCCTGCTCCTGCTGGATCGCATCCCAGCGCGATTTCGGAGCGGGCAATTCGTAAGACGCGGTGAGCAGCTGAACCCGGTCGATTTCGACCAGGCGCTCGAGATTGGTCATCTCATGGCCTAGCGCCAGGCTGTCTTGCAGCGCCTTCAACAGGTCGGCCTGCTCGGCGAGCTCCGCGTCGGAACGAAATAGCGCTGCCAAGGCGTCGCGCTCGACGAAGGAAGCGGCAAAGAAAGACTTGATGTCCCGGCCGACGGCGTGAGCGATTCGGTCGAGCTCAAGGCTAGAAACCGAGCGCGTTCCCGCCTCGATCTGGCCGACCGCCACCCGGTTCAGGCCCGCGAAGCATGCGCTCCCGGGCATCACAGCCGCGATCCTGCTCACCCCCGCGCCACGGCGCTTCAGGACATTAGATAGCCCGGTCGCGGCACGCCCGTCAAGCCCACGCCTTGCGCTTCGGCTTCCGCTGGACGGCCGTCCCCGCCAGCGATTCTCTTTTCTTTCGAGTCGTAGTGACGGGGTGCAGGGAATCGTCCTGATCGGCCGTTTAGCCGCGGGTCCTCGCCGGCGACTTCGATTTCGTCGCTGCGCGCGCCGCCACCCTATTTCCTGCCTTGACTTTGGCATTTGCCTTCGAGGCCGACGAAGTTTTCGTGCTCCCTTCGGCCGTGACTTTCGAGGCTGCCTTGACGGCTCCGGCCGCCGCCTTCTTGCCCTGCCGCGCGGCCGGTCGGACAGAATCGGGCGGAGTCGCGACGTCTACCATCTCGATTCCGAACACGTCACCCAAGGCGGACTCGTCGAGCACCTTTGCCTTGGCCGGTGCCTTCCTCGGCCTTGTCAGTCCTTTGCCCGCCTGCGCCAGCAGGTCCTTTCCATCGACCCGGCGCAGCTCGAACAGCAGCTCAGGTCGCTGGTCCAGTCGAGCGCCGACGCCGTAGAGCACGGCAGCGACATGCTTGCACATCGACGCCCAGTCCGGACAGCTACAGGTGAATTCGATCTCCTTCGGCGCAGGGAACAGTCCGTCGCCGGGCCTGCACAGCCGTTGCATGACGGCCTTCGAGAAGGTTCCCTGCAGCAGCTCTACCATCGAGTCGATCGAGCCGGCGCAGTCGGCGCCGATGGCCTTCCAGTGCCTATCCGCCACTGCCGCCACGCGCACTTCGACGCGGTAGAGACTCGATCCCATGACCTGGGCGCGTACTTCGCCCCGGCCGATGGCGAGGTCGATCACCGAGCCGTTGCGCACATAGGTACGCCCGCGCGGCAGCCGGTTGGCATAGTCGCCGTAGCGCTCCAGGTTGTCGCACCAGGCCTTGCCCCAGAACGTCCTGGCGATGGCGCCGCGTGACGGCGCGACGGGAGACAGCGTTGCGCCCGCCTTTTTCGCCCTGGCCGCCGCCTTCTCGGCCTTTCTCCTGCGCTCGGCAACCGGAACATACGGCTTCCATCCCCAGTAACTCATGCCCTGCCCCTTCCGTGGTCAGTTTTCCTGCGCGGCGTGAATGTCGAGGCGCACCAGGTCCAGCAGCTCGCGGTCGCTCATCTCCGTGAGCAGCGGCTCGGCGCCGCCTTCCAGCACGTCCCTCACCAACTGTTTCTTGGATTCGATCAGCGCATCGATGCGCTCCTCGATGGTGCCCCGGCAGACGAATTTGTGCACCAGAACGTTCCTGCGCTGGCCGATGCGGAATGCCCGATCGGTCGCCTGATTCTCGACAGCCGGATTCCACCAGCGGTCGAAATGAATCACATGGGATGCGGCGGTCAGGTTCAAACCCGACCCCCCCGCCTTGAGCGAGAGCACGAAGAAAGGTGTCAGCTCGTCGCTCTGAAAGCGTTCGACCAGTTCGCGCCGGCGGGCCACCGGCGTTGCACCGTGCAGCACCAGGCCCTCGCGTCCGAAGATTGCGCTCAGAAAGGACGCCAGCGGTTCCGTGGTTTCGCGGAACTGCGTGAATACCAGCATCTTCTCCTGTTTGTCCCGGACCACCTCGGCAAGCTCGCGCAGGCGGGCAAACTTCCCGCTGTCCTCGGCGCGCCACGCCGCGTCCCCCAGCCACTGCGAGGGATGGTTGCAGATCTGCTTGAAGCGCATGAGGAAGGACAGGACGATGCCCTTGCGTGCGATGCCACCCGTATTGTCCAGGACACTCGCCAGATCCTTCACCGACTGCTGGTAAAGCGCCGCCTGCCCCGGCGAGAGATGACACCAGGCGTTGATCTCCGTCTTGTCGGGCAGGTCGGCGATCACGCGCTTGTCCGTCTTCAGGCGCCGCAGGATGTAGGGCTTCACCAGATTGCGCAAAGGCCCGAAGTGTTCCGCGCCTGCCAGCCGCTTGGCGAAATCGGCGAAGACCTTCTGCGAACCCAGCAACCCCGGATGGGTGAAGTCGAACAGCGACCACAGGTCGGACAAGCGGTTTTCCACCGGGGTGCCGGTGAGCGCGATGCGCGCTTGCGCCTTGACATTCTTGAGCTGGCGCGTCTGCTTGGCGCCGGGATTCTTGATCGCCTGCGCTTCGTCCGCCACGACCACGTGCCAGCGGATCTGCGACAGCACAGGCAGGCGCAGCAGCGTGCCATAGCTGGTGATCACCAGATCCACAGCCTCGAGCGCGGCGCAATCCAGGCCGCGCAGATCGTCCGCCGACAGAGCCGAAGGATGGGCGATCATCAGGCGCAGATCCGGCGCGAAGCGTTCGGCCTCCGCAGCCCAGTTGGCCAGCAGCGACGCCGGCGCCACCAGCAGGCTGGGAGCACCCCGCTCACCCATCCTCGCCTGTTCCTGCTTCAACGCCAGCAGCAGCGCAAGCGTCTGGATGGTCTTGCCCAGGCCCATGTCATCGGCCAGGCAGGCACCCAGGCCGAGCCGCGTCAGCAGATAGAGCCAGCGCACACCCGCCTGCTGATAGGGGCGCAAGACGGCCTTGAGCGCCGTGCCCGGATCGACCCGCGCCAGCCCTTCCGGCTGGCGCAAGCCCCGCAACGTTTCAGCCAGCCAGTCGCCGGCGATGACTTCCGACCACTCGGCGCCGCTGTCGGCAAGGCTGTCGTCGAGGCTCGCGCCGGCCATCAGCCGCATGGCTTCGGCGAAGGGCAGCCCGCTTTCCGTCGCCAGCTTCTCGATGGACCGGAAGCGCTCCATCAACCGGGCCAGTTTCTTGCCGTCCACCTCGACCCAGCGGCCGCGGATCAGTTGCAGGCCATCGACACCCTTCAATAGCGCCGCGATCTCGGTCGGGGTGAGCCGCTCGCCGTCCAGGGTGATCGCCATCTGGAAATCCAGCATGGCATCCAGGCCGAGCACCGACGGCTGCGCTGTACCGACTATAGCGGTGACCCGCGGCCGCGCCGGGCGTCCCGCCTGCCAGTTTCCCGGCATGCGCACGACGATGCCGCTCGCTTCCAGCCTCGGCACATCGCGCAGAAACCGCAGCGCATCGTCCGGCGTCCAGCGCAGCGGGTGATAGATCTCGCTCGCCTCGACCATCTCCCGCAGCCAATCACACTGCTGCGCCGCCCGCTGCACCGGCAGCAGCAGGGAGAGGAGCTGTGCCTTCTTTCGGGCGCCGGAGAATTCCTCCAGCGCCGCCGACAAGGGCTGATGCTGCGCTCTGCCGTGCGCCGACAGACGCGTGGTATAGGTGGCGAGGAATGCGAAGGGCGCTTGCGGATCCTTGCGGTTTTCGGCCAGGTTGAAATGCACCCGGCCCACCAGATTCCATGCCGGATGCCAGCTCTTCAGCAGCTCCGGCAGCCCCAGCTTCGACTCCGCAAGGGCTTCGCATACCGCTGCATCCAGTGCCGCCCACAACGCATCGAGAGCGTCCGGCGACAGGTACTCCGCCCCGCGCATGGGGGGCGCATCGGAAACGAGGGACTCGAGCGTTGTAACGTCGAGAGGAGAGACGGCGATTTCCCCGTTCTCCGGCGTGGCGCATAGCGCCGTGACGTAGCGCGCCGCGAATTCCCGCCAGTACGCCAGGACCGGCGGCAGGGCGCTGCCGACCTCGCGCGCGCCCAGGTGAAGCAGGCCATGGCCGGCGCCGCGGCCGAACGCCGTGGCAAGCCGATCCGCCAGATCAGGCGGGAGCGGCGGCGCCTCGGCCTCGCCCGCGAGGCGCAGATGGCCCTGGGGCGTCAGCGCCAGCGATAGCGGTCCGTGGCCATCCGCGTTTTCCACGACGTATGCCCCACCTTTATGGTTATCGGACAGAGATAACCGTTGCAACAAGACCTCATTTTGCCGCTCGACCGGCGGCCGGACCGACGAGAATCCAAGGCTTCTTGGTCGAAGCGTTGAGATCGAGAAGAGCCGCAGGGAAAGCAGCCGTCAATCGCACACGACGATCAGGTGTGGCGGCACAAGGAGTGCAAACGCGCACTCTGTCGCCGAATTTACCGTCACCTGCCGCAAAGCCCTGGCGGTAAACCGAGTGCGTCAGGGACCTCACCCACTCAATCATCAACGAGCCTTCTAAGCTGTTGATCCGTCTTGGACTATGCATCGCCACGCAGGTTTTTACCGTCACTTTTACCGTCAATCTGTGAAGCAACAGCATTGGCGCGGGTTTGCGGGCGATTCGACGAAAAGTGACCTTTCGAGATCTATCGACGTCTATCGACTCCCAGGACCATCGGCGACAGCATCGACGCGCGTTCATCTCGGTCAGGGACACGCCCAAGGAGGGCCGGCATCACACACCATAAGCCAATGTCCCGACTCACTTTTCCGCCTGTTCTTTTACCGTCAGGAGACATCAATCAACGCCCATTTGGATGAATCGATTGGGGCATGACCTGCATGACGGTCTGCGCCTCGGCAATCCGGTAGCCCATCGTGCGGTAGCCGCGCTGGCGCTTGTCCCACATTCGAAGTAAAGCCGGATGCCCGGTGTCGACGAAGTCGATGATCTGCACGCTGGCCTTGCATGCGTGCTCCCGATGCAAACGGCCAGCGTACTGCTGCAACGTTCCCTTCCACGAGATGGGCATCGCCAAGACCAGGGTGTCGAGGGGCGGATGGTCGAAGCCCTCGCCTACGAGCTTGCCGGTGGCCAGCAGAATACGCGGCGCGTCGGGTGGCAGCGCGTCGAGTTCTGCGATGAGCGTCGCGCGTTGCTTCCTGGACATCCGCCCGTGAAGAACGAACAGTGGCGGGGCCTCGGCACCCAACGCCACCTGGATGGCGTCGAGGTGCTCGGTGCGCTCGGTCAGGACCAGCACCTTGCGGCCCTGATCGAACGCCATCCTGATTTCTGCGGCGATTGCCGCTGTCCGCGCCCGATCGTTGGCGAGGTGCCGAAACACCTCCTGAATCCCCGACTCCGGCGGCAGGTCGATGCGAGCAAGACACGATCGAGGCAGCACCTCCAGGTCGTGGGGTGCGTCGGCGGGTCTCGCCGCCGTGTGCCGAATCGGTCCGCACTGCATGAAGATGATCGGCTGCTGCCCATCGCGACGGATCGGCGTAGCGGTCAGGCCGAGCACGTACTTGGCCTTGCATCGCTTCAGGATGGCATCGAACGACACCGCACCTACGTGATGGCACTCGTCCACGATGACATGGCCGTAGTTCTCGACGAGGGCATTGACCTCGCCTTGGCGAGACAGCGACTGCATCACCGCGATGTCGATCTTGCCGGTGGGCTTCGCCTTGCCGCCGACGATCGTGCCGACCACGCCCCCGCCGACGCGGAGAAAAGTCTGCAATCGCTCCTGCCACTGCTTGAGCAGTTCGGTTCGATGCACCAGCACCAGGGTGTTCACGCCCCGGCGGGCAATCATCGCGGCAGCGGTAACGGTCTTGCCGAATGCGGTCGGGGCACAGAGCACGCCCACATCGTCACGAAGCATCGCGGCAGCGGCCGCCTCCTGATCATTTCGAAGCGTCCCGACGAAACGCGCATCAATCGGCTCGCCGGCATTGCGCTCGTCCCTGAGATCACAGCGGATTGCGTTTTCGCGCAGCAAGTCCTGCGCAGCATCGAAGCAGCCGCGCGGAAGAGCAATGTGACGGGGATAGTTCTCGGCGCAGCCGATCACCCGCGGCTTGTCCCACACCGACAGCCGCATGGCCTGTGCCCGGTAGAACTCGGGGTTCTGAAACGCCGCGAGGCGGATCAGGCGGTTGGCCAATGGCTGCGGAAGCTCCGCCTTCTCGAAATAGACGAGGTTCGCCAATGTCACGGTGAGTGACTTCGGCGTCGCACCCGGAATCTTCGCAATCGATCGCGTGTCGCGCTTCCACGGCGTTGCCAGATCCTCATCGTCGATAAAGGTCACGTCCAGGGGATGCACGCCACCTGTGGCTCGCACGATCGTCGGCTCTATGTCGTGCGGCGACATGGGCTGAATCGATGCCAGGAACTCCCACTGGTCCGGGTGCGGCTGCAGATCGGAGTCGACAAACACAGTGAAGCCATTCTCCCGCGGTTTCTTCTGCAGCGGCAGGGCGATTAGATTGCCGAAGCCGCCCTTGGGCATGGTGTCCTGATTGGGAAACAGGCGGTCGTAGGACGAGAGCTCGAGTTGCCGGGTGCGCTCGCAAGCGTGGCTGATGATGGCAGTGCCCAACCGACGCGCATCCCGAGCCGATACGCGGTTGGCGAAGAAGATCCAGGCGTGCGCTCCTTTTCCCGAACGGGAAGTCTCGATCGCAACCGGGACGCCGAGATCGGTGCATGAACAGGCGAAGGCGCGAACATCCTCTCTCCACTCGGCTTCGTCGAAATCGATCGCGAGGAAGTAGCAGCTGTCGTCCTCCAACAGCGGGTAGACACCGATCGTGTGGTCACCGGCCAGGTGGGCGTATATGGCAGCGTCCGAAAGCGGGATCAACGAGCGATTCCGGCAGTCTCCGCACTTGATGCGAGGCTTCTCGCATACTCCAGCGCGCCACTCGTTCGCACAGGCAGGTGCGTAACCCGACTTGCCGGTCGTCTTGCTCTCCCAGCGCACAGGGTAGACATCCGTGCGACCCCGAAACCGCCGGCGAAAGAGTGCCACTTTCGCCTCGGTAGAGAGTCGCGACGATTCGGGTCGCGGAGGAGACGTTGCCGGTTCGGGCGCGAGACGCCACTCGATTCCGTTTGCTTCCAGGAGCGCGATCAGTCGCTCGTTCTCCGCCTGCAGCACGGCCAAGGAATCGGGCTCCGACGTCGATCGCTTGCTCGGCAGTGATCTCCCCGAAGCCGTCATTGCGGCCGTTTCCCATCGCGAGACATCAGCAGCGCCGGATGCCGCTTCGCACGCAATTCCTCGATGACCGCAGCGGAGAGCTTCCATGAGTCCCCGCTGATTCGCGCGATCAGCTCGGTCCAGACGCGCTCGAATGCCTGGATAGCATCCGCATCGCTCCAGCGCACGCTGACCGGCAGCATGGGCGCGACGTCTTCGGTGAGGCTTCGCGTCAACTTCTCCAGCATGCGCTGCTCGGCCATCGCTCGCGTGATCGGCTTGCCCTCCAGGGCAAGGTAGTGATCAAAGCAGGCGATGACCTTCTCCGGAGCCAGCGGCAGCTGTTCGAGTCCCTGGTGCAGATCGAACAGGTCACGGTTCCTGCGCCGCTGCAGCAGCGCGCGCAACTTCGTGCCGAACAGTTCCTCGGGCTCGAAGGAGGCGATCTCCGCCGTTCCGCGATACCAGCCGTTTTCCACGGCAAACGGATAACGTCGAACACCAAGCAGGCTCGCGTGCTCCCGCGTGTTGATCTCGACCTTCAGCTTGAGCGTCGCCTGCGCATCGATCTCGGGCGTGCACTTGAACACCAGGTGCATCGAGTGCCCGGCCTGCTCCCGGCTGCATTTCCCGAGCCACGACAGCGCCGCGCGAATCGCGTCGACCGTGCCACCGATGGGCTCGGGATGCGCCTGGACCAGATCGATATCCTCCGAGTAGCGCAGCGGTTGCTTGAAGAGCAGCTTGTGGATCGCCGTACCGCCGCGGAATGAGATCTTCCCCGCCAACGCCGGTGCATTGAACAGGTCGCACAGGGCGCGACAGATGATCAGGTCCTGCTCGACCTGCCGCAGGTCCGGCCAAGGCGCTTTCGTACTCCACGCTTGCAGGAAGGCGGTGGGAATCACTCTGCGGTCTCCACCGCTTCATTGATCAGGAGCCTCCACCTTGGATTTCGCTCACCAGCCTGCGCCAGAGCCTTCACGAGTGGCCTGACGGCCGGATCGAGCGGCAGTGCCGTCTTGGCGCGCTTCACGAACCCTTGCAGCGCATCGGCCTGGCGCGCGTGTCCCGCCAGATCGAGCAGGTATCCAAGCCGACGGACCGCCGAGTTCTCGTAGGCGCCGGCCGCCTTCTGCAGCAGGCGCGGGCTGGCCTTGGCGCCGATATCCTTGACGATCTGCGCGACGCCGTTGATGCCCGCTGCCTTGTGAAAGTAGCGTACGCAGTCGAGCAGCGTCAGCTCGACGCCAGCCACGTTGGCGAAGCCGGCGTCGCTCTTCATCTGGTCGACCAACGACGACTGATTGACCTGACTGAATGCGTCCGGACCCTGATAAAGGAACTGCAGGCGATGGCGACCCAGATCGAAGTCCCGCAACTGCCTCGGGACGATGACCTGGAAGACCATGCTGGCCTGGTGCGAGGCGCCGTGGAATGCCGCCGCGCGCAGCAGCGAAATGCGGTAGTCGATCCCCTGATGATTCATCAGCGGGTCGATCCACTTGACAGGGTCGGGCGCGCCGGCGATCTGATCTTCGGGGCGCAGGATGAGATAGAAGCCGTGCCTGGGGTTCGCCAGTCGGCGCTTGTTGATCGCGCGCGTAATCGCCGCCGCCAGTGCCGACGGCTTCAGGCCAAGCGCAGCGGCTATCTCATCCCGGGAGAAGTAGGCTCGGCCGCGGGCGAGCAGATCGTCGAGGTAGGAGTCGAGGGAAGCCATACCACACCATACGCAAAACTCGACAGATATTCAAGAGTTTTGCATATAATTTGGGTCATTCCCACTCGATCGTGGCGGGCGGCTTGCCGGAAATGTCGTAGACCACGCGATTGACGCCGCGCACTTCGTTGATGATGCGGTTGGATACCTTGGACAGAAGGGAATGGGGAAGCTCCGCCCAGCGCGCGGTCATGAAGTCCTGTGTCTCCACTGCACGCAGCGCCACCACGTATTCATAGGTGCGGCCGTCGCCCATGACGCCCACCGAGCGCACCGGCAGGAACACCGCGAACGCCTGCGACGTGCGGTCGTACCAGCCGGCGGCGCGCAGTTCGCCGATGAAAATGGCGTCGGCCTCGCGGAGGATGTCGGCGTATTCGCGCTTTACCTCGCCGAGGATGCGCACCCCCAGGCCGGGGCCGGGGAACGGATGGCGATATACCATCTCCGGCGGCAGGCCCAGCGCCACCCCCAGTTCGCGCACTTCGTCCTTGAACAATTCCCGCAGCGGCTCCAGCAGCTTGAGATGCAGCGTCTCCGGCAGGCCGCCGACGTTGTGGTGCGATTTAATGGTGTGGGCCTTCTTGGTCTTGGCGCCCGCCGATTCGATCACGTCCGGATAGATGGTGCCCTGGGCCAGCCAGCGCGCGCCCTTGAGCTTTTCCGCCTCCTCCTGGAACACATGGACGAACTCGCGGCCGATGACCTTGCGTTTCTGCTCCGGATCGCTGACGCCGGCGAGCCCGGACATGAAGCGCTCGGAGGCGTCCACCATGTCCACCTTGACGCCGAGATGCTTCGCGAAGGTTTCCATCACCTGCCCGGCCTCGTTGAGCCGCAGCAGGCCGGTGTCGACGAAGATGCACGTCAGCTGATCGCCGATGGCTCGATGGATCAGCGCCGCGGCCACCGACGAATCGACGCCGCCAGAGAGTCCCAGGATCACCTCGTCATTGCCCACCTCGGAACGGATGCGCCCGACCGCCTCGTCGACGTAATCGGGCATGTTCCAGTCGCTTCCGCAGCCGCAGACGTCGTGGACGAAGCGCTCGAGGATCGCCTTGCCCTGCAGCGTGTGCGTGACTTCGGGGTGGAACTGAAGGGCGTAGAGTCCGCGCTCCTCGTCCGCCATGCCGGCGATGGGCGACGAGGCGTTGCTGGCGATGACCTTGAAGCCGGGCGGCAGGCCGATCACCTTGTCGCCATGGCTCATCCACACATCCAGGATCCCGTGGCCCTCCGGAGTGACCCGGTCCTCGATACCCTGCAGCAGCCGGGAATGGCCGCGCGCCCGCACTTCCGCGTAGCCGAACTCCCGCACCTTCGAACTTTCCACCTGGCCGCCGAGCTGGGCCGCCATTGCCTGCATGCCGTAGCAGATGCCCAGCACCGGCACGCCGAGGCGAAAGACCACGTCGGGGGCCTTAGGCGTCTCGTTCTCGTAGACGGATGCCGGACCGCCGGAAAGTATCACACCGCGCGGATCGAATTCACGGATGAACGACTCGCTGACATCGAAGGGGTGCAGCTCGCAATAGACCCGCTGCTCCCGCACCCGGCGTGCGATCAGCTGCGTGTACTGGGAACCGAAGTCGAGAATCAGGATGCGATCGTGCAGCGCCCGCGGCGCGGCGACCATTTCGGCTGCGGGTTGGGCCACCGTGGACACGATCGTCTACTCCACCTGATAGTTGGGCGCTTCTTTGGTGATCTGGACATCGTGCACGTGGGATTCGCGCACGCCGGCAGTCGTGATCTCGACGAACTCGGCCTTGTCGCGCATCTCGTCGATGCTGGCGCAGCCGCAATAGCCCATGGACGAGCGCACGCCACCCATCAGCTGGTGGATGACGTTCACGACGGGCCCCTTGTACGGCACCCGGCCTTCGACGCCCTCGGGCACCAGCTTGTCGGACGACATCTCGGCGTCCTGAAAATAGCGGTCGCTGGAACCCTGCTGCATCGCGCCCAGGGAGCCCATGCCGCGATAGGTCTTGTAGGAGCGGCCCTGGAACAGCTCGATTTTTCCTGGTGACTCGTGGGTCCCGGCAAACAATCCGCCCAGCATCACGGCATTGGCTCCGGCCGCAATGGCCTTGGCGATATCGCCGCTGTAGCGGATGCCGCCGTCGGCGATGAGGGCGACGCCGCTGCCCTTCAGCGCCCTGGCCACCTCGGCCACGGCGGTGATCTGCGGCACGCCGACGCCCGCCACGATCCGGGTGGTGCAGATGGAGCCCGGGCCGATACCGACCTTGACCGCGTCCGCGCCGCTCTTCATCAGCGCCTTTGCCGCCGACGCCGTCGCGATGTTGCCGCCGATCACCTGCACCTGCGGATAAGTGTCCTTGACCCAGCGCACCCGGTCCAGCACCGCTTGGGAATGGCCGTGGGCGGTATCCACGACGATGACGTCGACCCCCGCCTCCACCAGCGCCGCGGCCCGCTCCTCGCTGCCCTCGCCGACGCCGATGGCAGCGCCGACCCGCAGCCGGCCCTGGGCGTCCTTGCAGGCGTCGGGATGCTCGCTCGACTTGAGGATGTCCTTGACCGTGATCAGGCCGCGCAGCTCGAAGTCGCCGTTGACCACCAGCACGCGCTCCAGGCGATGGGTATGCATGAGTTCCATGGCGTCTTCCAGGGGAGCGCCCTCGGGGACCACCACCAGGCGCTCGCGCGGTGTCATGATGTTGCGCACGGGCTGGTCCAGGTTGCTCTCGAAGCGCAGGTCCCGGTTGGTGACGATGCCCACCACTTTCGGCCCCTCCACCACCGGGAGACCCGAGATCTTGTGCTCGCGCGTGAGGGTCAGCACGTCGCGGACCTTCATGTCCGGCGAGATGGTGATCGGATCCTTGACCACACCGCTCTCGAAGCGCTTGACCTTGAGCACGTGCTGCGCCTGGGCGCGCTCGCTCATGTTCTTGTGGACAATGCCGATCCCGCCCTCCTGGGCCAGGGCAATCGCCAGATTGGCCTCCGTCACCGTATCCATGGCGGCGGAAACCAGCGGGATGTTGAGGCGGATCTCGCGGGTCAGCTGACTGGCCAGACTGACTTCGCGGGGCAGGACGGCAGAATGGGCGGGAACCAGCAGGACATCGTCAAAGGTGAGAGCCTTGCCAATCAGGCGCATCGGGCAGGACCTTTCACAAAACGCGAATTATAGTTGACCGGCGCCCCCCCGTAAAACTCAAGCCAAGCTTTAACTCCAGGCCGCAACAATTTGACTTAAAGAGAGAAACAAGATAATTTTCGGATTCATGTCCGGGACGCGGAGAGCGTGTCTCTCCGGCGAGGAGTTTGGCGATGAGACACTGGATTCTGGTAGCCGTGCTGACAGCCCTGGCGGGCCCTGTTGGCGCCCAGCTTTACAAATGGGTCGACGGCCAGGGCAACGTGCAGTATTCGGACCGCCCGCCTCCCGGCGGTGCGCAGAAGGCCACCACGCTGAAGACGCCGCCGCCGGCCGCTGCCGTCACGCCTGCTCCGCAGAAAACGATCACCGAGCAGGAGCTGGAGTTCCGTCAGCGCAAGGCCGAAGAGGCCGAAGCGGCTGCCAAGGCCCGGAAGGAAGCCGACATGCGGGCCCAGAACTGCACCAATGCCCGCGGCAATCTCAGCACCTACACCGATGGCGGGCGGGTGGTGCGGTTCAATGCGCAGGGCGAGCGGGAGTACCTGAGCGACGACGAGCGCGCGCGGGAAATCGAGCGCTGGCAGCGCGAAGTCAACCGCTGGTGCGGGCCGGGCTGAGGGCACGTCCCGGCTAATCGTCCGGGGGCAGCTCCCCGCCTCCTTTGCGCATCGCCTTGCCTCCGGCGGCGCGCCTGCGCCGCACTTCCTTGGGGTCGGCAATCAGGGGCCGGTAAATTTCGACCCGATCGTGCTCCCGCAGGGGCGCGTCCAGCCTGGCGATCTTGCCGAAGACGCCCACCTTGTTCTGCGTCAGATCGATCTCGGGGCATTCCTCCAGCAGGCCGGAGCGCTCGATGGCCTCGCGCACCGTGCTGCCCACGGGCAGCGTAAGCCGCCGCAGGCGTTGGCGCGCCGGCAGCGCGTAGACCACTTCGACCCGGATCTCCCCGCTCATCGCTTGCCGTAAACCTGCTCGGCGCGCCGGATGAAGGCGTCGACGAAACTGTTGGCGATGCGATGGAACACCGGACCCACCACCTTCTCCAGCATCTTGTGGGCGAACTCGTAATGGAGCCGGAACTCCACCTTGCAGGCGTCCGCAGCCAGCGGCAGGAAGCGCCAGTGGCCGTCCAGATGCCGAAACGGTCCGTCCAGCAGCGTCACTTCGATCAGTTCGGGGGCGCGCTTGACGTTCTCGGTGGAGAAGCTCTGCCGGATATGGTGAAAATCGATGGTGATGCTGGCATGGGAGCGGCCTTCCTCCACCGGCGTTTCCGAAGCACCTCCGCACCACGGCATGAACTGGGGATACAGTTCGACCCGGTCGACGAGCTCGTACATCTGCTCGGCCGAGTAGGGCACGATGACTGAGCGCTGGACTTCTGCCATCCGGGTGGGGGCGCCGCGAGGCGGTCTGGCGTGAAGGAAAAAACCGTTAAAATAGCGGATTTTCAACCGGATCACACGCCGTGAGCATCGCCCAGAACAAGAAGGCCTTTCACGATTACTTCGTCGAGGAGCGGCTCGAGGCCGGCATTGCGCTCGAAGGCTGGGAGGTGAAGGCCATCCGCGCCGGCCGGGTGCAGCTCAAGGAAGCGTATGTGGTGGTGCGCAATGGCGAGGTCTACCTGATCGGCTGCCACATCAGCCCGCTGCCGACCGCTTCCACGCACGTCCATCCGGACCCGACCCGCACGCGCAAGCTGTTGCTCCGCGCCGAGGAAATTCAGCGCCTGATCGGCAAGGTGGAGCAGCGTGGCTATACCCTGGTCCCCCTGGACCTGCACTATCGCAACGGGCGCATCAAGCTGGAGATCGGTCTGGCCCGGGGCAAGAAGCAGCACGACAAGCGCGACGCCGAACGGGAGCGCGAGTGGGAGCGCGAGCGCCAGCGCCTGCTGCGGGTGAAATGAGCGCGCCAAGGAACTCCTCCCGGTCACGCCCTTCTGAGCTATCGTCCACCGCAGCGCCCATGTCCGCCCCCTCCCCCGTTTCCACCGCCACCAACCCCGCTGCGTCGCGGGATTCCGCGCCGTCCGCGGCGACCGAGCTTGCGCGCGAGACCCGGGTCCGTCGACGCGTCGCCATCTGGCTGTTCAGCGTGTGCGCGCTGGTGTTTGCCATCATCGTGCTGGGCGGGGTCACCCGCCTGACCCACTCCGGGCTGTCCATCACCGAATGGGAGCCCTTCATCGGCACCGTGCCGCCGTTGAGCGACGCCGACTGGCAGGCGCAATTCGAGAAATACCAGCTCACGCCGGAGTTCAAGCTGCGCAACTTCGACATGACGGTGGCGGACTTCAAACCGATCTTCTGGATGGAGTACGCCCACCGGCTGCTGGGGCGAGTGATCGGCCTCGTGTACTTGCTGCCGCTCCTCTACTTCTTTGTGACGCGCCAGGTGCCGCAGGGCAAGGGGGGCTGGCTGATCGGGTTGTTTCTGCTGGGAGGATTGCAGGGTGCCGTGGGGTGGTTCATGGTCGCCAGCGGCCTGGTGGATGATCCGCGCGTCAGCCAGTACCGGCTGACGCTGCACCTGTCGCTCGCGTTCCTCATTTTCGCCGCGGCATTCTGGATCGCGCTGACCCTCGCGTGCCCCGCCTCCGGCGGCGCGCCGCGAAGGGCGGCCGCGGCGCCGAGAAGGCTGGCTTACGCAGTCGTGGCGCTGGTGGCGATGATGGTGCTGACCGGCGGCTTCGTCGCCGGCATTCGTGCCGGCCTCGCCTACAACACCTTCCCGCTGATGAACAGACATCTCGTGCCGCCCGAGATCCTCATGCTGGACCCCTGGTGGGCCAACCTGTTCACCAACATGGCGACGGTGCAGTTCAACCATCGTCTGTTCGCCTGGCTGCTCATGCTGGTCGTGCCGACGCTCTGGTGGCTGGTGTGGCGGCGGGTGGCCGCGCCCGCCCCGCGACTCGCGGTGTCGCTGCTGCTGGGCTGGCTCGCGGTTCAGGTGAGTCTGGGCGCCGCCACCGTGCTCCTGCGGGTACCGATGCCCGTGGCCGCTGCGCATCAGGGCGGTGCCGTCGTGTTTCTGGCACTGGCGCTCTGGACCGCCTTCGAACTGCGTCGGATTTCGCTGCCCGCCGAGAATCGGACCTGACGGTTGGGAAGGCCCCGGACGGCCCAGGCCGAACGGAAGCGCGGACTACGGCCGGACCCGGTCGATTACCACCTCCAAGTCGGTTTGCCCGACCTTGACCGGCCCGCTGACGCCTTCCAGGTCGCCGCTTTGCGGCGCGGCGCTGCCCGACTTCGAAACCCGCGCGGTGACCACGACTTCGGAGAAGTTCGCCAGCGACATGCCGGGTGCCATCGTCATCGATTCGTTGAGGTCGAACGCCAACGGCAGCTCGCTGGCGCTCTTGCGAACGATGGCCAGCGGCATGGGCGGACCTTCGGCTGCCCGCGCGTAGACGAAGACGGTATCCCCGGGCGCCACCTTTTCCGTCAGCGCCGGCGCGATCTTCACCACGCCCTTGACGTGCGCGTTTCCGGCTGCCGGTCCCGCGGGGGCGGCGATCGGAGGTGCCGAAGCCAGTCCACCCCGCTGGCGCGCCTCCGCGATGCTCTGGTCCAGTTGGCTCACGATCTCCGAGCCCGGCGGCATCACGGTCCGCAATCGTTCCCAGCGCTCCACCGCCCCCCGATAGTCTCCGCGCTCGAACGCCGCCGCCCCTGCCAAGGCGAGCGACTTGGGGTGTTGCGGATCCAGCGTCAGGGCCCGCTCAACCAGTTCCGCGGGCCGGCCCGCCAGCCGCTGCCCCTGCGCCATCGCCAGCGAGTCCGCCAGGTCGGCCAAGGTCTGGGCATCGTCGGGCCGCAACGCCAGCGCGCGCTCGAAGGCCTGCGCCGAGGCGTCGAACCGGCCCAGCGCCGCTTGGGTCCGGCCCATCAGCGACCAGCCTTCGGCGTCATTGGGGTTGGATTCCAGCTTGGCGGCCAAGGCATTCACCATCGCCTCCACCTGGGCCTCTTCCTGCGAGTGTCCGGAGGCCCCGGCCGTCGGCGTCGGGGGCGCCACCAGTGCTTGGGGGGTTCCGAGTGACAGGTAAAGCAGGGCCGCAGCCACCGGCAGGGCAACTCCGAGCGCGAGCGCAACGCCATACAGCGGGCCCCGGCGGTTGGCTTGGCGGTTGACGCCATCCTGGGCAGGCACGTCTTCCAGCAATCGCGCCTTGAGCTCCGCGACTGCCTGCTCGTATTGCGCACGCGGGATGGCACCGTTGTCGAGATCCCGCGCCAGCTCGTCCAGCTGATCCCGGTAGACCGCCAGGTTGAGTGCGTGGCGCTGGGCTCCGGGGTCCGGTTGCCGGGACCGCAACAGCGGCACCAGCACGAAGGCCAGCGCCACCAACACCAGCCCGACGCATGCGACAGCGAAGACGATCACGAGCGGTCGAACCCTTTCCCTGCGAGCAGCTGCTCGGCCCGCCGCGCCTGGTCGGCGTCCAGACCCGGCGCCCGCACGAGTCGGCGTCGGCGGCGCAGCAGCACGATCAAGACGGCCAGCGCCACGGCCAGCAAAACGAACGGTCCCACCCACAGGAGATAGGTGCTGCCTTTCACGGGGGGACGATAGAGGACGAAATCCCCGTAGCGGGCCACCAGGTACTGTTTGACCTCTGCGTCGGTCTTGCCGGAGCGCATCAGGTCGCGCACTTCCCGGCGCAGGTCATTGGCGAGTTCCGCCTGGGAGTCTGCGAGCGATTCGTTCTGGCACACCAGGCAGCGCAGCTCCTTGGCCAGCACCTGCAATCGCCGCTCGAGCGCCGGATCTTCCGCCACCGGTTGCGCTTCCGCCGCCAGCGCCGCTGGCGAGATCGCCGTCCACAAGAGGAGCGCCCATGCCGCGAGGGCCCTCACGTCTGCAGCTCCTTCAGAAGCGGCAGCAGCTTCTGCTGCCAGCTCTGCGGGGTAATGGGACCAATGTGCTTGTATCGGATCACGCCGGCACGATCGATGACGAAGGTTTCCGGCACGCCGTAGACACCGAAGTCGATGCCGGTCCTGCCATCGGCGTCCACAACGCTCAGCGCGTAGGGATCGCCGAACTGGCGCAGCCAGTCCAGTGCCTCGTCGCGCTTGTCCTTATAGTTGAGCCCGACGACGGGGACGATGCCGGAACGCGCCACCTCCACCAGTAAAGGGTGCTCTTCGCGGCAGGAAACGCACCACGAGGCCCATACGTTCAGCAGCCAGACCTTGCCTTTCAGTTCGGCGTTGGTGAAGGTCTTCCCGGGTTCGTCCAGCCGCGGCAGACGGATTTCCGGCGCCGGCTTGCCGACCAGCGGCGAAGGAACCTCCCGGGGGTTGAGGCTCAGACCGACGTAGAGAAATCCCACCAGCACGGCAAATACGCCGAGCGGGATCAGGTACCGCATCAGCGCGCGCCCTCCGGAGTCAGCCGTCGCGAGGGTGCCCGCTCGGACGGCGGGAGCGGTTCCGCGCGCCGGCCGGCCACGCGGTAGCGACGATCCGCGACGGCGAGCATCCCGCCCAGCGCCATCACGATGCAGCCGATCCAGATCCAGTCCACAAAAGGCTTGTGATAGACGCGCACGCTCCACGCCGACGGGCCGATGGGTTCGCCCAGGGAGGCGTAGAGATCGCCGAATATGCCCGCGTTGATGCCGGCTTCCGTCATGGTCTGCCCCGACGCGTGGTAAAGGCGCTTCTCCGGGTGCAGCACGTCGTAGGGCTTGCCGTTGCGGGTCACCGTAACCGTTCCGCGCACCGCGTCGTAGTTCGGCCCCGGACGGTCTACGACACCGTCGAAGCGGAACGTGTAATCTGCCACGGTGACGGTGTCGCCCACGTCCATTTTCACGTCGACCTCGGTCTCGTAGCCCTTGACCATGGTGACACCGACGATGAACACGGCAATGCCCAGGTGCGCGACGTGCATGCCGTACCAGCTGCTGGACTGGCGCGCGAGGCGTTCCCCGATGCTCCCGCCGCCGGAGCTTTCCCGCAGCCGCAGCCATACGGCGGTCACCACGCCGGCCGTCACCCAAAGCGCCAGCAGCAGACCGAAGCTGATCAGGGGTGTCCATTTTCCGGCCGTCCAGGGCAGCAGCAGCGCCAGCACCACCGCCACGCCGAATGCCCAACGCAGGCGGCGCGCGAGCTCACCGGCGCTGGCGGCCTTCCAGCTCGCCAGCGGACCGATGCCCATGAGGAACACCGCGGGTGCCATCAGCGGGATGAACACTGCGTCGAAGTACGGCGGACCCACCGAGATCTTGCCTACGCCGAGAGCATCGACGAAAAGCGGGTAGAGCGTGCCGAGCAGCACTGTCCCCGCCGCCACCACCAACAGCACATTGTTGGCGAGCAGAAACGATTCGCGGGAGACCACCTCGAACGTGCCACCCAGCCCCACTTTCGGCGCCCGCCAGGCGTAGAGCGCCAGCGAGCCGCCAATGACAATCACCAGGAAGGCGAGAATGAACACGCCGCGGGCGGGGTCGGTGGCGAATGCGTGCACCGATGTGAGCACGCCGGAGCGGACCAGGAAGGTACCGAGCAGGCTGAGCGAGAACGCGGCAATCGCCAGCAGGACGGTCCAGCTCTTGAAGCTGCCGCGCTTCTCGGTGACCGCCAGCGAGTGGATCAGCGCCGTGCCCACCAGCCAGGGCATGAAGGACGCGTTCTCCACCGGATCCCAGAACCACCAGCCGCCCCAGCCCAGCTCGTAGTACGCCCACCAGCTGCCCAGCATGATTCCGATGGTGAGAAAGATCCACGCCGTCGTGGTCCACGGCCGCGACCATCGGGCCCAGGAAGCATCCAGCTTGCCGCCCAGCAGCGCGGCGATGGCGAACGCGAATGCCACGGAGAATCCGACGTAGCCCATGTAAAGCATCGGGGGATGAATGATCATCCCGGGGTCCTGGAGCAACGGATTCATATCGCGGCCCTCCGGCGCGGCCGGGAACAGGCGCTCGAACGGGTTCGAAGTCAGCAGCATGAACAGGAGAAAGCCGACGCTCACCAGCCCCATGACCCCCAGGACCCGGGCCACCATCTCCTCGGGAAGGCGCCGGCTGAATACCGATACCGCCACCATCCAGCCGGCGAGCATCAGGACCCAGAGCAGCAGCGAGCCTTCGTGGGACCCCCAGGAAGCCGTGACGCGATAATAGACCGGCAGCTTGGAGTTGGAGTTGCTGGCGACGTTGAGCACCGAGAAGTCGTTGTGCACGAACGCCCAGACCAGGCAGCCGAAGGCGATGGCGATGAACACGAACTGGCCCTGGGCCACCGGCCGCGCCAGTCGCATCCAGGCGGGGACGCCGCGCGCGGCGCCGACGAGCGGCACCGTGCCCTGAACCACGGCGAGCAGCAGGGCCAGGATGAGTGCGAAGTGGCCGAGTTCCGGGATCATGGCGTCTCCTCAGTCGGCCGGCTTGACCAGCGACTGCTGCGCTTTCTGGGCCTGCTCCACCGCGTGCGCAGCCTCCGGCGGCATGTAGTTTTCGTCGTGCTTGGCAAGCACCTCGCTGGCGACGAAGATGCCGTCGCTGCCCAGCCGTCCCTGGGTCACGACGCCTTTTCCTTCCCTGAACAAGTCGGGCAGGATCCCCTTGTACACCACCGGTATGGTCTTCGCCGTGTCGGTCACCTTGAAGCGCACCGTGAGACCGTCCGGCTCGCGCTTCACGCTGCCCTCCTCCACCATGCCGCCGATACGGAACACCTTGCCCACCGGGGCCTCCTGGGACGCCACCTGGGTCGGGGTGAAGAAGAACACCAGGTTCGACTGAAACGCGTTCAGCACCAGGCCGGCCGCGATCGCCAGCACCGTAACGCCACCCGTCACCAGGGCCAGTCTTCTATGTCGTGGTTTCATCCGCCATTACCCTATCCGCCTTGCGAATCAGACTCAGGCGGCTTTTCAGAGTTCGCCGCCGCCGTGCGACGAGGTACAGTTCCAGCGCCAGCAGGACGAACGACACGGCGTAGGAGGTCCACACGAAGTACCCGTACCCGCCCATCGCCAGGAAGTTCTCGAAACTGCCCCAGTTCACAGCTTTCCCTCCGCGGCCAGATCCTGCACCCAGGCGGCATGGCGCTCGCGTTCGAGAATGATGGCACGGACCCGTGCGAGCACCACGGCAATCGCGTACATCCAGCACGCGAACACCATGATCATCATGCCCTTGAACATGACCGCCGCCATGCTCGGCGCGCGCGTGATGCTCACCGAGGCGCCCTGGTGCAGGGTATTCCACCATTCCACCGAGAAGTAAATGATGGGCACGTTGACGACCCCGACGATGGCGAGGATGGCGCCGGCCCGGTCCGCCCGCCGCGGATCCTCGATCGACGCCTTCAGCGCGATGAAACCGACGTAGAGAAACAGCAGGATCAGTTCCGAGGTGAGGCGTGCGTCCCAAACCCAGTAGGTGCCCCAGGTCGGGCGGCCCCAGAACGATCCGGTCCAGAGCGCAATGAAGGTAAACAGTGCGCCGGTGGGCGCGATGGCCGAGGCCATCATGCCCGACAGGCGCGTGTTGAACACCAGGCCGAGGGCGGCGTAACCCGCCATGACCACGTAGAGAAGCATCGACATCCAGGCGGCGGGAACGTGGATGAATATGATGCGATACGCGTCGCCTTGCTGGAAATCCGTGGGCGCGACGAAGAAGGCCACGTACAGACCCCATGCAAACAGGAGTGCGGCCGAGGCGCCGAACCAGGGGACCAGCTTCCCAGCCAACGCGTAGAACGTGGAAGGTGACGAATACTTGAACCAGTTCACACTCTTATTGGCCATGAAAACTCATTCCAGCGAAACCCGCAGGGCTGTCGCCGCCGCCCACGGCGACAGCACCAGGGAGCTCAGCAGGAACGCCCCCAGCAGCGAGAAATGTCCGGCGACATCCAACCCCGCGGCCGCCGCATCGACCGCTCCGGCGCCGAAAATCAGCACCGGAACATACAACGGCAGCACCAACAGCGCCAGCAGGACGCCGCCGCCGCGTAAACCCAGAGTCAGGGCGGCGCCGATGGCTCCGATCGCCGAAAGCACCGGCGTTCCCAGGAGCAGCGTCAGCACCAGCACCGCCAGCGGCGGCCCGGTCAGGTCGTACTGGAGGCCCAGAACCGGGGCCACCAGCACCAGCGGCAACCCGGACACCAGCCAATGCGCGATGATCTTGCCGAACACCAGCACCGAAAGCGGGTGGGGCGTCAGCAACAGCTGCTCCAGCGTGCCGTCGGCGAGATCGCCGGCGAACAGCCGCTGCAGCGAAAGCATCGAGGCCAGCAACGCCGCCACCCAGACGACCCCGGCCGCCAGCGGACGCAACCGGTCCAGCTCCGGTCCCACCCCCAGGGGAAACAGGCTGACGACGATGATGAAGAAAAACACCGTCATCACGAGATCGGTGCGTTGGCGCATGGCCAGCAGCAGGTCCCGCTGCACGATCCACCGCAATGCCCCGATCATCGCCTGTCCATCACGCGGACAGGTGAAGCTGCCGGATCACCCCGCCCGGCAGAGTCATATCCTGGTGGCTGGTGAGCACCACAAGACCGCCCGCCGTGAGGTGCTGCCGCAGCATGTCCAGCAGCGTTCCAACCGACGCCTTGTCCAGCCCAGTGAACGGTTCGTCCAGGATCCACAATCGCCGAGGCACCGCCATCAGCCGCGATAGCGCCAGACGCCGCCTCTGCCCCTGGGACAGCCAGCGGGTGGGAAAATCCCTGCATTCGCCGAGCCCGACCCGATCCAGCGACGCCAGGATCGTGGCCGGGTCCGCGTTGCCCTCCATTCCCGAGCACACCCGGAGGTTTTCCCACGCCGTCAGATCGTCCTTGAGGCCGTTCAGGTGTCCCACATAGGCAACTTGCGCGAGATACTCGTCGCCCAGTTCCTGCAGCGTGCCATCGTTCCAACGGATTTCGCCGTCCGCCGGGCTCAGCAGCCGGCACAGCATGCGCAGCAGGCTGGTCTTGCCGCTGCCGTTGGGACCGACGACGTGCAGCAGCTCGCCGCGGGCCAGCGAAAAGCTCACTCCGGCGAAAATCCTGCGTTCGCCGCGCGTGCACGTCAGGCCGATTGCCGCAAGCACCTGGAAACCGAAGGATAAAATGCGAAATTATAGCCTGCGTGGAGCCTTGGCCGCACACTTCCACTGCGCCGTTGCCGCCTGCTGACTGCCCCCATTGATGCCCAGCCTTTTCCTCGCCTTCTCCCTGTTCGGACGCTACACCCCTGGGCCCTCGGCCGGGCCTCGGGTTTGGCGCTGCTGCCTGGGGGTCCGCCCTGCGATCGTGCTGCTCGGTGTCCTCTGCGGGCTGCTCCCGGCACTGGCGGAGAAACCCGAGCTGTTGGTGGGGTCCAAGCGGTTCACCGAATCCTACGTGCTGGGCGAGATCATTCGACAGCAGGCCGAGCGCGCGAACGAGGCTCGGGCGATCCACAAGGCCGGCCTTGGCAATACCGCCATCGTCTTCGAAGCCCTGCGCTCGGGGGCCATCGATCTCTACGTGGACTACACCGGCACCCTGGCGCGGGAGATCTTGCGAATGAAGGCCCCGGCGCCGCTGGCACGGCTGGACCGGGAACTTGCTCCCTATGGCCTGGGCGTGGGCGTGCCGCTTGGCTTCGAAAACACCTACGCGCTGGCGGTCCGCCGTGAGCAGGCCGATGCCCTCGGCCTGACCGCGATCTCCGACCTCTCCCGCCATCCCCAACTCGTGTTCGGGCTGTCCCAGGAATTTATGGGCCGGCAGGACGGCTGGCCTGGAATCCGCGATGCCTATGGGCTGACGCGCGCCAACGTGCGCGGCATCGATCACGGGCTGGCGTATGCTGCCGCCGCCGCGGGTCAGATCGACGTCACCGATGTGTATACGACCGACGCCAAGATCGCCCGCTACCGGCTACAGTTGCTCAAGGACGACCGACGATTCTTTCCCGGCTACCACGCGGTCCTGGTGTTCCGTCGGGACCTGCCGCAGCGCCTTCCGCGCACCTGGGCGGAACTGCAGAAACTGGAGCATTCCATCGACGCGGGCACGATGCAGCGGCTCAACGCCCGCGTTGAACTCGACGGTCTAACGTTCGCAGCCGCCGCCGACGAGTTCCTGCATGCTACCGCTTCGGCGCAAACGACGACCCGGCCCGAGCCTCTGGCACGGCGCTCACTCATGAGCGCGGTTTTCGCGCCCGATCTGCCGCGCCTGCTCGGCGAGCACACGGCCATGGTCTTCGGGTCGCTGGTGCTCAGCGCCCTGGTCGGCATCCCGCTGGGAATCCTCTGTCAGCGAAGAAAACGCTGGTCGCTGCCGGTGCTGGGGGTGGCCGGGGTCATCCAGACGATCCCGGCGCTCGCGATGTTGGCCCTCCTGATCGCTGCCACCGGCCGCATCGGCGCGTTGCCGGCGGTGACGGCGCTGTTTCTTTACGGTCTGCTGCCCATCGTGCGCAACACCTACACCGGGTTGGGCGACGTTTCCCCGGGCCAGCGGGAAGCCGCGACTGCATTGGGTCTGAGGCCGGCCCAGACGCTCGCCCTCATCGAGATGCCGCTCGCGCGGCCAACGATCCTCGCGGGGGTGCGCACGTCGGCGGTGATCAATGTCGGCACCGCCACCATCGCCGCGTTCGTCGGCGCCGGCGGGCTCGGCGAACGCATCGTTGCCGGCCTTGCGCTCAACGACCACACGCTTCTGCTGGCAGGTGCTCTTCCCGCAGCGGCCCTGGCGTTGGGCGTCGAAGCCGTGTTCACGGCGATCGAGCGGAAGACGCGCTGGCGCCCGTGAGCCAACGGGGCGGCCTAGGCGCTCGCGGCCAGGCAGCGCCGCCGGCCGGTGGAAAGAAGGAAAAAGAATGGGGTGGCTGATGGGGCTCGAACCCACGACAACCGGAATCACAATCCGGGACTCTACCAACTGAGCTACAGCCACCACGGAAACCCGTCGCTACCCGCGCTACCGGCCGACTTGGCGTGCCCGACAGGAATCGAACCTGTAACCCCCAGCTTAGAAGGCTGGTGCTCTATCCAGTTGAGCTACGGGCACCCACCGTGACCGGGCCCGCATCATTCCGGCATTCGGATACGATATCTGGTCGGGGTGGAGAGATTCGAACTCCCGACATCCTGGTCCCAAACCAGGCGCGCTACCAGGCTACGCTACACCCCGAAAAATCAGAAATATACATTCTGGTACTATCGCGGGCAAGGTCTGGCGCGGAACTTGCGATCGTGCTTGCGGTAGACCCTCAAATTTGCTATTAAAGCGGTTTTTTTGCGGGGACCACCATCCATGGCTGGCCAAACCACGACGACCAAACCCATCGCTCCCTACAAGCCTAAAAAGGGGGAGCAATACATGAATCCGAAGCAGCTTGCCCATTTCCGCAAGGTACTCGAGCAACTCAAGCTGGAGCTCGGCCAGGATATTGATCGCACCGTTCACACCATGCAGGACGAGGCCACGGTCTTCGCCGATCCCAACGATCGCGCCAGCCAGGAGTCCGACATGGCCCTGGAACTGCGCAACCGCGACCGGGAGCGCAAGCTGATCAAGAAGATCGAGGAAACCATCGCCAAGATCGATTCCGGCGATTACGGTTACTGCGACAGCTGCGGCGTAGAGATCGGCCTCAAGCGACTAGAGGCGCGCCCCACAGCCAGCCTCTGCATCGACTGCAAGACCCTGGACGAGATGCGCGAGCGGCAGATGGCCAAGTAGCCGGGCGTTGAGCCGAAGGGCGACCCGCGACGCCCCGCGGTGGCGGTGGAATGAAAAAGGCCAGCCTTCGGCTGGCCTTCTTGCTTTCCGCTCCGGGGTGCGCTACTGCACCGGCGAGGTGGCGCCTTGCGCCTGTTGCTCTTCTGCCATCGCCGCCTTCATGCTCAGCCGCAGCCGGCCCTTGTCGTCGGCTTCGAGCACCTTGACGCGGATGAGCTGGCCTTCCTTGAGATAGTCGGAGACGCTGTTCACCCGCTCATTGGCGATCTGCGAGATGTGCAATAGGCCGTCCTTGCCGGGCAGGACGCTGACGATCGCACCGAAGTCCAGCAGGCGGAGCACCGTGCCTTCGTAAATCCGGCCGACCTCCACTTCGGCGGTGATCTCCTCGATGCGCTTCTTGGCCAGCAGTCCGCCTTCGGCGCTGACACAGGCGATGGTGACCGAGCCGTCGTCCTCGATGTCGATGGTGGTTCCGGTCTCCTCGGTCAGCGCGCGAATCACCGCGCCACCCTTGCCGATCACGTCCCGGATTTTCTCGGGGTTGATCTTCATCTTGATCATGCGCGGGGCATGCACCGAGATCTCGGCCTTGGTCGACGGCAGCGCCTGCTTCATCAAGCCCAAAATATGCGCCCGTCCCTCCTGCGCCTGACTCAGAGCCACCTGCATGATCTCCTTCGTGATGCTGGTGATCTTGATGTCCATCTGCAGCGCGGTGACTCCACGCTCGGAGCCCGCGACCTTGAAATCCATGTCGCCGAGATGATCCTCGTCGCCGAGAATATCGGTCAGGACGGCAAAGCGGTTGCCCTCCTTGATCAGCCCCATGGCGATCCCCGCCACATGGGCCTTCAACGGCACGCCGGCGTCCATCAAGGCAAGGCAACCCGAGCACACCGTCGCCATCGAGCTCGATCCGTTCGCTTCGGTAATCTCCGACACCAGTCGAAGCGAATATCCGAATTCCTCTTGGGGCGGTAACACGGCCAGCAGCGCCCGCTTCGCCAGACGGCCGTGGCCGATCTCGCGGCGCTTGGGCGTCCCCACCCGACCCGTCTCGCCGGTGGCGTACGGAGGCATGTTGTAGTGGAGCATGAAGCGCTCGGTGTACTCCCCGGTCAGCGCGTCGATGATCTGCTCGTCGCGGGCCGTGCCCAGCGTGACCACGGCCAGCGCCTGCGTCTCGCCTCGCGTGAACAGCGAGGACCCGTGCGTCCGGGGCAGCACGCTGGTGCGGATAGTGATGGGGCGCACGGTGCGCGTGTCGCGTCCGTCGATGCGCGGCTCGCCCGACAGGATGCGGCTGCGCACGATGCGGGATTCGAGATCGAAGAGGAAGTTCTTGATGTCGTTTTCCCGGCCGGGTCCCGCCCCGTCTCCGGTGTTGAGTTCTGCGACGACGCGCTGAGTAATCTGCTTGACCCGGTCCGAGCGCGCCTGCTTGGCCTTGATCGAATACGCCTCCTGCAGCTCTGCCTCGGCCATCTCTGCCACACGCGCTTCCAGCGCAGTGTCCTTTGCCGGCGGGCTCCAGTCCCATTCCGGCTTGCCCACAGCCTCCGCCATCTCATTGATCGCCTGGATCACGGCGTGCATCTGCTCGTGCCCCCAGACGACCGCGCCCAGCATCACGTCTTCCGGCAATTCCATGGCCTCGGACTCGACCATCAAAACGCCCTGGTCGGTGCCGGCGACCACCAGGTTGAGCTGCGACGTCTTGAGCTCGCTTAGGGTGGGATTGAGGACATATTGCCCGTCGATGTAGCCCACTCGTGCCGCCCCGATGGGCCCGTGAAACGGAATGCCGGAAAGGGCTAGCGCCGCCGAGGCGCCGATCATCGCGGGAATGTCCGAGTCGACTTCGTTGTTGGACGAGACGACGGTGGCGATGATCTGAACCTCGTTGTAGAAACCGTCCGGAAACAACGGCCGTATCGGGCGGTCGATCAGGCGCGAGGTCAGGATTTCCTTCTCCGATGGCCGTCCCTCGCGTTTGAAGAAACCCCCGGGGATCCGTCCCGCAGCGTAGGTGCGCTCCTGGTAATCGACGGTCAGGGGGAAGAAATCCTGCCCCTCCCGCGCCTTCTTTGCTGCCACGACGGTAACCAGCACAACCGTCTCGTCCATGTTCACTAGAACCGCCCCATCCGCCTGGCGGGCGATCTCGCCGGTTTCGAGCGTCAGCTCGTGGCGGCCGTAAATAATCGTCTTCTTGTAGTGCGCCAAGATTGGTACCCCTTGCAAAAGCGGACGGCCGCATTCATGCGGCCATGCCTTCGTCTGCCGAGCAGACCGGAACTACTTGCGCAGACCGAGCCGGTCGATCAGCTGACGGTATCCATCAGCATTCCGGCGCCGCATGTAGTCGAGGAGCTTCCGGCGCTGGCTGACGAGCCGCAGCAGCCCGCGCCGGGAGTGGTGGTCCTTGTTATGGGTCTTGAAATGCTCGGTCAGATAGTTGATCCGGGCAGTAAGCAGGGCAACCTGGACCTCGGGCGACCCGGTGTCCGCATTGCCCCGCTGATAATCCTTTATGATCCGCGACTTATCCGCGCTTGCAATGGCCATCTTTCTCTCCAAACAAAGGGCGAGTATTGTACCCAGTTTGCCCGCATGAACTCAAGTAAGCCTTTGGCTAATCAGGAATTGCGGCAGCATCGACGGGTACCTTATACCCGCCGGAGCAGCCGTTTAGGCTGCAAGACTCCGTCGGCACGAACTTCTCCAACGCCCAGGAACCGTCGGCCGACCTGGTAGAGTCGAACGGCACCGACCGGGGCATCGTCCCGGTTTAACGCACGCCCCGTTTCGAGCAGTTCTGCCTCTCCGGCCGACAACTCGACCTCGGGATAGCCGTCCAGCAGACACTCCACGGGAAGCAGTCGCCCATCCCGCTGCTCCTCGGACAATGCCTCCAGGGCCGCGTGATCCAGCGCGTCGCCCACGTCGAACGCTCCGACCCGGGTTCGGCGCAACGCCGCGAGATGCGCCCCGCACCCGAGCGTTTCGCCGATGTCTTCGGCCAGCACCCTCACGTACGTGCCTTTACTGCACAGGACATCGATCTCTACCCACGGCGAATCGAACCGCACCAGGTCCAGCGTGCGGACCACGACGGTACGGCTTGCCCGCTCCACTTCGACGCCCGCGCGTGCATACTCATAGAGCGGCTTGCCGTCGCGCTTCAATGCGCTGTACATCGGTGGGGTCTGGCGAATCTCGCCGCGGAATCCCGCGAGTGCCTCGTTCAAGCGATCCAGCGAAACCGTGACCTTGCGGGCTGCCAATACGCGGCCCTCACGGTCTCCGGTGTCGGTGCGCTCGCCGAGGCGCAGAGTTGCCCGATACCCCTTGTCCGAACTCAAGAGACCGGCGCTGAACTTGCTCGCCTCGCCAAAACAGATGGGCAACAGGCCTGTGGCCATTGGGTCCAACGTGCCAGTGTGGCCTGCCTTGCGGGCACGGTATAACCGTTTTACCGCTTGAAGCGCCCCGTTCGAGGACAGCCCGGGAGCCTTGTCCAGCAGCAGGACGCCGCTCACGTCGCGCTTGGCAGTACCTTGTCCCCGCGGCGGCACGGCGATGGCCATTCAATCGTCGCCGCCATCCCTACCGGGAAGCTTGCGATCCGACGCCACTGCCTCGTCAATCAGTCGGGACAGGCGCACACCGTTCTCGATCGACGTGTCCAGCGCGAAGTGCAGTTCAGGCGTGGTTCGCAGCTTGAGCCGCCGGCCCAACTGGGAGCGAAGAAACGGCGCCGCGTGCCGAAGGCCTTCCAGCGCGACCTCCGGACCCTGAGGAGCAAGACTCGAGAAAAAAACTTTGGCGTGCTCCAGGTCCGGGCTCAGCTCCGCGTCGGTAAGCGTCACCAGGGTCACGCGCGGGTCCTTCACCTCGTCGCGCAGCAGGACCGCCAACTCGCGCAGCAGCTGCTTTGACACCCGCAGCGCGCGGCCCCCTTGCCGTGTCACCTGGGTTTTCCCACTATGGAACCCTCGCTGCCGGGGTTGGAGCGATGAAAGTGCGGAGGCAACGTGATCAAAGGGAACGCGCCACCTCGACCACCTCGAAGACCTCCAGCTGATCGCCGACCTTGAGGTCGTTGAAGTCCTTCACCGACAGGCCGCACTCAAAACCAGCTTTGACTTCCCGCACATCGTCCTTGAAGCGCTTGAGGGAGTCCAGCTCACCGGTGTGTATGACCACGTTGTCGCGAAGCAATCGGATCTGGGCACCGCGACGGACAAGCCCCTCGGTCACATAGCAACCGGCAACCGTCCCTACCTTGGAAATGCGGAAGATCTCGCGAATCTCGACCAGACCAATGACGTTTTCCTTGCGCTCCGGCGCCAGCATTCCGGACAGGGCGGCCTTGACTTCGTCCACCGCGTCGTAAATGACATTGTAATAGCGGACATCGACCCCTGAAGATGCGATGAGCTTGCGTGCCGTCGCGTCAGGGCGGCTGTTGAAGCCGATGATAACGGCCTTGGATGCCAGCGCCAGATTGATGTCCGATTCCGTGATTCCGCCAACGCCGCTGTGGACGATGTTTACCTTCACCTCGTCGGTGGAAAGCTTCTCCAGCGCGTGGGCCAAGGCCTCGTGGGACCCCTGAACATCGGCTTTGATAATGAGCGAGAGCGACTTGGCCTCTCCCTCCCCCATCTGCTCGAACACGTTTTCCAGCTTCGCTGCCTGCTGCTTGGCAAGGCGCACGTCACGGAACTTGCCCTGTCGGAACAGCGCGATCTCGCGCGCTTTGCGCTCGTCTCCAAGCACCAGCAGTTCGTCGCCTGCCTGCGGAACATCCGACAGCCCTTGGATCTCGACCGGAATCGAAGGACCGGCCTCCTCCACCGCGGCGCCGTTCTCATCGACCATGGCTCGAACGCGGCCGAACACGGCGCCCACCAGAGCGACATCGCCGCGACGCAGCGTTCCGCTTTGCACCAGTATCGTCGCCACTGGGCCGCGTCCGCGGTCGAGCCGCGATTCGACGACCAGCCCCTTGGCCGGAGCGTCTTTGGGTGCCTTGAGTTCGAGAACCTCGGCCTGCAGGAGCACGCTTTCTAAGAGCGTATCGATTCCCTGGCCGGTCTTGGCAGACACTTCCACGAACATGGTGTCGCCGCCCCAATCCTCCGGAACCACACCCTGTGCCACCAGTTCCTGCTTAACCTTTTCCGGATTGGCTTCGGGTTTATCGATCTTGTTCACGGCAACGACGATCGGAACCTTGGCCGCCTTGGCGTGGTGAATCGCCTCCGCGGTCTGCGGCATCACGCCATCGTCCGCCGCCACCACCAGCACGACCAGATCGGTTACTCGCGCGCCGCGCGCGCGCATGGCGGTAAAAGCTTCATGACCCGGGGTATCGAGGAAGGTGACGACGCCGCGCGGCGTCTCAACGTGGTAAGCGCCAATATGCTGCGTGATACCCCCGGCCTCGCCACTCGCCACACGGGTACGACGGATGAAGTCCAGCAAGGAGGTCTTGCCATGATCCACATGCCCCATAACGGTGACTACCGGGGCGCGTGGCTCGGCCTGGTACTGACGCTCGGTTCCGGACTCGCTCAGATAGGTTTCCGGATCATCAAGCTTCGCGCGCTTCGCTACATGCCCCAGTTCTTCAACGACGATCATCGCCGTTTCCTGGTCGAGCACCTGGTTGATGGTCACCATCGTGCCCATCTTCATCAGCGTCTTGATCAGTTCTGCTGCCTTGACGCTCATTTTGTGGGCGAGATCGGCGACACTGATCGTCTCGGGAACGAGAACTTCGCGCACGATCGGTTCGCTTGGGGCAGCGAAGCTAGGCTGCTCGCCGCCCTTGTGGCGCGTTCCCCCCTTGTGGGCTCGCCAGCCCTGGCCGCCGATCCCGGTATCGCCACGGGTCTTGATCGTGCGCCGCTTGGCAACGTCCTCCTTCCAGGTCGACTGCTTCACCGCCTTCTTGCCTGGCTTGCGCTCTCCCTTGGCTTCGCCTTCGCCGGCCTTCAGCGCCGGCCGGTGCAGAGTCCCCTCGGAAACCTTGGGGGCCTCGGCCTGCAGCGCAGGTTTCTCCGCTGCGGCTTCCGCCGGCGCAACCGCTGCCGGGGCCGCCTCCGGCACCGGCGCCGCCTCTTCCGCCTTACGGCGCTTGCGGGTCCGCTTGGCCTCGATCTCGGCCGCTTGCCGCGCAGCCAGCTCGGCCTCCTTTCGAGCCTCCTCTTCCCGCAGGGCCTTCTGTTCCTTGTCCACCACGGGAGCCGGTTGGGCCTCCTCCGTTGGCGCCACTTCCTCGGCGCCTTCCGGCGCGTCCCTGCGGACCAGCACACGCTTCTTGCGAACCTCGACCTGGATCGTTCGCGCACGACCGGTGCTGTCCGCCTTCTTGATCTCGGACGTCTGGCGTCGGGTAAGCGTGATCTTGCGTTTGGCCTCCGAGGCGCCGTGCGCGCGCCGGAGGTATTCCAGCAGCTGTGTCTTGTCCTGTTCGGTCAGCGGATCCTCCGCCATGCTCTTGGTCACTCCGGCGGCGTTCAGCTGCTCGAGCAACAGCGCGGCCGGGAGACCGAGTTCTTTCGCCAACTGGGCTACGTTCATCTGGGCCATCAGGTTCCCTTACTGCTCCTGCTCAAACCAGGGCGCGCGAGCTGTCATGATCAGGGTCTTAGCCCGATCCTCATCGATCCCGGTCATTTCGAGAACGTCGTCGACCGCGAGGTCCGCGAACGCTTCCTTGGTCGTGATTCCGTGAGCTACCAGCCGGCGGGCCAGTTCCGCGTCCATTCCCTCCAGCGACATCAGGTCGGTGATCTCCGACTCCAGCTGCTCCTCGCTCGCAATAGCAAGGTTGAGGATTGCGTTGCGCGCGCGCGCGCGCAGCTCGTTCACCGTGTCCTCGTCGAACGCCTCGATCTCCAGCATTTCGTTCAGCGGCACGTAGGCGACTTCTTCCAGCGTCGTGAAGCCCTCTTGAACCAGAATGTCGGCCACTTCTTCGTCGACGTCGAGCTTGTCCATGAACAGCTTCTGGACTTCGGCGGATTCCTGTTGTTGCTTTTCCTGCGCCTCGTCACCGGTCATAATGTTAAGTTCCCATCCGGTCAGCTCGGAAGCGAGCCGGACATTCTGCCCGCCGCGACCGATCGCCTGAGCGAGCTGGTCCTCCTCCACCACGATATCCATGCTGTGCTTTTCTTCATCCACCACGATGCTCGAAATTTCCGCCGGCGCGAGCGCGTTGATAACGAAGGTCGCCGGGTCCGCAGCCCAAAGCACGATGTCGACCCGCTCCCCCGCCAGTTCGCCGGTCACGGCTTGCACCCTCATTCCCCGCATACCGACACAGGTACCGATCGGGTCGAGCCTTTGATCGTTGGATTTCACCGCAATCTTGGCCCGCGAACCGGGGTCGCGTGCGGCGCCCTTGATCTCGATGAGCCCCTCCTCGATTTCCGGCACCTCGAGCTCGAACAGCTTCACAAGGAACTCCGGCACGACCCGGGAAAGGATCAACTGCGGGCCACGGCTCTGGCGGTCGATGCGCAACAGGTAGGCGCGGACGCGATCGCCGATGCGCAGGCTTTCCTTCGGGATCATCTGGTCGCGTGGCAGCAGCGCTTCCAAACGCCCCGACTCGATGATCGCGTTTCCACGATCCATGCGCTTGATGACACCGGTGACCAGGTGCTCCTTGCGTTCCAGAAAATCATTGAGGATTTGCTCCCGTTCCGCGTCGCGGATCTTTTGCAGAATCACCTGCTTGGCCGTCTGGGCACCTATGCGGCCGAACTCCACCGGCTCCAGCGGCTCCTCGATGTAGTCATTGACCTGAACGTCACTTTTCCGCTTCAGCGCCTCGGAGAGGCTGATTTGCTGATCCGGAACCTCGATCTCGTCGTCGTTCACGACAAGCCATCGCCTGAAGGACTGGTAGTCCCCGGTATCACGGTCGATCGCTACGCGTACATCCGCGTCGTCGCGGAAGCGTTTCTTGGTGGCCGACGCGAGCGCCATCTCCAGGGCTCCGAACACGACGTCCTTGTTGACGCTCTTCTCTCGCGCCAACGCATCAACGAGCATCAGAACTTCGCGGCTCATTACCTGTTTTCCCGTGCCAACTGCGGTTTCCAATTCGACTTTCCCGGTTTTCACGCGTTTAACCTGCCTCAAAAACGCGGAACGAGGCGCGCGCGCTCCAGTTCGCTCAGGGCAAACCTGAATTGCACACCTTCGACGTCAAGGAGCACGGCCTCACCATCGCAGCCGCGTAAAGTACCCTCAAAGTTCGAGCGACCATCCTTCGGCCGCCGCAACCGCACCCGCGCCTGTTCGCCCTCGTATCGCCGAAAATCGTCGGCCGTTCGTAGCGGCCGATCCAAGCCCGGCGAGGAGACTTCGAGCCGGTCATATTCGACGTTCTCCACGGCGAATACCCGGGTCAGCTGATTGCTCACGGTCACGCAATCATCGACCGAAATCCCCCCTGGGCGGTCGACGAAGACGCGGATGAGCCGACCCCGTGCCGACCGGTCGAGAGCGACGAGTTCATATCCCAGGCCTTCGAGGGTCTGCGCGATGACTTTTTCCAGTGACGTATCCCGCACCACAAACAAAAAATGGGCTCTTGGCCCATAAAATCTTAACTTGTGAATTTTATCAGTATTTTTTACGCGAGCCAAGCGGGATGGCGACCTTCTTTGAGGCTCGGCCTAGGATTTCCGAGGCACACGGGGCGGCCGCGTCGGCTTCCCACTTCCGCGCGGATTCGGGAGTTAGCGCCGACAGCGGACAGCGCGGAGCAAGAAGGATGCGGTTGGTTCCTCTCTGGGGTGAACTGCTGACCCTATGGCGGGCGCCTATCGGGGCCGCCCGATCTGGGTTCCCGGCGTTCTGTTCTCGTGCCGAAATCCAGTCACCGTGACGGCCCCCCAAACGCCCAGGCCCGCCCCTTTCGGGACGGGCCTGGGTTTGGGGAGGGAGCCTGGCGGTGACCTACTTTCGCACGGGCGGGCCCGCACTATCATCGGCGCAGCGTCGTTTCACGGTCCTGTTCGGGATGGGAAGGGGTGGGTCCAACGCGCTCTGGCCGCCAAGCATAACCGGGGCGGGCGCAGGCCGCCTGGCCAACGCCCGGGA
>JBMOQX010000036.1:0-5342 GCA_049322755.1 Pseudomonadota bacterium | reverse complement strand
GGCCTGGCGGCCATGGAGGCGTTGCCGCCTCCGGAGGGCTTTCCGGGTCACACGCCGTCGGCGCCGCCCCGCAAGAAACGGAGTAAGTGATGCTCTATCGCGACTTCATGCAGAAATACCGGCCGGTGTATTCGCCGGACGAGCCCGCGTCCGCTGGGGGCGCACCCGAGGCGGCGGCTGCAGCCGCGGGCGCTGAAGGACAAGCAGCGCCTGCCAGCGAGGCGGGTCCAAGCGCCGAGCCTGCAGCCGCCGCCGGTGCTGGCGAGGCGGCTGCCGCGCCGCAAGCCGCTGAATCTGCTGCGCCTGCCGCCGGTGCTGATGCGCCGAAGGCCGAGCCGTCGCTGCTCGAGGGCGCCGACACCAGCAAGGGGCCCGAGCCCGCTGCCGCGGACGACGGCAAGACGAATGAGCCGGCTCCGGCCGAAGCTGCGAAGCCCGAGGGCGACAAGCCCGACGGCAAGGATGTCAAGGAGCCGAAGGCTGACGACAAGCCGAAGGCCGAAGACGACAAGTCCGCCGCAGCCGAAACCGACCCGGCCAAGAAGGACGCCACGGCTGAGGCCCAGCCCCCGGCTCCGATCAAGTACGAAGCGTTCAAGGTGCCTGACGGCGTCAAGCTCGACGACGAGCGGATCGGGAAGTTTTCCGAGATCGCCGGCGCCGCGCAGGTGCCCCAGGATGTCGCCCAGTCACTGGTGGACCTCCACATCTCGGAGATGCAGCGCTTCGCCGACGAGACGAAGCGTGCCGTCGAGCAGAACCAGATCGACGTCTGGAACAGGCTCAACGACACCTGGAAGACGGACACCCGCAACGATCCCCAGATCGGCGGGGCGCGGCTGGAGACCGCGCTGTCGCGCGGCAAGGCGCTGATGGAGGAATACGGCGGCACGCCGGAGCAGGTGCGCGAGCTGCTGGCTCACACCACGCATAACGGCATGGGCAACTATTCCGGCTTCCTGCGCTTCCTCGACAACATCGCCGAGGCGTTGAACGTGTACGAGGACCTTGTGGTCGGCAACAATGCCGGCCCGCCCAGGCCTCAGAGGACCGCGGGCAACCGCGGCTGGTACGACAAGAGCAACATGGGCGGCGGCACCCCCGCGGCCTGATCACCTTCCTCGCGGCTACGAGGATACAAACGCGCGACTCTTCCCGGCCTTGCCATTGAGCGGGCCTCTTGGAGTCGATCCACATGGCTTATCTGACGCTTGCCGACATCGGGCGCCGCTTCGATCCCGACGGCAAAATCGCCGACATGGCGGAGCTGCTGTCCCAGTGCAACGAGATGATCGACGACATGCCGATGGTCGAGGCCAATGGTCTCACCTCGCACGTCACCACGGTCCGCACCTCGCTGCCCAAGGGTTCGTACATCCGCTACTACCAGGGCACGCCCTATTCCAAGTCGAACGCAGCCCAGCTCGAGTTCGGCATGTCGCTGCTGCGCGACTATTCCCAGGTCGACAAGGAGCTGTGCAAGCTCGGCGGCCAGGAGAGCGTCCAGCGCGAGAAGGAAGACGTGGCCCACATGGAGGGCCTGTCCCAGCAGCAGTCGACCACGCTGGTCTACGGCAACTCCTGGACCTCGCCGGAGCAGTTCACGGGCTGGTCGCCGTTCTTCAACACGGTCTCGACCGCGACCGCGCAGAACGCCGTCAACGTGTTCGATTGCGGCGGCACGGGCTCGTCCAACGCGTCGATCTGGCTGATTGGCTGGGGCGACACCACGGCCTACGGCATCTACCCGAAGGGCTCGAAGGGCGGCCTGGTGTTCGAGGACAAGGGCGACGTCGTCCCCGGCTTCGACAGCAACAACCAGCGCTTCGAGGCCTACACCTCGCTGTTCCAGTGGCAGATGGGTCTCGTCGTCGAGGACTGGCGCTATACCGTCCGCCTCTGCAACATCGACACCACCACGGCGGGCCTGCTCGGCCCGACGCCGCCGGACATCTTCGCGATCCTGTCGCGCGCGATCGTCCGCCTGCCGACCGCAGGCCGCACGGTCTCGGGCATCACCAAGACCGACGCGCCGGACAAGATGGCGCCGTCGATCCGCCTGAAGATGTACTGCGACCGTACCGTGCGCGCCGCGATGGACGTGCAGGCGATCCGCGACAAGAACGTGCTGTTGTCGCCGACCGACTATGCCGGCCGTCCGATCGTCAATTGGCGCAACGTGCCGATCGGCGTGCAGGACTCGATGCTCAATACCGAGTCGCGGGTGGTCTGACCTCCTGAAGCCGCGCAAGGCCCTCTCCGCGAGGCGGGGAGGGTGAAACCCGAAACCTCTTTCAGAAGGATCGCCAACAATGGCACTTCAGGACCAGAACCTGGTGTTGTCCTCTGCGCAGGCCGTGACCGCGACCGCGCAGTCGACCAACGCCTACGACCTGTTCACGGGCAACACCATCGCGGTGGCGTCCGGCGCGTACTCCACCAACGGCATCATCGGCAACGCATCCGTGTTCGGTGAGGACCTCGGCCTCGGCCGCGGCAAGGGCACGCCGACGGTCGAGGTGTTCACGGGCTCCGGCACCCCCGGTGCCGCGACCTCGCTGACCATCCAGATCCAGGGCGCCCCGGATGCCGGCACGGGCAACACCTCGGGCGTGACCTACGTGGCCTATGCCGCGACCGGCGCGATTCCGCTGGCCTCGATCCTGGCGTCGAACCGGCTCGCCACCCTGGACCTGCCGCGCCGGCAGGCCCTGGCGGCGCTGCCGCGCTTCATCGCGCTCAACTACGTCGTTGCCGGCTCGAACTTCACGGGCCTGACGCTGACGTCCTACATCAACCTCGGCTCCGGCGCCTCGGCGCAGGACACGCTGGGACAGTATCCGTCGAACTACTAGCCGCGGTCTGTAGCTCCGACGGACAGGCCCCGGGCGGGAGACCGCTCGGGGCTTTGTCTTGAGAGACCCAACGCGACATGAGGACGACGACATGACCGACGAAGTGCAGCAGGAAGAGACCAGCGCCGCGCCCGAAGCGCGCGGCCATGCAGGTGTATTGAGCGACGTCGTGGCCGATGCGCTTGGCAGCGTGACCGCAGCAGGCGCGGGCATCGCGCTCGATCCGAAGGCGCTGCTATCCAAGTACGGCTTCTCCCACATGGAGAAGACGTTTTCGATGCAGGACCCGGCGACGGGCGAGATACTGCAGGAGCAGGATCCCTGCTACCAGCTGCTCGCCGACGGCTTCTACGGGCAGGGCATGCATGCGACCTTCTTCATGGAGGGCGCCACGATCGTGATCCACTCGCCGCCGAACCAGCACATGAAGCCGCTGAATCGTGCGGCCGCGATCAACTATTGCAAGTGGATGGAAAGCCTTCCGGTCAACCAGACCTATATCGACATCGGCGACATGTCCGAGGCCGCGGCCGTGCTAGCGAAGGACCCCCGCGTCAAGGAGATGAGCCCGACCCAGGCGCAGCGCGCCACCATTCTTGTGGCCGAAGGCCTGCGCCTCAAGCGCGAAGGCAAGACCGCGATGGACCTGCGCGCCGGCGACATCTCCCGCAACTTCGCGCCGAGCTCGGGCGGCAACAAGGCGCCGCTGCTCAATGCCAAGATGAGTGACCTGTCGCAGATGTCGCCCGGCATGACGCGCACGCAGCAGACGGCGCCGACCGGCCCTGGTGCCGCGCCGGGCGCCCGCCGCGCCGGCAGCCCGCTCGGCGGCACGCCTCCGGGACGATAGGCGAACGCCAAGCGAACAAACGTAGAGTTCCGGTTTGGTTCTGAGGCGCCTTCGGGCGCCTCTTTGCTGTCTGGAGTCGATAGTCCTTTCACGCAACGGGAGCGCCGCCTCGCGCGGTGGAGCATCATGATCTATCCGAGCTATTTCTGGCAGCGTTTCCGGTTCGGTATCGCCGGCGTGATGCTGCTGATGGCAGCGGTGCTGCTGACCGGCCGCGGCGACGCACTGGCGCAGGGCTCGCCTGGCAACGAGCTCACATCCATCACGGATTCGACGCAGTTCGCGCCCGGCTATCCCTGCACGACGTCGTGCTTCACCAAGGCATCGACGCTCAAGGGCTACATGCAGTCGGCCGCGACCGGCCAGAGCATCGCGGCCAACCTCGTGCACACGGGCGCATGGAAGCCGCTCGCGATCACGGACGGCTCGGAAGTCGCCTGCGTCGCCACCACGACCTACGTGGCGCAGATGTTCATTCCCGCCAACATGACCGTGACCGGCGTTGCCATCGTCAACGGCACGGCAGTTGCCGGCAACGTGCAGGTGTCGATCGCCGACTCGACCGGAGCCCCGATCGCGGCGGCGCGATCCGCCTCGACCGCTGCATCGGGCACGGCCGCCTATCAGCGCATAGCCTTTGCGTCGCCCTGGGCGGCGACGCCGGGCACGTACTATCTGCAGCTTCAGTGCAACAACGCGAGCATGCGTTTCCGCGCCCACACGGTCGGCGACTTCCGCACCACGACGCAGACATCCGGCACCTACGGCACCTTCGCCTCGTTTACGCCGCCGACCACGTTCACCACGGCGGTCGGGCCGGTTGCCTCGCTCTACTGAGGAGCGCGGCGTCGTGGCCAAGTCCAGGAAGTGGATTGCGAAGGCGACGGCCAATGCTCACGGCCAGTTCGCCGCCAAGGCCAAGCGCGCCGGCAAGACGACGCGCGAGTTCGCGCGTGAGAAGGCGAGCGCGCCCGGCAAGCTGGGCAAGCAGGCGCGGCTCGCCGAGACGCTGATGGGCATGAACAAGGGCAAATCGCGCGGCGAGCGCTGGTACGGCAAGAAGGACTGACGGCGATGGCGGACCGCAAGGGCGAGAAAAAGCGCGACTGGTACGACAAGGACAAGAAGAAGGACAAGAAATCCGACAAGGATTCGGGCAAGAAGGGCGACGGCAAGGACGGTGGTGACGAGAAGAAGCCCGAGACCGTCGCCGAACGTCACGCCCGCGAGCACTCCGAGGCGCACAGCCGCCACGCCGATGCGCGCAAGGCGCTGACCGACAGCCACGAATCCGAGCTCGCCGAGATGGCCAAGCGCCACGCAACCGAGATGGCCGCAGGGCCCGGCACGGAATCCGGCGCGCCTGCTGCGGCGTCCGCCGTGCAGGGCGCTGCCGCTGGTACGCCGCCGGCCGTCGCTGGTGATTCCGCTGCGGTCTGAGTTCAGGCTGCCCGCGTCTCCTCCCAGGTCCGAGAGACGGCCGGTTGGGCCAACACGCTCTCGATGTCGCGCGGCGGGCAGGGTGTAACGAGCCCTTCATACGCCAATCGAGAGAAGCCGTCGCTTTCATTCAACGGAGATCAGCATGTTCGCCAAGATGGTCAGCATGGCCCACACGCCGGAAGAGCAGAAGGTCG
>JBMOQX010000035.1:0-5583 GCA_049322755.1 Pseudomonadota bacterium | reverse complement strand
AGGAGTCGGATGCGTATCGGCTCGGCGTCGACGCGCTGACCGAGAAGGCGCGGCAGATGTTCTCGGCGGCGGCGACGTGAGCGGCGGACCCGCCCGACTGCTCGCAGCGATCGAAGAACATGCTCGAAACCCACGACTTCGACAACCCTTGGCGCAAGGTCTACGAATGGCCGATGACGGCCACCTGGCTGGGAGCGTCGGCGCTCACCCTGGCCGTCACCAAGACGCTGCCGGTGCCGACCCGCTTCGGCGTCGCCACCTCGTTGCTGTGCGCCGGACTGGGCGCATATCGGGCCACCCAGGCATGGAAGCGCAGTCAGGACACGACGCGCGTTCGGCTCGCCGAAAAGCAGTTCATCGACATCCCGGGGATGATCGACCTGGCCAGGCATGCGCACGGGAGAACCTCGCTTTGGCTCGGCAAAGGGTTCCAGTGGACCGACATCGAGGCGAGCCGGATGCACGCGCTCATCAACGGCGGGCTGGCGGCGCAACTCGGCAAGGACGCTCTGCACAAGGAGGGGGCCTACTGGCTGCACGGCCTCGCGAAGGAGGAAGACGTCGAGCTCGACCTTTCCATGCTGGAGGGCCACACGCTGATCGTCGGGGCCACGGGCGTGGGCAAGACGCGGCTGTTCGATCTCCTCATCGCCCAGGCGATCGTGAGGGGGGAACCCGTCATCATCATCGACCCGAAGGGCGATCATGGGCTCGCAGAGAACGCCAGGCGGGTCTGCGAGGCACTCGGACAGCCAGATCGGTTCATCTACTTCCACCCGGCCCACCCGGACAAGTCCGCCTGCATCGATCCGCTGCGCAACTGGAACCGCAAGACGGAGCTCGCCAGCCGGATCGCGGCGCTGATCCCGTCCGAAACCGGTGCCGACCCCTTCACGGCCTTCGGCTGGAAGGTGCTCAACGACATCGTCAACGGCCTGATCGCCACCGGCCAGCGCCCAAACCTCGTGCAACTGCGGCGCTATATCGAGGGCGGACCCGATGACCTTCTTCTCAAGGCGCTGCGCCTGCACTTCAAGACCAAGGTTCCCGACTGGGAGTCCCGGGTCAGCAGCTTCGTCAAGCAGTACAAGGGCAACCAGCTCCTGGCCTACATCAGCTTCTACAAGGAGATCGTCATCCACGACGCCCAGTCCGTGGACCTCGACGGCTTGATCTCGACCTACGAGCACAACCGGGAGCACTTCCAGAAGATGGTGGCCTCGCTCATCCCGATCCTGTCCATGCTGACGAGCGATCCGCTGACGGAACTCCTGTCGCCGGATTTCGAGCCCGGCCACGGCAAGCAGGTGACCGACATGGCCCGCGTGATCCGATCGGACAAGGTGCTCTACACCGGTCTCGACAACCTGGCCGACGCCACGGTGGGCAGCGCAATCGGCTCGATCCTGCTGGCCGACCTGACGGCGGTGGCCGGCGACCGCTACAACTACGGCGTGGAATCCCGGAAGCCGATCAACGTCTTCGTCGACGAGGCGGCCGAGGTCATCAACCAGCCCACGATCCAGTTGTTGAACAAGGGCCGCGGCGCCGGTTTCCGCATGTTCATCGCGACCCAAACCTTCGCCGACTTCGCCGCCCGCCTCGGGGACGAGAACAAAGCCAGGCAGGTGCTTGCGAATACCAACAACAAGATCGCGCTCCGCGTGCTCGACGCGGAGACGCAGAAATACATCGCCGATGGCATCCCGAAGATCAAGGCGCGGACCATGATGATCCGCTACGGCCACAACGTTGACTCCAACATCCACGACACCTACACCGCGTCCTACCAAGAGCAGGCGACGGAAGAAGAGGCCGATCTGATACCGCCAGCCATCTTGAGCGAGCTGGCGCCGCTCCACTACTTCGCCCGGCTTTCCGGGGGCAGGACGGTCAAAGGGCGGCTGTCCATCTTGAGGTGACGCCGTGTCCCATCACGACCAGAAGAAGCGCGGCGAATGGGCCACCTTCATCGCCACCCTCCTGATCGCCGGCCTCATGGCCGCCTGGGCGTTGATCCCGACCAAGGTGCTGGAAGCGACCTGGCAGGCCGAACAGCAGCAGATGTCGGCATGGGCAGGGGAATCCACCAATCGGTGGATCCTCTCGCAGACGGTGGGTGCGATGAACGGAGCGGCCAAGGATGCCGAACGGACGGCGGCCGGCCTGGGCGACAGCGGCGCCGAGCGCTGGCTGACCGACCGGATCTATGCGAGCCTCCTGTGGGCGAGCCTGATCGCCTATCGTGCCCATGCGCTCACGATGTGGGGGCTTCTCGGGATTCCGCTGATCCTCGCCGCCTCGGTGGACGGCTTCTATGTGCGGGAGATCCGCAAGACGGCGTTCATCTCGCAAAGTCCCATCCGCCACAAAATCGGCGTGCATTCCTTCCGCCTGGTCGGCGTTGCGATGGTCGCCTGGTTGTGCCTTCCGGTTCCGATGCCGGCCATCGCCGCGCTCGCGGTGGTGTGCTTCGCAGCGGTTTCGCTCTGGCTGTGGGTGGGCCACCTGCAGAAACGGCTGTAGCAGGCGGGGTGCAAGTGGCTCCGATCATGAATCAAAACGTGGGCGCCCTCCTTGCACCTATTGCAGTCGTATCGCAGGAAGGTCTGACGCCCTTCAACCTGACGTATCTGTGTCGCTAATAGGCGGTACCAGATCGGCTTCTGCCCCTCCCTTGGCGCGGACCTGGAAGCGCTGATAGCACTCCAGTCCGCAGAAGTGCTCGACGTATTCCGCGCCTTCCGGGGTGAAGGCGGCATCGAGCGGGATCTCTTTGCAGCACACGCAGCAGGCGACTGTGGCTTGGTCGGCTGCATTCATGGCGCTCCCCTTCCATTGCGTGACAAAGCCGGCGAAGGCCGCCGCCGGCATCGGTTGGGCGAACAGGAAGCCCTGCGCCGCGTCGCAGTCGGCGTCGCGCAACTGCGCGAGGCTTGCCGGCGTCTCGACGCCCTCGGCCACCACGTCCATGCCAAGCCCGTGGGCGAGCTGGATCACAGAGCGCACGATGGTCTGGTCGCGGGCATCCTTTGCGAGTCCGGCCACGAACGACTGGTCGATCTTGAGCGTGGCGATCGGGCAGCATTTCAGGTGTTTGAGGCAGGAATAGCCCGTGCCGAAGTCGTCGGCGGCGAAGCGCACGCCAACGGCGCGCAGCGCGTCGAAGACCGGGAAGATCGCCGGATCACCGAACGCGACCGATTCGGTCAGCTCGATCTCCAGGTGGTCGGCAGGCAGGCGGGCATCGGCCAGGGCCTGTTGCACCTGCTCGCCGAAATGCGGCCCGACCTGGCTCGCGGACACATTGACGGCCAACCGGAACGGTCGCCAATTCAACGCCAGCCAACGCTGCATCTGGCGGCACGCTTCACCAAGCGCCCACGCGCCGACTTCGGGCATTAGCCCGGACGACTCGGCCTGCGGCAGGAACGCGCCCGGCGACAGCAGGCCGAGGCTCGGGTGTCGCCAGCGCAACAGCGCTTCCGCGCCGGCGATCCGGCCGCGGCCAAGATGGACGATGGGTTGGTAGTGCAGTTCGAGCTGCCCGCGCTCGACGGCGTGGGCCAGCTCTGCCGTCGTCCATCCGTCCGGCCGGGAAGCGCTCATGATCTTTCCCTGAACGCCCGCAACGCCCGCAACAGGGACAGAAGGAACAAGCCGGTCAAACCGAGCGCCGCGATGACCCAATGCTCGCCAAGGATCGCGCCAGCGGTCGTACCGGCCAGCACGATGGCGAGGATGGGCAGGTGGCAGGGGCAGGTCAGCACAGCCAGTCCGACCCACAGGTAGCCGGAGATGGGTTTGCGCTCGGGGCCGTTCATGGCAACGCCCCTTCCTGCCGGGCAACCTCGGCCCGTAGCGCGCTCAACTGCACCTCCAGGCCCGCGAGCGCCTTCTGTCGCCGTTCGACGAGTTGGCGCAGCTCGGCGAGCCACACCGCCGCTTCACCGGCATCCGGGGCGTCCAGCGCCCGGCACAGCCGCGTCAGCACGTCCAGGCCGATCCCCGCCTCGAAGGCGGCCCGCACGAAGCACAGCCGCTGCAAGGCCTCCGCATCGAACACGCCATAGCCGCCGGCGGTGCGGGCGGCCGGACGCAGCAACCCGCGCAGCAGGTAGTCGCGGACGACATGCACGCTCACGCCGGCATCCTGGGCTAGGCGCGACACCGTGTAGGCGTTCATCGAACACCTCCTTTTCCTCACCCGGCGCAGCAGGACAGTTGCTTCACGTCCTTGCTGAAGGTCTGCGCCGCGAGCTTGAGTCCCTCGACCATCGTGAGATACGGGAACAACTGGTCGGCCAGCGCCTGCACCGTCATCCGGTGGCGGATCGCCAGCGCGGCTGTCTGGATCAGTTCGCCCGCTTCCGGTGCGACCGCCTGCACGCCGATCAGCCGCCCCGTGCCGGCTTCCGCCACGAGCTTGATGAAGCCGCGCGTGTCGAAGTTGGCCAGCGCCCTCGGTACGTTCTCGAGCGCGAGGGTACGGCTGTCGGTCTCGATGCCGTCGTGGTGCGCTTCCGCCTCGCTGTAGCCCACCGTCGCCACCTGCGGATCGGTGAACACCACCGCCGGCATCGCCGTCAGGTCCAGCTCAGCAATGCCGCCGGTCATGTTGATCGCCGCGCGAGTACCGGCCGCTGCCGCCACGTAGACGAATTGTGGCTGGTCGGTGCAGTCGCCGGCAGCAAAGATGTGCGGCGCGCTCGTTCGCATGGCGCGGTCGATGACGATGGCCCCTTGCGCGTTGACCTCGACGCCCGCTGCCGCGAGGTTCAGGCCGCGCGTATTCGGTGCGCGGCCGGTGGCGACCAGCAGCCGGTCGGCGCGCAGCTCGCCGTGCCCGGTGGCGAGCACGAATTCCCCACCCGTATAGGCGACCTGGCTCGCCTGGGTGTGGTCCAGCACCTCGATGCCTTCGGCGCGGAACGCGGCCGTGACAGCCTCGCCAATGGCCGGGTCTTCGCGGAAGAACAGCGTGCTGCGCGCCAGGATCGTGACCTGGCTGCCCAGCCGCGCGAAGGCTTGCGCCAGCTCGACCGCCACCACCGACGAGCCGATGACGGCCAGCCGCTTAGGGATCGTGTCGCTCGCCAGCGCCTCGGTGGAGGTCCAGTAGGGTGTGTCTTTCAGGCCGGGGATCGGCGGGATCGCGGGACTCGCGCCGGTGGCGATCAGGCAGCGGTCGAAGCTCACCTCGCGCGTGCCGCCGTCAGCACTCGCCACCGTCAGCGTGCGCGTGTCCTTGAAACGGGCCTCGCCGCGCAGCACGGTGATGGCCGGGGTGCTCGCCAGGATGCCTTCGTACTTGGCGTGGCGCAGCTCATCGACGCGGCCTTGTTGCTGGGCGAGCAGCCGTTCGCGCAGCACGGCGGGCGCTGCGGCAGGCAGCCCCTCGTCGAACGGGCTTTCGCGGCGCAGGTGGGCGATGTGGGCGGCGCGGATCATGATCTTGGAGGGCACGCAGCCGACATTGACGCAGGTGCCGCCAATGATGCCCCGCTCGATCAGCGTCACGCGCGCGCCTTGCTCGACGGCTTTCAGCGCTGCCGCCATCGCCGCGCCACCGCTGCCGATCAC
>JBMOQX010000034.1:0-91315 GCA_049322755.1 Pseudomonadota bacterium | reverse complement strand
GCGAACGAAGCGAAGCGCAACTGCATGAGGGCGACCGATTGTGGGGAGGAAGCGTGGAGCGAAACCGCGAGCCGATGGACAAGAACCGGATATGAGGCGGTGCCGAGCAGGGCGAGCGGGCAAGGTACCGCGAAGCGGTTGTGGTCAAGGCTCAGGCGGCGTAAATCCGGCGGTTGCGCGGGGAAGGATCGCGTTCTTACCTGGGGAGATCTCGCCTTGTGCCTGAAAGGGTGACGGTGATGAACCGGGGCGAGGAGTCAGCAGAGGCCGTAGTAGCTGCCTGGAAGGAGCGAAGGGCCGAACGAGAAGGAAAGCCGACGAACAGGTCGCTTGGACGTGCAAGGCATCAGAAGCCCGGGCAACCGAGGCGAACCGAAAGCGGGCAAGGTGAAGCCGAGCCGGGTATCGGACGCGATGAAGCACGGCTGGCGCGAGATGAGCCCGAAGGCTTGGGGCGAGCCGACTTGCTTGCGCAGGCGCTCGCGAGAGAGAACCTGGTCTTGGCATGGAAACGCGTCAAGGCCAATCGCGGCAGTGCTGGGGTGGATGGACTGACGATCGAAGCCACGGCCGAGTATCTCAAGACCCACTGGCCCCGGATCAGGGAGGAGCTGCAAAGCGGATGCTACCGGCCACAATCGGTACGTCGGGTGCAGATACCCAAGTCCGGGGGCGGCCTGCGGGAGCTGGGGATACCGAGCGTGACCGACCGGCTGATTCAGCAAGCCCTGCTGCAAGTCCTGCAACCGCTGATCGACCCGACATTCTCCGAACACAGCTACGGCTTTCGGCCGGGCCGCCGCGCGCATGACGCAGTTGTCGAAGCACAGCGTCATGTGCAACAAGGCTGGCAGGTGGTCGTCGATGTGGATCTGGAGAAGTTCTTCGATCGGGTCAATCACGATGTGCTCATGGATCGGCTGGCGAGGCGGATCGACGACAAGGCCGTGCTGTGGCTGATTCGTCGCTACCTCGAAGCCGGCATCATGGACAACGGCGTGGTCATGGGACGATACGAGGGCACCCCGCAAGGCGGGCCGCTCTCACCGCTCTTGGCCAACGTGTTGCTGGACGAAGTGGATCGGGAACTGGAGCGACGCGGCCACCGGTTCGTGCGCTACGCCGATGACTGCAATGTGTATGTGGGCAGTCAGCGAGCGGGCGAGCGGGTGTTGGATGGCTTGCGGAAACTCTACGACCGACTTCACCTCAAGGTGAATGAAGCCAAGACTGCCGTCGCTGGCGCCTATGGCCGCAAGTTTCTTGGCTACTGCCTGTGGCGGTCGGCCGGGGGCGAGGTCAAGCGTGCGGTGGCGGGAAAGGCATTGGGCACCTTCAAGCGGCGCATCCGGCAAATCACCCGCCGGACATGCGGACCGCAACCTCGCCGAAGTGGCGGCCGAACTTCGGCGGTATCTGCCGGGCTGGAAGGCGTACTTCCGGCTGGCGCAGACGCCGCGGGTGTTTCGCGAACTGGACGAATGGCTGCGGCACCGCCTGCGCGCATTGCAGCTCAAGCACTGGCGACGGGGCACGACGATGTTTCGGGAGTTGCGGGAATTGGGCGCGGGCCGGGCACCGGCTGCACGAGTGGCAGGCAACGCCCGCCGCTGGTGGCACAACAGTCGGCTCGAATTGAACCGGATCATGCCCATTGCCTACTTCGATCGACTTGGCGTCCCTCGACTCTCATGACCTCAACTGCTCGAACCGCCCGGTGCGGACCCGCATGCCGGGTGGTGTGGGAGGGGATCGGTCAGGTATCCTGACCGCCCCTATCCCAATTCCTTTCCGGCAGCTAACGTGTCCAAGACCCAACCGGGCGCCATCGCCATCCGCGGCGCGCGCCAGAACAACCTGAAGCACCTCGACCTCGACATCCCGCTGGGCGAGCTGACGGTGGTGACCGGCGTCTCCGGCTCCGGCAAGTCGTCGCTGGTGTTCGACACCCTCTACGCCGAGGGCCAGCGCCGCTACGTCGAGACCTTCTCGCCCTACGCGCGGCAGTTCCTCGACCGCATGGACAAGCCCCAGGTGGACGCGATCCACGGCATCCCGCCGGCCATCGCCATCGACCAGACCAACCCGGTGCGCACGTCGCGCTCGACGGTGGGCACCATGACCGAGCTGAACGACCACCTGAAGCTGCTGTTCGCGCGCACCGCGACGCTCTACTGCCGCGGCTGCGCGCAGGAGGTGAAGCGCGATACGCCCCAGACCATCGTCGCCGACCTGCGCGAGCGCGCGGCAGCCGCCGGCGACCCGCGCCTGGTGATCACCTTCCCGGTGCCGGTGCCGAAGAACTTCGACGAGGCCGAAGTGCTGGCGCTGCTGGAGCGGCAGGGCTACACCCGCGTCCACGCCCGGGAGGACGGCGTGCTGCACGTCGTCCAGGACCGGCTGCGCATGGGCTCCGCCGAGCGCGAGCGGGTGGTGGAAGCGCTGGAGGCGGCGCTCGGCGTGGGGCGCGGCCGGGTTGACGTGCGGGTGCTGGCCGACGGCGGCGCCGACGCCGACGTGTGGCGCTACTCCAACGACCTGCACTGCGCGCAATGCGACATCCACTACCGCGAGCCGAGCCCCAGCGCGTTCTCGTTCAACTCGCCGATCGGCGCGTGCGAGGCTTGCCGCGGCTTTGGCCGCGTGATCGGCGTCGACTACGGGCTGGTGATCCCGGACGAGACCAGGACGCTGCGCGACGGCGCGGTGAAGCCGTGGCAGACCCAGAGCTATCGCGAATGCCAGGACGACCTGATGCGCTTCGCGAAGAAGCGCGGCATTCCGGTGGACACGCCGTGGCGCCACCTGACCGCCGCGGAGAAGGGCTGGGTGATCGAGGGCGAGGGCGACTGGGAAGACGGCGTCTGGTACGGCGCGCGCCGCTTTTTCGCGTGGCTCGAGACCAAGGCCTACAAGATGCACATCCGCGTGCTGCTGTCCAGGTACCGGGCCTACACGCCGTGCACCGTGTGCCAGGGCAGCCGCCTCAAGCCGGACGCGCTGCTGTGGCGCGTCGGCGGGCGCGACGAGGCGCTGGCGGCGCTGCCCGCGGCGCGGCGCTTCATGCCCGTGGGCGCGCACTGGTCGCGCGAGCGGCTGGAGGGTCTGCCGGGGCTCACGCTGCACGACGTGATGCTGCTGCCGGTGGAGCGTACCCGCGCTTTCTTCGAGCGCGTGCGGCTTCCCAGGCCGCTGGATGAAGCCACCGAGCTGCTGCTGGGCGAGATCCGCACGCGTCTCGCCTACCTGGGCGACGTCGGCCTCGGCTACCTGACGCTGGACCGCCAGTCGCGCACGCTGTCCGGCGGCGAGGTGCAGCGCATCAACCTCACCACCGCGCTGGGCACCTCGCTCACCAACACGCTGTTCGTGCTGGACGAGCCCTCCATCGGGCTGCATCCGCGCGACATGGGCCGCGTGATCGAGGTCATGCGCAAGCTGCGCGACGCCGGCAACTCGCTGGTGGTGGTGGAGCACGACCCGCAGATCATGTTCGCCGCAGACCGGCTGCTGGACATGGGCCCCGGCCCCGGCGAGCGCGGCGGCGAGGTGGTGTACTTCGGCCCGGCGGCGGGGGTGGGCGCGGCGCCCGGCTCGCTCACCGCCGACTATCTGCTGGCGCGCAAGCGTGCCGACGCCGGCCTCGAGCGGCTGCCGGTCGATGGCGCGACGCCGCGGCTGGAAGTGCTGGGCGCGGCCGAGCACAACCTGAAGCATGTCGACGCCTCCTTTCCGCTGAATCGCCTCACCTGCGTCACCGGCGTGTCCGGATCGGGCAAGTCGACGCTGGTGCAGGACGTGCTCTACGCAGCGCTGGCGAAGGCCCAGGGCAGGCCCACCGAAACGCCGGGCGCGCACCGCGAACTGCGCGGCCATCAGCAGATCGCCGAAGTGTCGCTGGTGGACCAGACGCCCATCGGTCGCACCACGCGCTCCAACCCGGCCAGCTACGTGGGCGCGTGGGACGCGATCCGCAAGCGTTTTGCCGACGCGCCGCTCGCGAAGCGGCGCGGCTACACCGCCGGCACCTTCAGCTTCAACAGCGGCAGCGGCCGCTGCCCCACCTGCGGCGGCAACGGCTTCGAGCACGTCGAGATGCAGTTCCTCTCCGACGTCTACCTGCGCTGCCCCGACTGCGACGGCAAGCGCTTCCGGCCCGAGGTGCTGGAGGTGACGGTGGACGGGAAGTCCATCGCCGACGTGCTGGAGCTGACGGTGTCCGAGGCGGTGGCGTTCTTCGGCGGCGCGGCCGACGTCCACGCCGCGCTGAAGCCGCTGGCGGACGTGGGACTGGAATACCTGCGTCTCGGCCAGCCGGTGCCGACGCTCTCGGGCGGCGAGGCTCAGCGGCTCAAGCTGGCCGGGCATCTCGTCGGTGCCGGCTTCCCCCCACCCGCACCCGCCCCCTCGAGGGGGGAGGGCCGGGGTGGGGGTGGAAAGCTCTTCCTGTTCGACGAGCCGACGACAGGCCTGCATTTCGACGACGTCGCCAAGCTGCTGCGCGCGCTGCGCCGGCTGGTGGCGGCGGGCCACACGGTAATCGTCATCGAGCACAACCTGGACGTGATCGGCGCCGCCGACTGGATCATCGACCTGGGTCCCGAGGGCGGGGACGCGGGCGGCGCGATCGTGTGCGCCGGCACGCCGGAGGACGTGAAGCGCCACGCGGGCTCCCACACCGGCGCGTCGCTGAAGGAATACGAGGAGGCGCTGGCGCGCGGCTTCGACTCCGCCATGGCCGCCGAGCCGGCGTCGCGCTACCGGCCCGAGGAGGCGATCCGCATCCACAACGCCCGCGAGCACAACCTGAAGAACATCGACGTCAGCCTGCCGCGGGACGCGTTCACCGTGGTGACCGGCGTCTCCGGCAGCGGCAAGTCGACGCTGGCGTTCGACATCGTCTTCGGCGAAGGCCAGCGCCGCTACCTCGAGTCGCTCAACGCCTACGCCCGCCAGTTCGTGCAGCCGGCCTCGCGCCCGGACGTGGATGCCATCTACGGCATCCCGCCGACGGTGGCGATCGAGCAGCGCACGAGCCGCGGCGGACGCAAGAGCACGGTGGGCACGCTCACCGAAATCCACCATTTCCTGCGCCTGCTGTTCGTGAAGCTGGGCACGCAGCACTGTCCCGCATGCCGCGTGCCGATCGAGCCCCAGAGCGAGGACGCCATCGCCGGGCGCATCCTGCGGGAGCAGCGGGGGCGCCACGTCGGCCTGCTGGCGCCGCTGGTGGTGAACCGCAAGGGCGTCTACACCGACCTCGCCAGGTGGGCCGCCGGCAAGGGTCACACGCACCTGCGGGTGGACGGCGAATTCCTGCCGGTGAAGCCGTTCCCGCGGCTCGACCGCTTCCGCGAGCACACCATCGAGCTGCCGGTGGCGGACCTCACGGTGACGCCCGAGAGCGAGCGCCTGCTGCGCTCGGCCCTAGCCCGGGCGCTGGAGCACGGCAAGGGCGTGGTGCACCTGCTGGCCCCGCTCGACGCGTTGAAGAACGGCCGCGGCGCGGCGATGACCACCACCGTGCTGTCGGTCAAGCGCGCCTGCCCCGCGTGCGGCACGAGCTTCCCGGAGCTGGATCCGCGGCTGTTCTCGTACAACTCCAAGCACGGCTGGTGCGAGACCTGCTACGGCACCGGCCTCAAGCTCGCCGGTTTCGATGCCGAGCAGACCGGCGAGGAAGTGTGGTGGAACGAGTGGTTCGAGGGGGAGGCGAGCGAGTGCCCGAGCTGCGACGGCAAGCGGCTCAACCCCACCGCGCTGGCGGTCACTTTCCGCGACCGCTCGATCGCCGAGTACGCGGCGCTGCCGGTGGCGGCGCTCAAGACCGAGGTGGCGCGCTTCCGGCTCGCCGGGCGCGAGGCCGAGATCGCCCGCGACCTGGTCGCGGAGCTCAACTCGCGTCTGGGCTTTCTCGACGAGGTGGGGCTGTCGTATCTCTCGCTCGACCGCTCGGCGCCGACGCTCTCCGGCGGCGAGGCCCAGCGCATCCGCCTCGCCGCGCAGCTGGGGTCCAACCTGCGCGGCGTTTGCTACATCCTGGACGAGCCCACCATCGGCCTGCATCCGCGCGACAACCGGGTATTGCTGGACACCCTGGAGAAGCTGCAGCGCAAGGGCAACACGCTGCTGGTGGTGGAGCACGACGAGGACACCATCCGCCGCGCCGGCCACGTCGTCGACCTGGGTCCTGGCGCCGGTACCCGCGGCGGGCGCGTAGTGGCGCAGGGCCGGATCGACGACCTGATGCGCCATCCGGAATCGGTGACCGGCCGCTTCCTCAGGGCGCCGCTCACGCACCCGCTGGTGGGCTGGCGCGCCACCGACGCGTCGACGCCCCACCTGACTTTGCGCAACGCCCGGCTCAACAACCTCAAGCGGCTCGACCTGCGCATCCCGCTGGGCCGGCTCACCGTGGTGACCGGCGTCTCCGGCAGCGGCAAGTCGACGCTGGCCCGCGACGTGCTGCACGCGAGCCTCGTCAGCCTGCTCTCGGGCCGGCGCGGCCGGCAGGGGGGCACGGTGGGCTGCGACGCGGTGGAAGGCTGGGAGCAGGTGGCGCGGGTGCTGGAAGTGGACCAGACCCCGATCGGCAAGACGCCGCGCTCGTGCCCGGCCACCTACGTCGGCTTCTGGGACAACGTGCGGCGCATGTTCGCCGATACCCAGGACGCGCGCCTGCGCGGCTACACGGCTTCGCGCTTCTCGTTCAACACCGCCGGCGGGCGCTGCGAGGCGTGCGAGGGCCAGGGCGTGAAGAAGATCGAGATGAGCTTCCTGCCCGACGTGAAAGTGGCCTGCGACGTCTGCGGCGGCCGGCGCTTCGATCTCGAGACGCTGGCGGTGACGTTCAAGGGCCGGTCGGTGGGCGAGGTGCTGATGATGAGCGTCGACGAGGCGGTGGAGTTCTTCGCCGCCCACGCGTCGGTGCACCACGCGCTGCGTCTGCTGCAGGACGTGGGCCTCGGCTATCTCACGCTGGGCCAGCAGAGCCCGACGCTGTCCGGCGGCGAGGCGCAGCGCATCAAGCTGGTGACCGAGCTCGCCAAGGTGCGGCCCGACCTGGGATTGCGCCGCGGCGGCGGGGGCGGCAAGCCGACGCTCTACGTGCTGGACGAGCCCACGGTCGGCCTGCACATGGCCGACGTGGAGAAGCTGATCCGGGTGCTGCACCGGCTGGTGGACGCGGGCAACACGGTGGTGGTGATCGAGCACAACCTGGACGTGATGGCCGACGCCGACTGGATCATCGACCTGGGCCCCGAGGGCGGCGCGGGCGGCGGGCGCGTCGTCGCCGAGGGGCCGCCCGAGGCGGTGGCGCGCGCGAAACCGGCGTCCCACACGACGCGGGTGCTGGCCGGGTTCCTGGCCGAGCGCGGCGCGCCGGCGCAGCCCCGGGCCAGCGCGGCGTAGCCGTTCCGGGCGGCGGGAAGCGGCGCGGGCCCGCTGCCCGCACGAAACTCCCCTTGCCTCTTTCGGGGAGGGGTCGGGGGTGAGGGGTGGAATTGCCCATGCCCCGCGTTGACGCCGATATCGAAGGAGCAACGATGGAATACCTGCACACCATGGTGCGCGTGAGCGACCTCGACAAGTCGCTGGACTTCTACTGCAACAAGCTGGGGCTGAAGGAGGTGAGCCGCCGCGACGACCCGAGGGGCCGCTACACGCTGATTTTCCTCGTGGCGCCGGGCGACGAGGCGCTCGCCCGCGAGCGCAAGGCGCCGATGGTGGAGCTCACCTACAACTGGGACCCGGAGGAATACGGCGGCGGGCGCAACTTCGGCCACCTGGCGTACCGGGTGGACGACATCTACGCCACCTGCCAGCGCCTGATGGACGGCGGCGTCACCATCAACCGCCCGCCGCGGGACGGCCGCATGGCGTTCGTGCGCTCGCCCGACAACATCTCCATCGAGCTGTTGCAGAACGGCGACGCGCTGCCGCCGAAGGAACCGTGGGCGTCGATGCCCAACACCGGCCAGTGGTGAGCCGCGCGCTCAGCGGCTGACCGAAACCGACGCCAGCGCCCGCATCGGTCCCAGCGCGCGCAGGCGCTCGAGATCGAGGTCGTCGCGCACGAACAGGCTCCCGGCGTAGCCCAGCGCGTTGATCGAGACGCCGTCGGCGTGCTCGCGCGTGCGCGGCACCGCCAGCAGCCAGTCCCGCGTCACCAGCAGGTTGTACGGCCGCGACTGGCGCAGTCCGTCGGTCGCGTCGACGGGGTGAACCCCGGCGAACGCCATCGCTGCAGCAAAGCGGTCCTGCAGCAGGCCGGCGGCGCGCTCGGGGTCGGTGAACGCCGCGCGCCGGAGCGGCGTCACCGCGGCGACGAAGGGAAAGCCGGCCACCTGCGCAACGCCGTCGCGCGGCAGCGACGCCGCGATCAGCGCGGCGGTGGGGAAGGGCGGCGGTTGCGGCCAAGCCGGGCCGGTACCGGGTTCCCTGCGGTGGCCGGCCCTCACCCCTTCCCCCTCTCCCGGGGGGCGAGGGGGAACGGCGTGCACGGGAGCGGCGCCGGCCGCTTCCGCACCCAGAGGAAGGGGCACCAGCTGCAGGTGCTTGTGGGCCTGGCTCGCGCCGGCCACCACGCCGCCGTTGTAGAACCCCAGCGACTCGTACCCGGCGAGGCACGCCGCCAGCGCGGTGAAATCCTCCCGCGTGAGCCAGCGCTCCTGGTGTTCGAACGCCCGGGTGACGATCAACAGGTGGCGCTCGAGGACGTTGAACCTGTTGAGCACCGCCACGTGGCTGGCCGAGACATCGGCGACCCGCAGGTCCGGCTCGGGTGGCAGGAACGGATCGGCGGGGGCCGCGCCGCGCGCCTGCCGCTCGCGCTCCGCATCCTTGCGCCGCAGGCTCAGCGCCTTGCGCACGACAAAGCGCACCCCCGCGTCCTCGATCGGGGTGCCTTCCGTATCCAGCGGCACCAGCGCCCCGCTGGCCAGCGCGCGCCGCGTGGCCGCGGCCACCAGCGACCCCAGCGTCTCGGGCGCGAAGCGCGGCGCGCCGGTCACGGCGGTCAGGGGCGCTGCGAACCGGCGCGGCAGCAGCCCGCCAGCACTTCGCCGTCGGGCAGCGAGATGCGGGCGGAGTACGGGAAAGTCTTGTCGGCCATGGTGTCGGCGCAGCGTTCCTCGCTCACGAACGCCACCAGGTCCTTGGCGACGCCGCTGGCCGCGCCGCGCCACACCGTGAGCCGGGGACGCAGAAAATCGAGCGTCCGCTGGCGACCCGCAAGGGCCTGCTTCTCCGGGGCGGCGCCGAGGCGCGAATACTCGGCGCCCTCGTCGTCGATCTCCAGGCGCCAGGACGGCTCGTTGCCGGTGCAGATGAACGCGCTCGGCATCTCGCCCGTCGCCGCCGGAGGGGGCGCGCCGGCGCGCTGCGCGCTGTCGAAGAAACCCAGGGCGCTGGTCAGGCCGATGAGCGAAAACTCGGCGCGCACCGGCTTGCCGTCGCGGCCGCGGTAGCGGAACTCGACCCGGTTGCCCTCGCGCATCGCGCCCAGCAGCCGCTCGCTCACCGCGGCGTCCATCACCCGGTACTCGTTGAGCCCGCCCGCGGACTGGAACCCGCTGCCCGGCGCGAGGCGCAGCGACGGCTCGGCGTCCACCTGCACCGTCAGGTCGGCGTCGTCGGCCATCAGGTCGAACACGGGAACGAACGTGATGTGCGCGGCCTCGCCGGGCGCGTCGCGGCCGACCCGCAGCTGGAAATCGAAGCCGATGCGCGGATCGCGCCCCGGGCGCACGTAGGCGCTGGCGCTGCACGGCCCGAGGCCGTCGCCGGGGCAGATCGCGAGCCAGTTGCGGAAGTAGCGGCGGTTCTCGCCGGCGGCGTCCGCCGCGTTCGCCAGCGGCAGCAGGATCGCCAGCGCGAGCAGCGCGGCGCGGGTGATCTGGATGTGCATGGTCTCGAAGGCGGAGCGTTGTCGCCGATGGGCCGCATGGTAACCCAAACGGCCGCCCGCGGCGTCAGCGCCTGCCGGCGAAGGCGACGAAATCCGCCGGCGGCAGCGCCCGGCTGAAGTGGAAGCCCTGCCCGAAATCGACGCCGCGGCTGCGCAGGTAATCGGCCTGGGCGGCGGTCTCCACGCCTTCGGCGACGATGGCGAGGCCCAGCTCATGCGCCATCGCGATGATGTGGTCGATGACGCCGCTGGTGGCGGCCCCGGCGCCGATCGCACTGACGAACGCCTTGTCGATCTTGAGGGCGTCGACCTTGAAGCTCTGCAGGTAGGACAGGCTCGAGTAGCCGGTGCCGAAGTCGTCGATGGCGACCGCGTGGCCGATCACGCGCAGCCGCTCGATCACGACGCGCGCCGAGCTGGCGTCGACGAAGCCGCGCTCGGTGACCTCCAGCCCGATCTGGGCGGCGTCGACGCCGCTGCCGGCGAGGCGGCCGGCGATGACCGCGGCGACGCGGTCGGCGAGCAGATCGCAGGGCGCGATGTTGATGGCCACGTGCAGGTCCTTGCGGCTCGCCAGCAGCGCGCCGAGATCGCTCACCACCCGGTCGACGACCTGGTCGGTGATCGGCTGGATCAGGCCGGCCTGCTCGGCTGCCGGGATGAACAGATCCGGCGCGACGGTCTCGCCGTCCCAGCGGCGCCAGCGCACCAGCGCCTCGGCGCCGATGCAGCGGCCGCTGTCGAGCGCGATCAGCGGCTGGTAGTGGACGATGAACTCGCGGTTGGCAATCGCCGACTTCAGCTCGCCGGCGAGCGAGAAGCGCCGCCGCGCCAGCGCCTGCACGCCGAACGCGAGCACCGCGCCGCCGACGAGCCCGAGCGGGAGCACGACGGCGGCCTGGCGTTCCCAGGCGGCAACGAGGCGCTCGCGCGACTCCGCGGCGACGGCGACCACGGGCAGCTCCGCCGAGCGCGCCACGGCGATGAGCAGGCCGCGAGGGTCGCGGCCGCCTTCGGCGAGCGCGGCGCGCACCGCGTCCAGCGGGGGATCGTTGAGCAGCGCCAGCGGCCGCAGGCCGTCGGCCGCCATCACCGCCAGCCGCTGCTCGGGATCGCCGGTGAGGACGTCCACGAGATGCACGGGGTCGATCAGCAGGCCGTGGTCGCCGTACTGCGCGGCCAGCAGGCTCGCGCTGGCGCCGCCGCCGGCGACGGAGAACCAGATCCGGTAGCCGCGGGCGGAGATGAAGTCGGGTTTGCCCCAGGCGATCGGCAGCTGCAGCGGCCCCCCGGCGGTGCACCGCACCTCGCCGTTCGCCACGTGCCGCACCTCGCGGATGTAGCGCGCGTCGAACGCGGCCTCGCGCATCTCGCGGATGTGCTCGGGCGAGCAGCGCGGCGCCTGCGAGCGCGACAGCCGCGCGAGGACGTTGCGCGCCTCGACGATCACGCGGTCGGTGCGGACGATGGCCTCGTCGGCGAAGCGGGCGAGCGCCTCGCGCTCGGTCTCGATCGCGTTGCGCCACGACAGGTACAGGCTCGCTGCCAGCGGCAGCAGCACGGCGGCGACGGCGAGCGCGGCGTAGAGCAGGACCAGCGAGCGGTGGCGCATGGACGCGGAGGGGCGGAGGTCGGTTCTTGTCGGCGCGGCGCGCGTCCCATTATCGGCCTTTTCGCGCTTCCGGGATCAGCGGCTGACCTGGTTGCGGCCGCGGTTCTTGGCGCGGTAGAGAGCCCGGTCGGCCGCGCGCAGCACCTCCGCCGGCGTGGGGTATCTGTCGCTGCGCTCGGCCACGCCGATGCTCACGGTCACCGACACCGCGCGTGCCCTCGCTCCGCCGCCGCGCCGCGTCTTGCCGTCCTTCGACGAGGCCGGTCGGTCCTTGCCGCGCAACGTCAGCGTGTAGGCCTCGACGCTGGCGCGCAGCTCCTCCAGGTAGGGCAGGGTGTCGCGCACGCCGCAGCCCGGGAACAGCACGGTGAACTCCTCGCCGCCGTAGCGGAAGGCGCGGCCGCCGCCGTCCACCTCGGCGATGCGGGCCGCCACCATCTTGAGCACCTGGTCGCCCACGTCATGGCCGTGGGTGTCGTTGAATTTCTTGAAGTGATCCACGTCCACCATGGCGATGGCGTACTGGTTGCCCAGGCTCATCAGCCGCTCGTTCAGCGCGCGCCGGTTGGCGAGCCCGGTCAGCTCGTCGCGGAACGCCATGCGGAAGGAGTCGTGCAGCACGCCGACGACCAGCACCGCGGCGCCGGCCACGGTCCATACGGCCAGGGCGTGGGGCTTGCCGACGTCCCAGGCGCCGATGGCGAAGGCGGCGATGGCGCCCGCGAGCGCGGCGTGCATCGGCGCGCGCGAGCGCAGCGCCAGCGTCAGCGCGAGGGCGAACGCCAGCGCCGTCGCCAGCAGCGCCGGTTGCGGGACGGCGCTGCCGGCCAGGAGCGTATGCTGAACCAGCTGCTGGGTCAGCCAGCCGGCGATGCGCGGGCTGCCGCCGCCAGCCAGCCACAGCACCAGCGCGCTCTGGAGTCCCAGCACCAGCACGCGGCGCAGGCCGTAGCTGCTGAACAGGCCGCGTTCGGCCAGCACGCCCTGCGCCGCCAGGTTGAGCGGCACGAGAAAACAGACGGCCGCCCACGCCGCCGCCGCGCCGGCGGCGCCAGGCTCGTGCGCCACCAGCACCCGATGGCCGATGAACCCCAGCGCCAGCACGGCGGCAGCCAGCGCGGCGCGCCCGCGATTGAACGCCGCGCCGGTGACGGCGGCGGCGGCGAGCGCGCCGTAGACCGCCATCGGCAGCAGCGGGTGCAGGCTGGGCGGCAGCACCGGCCAGCGCAACCGCAGCGCGTGCGCGGCCAGCAGCACCAGGCAGGGAAGGGCGAACGCGGGAAGCACCCGGAGGGCAGCAGTCAAGGGGCGATCAGTTCAGAAAGCGCGCCGCGCCGGGGCGGGGATGACCAACGCTGATTATAGCCGACGCGGTGCGAGCGTCCGCCGCGATGCGCCGTTTGCTACTTCCCGGCCTTGTCGCCCCACAGCTCCTTCAGCCGCGCGTCGCGGCCGCAGCCGGTGCGGTAGAAGTTGTAGCGGATCGGGTTCTTCTTGTAGTAGTCCTGGTGGTAGTCCTCGGCGGCGAAGAATTCCTTCGCCGGGACGATCTCGGTGACGATCGGCGCCTTGAACGGCTTGTTCCTCTCCAGCTTTTCTTTCGACGCCTCGGCCAGGCGGCGCTGCTCGTCGTTGTGGTAGAAGATCGCGCTGCGGTACTGGCTGCCGGCGTCGCAGAACTGGGCGTTGGGCGTGGTGGGGTCGATGCTGTGCCAGTACACCTCCAGCAGGCGCTCGTAGCTCACCTTCTTCGGGTCGTAGACCACCAGCACCGCCTCGGCGTGGCCGGTGCGCCCCGCGCTCACCTGCTCGTAGGTGGGATTGCGGGTCTGGCCGCCGATGTAGCCGGAGGTGGTGGAGACCACGCCCGGGACCTTGTCGAAATCGGATTCCGTGCACCAGAAGCAGCCGCCGGCGAAGGTGGCGCGGGCGAGGCCGTTGTCGGCGGCCGCTGCGGCGCCTGCCGTCAGCGCCAGCAGCGCGGCGTTGAGGATGGTGCCCTTCGTTTTCATGGGTTTCTCCCGATCAGTGCCGGTGAGCCCGCCGGCTCGAGGCGCACCAACTGGCCGTCGGGCGAATCCGTGAGCAGGTACAGATGGCCGTCCGGCCCCTGGCGCACGTCGCGGATGCGGCCCAGCTTGCCTTCCAGCAGCCGCTCTTCCTCCACCAGCTTCTCGCCGTCGAAGCGCAGGCGCACCAGCATCTGGTATTTGAGCGCGCCGACGAACACGTCGCCCCGCCACTTCGGGAACTTGTCGCCGGTGTAGAACGCCATGCCCGAGGGCGCGATCGAAGGCGTCCACTGGTGCAGCGGCTGCTCCATGCCTTCCTTGCGGGTGCCCTCGCCGATCTTGAAGCCGGTCACGTACTCGACGCCGTAGGTGATCACCGGCCAGCCGTAGTTCCGGCCGGCGCGGATCACGTTGACCTCGTCGCCGCCCCGGGGGCCGTGCTCCTGCGCCCAGAGCTCACCGGTCTTCGGGTGCAGCGCCGCGCCCTGCACGTTGCGGTTGCCCAGCGAGTAGATCTCCGGCCGCGCGCCCTTGCGGTCGGCGAACGGATTGTCGGCGGGAATCGCGCCGTCGTCCTGGATGCGCACGATCTTGCCGGCGAGATCGTCGAGCTTCTGCGCCCGGTCCTGCTCGCCGCGGTCGCCGAGCGTGACGTAAAGCAGGCCGTTCCGGTCGAATACCAGGCGGCTGCCGAAGTGGCGGCCGCCGCCGCTCTTGGGCTCGAGCCGGAAGATCACCTGGACGTTCTCCAGGCGATGGCCGGCGAGCCTGCCGCGCGCCACCTCGGTGCCGTGCCCGCCCGGGCCCGATGCGTTGTAGGAGAGATAGACCAGCCCGTTTTCGGCGAAGCGGGGGTGGAGCGCCACGTCCAGCAGGCCGCCCTGGCCGTGCTCGGCGATTTTCGGCAGGCCTTCGACCGGCCCGGGATCGAGCGAGCCGTCGGCGTTGACGATGCGCAGCCGCCCCGGACGCTCGGTGACCAGGATGCGGCCGTCGGGCAGGAACGCCATGCCCCAGGGATGCTCCAGGCCGCGGACGACGGTTACCGGGGTCACCGCGTGCAGCTTGGTTTGCACCGGGGCCGCGACGGCGGCCGGGAAGGACAGCGCGAGACTCAGCGCCAGCAGCGCGGATCGGGAAATGGGCGTCACGGATCGGCCTCGGGGTGGCAGATGCCGTTTGGACCGCGGCCCTACCCCCGAAGGTTCCGCCGGCGCGGGTGTGACGACCGCGCCCGCCCGCGCCGGCAGCCGCCTATTTGAGCTTGATCGCCAGCGCGTAGCACATCAAGCGCGGGTCGCCGCCGCGCAGCTCGCCGAGATTCGAGCAGGAGACGTTGATGAGCGCGTCGGCGCCGGCCGAGGCCGCCGCCTCCTGCATGCCCTGGACCGCCTCCGGCGGCGTCGCGAACGACGGGTAGACGAACATGGCCGGGATCGACTCGATCCACAGGCGCCGCACCACTTCGTACTGGGCGGGAATCAGCTGGGAATTCCGGAATACCTTGACGTCGGAGGCCCCGGCGGCGAGGCCGGCGGCGGGAGCGAGGGCGGCGAGCGCGGCGGCCGCGATCAGCGATGTCTTGGTCATGGCGGGTCCCGTTGCGTGGTGTGGCGCCTACTTTACCGTATCCGCCGGGCGGCTGCCGAGGCTGGCCGCGGCCCCGCGTTTGGCCTTACACTGTGGCCGCCCGCGCTCCGCGGGCGCACTTTTTTCGGCCGAAACCATGAGCGCCCGGACAACCACCCAGAACATGGCCCTTTTCTGCGACTTCGAGAACGTCGCCCTCGGCGTGCGCGACGCCAAGTACGACAAGTTCGACATCAGGAAGGTGCTGGAGCGGCTGCTGCTCAAGGGCAACATCGTCGTCAAGAAGGCCTACTGCGACTGGGACCGCTACAAGGCGTTCAAGCCGCCGATGCACGAGGCCGCATTCGAGATGATCGAGATCCCGCACGTGCGCCAGTCGGGCAAGAACTCCGCCGACATCCGCATGGTGGTGGACGCGCTCGACCTCTGCTACACCAAATCCCACGTCGACACCTTCGTCATCATCAGCGGCGACTCCGACTTCTCGCCGCTGGTGTCCAAGCTGCGCGAGAACAACAAGATCGTCATCGGCGTCGGCGTCAAGCAGTCCTCCTCCGACCTGCTGATCAGCAACTGCGACGAGTTCATCTACTACGACGACCTGGTGCGCGAGGAGAAGAAGTCGGGTCCCAAGCGCCGGCGCACCACTCGCGCCAAGACCGAGGACAGGAAGACCGCCGTCGAGGTGCCGGAGGAAGACAAGCGCCAGGAAGCGCTGGACCTGGTGCTGGAGACGGTGGAGGACCTGTTCGAGGAGCGCGGCGAGGAGGAGAAGGTGTGGGGCTCGATGGTCAAGCAGGCCATCAAGCGCCGCAAGCCGGGCTTCAACGAGAGCTACCACGGCTTCAAGACCTTCGGCGACGTGCTGGAAGCGGCCCAGGAGAAGGGCCTGCTCACGCTGGAGCGCGACGAGAAATCCGGCGGCTACATCATCCGCGGTTTCGCGCGCGAGGATTGAGCGGGACCGCCGAGGATCTTGCCTCGATGCGGGTCGAAGCGGCGGAGCGCAAGTCGATCGTCGCGGTCCGAGCTGTCCCCGAATCCTCACCCGAATCCCACTCTCCGCCGACGTCGAGCCGATCCGGCTGCCGCTGGCGGTGGTGAACCGGTGCCTGGATATCGAGCGGCGCGGCCGTCTGTAGTACGGCTTGGGGCGCGGGGAGGTTATTCGCGCCAGGCAGTCTATCCCGCCGGCAGACAGTGACATCAAGACTCTATCCCAAGCCAATGATTTCGTGTAATATTTTTACCGACCGGGATCGCATTGCCGGTTTTTTGAGCAGGCCGTTAGTCCATCTAATCCTCGTCGGGCGCCCGCACGACTCACGCCCCCGCTCCATGACGCGATAAGGAACTCAATGGCAAAGCGCGCCGCCAGGAACAACGACACCGCCGCCAGCCTCGGCTTCGAAGCCAAGCTCTGGGCCGCCGCCGACGCGCTGCGCAACAACATGGACGCGGCCGAGTACAAGCACGTCGTCCTGGGGCTGATCTTCCTCAAGTACATCTCCGACGCCTTCGAGGCGAAGCACTCAGAACTCGAAGCGCAGAAAGCCCAAGGCGCCGATCCCGAGGACCCCGACGAGTACCGCGCCGCCAGCATCTTCTGGGTGCCGAAAGAGGCGCGCTGGCAGCACCTCAAAGCCAGCGCCCCGCAGCCCACCATCGGGACGCTGGTGGACGACGCCATGACCGCCATCGAGCGCGACAACCCCTCGTTGAAGGGCGTGCTGCCCAAGGACTACGCCCGCCCCGGCCTCGACAAGCAGCGCCTCGGCCAGCTCATCAATCTGGTGAGCGACATCGCCTTCAACTCCCCTCTCCCCCGGGGAGAGGGGCAGGGGGATGGGGGGAAACACTCCCCTCTCCCTCGGGGAGAGGGGCAGGGGGAGAGGGTAGACCGCGCCAAAGACACCCTCGGCCGCGTCTACGAATACTTCCTCTCGCAGTTCGCCAGCGCCGAGGGCAAGAAGGGCGGCCAGTTCTACACGCCCTCGCGCGTGGTGCGCGTGCTGGTCGAGATGCTCGCGCCCTACAAGGGCCGCGTCTACGACCCCTGCTGCGGCTCGGGCGGCATGTTCGTCAGCAGCGAGAAGTTCATCGAAGCGCACGCCGGCAAGCTCGGCGACATCTCCATCTACGGCCAGGAGTCCAACTACACCACCTGGCGCCTGGCCAAGATGAACCTTGCCATCCGCGGCATTGATGCGCAGATCGCCCACGGCGACACCTTCCACAACGACAAGCACCCCGACCTCAAGGCCGACTACGTACTGTCCAACCCGCCGTTTAACGACAGCGACTGGCGCGGCGAGTTGCTCAAGGACGACAAGCGCTGGGTCTACGGCGTGCCGCCCGCGGGCAACGCCAACTTCGCCTGGGTGCAGCACTTCATCCACCACCTCGCGCCCACCGGCCTCGCCGGTTTCGTGCTCGCCAACGGCTCCATGTCCTCCAACCAGTCGGGCGAGGGCGAAATCCGCAAGGCCATCATCGAGGCCGACCTCGTGGACTGCATGGTCGCGCTGCCCGGCCAGCTCTTCTACTCCACGCAGATCCCGGTCTGCCTCTGGTTCCTCCGCCGCGACAAGAGAAGACTCCTCTCTCCCTCGGGGAGAGGGGCCACCTCTTCACTCCCTCTCCCAGGGGGAGAGGGAGAAAAGCAATATCGCGGCGGATTCGATTTCTCGGGTCTTGCACAAACTGCGAGGGAGCTTCGCAAGAAACAGACTCCCACCGAGGCGGTGATGTGGGAACTACTGCGTGATCGCCGATTCATGAACCTCAAGTTCCGTCGTCAACATCAGGTCGGCGAGTATGTTGTGGACTTCTACTGCGATGAACACAAGCTGGCGGTTGAGTTGGATGGGCCTGTACATGATGAGGTGAAGCAGGCCAAGAAGGACAAGACTCGAGATGCTTATCTGCAGTCACTCGGTTTGACCGTCCTGCGTCTTCACAATAAGGATTTTCTTGCCGATCCCGAAGCCGCCTTGACCAAGATCGCGCAGGCTTACCCCTCTCCCACTGGGAGAGGGGCTGGGGGTGAGGGTGTCGCGGTCTACCGCGACATACCCGGCTTCTGTAAGAGCGCAACCCTCGACGACATCCGCAAACACGGTCACGTCCTCACCCCCGGCCGCTACGTCGGCGCCGAGGCCGCCGAAGACGACGGCGAACCGTTCGAGGACAAGATGAAGCGCCTCACCGCGACGCTGCGCGAGCAGCAAAAGGAAGCCGCGAAGCTCGACGCCGCCATCGCTGCCAACCTGAAGGAGCTTGGGTATGGCGGGTGAGTGGCGAGAGCGCACACTCGGCGAGCTGACCGAGAACTTCGACAGCGTTAGGGTGCCCGTAAGAGAAGCCGATAGACGCGCTGGTTCATACCCGTATTACGGAGCATCCGGCATCGTCGATTATGTCGACGGCTACTTGTTCGACGGCGAGTATCTGCTTATCGCGGAAGACGGTGAAAATCTTCGTACCCGCCAAACTCCGGTGGCGTTTATGGCGCGTGGAAAATTCTGGGTTAACAACCACGCGCACATCGTTCGTGCGAATCAGGAAGCTGATACGCGCTTTCTCATGTACGCCCTTGCTGCATCGGACATCAGTGGCTACCTGACTGGTTCGACAATGCCCAAGCTTACTCAGGGCAACATGAACCGCATTCCGATTCTCGCTCCGCCGCCAAACGAACAACGCGCCATCGCCCACATCCTCGGCACCCTGGACGACAAGATCGAACTGAACCGGCGCATGAACGAAACGCTGGAGGCCATGGCGCGGGCGCTCTTCAAATCGTGGTTCGTGGACTTCGACCCCGTCCGCGCCAAAGCCGAACGCCGCGACCCCGGGCTGCCCCAGCCCTTCGCCGACCTTTTCCCTGCCCACCTCGTCGACTCCGAACTCGGCGAGATTCCGGAAGGGTGGGAGGTGAAGCCGCTATCTGAATGCGTAGATGTTGCGCGTGGCCTCTCGTACAAGGGATCAGGCCTTTCGAAGGGGGGCATGCCAATGCACAACCTCAATTCGATTTACGAGGGTGGTGGCTACAAGCACGATGGGCTCAAGTACTACGACGGCGATTACAGGCCACAGCACGTAGCGCGGGCGGGCGACCTCATCGTTGCCAACACCGAGCAGGGGCACGACCGCTTGCTGATTGGTTACGCGGCAATCGTTCCCTCCCGATTTCGGACCCGTAGCCTTTTCAGTCACCACATCTACCGCGTCCGCACCGAGGGCCAGTCCGCGTTGACTCCCGACTACCTGTGCCACCTGCTGAACACGAGTGTGATGCACGACGTTGTGAGCGGGTACGCCAATGGGACCACCGTGAATATGCTGCCGATCGACGGGCTGCAGACCCCGCTAATCTTGGTTCCACCTGCACGAGCAATCGCGACTTTCAGCGGCATCGCAGAGGCAGCGCGCATGCGTCACGAAGAGATGATCGAGGAATCCCGCACACTTGCAGCCCTGCGCGACACACTGCTGCCCAAGCTCATCTCCGGTAACCTTCGAGTAAAGGATGCCGATAGATTCATCGAGGTGACTACATGAAGAAGAAGCCCACAAACGCCCCAGCTGGCCGGGCGCGCATCGAGTACCTGAAGGTGCAGAACTTCCGCGCCCTGCGCGAGGCCGAGTTCAAGGACCTGACGCCGCTGACGGTCCTGCTAGGACCGAATGGCAGCGGAAAGTCGACGGTGTTCGACGTCTTCGCCTTCCTTGCCGAGTGCTTCGAGCTGGGGCTGCGCCGCGCCTGGGACAAGCGCGGCCGCGCGAAGGAGCTCAAGACGCGCGGCGGCGACGGGTCGGTGACCATCGAGATCAAGTACCGGGAGCCCGGCTACCCGCTCGTGACCTATCATCTGGCCGTGGATGAAGAAGGCAGCAGTCCCGTTGTCGTGGAGGAATGGCTGCAGTGGCGGCGCGGCACGCGGGGCAAGCCGTTCCGCTTTCTCGACTACAAAAGGGGCGCAGGCCGCGCCGTGAGCGGTGAACTGCCGGATGAGCAGGACAGACGCATCGAAATTCCTCTCAAGAGCGCCGACTTGCTGGCCGTCAACGCACTCGGTCAGTTTGCCGAACATCCGCGCGTCGCCGCACTGCGTGACTTCATCACCGGCTGGTACGTGTCTTACCTTTCGGCCGAAAGCGCGCGCGGTCAGCCGGAAGCTGGCCCACAGGAGCGCATGACCAAGACCGGCGACAACTTGGCCAACGTCATCCAGTACCTTGCCGAGCAGCATGGCGAACGGCTGGAGCAGATCTTCGAGGCGCTGCGGCGCCGCGTACCGCGCATCGAGCGTGTGCTGGCCGAGACAATGCCCGACGGCCGGCTGCTGCTGCAGATCAAGGACGCGCCATTCAGCCACCCCGTGTTGGCGAAGTTTGCGTCCGACGGGACGCTGAAGATGCTGGCGTACCTCGTACTTCTCTACGATCCCGCCCCGCCGCCATTCATCGGTATCGAGGAGCCAGAGAACTTCCTGCACCCACGGTTGCTACCAGAGTTGGCGGAAGAGTGCCGCGCCGCCAGTGCCCGGACGCAACTGCTGGTAACGACCCATTCTCCGTTCTTCCTGAACGGGCTGCGGCCTGAAGAGGTGTGGGTGTTGTGGCGCGATGAGGACGGGTACACGCAGACGCGCCGTGTGGCCGACCTGACCGGCGTGAGCAAGTTCGTCGAACAAGGGGCATTGCTCGGGCAGCTGTGGATGGAGGGGCAGCTCGGTGTGGGGGATCCGCTGGTCAACCAAGGCGCGCCGAGTCGCCCGCAGCGGAGGCGCTGACCATGCCCGCCGCCCATCTTGAACTGCTGGTCGAGGAGCCCTCGATGGAGGCGTTCCTGCGCGCCTTGTTACCGCGGCTGCTGCCGCAGGATCGGACGTTCGAAGTCCACCCCTTTCAAGGCAAGAGCGACCTGCTCGGCAAGCTCGAGTCACGCCTGCGCGGCTACGCGGCGTGGCTGCCGGTTAACTGGCGGATCGTGGTCGTCGTGGACCGTGACGACGATGACTGCCATGTGCTCAAGCGCCAGTTGGAGACGATGGCCAGGCGCGCTGGCTTGCGCACGCGCAGTCGCGGAGGGAGCGCACCATGGCAGCTTGTCAACCGCATTGCTATCGAGGAGCTGGAGGCTTGGTATTTCGGTGATTGGGCAGCGGTGCGCTCTGCGTTCCCGCGGGCCTCGGCCAACGTGCCACGCCGGCAGGGGTTCCGCAGTCCGGACGCAATCGCCGGAGGTACGTGGGAAGCATTCGAGCGCGTGATGCAGGCGCACGGCTATTTCAAAGGTGGCCTCGCGAAGATCGAGGCGGCGCGCGCGATCGGCGCGTATGTCGATCCGACGCGAACCTCGTCACCTAGCTTTCGCGTGTTCACCGACGCGATCGTCGAGGCGTACGCTTGACTCGCATGCAGGCTCACCCGCGCCAGCGCCCAACGACATGGACATCATCATCCGGCTGGCGATGAACATGCTCGCCGCGCCACTGCCATGAGCGAATTCACCGAATCCGCCGTCGAAGACGCCGCCCTCGCCTGGCTCGAAGCGCCGGGTTACGCGGTGGTGCACGGGCCGGACATCGCCGCGGGCGAACCCGGCGCGGAGTACCGGAAGAGCGGTCGTGACGTGGCGCTCGCCGGCCGAACGGTGCCCATGCCCACCCGCCACGCGGCCGCCATCGCCCGGCACAAGGGCCCGGGTTGATTGCGCTGCTCAGCGCGTTGAGTAAAAATACTCAACGTCATGAGCAACGAGTCAGGCTCCTATCGCCGCCCGCAGGCGGCCGAACTCGCCCGGCGGCTCGCCGAGCCGCGGCGCTTCATCCAGGTGGTGGCGGGGCCCCGGCAGGTGGGCAAGTCCACGCTGGTGCGGCAGGTGGTGGAGGCGCTGCCGGCCGAGGCGCGCTACGCGAGCGCGGACGAGCCGACGCTGCGCGGCGCGGAATGGATCGCGCAGCAGTGGGAGGCGGCGCGACTGGCGGCGGCCGGTGCAGGCAAGGCGGGCGCGGTGCTGGTGCTCGACGAGATCCAGAAGATCCCCGGCTGGTCGGAGACGGTGAAACGGCTTTGGGACCAGGACACGCGCAAGCGCGTGCCACTCAAGACCGTGCTGCTGGGATCGGCCCCGCTGCTGATCGCGCGCGGCATGAGCGAGAGCCTGGCCGGCCGCTTCGAGCTGCTGCACCTGCCGCACTGGTCGTTCGCCGAGATGCGCTCGGCCTTCGGCGTCACGCTGGAGGAGTACCTGTACTTCGGTGGCTATCCGGGCGCGGCCTCGCTCATCCGTGAGCCCGACCGCTGGCGGCGCTACATCGCCGACAGCCTGATCGAAACCTCGGTCTCGCGCGACGTGCTGTTGCTCACACGCGTGGACAAGCCGGCGCTTCTGCGCCGCCTGTTCGAACTCGCCTGCCGCTACTCGGGGCAGATCCTGTCGTACACGAAGATGCTGGGGCAGTTGCAGGACGCCGGCAACACGACGACGCTCGCGCACTATCTCGACCTGCTCGCGGGCGCGGGGCTGGTGCGCGGCCTGCAGAAGGTCGCGGGCGATGCCGCGCGCAGCCGCGGATCGAGTCCCAAGCTTCAGGTGCTCAACACCGCGCTGATGTCGGCCACGAGCGGCATCGGGCTCGAAGAGGCGAGGGCCGATCGCGAGTACTGGGGCCGGCTTACCGAATCCGCCGTCGGCGCGCACCTCGCCAACACCGCGGCGGCGGGCGAGTGCGAGCTGTTCTACTGGCGCGACCGCAACCGCGAGGTGGATTTCGTCGTGAAGGCCGGGCGGCGGCTGGTCACCATCGAAGTCAAGAGCGGCCGCACCCGCGAGATGCCCGCGGGCACGGCAGCGTTCGCCGACGCGTTCAAGCCGAAGCGCACTCTGCTGGTGGGCGCCGATGGCATCGCGGTGGACGAATTCCTGGCGCTGCCGGTCGCGCACTGGATTGCGTCGTGACCGTCTTCACCGAATCCGTCGTCGAGGACGCCGCCCTCGCCTGGCTTGAAGCGCTCGGCTACGCGGTGCTGCACGGGCCGGACATATCGCCTGCCGGCGATACCCTCACCCCGGCCCTCTCCCAGAGGGAGAGGGAGAAGTATTCTGATGTGGTGCTGGAAGATCGCTTGCGCCAGGCGCTGGTGCACCTCAATCCCGATTTGCCTCCCGAAGCGCTTGAAGATGCCTATCGCAAGCTCACGCGCGCGGATGCGCCGTCTCTCGTGGAGCGCAACCGTGCGGTGCACCGGATGCTGGTCGATGGCGTCACGGTCGAATACCGGCGCAAGGACGGCTCGATCGCCGGCGCGCAGGCTCGCGTCATCGACTTCGATCAGCCCGCCAACAACGACTGGCTCGCCGTCAATCAGTTCACGGTTTCGGAAGGCCAGTACACGCGGCGCCCGGACGTGGTGCTGTTCGTGAACGGCCTGCCGCTCGCGGTGATCGAGCTCAAGAACCCGGCCGACGAGAACGCGACGGTATGGTCGGCCTTCCAGCAGCTCCAGACCTACCAGGCGCAGGTTCCGGCGCTGTTCGCGACCAACGCCGTGCTGGTGGTCTCGGACGGTATGCAGGCGCGGATCGGCTCGCTCGGCGCGGGCAGGGAGTGGTTCAAACCCTGGCGCACCATCACCGGGCGCGAGGACGCGCCTCCGCAGCAGCCGGAGCTGCAGGTGGTGCTGGAAGGCGTGTTCGAGCGGCGGCGCTTTCTTGACCTGCTGCGCTACTTCATCGTGTTCGAGGATTCGGCAGCCACCGGGGGCGGAGGCGGCAAGCTGATCAAGAAGATGGCGGGCTACCACCAGTTCCACGCGGTGAATGCGGCGGTGGAGGAAACACTGCGCGCCAGTGGATGGATGCAGGCCGAGGAAACTGCCGGTGTTTATTGGTCTCGCCCTCACCCCCGGCCCCTCTCCCAGGGGGAGAGGGGGGACAGGCGCGTCGGCGTGATCTGGCACACACAGGGCTCGGGCAAGAGCCTGACGATGGCCTTCTACGCGGGGCGCGTGATCCTGCACCCGGCGATGGCCAACCCGACGCTCGTGGTGCTGACGGACCGCAACGACCTTGACGATCAGCTCTTCGGCACCTTCGCGCGCTGCCGCGACCTGCTGCGCCAGCCGCCGGTGCAGGCCGCCGACCGGGCCGACCTGCGCGCGAAGCTCGCCGTCGCCTCCGGCGGCGTGGTCTTCACCACGATCCAGAAGTTCTTCCCGGAAGAGAAGGGTGACCGGCACCCGGTGCTCTCGGAGCGGCGCAACATCGTCGTCATCGCCGACGAGGCCCACCGCAGCCAGTACGACTTCATCGACGGCTACGCGCGGCATATGCGCGACGCGCTGCCGCACGCGTCGTTCGTCGGCTTCACCGGCACGCCGATCGAGCAGACCGATGCCAACACCCGCGCCGTGTTCGGGGACTACATCAGCGTCTACGACATTCAGCGTGCGGTCTTCGATGGCGCGACGGTGCCGATCTACTACGAGAGCCGGCTGGCCAGGCTCGATCTGAAGGAGTCCGAGCGGCCGAAGATCGACCCGGAGTTCGAGGAGGCCACCGAAGGCGAGGAAGTCGAGCGCAAGGAGAAACTCAAGACCAAGTGGGCGCAGCTCGAGGCGGTGGTCGGCTCGGAGAACCGCGTCCGGCTCATCGCCCGCGATCTGGTGGAGCACTTCGAGAACCGGCTCGCCGCGATGGACGGCAAGGCGATGGTGGTGGTGATGAGCCGCCGCATCGCCGTCGAGCTGTACCGCGCGCTGGTCGCGCTGCGCCCGGCATGGCACGGTGAGGCGGACGAGCAGGGCGCGCTCAAGGTGGTGATGACCGGCTCGGCCTCCGACCCGCTCGACTGGCAGCCGCACATCCGCAACAAGCCTCGGCGCGAGCAGCTCGCGGCGCGCTTTCGCGACCCCGCGGACCCGTTCCGTATCGTCATCGTGCGCGACATGTGGCTTACCGGCTTCGACGCGCCCAGCCTCCACACGATGTATGTGGACAAGCCGATGCGCGGCCACGGGCTGATGCAGGCCATCGCGCGCGTCAACCGGGTGTTCAGGGACAAGCCCGGCGGGCTGGTGGTCGACTATCTGGGGCTGGCCGACGAACTCAAGAAGGCACTCGCGAGCTATACCGAGAGCGGCGGCACCGGCAAGACGGCGCTCGACCAGGCCGAAGCCGTGGCGGTAATGATGGAGAAGTACGAAGTCTGCCGGGGGCTGTTCCACGGCTTCGACTGGGCCAAGTGGGTGTCTGGCACGCCACAGGAACGGCTGTCGTTGTTGCCGGCAGCGCAGGAACACATCCTCAGCCAGGAAGACGGCAAGAACCGCCTGCTGCGCGCGGTGACCGAGTTGTCACAGGCCTTCGCGCTCGCCGTACCCCACGAAGAAGCACTCAGGATTCGAGACGACGTGGGTTTCTTCCAGGCCGTGCGAGCTGTGCTGGCCAAGAGCACGCCCGGCGAGCGCAAGACCGACGAAGAGCTGGAGCACGCTATCCGGCAGATCATCTCCAAGGCCGTCGTCTCCGATGAAGTGATCGACATCTTCGCCGCCGCCGGCCTCAAGAAGCCGGACATCTCCATCCTTTCCGATGAATTCCTCGCCGAAGTCCGCGGCATGCCACAGCGCAACCTCGCCGTCGAGTTGCTGCAAAAGCTGCTGAAAGGCGAGATCAAAAACCGTTCGCGACGCAATGTCGTTCAAGCCCGTTCCTTCGCCGAGCTGCTGGAGCAGGCTGTGCGCAAGTACCAGAACCGCGCCATCGAGACCGCACAGGTGATCGAGGAGCTGATCCAGCTCGCGAAGGACATGCACGCGGCGGGCGCGAGAGGAGAGCAGCTCGGGCTCTCCGAGGACGAGCTCGCCTTCTACGACGCGCTGGAGACCAACAACAGCGCGGTCAAGGTGCTGGGCGACGACACGCTCCGCGCGATCGCGCGCGAGCTGGTCGAGACGGTTCGCAAGAATGTCACCATCGACTGGACGATCCGCGAGAACGTGCGGGCGCAATTGCGCGTGTACGTGAAGCGTATCCTGCGCAAGTACGGCTATCCGCCGGACAGGCAGGAGAAGGCCACGCAGACAGTGCTGGAGCAGGCGGAGGTACTGTCGGAAGCGTGGGCACTGGCATGAACGTTCGAGGGCAGGCACTTAACAAGCCGATGAGGCTGAAGGTCGACTTCGGCGCCCGCAGCTGATCGGCAGGTCGTTGAACTCATGACAGGCGCGTCCATTCCGCTTGCCGTCGTCCGGGTTGCCGCTGCGCCAGAGGGGACCGCTGCTGATCAGCCTGGGGTTCGCCTTCGGCTTCGCGTTCACCGAGTATTTCGGCGCGGCGGGCTGGTTCCTCGCTTACGGCTTCTAGCCGCCGCAGCGCGAGGAAGAAGACGCTGCTCACGCGTTTCTTCCGCTACCGCCGCAGCATGACGGTCTCGGCGATGAGGATGGGCGACGCGGAGGAGCGCCTGCGGTATAGTCGGCGGCGCCCCCTGAGTCCGTCATGTCCGATCCGACGCTGCCGATCCGCGTGCAGTTCCTGGTTCCCGCCGAGCCGCTGTGGAAGCGGGCCCCGGCGCGCGACGCCGACGGCCGCCCGTTCCCGGATTTCATGATGCTCATCCGCGGCCTCGGCCGGCGGCCGCCGGGCGCGATCGAGGTCACGGTGAACGAGCTCAATGCGGTGCTGGCGGGCTTCGCCGATGCCGTGGTGTTCGCGGACCTCAACCTCAAGCTGGGCATACTCTGGGTCACGCTGAGGCCGGGACAGCGCCGGTCGCTCGCGATCGCCGCGGCCATCCATGCCCGGGTACCCGAGGCGCGCCTGGTGGCGGCCGACTTCCCGTACCGCTGAGGCGCCGTGCAACGGGAGATGTTCGCGCCGCCGCGCCCGCATGGGCCGGTTGGCGCCGGTGAGGCGCTGGCACGGATCGCAGCCTCCCTGCGGCGGTGCGGTTCTTCGTGGAGCCCTGTCTGACGGGGCTTGGCGACAAGGTCGGTCCGCTGGTGTTCCAGTTTCCGCCGTCGCCGCCCCGGCGCACGGCTCGGCCCCGCGTTCTTCCCGCGGCCCGGCATTTATTAAGCTTCGTACAACATTGTGCAGGTGTACGAGAAGAACGCCTGGATGCTGCGCGCCGTGCTGGGCTCCTGAGTTCCGCTCCCCGCGCCGGCGGACGGTTGGGGGCCGGGCCGTCCTTCTGCTAGAGTCCTCGGCAGGGCCGGACTCCCCGGTGCTGCTGCGGAGGACGCATGCGCAAGGCGATCGGCCGGACCTTCCTGACCGGCCTGCTCACGGTGGTGCCGGTGGTGGCCACCCTTTACCTGGTGGTCTGGCTTGCCACCACGGCCGAGACTTTTCTCGGCCGCGCGCTGAAGTGGATCATTCCCGACCAGCTCTACTTCTACGGCATGGGCATGCTGGCCGGCGTCGGCGTGCTGTTCGTGGTGGGCGTGCTGATGCAGACCTGGCTGGTGCGCAAGCTCTTCGAGCTGGGCGAGTACCTGCTGCTGCGCATGCCGCTGGTGAAGACCATCTACGGCGCGGTGCGCGACTTCTTCGGGCTGTTCTCGGGCTCGGCCACCAGCCAGGCGGGGCGCGTGGTCACGGTGGAGCTGCCCGGCCTGGATGCGCGCCTGGTGGGTTTCCTCATGCGCGAGGATCTCAGCCAGCTGCCGCCGGAGCTGGGCGGCGACCGGCGGGTCGCGGTCTACCTGCCGATGAGCTACCAGGTGGGCGGCTACACCGTGCTGGTGCCGCCGGACGCGGTGCAGCCGGTGGGGATGTCGCGCGAGGAGGCGATGCGCTTCGTGCTGACCGCCGGCCTGAGCTCCAAGGCGGACAGGGCGGCGCCGGCCGACTGACCCGGCGCAACTTCCGCCGGACGGCGCTGTCAGCACCGGACGCCGGGAGCGATTAAGCGTTGCCGCTGGACGAATTCGACGAAACGGAGGCCGAGATGCTGTGGATGTACGGTGGCAAGCTGGCGATGCCCAAGCCCGAGGACGCGCTGCCGGGGCGTGCGGCCCCGCTGGCGGTGCCCGAGAAGCACCACGTCAACGGCAACCCGCTGAAGGGGCCGTTCCCCGAGGGCGTGGAGCAGGTGCAGTTCGGCCTGGGCTGCTTCTGGGGCGCCGAGCGCCTGTTCTGGAAGACGCCGGGGGTCTACGTGACGGCGGCGGGCTACGCCGGCGGCTACACGCCCAACCCCACCTACGAGGAAGTCTGCAGCGGCCGGACCGGCCACACCGAAGTGGTGCTGGTGGTGTACGACCCCGGGGTCGTGAGTTTCGAGCAGCTGCTGAAGGTGTTCTGGGAGGGCCACGATCCGACCCAGGGCATGCGGCAGGGCAACGACGTCGGCACCCAGTACCGGTCGGCGATTTACGTTTCCACCGAAGCCCAGCTGCGGGCGGCGGAGGCGTCGCGCGACGCCTACCAGGCGGCGCTGCGGCAATGGGATCATGGCAGGATCACCACCGAGATCCGTGGCGGCCAGACGTTCTACTACGCCGAGCATTACCACCAGCAGTACTTGGCGAAGAACCCCGGCGGCTACTGCGGCCTGGGCGGCACCGGCGTCGCCTGCCCGGTGGGCGTGGGCGTTGGCGCCTAGGCCTTGCGGCCGACGTAGACGTAGTAGGGCACGCGCGGCCCGGGCAGGTAGGGCACGGGCGCGCGCGCTTCGCGCAGGAACTCGGGGCGCGTGCGCGCCAGCAGCGCCGGCAGGTGGCCCGGGTTCAGGCGCACTCCGTCGTGCCGGAACCACGCCGGCCAGAACCGCCGCGCGAGATCCCCGTGCCGGACCCGGCCCGGCGCCGGATCCGCCTCCGAGACGTAGAAATCCACGCAGCCGAGAACGCCGCCGGGCCTGAGCATTGCCAGCGCGTTGTCCAGCGCGCGCTCCCAGTCCGGGATCATGGTCAGGCTGTAGGAGAAATACACGCCGTCCACCGGCGCGTCGGGCCGGAACGCGGCGGCGTCGGCTTCCACCACGTGCACGTTGGCATGCGCCGCCGCCCGGCGGCGCGCCACTTCCAGCAGCGCCGGGCAGAGGTCCACCGCGTAGACCCGGCGGAAAGTGGCGAGCCGGCCGCCGAAGAACGCCAGGTTGCGGCCGGTGCCGGCGCCCAGCTCCACCACGCTGGCGCCGGCGGCCAGCGGCAGGCGTTCCACCAGCTCGCGCCGCCCGTGCAGCAGGCGCTCGCGGAACGCGTCGTAGCGGCCGGCCTGGGGGCCGTAGAACGCCTGCAAGCGCTGCGCGTGGCTGCCGCGACGCGGCTGCCCGCGCAGCAGCTGGAGCAGGATGCCGGCGTCGCCGCGGGCCACGCCTAGTCCCGGAAGTCGGCGATGTGGAAGCCGGCGTAGGTGTGCACGCGGTCCGCGCGGGTGAGTTCCCGCGCCAGCTCGGGATGGAAGGTCAGCACCTCATGGACCGGGCGGCGGCGGCCGTTGCTGCGAACGTGCAGCGTCTGCAGGTACCCGGGATGGGCGTGGGCGCTGCGGAAAATCACCCGCGCCCGCGGCCGCGCGCGCGCGGCGATGGCGGCCCACTCGTCTTCCAGCGCCCCTGGCAGGCGGGTGCCCATCCAGTCCATGTGGTCCAGGAGCACGAAGCGCGAGATCGGCTCACGGGCGGCGTCGAGGAACTTCGTCACCGTCTCGGTGTGCACCTCGATGCGCTCCACGAGCCCGTCCTGGAGCCGCGCGAAGTTCTCCGGCTTCAGGTACGCGGGACAGCATTCCGGGGTGTAGCCGCCGTAAACGTAGACGCGCCAGAAGTAGTTGTCGGCCACCGGCAGCTCGCGGAAAACGTAGTCCACCGACGCGCGCACGTAGCCGGCGACGCCGCCGGCGTGGTGGCGCTCCACCTCGGCGCGCTGGGTGTGGGGCACGCCCAGCAGGTCCAGCGTGACCTGGCGCGACAGCGCCCACTCGATGGTGCGGGTCCACAGCTTGGCGGCTGCGGCGTCGTAGACCGCGCGCTGCTGCTCCAGCGAGCGCGCGGCGAAGAACGCATCGCACGCCTCGCGCAGCGACGGGCACAGGTCGAGGTAGGCGCGCACCGCGCGGGCGACTCGGCCGCTGAGGCCGCGGAAATAGAAGCTGCGCCGGCCGGGGCCGCGCGCGAACCAGGCGTGGTGGCGGTCCCAGTAGGCGCGGGCGAACGGTGACAGCGCGCCGCGCAGGCGGTCGCGGTAAAGGGCTGCAGCGCGGGGATGGTAGCCGTGACCGAAGAAGCCAAAGAAGTCCTCGTGCTCGAGCCCGCGGATGCCGGCCAGCTTCAGCTCCAGCAGCGCGTTCTGGCGCGGATTGGCGTCCACCGCGTGGATGCGGCGCGGCGCGTCGAGCGCGTAGTCCAGCGCGTTGCAGCCGGCGCTGGTGATCACCAGCACGGTGTCGTCGGGGCCGATCGCCAGCGCCTTGCGGTCCACCGCCGGGTCCTCCCAGCAGGTGTTGTAGACGAGCGCGCGGCTGTAGAGCGCGTCGAACACGCGGCCGTAGACGCGGCTCGCGAGCCGCGGCCGCGCCGACGCGCTGGCGAACTCTGCGACGGCGGCGAGCGGCGCCGGCAGTTCCGAGGCTTCGGCTCCTGGGGAAGGGCTCATGGGGGCTCCGGAGGCTGAGATTGCACGCAGCGTAATCAAGCGCGGTTGCAGGCCGGTTGCGGGATTGTTGCGGCGCGGTTAAGGCTTGGAAATACTTCCGCGGCTGCAAAGAAACCGTATCAATCGGAGAGCACAATCCGCACCATCGGAGCGCGCCATGCCGGAGATGCGTTGAAAGCCCCCAGGACCCGCTACCGCACGGTCTGGATCTCGGACGTTCACCTGGGCACGAAAAACTGCCAGGACCGGGCGCTCCTGCGCTTCCTCAAGAGTTTCGACGCCGACTACCTCTACCTGGTCGGCGACATCGTCGACATCTGGGCCATCCGGCGCTACATCTGGTGGCCGCCGACCCACAACAGGATCATCCGCCGGGTCATGAAGATGGCCAAGCAGGGCACGCGCGTGCGCCTGATACCCGGCAACCACGACGAGCACCTACGCCAGTTCCTGCCCATCAACCTCGGCGAAATCGAGCTGGTGGCCGAGGACGTGCATCACGCCCTCGACGGGCGCAAGGTGTGGATCATCCACGGCGACGACTTCGACCTGGTGACGCGCTACCACCGCTGGGTGGCACTGCTGGGGGACCACAGCTACGAGTTCCTGCTGTGGCTCAACCGCCATTTCAATCGCCTGCGCGCCGCGCTACGGCTGGGCTACTGGTCGCTGTCGGCGGCGATCAAGCACCGCGTCAAGGGCGCGGTCAACTTCATCAGCGACTTCGAGGAATCGCTTGCCAAGGAGGCGACGCGGCGCGGGTTCGACGCGGTGATCTGCGGCCACATCCACCACGCCGAGATGAAGAAGATCGGCGACGTGCTCTACCTCAACTGCGGCGACTGGGTGGAAAGCTGCTCCGCCGTGGTGGAGCATTGCGACGGCCGTTTCGAGGTGCTGCACTTCCCGCGCCTGGAGCTGGCGCGCCAACACGAGCTGCTGCTGGATGATGCCGACGACGACGAGATCGCTGACGCGCCGGTGGCGGCGTCCGCGGCGCTGCGCTGAGCGCGCTCAGCGCAGCATGGCGTGGGCTCCCAGCAGCCGCAGCGTCAGGTCGTTCTCGTCTTTCTGCATGAGCCGTGCGCCAACTGTCTGCCACAGTTCGCGGGCGGCGTCCTCGTTTCCGCTCGCGAGATGCCCCAGCATCGCTGCCGATACCAGATACTGCTGGTAGACGGCGCTCTTTCGGCTCTCGCCGCCCGTGAGCAGTTGCATTGAGATCTCCGCCATCGTGCGCGCATCCCGCTGGCCGGTCGCCTCGAACAGTCGCAGCCATTTGGCGGCTTCGGGGGAGAGAGTCACGCGGCAGGCTGGCGGCGCGATGTCCTGCCACAGCGCCCTTGACTGCTCCGGCGTGAGATGTCCGCCGGTCGAACTGGCGACGGAAAACGCGGCGTCCAGCCATGCGTCCATGTGGTCAACCCGACGGCAAGGCGAGCCGTGCAGGCGGGCGGATCGGTGATCCTTGTGCAGCCAGACCGGGAGTTCCGAGGCCTGAGAAGTGTCGCCGCGGGCGAGCCGCGCGGCATCGACCGTCCGCAGCGTGCGCGAGTAGATCGCGTAGGGGGTAACCCGATCCGGATTCGGCAGGGCCACGCCTTCCAGCATTTCGGCGACCGGATACGGCGCCATGCCGACCGCGGTGATCCAGTGTGCGGAGCGTTGCAGGAACACGCCGCGGAAGCCGTTCAGGTCGACGTACGGGAAGTAGTCGGAGTTGACTGGCGCCGGGTACGATGCAAACAGCGGCTCTAGCAGCGCCTTGCCGCCAATGCGGCGCACCTCGATGTCGGCGAGGCCGCGCAGGTCCACCCGGCGCAAGACCGCAGGCACATCGCCTTCGGTGAGAACTGCCGGGTCGAGCTTGCCGAGCTTGCCGCCGACGCGCGCGAGCAGAATCAGATTGACTTCGTCGGGGGCATAGATCTCCCAGTCGGCGAACACCGGCGACATCGCTTTGACGATCGAGGCGACGACGTTGACGTCCACCTCGTAGAGCTGAATCCACTGCACCAGCACGCCGCCCGGGTTGAGGTGAGAGGCGGCCTGGCGGTAGAACTCGGTGGTGAACAGCGAGGCGACGCCGCTTACCCAGGGGTTCGACGGCTCTGAAATGATGACGTCGTATCGGCTGCCATTGACGGAGAAAAAGGTCTTCGCATCTTCGTGGTGGATGTGGCTGCGGGGATCGTTGAATGCGCGCGTAACCCAGTCGCCGAAACCCTCGCGCGCGGCCATCACCATTTCCGGCTCGATCTCGATCGAGTCCACCCGTGCCGGGCGAGGCGAGGCGAGCAGCGCGTGGGTCGTCATTCCGGAACCGAACCCGATGTTGGCCAAGGTCTTGGCGCCCGGATGCGCCGCGAGCCCGATGATGCCCAGCAGAACCTGGGTAATTTCATCGGCGGCAGTGGGCTGATCGGGCGGCGCGATGGTGGCGTCGTACTTGCCATTGGTGAGGACCCCGATCTTGCCGTTGCTATTGCGCACCAGACTGACGGTGGCAGTCTTGCCGTCGCGGTGGCGCAGGACCTCGGAACCGTCCTCGACAGTGGCCTTGCCCGTCCGGAAGACTCCCGAGGCCATCTTGCGTGGATCCAGGTCGACGGTTAACGCAAACGCGGCGACGCAAAACGTGGCGCCGGCCGCTAGCGCCGGCGTGTACCGCTTCAGCAGCGGCGCTAACGCAAGCGTGAAAAAGACCATCCCGAGCGCGATGTCGAGGGCGCCGCCCAGCACAATCATGCCTTTGGCGCCGATGGTAGGCATCAGCAGGTGCACGCCGAGCGCCACTGCGATGATGGCACCCACCGTATTGGCCGCGTACACCGCGCCGACACCCTTCTCTCCGACGTCTCGTCTGAGCAGCATGTAGGTCATCAGCGGCAGCGTCATGCCGGCGCAAACGGTGGCGGGGAGCATTAGCAGCAGGGCAACGCCGTGGCTCGCGAGCAGGAATCCTGTGTAGCCCGGCTCGGTGCGGCTGAAGGTGGCGACGATAGCCTCCATCCATTGGAAGGTGTTGCCGTAGGTCGCCAGGGTCGACAGCGCGAGGATACCCATGATCACCTGCACCCAGCCAAGATAGCCCGCCGGATCGCTTAGCCGATCAATTCGGCGCCGGATGTAGAGGCCGCCGAAGGCCAGACCGGCGATAAAGGCCGAGAGCATGAGCTCGAACGCGTGAGTCGAACTGCCCAGAACCATCGCCAGCATGCGGATCCAGGCAATCTCGTACAGGAATGAAGCCAGGCCGGTGACCGCGGCAGCCACCAGCAAGAAGTGATACCAGCGGCGGTTGCTGGCGGAGCCGTTCTCCCCGGCAGCGGCGCGCGCGGGCAACGGCTCACCGCCCTCGCGTTTAAGCAAGGCCCAGATGGTCAGCGCCAGCCCGATGTTGATCAGGCCCGCGGTCAGGATCGTGCCGGGAAGTCCGAGCCGCCCGATCAAGAAAAATCCACCCGCCATCACGCCGATGGCCGCGCCGATGCTGTTGCTGAAGTAGAGCATGGCCAGCACGGAACCCGCCGCGTCGGGAGCCCGGCGGATGATGCCCACGCTCATCAGAGGGAACGTCATGCCCAGCAGAATCGACTGGGGCAGGATCAGCAGGCCAGAGAGTGTCCATTTGTAAGCTTGCGCCAGCGCCGGCGAGCCGAGCGCGGGGAGCACCGACCCGTGGGAGACGTCGATGGCGGCGACAAAAACGCCGTGAAAGACGAGGGCGGCAACCCCCACCAGACCCTCCACCAACGCGTAGCCCATCAACAGCCCGCGCCAGCGCGCCGAATAGCGGGCGGCGATGGTGGCGCCAATGGCCATACCGCCCATGAAGATTGCCAGGACGATGGTCTGGGCATAGGCTGAGTGGCCCAGGAACAGCTTCAGGTAATGGCTCCAGATCGATTCGTAGATCAGGCCGGAAAAGCCGGATACGGCAAAGATCAGGAATAGGATTTGCCTCATACCGGCGCCATCGGCAGCGGAGCGCAATTGGGTCATTCGAGAGTCCTTCAAGGCTGGCTGAGGGGCATCAGGCCCATTCCCGCGCAACTAGTCGGGGAAAGGGAGCAGCTTCCATGCCAGTGGCGGGCGGACGTCCGCCCGGCGTTACTCCGGGGCCGACGGACGGTCGGACGGAATGCTCGTGGTAGCGTGCAGCCGCTCCCGCAGCCGCTCCAGCACCGCCTGCTTCTCGGCGTCGGAGAAGGTGGTCCAGCCGGCCACTTCGTCGAGGGTGCGCAGGCAGCCGCGGCACCAGCCGGTGCCGGGATCGATGACGCAGACGTTGATGCAGGGGGACGGAACCATCGGGCTTCCCGCTACGCGGCGCGCTTGGCGGTGATGGCGCGGGCCGCCTTGGAGTTGCCCGGACGGCCGAGAAAGGCGCAGATGTACTGGCCGGCGTCGACGAGCTGGTCGAGGTCGATTCCGGTCTCGATGCCCAGACCGTGCAGCATGTAGACCACGTCCTCGGTGGCGACGTTGCCGGTGGCGCCCTTGGCGTAGGGGCAGCCGCCGAGGCCCGCCACGGAGGCGTCGATCACAGCTACCCCCGCCTCCAGCGCGGCGTAGCAGTTGGCGAGGGCCTGGCCGTAGGTGTCGTGGCAATGCACCGCCAGCCGCGTCACGGGTACGTGGGCCGAGCAGGCCTCCACCAGCGCGCGCATCTTCCCCGGCGTACCGGTGCCGATGGTGTCGCCGAGCGACACTTCGTAGCAGCCCATCGCGTCCAGGGCGCGCGCCACGGCCACCACCGCCGCGGGATCCACGTCGCCCTCGTAGGGGCAACCCAGCACCACCGAGATATAGCCCCGGACCCGCACGCCCGCCGCCAGCGCCGCGGTCGCCACGTCGCGGCAGCGCTCGAGGCCCTCGGCGACGGAGCAATTGGTGTTCCTGCGCGAGAACGTCTCGGTGGCCGCGGCAAACACCGCCACTTCCTCGACGCCGCAAGCGAGCGCGGCCTCCAGGCCTTTGCGGTTGGGCACCAGCGCCGTGTAGGCGACGCCTTCCCGGCGGCGGACGCCGGCGAAAACGCGGTCGGTGTCGGCCATCTGCGGCACCCACCTGGGCGAGACGAAGCTGCCCGACTCGATCACCCGCACGCCGGCGGCCGCGAGACGCTCGATGAGGCCGATCTTCACGTCCGCGGGCACGCGGCCGGGCTCGTTCTGCAGTCCGTCCCGGGGCCCGACTTCGACGATTTTCACGCGGCTGGGCAGCGCCATGGCCGTCACTCCTCCGCTTCGAATTCCACCAGCTGCGCGCCCTCGGCGACGGTGTCGCCCACGGCGCAGTGGATGCGCACGACGCGGCCGGGAGCCGGGGCGCGTATCGTGTGCTCCATCTTCATCGCCTCCAGCGTCAGCAGCATGGTACCGCGATCGACGCGCGTGCCGGGCGCCACGCCCACGGCAGTGACGGTGCCCGGCATCGGCGCGGCCAGTCCGCCGCCGGGCGCTTCCTGCGCCATCGCCTGGGCCAGCGGGTCCACCAGCGTCAGGCGATGACAGTGACCGTCCGCGATCACCGTGAGTTCCGCGCCGGAGCGCACCACCGTGGCGCGCCGGCGCACGCCGTCCAGGTCCGCCAGCAGGTCGCCGTCGGGCTCCAGGTCCGCGCGCGCCGAAACCGTCGCTGACGGCAGCTCCAGCAGATAGCCGTCGCGCCGGTAGTGGGCCGTCACTTCCACCCGGCGCCCGTCGTCGAGAAACACCAGGCGGTGATGATTGTCGGCGTTCAGCCGCCAGCCGTCGCGCCGGTGCCAGGGCGAGTGCGGATCCCCCGAGGCGGCCGCGTCGCGCGCGGCGGCCTGATCGATGCGCGTGAGTTCCGACAACGCCGCGCAGGCCTGGACGGCGTCGCCGGCCGGCGCCGCCTCCGGGAGCAGGTCGCCCCGGCGCCGGTCGACGAAGCCGGTGTCCACGCCGCCGGCGGCGAAGTCGGGGTGGGCGGCGGCGGCGCCGAGGAACGCGACGTTGGTGGCGACGCCGGCCACCTGGATTTCCCGCAGCGCCCCTTGCAGGCGCCGCAGGGCGCCGGGCCGGTTCTCGTCCCAGACCACCAGCTTGGCGATGAGCGGATCGTAATGGGCGCCGACGAGGTCGCCCTCGCGCACGCCGCGGTCGACGCGCACGTGGGCGCTTTCCGCCGGCAGCCGCAGGTGGGCGATGCGCCCGGGCGACGGCAGAAAATCGCGCCGCGGGTCCTCGGCGTAGATGCGGGCCTCGAAAGCATGGCCGTGCGCGGCGATGGTGTCCTGGGTCAGGGGCAGAGGCTCACCGGCGGCGACGCGCAGCTGCCACTCCACCAGGTCGAGGCCCGTGATCATCTCGGTCACCGGGTGCTCCACCTGCAGGCGCGTGTTCATTTCCATGAACCAGAACGCGCCCTCGCCGTCGACGATGAACTCCACCGTGCCGGCGCCGACGTAGTCGATGGCGCGGGCGGCGGAGACCGCGGCGTGCGCGAGGCGCGCTCGCGTGGACTGGGGCAGCGCCGGTGCCGGCGCCTCCTCGATCACTTTCTGGTGCCGGCGCTGGACGGAACAGTCGCGCTCGAACAGGCTCACCGTGTTGCCATGCGTGTCTGCGAACACCTGCACCTCGACGTGTCGCGGCCGCTGCAGGCAGCGCTCCAGCAGCAGCTCGCCGTCGCCGAACGCCGACTGCGCCTCGCGCCGCGCCGCGGCCACGGCTGCGTCCAGATCGGCTGCCCGCTCCACCACCCGCATGCCGCGGCCGCCGCCGCCGTGGGCGGCCTTGACCAGCACCGGATAGCCGATGGCGTCCGCCTCGGCGCGGAAGCGCTCCGTGCTCTGGTCGCGGCCGAAATAGCCGGGAATCACCGGCACCAGCGCCGTCTCCATCAGCCGCTTTGCTTCGCCCTTGCTGCCCATGGCGCGGATCGCGGCGGGCGGCGGGCCGACGAAAACCAGCCCGGCGTCGAGGCAGGCCTGGGCGAAGGCGGCGTTCTCGGCCAGGAAGCCGTAGCCGGGATGCACGGCCTCGGCACCGCAACGCCGCGCCACCTCCAGGATTGCCTCGGCGCACAGATAGCTTTCGCGCGCCGGTGCGGGCCCGATGCGGTGGGCTTCGTCCGCCAGCTCGACGTGCATCGCGTCCCGGTCGGCATCGGAATAGACCGCCACCGTGCGGATCCCGAGATGCCGGGCCGTGCGCATGATGCGCACCGCGATCTCGCCGCGATTGGCAATCAGGAGCTTGTGCAGCACGGCGGCTAGGCTCCGGGGATCAGCGGCAGCGCCTGTTGCGGTGGCTGCTTCGTAAGCCGGGCCGCGGCGGCGGGAACGCCCCGCGCGAGGGCGACGACGCCCGCCACGAGGACGGCGGCCACCGCTGCCAGCGCCCGGCGCCGCAGCCGCGGGTCGGCGCGCAGGACCTCGCCGGTCAGCGATCCCATCGCGGCTTGCGTTTATCGAGGAAGGCGGCAATGCCCTCGCGCCCCTCGGCGCTCGCGCGGGCCCGGGCGATGCGGCGCGCGGTCTCTGTCAGCAATGCCTGGTCGTTGGCCGTGGCGGCGACGTGGGCGATCAGCTCCTTGGCGTCGGCGATGGAGGCCGGGCCGCCTTGCAGCAGGCTCGCCACCACGCTCTCGACTGCGGTCGCGAGGGCGTGGTCGTCGGCCACTTCGTGCACCAGGCCGAGCCGCAGCGCGTCGTCGGCGCCGAAGCGCTCGCCGGTCAGCACATAGCGGCGCGCCGCGCGCGCCCCCATGGCCGCCACCAGGTAAGGACTGATGGTGGCGGGAATCAAACCGAGCCGCACCTCCGACAGCGCGAACACCGCGCTCCTCGCCGCCAACGCGATGTCGCAGCACGCCACCAGGCCGACGCCCCCGCCCAGCGCTGCTCCCTGCACCCGCGCCACCGTCGGCTTCGGCAGCCGGTCGAGGCGCCGCAGCAGCCGCGCCAGGCGCAGCGCGTCGTCGACGTTCTGCTGCTCGTCGTAGCCGGCCATGCGGCGCATCCAGTTCAGGTCGGCGCCCGCCGAGAAGCTCTTGCCCGCGGCCGCCAGCATCACCACCCGCACGCCGGCGTCGTCGGCGACCCGTGCGAGCAGGCGGTCCAGTTCGGCGATCAGCGCGTCGTCGAACGCGTTGTGAACGTCGGGGCGATTCAGCGTCAGCGTCGCGACCCCGCGCGAGTCCGTGGCCAGGGTGACGGCGTCGCTGCTCACGACGCGATCCTTCGCTTCAAGTCGTCCATCGCCTACATCCGGAACACGCCGAAGCGGGTCGGCTCGATGGGGGCGTTGAGCGCCGCCGAGATGCCCAGCCCCAGCACGGTGCGGGTCTCGGCGGGATCGATGATGCCGTCGTCCCAAAGCCTCGCGGTGGCATAGTAGGGGTGGCCCTGGGCATCGTACTGGGCGCGGATCGGCTGCTTGAACGCTTCCTCCTCATCCGCTGACCAGGACTTGCCGTCGCGCTCGAGCGCGTCGCGCTTCACCTGTGCCAGCACCGAGGCGGCCTGCTCGCCGCCCATGACCGAGATGCGCGCGTTGGGCCACATCCACAGGAAGCGCGGGCCGTAGGCGCGACCGCACATCCCGTAGTTCCCGGCGCCGAAGCTGCCGCCGACGATGACGGTGAACTTCGGCACGCTGGCGCAGGCCACCGCGGTCACCAGCTTGGCGCCGTCCTTGGCGATGCCGCCGGCCTCGTATTTCCTGCCCACCATGAAGCCGGTGATGTTCTGCAGGAACACCAGCGGGATGCCGCGCTGGCAGCAGAGCTCGATGAAATGGGCGCCCTTGAGCGCCGACTCGGAAAACAGGATGCCGTTGTTGCCGAGGATGCCGACCGGATAGCCGTGGATGCGCGCAAAGCCGGCGACCAGCGTCGTGCCGTAGAGCGCCTTGAACTCGTCGAATTCGCTGGCGTCGACGACGCGGGCGATCACCTCGCGGATGTCGAACGGCCTGCGCGGATCGGCGGACACCACGCCGTGCAGCTCGGCGGGATCATGCCGCGGCGGCTGCGGCGCGGCCACGTCGAGACCGACGCGCTTCACGCCGTTGGTCCGCGCCACGGCGCGCCGCGCCAGCCCCAGCGCGTGGGCGTCGGACAGGGCGTAATGGTCCGCGACGCCGGAGACGCGCGCGTGCACGTCGGCGCCGCCCAGCTCCTCCGCGCTCACCACCTCGCCGGTGGCCGCCTTAACCAGCGGCGGGCCGCCAAGAAAGATCGTGCCCTGCTGGCGCACGATGATGGCCTCGTCGGCCATCGCCGGCACGTAGGCGCCGCCGGCGGTGCACGATCCCATGACCACCGCGATCTGCGGGATGCCGGCCGCCGACAGGGTCGCCTGGTTGTAGAAGATGCGGCCGAAATGGTCGCGGTCGGGGAACACCTCGTCCTGGTTCGGCAGATGGGCGCCGCCGGAGTCCACCAGGTAGAGGCAGGGCAGCCGGTTCTCCCGCGCGATCTCCTGGGCGCGCAGGTGCTTCTTGACCGTGACCGGGAAATAGGTGCCGCCTTTCACCGTGGCGTCGTTGGCGACGATCATGCACTCGCGACCCATCACCCGGCCGATGCCCGTGATCAGGCCCGCGGCCGGCACCTGGCCGTCGTACATCCCCCAGGCCGCCAGTTGCGAAAGTTCGAGGAACGGCGAGCCCGCATCCAGCAGCGCCCGCACCCGCTCCCGCGGCAGCAGCTTGCCGCGGCCGGCGTGCTTTGCCCGCGCCGCCCCGCCGCCGCCCAGTTCCACCTGGGCCACCTTCGCCCGCAGGTCCTCCACCAGCGCGCGCATCGCGCGGGCGTTGGCGGCGAACTCCTCCGAGCGCGGGTCGATGGTGGAGGCGATGACGTGCATCACCAGCCGCCGGTTTCCAGCCAGCGTGCCGCCTGGGGCAGGCGGTCCATGCCCCAGAACGGCTCGCCGTCAACGATCAGGAACGGCGAGCCGAACACGCCGCGGGCGATGGCGGCTTCCGTCTCGGTGCGGGCGCGCTCCTTCACCGCAGGATCGCCCAGCGCAGCGAGGGCTTCGGCCCGGTCCGCGACGTCGGCCGCGGCGGCAATCTCGGCGATCACCTCCGGGTTCGCGATGTCGGCGTCGTCGACGAAATACGCGCGATAGACGGCTGCCGCCAAGGCCCTGGCCTTGGCCGGATCGCGGTCGTGCAGCCAGTAGAACGCGCGCACCGGCGCCTGGGTCGCCACCGGGAAGCGGGAGGGAATGCGCACCGGTACCCCGTAGAGCCGGCCGCAGCGGGGGATGTCGCGCTTGGCGTAGTCGCCCTTCAGCGGCAGCGTCGGCAGCGGCTGGCCGCCGGTGACCTTGAACACCAGCCCCAGCAGGATCGGCCGCCACACGGCCTCGCGGCCGTGCTTCACCGCCAGCGCGTCCACCTGGCAGCTGGCGAAGTAGCCGTAGGGGGAGGAGAAGTCGAAGTAGAAGTCGATCGGATCGGGCATGTCGTCGGCTCCGTGATTCAGGGGTGCGATTTACCGCGGAGGCGGGGAGACGCGGAGAAAGACGCAAGCTTTTCACCGCCAAGGACGCAAAGGACGCAAAGTATGAATTCACGCAGCATCTCTCTTGATACTCCTTGGCGTCCTTTGCGGTTTAAGACCTTCGTCTTGTCAGCGTGTCCGCGCCTGTGCGGTGAAGACTAAGCCTCATCGGCGAGCGCCCGCCCGATCACCAGCCGCTGCACGTCGCTGGTGCCTTCGTAGATCTGGGTCACGCGCACGTCGCGCCAGATGCGCTCCACCGGAAAGTCCTTCAGGTAGCCGTAGCCGCCGTGGACCTGGATCGCGTCCGAGCATACCCGTTCGGCCATTTCGGAGGCCAACAGCTTGGCCATGCTCGCCTCCTTGAGGCACGGCCGCCCGGCGTCCTTGAGGGCGGCAGCGTGCAGGATCAGCTGGCGCGCGGCCTCGATCCGTGTCGCCATGTCGGCGAGGCGGAAGTTGACCGCCTGGTGCTCGATGATCGCTTTGCCGAACGCCTTGCGGTCGCGGGCGTAAGCCAGCGCCGCCTCGCATGCGGCCCGTGCCATGCCGACCGACTGGGCGGCGACGCCGATGCGGCCGGACTCCAGGTTGGCGAGCGCGATACGGTAGCCCTGGCCTTCGGCGCCGAGGCGGCTTGCCTTCGGGACGCGCACGCCGTCGAACACGATCTGGGCGGTGTCGGAGGCCCTCTGCCCCAGTTTGTCCTCGACCCGGGCCACCGTGTAGCCGGGCGCGTCGGTGGGCACCAGAAACGCGCTGATGCCGCGCTTGCCCGCCGCCTTGTCGGTGACCGCGAACACCACGGCGAGGTCGGCGTTCTTGCCGGTGGTGATGAACTGCTTGACGCCGTCGATCACGTAATCGCCGCCGTCGCGCCGCGCCCGGGTGGCGATGGCGGCGGCGTCGGAGCCGGCCTCCGGCTCCGACAGGCAGAAGCAGCCCAGCAGCTCGCCGCGCGCCAGCCGCGGCAGCCAGCGGGATTTCTGCTCGTCGCTGCCGAACTGGAGGATGGGGCCGCATACCACCGAGTTCATCACGCCGACGATGGTGGACACCGCGCCGTCGCCGGCGGCGATCTCCTCGATCGCCAGCGCCAGCGACACCATGTCGGCGCCGGCGCCGCCGTGTTCCTCGGGCACGGTCATGCCCATCACCCCCAGCGCCGCCAGCTCCTTCAGCGCCTCCCGGGGGAAGGTGCCGTCCCGGTCCCACCGGGCAGCGAACGGCGCCAGCCGCTCGCGGGCGAACGCGCGCACGCTGTCGCGGATCATTTCCTGCTCAGGCGTGAGGATCATTTCAGGAAGTCGGTCAATGGGCGGAACGACAAAGGCGATTTCAACCGCCAAGTACGCGAAGGAAACAACAACAGTCTCGGCATGGCCGCTCTCTTCCTTTGCGTCCTTGGCGTCCTTCGCGGTGAAAGGTCATTCGACCTTTCGTCCGCTTTCGTGGGCAGCCGCTCCGGCGCTGGGGAGCTCAGGCTGCCTTGCTGCGCGGCCCGGCGATGAGCCAGATGATGAGCCCCAGCAGCGGCAGGATCAGGATCAGGACGGTCCAGAAGACCTTGGAACCGGTGGAGGCCGAGCTCTGGAAGACGTTGACGATGGCCCAGACGTCCGCCACCAGGATGAGCAGGCCCAACAGGCCGCCGATTTCGATACCCATCGCTTCTTCTCCTTGTCGAGGTTGGAATTCGGTCAGACGCGCTCGAGCGCGATCGCGGTGGCCTCGCCGCCGCCGATGCACAGTGCGGCGACGCCGCGCTTGAGACCGTACTTCTCCAGCGCCGCCAGCAGCGTCACCATGATGCGCGCGCCCGAGGCGCCCACCGGATGGCCCAGCGCGCACGCGCCGCCGTGGACGTTTACGCGGTCGTGGCTGAGCTGGAGGTCCTCCATCGCCGCCATGGCGACCACCGCGAACGCCTCGTTGATCTCGTACAGGTCGACGTCGGCGGCGGTCCAGCCGACGCGGGCGTAGAGGTTGCGGATCGCCCCGATGGGCGCGGTGGTGAACCAGCCCGGCTCCTGGGCGTGGGTCGCGTGGCCGTGGATTACCGCCACCGGGACAAGCCCGCGCTTCAGCGCCTCCGATCGGCGCATCATCACCAGCGCCGCGGCGCCGTCGGAAATCGAGCTGGAGTTGGCCGGCGTCACGGTGCCGTCCTTGCGGAACGCCGGCTTGAGCGAAGGGATCTTGTCCAGGTTGGCCTTGAGCGGCTGCTCGTCGTGCTCGATCGTCACGTCGCCCTTCTTCGAGCTCACCCTGACCGGGACGATCTCGCCGCGGAAGCTGCCGTCCCTGATCGCGGTCTGGGCCCGCGTGAGCGAGGCGATGGCGAAGCGGTCCTGGGCTTCGCGCGAGAAGCGGTACTTGTCGGCGCACTCCTCGGCGAAGCTGCCCATGAGGCGGCCCTTGTCGTAGGCGTCCTCGAGGCCGTCGGTGAACATATGGTCCTGCAGCTGGGCGTGGCCCAGGCGCAGCCCGCTGCGCGCCTTGGGCAGCAGGTAGGGCGCGTTGGACATGCTCTCCATGCCGCCCGCCACCATGACGTCGTTGCTGCCGGCGGCGAGCAGGTCGTGGGCCAGCATCGCCGCCTTCATCCCGGAGCCGCACATCTTGTTGATGGTGGTGCAGCCGGCGGCGAGGGGAATGCCCGCGCCCAGGCTCGCCTGGCGCGCAGGTGCCTGGCCCTGGCCCGCTGGCAGCACGTTGCCCATGATGACTTCCTGCACGTCGCCGGGGGCGATGCCGGCGCGCTCGACGGCGGCGCGGATCGCCGCCGCGCCCAGCTCGGGCGCGGTGAGGGGCGCCAGATCGCCCTGGAAGCCGCCCATTGGAGTGCGCGCGGCGCCGACGATGACGATGGGGTCAGTGTGCACGACTCAGTCCTCGGTTGATTTCGCGTTCGACGGTTTCTACAGGCTGCATGCGGCATAGGCACGCGGAGCATTTGTTGAACCGCGGGGGACGCAGAGGACGCGGAGGAAACCAAGGAATGAACGAGTTTTGCTTTTCCTTTGCGTCCTTTGCGGTGAAAAGTCCTGCGCGTCGTTGTACCTCTGCGGTTCGCGTGCGGTATCTCATTTCGTTTCCTCGAACAGCTCCCGGCCGATCAACCAGCGGCGGATCTCGGAGGTGCCGGCGCCGATCTCGTAGAGCTTGGCGTCGCGCAGCAGGCGTCCGGTGGGGTAGTCGTTGATGTAGCCGTTGCCGCCGAGGCACTGGATCGCCTCCAGCGCCATCCAGGTGGCCTTCTCCGCCGCGTAGAGTATCGCGCCGGCGGCATCCTTGCGGGTGGCGCGGCCGCGATCGCACGCCGCCGCCACGGTGTAGACGTAGGCGCGGCATGCATTGAAGGCGGTATACATGTCGGCCAGCTTGCCCTGCATCAGCTGGAACTCGCCGATCGCCTGGCCGAACTGTTTGCGCTCGTGCACGTACGGGATGACCGCGTCCAGGCACGCCGCCATGATGCCGAGCGGTCCGCCGGCCAGCACCGCGCGCTCATAGTCGAGGCCGCTCATCAGCACGTTCACGCCCTCGTTCAGCGGGCCCAGGACATTCTCTGCCGGCACCTCGCAGCCCTGAAACACCAGCTCGCAGGTGTTGGAGCCGCGCATCCCCAGCTTGTCCAGCTTCTGCGCGGTGGTGAACCCGGCCATGCCCTGCTCGACGATGAACGCGGTGATGCCGCGGGGGCCGGCCTTGGGATCGGTCTTGGCGTAGACCACCAGCACGTCGGCGTCGGGGCCGTTGGTGATCCACATCTTGGTGCCGTTCAGCACGAAGCGGTCGCCGCGGCGCTCGGCCTTGAGCCGCATCGACACGACGTCGGAGCCGGACCCGGCCTCGGACATGGCCAGCGCGCCGACCTGCTCGCCGGAAACCAGCTTCGGCAGGTAGCGGCGGCGCTGGGCGTCGTTGCCGTTGCGGCGGATCTGGTTCACACACAGGTTCGAGTGGGCGCCGTAGGACAGGCCCACCGCCGCCGACGCGCGCGAAACCTCCTCCATGGCGACGACGTGGACCAGGTAACCGAGCCCGGCGCCGCCGTATTCCTCCTCCACGGTGATGCCCAGCAGCCCCATGGCGCCGAGCCGCGGCCAGAGGTCGCGGGGGAACTCGTTGCTGCGGTCGATCTCCGCGGCGCGCGGAGCAATCTCCGCGGCGGCGAACTGGCGCACGCTCGCGCGCAGCATGTCGACGGTGTCGCCGAGGCCGAAGTCCAGGCCCGGCAGTTCCGGCGGCGTCATCGCGTCGGCGGGTTTCATGGGCTGTCTCCTATCCCTGCACTTCGGACTTGCCGCGCATGGTCATCAGCGTCTGCAGCAGCGTGGCGCAGAGCCTTTCGCGCCCGTTCTTGCGCACCACCACATCGGCGCGCGACACCATCAGCGAGCGCCCGGGCTTGATGACCTCGCCCCGGGCGATCAGGAGGTCGCCGTCGCCGGGGGCCAGCAGATTGAGCTTGTATTCCACCGTCAGCACCCCGGAATCGGCCGGCATCAGCGTGAACGCGGCGTAGCCGCCGGCGGAATCGGCGATGGTGCCGATGACGCCCCCGTGGAAGAAGCCGTGCTGCTGGGTCAATTCGGGCTTGAACGGCAGCCGCACCTCGCAGCGGCCGGGCCCAACCCGGGCCAGCTCGGCTCCAAGATACTGCATGATTCCCTGGCGCGAGAAGCTGGAGCGGACCCGGGATTCGTAGGCCGGGTCCGGGGTTTCAAATGGGGCAGTGGCGGGGAGCATGACCTTTACGTTAACGTCAATGGCGGGTATTCAGGTCTCGACCGTTTCCCGCCGGGCTGCCCGTGCCCGCTGGCTCAGGATCTGCCGGCACTGGATCTCGAACATGCCGATCTCGGCCAGCAGCGCGTCGATGTCCTCCTTCTGCTGCTCCAGCTGGGTGCGGCGCTTCTCCAGGATGGCCAGGAACTGGTTGAGTTGCGCCGTCTCGTCCCGGGCCGAATCGTAGAGGTTGAACAGCTCCCGCACCTCGCCCAGGCTGAAACCCAGTCGCTTGCCCCGCAGGGTGAGCTTGAGTCGGACCCGGTCGCGCTTGCCGTAGATGCGATTGCGCCCGTCCCGGGACGGGTTCAGCAGCCCCTGATCCTCGTAGAAACGGATGGTCCGGGTGGTGACCCCGAACTCCTTGGCCAGTTCGGTGATGGTGAAGGCTTCCTTGTTCATTGTGTTACGCAGCATAAACTCCTAGAATGCTTTGAGGACCGACAAACGTCACTTTACGTAAACGTAAACCACCTGATGCCATGACGCAAGCGGCCGCCGAGAAAAAGCCCGACGCCCCGCTCCCGGCTGACCTGGGCTATCCGCTGGCGGGCGTCCCGGCGCCCGGCGAGGCCTTGCGCGTGGCCGACGGCGTCCACTGGCTGCGCATGCCGCTGCCGTTCGCGCTGGACCACATCAATCTCTGGCTGCTGGAGGACGGCGACGGCTGGACTCTCGTCGACTGCGGCTACACCAGCGACGAAACCCGCGCTGCCTGGGAGACGCTGGTGCGCTCGGTGATCGGCGCGCGGCCGGTGCGTCGCATCCTGGTGACCCATTACCACCCGGACCACCTCGGCATGGCCCACTGGCTGTCGCGGGAATTCGGCGCCGGACTCTGGATGACCCAGGCCGAGTACCTGACCGCCCACGCCGTCTCGGACAGCGCCGCCGGCTTCGGCAAGGAAGCCCTGGTGGCCCTGCACCGACGCCACGGGCTGGACGAGGGCCGGCTCGCCAGCCTGGGCTTGAAGGGCGACGTCTATCGCCGCGGAGTGCCCGAGATTCCCCGGCATTACCGGCGCATCGTGGATGGCGAGGAACTGGCGATCGGCGGACGGGCGTGGCAGGTGCTCGTCGGCTACGGCCACGCGCCGGAGCACGCCACGCTCTGGTCGCCCGATCTCGGGGTTTTCATTTCCGGCGACATGGTCCTTCCGCGCATCAGCACCAATGTCAGTGTCTGGAGCCCGGAGCCCGAGGGAGACCCGCTGGCGCTGTTCCTCGACTCGCTGGCGCGCTTCCGCGAGCTGCCGGCCCAGACGCTGGTACTGCCGTCCCACGGGCGCGTCTTCACGGGACTGCGGGCGCGGGTGGATGCGCTGCGCTCGCATCACGACGCGCGGTTTCGCGACCTGCTGGGCGCTTGCGCCGAGCCGCGCTCGGCGGCCGATCTCATCCCGGTGCTGTTCCGGCGCCAGCTCGACTCCCACCAGGTGTTCTTCGCCATGGGCGAGGCGGTGGCCCACATCAACTACCTGTGGCGCCGCGGCCGGCTTGAGCGCAGCGTCGACGGGCAGGGCATTTACCGCTTCCGCACCGGCGGGCCGGGCGTGGAAGCGGGCTCGCGGTTTTAATAAACTTGAGGGTTCCAAAGCCAGGAGGTGACAGGGTGAGCACGACGACCGAACAACAGAAGCCGGAGACTCCCGATCCGATCGATCTGGCCCAGAGCTTCAGCGACATCGCCCAGCGGTCCAGCAAGGTGCTGTCGGAATTCCTCGGCAAGCAGGCCAAGGGCGGCCATCTCGGCATGGCCGACGAGCTCGGCATCGCCAAGGCGTTCATGGACATGGCGGCGAAGCTGATGATGGATCCCATCAAGCTGGCCCACGCCCACGTGAACCTGTGGCAGGACTACATGAACCTCTGGCAGAGCACTTTCCTGCGGATGATGGGCCACGAAGCGGCGCCGGTGGCGGTGCCCGCCAAGGACGACAAGCGCTTCAAGCACGAGGCCTGGGAAGACCACTTCCTGTTCGACTACATCAAGCAGTCCTACCTCATCACCGCCCGGCACCTGCACAGCACGGTGGCCAGCGTCGAGGGGCTGGAGGAGCCGGCGGCGAAGAAGATCGATTTCTTCACGCGCCAGTACATCGACGCCATGTCGCCGACCAATTTCGTGCTCACCAATCCCGAGGTGTTCAATGAGACGGTCAAGAGCCGCGGCCAGAATCTGCTCAAGGGTCTGAGCAACCTGCTGGAGGACATCGAGCGGGGCAACGGTCAGCTGCGCATCCGCATGACCGACAGCGAGGCGTTCGAGCTGGGCAAGAACGTCGCCACCACCCCCGGCAAGGTGGTGTTCCGCAACGAGCTCATGGAGTTGCTGCAGTACACCCCCTCCACCCCGGAGGTCTACCGGCGCCCGCTGCTGATCATTCCGCCGTGGATCAACAAGTTCTACATCCTGGACCTGCGCGACAAGAACTCCTTCATCAAGTGGGCCGTCGACCAGGGGCACACGGTGTTCGTGATCTCCTGGGTCAACCCGGACGCGGAGCACGCGAAGAAGACGTTCGAGGACTACCTGCGCGAGGGCCCCCTGGCGGCGCTGGACGCCATCGAGCAGGCCACCGGCGAGAAGCAGGTCAACGCCATCGGCTACTGCCTCGGCGGCACGCTGCTGGCGTGCGCGCTCGCCTGGCTGGCGGCCAGTAAGCAGGCCGAGCGCGTCGCCAGCGCCACCTTCTTCACCACCATGATCGATTTCTCGTCGCCGGGCGAGCTGGAAGTGTTCATCGACGACCAGCAGATCACCGCGCTGGAAAAGCGCATGAACGAGCGCGGCTACCTGGAGGGGTCGGAGATGGCGACCACCTTCAACATGCTGCGCGCCAACGACCTGATCTGGTCGTTCGTGGTGAACAACTATCTGCTGGGCAAGGACCCGTTCCCGTTCGACCTGCTGCACTGGAACTCGGATTCCACGCGCATGCCGGCGGCGATGCACAGCTTCTACCTGCGCAACATGTACCAGAAGAACCTGCTCAAAGAGCCGGGGGGGATGACGCTGGGCGGGGTGCCGATCGACCTGTCGAAGGTGAAGACCCCGGCGTTCTTCCTGTCCACGGTGGAGGACCACATCGCGCCCTGGAAATCCACGTTCGCCGGCGCCCGGCTGCTGGGCGGGCCGGTCGACTTCGTCCTGGGCGGCTCGGGGCATATCGCCGGCGTGATCAACCCGCCGGTCGCCAACAAGTACGGCTACTGGACCCACGGCAAGTTGGCGGGAGAGCCGGATGCGTGGTTCGAGGGGGCCAAGTACACGGAAGGCTCGTGGTGGACCCGCTGGGCGCAGTGGGTCGCCAAACTGGGCCCGGAGCGGGTGCCGGCGCGCAAGCCCGGGGACGGCAAGCTCAAGGTGCTGGGCGACGCCCCCGGGGAGTACGTCAAGGTTCGCGTCGACCAGTCGGCGAAATGAGGAGCCGGGGCCGCACCGACGTGCGCGTCCCGCCCTGTTGTGGTCGTGCCGGCTCGAATCTGCCCTCTCGTCCGCTGCCAGGGGAGAATCAGGCTGGCATTGACGTTTACGTAAGCGTAAAGTATTGGCATTGAATCGGGCCGGGTCTGCCCCGGCCTGCCTTCAGCGGCGGAGGAGACGCCATGACCGACCTCAGTGTCCAGGTAGCCCCGGAGCCCTACGCCGTTGCCAACCGCGTGCGGTTCGTGACCGCCGCCAGCCTGTTCGACGGCCACGACGCGTCGATCAACATCGTCCGCCGCATCCTCCAGGCCAACGGCGCCGAGGTAATCCACCTCGGCCACAACCGCTCGGTGGAGGAAATCGTCACCGCGGCGCTGCAGGAAGACGCCCACGCCATCGCCCTCAGTTCCTACCAGGGCGGGCACCTGGAGTACTTCAAGTACATGGTGGACCTGCTGCGGGAACGGGGCGGGGGCAACATCCGCATCTTCGGCGGCGGCGGCGGGGTGATCATCCCCAGCGAGATCCGCGAGCTCGAGGCCTACGGCGTCACCCGCATCTATTCCCCGGAGGACGGCCAGAAAATCGGCCTCCAGGGGATGATCTGGGACATGCTGCGCCGCGCGGACGCGGATCTGACCCAGGACGTACCCGCCGACCTGCGCGGGCTCGAGGCCGGCGACCGCCGCGCGCTGGCCCGGATCATCACCGCGCTGGAGAACGGGGCGTTGGCGCCGGCGTTGGCGCAGCGCATCGGCGCGCTCGCCAAGGCTTCCAAGGCGCCCGTGGTGGGCATCACCGGCACCGGGGGCTCGGGAAAATCGTCCCTGACCGACGAGCTGATCCGGCGCTTCCGGCTGGACCAGGACGACCGGCTCAACATCGCCGTGGTGGCCGCGGACCCGTCGCGGCGCAAGACCGGCGGCGCGCTGCTGGGCGACCGCATCCGCATGAATGCCATCGCCAGCCCGCGCATCTACATGCGCTCGCTCGCCACCCGCGCCAGCGGCGCCGAAATTCCCCAGGGCCTGCCCGCCATCGTCGCCGCGTGCAAGGCGGCGGGCTTCGACCTGATCGTCGTCGAGACCTCCGGTATCGGCCAGGGCGACGCCGCCATCGTGCCCCACGCCGACCTGGCGCTGTACGTGATGACCCCGGAGTTCGGCGCCGCCAGCCAGCTCGAGAAGATCGACATGCTGGACTTCGCCGACCTGGTGGCGATCAACAAGTTTGACCGCAAGGGCGGTGAGGACGCGCTGCGCGACGTCGCCAAGCAGGTGCAGCGCAATCGCGGCGACTTCTCCCGGGCGGCCGACGACATGCCGGTATTCGGCACTATCGCCGCGCGCTTCAACGACGACGGCGTGACGGCGCTCTACCAGCGCCTGGCGGGGCTGCTGCGCGAGCGCGGTTTCGCGCTGCCGCCGGGGCGGCTGCCGCCGGTGGCCGTGCGCCACTCGACCGGCGTCGCCTCCATCGTGCCGCCGGCGCGCAACCGATATCTCGCGGAAACCGCGGAGTGCGTGCGCGGCTATCACCGGAGCGCCGCCGAGCAGGCCCGCGTCGCCCGCGAACGCCAGCAGCTGAGCGAAACGAAGAGAATGCTGCTCGAGCTTCGGTCATCCCGGTGCAACCCGGGATCCGGCGCGGAGCCGCCCGAAACGCCGGACCCCGCCATCCTTGCCGAAATCGATGACCTGATCGCGGCCCGCGAGCGGGCCCTGGATGCGCGCTCGCGCCGGCTGCTGGAGATGTGGCCCCAGACCCGCGCCACCTACGGGGCCGACGAATACGTGGTGAAGATCCGGGACCGGGAGGTGCGCACTTCGCTCAAGCACACGACGCTCTCGGGCAACAAGATTCCCAAGATCGCGCTGCCCCGCTTCGAGGACGACGGCGAGATCCTGCGCTGGCTGCTGAAGGAGAACGTGCCGGGATCGTTCCCGTTCACCGGCGGCGTGTTCGCGTTCAAGCGCGAGAACGAGGATCCGACGCGGATGTTCGCGGGCGAGGGTGACCCGTTCCGCACCAACCGCCGCTTCCATTACCTGTCGAAGGATTCCCGGGCGAAGCGCCTGTCCACCGCCTTCGACTCGGTGACGCTCTACGGCTTCGACCCCGATCCCAGGCCCGACATCTACGGCAAGGTCGGCAACTCGGGCGTGTCGGTGGCGACGCTGGACGACATGAAGGTGCTCTACGGCGGCTTCGACCTGTGCGATCCGATGACCTCGGTGTCGATGACCATCAACGGTCCCGCGCCCACCATCCTGGCGATGTTTCTCAACACCGCGATCGACCAGCAGCTGGACAAGTTCCGGCAGGACAACGGCCGTTCGCCCACCGAGGACGAGGCGGAGAAGATCCGCGAATGGGTGCTCGCCACCGTGCGCGGGACGGTGCAGGCCGACATCCTCAAGGAGGACCAGGGCCAGAACACCTGCATCTTCTCCACCGAGTTCGCGCTCAAGATGATGGCGGACATGCAGGAGTGGTTCGTCCACCACAACGTGCGCAACTTCTACTCGGTGTCGATCTCCGGCTACCACATCGCCGAGGCCGGCGCCAACCCGATCTCGCAGCTCGCCTTCACCCTGGCGAACGGCTTCACCTACGTCGAGGCGTATCTCGCGCGCGGCATGCACATCGACGACTTCGCCCCCAACCTGTCGTTCTTCTTCAGCAACGGCATGGACCCGGAGTACTCGGTGCTGGGGCGGGTGGCGCGGCGCATCTGGGCCTGCGCGATGCGCAACAAGTACGGCGCCAACGAGCGCTCGCAGAAGCTCAAGTACCACATCCAGACCTCGGGCCGCTCGCTGCACGCGCAGGAAATCGACTTCAACGACATCCGCACCACGCTGCAGGCGCTGATCGCGGTCTACGACAACTGCAACTCGCTGCACACCAACGCCTTCGACGAGGCCATCACCACGCCCACCGAGGAATCGGTGCGCCGGGCGATGGCGATCCAGCTCATCATCAACCGGGAGTGGGGACTGGCGAAGTGCGAGAACCCGAACCAGGGGGCGTTCATCGTCGACGAGCTGACCGACCTGGTGGAGGAGGCGGTGCTGGCCGAGTTCGAGGCATTGGCCTCCCGCGGCGGCGTGCTGGGGGCGATGGAGACCGGCTACCAGCGCGGCAGGATCCAGGAGGAGTCGCTGCACTACGAGACGCTGAAGCACGACGGGCGGCTGCCCATCGTCGGCGTCAACACCTTCCTCAATCCGCACCCGCAGCCGTCGGCCGACACCCTGCAGCTGGCGCGCTCCACCGACGAGGAGAAGCAATCCCAGCTGGCGCGGCTGAAGGACTTTCACACGCGCCACGCGGCCGAATCGGGCCCGATGCTGGAGCGGCTGCAGCACACCGCCATGCGCAACGGGAACGTCTTCGCAGTGCTGATGGACGCGGTGCGCTGCTGCTCGCTGGGTCAGATCACCCGGGCCCTGTTCGAGGTGGGCGGGCAGTACCGGCGCAACATGTAGCGCTCACCCTGGGCTTCGTTTGCGCGCCCGCTTGCCGGCGGGCGCGTTCGTTTGGAGAGGACACATGCAGATTGCGGGCAATTCGTATCTGGTTTCGGGCGGCGCTTCGGGCCTGGGCGCGGCGACCGCACGCATGCTGGCCGAGGCCGGCGGCCGGGTGGTGCTGCTGGATCTCAGCGCCGAGCAGGGTGACGCCATGGCCAGGGAGCTGGGCGCCGCCGCCCGTTTCGTGCGCGGCAGCGTCACCGACGAGGCGCCGGTGCGGCAGGCGCTGGCGGAGGCCGCCAAGCTCGCACCGCTGCGCGGCGTGGTCAATTGCGCGGGCGTGGCACCGGGCGAGAGGGTCGTGGGCAAGCAGGGGCCGCACGCGCTGGAATCGTTCCGGCGCGCCGTGGACATCAACCTCGTGGGCAGCTTCAACGTGCTGCGGCTTGCTGCCGACGCGATGTCGAGAAGCGAGCCCCTGGAGGGCGGCGAGCGCGGCGTCATCGTCAACACCGCGTCGGTGGCGGCGTTCGACGGCCAGATCGGCCAGGCGGCCTACGCCGCCTCCAAGGCCGGCGTGGTGGGCATGGCGCTGCCCATCGCCCGCGAGCTGGCGCGCTTCGGCATCCGCGTGATGACCATCGCCCCCGGCATCTTCGAGACGCCGATGCTGATGGGCATGACCGAGGAGCTGCGCGCCTCGCTCGGCAGCCAGGTGCCGTTTCCTTCCCGCCTGGGCCGGCCTGCCGAGTACGCGGCACTGGTCCGCCACATCTTCGAGAACCCGATGTTGAACGGCGAAGTCATCCGCCTCGACGGCGCCATTCGCATGGCGCCAAAATGAACGTCCTTCCTTCCGCTGCCGATCCCGTCCTGCCATGACCTACCAGAACCTGATCCTGGAGCCGGTCGAACCCGGCATCCTGCGCCTCACCGTCAACCGCCCGAAGGCGCTCAACGCGCTCAATCCCGAAACCATCGCCGAGCTGGGTCAGGCGGTACGCGACGTCGCCGCCGATCCGGACGCCCGCGTGCTGCTGCTCACCGGCGGCGGCGACAAGGCCTTCGTCGCCGGCGCCGACATTTCGCGCATGGTGGACATGAGCGCGGTGGAGGGGCAGCACTTCTCCGGCGAGGCGCTCAGGGTGTTTCGCGCGCTGGAACTGCTGCCGATCCCGGTGATCGCGCTGGTGCACGGCTACGCGCTGGGCGGAGGCTGCGAGCTGGCGCTGGCCTGCGACTTCATCCTGGCCTCCGAAAACGCGGTGTTCGGCCAGCCCGAGGTGAACCTGGGCATCAGCGCCGGCTTCGGCGGCACCCAGCGTCTTCCGCGCCGGGTCGGCCCGGCGATGGCGCTGGAGCTGCTGCTCTCGGGCCGTTTCGTCAAGGCCGACGAAGCCAGGGCCATCGGGCTGGCCAACCACGTCTATCCCCGGGACGAGCTGCTGCCCAAGGCGCTGGAGCTGGCCCGCCTGATCGCCGCCAAGGGACCGCTGGCGGTGCGCTACACCAAGCAATTGGTGCAACGCGGCCAGGACATGGACCTGGACGGCGCCTGCATCATGGAAAGCGACGTCTTCGGTCTGCTGTGTTCCACCGAGGACAAGCGGGAAGGCATGCAGGCGTTCCTGGAGAAACGGCCGCCCCACTTCCGGGGGCGCTGATAATCAGGTAAAAAGGCATTCGCGGGGCACGCCGACACGTCGCGCCCGATCCATGACAGGCGGCCGCCAGAGCCGCCGCCCCGCCAGCTGAGGAAGGAGAGAGATGTCCACGCACCCCGGGGAAGGTGCGCCTGCGTCCGGCGCCGATACCTTCCCGAAGCTGCTCCTCCATCACGCCGCGGTCCGCGGCGAGCGCCCCGCCATTCGGGAAAAGGATCTCGGGATCTGGCAGAGCTGGACCTGGTCCCAGGTGGCCGACGAGGTCCGGGCCCTGGCGTGCGGGCTGGCGGCCCAGGGTTTCAAGCGCGGCATGAACCTGGCGATCATCGGCGAGAACCGCCCGCGGCTGTACTGGACGGTGGTGGCGGCCCAGGCGCTGGGTGGCGTTCCGGTCCCCCTCTACCAGGATGCCGTGGCCCAGGAGATGGCGTTCGTGTTCGAGAACGCCGAGATCGCCTTCGCCATCGTCGAGGACCAGGAGCAGGTGGACAAGCTCCTGGAGATCATGCCCCAGTGCCCGCAGCTCAAGCACATCGTCTACGACGACCCGCGCGGGTTGCGCCACTACGCCCAGCCGGAGCTGATGAGCTTCACCAGCCTGCAGGTGCTGGGCCGGGAGTTCGCGCAGCGCAATCCGGGGTTTTTCGAAGCGGAAGTGGCCAAGGGCAGCCCCGAAGATACCGCCGCGATGTTCTACACCTCGGGCACCACCGGGCATCCGAAGGGCGTGATTCTCACGCACCACAATCTTATCAGCGCCGGCCGGGCCGGTGCGGACATGGAGGGCCTCACGGCCGACGAGGAGGTGCTGGCCTACCTGCCGATGGCGTGGATCGGCCAGAACATCTTCTCCTACACCCAGCCCTATGTCGTGGGCTTCTGCGTGAGCTGTCCCGAATCCGCGGAAACGGTGATGACCGACATGCGCGAAATCGGGCCGACCTACTATTTTGCGCCGCCGCGGGTGCTGGAGGCGCTGTTGACCCAGGTGACCATCCGCATGGAGGACGCCAGCCGCCTGAAGCAGGCGCTGTACGGCTACTTCATGGCGCTGGCACGGCGGGTGGGCGCCCGGATCCTGGATGGCGACGCCCGTGTGGGCTTCGTCGACCGGCTGCTGTACGCGGTCGGCAACCTGGCGGTCTACGGTCCGCTGCGCAACGTACTGGGCATGAGCCGCATCAAGGTGGCGTACACCGCGGGCGAGGCGATCGGCCCGGACCTGTTCGTGTTTTTCCGCTCCATCGGCGTAAACCTCAAGCAGCTCTACGGCTCCACCGAGACCTCGGTGTTCGTGTGCGTGCAGCCCAACGGCCAGGTCAAGCCGGACACCGTCGGCCCGCCGGTGCGCGGCGTCGAGCTCAAGGTGACGGACAGCGGCGAGATCCTCATCCGCAGCCCGGGACTGTTCCGTGCGTACTACAAGAACCCGGACGCCACCGCCGAGGCCAAGACCCCGGACGGCTGGTTCCGCACCGGCGACGCCGGCTACTTCGACGCGGATGGCCACCTGAAGATCATCGACCGCGCCAGGGACGTGGGCAAGCTCACCGACGGCACGCTGTTCGCGCCCAAGTATCTCGAGAACAAGCTCAAGTTCTTCCCCTACATCAAGGAGGCAGTGGCTTTCGGCCACGGCCGGGACATGGTCTGCGCCTTCATCAACATCGACATGGATGCGGTGGGCAACTGGGCCGAGCGGCGCAACCTCGCCTACTCCGGCTATACCGACCTGGCGGCGCAGGCGCCGGTGTACGAGCTGATCCGCGAATGCATCGAGCACGTCAACCGCGACCTTTCCGTCGACCCCAAGCTGGGCGGCTCGCAGATCCACCGCTTCCTGATCCTGCACAAGGAACTGGATCCGGACGACGGCGAGATCACGCGCACGCGCAAGGTGCGCCGCGGCTTCGTCGCCGACAAGTACGCGGTGCTGATCGACGCGCTCTACGCGGGCAAGAGCGAGTGTTACATCGAAACCCAGGTCAAGTTCGAGGACGGGCGTACCGGCACCATCAGCGCCACCCTGCGCATCGCCGAGGCCGAGACCTACAGCGTGGACCTGGCGCGGAAGGTCTCCTGAATGACCGCGCCCCGCGCCATCGACGCCGCCATCCTCTCGGTGCAGGACATCTCGCTCTCGTTCGGCGGCGTGAAGGCGCTGCAGAACGTGTCCTTCGAGGTGCGCGAGCACCAGATCCTGGCCATCATCGGGCCCAACGGCGCGGGCAAGAGCTCGATGCTCAACGTGGTGAACGGCGTCTACCATCCGCAGGAGGGCACGGTCACCTTTCTCGGGCGGACGCGCAAGCGCGTGCGACCCCACGAGGCCGCCGCCCAGGGCATCGCACGCACCTTCCAGAACATCGCGCTGTTCAAGGGCATGAGCGTGCTCGACAACATCATGACCGGGCGCAATCTGCATATGCGCACCAACTTCCTCGAGCACGCGCTCTACTTCGGCCGCGCCCGCAGCGAGGAGGTCGCGAACCGGCGCAAGGTGGAGGAGATCATCGACTTCCTCGAGATCCAGCACATCCGCAAGACCCCGGTCGGGCGCCTGCCCTACGGGCTGCAGAAACGCGTCGAGCTGGGACGCGCACTGGCGGCGGAGCCGAAGCTGCTGCTGCTGGACGAGCCCATGGCGGGGATGAACGTCGAGGAAAAACAGGACATGTGCCGTTTCGTGCTGGACGTGAACGACGAATTCGGCACCACCATCGTCCTGATCGAGCACGACATGGGCGTGGTGATGGACATTTCCGACCGGGTGGTGGTGCTCGACTACGGCCGCAAGATCGCCGAAGGCAATCCGGACGCGGTGCGCAGCAACCAGGCGGTCATCGACGCCTACCTGGGCGTCGCCCACTGACCCGGGCGCAGGGGACGCGACATGGCGTTTTTCTTCGAAGTGCTGATCGGCGGGCTGCTGGCGGGGGTCATGTACTCGCTGGTGGCGCTCGGCTTCGTGCTGATCTACAAGGCCTCCGGGGTGTTCAACTTCGCCCAGGGCGCGATGGTGTTCTTCGCCGCGCTGACGTTCGTCAGCCTGCTGAATTACGGCTGGAACTTCTGGCTGGCGATGGCGGCGACCCTGGCCATCATGGTGGTGGTGGGCATCCTCACCGAGCGCATCGTGCTGCGCCCGCTGGTGAACCAGCCGGAGATCACGCTGTTCATGGCCACGCTGGGCCTGACGTTCGTCATCGAGGGCGTGGCGCAGCTGTTCTGGGGCGCATCGGTGCACGGCCTCGACCTGGGCATCGCCGACGTGCCGCTGGAGATCGAGGGCATACTGATCAGTCAGTTCGATCTGTTCGCCGCAGGGACGGCGGCGGTGATGGTGACGGCGCTGGCGCTGTTTTTCAGCAAGACCCGCATCGGCCGCGCGCTGCGGGCAGTGGCGGACGACCACCAGGCCGCTCAATCGGTGGGCATCCCGCTGCAGCAGATCTGGGCGATCGTGTGGGCGGTGGCGGGGCTGGTGGCGCTGGTGACGGGCATGCTCTGGGGCGCCCGCGTCGGCGTGCAGTTCGCCTTGACGTTTCTTGCCCTCAAGGCGCTGCCGGTCCTGATCCTGGGCGGGTTCACCTCCGTGCCTGGCGCCATCGTCGGCGGCCTCATCATCGGCGCCACCGAGAAGCTCGCCGAAGTCTATATCGGCCCCTACGTGGGCGGCGGCATCGAGAACTGGTTCCCCTACGTGTTCGCCATGCTGTTCCTGCTGGTGCGGCCGGAAGGGCTGTTCGGCGAGAAGCGCATCGAGCGGGTGTGACGAGTGACCGGCAAATGGTGAATGGTGAACGGTGAATGGCCCATGATGAAGCGTAAGACACATCACCCGGAGCCGCGCTCCGGCACTTCGGCTCACCGTTCACCCTTCATCATTCACAGGGTCTAGCATGTTTTACCGCGAAGCCGGCCAGTTCAAGACCAGCTACACCACCGACGCGCAGATCTTTCCGATCCGCCAGGACCGGATCGGGTTTTTCGTCATCCTGGCGCTGGCGTACCTCGTGGTGCCGTGGATGGGCTCGGACTACCTGTTCACGGGGATCATGATTCCGTTTCTGGTGCTGTCGCTGGCGGCACTGGGGCTCAACATCCTCACCGGCTACGCCGGGCAGGTATCCCTGGGCACCGCCGGATTCATGGCAGTCGGCGCTTTTGCGACCTACAATTTCATCCTGCGCGTCGACGGCATGCCGTTTCTGCTGGCGTTCTTCCTCGCGGGTCTCACCGCAGCGGCGGTCGGAATCGTTTTCGGACTGCCGTCGCTGCGCATCAAGGGCTTCTACCTTTCGGTGGCGACCCTAGCGGCGCAGTTCTTCATCGAGTGGGCCTTGACCAAGTTCGGCTGGTTCACCAACTACAGTCCTTCGGGCGTGATCGACGCGCAGCCCATGGCCATGCTCGGCGTGGCGTTCGACACGCCGCTCAAGAAATACCTGCTGACGCTCACCATCGTCACGGTGATGGCGCTGCTGGCAAAGAACCTGATGCGCTCCAAGACCGGGCGCGCGTTCATGGCGATCAGGGACATGGACGTGGCCGCCGAGGTGATCGGCATCCCGATGCTCAAGACCAAGCTGCTGGCGTTCGCCATCAGCTCGTTCTATTGCGGGGTCGCCGGCGCGCTCTACGCCTACGCCTACCTGGGCGCGGTGGAGCCGCAGGCGTTCGACCTCAACCGCTCGTTCCAGATCCTGTTCATGATCATCATCGGCGGGCTGGGCACCATCTTGGGGGCGTTCCTGGGCGCGGCCTTCATCATCCTGCTGCCCATCCTGCTCAACCTGATCGCCCACGCCCTGTTCGGCGGCGCGGTGCCCACCGCGATTCTCTCCAACACCGAACTCATCATCTTCGGCGGGCTGATCATCTTCTTCCTGGCGGTGGAGCCCAACGGGCTCGCCCGGTTGTGGCAGATCGGCAAGGAAAAGCTGCGGCTGTGGCCGTTCCCCCACTGACGGTTTCGTGTATGGCTGCGCGCGGAGTATATTGCGTGAGCAGCAGAAGAAAGCGATCCCACGCAGGTTCGCGTTTATCACCACCTTAGACAGGAGGAATTGAGAATGAAAAGCGGAACTTTTGGACGCCGCGGCCTGGTGGCCGGGCTGGTCGCCGCCGGCATCGCAGGTGCAGCACTGGTCGCTCCACCTGCAATGGCGCAGGCCAAGGAGCAGTTCGTGCCGATGCTGTCCTACCGGGTCGGCCCCTACGCCGCTGCCGGCATCAGCTATTTCGGCGGCTACATCGACTACCTCAACATGCTGAACATGCGTGACGGCGGCGTGAACGGCGTCAAGTTCACCTGGGAGGAGTGCGAGACCGAGTACAAGAACGACCGCGGCGTCGAGTGCTACGAGCGCCTCAAGGGCAAGGGCCCCACCGGCGCCACGGTGTTCGCGGTGCTCTCCACCGGCGTGACCTACTCCATCATCGATCGCGCCACCAACGACAAGATCCCGGTGATCTCCATGGGCTTCGGCCGCACGGACGCCTCCGACGGCCGCGTCTTCCCCTACATCTTCCCGCTGGGCACCAACTACTGGAGCCAGAGCACCGCCAAGATCAAGTTCATCGGCGAGCGCGAAGGCGGCATGGACAAGCTCAAGGGCAAGAAGATCGTCAACCTCTACCACGGCTCGGCCTACGGCAAGGAGACGATCCCGGTGCTGGACGTCCAGGCCAAAAAGTACGGCTTCGAGGTCAAGCACCTGGAAGTCCCGCACCCGGGCAACGAGCAGCAGTCGCAGTGGCTGGAGATCCGCCGCTACAAACCCGACTGGGTGATCCTGCGGGGCTGGGGGGTGATGAACCCGACAGCGCTGCGGACCGCGCAGAAGGTGGGCTACCCGGCCGACCGGATCGTCGGCGTGTGGTGGAGCGGCGCCGAGGAAGACGTGATTCCGGCCGGCGACGCGGCCAAGGGCCTGATCGCGGCCGGCTTCCATCCGTCGGGCAAGGACTTCCCGGTGATCCAGGACATCGAGAAGCACCTCTATACCGGCGCCAAGAAGGGCAACCTGGCCGATCCGAGCCGCATCGGCACCATTTACTACAACCGCGGCGTGATCCAGGGCATCGTCACGGCGGAGGCGGTGCGCACCGCGCAGGAGAAGTTCGGCAAGGGCAAGCCGCTCACCGGCGAGCAGGTGCGCTGGGGCATCGAGAACCTCAACATCGACGACAAGCGCATCAAGCAGCTGGGGGCGTATGGCCTGATGCAGCCGATCAAGGCCTCGTGCCTGGACCATGAGGGCGGCGGCGCGGTCAAGTTCCAGCAGTGGAACGGCGAGCGCTGGGTCGTGATCACGGACTGGATCGCGTCCGACCAGGACATCGTGCGGCCGATGATCGAGGCCTCCGCCGCCAAGTACGCGGCGGAGAAGAAGATCACGCCGCGGGACTGCTCGAAAGAGAAGTGACCTGACGAGGGCCGGGTCAAACCGTCTTCGGCTGCGGCCGAAGACGGTTTCTCCGGGCGCTCTGACCGAACCGGAAAGACATGCCATACGCAGAATCCACCGCCGCCGCAGCGGCCAGCCCGTTCCTGCTGTCGGTGAACAACATCGAGGTCATCTACGATCACGTCATCCTGGTCCTCAAGGGCGTTTCCCTCGAGGTGCCGGATGGCCGCATCGTGGCGCTGCTGGGCGCCAACGGCGCCGGCAAGAGCACGACGCTGAAGGCCATTTCCAACCTGCTGCGGGCGGAGCGCGGCGAGGTGACCAAGGGCTCGGTCGAATTCCGCGGCGAGCGCATCGACAATCTCACGCCGCCGGACCTGGTGCGGCGCGGCGTGATCCAGGTGATGGAGGGCCGGCACGTCTTCGGCCACCTGACCGTCGAGGAGAACCTGCTGACCGGCGCGTTCACGCGCAAGGCGAGCCGGGCCGAGATCCGCGCCGACCTCGAGCGCGTGTACAGCTACTTCCCGCGGCTCAAGGAGCGGCGGCACGCCATGGCCGGGTTCACCTCGGGCGGCGAGCAGCAGATGACCGCGGTGGGCCGCGCGCTGATGGCGCGGCCCACCATGATCCTGCTGGACGAGCCGTCCATGGGCCTTGCGCCCCAGATCGTGGAGGAGATCTTCAGCATCGTGAAGAACCTCAACGAAAAGGAGCGGGTGAGCTTCCTGCTGGCGGAGCAGAACACCATGGTGGCGCTGCGGTTCGCGGATTACGGCTACATCCTCGAGAACGGCCGCGTGGTGATGGACGGCGAGGCCGCGGCGCTGGCCAGCAACGAGGACGTCAAGGAGTTCTATCTCGGGCTGTCCACGGCGGGCCGCAAGAGCTTTCGCGACGTCAAGCATTACCGCCGGCGCAAGCGCTGGCTGGCCTGACGCGGCGCCGCCGGCGCCGCCCCGTCCATGTCCGCATACCGGCCGCCGTTACGGGAACCGGGTGCCGCCGCCCTGTGAACTGATCCGCCATGTCCGAGCACTTCGACGCCCTCGAAACCCGCGACCCCGAGCTGCGCGAGCAGGCGCTGATGGCGGCGCTGGCGGCGCAGGTGGATCACGCCCGGCGGGTGGCGCCGGCCTATGGCCGCCTGCTGGCGGACGTGGACGGCCGCGAGATTCGCTCGCGCGCGGACCTGGCGCGGCTGCCGCTCACGCGCAAATCCCAGCTGACCGAGCGGCAGCAGGCCGAGCCGCCGTTTGGCGGGCTGGCGAACACGGCGGAGGGCGCGATCGGCCGCATCTTCGCCTCCCCCGGACCGATCTTCGATCCCGAGGGCCGCGGCGCCGACTGGTGGCGCTTCGCCCGGGCGCTGTTCGCCGCCGGGTTTCGCCGCGGCGAACTGGTGCACAACACCTTTTCCTATCACTTCACGCCCGCCGGCTTCATGGTCGACAGCGGTGCGCGCGCGCTGGGCTGCCGGGTGTTCCCCGGCGGCGTCGGCCAGACCGAGCTGCAGGTCCAGGCGATGGCGGCACTGCGGGCCGACGGCTACGGCGGCACGCCGTCGTTTCTCAAGATCCTCTGCGAGAAGGCCGACGAGCTGGGCGCCGACATCGCGAGCCTGAAGAAGGCGCTGGTGTCGGGCGAAGCGCTGCCGGCGAGCCTGAGAAGCGCGCTCGCCGGGCGCGGCGTCGCGACGCGGCAGTGCTACGCGTCGGCCGACCTGGGACTGATCGCCTACGAATCGGCCGCCATGGAGGGACTGATCGTGGACGAGGGTGTAATCCTGGAGATCGTGAGACCGGGTACCGGGGACCCGGTGGCGGACGGCGAGGTGGGCGAAGTGGTGGTGACGACACTCAATCCCGACTACCCGCTGATCCGCTTCGCCACCGGCGACCTGTCGGCGGTGCTGCCGGGCGCGAGCCCCTGTGGCCGCACCAACCGGCGCATCCGCGGGTGGCTGGGACGTGCCGACCAGACGGCGAAAGTGCGGGGCATGTTCGTCCATCCCGGCCAGGTGGCGGAGATCGTCCGCCGCCATCCGGAGGTGAAGCGCGCGCGCCTGGTGATCGGGCACGACGCGGCCAGGAATGACCGCATGGTGCTGCGCTGCGAGGCCGCGGCGGCCGGCGGCGAGGCGCTGCGAACGGCGCTCGCCGAGACGATGCGTGACGTCACCAAGCTGCGCGGGGAGGCCGTATTGGTGTCTCCGGGCAGCCTGCCCAACGACGGCAAGGTCATCGAAGACACCCGCGTCTATGACTGAGCGCGCCGCCGCGGGTCCGGAACGCGCTCGGCTATAATTGCCGTTTTTTTTTGCGCTGCATCATGACCGCCACTCTCCTCGACGGCCGTGCCATCGCCGAAGAGATCCGCGCCGCGCTCAAAGTGCGCGCCAACCGCCTGATCGAGCATGGCGTGCGCCCGGCCCTGGCGGCGGTGATGGTGGGGGAGAACCCCGCGTCCCAGGTCTACGTGCGCAGCAAGGCCCAGGCCTGCGAGAGCATCGGCATCCGCTCGACGCTGGAGCGCTTCCCCGCCGACGTGGGCGAGGAGACGCTGCTGGCGCACATAGCCGGGCTCAACGCCGATTCCGCGGTGCACGCCGTGCTGATCCAGCTCCCGCTGCCGCGCCACATCGACATGCGCGACATGCTGGAGGCCGTGGCCCCCGAGAAGGATGTGGACGGCTTCCGCTTCCAGCACCTGGGGGCGCTACTGATCGGCGCCGAAACCTATCCGCCGTGCACACCCTCCGCGGTGGTGCGCATGCTGGAGCACGAGAGCATCCCCATCGCCCGGCGCCATGCCGTCGTCGTCGGGCGCAGCCCCATCGTCGGCAAGCCGCTGGCGCTGATGCTGCTGGCGCGGGACGCCACCGTCACCGTGTGCCATTCGCGCACGCCCGACCTGGCCGGATTCACGCGCCAGGCCGACATCCTGGTGGTGGCGGCGGGCCGGCCGGGCCTCGTCACCGCCGACATGGTGAAACCCGGGGCGGTGGTGGTGGATGTCGGCGTCAACCGGCCTGCGGGCGGGCGCATCGTCGGCGACGTGGATTTCGACGGCGTGCGGCGGGTCGCCTCGCGCATCACGCCGGTGCCGGGCGGCGTCGGACCCATGACCATCACCATGCTGCTGGAGAACACGCTGCGGGCGGCGGAGCGCGCCGCCGCGGCCCCGCGTGGCTAAATCGCGTGGGCTCCGCTATCATGAAACGTCCCTCCGAGTCCCCGCCGCGGCGCCCATAGGCCGGGAACTCGCTGCAGCCCGATCACCGTCGAACGCATCAGTGTCGGCGTCATAACAACGAGGTGGAGCCATGGCAGCGTTGCCCGATACCGATCCCCAGGAAACCCGCGAGTGGCTGGACGCTCTGGAAGCGATTCTCGAGCAGGAAGGCGTGGACCGCGCCTACTACATCCTGCAGGCCCTGATGGAGCGCGCCCGCCGCGTCGGCGGCACGTTTCCGTATTGCACCAACACGCCCTATGTCAACACCATCCCGCCGCACAAGGAGGCCCGTTCTCCCGGCGACCACGAGATCGAGCACACGATCCGATCGTACGCGCGCTGGAACGCGATGGCGATGGTGCTGCGCGCCAACAAGCACACCAACGTCGGTGGCCACATCGCCAGTTTCGCCTCGGCGGCGACGCTCTACGACGTCGGCTACAATCATTTCTGGCGCGCGGAATCTCCCGAGCGCGGCGGGGATCTGGTCTTCATCCAGGGCCACTCGGCCCCCGGGGTATACGCCCGCGCGTTCATGCTCGGCCGGCTCACCGAAGAGCAGATGGACAACTTCCGCCAGGAGGTGGACGGCAAGGGGCTGTCTTCCTATCCGCATCCGTGGCTGATGCCGGATTTCTGGCGCTTTCCCACGGTGTCGATGGGCTTGGGCCCGTTGCAGGCGATCTACCAGGCGCGCTTCATGAAGTACCTGAACGACCGCGGCATCGTCAACACCGAAGGCCGCAAGGTCTGGTGCTTCTGCGGCGACGGCGAGATGGACGAGCCCGAATCGCAAGGCGCCATCGCGCTGGCGTCGCGGGAGCGGCTGGACAACCTGATCTTCGTCATCAACTGCAATCTGCAACGCCTCGACGGCCCGGTGCGCGGCAACGGCAAGATCATCCAGGAGCTGGAAGGCAACTTCCGCGGCGCCGGCTGGAACGTCATCAAGCTGATCTGGGGCTCCTACTGGGACCCGCTGCTGGCGCAGGACAAGAACGATCTGCTGTTGAAGCGCATGGAGGAGTGCGTCGACGGCGAATACCAGACGTTCAAGTCCAGGGACGGCGCCTACGTGCGCGAGCATTTCTTCGGCAAGTACCCCGAGCTGAAGGCGATGGTCGCCCACATGACCGACGACGACATCTGGCGCCTCAACCGCGGCGGCCACGACCCGCACAAGATCTATGCCGCCTACCACGCGGCGGTGAACCACGCCGGCCAGCCGACGGTAATCCTGGCCAAGACCATCAAGGGCTACGGCATGGGTGAGTCCGGCGAGGGCCAGAACATCACCCATCAGCAGAAGAAGATGGGGACGATCTCGCTCAAGGCGTTCCGCGACCGCTTCAACCTGCCGATCCCGGACGAGAAGCTGGAGGAGGTTCCCTACCTCAGGTTCGAGGAGGGCTCCAAGGAGCTGGAGTACATGCGCCAGCGGCGCAAGGACCTGGGGGGCTACCTGCCGGCACGGCGGGTGAAGGCCGACAAGGCGCTGGAGGTGCCGGAGCTGTCGGCGTTCGAGCCGCTGCTCAAGAGCTCCGAGGAGCGGGAGCTTTCCACCACCATGGCGTTCGTGCGGATGCTCAACATCCTGGTCAAGGACAAAAAGGTCGGCAAGTACGTGGTGCCGATCGTGCCGGACGAGTCGCGCACCTTCGGCATGGAGGGGATGTTCCGGCAGCTGGGCATCTGGTCGTCGGTGGGCCAGCTCTACGTGCCCGAGGACAAGGACCAGCTCATGTTCTACCGCGAGGACAAGAGCGGCCAGATTCTGCAGGAGGGGATCAACGAGCCCGGCGCGATGGCCTCGTGGATGGCGGCGGCCTCGTCCTACAGCAATCACAACCAGATCATGATCCCGTTCTACATCTACTACTCGATGTTCGGGTTCCAGCGCGTCGGCGATCTGGCCTGGGCCGCGGGCGACATGCGCTGCCGCGGATTCCTGCTGGGCGGCACTGCCGGGCGCACGACCCTGAACGGCGAGGGCCTGCAGCACGAGGACGGCCACAGCCACGTGCTCTCCTCCACCATCCCGAACTGCATCTCCTACGATCCCACCTTCGCCTACGAGGTGGCGGTGATCGTGCAGGACGGCCTGCGGCGGATGATGAAGGAGCAGGAGGACGTGTTCTATTACCTCACGCTGATGAACGAGAACTACACTCATCCGGCGCTGCCGGAGGGGGCGCGCGACGGCATCCTCAAGGGCATGTACCTGTTCCGCCAGGGCCGGGGCAGAGGCAAGAACGCGCCGCGGGTGCAGCTGCTGGGCAGCGGCACGATCCTGCGCGAGGCGATCGCCGCCGCCGGGATCCTGGAGTCGGACTATGGCGTCGCTGCCGACATCTGGAGCGTCACCAGCTTCAACGAGCTGCGCCGAGAGGGTCTGGACGTGGCGCGCTGGAACCTGCTGCATCCGACGGAGAAGCCGCGGCTCACTTACGTCGAGCAGTGCCTGAAGGACCATCCCGGCCCGGTGGTGGCATCGACCGATTACATGAAGATTTTCGCCGACCAGATCCGCGAGTTCGTGCCGCGGCGCTACACGGTGCTGGGCACCGATGGCTTCGGCCGCTCGGATACGCGCGAGAAGCTGCGCCGCCATTTCGAGGTGGACCGCAACTACGTGACGCTGGCGGCGCTGAAGTCGCTGGCCGACGAGGGCCAGATGTCGGTCGAGAAGGTGGCGGAGGCCATCGAGCGTTTCAAGATCGACACCGAGCGGCCGAACCCGGCGCGGGTCTGAGGCGGTGACGGCCCGCGTGGCGCGAACCGATAACAAGGCGGAACAACCGTGAGCGACGCAAAACAGGTGCTGGTTCCCGACATCGGGGACTTCAAGGACGTGCCCGTCATCGAGGTGCTGGTGAAGCCGGGCGACACCGTCAAGGCCGAGGATCCGCTGGTGACGCTGGAGTCCGACAAGGCCACGATGGACGTGCCGGCGCCGTTCGCGGGCCGCGTGCGTACGGTGGAGGTGCAGGTCGGCAGCAAGGTGGCCCAGGGGTCCCTCATCGTCACGCTGGAGCCGGCGGCGGAAGAGGCGACCCCTGCCCCGGCGCCCGCCAAGGAGCCGTCAGCGGCGGCGCCGGCGCCCGCGGCGCGGGGTGAAACGCGCGAGGTGACGGTTCCCGACATCGGCGATTTCAAGGACGTGCCGGTGATCGAGGTGCTGGTGAAAGCCGGTGACACGGTCAAGGCCGAGGATCCGCTCATCACGCTGGAGTCCGACAAGGCCACCATGGACGTGCCCGCGCCGGTGGCCGGAACCGTGAAGGAGGTCCGGGTCAAGGTGGGCGACAAGGTCTCCCAGGGCACGGCGATCCTGGTGCTGGAGGCGGGCGGCGAAGCGCCTGCCCCCGCGCCCGCGAAAGCGGCGGCGCCGTCAGCGCCCGCCACTCCGGCGTCGGCAACCCCGGCGGAGCGGGCGGCTCCCGCCGCCGCACCGCCGACTTCCGCGCCGGCGATTGACGAAGGCGCGTTCCGCAAGGCCCACGCCAGTCCCGGCGTGCGCCGCTTCGCGCGTGAGCTGGGCGTCGACCTGGGCGTCGTCAAGGGCAGCGGGCCGAAGGGCCGGATCCTCGCGGAAGACGTGCAGGCTTACGTCAAGCAGGCACTGTCGGCGCCGCGGGCGGCCGCCGGCGGCGGGCTGGCGCTCGGCCTGCCGGAGCTGCCGAAGGTGGATTTCGCCAAGTTCGGGCCGGTCGAGACGCAGCCGCTGTCGCGCATCAAGAAGATCTCCGGGCCGGCGCTGCACCGCAACTGGGTCTCCATCCCCCACGTCACCAACCACGACGACGCCGACATCACCGAGCTGGAAGCCTTCCGCGTGCGGCTGAACAAGGAGCACGAAAAGAGCGGCGTCAAGGTGACCATGCTGGCGTTCCTGGTGAAGGCCTGCGTCGCCGCGCTGAAGAAGTTTCCCGAGTTCAATGCCTCGCTCGACGGCGAATCGATCGTCCTCAAGAAGTACTATCACATCGGCGTCGCCGCCGACACGCCCAACGGCCTGGTGGTGCCGGTGGTCAAGGACGCCGACCGCAAGGGCGTGATCGAGATCGCGCGCGAGATGTCGGCGCTCGCCGCCAAGGCCCGGGCCGGCAAGCTTGCGCCGTCGGACATGCAGGGCGGCACGTTCTCGATTTCCTCCCTCGGCGGCATCGGCGGCACCTATTTCACCCCCATCATCAACGCGCCGGAAGTCGCGATCCTCGGCGTCTGCCGCGCGGCGACGCGGCCGGTCTGGGACGGCAAGCAGTTCGCGCCACGCCTGATCCTGCCGCTGTCCCTGTCCTGGGATCACCGGGTGGTGGACGGCGCGGGCGCGGCGCGGTTCAACGCGTACCTGGCGGACCTCCTGGCGGACATGCGCCGGCTCGTGCTTTGAGAGCGGCCGCGGCGGCCCGCCGCGCTTCCCGGAGCCGGCGTCCGGCCGGCACCGGGTTGCGCCCGCACCCGACTCCCTCATGCGGCTGATCGGCGTCTACGGCGGCACCTTCGACCCCATCCACTATGCGCATCTGCGCGTGGCGGAGGAAGTCGCCGAGCAGCTCGGCCTGGCCGAAGTCCGCTTCGTCCCGGCCGCGCGCCCCAACCTGCGCGGGGAGCCGTCGGCGACGCCGGCGCAAAGGGCGCGCATGGTGGAGCTGGCGATCGCCGGCAACCCCGCGTTCGTGCTCGAGCGCTGCGAGCTCGAGCGCGCGGGCGTAAGCTACACCGTGGACACCCTGGAGCATTTGTGCGGCGAGCTGGGAAGCGGCGCGATGCCGGTCGTGGTGCTCGGCGCTGACGCCTTCGCCCGACTCACGGAATGGTCGCGCTGGGAGCGTCTGTTCGACCTGGCGCACATCGCCGTGGTGGCGCGGCCGGGGGTTGCCATCGTTCCCGAGCGCTGGAGCGCGGCCCTGCAACGCTACTGGAACGCGCGCCACAGCCCGGCGCCGGCGGCGCTGGCCGAGGCCGAAGCGGGGCGGATCGTGGCGGCGGCGACGCGGCTCCTGGAAATTTCCGCGAGCGAAATACGGGAGCGCCTCCGGCGCGGCGCCAGCGTGCGTTATTTGCTTCCCGAATCCGTTCTCGATTATATTCGCTCGCAATCCCTCTATCTGGCCGGAGGCCGATGAGAATCGACAAGCTGGTCAAGATCGCGGTGGCCGCGCTGGAGGACATCAAGGCGCGCGACATCGTGGTGCTCAACGTCTCCAAAATCACGCCCCTGTTCGATCGCATGATCATTGCGTCGGCCGAATCGGCGCGGCAGACCCGGGCGCTTTCCAAGAACGTTCAGGAACAGGTCAAGAAAGCCGGCGGTACGGTCCACGGCGTCGAGGGCGAGGGCTCCTCCGAGTGGATCCTGGTGGATCTCGGCGACGCGGTGGTGCACATCATGCAGCCGGTGGCGCGCGAGTATTACGACCTCGAGCAGCTCTGGGGCGGCGAGCGGCCGGTGCGCGCCGGCCCGCGCCGGGCCGAGCCGGCGAGAACGCGCTGAGCGCGGCGGCCGGCGGCTGCCGGGATGAGATTCACCATCGTCGCGGTCGGCGACCGGCTGCCCGACTGGGCGGACGCGGCGACGGCGGAATACCTGAAGCGCATGCCGCGCGAGGCGCGGGTGGAGCTGAAGCAGGTGGCGGCCGCACGGGGCTCGACGCGCAGCGACGCCAGGGCGGCGATGAAAACGGAAGGCGAGCGCCTGCTGGCCGCGATTCCGGCGGGCGCACTTAAGGTGATTCTCGACGAGCAAGGGGAGGCTTTCGATACGCGTGCGTTCGCCCGGTTTCTCGATCACGCCATGACCCGCGGGACACCGCTCGCCTTCATCATCGGCGGCGCCGACGGACTGCACGCCGACGTCAGGCGCAGCGCCGACCGCACGCTGTCGCTTTCGCCCATGACGCTCCCGCACGCGCTTGCCCGGGTGGTGCTGGCGGAGCAGCTTTACCGAGCCGTGTCCCTGCTCAAAGGCCATCCTTACCACCGCGGCTGAACCCTGCCGGAGCCAACGCCGACCCATGAGCACCAGCCTGCGCCGCCGCGTCTATCTGGCCTCCCGCAGCCCGAGGCGGCGCGAGCTGCTGAAGCAGATCGGCGTCGAGTTCGAGCTGCTGATGCTGCGCGAGAGCGCAGACCGCAGCCGGGACGTCGACGAGACGCCGCTCCCCGGCGAAGCGCCCGACCAGTACGCGGTGCGCGTGGCGCAGGCGAAAGCGGCGGTCGGCATGCGCTACCTGATGCAGCGGCGGCTGCCGCGGATGTACCCCGTATTTCCCCTGGTGGCGGCGGACACCGCCGTGGCCCTGGGCGGCGAGATCCTGGGCAAGGCCGAGTCCATGCCCCACGCCTGCGATCTGCTGCGCCGGCTGTCGGGGCGCACGCATCAGGTGTACACGGCGGTGGCGGTGGCGTTCGAGGACCAGGTGGAAGCCGCGCTGTCCCGCTCCGACGTCACGTTCCGGGATCTCAATGACAGCGAGATCGCCGCTTACGTTTCCACCACCGAACCGATGGACAAGGCCGGCGCCTACGCGATCCAGGGACTGGGGGCGGTGTTCGTGGAATCCCTGAGCGGCAGCTATTCAGGGGTGGTGGGCCTGCCTTTGTTCGAAACCGCGCGGTTGCTCAAACACTTCGGCTGTGGAATCCTTTGACCGCCCCGCGGGGCCGCCGCCCGGGCGTCCCCCGAGTGCCGGTTCACGGCCATGAGCGACGAGATCCTCATCAACGTCACGCCCCAGGAGACCCGCGTCGCGGTGATCCAGCAGGGCGTCGTGCAGGAACTGCACATCGAGCGCACCACCAGCCGCGGCCTGGTGGGCAACGTCTACGTCGGCCGGGTCTCGCGGGTGCTGCCGGGCATGCAGTCGGCGTTCATCGACGTCGGGCTCGACCGCGCGGCGTTCCTGCACGTGGCGGACATCTGGGGCCTGAAGCAGAACGGCAGCCAGTCCGGGCTGCCCATCGAGCGGGTGCTGTCGGAGGGGCAGAACCTGCTGGTGCAGGTGATCAAGGATCCGATCGGCAGCAAGGGCGCGCGGCTCTCGACCCAGATCAGCATCGCCGGGCGTTTTCTCGTCTACCTGCCGCAGGAGTCCCACATCGGCATCTCCCAGCGCATCGAGGACGAAACCGGACGCCAGCTGCTCAAGGAAAAGCTGCTGCAGCTGATCCCCCCGGGGGAGGGCGGCGGCTACATCATCCGCACCAACGCCGAGGCGGCCACCGAGGGCGAGCTGGTAGCGGACATCGGCTATCTAAAAAAGCAGTGGGCCGACATCCAGGAAAAGTTCCGCGTCTCCGGGGCGCCGACCCTGCTCTACCAGGATCTCACGCTGTCGCTGCGCGTGCTGCGGGATTTCGTCGGCGATGACACCGCGCGCATGCTGGTGGACTCGCGCGAAACCTACCAGAAGATGATTGCGTTCGCCAGCGACTTCGTCGCCAACGCGGTCGAGCGCATCGACCATTACGCCGGTGAGCGGCCGCTGTTCGATCTCTACGGGGTCGAGGACGAGATCGAAAAGGCGCTGGCGCGGCGCGTGGACCTCAAGTCCGGCGGCTATCTGATCATCGACCAGACCGAGGCGCTCACCACCGTCGACGTGAACACCGGCGGCTTCGTCTCCGGGCGCAGCTTCGACGAGACCATCTTCAAGACCAACCTCGAGGCGGCGCAGGTGATCGCGCGCCAGCTGCGCCTGCGCAATCTCGGCGGCATCATCATCATCGACTTCATCGACATGGAGAGCGAGGAGCACCGGAGCTCGGTGCTGTCCGAGTTCAAGAAGGCGCTGACCCGCGACCGAGTCAAGATGACCTTGAACGGCTTCACCGCGCTCGGTCTGGTGGAGATGACCCGCAAGCGCACCCGGGAAAGCCTGGCCCACATCCTGTGCCAGCCCTGCCCCACCTGCCAGGGGCGCGGCGAGATCAAGACCGCGCAGACGGTGTGCTACGAGATCCTGCGCGAACTGCTGCGCGAGGCGCGCCAGTTCGACGCGCGCGAGTACCGCATCCTGGCGTCGCAGACGGTGATCGACCTGTTCCTCGACGAGGAATCCCACAGCCTCGCCCAGCTCGGGGACTTCATCGGCAAGCCGGTGAGCCTGCAGGTGGAGACGCTCTACACCCAGGAGCAGTACGACGTCGTGCTGATGTAATCTGGCCGACGGCGCGTCGCCGGCGATTTCTTCACCGCGGAGACGCAGAGAAGATCCTTCGGAGCACGAACCGCGAAGGACGCGAAGGTCGCAAAGGAAGAACAGGCCCTTACTTTCCTTCGCGTACTTTGCGTCCTTGACGGTTAAAAGCTTTTTCGCATCTCTCTGCGTCTCCGCGGTTCGCTCCCCGCTTCGACATGCGCGCCGGCCAGCAGCGCCTCCGGCGGCCGGGTTGCCCCGGACACCGCCACGCGTTTGCGGCGGGAGGTTTCGCCGGAAAGCAGCGTGACGGCACTCCGGGGGACGCCGAAGGCCTCGGCCAGGAATCGGATCAGCTCGGCGTTGGCCCTGCCCGCCACCGGCGGGGCCGCGAGGCGGAGCTTGAGCGCGCCGCCGTGCAGACCGGCCGCCTCCGTGCGCCTGACCCCGGGCTGGACGTGCACGCTCAGAATGACGCGCGCACCGCTGTCCTCGATCCGGAACCAGGATTCCGGCGACTGCGTCACAGCAGCCGCAGCACGCTGGCTTCGAGCCAGGCCACCGGCACCATGAGCGCCAGCTGGCACAGGATCAGCACGATGAGCGGCGAGAGGTCGACGCCGCCCAGCAGCGGCATGCGCTGCTGGATCGGCCGCAGAAACGGCCGCGTTAGCGAATGGAGGATGGGCGCCACCGGCGTATGGGGGTTGACCCAGGACAGGATCGCCTGCGCGATCACCGCCACGATCAGGATGTAGATGCTGATCTTGAGCACCTGGACGGCGGCCAGCAGCGCCAGGGCGACCAACGAGACGCCGACCGCGGCGCCGAAGGCGTAGCCCTGCAGTCCCAGCACGACGAGCCGTTCCAGGAACGTCGCCAGCCACGCCAGGGCCAGCGACGACAGATCCGCGCCCCAGAGGCCGGGCACGATCCGCCGCGCGGGCAGCACCGCCCAGTTGGTGACCGCCGCCAGAAACTGCGACAGCTGGTTGCGCGGCGCCGCGCGAAACAGCTGCAGATAGAAGCGCAGCAGGAACGCCAGCGTCAGCAGGCCGAACGCCGTCTGCGCCAGGAACACGAGCGCGTTGCCGATCACGGTCAGCCCGCCTTGCCCAGTTCGTCGCCCAGTTCCCGCGAGCGCACGGCGGCGGCGTGCACGGCGGCGACGATGCGACCCTTGACGGCGGCGGCGTCGAGCTCGCGCACCGCGCGCTCGGTGGTGCCGCCCTTGCTGGTGACGCGCGCGCGCAGCGTAGCCGGATCGTCCGGACTCGAACGCGCGAGCAGCACGGCCCCGTGGAACGTTTCCATGGCCAGCAGCCGGGCCTGCTCCGCGCCGAAGCCCAGCTCCGCCGCCGCCTGCTCCAGTGCCTCGATGAAATAAAACACGTAGGCCGGCCCGCTGCCCGACACCGCCGTCACGGCGTCGATCTGGGACTCGTCCGAAACCCACAAGGTGCGGCCCACGGCGCCGAGTATTTCCTCCGCCCGGGCGCGTTCCGCGGGGCTGACGCCGTCGGGAGCGTACAGTCCGGTCACGCCGGCGTGCACCAGCGCCGGCGTGTTGGGCATGGTGCGCACGACGCGGCGATAGCCGCCGAGCCAGCGTGCCAGATCGGCGACCCGGATCCCGGCGGCAATCGAGACCACCAGCTGATCGCTCAGTTTCGGCCCCAGGGCCGCTGCCGCCTCGCGCAATTGCTGGGGCTTGACCGCCAGCACCACCACCTGGCTGCCGCCGACCTCGATGTCGCCGGTGGCGGAGACGCCGAGTTGCCGGACGATCCGGTCCCGGGCTGCGGCATCCACTTCCACCACGCGCAGCTGGCCCGCGCGGTAGCCCCGCTGCAGCAGGCCGCCGGCCAGCGCGTTCGCCATGTTGCCGCCACCGATGAACGTGATATGCATGCGTGGGGTCCCTAAACGTTGGCCCGCGGTTCCTGGACCGGACGCCGCCGCCGCGGGCCGAAAATGGCGGTCCCGACCCGCACCAGGGTGGCGCCCTCGGCAATCGCGGTTTCGAGGTCATCGGACATGCCCATCGACAGCGTGTCGAGGTCCAGGCCGGCGCCGCGCAGCTCCTCCGCCAGCTGCCGCAGCCGCCGGAACTGGGCCCGCAGCACCGCCGGATCCTCGCTGGGCCGCGGAATCGTCATCAGGCCCCGCAGGCGCAGACCGGGCAGGCTGGTGACGCTGCGCGCCAGCGACGCTGCCGCCTCCGGCGCAACGCCGCTCTTGCTTGCTTCCCCGCCCACGTTCACCTGCACGCAGACCTGCAGCGGGCCGCGCGTCGCGGGCCGCGCCTCGGACAGGCGGCGCGCAATCTGCTCGCGGTCGATCCCATGCACCCAGTCGAAATGGCGGGCGATGGCACCGGTCTTGTTGCTCTGGATCGGACCGATGAAATGCCACTCGATGTCGAGGTCGCCAAGCCGGCCCATCTTGTCCAGTGCTTCCTGCACGTAGTTCTCGCCGAAGGTGCGCTGGCCCGCCGCATACGCGGCGCGAACGGCGTCGGCGGAAAAGGTTTTGCTCACCGCGAGCAGCTTGATCGCGCTGGCCGCTCTTCCGGAGGCTTCGGCCGCTCGTCGGATGCGTTCGGCCACGGCTTGCAAGCCCTCCGGGATTGTGGCCATAATTCCAGCGTTTTCTCTCAGATTTCCTTATACGGCAGGATGTTACAGGCGAAATCGAGAAAATATTTTAAGGAATTATAATGGACATCGCGGAACTGCTTGCGTTTTCGGTCAAGAACAAGGCGTCGGACCTGCATCTCTCGTCCGGCTTGCCGCCGATGATCCGGGTGCATGGTGACGTTCGCCGCATCAATCTGCCGGCGCTGGAGCACAAGGATGTGCACCGGATGATCTACGACATCATGAACGACGGCCAGCGCAAGGTCTACGAGGAGAATCTCGAGTGCGACTTCTCCTTCGAGATCCCCAATCTGGCGCGCTTCCGGGTCAACGCGTTTTTCCAGCAGCGCGGTGCCGGCGCGGTGTTCCGGACCATTCCTTCCAAGGTGCTGACGCTGGAGGAACTCAACGCGCCGAAGATCTTCCAGGAAATCTCCCAGCAGCCGCGCGGCATCGTGCTGGTGACCGGCCCCACCGGCTCGGGCAAGTCGACGACGCTGGCGGGGATGATCAACTTCATCAATGAAAACGATCACGGCCACATCCTCACCATCGAGGACCCGATCGAATTCGTGCACGAGAGCAAGAAGTGCCTGGTGAACCAGCGCGAGGTGGGTCCCCATACCCTGTCCTTCGCCAACGCCCTGCGCAGCGCGCTGCGGGAAGACCCGGATGTGATCCTGGTGGGCGAGATGCGGGACCTGGAAACCATCCGGCTGGCCCTGACCGCGGCGGAAACCGGCCACCTGGTGTTCGGCACGCTGCACACCAGCTCCGCGGCCAAGACCATCGACCGCATCGTCGACGTGTTCCCGGCAGCGGAAAAGGAGATGGTGCGCTCGATGCTGTCGGAGAGCCTGCGGGCGGTGATCTCGCAGACGCTGCTCAAGACCAAGGACGGCTCCGGGCGCGCGGCGGCGCATGAGATCATGGTGGGCACGCCGGCGATCCGCAACCTGATCCGCGAGAACAAGATCGCGCAAATGTATTCCGCCATCCAGACCGGCCAGGCGCTGGGCATGCAGACGCTGGACCAGTGCCTGCAGGACCTGGTTCGCCGCAACGTGGTGGCGGCGTCTGAGGCGCGCACGCGGGCGGCCAACAAGGATTTGTTCCCCGGCGCGTAACGCGGCCGGCCAGGAGGGGCGACATGGAACGCGATCAGGCAACCAAGCTGGTGCACGACCTGCTGCGCTTGATGGTGAACAAGGGCGGGTCCGACCTGTTTCTCACCGCCGGCTTCCCGCCGGCGATCAAGATCGACGGCAAGATCACGCCGGTCTCCAACCAGCCGCTCACGCCGCAACACACCCAGGAGCTGGCGCGCTCGGTGATGAACGACCGCCAGGCGTCGGATTTCGAATCCAGCCACGAGTGCAATTTTGCGGTGAGCCCCGCCGGCATCGGCCGCTTCCGCGTCAACGCGTTCGTGCAGCAGGGGCGAGCCGGGCTCGTGTTCCGGACCATCAACACCAACATACCGACGTGCGACCAGCTCGGATTGCCGGAAGCACTCAAGGAGGTGGCGATGACCAAGCGCGGGCTGGTGATCGTCGTCGGCGCCACCGGCTCCGGCAAGTCGACGTCGCTGGCGGCGATGCTGGGCCACCGCAACGAGAACAGCTACGGCCACATTATCACCATCGAGGATCCGATCGAATACGTGCACGACCACAAGAAGTGCATCGTGACCCAGCGCGAGGTGGGCGTCGACACCGAGTCCTGGGCGGTGGCGCTCAAGAACACGCTGCGCCAGGCGCCCGACGTGATCCTGATGGGCGAGATCCGGGATCGCGAGACCATGGACTACGCGATCGCGTTCGCCGAAACCGGCCACCTGTGCATGGCCACCCTGCACGCCAACAACTCCAACCAGGCGCTGGACCGGATCATCAACTTTTTCCCCGAGGAGCGCCGGCCGCAGCTGCTGATGGACCTGTCGCTCAACCTGAAGGCCATGATCTCGCAGCGCCTGATACCGCGGGCCGAGGGCAAGGGGCGCCTCGCGGCGATCGAGATCATGCTCAACTCGCCGCTCATCTCCGACCTCATCTTCAAGGGCGAGGTGCACGAGATCAAGGACGTGATGAAGCGCTCGCGGGAGCTCGGCATGCAGACCTTCGACCAGGCGCTGTTCGATCTCTACGAGGCAGGCCTCATCACCTACGAGGACGCGATGCGCAACGCCGACTCGATGAACGAGCTGCGGCTCGAGATCAAGCTCAAGGGCGGCGAAGCCAAGCAGACCAACCTGATGGAAGGCCTGGACCACCTCAAGCTGACCTGAGGCGGCGCCCGGGCTCAGCTCATCGCGGCGCCGGCGGACGCCGCATCGATCCCTCAACCATCCGAAACTCGAACAGCCGGCACTCGATCGCGCCGTTGAAGAGCGGCATGCGCCGCGCCGGCTTGAGCCGGATGTGCTGCGGCAGCTTGAGATCGGCGGTGAGGATGAAGGCGTTCCAGCCGGCGAACCGCCGCTTCAGCAGATCGCCGAAGCGCGCGTAGAAATCGGCCATCGCGTCCTCATGGCCCAGGCGTACCGAATACGGCGGATTGGTGACGATCAGGCCCGCGGGCGCGGGCGGCTCCAGTTCCAGCGCGTCCCGGCGCTCCACGCCGATCGCCGTGCCGACGCCGGCGGCCTGCGCATTGGCTCGCGTCATGGCCACTGCGCGCGGATCGACGTCGCTCGCGAAGATCTTCGCGGTGCCGGCCGCGCCGGCCGTTTCCGCTTCTTCGATCAGGCGCTGCCACACGTCAGGCTGGTAGTTCGCGAGGTGCTCGAACGCGAAACGCCGCCGCCGCCCGGGCGCCACCTTCATCGCCATCATCGCCGCCTCCACGGCGATGGTGCCGCTGCCGCACAGCGGGTCCAGCAGCGCGGCGGCGGGCGTCCATCCGGCGAGGCGCAGAATGCCCGCGGCCAGATTCTCCCGCAGCGGCGCCTCGCCGGTGTGCTGGCGGTAGCCGCGCTTGAACAGCGCGTCGCCGCTGAGATCGAGGTAGAGCGTGACGCGCTCGGCGTCGAGGTATGCGCTCACCCGCACATCGGGCCGCCGCGTGTCGACGTCGGGCCGCGCTCCGGCGCGGTCGCGGAAGCGGTCGGCAACGGCGTCCTTGATCCGCAACGTCACGAAATCGAGGCTCGGAAGCGGGCAGCGGGTGGCCGCCACCGCCACCTTGAACGTGCGCTGCGGTGCGAACCAGGCCGGCCAGTCCACCGCCCGCGCCGCCTCGTAGACGTCGTTCTCGCTCCGGTAACCCGTCGTTGCCAGCTGCAGCAGCACGCGGCTGGCAATGCGGCTCCACAAGTTCACGCGGTAGCCCAGCGCCAGGTCGCCGTCGAAGGCGGCGCCGCCGGCGAGCGGCTGCGGGGCGGCGGCGCCCAGCTCCGCCAGCTCGTCGGCCAGGGCGTGCTCCAGGCCCGTGGGACAAGGCGCGAAGTACCTGAGCGCGGGGCGTTTTTCGGTCATCGGCGGCGGGTTTCCAAAGCTCGGGCTGCGACTGTACACTAACTCCCGCCGCGGTGTCGGCGGGGGCCGCACCGGCGCCGTCAACGCCATAAGACCCAGCATGAGCAACCTGGCGCACTTTCTCGACCAGTACCGGACCCGCACCGACAAGGTCCTCTACAAGCAGTGGGTCGGGGACGGCTGGCGGGACTTCACCGTCGGCGAGGTGTTCGAGCTCGCGGCGCGCTGGCAGGAAGCGTTTCGCCGGCACGCCCTGGAGAAGGGCGACCGCGTCGCCCTCTGTCTCCGGAACGGCGCGCACTGGGTCGGGATCGACCAGGCCGCGCTCGGCATGGGGCTGGTGGTGGTGCCGCTCTACGTGAGCGACAACGCGGAGAACATCGCCTACTGCGCCGGCAACTCGGATGCCCGCATCCTGGTGCTGGAGAACGACCGCATGGTGGACACCATGCGCCGCTCGATGTCCCACGAACCCATCATCGTCTGCCTGCAGGGCGGGCCGGAACGGGGCGCCGAGAACGTCGATCAGTGGCTGCCGCCGGCGGCGCGTGCGTTCGAGGTCCTGGAGCTGGAGCGCGATGCGCTGGCCACCATCTGCTATACCTCGGGCACCACCGGACGGCCCAAGGGCGCCAAGCTGTCGCACCACAACATCATGTCCAACGTCGATGCGGTGCTGCAGGCGGTGGATCTGCACGACGACGACCTGCTGCTCTCGATCATCCCGCTGTCGCACATGTTCGAGCGCACCGCCGGCTATTACACGCCGCTCAAGCGCGGCATCGCGGTGGCCTACTCGCGCGGCGTGCAGCAGATCGCGGACGACCTGCAGGCGATCCGCCCCACCATCCTGATGGCGGTGCCGCGCATCTACGAACGCTTCCTGGCGCGCATCGAACAGGGTTTGGGCGAATCGAAGCTGAAGCGGATGCTGTTCCATCGCACCGTCGAGCTCGGCTGGCGCATCTACCTGAAGGAGGCGGGACCGTTGGAGCACCTGCAGTACCGCCTGCTCAAGCGGATGGTGGCGGACAGGATCCTGCAGCGCCTCGGCGGGCGGGTACGGCTGTCGGTCGTGGGCGGTGCCGCGGTGGAGGAGCGCATCGCCAAGACGTTCATCGGCCTCGGATTGTCGATGCTGCAGGGTTACGGTCTCACCGAGTGTTCGCCGGTGGTGGCGGCCAACCGCGAGGGCGACCCCGACCCGACATCCTGCGGCTATCCGCTCAAGGGCGTCGAGATCCGCGTGAACGACGATCACGAGCTGCTGGTGCGCGGCCCCAACGTCATGCTGGGTTATTGGCGCGATCCCGAAGCGACGGCGAAAGTTCTCGATGCCGAGGGCTGGTTCAATACCGGCGACCAGGTGGAAATCAAGAACGGCAAGATCTACATCCGCGGCCGCACCAAGGACATCCTGGTGCTGTCCAACGGCGAGAAGCTGCCCACCGAAGCGGTCGAGACGGCGATCATGAACGACCCCACGTTCGAACAGGTCATGCTGGTGGGCGATGGCCGCGCCTACGTGATCCTGGTGGCGGTGACCCAGGAGACGGACGAGAAGAAGCTGGTCAAGCGCGCCAACGAACAGCTCAAGGCGTTCCCGCGCTACGTCCGGGTGCGGCGGGTGATCCGCGAGAAGGAGCCCTGGACGGTGGAAAACGGCGCCCTCACGCCCACCATGAAGATCAAGCGCCGCGAGGTCGTGCAGCGCTACAAGAGCCAGATCGACGCGATCTACTCCAACGACCGCCTGGCGGACTGAGGCGCCCGTTTCCGGGCGCTATAATGGGGGCCTTTTTCCAGGGTCCCGCCATCGATGACCGAAACCTATCACGGCACCACGATTCTCTCCGTGCGCCGCGGCGCGCAGGTGGCCCTCGGCGGCGACGGGCAGGTCACGCTCGGCAACATCGTGATCAAGGCGGGCGCGCGCAAGGTGCGGCGGCTGTACCAGGACCGCATCCTGGCCGGTTTCGCCGGCGGCACCGCCGACGCGTTCACCCTGTTCGAGCGCTTCGAGGCCAAGCTGGAGAAGCACCAGGGCAATCTCACGCGATCGGCGGTGGAACTGGCCAAGGACTGGCGCACCGACCGCGTCCTGCGGCGGCTCGAGGCCATGCTGGCGGTGGCCGATCGCGAGACCTCGCTGGTGCTCACCGGCAACGGCGACGTGCTGGAGCCCGAGTTCGGCCTGGTGGCGATCGGCAGCGGCGGCGCGTTCGCCCAGGCGGCGGCGCGGGCACTGCTGGAGAACACCGAACTGCCGGCCCGCGACATCGTCGCCAGGTCGCTCGCCATCGCCGGCGAGCTGTGCATCTACACCAACCAGCAGCACGTGATCGAGGTCCTTGAGTGATGGGTGATGGGCAATGAGGAATGGGCAGTGGCCCGCCAGCCGTGAGCGCTGATACTGTGGCAGCCGCTCTTGCCCATTTCCCATTATCCATCGCTCATCGCCCGCTCCCGCCATGTCCCAGATGACACCCCAGGAAATCGTCCACGAGTTGAACCAGCACATCATCGGCCAGGACGCGGCCAAGCGCGCCGTGGCCATCGCGCTGCGCAACCGCTGGCGCCGGCAGCAGGTGCCGGAACCGCTGCGGCAGGAAATCACGCCCAAGAACATCCTCATGATCGGGCCCACCGGGGTGGGCAAGACCGAGATCGCGCGGCGCCTGGCGCGACTGGCGGACGCGCCGTTCATCAAGGTCGAGGTGACGAAGTTCACCGAAGTCGGCTACGTCGGGCGCGACGTCGACTCCATCGTGCGCGACCTGGTGGAGGCGGCGGTGAAGCAGGGACGCGAGAAGGAGATGCGCAGGGTGCGCCACTTGGCGGAGGACCACGCCGAGGATCGGATTCTCGACGCCCTGCTGCCCGGGCCGCGCGGGATCGAGCCGGGCGAGGCGGACTCGGCGACGCGGCAGAAATTCCGCAAGAAGCTGCGCGAGGGCGAACTGGACGAGAAGGAAATCGAGATCGACGTGAGCCTTGTGTCGCCGTCGATGGAGATCTTCGCGCCGCCGGGGATGGAGGAGCTCACCTCCCAGATCCAGGGCATGTTCCAGAACCTCGGCGGCGTGCGCAAGCGTACCCGCAGGCTCAGGATCCGCGATGCGCTGCGCATGCTCACCGACGAAGAGGCGGCCAAGCTGGTCAACGATGACGAGGTCAAGGCCGCCGCGGTCGGCAACGTGGAACAGAACGGCATCGTCTTTCTGGACGAGATCGACAAGATCACCAGCCGCAGCGAAACCCATGGCGCGGACGTCTCGCGCCAGGGCGTGCAGCGGGACCTGCTGCCGCTGGTGGAGGGCACGACGGTTTCCACCAAGTACGGGATGATCCGAACCGACCACGTCCTGTTCATCGCCAGCGGCGCGTTCCACCTGGCGAAGCCCTCGGACCTGATCCCGGAACTGCAGGGGCGCTTCCCGATCCGGGTCGAGCTGCAGTCGCTGACGGTGGAGGATTTCGAGCGCATCCTCACCTCCACCTCGGCCTGTCTCACCCGGCAGTACCAGGCGCTGCTGGAGACCGAGGGCGTGCAGCTCGATTTCTGCGCCGACGGCATCCGCCGGCTCGCGGAGATCGCGTTCCAGGTCAACGAGCGCACCGAGAACATCGGCGCGCGGCGGCTGCACACGGTGATGGAGAAGCTGCTGGAGGAAATTTCCTTCGACGCCGGCCGGCGCTCCGGTCTGGCGGTGGTGGTGGACGCCGCCTACGTCGACAGCCGCCTCAAGGATCTGGCGCAGAGCGAGGATCTCTCGCGCTATATCCTCTGAAGCCCCCGGATCAGGGCGCCGGCAGCGTGTCCACGCGCCGGCCGTGCAGCAGCGACCAGTAGCGCACCCGGGCGGGCGCATGGGACACCACGCCCGAGATCGCCACCACGAACACCAGTGCGATGCCCGCGTGGGCCGGCGCATGCGCCGCGTAGCCGAGGAGCGCAAGCTTCAACAGTACCGCGGCGCCGCGCACCTGGACCAGCCAGACGCCGTTGGTCCAGATCTCGAGCGCGGTCATGACCGCGCCGCTGGCGAGCGTCAGCCAGAGGTAGGGCAGCCACGCCTCCGCGGCAGCGCCGTACAGAAAGCCGCCGCCGGCGCCGGCCGTGCCGACCAGGTGGGCTGTGCGCAGCGCGATAGCGAACCAGCGCTTGCCGCGAAAGCCGCGATTGGCGGGCGGGAACAGGGCGGATTTCAGAGGAAGCGCGGGCAACGCCACGGCGTCAGCGCGTGACCAGCACCGGCTTTACGTTGAACGTTGCGCCGATCCGGTCGGCGACTTCCCGCGCCGAGGAGGCATCGGGGTAGGGCCCCGACTGCACGCGGAACAGGTTGTCGTGGAAGTAGAGCTGCAGGGATTCGGCGAGCCATGCCAGCTCGGCGCGCGCGCGACCCAGGTAGCTCTCCGCGTTCTCCCGCGAGCCGAACGCGCCCAGCTGCAGGAAGTGACCGTTGCCCGCCGTCGCCACCGGCGGGTTGTCGGCGCGGGGTGCCGCGGGCTGCGGCGGCACCGCCGCAGTGGCGGTTGGGGATTCGCCGGGCGGCACCGGACTCGCTGCCGGACCCGCGGGCGCCGGCAGCGGCTCGGCGACGACCTGCGGCGCGGGCAGTGCCGACACCACCACGCCCGGCGGCGGCGCCGGCGCGTCCGCGGTGCGGGTCGGCGGCGTCTCGCCCGGAATGATCGTCTCCACCTCCACCAGCGCGCTGCCGCCGGCCAGGATGCCGAGCTTGTAGGCGGCGGTGTAGGACAGGTCGATGATGCGCTCCGAATGGAACGGTCCGCGGTCGTTGACCCGCACCACCACCGTTTTGCCGTCGACCACGTGGGTCACCCGCACGTAGCTGGGAATCGGCAGCGTCGGATGCGCCGCGGTCATGGCGTACATGTCGTAGATCTCGCCCGACGCCGTCGGGCGACCGTGATAGCGGCGCCCGTACCAGGAGGCGATCCCGCGCTGGCGGAACGGCTTCAGTTCGGTCATGGGCCGATAGGTCTTGCCCATGGCCTCGTAGGGCCGCATGTTGGCGGTGCGCAGGGGCTCTGTGCGCGGCACGGCGTCGGGCACGGCGTGCAGGTTGGGCGGCGGGTTGGCGCCGGGGCCGTCATCCAGGTAATAGCCGCCGCCGCGGCTCGGCGGCCCGCCGGCGGACGGGACTTCCGGCGGTTTCGGCGTGCTGCCGCAGCCCGCGAGCGCCAGGATTGCCGTTGCGAGCGCGGCACCGCTCCACCGCACGGGGACCGCGCGGCAAGGAATGCGCAATTCGCGGACGACGGTCGGCACGCGGCGCATCGGTCAGGTCTTCACCAGCTTCTTGCGGGTATGGATGCCCATCAGGATGCCGAACCCCAGCAGCAGCGACACCATCGAGGTGCCGCCGTAGGATACCAGCGGCAGCGGCACGCCCACCACCGGCAGGATGCCGCTCACCATGCCGATGTTGACGAACGCGTAGGTGAAGAACGTAAGCGTGATGCCGCCCGCCAGCAGGCGGCCGAACAGGGTGGTGGCGTTGGCCGCAATGTAGAAGCCGCGCCCGATCACCAGCAGATACATGGCCAGCAGCAGCAGGTTGCCGATCAGGCCGAACTCCTCCGCGTAGACGGCGAAGATAAAGTCGGTGGTGCGCTCCGGCAGGAAGTCGAGATGGGATTGGGTGCCGTTGAGCCAGCCCTTGCCGGACACCGCGCCGGAGCCGACGGCGATGGTGGACTGGATGGTGTGGTAACCGGCGCCGAGCGGGTCCGCGGAGGGGTCCAGCAGCGTCATGACCCGGCGCCGCTGGTAGTCGTGCATCACGCCCCAGAGCACCGGCAGGCTCGCCAGCGCCGCTGCCCCCACGCCCAGCATCACCTTCCAGTTCAGGCCGGCGAGGAACAGCACGTAAAAACCGGACGCGGCGATCAGCAGCGCGGTGCCCAGGTCCGGCTGGCGCGCGATGAGCAGCACCGGCGCCGCCAGCAGTACCGCGGCGATGGCAAAGTCGCTCAGCTTGAGGGCGGTGTCCCTGCGGGCGAAGAACCAGGCCAGCATCATCGGCACCGCCACTTTCATCAGCTCGGAAGGCTGGATGCGGGTGACGCCCACATCGAGCCAGCGGCGGGCGCCGTTGACCACGTCGCCGTACAGCGCGACGCCCACCAGCAGCGCGAAGCCCAGCGCGTACAGCGGCACGGCGGCGCGCATCAGGTGCCGGGTCGGCACCATCGCCACCGCCCACATGATGCCCATGGCCACCGCCACGTTGACGGCCTGCGCCGTGACCCGGGCGGCGCTCTCGCCGGAGGCGCTGTAGAGCGTGAACAGGCCGGCGCCGACCAGCAGCAGCAGACTGCCCAGCAGGGGGCCGTCGATGTGCTCGACCAGCCGGCGCGCGGTGCGCTTAATCGCGGGGGGCATCGGCGTCCTCGGGTTGCAGGCGGGGGGCCGCCTCGGGCAACTTCCCCAGCAGATAATAGTCCAGCACGACGCGGGCGATGGGCGCGGCGGTGCCGCTGCCGCTGCCGCCGTTTTCCACCAGGATCGCCAGCGCGATGCGCGGCGCGTCGGCCGGTGCGTAGGCCACGAACAGCGCGTGGTCGCGATATTCTTCGCGGATCTTGGATTCGTCGTATTTTTCGCCCTGCTTCATGCCGATCACCTGGGCGGTGCCGGTCTTGCCGGCGAGCTCGTAGCCGGCGTTCAGCCCGGCGCGGGCGGCGGTGCCGCCGGGGCGGGTGACGCCCACCATGGCGTCCTTGACCCGGCGCACGTTGTCGGGGCGGAACGGCACAGCGTAGGCCGGCTCGATCCCGACCCGGCGCACCTCGCCGGTGACGGCGTTCTCCACCTCCTTTACCACATGGGGCCGGAAGGCGATGCCGTTGTTGGCCATGACGGCGGTGGCGAAGGCGAGCTGCATCGGGGTAGCCAGCAGGTAGCCCTGGCCGATGCCCACCGAGACGGTGTCGCCCACGTACCAGCGCTCCTTGAAGCGGCGCTGCTTCCACTCCTGGGACGGCAGCAGGCCCGCCAGCTCGCCCTCGATGTCGATGCCGGTCCTGGCGCCGAAGCCGAACTGGCCGAGGAACTTGTGGATGGCGTCAATGCCCATGTCCACCGCCAGCCCGTAGTAATAGGTGTCGCACGAGACCACCACCGACTTGTGCAGATCCACCACGCCGTGCCCCCCGGGCTTCCAGTCGCGGTAGCGGTGCGTCTTGCCGGGCAGCGTGAAGAAGCCCGGGTCGTTGATGCTGTCCTCGGGCCGGCGCAGCTTCAGTTCCAGCGCCCCCAGCGCCATGAACGGCTTGATGGTGGAGCCGGGCGGGTACATGCCGCGCAGGGCGCGGTTGTTGAGCGGCCGCTCCGGGGACTCGTTGAGCGCCTTCCAGCTCTGGGGATCGATGCCTTCGACGAACAAGTTGGGGTCGTAGCCGGGCTTGGACACCAGGGCCAGCACGCCGCCGGTCGCGGGCTCGATGGCCACCAGCGCGCCGCGGAAATCGCCGAAAGCCTGCTCCGCCACCGCCTGCAGCCTGCTGTCCAGGGCCAAGGTCAGGTTGTTGCCCGCCACTGGCGGCGTGCGCGAGAGCGTGCGCAGCGCGCGGCCGGCGGCGTCCACCTCGACTTCCTCGAAGCCCGTGATGCCGTGGAGCTCCTCCTCGTAGGTTTTCTCGATGCCGGTGCGACCGACGTAGTCCGATCCGCGGTAGTTGGGGTAGCGCCCGCTCTCCTTCAGCTCTTCCAGGTCGCGGTCGTTGATGCGGCCGATGTAGCCGATGACGTGGGAAACCTGCTCCCCCAGCGGGTAGTGGCGGAACGGGCGCGCCTTGATCTCGACGTTGGGGAAGCGGAACCGGTTGGCCGCGAACCGTGCGGCTTCCTCGTCCGAGAGCCGGGTCCGGATCGGCAGGCTCTCGAAGCTCTTGCTCTCCTCCCGCAGGCGCTTGAACCGGCGCAGGTCCTTGGGCGTGATTTCCACCACTTCGGACAGGCGTTCGATGAGGGCGTCCAGGTCCTGGATCCGTCCCGGCGTGATCTCCAGCGTGTAGGCCGAGTAGTTTCCCGCCAGCACTTCCCCGTTGCGGTCCAGGATCAGCCCGCGGTTCGGCACCACCGGCACGATCGAGATGCGGTTCGCCTCGGCGAGCGTCGTGTAGTGCTCCCGCTGCAGCACCTGCAGGTAGAAGAAGCGTGCCGCCAGCACCGCGAACAGCGCAAGGACAAAGACCGCCGCGATTGCGAGCCGCAGCCGGAACCGGAAGACCTCCTGCTCGGTGTTGCGGAGCTCGACCTGCCGGTTCATACCTCGTCGCCGCCCCGCCCGGGCTTGCGGGGGATCAGAAAGACGAAAGAGATCACCGGCCACAGGGCGGCGCCCAGCAGCGGCGCGGTCAGCAGCGGCCAGCCCGGGAACGCAGCGCCGCCGGCAAGCGCCACCACCACCAGCACCAGTTTGCCCGCGACCAGCAACGGCGCCACGTGCAGCACCTGGCTGCCGAGGCTGAAGCCCAGAATCCGCCGTCGCAGGACGATGCCCAGGAACGCCAGCACCGAGTAGGCGAGCGCGTGCTGACCGAACAGCGTGCCGCTGGCGACGTCGCTGATCAGCCCGATGAACCAGGCGCTGCCGATGCCGAACCGCCGCGGATCATGGATGCACCAGTACAGCAGCACGAGGGCGACGAAGTCCGGCCGCAGCGCCAGCGCGGCGCCGGTGAAGGGCAGCACGTTGAGGAGGAACGCCACCACCAGCGTCAGCAGCACGAAACCGGGCCGCACCGGCAGCAGGATTTCCTCGGGGCGCGCGTGCACGGCAGCCATCAGCGTTCTTTTTTCTTTCCGCGCGCGGCGGCCGGCGCCGGTTCCGGCGCGGGCCGCTCCGGCGCCGACGCGGCCCGCTCCAGCACCAGGACCTGGCGGTGGCGGTCGGGGCCGGCCACCGGCTGGCACTGCACCCGTGCGAAGGAGCGGCTGGCGTCGCGCTCGATGCGGGACACCCGCGCCACCGGCAATCCGGCCGGGTAGACGCCGTCGATGCCCGAGGTCACCAGCAGATCCCCGGTCTCGATGTCGGCGGCCACCGGCAGGAAGCGCAGCTCCAGCGATCCATCCTCGCCGCCGAACAGGATGGTGCGCAACCCGGTGCGCACCACCTGTACCGGCACCGCGTGATCCTTGTCGGTGATCAACGTCACTTCCGAGAGCAGCGGATAGACGCGCGTGACCTGGCCCACCACGCCGCCATCGTCGATCACCACTTGGCCGGGCGTGATGGCGTCCTTGGCGCCGCGATCGATGACAATGCGGCGGCTGAACGGATTGCGCTCGGCGTAGAGGATCTCGGCGGCGATGGCCTGCTGGGAGTGGCGCTCGCGCGCGTCCAGGAGGCGCCGCAGGTGCTGGTTTTCCGCTTCCAGCGCCGCCATCCGCTGGACCTTGACCATGAGCTCGCCCTGCTCGCGGCGGAACCTGGCGTTCTCCTCCGTCAGCCGGGTCTGGGAGGAAAAGTATTCCCCTACCCGGGCCGCGAGGGCGCCGGGCGCGGTCGCAAGGCGCTGCAAGGGATAGAGCACCACCGACACCCCGCTGCGCACCACGTCGAGGTAGCGGAAGCGCGCGTCGGTGGCGATCAGCAGCGCGGACACCGCCACCGCCAGGGTCAGGCGGGCGAGTGCGCTGGGGCCACGCTTGAAAAACGACGGCGGGGAGTAGTCCATGGGGCAGCCGTCGCGGGAGGTCAGGGAGTCCCGGTCAGGCCGGCGGAGAGCCGACAACCGCGCCGGGGAGGCGGCAAGGCGGGACAGCCGGCCGGCCCGCGGGAATCAGTCACTGGTGAAAATGCTGCCTCCGAGCTTGTCCATCTTTTCCAGCGCGCGGCCCGAGCCGCGGACCACGCAGGTCAGGGGATCGTCGCCGACGATCACCGGCAGGCCGGTCTCCTCCATCAGCAGCCGGTCGACGTCGCGCAGCAGCGCGCCGCCGCCGGTGAGCACCATGCCCTTTTCCGCGATGTCGGCACCCAGCTCGGGCGGGGTCTGCTCCAGCGCCTGCTTGACCGCGCTGACGATGGCGTTCAAGGGTTCGGTGAGCGCTTCCAGGATCTCGTTCGACGAAATGGTGAAACTGCGCGGAATGCCTTCCGCCAGGTTGCGGCCCTTGACCTCCTTCTCCCGCACCTCGGAGCCGGGGAAGGCCGAGCCGATCTCCTTCTTGATGTCCTCGGCGGTGGTCTCGCCGATCAACATGCCGTAGTTGCGGCGGATGTAGTTGATGATGGCCTCGTCGAACTTGTCGCCGCCGACCCGGATCGAATTGGAGTAGACGATGCCGCCGAGCGAAATCACGCCCACCTCGGTGGTGCCGCCGCCGATGTCCACCACCATCGAGCCGGTGGCTTCCTCGACGGGCAGCTCCGCGCCGATGGCGGCCGCCATCGGCTCCTCGATCAGCTCCACCTTGCGCGCGCCGGCGCCGTAGGCCGACTCGCGGATCGCGCGCCGCTCCACCTGGGTGGAGCCGCAGGGCACGCAGATCACGATGCGCGGGCTGGGCGAGAACAGCTTGTTGTCGTGGACCTTCTTGATGAACTGCTTGAGCATCTGCTCGGTGACGGTGAAGTCGGCGATGACGCCGTCCTTCATCGGCCGGATGGCGATGATGTTGCCGGGCGTGCGGCCCAGCATCTGCTTCGCCGCGAGCCCCACCTGCTGGATCACCTTCTTGCCGTTGGGGCCGCCCTCCTGGCGGATCGCCACCACCGACGGCTCGTCCAGCACGATGCCTTTGCCGCGGACCCAGATGAGCGTGTTGGCGGTGCCCAGGTCGATGGCGAGATCGTTGGAAAAGTAACTGCCAAGAAATCCGAACATGATGTGTGTTTTTGCCCCTCTCCGAGGCTGCTCCCGGCAAATAAGTTATGATACCCTAACGGGCTTTCGCATTTATAGTAGCTTTCCCTTCCTGTCATGCCCCTCGCGCTCGACGACGTCAAGCGTATCGCGCATTTGGCCCGCATCGCGGTGACCGAAGACGAAGCCCGGGCGGCCCTCGGCCAGCTCAACGGCATCTTCGGCCTGATCGAGGAGATGCAGGCCGTGAACACCGCCGAAATCGAACCCATGGCGCACGCCCAGGACGTTACCGCCCGGCTGCGCCCCGACGCGGTCACCGAATCCGACCAGCACGAAGCGTTCCAGCGGGTGGCGCCCGCCGTGGAGGCCGGGCTCTACCTGGTGCCGAAAGTCATCGAGTAGCCGTCCCCCGCCATGGACCTGCTCAACTGCAGCCTGCGTCAGCTGGCGAGCCTGCTCCAGCGGCGCGAGCTCTCCAGCGTCGAGCTGACCCGGACCTTTCTGGAGCGCGCCCGGCGGCTCAATCCGCGGCTGAACGCTTTCGTCACCCTGGATGAGGAGCGCAGCCTGGCCCAGGCGGCGGCGGCCGATGCCCGGCTGGCAGCGGACTCGGCGCAGCCCCTTACCGGAATTCCCGTGGCCCAGAAGGATATCTTCTGCGCCAAGGGCTGGCTTACCACCTGCGGCTCGAAGATGCTGGCCAACTTCGTCTCGCCCTACGACGCCCACGTGGTGGAGAAAATGAACGCCGCCGGGGTGGTGAACCTGGGCAAGACCAACATGGACGAGTTCGCCATGGGCTCGTCCAACGAGACCTCCCACTTCGGTCCGGTGCGCAACCCCTGGGACCCGGAGCGGGTGCCCGGCGGCAGTTCCGGCGGGTCGGCCTGCGCGGTGGCCGCGCGCATGGCGCCGGCGGCGACCGGTACCGACACCGGCGGTTCGATCCGCCTGCCGGCGGCGCTCACCGGCATCTCCGGCATCAAGCCCACTTACGGCGTGGTCAGCCGCTACGGCATGATCGCGTTTGCCTCGAGCCTCGACCAGGGCGGGCCGATGGCGCGCTCGGCCGAGGACCTGGCGCTGCTGCTCAATGTCATGGCCGGCTTCGACCCCCGCGATTCCACCAGCCTCGAGCGGCCGGCGGAGGATTATGGCCGCTCCCTCGACCAGCCGCTCAAGGGGCTGCGGCTGGGGCTGCCGCGGGAGTACTTCGCCGAGGGCGTGGATCCCGGTGTGGCCGGGGCGGTGGCGGCGGCGGTGGACGAGTATCGGAAGCTCGGCTGCGAGACCGTGGAGGTGAGCCTGCCCAACACGCGGCTCTCGATCCCGGTTTATTACGTGCTGGCCCCCGCGGAAGCGTCCAGCAATCTCGCCCGCTATGACGGCGTGCGCTACGGCTACCGGGCGCCGGAGTACACCGACCTGGTGGACATGTACCGGAAGACCCGCGCCCAGGGGTTCGGCGCCGAGGTGAAGCGCCGCATTCTGATCGGCACCTACGTGCTCTCCCACGGCTACTACGACGCGTACTACATCAAGGCGCAGAAACTGCGGCGGCTCATCGCGGAGGATTTCCGCTCCGCGTTCGAGCGCTGCGACCTGATCCTGGGTCCCACCTCTCCCTCCACCGCGTTCAAGCTCGGCGAGAAGACCGCCGATCCGGTGCAGATGTACCTGTCGGACATCTACACCATCGCGGTCAATCTCGCCGGCCTCCCCGGCATGTCGATCCCGGCGGGTTTCGACGCCAGGGGCCTGCCGGTGGGCCTGCAGATCGTCGGCAACTATTTCGACGAGGCGCGCATGCTGAACGCCGCCCACCAGTTCCAGCTCGCCACCGACTGGCACCGGCGGAGCCCCCCGGGGCTCGAGGCGGCGGCGTGAGTCACCCGGCGAGGGGCCCCGCCCCTCTCTCCCGGCCTCTCCCCCCGAGGGGGAGAGGAGGCTCGCACCACCCCTCT
>JBMOQX010000033.1:0-96466 GCA_049322755.1 Pseudomonadota bacterium | reverse complement strand
GAACCATTGCAAAGGAACGATCATGATCCGCATCACCCTCGCCGCGGCGCTGGCCGCCGCCTCCCTCGCCGTCGCCGCCGCGCCGGACGCCCCGGCCCCCGTGCAGCTCGCCCAGGCCGCGGTTCACCAGGGCCAGGGCACCGTCAAGGCCGTGGACGCGAAGGCCGGCAAAATCAACCTGGACCACGGCCCCATCGCCAGTCTTGGCTGGGGCGCCATGGCGATGGATTTCCCGGTCAAGGACGCGGCGCTGCTCCAGGGGCTCAAGCCCGGACAGAAAGTGACCTTCGACCTCGCGAGCGAAGGGCCGGGCCGCTTCGTCGTCATCCGCATCGCACCGGTCAAGTGAGATCCGGTGGCGGACCCGCGAAGGGACCGCCACCGCACCGCAGGAGCACCCGATGAAATACCCATGGATCGCCAGGCTGCTGCTGGCCGCGGCGGCGCTGCCGCTGCTGGGCCACGCCCAAGGCCCGGTCAATCAGGCCGCGCCCGTCTTCGGCCCCGCGGCGGCCTCGCTCCTTGACCGCCTGGTCGCCGAGGCGGTGGAGAACAACCGGGAAATCCGGGCCGCCCGGGGCGAACTGGACGCGGCGCGGGCGCGCGTGCGCCCCGCCGGCGCCCTCGACGACCCGATGCTGGAGGCGGGCGTGCTCAACGTGCCGGTCGAATCGTTCAGCTTCCGGCGCGACGGCATGACGATGAAGATGATCGGACTGGCGCAGAAGCTGCCTTTTCCGGGCAAGCGCGACCTGCGGGAAGCGGCGGCGGCGCACAACGCCGAATCGGTCGCCCACGCGGTGGCGGAGACGGTGAACCGCGTCGTCCGCGACCTGAAACTCGCTTACTACGACCTGGCGCTGGTGGACGAGTCGAGCCGCCTGGCGCGGACCAACCGGGGCATCCTGCAGCAGTTCCTCGACGTTTCCGAGACCCGCTACGCGGTGGGGCAGACAAGCCAGGCGGACGTGCTGAAGGCGCAGACCCAGGTCTCCCGCATGGACGACGAACTGCTGCGGCTGGCCCGTGAACGGCAGAGCCTCGCGGCCGGGATCGCGCGCCTCCTAGTCTTACTGTGTCATTAACAACAAGGTATTGTCAGCACTTCTTCGTCCTGTTTCGGAGGAGCGATGAGTGCGAGCCGGCGATTTGAGGAGTACATGGAGCACTTGGCGGCGGGACTGGGGCACATGGACCGCAACGTCGGGCTGAAGGACTATTGTCGAGGACTGATGTTGCCGATCCAGCGCAAGAGCGTGGAGCCGCTGGCGGCGCATGCCGATCCACTGCACGTATCGGCCAAGCACCAGTCACTGCACCACTTCGTGGCCCAGTCCGAGTGGTCCGACGCCGCCGTGATGGCGCGTATCCGCGACTGGGTGTTGCCTCACCTGGGTCTGGAAGCAGGCGGCTACTGGATCATTGATGACACGGGCTTTCCAAAGAAGGGCAAGCATTCGGTCGGTGTGGCGCGGCAGTACTGCGCTCAGTTGGGCAAGCAGGACAACTGCCAGGTGGCGGTCAGCTTGTCCCTGGCAAGCGGTCAAGGCAGCCTTCCTATCGCCTACCAGCTCTATTTGCCCAAGGATTGGGCGGATGATCCCATCGGCCGGCACAAGGCCGGGGTGCCGGAGAACATCACCTTTGCGACCAAGCCACAGATCGCCTTGGCGCAGATGCGTCAGGCCGTGGCCTGTGGGGTGCCCCTGGGGGTCGTGCTGGCGGACGCCGCTTATGGTGACGAAACCGCCTTTCGAGACGGCATTACGCAGCTGGGCATGCTCTACGTGGTCGGTATCCGGCCGGCGACAACGGTATGGGCACCGGGGAGCTCGCCGCTGGCGCCCAAGCCCTGGTGCGGTTGCGGCATCCGACCGACCCGGCTGCGCCGGGAGCCCGGTCACGAACCGGTTGCAGCGAAGACCCTGGCCATGCAATTGCCGCGGCAAGCCTACTGCCCGGTCACTTGGCGGGAAGGCACCAACACGGCGCTTTCCTCCCGTTTCGCCGCTATGCGCGTTCGTCCTGCTCACCGAGATTACCTGGGTACCGCGATGCGCCCCGAGGAGTGGCTGCTGATCGAATGGCCCGAGGGCGAAGCTGAGCCAACGAAATACTTCCTTTCCACCGCGCCGGCCGATGCGACCCTGGAACAATTGGTCTTCGTCGCCAAGATGCGCTGGCGGATCGAACGCGACTACCAGGAACTCAAGCAGGAGTTCGGCCTTGCGCACTACGAGGGCCGGGGCTGGCGGGGTTTCCATCACCATGCCACTTTGTGTATCGCTGCCTATGGCTTTCTCGTCGCCGAGCGCCTACGCCAGGGTGGCTCCAAAAAAAACCCTGCTCGATCACAAACGCTTGCCTGACCCGAGGATTACGTCCCTCGCGGCAGCCGGAGGAGCGCAGCGACACGTGCCGCACTCGATTCCGACGCTGCGATTGATCATCGCCCACGCGATCGCCTGCAGCCTTCCGCGATGTCCGTGCTGCGGGAAGGCCACACTCTATTTGTGACACAGTAAGACTACAGTCCTGACCTGATTAGCGCCCAGGAGGAATACCTCATCGGGCGCCGGGGGCTGGCGTCGGTGGGCGACGCCTCGCCCGAAATCAAGGCGGCGATGCAGCGGCTGGCCGACAGCGCGCTGCAGCGGCTGCGCAACTGGGAGATTTCGGAGGCCGACCTGGAACGCCTGGGCCGCGACGGGCAGATGACCCGCTATCTCACGCTGCGCGCGCCGGCGGGCGGCGTGGTGCTGGAAAAACCGGCGATTCAGGGGATGCGCTTCATGCCGGGCGAGGCGATGTTCAAGATCGCCGACCTCTCGAGCCTGTCGCTGCTGGCGGAGGTGTTCGAGCAGGACCTTTCGCTGGTGCGGCCCGGCCAGGCCGCCGCCGTCACCGTCAACGCGTATCCCGGCGAGACCTTCACGGGCAGGGTGACTTTCGTCTATCCGACGGTCAACCCCCAGACCCGCACCGCCCAGGTGCGCATCGAGCTGCCCCATCCCGGCGGGCGGCTCAAGCCGGCCATGTACGCCAGCGTCGAGCTGGCCACCGGCGCCCGCGGCCCGGTGATCGCGGTGCCGTCGTCGGCGGTACTCCACAGCGGCACGCGCCAGGTGGTGCTGGTGGAACTGGCCGAGGGGCAGCTATCAGCCGCGGCCGGTGAAGCTGGGCCTGCAGTCGGACGACTACGTGGAAGTGCTCGAGGGCGTGGGCGCGGGCGAGCGGGTGGTGGTGTCGGCGAATTTCCTGATCGACGCCGAGAGCAATCTCAAGGCGGCGCTCGCCGCCTTTACCGCGCCGGAGGCGGCGGGCTCGGCCGTCGCACCGGCCGCACCGCCGACCGCGCCTGCGGCGAAGGGGCACTGAGATGCTGGCGCGGCTCATCGACTGGTCGGCGCGCAACGTCTTCCTGACGCTGCTCGCCACGGTGTTCATCGTCATTGCCGGCGTCTACGCGGTGCTGAAGACTCCGCTCGACGCGTTGCCCGACCTCTCCGACGTGCAGGTCATCATCTATACCGAGTATCCGGGCCAGGCGCCCCAGGTGGTGGAGGACCAGGTCACCTATCCCCTGACCACGGCAATGCTGTCGGTGCCCAAGTCCAAGGTGGTGCGCGGCTTCTCCTTCTTCGGCGCCTCCTTCGTGTACGTGATCTTCGAGGACGGCACCGACATCTACTGGGCCCGCTCGCGGGTGCTGGAATACCTCAACTTCGCCTCGGCGCGCCTGCCGCGGGGCGTGACCCCGACCCTGGGGCCCGACGCCACCGGCGTCGGCTGGGTGTACCAGTATGCGGTGGTGGGCAAGAACTGGAGCCTCGCGCAGCTGCGCACGCTGCAGGACTGGTTCATCCGCTACCAGCTCACCAAGGCGCCCGGCGTGGCCGAGGTGGCAAGTGTCGGCGGCTTCGTCCAGCAGTACCAGGTGATCGTCGATCCACGCAAGCTGCAGGCCTACGGCATCCCCCTGATGCGGGTGACCGAGGTCATCCGCGCCAGCAACACCGACGTCGGCGGCCGGGTGGTGGAGATGGCCGAGACCGAATTCATGGTGCGCGGCCGCGGCTATCTGCGCGGCGCGGCGGACCTGGAGCAGCTGGTGCTGAAGGCCGACCGCGGCGTGCCGGTCCTGGTGCGCGACGTCGCCAGGGTCGAGCTGGGGCCCGACGAGCGGCGCGGCATCACCGAGCTCAACGGCGAGGGCGAAGTGGTGTCGGGAATCGCCATCGCCCGCTACGGCCAGAACGCGCTGGAGGTGATCGGCAACGTCAAGGCCAAGATCGACGAAATCGCCAGCGGCCTGCCCGCGGGCGTCACCATCGAGACCGTCTACGACCGCTCGGAGCTGATCTGGCGTGCCATCGGCACGCTCACCCGCACGCTGCTGGAGGAGAGCCTGGTGGTGGCGCTGGTGTGCGTGGTGTTCCTGCTGCACGTGCGCAGCGCGCTGGTGGCCATCATCATGCTGCCGGTCGGCGTGCTGATGGCATTCATCGCCATGCGCGTGCTGGGCATGAACTCCAACATCATGAGCCTGGGCGGCATCGCCATCGCCATCGGCGCCATGGTGGACGCGGCCATCGTCATGATCGAGAACGCCCACAAGCACCTGGAGCGGCTGGACGCCACCGGCACCGGGCGCATCGTCACCGGGCCGGAGCGGGTGCGCGCGCTCATCGATGCGGCGAAGGAGGTGGGGCCGGCGCTGTTTTTCTCGCTGCTCATCATCACGGTGTCGTTCCTGCCGGTGTTCACGCTGGAGGCGCAGGAGGGGCGGCTGTTCGCGCCGCTCGCCTACACCAAGACCTTCGCCATGGCGGGGGCGGCGCTGCTCTCGGTGACGCTGGTGCCGGTGCTGATGGTGCTGTTCATCCGCGGCCGCATCCTGCCGGAGCGGCGCAACCCCATCAACCGCTTCCTGATCTGGAGCTACCGGCCGGTGATCGCCGGGGTGATGCGCTGAAAGAAGCTCACCATCGCGGCCGCGGTGCTGGTCATGGGCGCGACCGTGTATCCGGCGCTGCGGCTGGGCACCGAGTTCATGCCGACGCTCAACGAGGGCACGCTGTTCTACATGCCCGCCAACCTGCCGGGCATGTCGGTCACCAAGGCCGCCGAGCTGCTGCAGGTGCAGAACCGCATCATCAAGAGCTTCCCGGAAGTGGCGTCGGTGTACGGCAAGGCCGGGCGCGCCGCCACCGCCACCGACCCGGCGCCGGTGGAAATGTTCGAGACCGTGATCAACCTCAAGCCCGAATCCGAATGGCGCCCCGGCATGAACCTGGACAAGCTCATCGCCGAGATGGACGCGGCACTGCAGTTCCCGGGCGTCGCCAACTCCTGGACCATGCCGATCAAGGCGCGCATCGACATGCTCTCCACCGGCATCCGTACGCCCATCGGCATCAAGGTCTTCGGCACCGATCTCGGCGAGATGGAGGCGGTGGCGCGCCAGATCGAGCGGGTGGTCAAGGCCGTTCCCGGCACCACCAGCGCCTACGCCGAGCGCATCACCGGCGGCTTTTACCTGGACATCGAACCCGACCGCGCGGCGCTCGCCCGCTACGGCCTCGCGGTGGGCGATCTGCAGGACGTGATCGCCACCGCGCTGGGCGGGGAGGTGGTGACCACCACCGTGAAGGGCCGCGAGCGCTTCGGCGTCAGCGTGCGCTATCCGCGCGAGCTGCGCGGCGATCCCCAGGCGATCGCCTCCCAGGTGCTGGTGCCGGTGATGCAGGACGGCGCCCCCGGCGCCATGGTCCCCCTGGGGCAGGTGGCCCGCGTCGGCATCAGCAAGGGCGCGCCGTCGATCCGCACCGAGAACGCGCTGCTTTCCGCCTATATCTTCGTCGACATCCGCGGCCGCGACATCGGCGGCTACGTGGCGGAGGCCCAGCGCGCGGTGCGCGAGCAGGTGAAGTTTCCGCCCGGCTACTACGCGACCTGGAGCGGCCAGTTCGAGTACATGCAGCGCGCGCTGGCGCGCATGGAAATCGTGGTGCCGCTCACCGGCCTCATCATTTTCGTGCTGCTGTACCTCAATTTCCGGCGGCTGACCGAGACCCTGATCGTGATGCTGGCGGTGCCGTTTTCGCTGGTGGGCGGGGTCTGGCTGATGTACTGGCTCGGCTACAACCTGTCGGTGGCGGTGGCGGTAGGCTTCATTGCGCTGGCGGGCGTGGCGGCGGAGACCGGCGTGGTGATGCTGATCTACCTGGACCAGGCACTGCAGCGGATCAAGACGGCGCGCGCGGCAGCCGGCCACCCGGTCATCGCGGGCGACATCTACGTCGCCGTCATGGAGGGCGCGGTGGAGCGCGTGCGGCCGAAGATGATGACCGTGGTGGCCATCATGGCCGGACTGCTGCCGATCATGTGGAGCACCGGCACCGGTTCCGAAGTGATGCGCCGCATCGCGGCGCCGATGGTGGGCGGCATGGTGTCCTCCACCATCCTCACGCTGGCGGTGATCCCGGCGATCTATGCGCTGGTCAAGGAGTTCGGCGTGGCGCGCCGCCTGAAAACGGCCGTCGCCCCGACATAAGGGGGCCTGCGAACGCGGGGGATGCGCCCCGGCGGGAGAGCTTCCGCGCCCGCGATCGCGAATTTCCGGGAACCCGGCGTCTGCGATCCTGTCCTCTTTATTAGCAATCGCTAATTAATCTCAACTTAAAGGAGTCATCATGTACGGATTCAGCACCCACGTGTCCGGCGCGTTCGACGCCGCGGTCGACAAGGTGACGCAGGCGCTGCAGCAGGAAGGCTTCGGCGTGCTCACCGACATCGACGTGCAGGCGACGCTGAAGAAGAAGCTGGGCGTGGACCGCAAGCCCTACCGAATCCTGGGCGCGTGCAATCCCCCGCTGGCGAAGAAGGCGATCGACGCCGAGCCTGACATCGGCCTGCTGCTGCCGTGCAACGTGGTCGTGCGCGAGGAGGATGACGGGCGCATATGGGTCGGCTTCATGGACCCCGCCGCGGTGCTCAAGCTGGTGGACAACCCCGGCGTCGCGGAAATCGCCGCCGACGTGCGCGCCCGGCTCGAGCGGGTGCGGGACGCGCTCGCGCACTGACCCCCCGCTGGCGGGGGCGGGGTGGTTTGACGCAGATCAACTCGCTGCCGCCGCTTGGTGTCTAGAATAAATTCGTATGCGAATGGGACTGCCACCGGCCATGGTCCTGACCCGGATCACGGGAGCGGCTGCGCGGGCACTGCTCGTGGGGCTGCTGGTGGGGTCGTGGGCCCCCGGGCAGGCGGCGGCCGACGTCGAGACGGGGACGGTAACCCCGGTTTCGGCGGCGGTTGGCAGCGAGATGCCGCCGCTGGAACTGCCCTGCTCCGGCCATCCGCCGGGGGCTGAGCATTGCTGCCATCCCCACGGCCCGGCGCACGCGCCGCTGCCCTCGGCGAGCGGCGAATTCGAGCGCCAGTCGCCGCTGCCGGCAGCCACCGCAGCCTTGGCGCCGTGGCCGGCGACCGGCCCCGCCCGACGCTTTCCGGGGTCGGCGGCCCAGCCGGCGAGCGGCGCCGGTCCACCGCTGTATCTTCTCTTCCTGCAACTGCGGAATTGATCCGTCTGCGAGGCGGAGATCCCGCCTCGACCCTCTCTTGCCGAGAGAGCCTCTCGGAAGCGGCGGCCGGCGGTCGCCACATCGAATCCAACGATCAAAGGAGCATTCCATGAAAACCTCGAATTTGCGCAAGACACTGATCGCCGCGGCCATCGCCGCAGCCACCGGCCTGGGCGGCGCTGCCGTGCTGGCCCAGGCGCCCCAGGGCCAGACCGGGCAGCCGGGGCAAGGCATGGGCCCCGGCATGATGGGCCCGGGGATGATGGGCCCCGGCATGATGGGCCCGGGGATGATGGGCGGCGGCATGATGGGCCCGGGGATGATGGGCGGCGGCATGATGGGCCCGGGGATGATGGGCGGCGGCATGGGTTACGGCATGCTGAGCCAGCTCAACCTGAGTCCGGACCAGTGGAACAAGGTCGAGGAGATCCAGGAAGAAACGCGGAAGAGAAATTGGGACCTGATGGGGAAGATGCAGGACGAGAGCTACAAGCTGCGCCGGTTACTGTCGGCGCCGCAGCGCGACCGGAAGGCCATCGCCGAGCAGTACCGTAAGCTCAGCGAATTGCGCCAGCAGGGCTTCGAGGCCCGCCTCGAAGCGCATGATAAGCTGGAAGGCGTGCTCACCAAGGAGCAGCGCGAGCAGCTGCGCCAATTCGCACCATGGTGGGGACAGGATCAGTAGCCCGGGAGGCATCCGGAGTACCCCGCGGGGGGGCCGGCGGCCGCTCCCCGCGGCGTTTTCTTGATCTAGTTCAAGAATTCTCCGGCGCCCCGGGCGTTAAACTGATTTTGTCCTATGAAACCAACGCCCCGCCGCGGGGCCACGATGGGAGAGATCATGCAAGCCAGGGATGTCATGACCACCAATGTCATCACGGTGGCGCCGGAGACCACCGTGCGGGAGGTGGCCCAGTGCCTGCTCGAGCGCAGCATCAGTGCGGTTCCGGTGGTGGACGCCGACGGCAAGCTCCTGGGCATCGTGAGCGAAGGCGATCTCATGCGGCGCTCCGAGACCGGCACCGAGCGCAAGCCGTCCTGGTGGCTGGACATGGTGAGCAGCACCGAGGACCAGGCCCGCGAATACGTGAAGACCCACGGCACCCGCGCCCGCGACGTCATGACGAAAAACCTGATCACGGTCGCCGAGGACGCGAGCCTGGAAGAGATTGCGACCGTCCTGGAAAAACATCACATCAAGCGCGTGCCGGTGGTGAAGGACGGGCGCGTCGTCGGCATCGTCAGCCGCGCCAACCTGCTGCGCGGCCTCATCGCCGCGCAGCAGCAGACGGCGGTGTCCACCCCGGACGACCGCGCACTGCGCGAGGCGGTGATCAAGGCGATCGAGGAAACCGGCGCCCGCGCCCACCTGGTGAGCGTCATGGCCTCGGGCGGCAAGATCCAGCTCTGGGGCGCGGTGGACAGCAAGGCCGAGAAGGACGCCATCCGCGTGGCGGCGGAAAACGTGCCGGGCGTGAAAGCGGTGGACGAGAACCTGCGGGTGTTCTCCGGGGCGTCGCGGCCTTCCTGGGCCTGATCGCGGCGGGTCCCCGGCCAGCACCGCTGCGGCGCGTGCGGCGGGCCGTGCCCTAGTGTCCCGAGTCGCTAGTTAATTGATCGATCCGTCGTCGTTGTGGGAGCGTCTACGTCGCAAAAGTGCGCGAAATCGGGCGCCAGACGCGAAGCAAACCGCAGCCAGGTTGAACACCTGCAAAGTATGGCGCCGATTCTCGGCATCTTTTGTTCAACGAATTAGCGACTCGGGACACTAGAGGCGCTTCAACACCAGCTCGGCCAGCGGCAGGCGCTGCCGCTCGGGCTGCGGCCCGGCGCGATAGCCCAGCGCCAGCAGCAGCGCCACCTCGTAGCGGCGCTCGTCGATCCCGAGCACCTCGCACACCTGCGCCGGGTCGAAGCCGCCGATCGGGCAGGAATCGACGTACGCGGCGGCCGCGGCGGTCATCATGTTGGCCGCCGCGAGGTGACACTGGGCCACGCTCCACTCGGTCAGATCCCCGCGCCGCGTGTACTCGCGGTAATAGCCGAGGAAGGCCTTCAGTGCCTCCGGGTCCGGCATCTCCCGCTGCAGCATGCGCCGCACGTAGTCGCTCTCCGGGTGCAGGTCGGCGGTCAGCGCCACGATGACGACGATCACCGGGCACTGGCCGACGTGGGGCTGGTGCTCGCACGCCACCTCCAGCCGGGCGCGCACCACCGGCGATTCGACGACGATGAAGCGCCACGGCTCCAGCCCCATCGACGACGGCGACAGCCGCCCGGCCTCGAGGATGTAATCGAGGTCGGCGGCGGGAACCGTTCGCCCCGCCTCGAAAGCCCGGCACGCGTGGCGTAACCGCAGCGCGCCCAGAAACGCCTCACGCATTGCCCATATCCTCAAGCTGTGGAGTTCATCGTAGGCAGCCGGAACCCGGCGCGGGTTGACTCAGATCAAAGCCCCGCGGCATGCCGCGCCTCGACTCCGGGTAAAGAGCCCGCAAGGGCTGCCAAGGGCTTGCGCCCCGGGTGGCGGGAGCGAGGCCGCGGACCGCCCTCCCGTCATCCGTGAGCGCCCCGCCGACTCGCAGGTGCGGCCGAACTTCACCGATCCGAAACAACCTCTTGACGCTTTACAGCTCGCTCGCCGCCGGAGGGTGGCCGTCAGGCCGCCTTGGCGCGGGCCTGGGCGATCCAGCGCTCCAGCTCTTCCGCGCCGCCCACGTACTCGCCATTGACGAACACCTGGGGCACCGTCCTGGCACCGGCGATCGCCCCCACCACTCGGCTTCGAATGTTGTGGGCCAGCGGCACCTCGACGTAGTCGAAGCCGGCTTCGGTCAGCTGGGCCTTGGCCCTGGCGCAGTACTGGCAGCCTTCGCGGGTGAAAATCGCCACCTGGTCGGGCTTCCTGGCCTTGGGATTGATGTAGTCGAGCATGGTGTCGGCGTCGGAGACCTCGAACGGGTCGCCGGGCTTCTGCGGCTCGATGAACATCTTCTCCACCACGCCGTCCTTCACCAGCATCGAGTAACGCCAGGAGCGCTTGCCGAAGCCCAGGTCGGCCTTGTCCACCAGCATGCCCATGCCTTCGGTGAACTCGCCGTTGCCGTCCGGGATCAGGGTCACGTTCCCCGCTTCCTGGTCCTTGGCCCACTCGTTCATGACGAAGGTGTCGTTCACCGAGACGCAGGCAATGGTGTCGACGCCGTTGGCGAAGAACGCCGGCGCCAGCTCGTTGAAGCGCGGCAGATGGGTGGACGAGCAGGTGGGCGTGAACGCGCCGGGCAGCGAGAACACCACCACGGTCTTGCCCTTGAAAATGTCGTCGGTGCTGACGCTCTTCCACTCATTGTTCTCGCGCACGCGGAACGTGACGTTCGGAATGCGCTGGCCTTCACGGTTCTGAATCATTAGGATCTCCTTTCGGGTTGGTCGAAATTGGCTGGCTTCCGTTGCAGCCGACACGTGCAGGTTACCGAGCCCGCTCCGGAGCATCCAATACCTTGTTACAATCGCGGTGATAGGTTTCGCCTATCGCCTTTTTCTCGCGGTATCTCATGACATTGACCGAGCTCCGATACGCCGTCGCCGTGGCCGAGGAGCGCCACTTCGGGCGCGCCGCTGGGCGCTGCTTCGTCAGCCAGCCGAGTCTGTCGGCGTCGATCCGCAAGCTCGAGGACGAGCTGGGGGTGCGGATTTTCGAGCGCGGGAAGCAGGAGGTGCTGGTGACCCGGGCCGGCGAGCAGGTGGTGGCCCAGGCGCGCCGGGTGCTGGAGGAGGCCGAGCGCGTGAAACTGGTGGCGAAGCAGGGCAGGAACCCGTTGATGGGGCCGCTGCGCCTGGGCGTGATCCATACCATCGCGCCGTACCTGCTGCCCGACCTGGTGGCCGAGCTGCGCGCCGCGGCGCCGCAGATGCCCCTGGACATCGAGGAGAATCTCACCGCCAACCTGGACCAGATGCTCAAGGCCGGCCAGATCGACGCCGCGATTCTGGCGCTGCCCTACGAGGCCCCCGGAATCGACGTGACGCCGCTCTACGACGAGGCGTTTCGCGTCATCGTGCCGGCCAGGCACTCTTGGGCGCGGCGCAAGAGCGTGGCCATCGACGAGCTGGACGGCGAGAACCTGCTGCTGCTGCCCATCGGCCACTGTTTCCGCGACCAGGTGCTGCAGGCCTGCCGCGAGTTCGCGCGCCCGGCGCCCGCGGGGAAACAGGGCAATTCGCTCGAAACCATCCGCAACATGGTGGCCTCGGGCATGGGAGTTTCCGTGCTGCCGGCCACCGCCCTGACCCCGAAGTACTCGAGTCCGCTGGTGAAGGCGCTGGACTTCGCCCTGCCCCGGCCGCTGCGGCGGGTCGCCCTGGCCACCCGCACGGGCTTCGCCCGCGCCGCCGCAGCGCGCGAGATCGCGCTCGCCATGGGCCGGCTCAAGTTGCCCATCCACCCGGTGGCCGACTGATCGCCGCGCGAAGGGACACCCGCCCATGCCCACCATCCGCGCGCTCAACATCTATCCGATCAAGTCCTGCGCCGGCGTCGCGCTGGAGGAGGCACGGGTGACGCCCACCGGACTCGCCCGCGACCGCCACTGGCTGGTGGTGGACGAGCAGGGCGCGTTTCTGACCCAGCGGGTGCTGCCGAGGATGGCGCTGGTGCGGCCCGAACTGGGCGCGCAGACGCTGCGTGTTTCGGCGCCCGGGATGGGTCCCCTGTCGCTGCCGCTGGACGGCGCCGGCGCGCGCCTCGACGTCGCCATCTGGCGCGATACCTGCAGCGCCATCGACCAGGGGGAGATCGCGGCGGCGTGGTTCTCGGACTTTCTCGACCGGGGCGTGCGCCTGGTGCGCTTCGACGGCGTCCGGCCGCGCCTGAGCGATCCGCGCTGGGCCGGCGATTCCGGCGCCACGACGGAGTTCGCGGACGGCTACGCGGTGCTGGTGGCCTCCGAAGCGTCGCTGGCGGAGCTCAACGCGCGGCTCCCGGCGCCGCTGCCGATGAACCGCTTCCGCCCCAACATCGTGATCGACGGCGTCGAAGCGTTCGAGGAGGATTATGTGGGCACGCTGAGCGTCGGCGGCGCGGAGCTGCGGCTGGTGAAGCCGTGCACCCGCTGCGTCGTGACCACCACCGACCAGGCAACGGCCCAGCGCGCCGCGGACAACGAGCCGCTGACCACCCTCGCGACCTACCGCCGCCGGGAGGACATGGACGGCGTGTGCTTCGCCATGAACGCCATCGTCACCCGCGTCGGCGAGCGGCCGGTGCGGATCGGCGACGAGGTGGAAATCGAATGGACCTTCTGAGTCCGCTCCGGCCTCAGGCGCTTGCCCGCGCCACCTCGCCGCGCGCCGGATAGTCGTTCTTGATGACGAAATCGAACGCCGCCAGGATCTCGTTGAAGTGCGGCCGGGCAAAGGGCATCGTCTGCACGCTCGCCCAGTACAGGGTGCCGTCGGGGCGCACCGCGAACACGCCCGGCTCGCTGAAGACGTCCGGCTCCACCACCCCGACGGACGTCTTGCCGCGGCTGGAGGACAGGTAAAGGCCCCATTCCAGCGCCTTGTCCAGGCCCAGACCGTAGCCCACCTTGAGCCTGGCCAGCTTCCAGCCCTGCTTGGCCTCCCGCGCCCGCTCCTCGCCGTCGGAGCTGATGGCGACGACCTGGATGCCGCGGCCGTTGAACTCGTCCACCAGCTTCTCCAGCTCGGCCAGATAGGTGCGGCAGATCGGGCAGTGCAGTCCGCGGTAGAAAACCACCAGCGTGAATTTCTCGGGCGCCGGGGAGTTCAGCACCCACTGCGGTCCGTCGACGGTGGGGACCGACAGCGCGGGCACGGGTTGGCGGGGCATCAGACGGTTCATCACAGCTCCTTGCAGGTTATGGAACGCTCGTTCCGTTTTAGACGAAAAAATATCAGTGGATCGGGGTCAGCGCCGACTCCACCGCGCGCCTGAGCCCGGCGCCCGGCATGCCGGCGCGGCCCAGCACGCGCAGGCCCTGGATCAGGGCCAGCAGCTGATGGGCATAGGCATCCGGATCCACCTCCGGCGCCAGGTCGCCTTCCGCCTGCGCCCGCACCAGCGTCCGCCGCAGGCGTTCCTGCACCCGTTCCAGCGCCTGGCGCACCAGGCGCCGGCCGTCGGCGCCGATCTCCGGCGACTCGATCGCCGAATTGGTGAGCATGCAGCCGCGTCCCGCCGTTTCGGGCCGGGACGCGCGCTTCGCGAGATTGCCGAGAAACCGACGTATGCCGTCGGCCGCCCGCGGCGCCGTGTCCAGCACCCGGGCGTGCTCGCCCGTGACCCGGCCCAGGTATTGCGTGAGCGCCGCGATGAACAGCGCGTGCTTGTCCGGGTACAGCCCGTAGAGGCTGGAGCGGCTCACGCCGGTGGCGCGCACGACGTCGTCCACCGAAGTGGCGCCGTAGCCGCGCGCCCAGAACAGGCGCATGGCGCCGTCCAGGAGTTCCTGCTGATCGAACGCGCGCGGGCGGGACATGGCGTATTCTGGAACACTCGTTCCTTTTTGTCAAAACCGGCGCGGCAGCGCGGCGCGCCGGGAGCCCCTTGCCGCCGCCCCGCCAATGGCGGCATGCTGCGGCGATGACGCCTCGACCCGCCGGTCTCTGCGCCGCGGCCGGCCTCGCGCTGGCCGCCACCCTCGCCGCCGCGGCCTCCCCGTCCGCTGCCGACGACCGCTGGACGCGCTTCGGCCAGGAGGTCTACGCGCTGCACCAGCGCCAGGTCGCCGGCCGGGAAATCCGCATCGAGGAAAGCTGCGGCGCCTACCATGGCGCCGCCGCGTCGGGCTACGGCTGGCGCGAGGCGCGACATTTCGACGCAGTGACCGGCCGCCTGCTGAGCGTCGTGCGCTACGACCGCGACCGCCCCGGTGTGATTCACTTCGTCGAGGTCTACGTTTACGACGACCGGGGCCGCGTCGCGCGCGACTACGCGGCGGTTTACCTCCCCTGGCGCACGCAGCGTCCGGCGCGCACCTTCGTCAACCTGCACGCCCACAACGGCGAGTTGCACGCTTTCCGCCAGTTCGACGCCCTCGGCAACCGCCTGCGCGACCAGTGCGAGGGCCGCTTCCGCGGACAACCGGTCAGTTATTCGCTGGACGAGAACGACATTTACGGCGGCCCGCCCGCCACCGAGGCCTACGGCGCCTGTTTCGCGGGTCTGCCCGCCGAGGCCGGCGAATACCTGCGTCCGCATTGAGCGCGCCCGGCCGCCATGAGCAAACCGGAATCGGCGCCGAACGACGCGCCCCGGGGCGAGCGCTATTTCCATATCACACCGATCCGCACGGTCATGAGCTAAGCTTTGCCCGGCCAATCGTGTGATCATGCGCCCCCTGCCACCTGAACCCGTGAATTTCCCCACGCCGACCGAGGCAGACGTCATCGCCGCCACCCGCCGCTGGCTCGAGCGGGCGGTCGTCGGCCTCAATCTCTGTCCGTTCGCCAAGCCGGTCCTGGCGGCCGGGCGCGCCCGCCTGGTGATGAGCGGGGCGCGCACGCCGGAGGCGCTGGTGGAGGATCTGGCCCGCGAACTGCAAGCGCTGGCCGCCGCCGATCCTGAGGAGCACGAGACCACCGTGCTCATCCATCCCCACGTGCTCGGGGATTTCCTCGAGTTCAACGATTTCCTCGACGTCGCGGACGCCGCGCTCGCGGCGCTCGAACTCGCCGGCGAGATCCAGGTGGCGAGCTTCCACCCCGACTACCGTTTCGCCGGCAGCGCCCCCGACGACATCGAGAACTTCACCAACCGCTCGCCCTACCCCACGCTGCATCTGCTGCGGGAGGCCAGCATCGAGCGGGCGGTGGCCTCGCTCGCCGATCCCGCGGCGATCTACGAGCGCAACATCGAGACCTTGCGACGCCTGGGCCACGCGGGCTGGCGCCGGCTCCGGGAGGACGCCCCGCCGGAAGGCGCGGACGGAGGCGCCAATGGGCCGGGCCTCGCGGGGAGCGCTTTCCCGCCGCGCCGCGGGTAGCGCGGCCGGGTACTAACGCCGGGCACCGCTGCGGCGCGGCGGGCGTGCGGGTCGCGCCCGCGCTCCGGCGCCCACACGGCTCAGCAGATGGGCAACGTGGGCGACGAACAGCGGCCGCGCCTCCAGCTTGAACAGGCGGATGCGCCGCGTCTGCTCCAGCACCAGCAGGCCCACCACCTGGGCGAACAGGGACGCGGTTTCGCGCACCGCCGCCGACGGCGTGGCGCCGCATTCCACGACGGCGTCCTCCACCAGCGCCAGCGCCGCGCGCAGCTGGGCGTTGAGCTTGGCGTCCAGTTCCGGCGTCAGGCCCGCCGCGCGCATCCCGCCGAACAGGTAAAAGCCCAGCTCCAGCTCCTGCGGGTTGGAGACGTAGTAGTCGAACAGCGCCAGGGCCGCCGCCTCCAGGCGCGGCGCCGCCCCGGCCTGGGCGTCGCGCGCGGCGTGGAGGTGATCGTAGAGCCGCTGCAGCGAATGGGCGAGCAGTTCGGCGTAGATCTCTTCCTTCGAGGCGTAATGGAAATACAGCGCGCCGGGCGTGTAGCCGGCCTCCTTCGCGATCTCGCGGATGCTGGCGCCGGCCAGGCCTTCGCGCGCGAACACCTTGCCTGCCGCATCCAGGATCAGCGCGCGCTTGAGCTCGGTGACCGCCTGCCTGCGCACGGCGGCGCGCTGCTCGGCGGGTTTCTTCGGCATGCCGCCCTCCCCGGGGGCCCATCGCCCCGAAGGCGGCATCTTGACACGGGCCGCCGGATCGTCAAAGATTTGAACGCTGTTCAATTCCCGTCCCGCCGCCACCGAAGGGAGGTCCCGCCATGCTGATATCCGCCGCGGATTACCGCGAGTCCCTGCGCCGCCATCACCCGCGTGTGTTCGTCGACGGCCAACGGGTCGAGTCGGTGGCCGACGAGCCGCTGCTGGCGCCCGCGATCAACGCCATCGGCGTCACCTACGACTTCGCGCTGAAGGCCGAGCTCGCGCCGGTGATGACCGCGCAGCAGGCCGGCAGCGGCCGCACGGTGAACCGCTTCCTGCACCTCAACCGCTCGGGCGGCGATCTGCTCAACAAGCTGGAGGCGGTGCGCCTGGTGTGCCAGGAGTCGGGCTGCGCGCTGCGCTACCTGACCCAGGACGCGATGAACGCCATCCACTCGGCGACGCACCGGATGGACGCCGAGCGCGGCACCGAGTACCACCCGCGGCTGCTGGAATACCTGCGCTACCTGGAGGACAACGACCTCACCTGCGCCATCGCCATGACCGACGGCAAGGGCGACCGCCGCCTGCGCCCGCACCAGCAGGCGGTGGCCGACAGCTACGTGCGCATCGTGGAGCGGCGCGGCGACGGCATCGTCATCCGCGGCGTGAAGGCGATCGTCACCGGCGCGCCGCTCGCCCACGAGCTGCTGGTGATGCCGTGCCGGAACATGACCGAGGCCGATGCCGATTTCGCCGTGTGCTGCGCGGTGCCGGTGGACGCGGCCGGGATCACCATGGTGGCGCGCCCCGCCGGCCGCCCCGGCGACGCGGCCGCCAAGTTCAGCGGCCGCTACGGACAGACCACGGCGGTGGTCCACTTCGAGGACGTGTTCGTGCCGTGGGAGCGGGTGTTCCTCGCCGGCGAATGGCAGCACTCGGAGCACATCACCCGCAGCTACGCCACCCACCACCGCCATTCCTGCATCGGCGCGCGCGCCGGTTTCGGCGACCTGCTGATCGGCGCCGGCGCGCTGATGTGCGAGGCCAACGGCCTCGACGCCGACCGCTCGCACCACCTGCGCGACGCCATGGTGGAGCTGATCAAGATCGTCGAGGGCTTCTACGCCTGCGGCGTGGCGGCGTCGGTTTACGGGACGGCCGACGCCTCCGGCGTGTTCGAGCCCGACCCGGTGTTCGCCAACATCGGCAAGCTGCTGCTGGCGACCCAGATCTACGACATGCACCGCCTGGCGCACTACGTCTCCGGCGGACTGGTGGTGGCGCTGCCCGGCCCCGATGAGGACCACAACCCGGAGACCGCCGGCACGCTGGCGGACGTGCTGCGCGGCCGCGCCGACATTCCCTACGACAAGCGCATCGAGACCGCCCGCCTGCTGGAGGACCTCACCGCCTCCTACACCGGCGGCTGGTACTCGCTGATCTCGCTCCACGGCGGCGGCTCGCCGGAAGCGATGAAGATGGAGATCTGGCGCAACTATCCGCTGGGCAACAAGGTGGACCTGGTGGAGCGGCTGCTGGAGCGCGACGTCCTCGCCTCACCGGAGCGCGCCATCACCCGCAACCGCCAGCCGGGCCGCTGCTGCCTGACCGGTTGCGACGTGCCGCAGGTTCCGGCCACCGCCGCGCTACTCGCCGACAAGTCCTGACCGCCGGGGCACGGCAGGCGCCCCTCTCCCGCTTTTCCCGTGCCAGGCATGCGGCGTGCACCCGCGCGCCGCATGCCGCATAATTCGGCCTTTTCGCGATTCCCGGCGGCACATCCCTTTCGCAAGGCATATGGCTCAATACGTCTACACCATGATGCGGGTCAGCAAGACCGTCCCGCCCAAGCGCACCATCCTCAAGGACATCTCGCTGTCGTTTTTCCCCGGCGCCAAGATCGGGGTGCTGGGCCTGAACGGCTCGGGCAAATCCAGCCTGCTCCGGATCATGGCCGGCGAGGACCGGGAGTTCGACGGCGAGGCGGTGCCGATGCCGGACATCCGCATCGGCTTCCTGCCCCAGGAGCCGCTGCTGGAGCCGCAGCAGACGGTGCGCGAAGCCGTCGAGCAGGGCATGGGCGACGTGGTGGAGGCGAAGAAGAAGCTGGACGAGATCTACGCCGCGTATGCCGAGCCCGACGCCGATTTCGACAAACTGGCCGAGGAACAGGCGAAGTACGAGGCGGTGATCGCCGCCGCCGGCCCCGACATGGACGTGCAGCTGGAGATCGCCGCCGACGCGCTGCGGCTGCCGCCGTGGGACGCGAAGATCGCCAACCTCTCCGGCGGCGAGAAGCGCCGCGTCGCGCTGTGCCGGCTGCTGCTGGCGAAGCCCGACATGCTGCTGCTGGACGAGCCCACCAACCACCTGGACGCCGAGAGCGTCGAGTGGCTCGAGCAGTTCCTGGCGAAATTCCCCGGCACCGTGGTGGCGGTGACCCACGACCGCTACTTCCTCGACAACGCCGCCGAGTGGATCCTGGAGCTGGACCGCGGCTACGGCATTCCCTGGAAGGGCAACTACTCGTCGTGGCTCGACCAGAAGGAGAAGCGGCTGGAGACCGAGGCCAGGCAGGAGCAGGCGCGCATCAAGAGCATGAAGGCGGAACTGCAGTGGGTACGCCAGAACGCCAAGGGCCGCCGCGCCAAGAGCAAGGCGCGCCTGCAGCGCTTCGAGGAAATGTCGTCCTACGAATACCAGCAGCGCAACGAGACCCAGGAAATCTTCATCCCGGTGGCCGAGCGCCTGGGCAACGAGGTGATCGAGTTCAAGGGCGTCTCCAAGGCCTACGGCGACCGGCTGCTGGTCGACGACCTGTCGTTCAAGATCCCGCCCGGCGCCATCGTCGGCATCATCGGCCCCAACGGCGCCGGCAAGTCGACGCTGTTCCGCATGATCATGGGAGCCGAGAAGCCCGACCGCGGGGAGATCCTGATCGGCAAGACGGTGCAACTGGCCGCCGTCGACCAGACCCGCGAGTCGCTGCACGGCGACAAGACCGTGTGGGAGGAGGTCTCGGGCGGACTCGACATGATCACTGTCGGCCGCTTCCAGATGCCCTCGCGCGCCTACCTGGGGCGCTTCAATCTCAAGGGCGCCGACCAGCAGAAGCTGGTGAAGAACCTCTCCGGCGGCGAGCGCGGCCGCCTGCACCTGGCGAAGACCCTGGCCATCGGCGGCAACGTGCTCCTTCTGGACGAGCCGTCCAACGACCTGGACGTGGAAACGCTGCGCGCGCTGGAGGAAGCGCTGCTGGAGTTCGCCGGCACGGTGCTGGTGATCTCCCACGACCGCTGGTTCCTGGACCGCATCGCCACCCACATCCTCGCCTTCGAGGGCGACTCCCGCGTCACCTTCTTCGACGGCAATTACCACGAGTACGAAGAGGACAAGCGCGAGCGCCTGGGCGAGGAAGGCGCCCGCCCCCACCGCCTGCGCTACAAGCCGCTGGCGGCGTAGCGGCCGGGTTCCAGCGTCAGCCGACGCCGCGCTCAGCCGCGGCCGATGAACGGCATCTTGGTGGCCATCACCGTCATGAACTGGACGTTGGCGTCCAGCGGCAGGCTGGCCATGTAGAGAATCGCGTCGGCCACGTGGTGCAGGTCCATCAGCGGCTCGGATTTGATGGAGCCGTCGGCCTGGAGCACGCCTTTGGCGAACTTCGCCGCCATCTCGGTGGCGGCGTTGCCGATGTCGATCTGGCCGCAGGCGATGTCGTACCTGCGCCCGTCCAGCGCGGTGGCCTTGGTGAGCCCGGTGATGGCGTGCTTGGTCGTGGTGTAGGGCGACGATCCCGGCCGCGGTGAATGCGCGGAGATCGAGCCGTTGTTGATGATGCGCCCGCCGCGCGGCGCCTGGTCCTTCATGATCCGGAACGCCGCCTGGGTGCAGAGAAACGCCCCGGTGAGGTTGACGTCCACTGACGCACGCCAGTGCTCCAGCGGGACATCCTCGATGGAGGCGCCGGGAACGAAGATGCCGGCGTTGTTGAACAGCAGGTCGAGGCGGCCGAACGCGTCCCGTGTGCGCGCGAACAGACGCTCCACGGCCGCCGCGTCGGCGACGTCGGCTGGCACAGCCAGCGCGCGGGCACCGGCGTCGCCGGCTTCGCGCCCGACCTCCTCCAGCGGCTCGATGCGGCGGCCGGCAAGAACGACCTGCCAGCCGTGCGCCAGCAGCGCCAGCGCCGCGGCCTTGCCGATGCCGCTGCCGGCGCCGGTGACCATGGCGATTCTGGACGGTGAACTCATGGCGGGGGACTCCTGTTGTTGGACGCGAGCACGCGCGGCTGCGCGACGGCGAGTCCCGCATGCTAGCGCACCGGCGCGCGCCGTCCAAACCGCCCGGAACCCACCTCATCACTCCCCGTGAGCCGGCGCGCCTCGTGGAAGTGACGGCGCCAGTAGGGCGAATCGATGCGGTCGACGCGCACCCGCCCGCCGGTGGACGGCGCGTGCACGAAGCGCCCGTCGCCGAGATAGATGCCGACGTGGGAAGCCTTGCGCCCGTCCTGGTCGAAGAACACCAGGTCGCCCTTGGCGAACTCGCCGCCGTTGACGGCGCCGCCGGCGCGGCGCAGCGCGTCGGTGTCGCGGGGAACTTCGGAGCCGGCGCGGGCGAAGCTGTAATGCACCAGTCCGCTGCAGTCGAATCCTGCCGGGCTGGCGCCGCCGTAACGGTAGGGGCTGCCCACCAGCTCGAGGGCGCGCTCGGCAGCACGGCTCGCAACCGAATCGTCGGCAGACGCGCCGGGAAAGGCCTGGACGCCGGAGACGTCCCGCGGCGGCGCGCTGCCGCAGGCGCCCAACGCCAGCGCCGCCGCCAGCGTCAGGATGATCCGGCCCGTACCGTTCACGGCGCCCTCCTTCCCGAACAATTCCCGCGGCGCGCGCATCGGCGACACGCCCGCACCTCAATGCACGGGACCGCCGGCGCCACCCTTGAGTTCCTCCAGCACGCGCCGCGCGCCGCTCAGATTGGGATTGAGTTCGAGCGCGGCCTGCAGCGCGAACAGCGCCAGGTCGGGGCGGCCGCCGCGCAGGCAGATCTGGCCGAAGCCGCAGATGGCACCGAAATGGCGCGGCTCCAGCTCCAGCGTGCGGCGGATGTCGCGCACGCTCTCGTCGTCGCGCCCCTGAAGGAAGTACAGCGTCGCGCGCTTGTTCCAGGCTTCGGCGAAATCGGGGTACTGGGTGACCAGCGCGTCCAGCAGGGCCTCGGCGTGCTCCAGCTCGCGTCCGGCGATGAGCCGCGTCGCCTCCTCGAGCCGGTCCGCCGCCACCTCCACCGGATACTCCATCCACAGGCCCCAGATCAGCTCCTCCGTCTCCGCCGCCTCGAGTTCGGTGGCGGGCGCCGCCAGCTGCCGGAACAGCGCCTCCAGGCGCCGCGGCAGCACCGGCGCCGGCGCCCGCCGGGCGCCGGCGAGCAGGAACTTGAGCGTCTCTTCCAGCATGGGCTAAGTGTAGCCCGCCGACTCGGCGTCCGCGCTGCCGTTCAGCCTCCGTTCAGCCGGCCCGTTGCATCGTGGCACCCGGCGCGCAAGGGCGCGTCCCGCCCCCCGGAACCGTTCAGCTTCCGTTCAGCGGCCGGGGCTTAGGATGGGGTCCAACATCGGGGCTCACCGATGGAATCGGAAAGGAGACTGAAATGAAAGCACGTCGCTCGATCATGGCCGCCACCGTGGCCCTGCTGGCCGCCACCGCGCTGGGCCTTCCCGCCGCGGCGCATGCCGACGGCGGCTGGAAGAAGCACGACCGCCATCACCACCGTTACGAGCAGCGTCATCACGGCAAGCACTGGGGCCCGCCGGGCTACGCCCAACACCACTGGAAGCATGGCTACAGCCACCGGTACTATGGCCCGCCCCGCGTGGTTTACCAGCCGTACCCGGTGTACCGCTACGCGCCGAAGCCGCATTACGGCTACGGCTACCGTGACGGCATCACCATCATCTATCGCGGTCACTTCTGACCGGACGTCCGCGAGAAAAGGAGAATGACGATGAGCACCTTCACCCCCAAACGCATCGCGGCCGCCACCGTGCTGGCGCTGGCCGCGGCGCCCGTCCTGGCGCAGGACGGCTACGCGACGGACTATGCCCGTGTCACCGCCGCCGTCCCTCAGTACGAGCGCGTCAACACGCCGCGCGAAGAATGCTGGACCGAGCGCGTGTCCGGGGGCGGGTATCGCAGCGCCCGCGGACCCGAATCCTACGTCGGCCCCGTCATCGGCGGCGTCGTCGGCGGCCTGCTGGGCTCGCAGATCGGCGGCGGCAGCGGCAAGAAGGTGGCCATCGGCGCCGGCGCCATCGCCGGGACGCTGGTGGGCGCCCACGTGGCGAACGGCGGCACGGCCTACGCCGGCGCTCCGGAGACCGTGCAGCGCTGCCGCGTGGTGGACCAGTGGGAGAACCGCCTCGCCGGCTACGACGTCGCCTACCAGTACGCGGGGCGCACGCATCACGCGCTGCTGCCCTACGATCCGGGTCCGCGGCTGAAGGTGCGCGTGGCGGTGGAGCCGGCGCAATGACGCGCGCCCCGGTGCCGGTCGTGCCGGCGCCGGGGCCGTGCTAGAGTAAAATGCGATCGCAATCGCGGCCCTTGGGGGAAACGCAGTGAATGCAAGATGCCCGATGATCCGGCTGCTCGCCGTCGCACTCCTCGCGGCCGCGACCGCATTGCCGGCGGCGGCCGCGTACGACGCGCGCTTCGAGCCGGAGCATCTGATCCGCGTCGACAAGAAGGATCGCAACGGCCGCGGCAAGTCGCCACGGGACGAAGCCGCCGAGCGTGCGCGCCGCGACACCGGCGGCCGCGTGCTGTCGATCAAGGAGCGCCCGCGCGACGACCGCCAGGGCTACCGCGTGAAGATCCTCACCCCCGAGGGCGAAGTGCGCTATTACGACGTCGACCCCAACAGCGGCCGCGACAAGCGCTGACGCGGCGTCCCTCCCCGAGTGCGAGTCCTCCTGATCGAAGACGAACCGACGCTGCGGCGTCAGGTGCTGGAGCGGCTGGCGGCCGAAGGTTTCCAGGCCGACGGCAGCGGCACCGGCGACGAGGGGCTCTACCTCGCCCGCGAGTATCCGTTCGACGCCGCCATTGTCGACCTCGGCCTGCCCGGTCTGTCCGGACTCGAGGTGATCCGCCGCCTGCGCGCCGATGGCAGCGCGCTGCCGATCCTGATCCTGACCGCCCGCGGCCGCTGGCAGGACAAGGTGGAGGGCCTGGAAGCCGGCGCCGACGACTATCTGGTGAAGCCGTTCCAGATGGAGGAACTGCTGGCGCGGCTGCGCGCGCTGATCCGGCGCGCTGCGGGCGCGCCCGGCCAGGTGCTGGCGTGCGGACCGTTGCGCCTGGACCTCGCCGCCCAGAAAGCCAGCGTCGACGGCCGCGAGGTGGATCTCACATCCTACGAATACCGCCTGCTCGAATACCTGGTCACCCACCGGCCCAAGGTGGTGTCCAAGGCCGAGCTCGCCGACCACCTGTATCCCCACGACGAGGACCGCGACAGCAACGTGCTGGAGGTGCTGGTGGGCCGGCTGCGGCGCAAGCTGGATCCCGACGGCCGCCTGGCGCCGATCGAGACGCTGCGCGGCCGCGGCTACCGGTTCGCGCTCGGGAGCGACGCGGCATGATGTCGCTGCACCGGCGCGTCGCGCTGTCGGCGGCGCTGGTGCTGGCGGCGTTCGTCGGTCTCACCCTGCTGGCGCTGGAGCGCGCGTTCGTCGAAAGCGCCGAGTCCGCCCGCGCCGAGCGCCTGCAGGGGCAGCTGTACCTGCTGATGGCCGCCACCGACGACAGTGACGGCGCGATCTCGATCGCGGAGCCGCTGCCGGAACCGCGGCTGGCGCTGCCCGGCTCGGGGCTGTACGGGCAGATCGTCGAAGAAAGCGGCCGCACCGCCTGGCGCTCGCCCTCGGCCGCCGGCCTCGAGGTGCCGTTCCACCGCCGCCTGGAAGTCGGCCAGCGGCGCCTGGAGCGGCGCGTCGATCCGCGCGGCACGCCCTACTTCGTGCAGAGCCACGGTGTGCGCTGGGCCACCGGCGAGGTGCCGCGCACGCTCGTGTTCAGCGTCGCCGAGGACCTGCGCGAATACCAGCAACTGGTGTCCGGCTACCGCCGGACGCTGGCAATCTGGCTGGGCGCCGCCGCGCTGCTGCTGATGGCGGTGCTGGCGGTGGTGCTGCGCTGGGGCCTCAAGCCGCTGCGCCGCGTCGGCGCCGAAATCGGCCTCGTGCAACAGGGGCGCCAGGAGCGCATCCAGGGCAGCTATCCGGCCGAGCTCCAGGTGCTCACCGAGAACATCAACGCCCTGCTGGCGCACGAGCGCGCGCGCCAGAAGCGGCTGAAGGACGCGCTCGCCGACCTTGCCCACAGCCTGAAGACGCCGCTGGCGGTGCTGCGTGCGTCGCTGGCCGAAGCCGGCCGCGACGCCGAGGCGATGCGCGCCGTGGACGAACAGCTCGCTCGCATGGACCGCATCGTCGCCCATCACCTGCAGCGCGCCGCGGCGGGCGCGGGCACCCGCCTGGCGGGGCCGGTGCCGGTGGCGCCCGTGGTGGAGCGGCTGCTGGCGGCCATGGGCAAGGTATACCGCGACAAGGGCGTCGAGGCGGTCAACGGCGTCGGCGCCGAGGTGCTGTTCCACGGCGCCGAGGACGACCTGATGGAGATGCTCGGCAACCTGATCGAAAACGCGTTCAAGTGGTGCCGGCACCAGGTGCGGGTGAGCGCGTCCGGCGACGGCGGCCTCACGGTGGCGGTGGACGACGACGGGCCCGGCATCGCCGCCGACAGCGCCCAGCACCTGCTGGAGCGCGGCGTGCGCGCCGACGAATCCGTGCCGGGACACGGATTCGGCCTCGCCGCGGTGCGCGACATCGCCGGCGCCTACGGCGGCAGTGTGGCCATCGGCGCGTCGCCCCAGGGGGGCGCCCGGGTCGCCGTTACCCTCCCGGCATAGGCCGGTCCGGCCGGGCTTCCCCCCGCCCCCGGGGGTGCTAGACTTAACGCTGGAGTTCAGAAGCCGATCGCAGCGAGGGGGAAGCATGCTGATCGAAAAGCGCCTGGAAAAACTTCTGCACGGGCTGCGCGGGCAGGCCGGGATTCCCGTGCGTTTCGAGTTCTGGAACGGCCGCACCGTCGACCTGGCGCCGGAGCCGGTGGTGAACATCCGCGTCGCCGGCCCGTCCGCGCTGCCCTATCTGGTAGCGCCGTCGCTGGGACGGCTGGGCGAGGCCTACGTGGAGGGTTACATCGACGTCGAGGGCGGGGTACGCGACATCGTGCGCGCCGGCGAGCGCCTGAGCGCCGAGGCCGGCGCCTCGACCCGCGGGCGGCTGCCGCTGCTGCGCATGGCCCACAGCCGCCGCCGCGACCGGGGCGCCATCGCCTACCACTACGACGTCTCCAACGACTTCTATGCGCTGTGGCTCGATCGCAACATGGTCTACTCGTGCGCCTACTTCAAGACCGGCGACGAGGACATCCACACCGCGCAGGAGCAGAAGCTGGACCACATCTGCCGCAAGCTGATGCTGCAGCCCGGCGACCGCTTCCTCGACATCGGCTGCGGCTGGGGCGCGCTGGTGCGCTGGGCGGCGAAGCACTACGGCGTCGATGCCACCGGCATCACGCTGTCGCGCAACCAGCACGAATACGCGCAGCAGCGCATCGCCGAGGAAGGGCTCGCATCGCGCTGCCGGGTGCTGCTGCAGGATTACCGCGACGTTCCGGGCGAGAACGTGTTCGACAAGATCGCCAGCGTCGGCATGTTCGAGCACGTGGGGCTGAAGAATCTCCCGGTCTATTTCGGCGCCGTCCACCGCCTGCTCCGCCCCGGCGGCGTCGCGCTCAATCACGGCATCACGTCGTCCGACGTCGACAGCCGCTGGGTGGGACACGGCGGCGGCGAGTTCATCGGCAAGTACGTGTTTCCCCACGGGGAGCTGCCGCACCTGTCCCTGGCGCTGCGCGAGATGTCGCAGCAGTCGCTGGAGGTGCACGACGTGGAGACGCTGCGCCTGCACTACGCGCGCACGCTCTGGCACTGGGTCGACCGCCTCGAAGCCAACCGGGCCCGTGCCGAGGCGCTCGCGGGACCCAAGCGCTACCGCATCTGGCGCGTCTACCTGGCGGGCTGCGCCTACGCCTTCGAGCAGGGCTGGGTGACGATCCAGCAGGTGCTGGCGTTCAAGAACCAAGGCGCCGGGACGAGCCCGCTGCCGTGGACGCGCGAGTACATGTACGCCCGGCCGGGCGGCGCCGAGGCCGCCCGCCGCGGTGCCATGCGTGTGGTGTAGCCCGAACCGGTCCCGGATTTGGACGAACTCGCGGCCCCGGAGCGGACTCCGGCCGAGTCCCCGCTGTTCGCCCGGGCGGTTCTGGACGCGCTGCCGCAGCAGCTGTGCGTGCTGGACGGCAGGGGTACCATCGTCGCCGTCAACCACGCGTGGCGGCGGTTTGCCGAGGAGAACGGCGGCGACCCGGCGCGCGTGTCGGAGGGCGCCAATTATTTGACGGCATCCGATAGCTCCGACGGCCGGTCCGCGTGCGATGGCATCCGGGCGGTCCTGGACGGGCGCAGCGCAACATACTACGCCGACTATCCGTGCCACTCGCCCACCCGGGAGCGCTGGTTCGCGGTGCGCGTGAGCCGCTTCGCCGGCAATCCCGCCCGGGCGGTGGTAACCCACACCGACATCACCGAGCGCAAGCGCGCCGAGGAGCGGCTCATGCTGGCGGCGGCGGTATTCGCCGCGGTCTCCCAGGCGATCGCCGTCACCGGCCCGGACAACCGCATCGTTTCGGTCAACCCGGCGTTCACCGAAGTGCTGGGCTACCGGGAAGACGACGTCGCCGGCCAGAGCTTGTGGTTCCTGGCCACCGACCGCCACGACGAGACGTTCTTCGAGCAGGCGCTGGTGGCGCTGCAGGACGGCGGCGCGTGGGAAGGAGAAATCTGGGCGCGGCAGCGCGGCGGTGCGCTGGTGCCGCTCTGGCTCACGGTCGACACCGTGTACGACAACCGCGGCGCCGTGAGCCGGCGCGTTGCGGTGTTCGCCGACATCAGCGCTCGCAAGGTGGCCGAAGAAAGGGTCTATCGGCTTGCCCACTTCGACGCCCTCACCGGGCTGCCCAACCGGGTGCTGCTGCACGATCGCCTGCAGCAGGCGCTGCACCAGGCTCAGCGCCACCGCCGCCGGGCGGCGGTGCTGTTTCTCGACCTGGACGGATTCAAGGAAGTGAACGACCGCCACGGCCACGAGGCCGGCGACGCCCTGCTCAAGGAAGTGGCCAGCCGCCTGAACGCCAGCGTGCGGCGCGAGGACACCGTGGCGCGGCTGGGGGGTGACGAGTTCGTGGTGCTGCTGCCGGTAGTGAACGGTGCGGAGGGCGCGGCGCGCGCCGCGGAGAAGGTGCTGGCGGCACTGCAACTGCCGTTTCGGATCCGGGGCGCGCCGGCCGATGTCGGCGCCAGCATCGGCATCGCCCTCTACCCGGATCACGCCGAGGACGGCTCCACCCTGCTCAAGCACGCCGACGCCGCCATGTACCGGGCGAAGGCCGCCGGGCGCGGCCGCTGGGTTCTGTTCGAGCGCACCTTTCTCACCGCGGACGCCTCGCGCCCGGCGCCGCCGGGCGGCGGCTGAAGGCGGCCGCCGCTACGGCGTCGCGCAGAACCCGCCGATCCCGAGCGGGATCGACGACAGGCGCAGCAGTCCGATCGCGCCGAAGCCGATCACCAGCAGCGCCGCCGCGATCCGCACCCAGGGCTGCTGCAGAAAGCCGCGCAGCCCCGAGGCGAACCATCCCATCGCCACCAGATTCGGCAGCGTGCCGAGCCCGAAGGCCAGCATGATCAGCGCGCCGGTGAGCGCATCGCCGCTCATCAGCGCGGTGAACAGCACCGAGTACACCAGCCCGCAGGGGAGCCAGCCCCAGACGGTGCCCGCGACGAAGGCGCCGGGCAGCGTGCGCACCGGCAGCACGCGCGCGGCGAGCGGCTGCATCCGCGTCCAGAGCGCGCGGCCGCCGCGCTCCAGCACCGCCACGCCCTGCCACCAGCCGGCCATGGAGAGGCCGAGGGCGATCAGCATCAGGTTCGCCACCACGAACAGGACCTGCTGTACCGGCAGCACCCCGCCCGCCAGCAGCCCGCCGGCGCCCACCGCCCCCGCCAGCGCGCCGAGCACGGTGTAGGACGCGATCCTTCCGCCGTTGTACGCCAGCTGGTAGGCGATCCGCGGCGCGGCGCCGGCGGTGTTCAGCGACAGCGCGCCGACAATGCCGCCGCACATGCCCACGCAATGGGTGCCGCCCAGCAGGCCGACGAAAAACAGGGAAAGGTAGCCGGCGGTGATCACGGTGAAGCGATTCTAGCGCGCCCTCCGCTGCTGCGCGGCGCGCCGGCGGGCCTCAGATGACTTTCGAGTAGCGCGCGCGCTCGCGGTCGGCGCGGAGGTAGCGGTCGAACGTCATGCAGACGTTGCGGATCAGCAGCCGGCCGCGGGGGGTGACGCCGATCCAGTCGGGCTTCACCTGCACCAGGCCGTCGGCCTCCATCGCCTTCAGCTCCGCCAGCTCGGTGGCGAAGTAGCGGTTGAAATCCACCAGGTACTGGCTTTCGATGGGTTCGAACGAGAGCTCGAAATGGCACACCAGACCCTGGATCACCGCGCGCCGCAGCAGATCGTCGGCGGTCAGCTCCAGCCCGCGCATGATCGGCAACTGATCGTTGCCGAGCGCATCGTAATAGTCGTCTAGGCCGCGGTAGTTCTGGCTGTAGGTGGGACCGATCTTGCCGATGGCCGATACCCCCAGCGCCACCAGGTCGCAGTCGGCGTGGGTGGAATAACCCTGGAAATTGCGGTGCAGGCGGCCCTGGCGCTGGGCCACCGCCAGCTCGTCGTGAGGCTTGGCGAAGTGGTCCATGCCGATGTAGACGTAGCCCGCCGCGGTAAGCCGGTCGATGGCGAGCTTCAGGATCTGGAGCTTCACGTCCGGCGCCGGCAGCTCGTGGGTGTGGATGCGCCGCTGCGGCTTGAACAGGTGCGGCAGGTGGGCGTAGTTGTAGATCGACACCCGGTCCGGCCCCGCGCCGATGATGCGCGCGAGCGTGTCGTCGAAGCTGGCCACGGTCTGCTTCGGCAGCCCGTAGATGAGGTCGATGCTCACCGAGCGGAAGCCGTTGGCCCGCGCGGCGGTGATCACCGACATCGTTTCCTCCTCGGTCTGGATGCGGTTCACCGCCAGCTGCACTGCCGGGTCCAGGTCCTGGACGCCGAGGCTCATGCGGTTGAACCCCATGCGGCCCAGCGCCGCGACCGTCTCCGCGCTGACCTTGCGCGGATCCACTTCGATGGAGTACTCGCCATCTGCGCGCACGTCGAAGCGCTCCCGGATGGCGGCGAACAGGTCGGCCAGCTGCTCATCCGCCAGGAACGTCGGCGTGCCGCCGCCGAGATGGATCTGGCGCACCTCGTTGTCGTCGGTGAACAGGCGCGCCTGCAGGTCCAGCTCCCGGTGCAGGTGGCGCAGGTAGTCCACCGCCCTGGTCTTGTCCTTGGTGACGATCTTGTTGCAGGCGCAATAGAAACACACCGTGTTGCAGAACGGAATGTGGACATAGATCGACAGCGGGCGGCGGATGCCGCCGATGTTGCGCTTGGCCGTCCACGCCCGATAGACGCCCTCGTCGTAGGCTTCGACGAAGCGGTCCGCGGTCGGATAGGAGGTATAGCGCGGTCCGGAGACGTCGTAGCGCCGGATCAGGTCGGGGTCGAATTCCACCGGCAGGGAGGCGTCCCGTTGCAGATTCGGCATGTAGATGACGCTCATGTCGGCAGTCACAGCGATGGCGCAAGCTCGCACACGGATGATGCCGCCACTGTGCCACAGGGCAAGGTCGTCGATTTGATCTGGATCAACGCTTGTGCCATATTAGGGAACACTGCTTTTCCACCAACGCCCGCAGTGACCCAACTCCCTATCATAAAAAGCTTTTTTTCGGGCGCAGCCGGGTAATGCCAAGGGACGACATGGGATCCGAGCCGCTGACGCGCCGCGTCATCAGCATTGCGCAGATCAAGAACGCGTGCAGTTCCTGCAATCTCCAGGAGTTGTGCCTGCCGATCGGGCTCTCCAACGAGGAGGTGGAGCAACTGGAGAGCGTGATCCAGCAGAAGAAGCGGGTCCGCCGCGGTGACCACATCTACCGTTCCGGCACCGACTTCCGCTCGCTCTACGCCGTGCGCACGGGGTTTTTCAAGACCTACATGCTGGCCGAAGACGGCCGCGAGCAGGTGACCGGCTTCCACATGATGGGCGAGCTCATGGGGCTGGACGCCATCAGCACCGACAGCCACACGTGCAGCGCGGTGGCGCTGGAGGACAGCGAGATCTGCGAGGTCCCGTTCCAGGACCTGGAGGGGCTGTCCCGGCAGATCCCCTCGCTGCAGCACCATTTCCACAAGATGATGAGCCGCGAGATCGTACGCGACCAGGGCGTCATGCTGCTGCTCGGCAGCATGCGGGCGGAGGAGCGCCTGGCCGCGTTCCTGGTGAATCTCTCCCAACGCTTCTCGGCGCGCGGCTATTCGCCCGCTGCCTTTCACCTGCGCATGACGCGGGAGGAGATCGGCAGCTATCTGGGCCTGAAGCTGGAGACGGTGAGCCGCATTTTCTCGAAGTTCAACGACGACGGCCTGATCGAGGTGCACAACAAGGCCCTCAAGATCGTGGACCCCGACGGGCTCAACCGGATCATCGGCCCCACGATCCTGGGATCACCCCACCTCGGCTGAGGGCTCCGGGGCCCACAGCACCGGGCAGGCGGTCCTTCCCAGCACGCGGCCCAGCGTCTGTTCCGGAGTCAGTCCGGGCGCCGCCCCGGTCAATATCAGCAATTCGCCACCCGCGCGGCGCGCCTGCGCCAGCACGTCGCCCAGGTCTGGCGGCGCCGCACGCAGCGTTACCGCGGGCGCGCCCGGCGGCAGCGTCCACGGCAGCTGAGTCGCGATCGCGGCGGGCGACGCGCCCGGCAACAGCACCAGCAACTCGCGGCATGCGCCGTCGGCCATCGCCAGCACCCGGTCCACGGCGCGTTGCAGCGCGTTCCCCTCGGCGGCCGTGATCAGCACCCATCGTCCCGCAGCGGCGGTGCGGCGCGGCGGAACCACCGCCGCAACCACCACGACGCCGAAGAACACTGCCTCGGCGCCGGATGCGATCAGCAGCGCGTCGCGCGCCAAGCTGCCGCGCTGAACCCGGAACGACCACGCCAGGCCGCGGCGCCCCGCGCTTTCCGCCAGCGCCTGCTGGATGCGCCGGGCCTCACGCCGCGCGTGCGCCTCCAGCAGGGCCGGTTCCAGCGGGCGGCGCCGGCCGGAAACGATCCCCGTCTCGGCCGCGAACGGGAGCGCCGCCAGACGGAACAGATCGGCATCTTCCAGGAACAGGGCGGAGAGCTCGGCATCGATGCGCTGCGCCAGCTCGACCGCGCGCTCCACCGCCGCCAGCCCGAACGGGCTCGCATCCGGCACCACCAGAACGCGGCGCCGGATCCGCACCGCGCTCATCCCGATTCCGGCGGCCCGCGACGGCGCAGGCGCGGCTGCAGCAGCTGGCGCCGGGTCTCGGTCAGCTCGGCGAGCCGCTCCACCACGCGGGCGTTCACGCTGCCGCGCGGAAAGTTGCCGCCCGCATCCGCCGTCCCGGCCGGCACGCCGGTCAGCAGTTCCATCCCTTCGTCCACCGTGGCGACCGGGTAGATCGCGAAGCGCCCGTCGCGGCATGCCGCCACCACGTCCTGGCGCAACATCAGGTGGCGCACGTTGGCCGCCGGCACCAGAACGCCCTGGCGGCCGGTGAGGCCGCGCCGCCGGCAGACGTCGAAGAAGCCCTCGATCTTCTCGTTCACCGCGCCGATCGCCTGCACCGCGCCGAGCTGGTTGACCGAGCCGGTCACCGCCAGCGCCTGGCGCGCCGGAACCCCCGCCAGGGACGAGAGCAGCGCGCACAGCTCCGCGAGGGAGGCGCTGTCGCCCTCCACCACGCCGTAGGTCTGCTCGAACGCCAGGCTCGCCGCCAGCGAAAGCGGCCGGCGGCCGGAATAGCGCGCCGCGAAGAACGACGCCAGAATCATCACGCCCTTGGAGTGGATGGCCCCGCCCAGCTCGGCCTCGCGCTGGATGTCGATGACCCCCTCGTCGCCGAAGCGCGTCGTCGCCGTGATGCGCGTCGGCAGGCCAAACGCGAATCCGCCCAGCTCGAAAACCGACAGGCCGTTCACCTGGCCCGCCGCCTCGCCGTCCGTGGAAACCAGCAGCGTGCCCTCCTCGACCGCATCCTGGAATCGGCGGTACGCGCGATCTGCGCGCCGCAGCCGGCCCGTCGCGGCGGCCTCCACGTCCCGCGCGCCGATGACGCCAGCCTGGCGCGCGACGGCCTGGTGGTCCGCCTCGCGCACCAGGTCGGCCAGGCTCTGCATGTGGGTGGACAGCCGCTCGGCGTCTCCCGCGAGCCGCGCCGCGTGTTCCATGACCCGCGCGACGCCGTCCCGCGCCAGCGGCCGTGTGCCGTGCTCGCGGGCCAGGCCGGCCAGCATCCGGGCGAAGCCCAGTTCGTGGCCGTCGCGCCGGATGTCGTCCTCGAAATCCGCCGCCACCTTGAACAGCTCCCGGAACTCGGGATCGTAGAAGTGCAGCAGGTAGTAAAGGCGGCGCGCGCCGAACAGCACCACCTTCAGATTCAGGGGAATCGGCTCCGGCTCCAGCGAGACCGTGCTGATCAGCCCCAGCGCCTGCCCGAGCGATTCGATGCGGCCTTCGCGCGACTTCAGCGCGCGCTTGAGGCCCTCCCAGGCATAGGGCTGGGTCAGCAGCTTCCACGCGTCCAGCAGCAGGTAACCGCCGTTGGCGCGCTGCACGGCGCCCGCGCGGATCAGCGTGTAGTCGGTGACCAGCGCGCCGAACTGGGCGGTGTACTCGATGCGCCCCAGCAGATTGGGGAACGTGGGATGGTCCTCCATCACCACCGGCGCACCCGCGGCGTCCCGGGCGTCCACCAGCACGTTGATCTGGTAGAAGCGCACCACCGCGTCGCTGTCGGGCGCGCCGATCACCAGGGCGCCGGCCGGGCGCTCCGGCGCGCCGCTGAAGGCCTGCGCGTTCTCCGTGACGTGGCGCCGGACCGCGTCGAGATAGCCCAGCACGCCGGGGAAGTCGGCGTGGCGCTCCTTGAGCTCGTCGATGGGGTGGCCGACAACGGTCTGTATGAACTCCTCGTTGAGGGCCTTGACGCGGTCCCGCCGCTCGCGCCGCCAGCGCGGAAACTGGCGTACCACCTTCTCCAGCCGGCTCTCCAGGTCCCGCACCTTCGCCACCATCCGCTGCTGCTCCTCCTCGGGCAGCTTGCTGAACTCGTCGCTGCCCAGCACCTCGCCATCCCTGGTGGGTGCGAACGAGAACCCGGCCGGCGTGCGCACCAGCGCAATGCCTTCGGCCGAGGCGCTCTCCCCGAGTTCGCCGATGGCGCGCTCGTGGCGCTCGCTGAACTCGGCGTCGATCTGCTCGACGCGGGCGCGGTACTCGTCGCTATCGAAGATGGCGGGAATCGCGCTCTTCAGCTCCTCCACCAGCTGCGCCATGTCGTGCTTGAGCGCCGTGCCGCGGCCGGCCGGCAGGCGCATCACGCGGGGCCGATGGCCCTGCTCGAAATTATGGACGCAGACCCAGTCGTCGGGCGGCGGCGCACCGGCGGCCACGCGCGCAAGCGCGGCGAGCACCAGCGTGTGCTTGCCCAGCCCTTCGGGGCCGAGCGCAAACACGTTGAAGCCGTCGTGGGCCATCGTCACGCCCAGCGCCAGCGCCTCCGCGGCCCGCTCCTGCCCGAGGCCGGGGGGCTCGGGCTCCAGCTCGCCGGTGGTCTCGAACGGCAGCAGCGCCGGATCGGTGCGCCGGTAGAGCCGCTCCGGCGGCAGCGGCCGCGGAACGGTCATGTCGGCACCCCGGCCGACCGGGCGCCGGCCATGGCCGGAAACGGCTGCGGGATGGAGCGTGGGCGCAGCATGGCGCCGGTCAGCCCGCGTCGGGTTCGCGCTTGGGACAGCCCTCCGGCCGCTGGCCGGGCACGTTGATCGGGCAGCGGTTGATCTCCGAGGACGTGCGCTGCAGGAAGCAGGTGAACGCGCTGGAGGTCGCGGCAAAAAACCAGAAAATGAAAAACCCGATGGTGTAGACCATCATGCGGTTTTCCCCCAGCTGCTGGCCGCCGGCCAGCACGGTGTCGCTGAACGGCAGTTCCATGGGATCGAACAGGGTGAAGAAGATCACCTCGGCGATCCCGCCGACAATGAACGCCGGCCAAAGTATCCACATGAGCCTACGGCCTAAGCCGGTGCCTTCTGTCATCGGGTCTCCTCCTGCGGTGGCGCCCATCGGGCCGGGTCAGTTGTCCTTGCCCCTGGATTTATTCGACAACCGGGGCTTGAGCGCGGGCTTGAGCTCCGCGCTTGCCTGTTCCGGCACCCATACCGACCCGGTCAGGCGCCATCTGCGGTCGGTGCCTTCCAGCGCGAGGATCCAGCGCCCGGCGCGGATCGGCGCCATCGCGCCCTGGTAGCGCCCATGGGCCAGCCGCGCAAGCCGCACCTGCTGGTCGTACCCGCCGCGCGTGGGATGCACGATGCTGAGCGTGAGCGCCTCGGGCAGCGCGCCGCTGGCTGCGAAGAGCGCCAGCACGACCTGGCCGCCCGCCGGCGCCAGCTCCACCTTCGCGGCGAGCCCGCGGTCGAGCGCCGCCTGGTCCCGTTCCAGCACCTGGTGGATCGCCAGCCCGCGCTTGTAGTAATCGTCCACCACCAGGCCGTCGTCGCTGCGGATCGCGAGCCAGGCGGTGACGAAACCGGCCACGACGACGATCGCCGGGCCGGAGATCAGGCCCCACACCCAGATCTCCCGGTACCACGGCCGCGACGTCTCCGAACGCGGCGTCATGCGCGGGTCAGCGGGCATAGAAGCTGGACTTCTCATCGGCTTTCACCTTCTCGTCGTCGATGGACTGGACGTGGAAGAACACCCGCTGGGAGCCGGCCTTGGCGTTGGCCGGGTCCGCCAGCAGACGCGCGTTGAGGGTCTTGGAGGCGGCGCCCGCCACCTCGATGGGCTGCTTCTCGTCCAGCGCCAGTTGGACGCCGTCGATGCCGCTGGCCGTGATCGTGAACCGCTGCGACCGCTCGGCGGTGTTGTAGATCTGGATGCGGTACGCGTTCTCCAGCAGCCCCTCCCGGGTCTCCCGCACCAGCGTCGCGCGGTCGCGGATGATGTTGACCTTGAGCGGAACCCGCAGGTAGAGCGTCGCCACCACCGCGGCGATCACCGCCGTCAGGATCGCGGTATAGATCAGGGTGCGGAGGCGCAGCACGTGGCCGCGGATGTCCTTGTCCGGGTACTTGTGCTTGATCACGTTCTCGGTGGAGAAGCGGATCAGGCCGCGCGGGTAGCCCATCTTGTCCATCACCTGGTTGCAGCCGTCCACGCAGGCGCCGCAGCCGATGCACTCGTACTGCAGGCCGTTGCGGATGTCGATGCCGGTGGGGCAGACCTGCACGCAGATGCCGCAGTCCACGCAGTCGCCCAGCCCCTTGGCCTGCCGGTCGACGTTGCGCCCGCGGGAGCCGCGCGGCTCGCCGCGGTTGAAGTCGTAGGTGACGATGAGCGTGTCCGAGTCGAACATCACGCTCTGGAAGCGCGCGTAGGGGCACATGTACTTGCACACCTGCTCGCGCATCCAGCCGGCATTGCCGTAGGTGGCGAAGCCGTAGAACAGCACCCAGAACCACTCCCACGGCCCGAGGTTGAACGCGGCCAGCTCGCCGAGAAGCTCGCGGATCGGCGTGAAGTAGCCGACGAAGGTGACGCCGGTCCAGAGCGAGAGCGCGATCCAGAGCGCGTGCTTGGTGGCCTTCAGGCGCAGCTTGCGCCCGGAGAGCGGCTGCTGGTCCAGCTTCATGCGCTTGGGCCGGTCGCCCTCGACCCATTCCTCGATCCAGAGGAACATCTGCGTGTAAACGGTCTGCGGGCAGGCGAAGCCGCACCACAGCCGCCCGGCGATGGCGGTGAACAGGAACAGCGACAGCGCCGCGATCACCAGCAGGCCGGTGAGCAGGATGAAGTCCTGCGGCCAGAACACGACGCCGAAGATGTAGAACTTGCGGTGGGCGAGGTCGAACAGCACCGCCTGGCGCTCGTTCCACATGAGCCAGGGCAATCCGTAGAACACCAGCTGCGTGATCACCACCAGCGCGATGCGCCAGTTGGCGATGATGCCCGAGACGGCCCGCGGGTAGATCTTCTTGCGGATCTCGTAGAGAGCGACTTCCAGGTTGTCGTCCGCGGCAGCCGCGGGCGGGGGCGTCTTGGGTAGCGGTTGCGTCAACGAATCACCCCGTTTCCATTTTGGGCGCGACGCCCAAGACAACGGAGGGGAGGCCGGCCGCTGCCGCCGGATCCTCCCCTCCCCTGGCTCCCCTTGTGCTGCTTGCGCGCGCGGCCGCGCGTCGCGCCGCCCGAGCCTATTTTTTCGACAGCCCGTACACGTAGGCCGTCAGCAGATGCACCTTGGCCGGGGAAAGCTTCTCGCCCCATGCCGGCATCACGCCATGGCGGCCCTTGGCGATGCCTTCGATGATCGCCGCCTCGGAGCTGCCGTAGAGCCACTCGTCGTCGGTGAGGTTGGGCGCGCCGATCTGCGGATTGCCCTTGGCCTCGGGGCCGTGGCAGGCGGCGCAGACCACGAACTTCTCCTTGCCCTGCTCCGCGAGCTTGGCGTCGTGGGGCAAGTTGGAGAGGCTGCGCACGTAGTTCGCCACCGCCTTGGCGGCCTCGGCGCCGCCGATGGCGTCGATCATCGGCGGCATGACGCCCTGGCGCCCCGCGGCGATGCTGGTCCTGATCGCCTCCGGGTCGCCGCCGTACTGCCAGGCGTTGTTGGCCAGGTTGGGAAAACCCTTGGCGCCGCGCGCGTCGGAACCGTGGCACTGGGAACAGTAGGTCAGGAACAGCCGCTGCCCCATCTCCCGCGCCTGGGAATCCGCCGCCACCGCCGGGACGTCCATTTTCGCGTACTTGTCGAAGATGGGTCCGAAAGCCGCTTCCGCGCGCTGCTGCTCCGCTTCCAGCTGCCCCTTGGAGCTCCACCCCAGCACGCCCTGGAACGACCCCAGCCCGGGATACAGCACCAGGTACGCCAGCGAAAAAACGATGGTGATGTAGAACAGGTTGCGCCACCAGGCCGGCAGCGGGTTGTTCCATTCCGCCAGGTCCTCGTCCCAGGTATGACCGGTGGTGCCGACGCTCTCCCCTTGCTTGAGCCTGGCCGTGGTCTGGGCCCGCAGGAACACGGCGCAGGCGACGATGGACACCAGCGTCAGGATCGCCACGTACCAGCTCCAGAAACTGCTCGTGAAATCCGCCATTCTCGTTCTCCCTCAGGACCGGTCGCGGCCGTCGGCGTGCGGACCGCGGCGCTCGTCGTCGTCGAAGGGCAGCCGGGCCGCCTCGTCGAACCGTTTCTTGCTCTTGCTGCTGTACGCCCACAGGACAATGCCCATGAAGCTGACGAAAGCCAGCACCGTCATCACCACCCGTGCGTCGTTGATGTCCATGGCGTTACCTCGCGCTCTGCAGCGAGGTGCCCAGCACCTGGAGGTAGGCGATGATCGCATCCATCTCGGTCTTGCCTTCCACCTCCTTGGCGGCGGCGGCGATCTCGGCGTCGGTGTACGGCACGCCGAGCCGCTGCAGCGCCTTCATGTGGGCGGGCAGCGCGGCGGCATTCACTTTGGCGTTGGCGAACCACGGATACGCCGGCATGTTGGACTCCGGCACCACGTCGCGGGGGTTCATGAAATGCACCCGGTGCCACTCGTCGGAATAGCGGCCGCCGACCCGCGCCAGATCCGGGCCGGTGCGCTTGGAGCCCCACTGGAACGGGTGGTCGTAGACCGACTCGCCGGCCACCGAGAAATGGCCGTAGCGCTCCACCTCGGCGCGGAACGGACGGATCATCTGCGAGTGGCAGTTGTAGCAGCCTTCGCGCTGGTAGATGTCGCGCCCCGCCAGCTGCAGCGCCGTGTAGGGCTTGAGCCCGGGCACCGGCTGGGTGGTGGATTTCTGGAAGAACAGCGGCACGATCTCCACCAGGCCGCCCACCGCCACCACCAGCACGATGAGCGCGATCATCAGGCCGATGTTCTTCTCGATTGTTTCGTGCTTCATGGCCTCGCTCCTCTCAGTGGGCGGCGGCAACGGCCGGCACCGGCACGTTGTCCACCGCCTTGGCCCCGGCCATCGTCTTCCAGGTGTTGAACGCCATGATCAGCATGCCGCTGAAGAACAGCAGGCCGCCCAGCAGGCGGATGCCATAGAACGGGTACATGGCCTTCACCGACTCGGCGAACGCGTAGGTGAGCGTGCCGTCGTCGTTGACCGCGCGCCACATCAGGCCCTGGGTCACGCCGGCGATCCACATGGCGGCGATGTAGAGCACGACGCCGATGGTGGACCACCAGAAGTGCAGGTTCACCAGCCGGGTCGACCACATCTCGGTCTTGCCCACCATGCGCGGGATCAGGAAGTAGAGCGAGCCGATGGAGATCATCGCCACCCAGCCGAGCGCGCCGGAGTGCACGTGGCCGATGGTCCACTCGGTGTAGTGGGACAGCGCATTCACCGTCTTCACCGACATCATCGGCCCCTCGAAGGTGGACATGCCGTAGAACGACAGCGACACCACCAGGAACTTGAGGATCGGGTCGGTGCGCAGCTTATGCCAGGCTCCCGACAGCGTCATGATCCCGTTGATCATGCCGCCCCAGGACGGCGCCAGCAGGATCAGCGAGAACAGCATGCCCAGCGACTGGGTCCAGTCCGGCAGCGCGGTGTAGTGCAGGTGGTGGGGGCCGGCCCACATGTAGGTGAAGATCAGCGCCCAGAAGTGCACCACCGAGAGGCGGTAGGAGTAGACCGGGCGGCCGGCCTGCTTGGGGATGAAGTAGTACATCATCCCGAGGAAGCCGGCGGTGAGGAAGAAGCCCACCGCGTTGTGCCCGTACCACCACTGCACCATCGCGTCCTGCGCCCCGCTGTAGGCCGAGTACGACTTCCAGAGGCTGGCCGGCATGGCCGCGCTGTTGACCAGGTGCAGCAGCGCGATGGTCAGGATGAAACCGCCGAAGAACCAGTTGGCGACGTAGATGTGGGGCGTCCTGCGCCTGGCGATGGTGCCGAAAAACACGATCGCATAGGAGACCCAGACCAGCGTGATCAGGACGTCGATCGGCCATTCCAGCTCGGCGTATTCCTTGGAGGAGGTGATGCCCAGGGGCAGCGTGACGGCGGCAAGCACGATCACCGCATTCCAGCCCCAGAACGTGAACGCCGCCAGGCCGTCGCTGAACAGCCGCGTGTGGCAGGTGCGCTGGACCACGTAATAGGAGGTGGCGAACAGCGCGGAGCCCCCGAACGCGAATATCACCGCGTTGGTATGCAGCGGCCGCAGCCGGCCGTAGGACAGCCAGGGAATGCCGTAGGTCAGATCGGGCCAGATCAGCTGAGCGGCGATGATGACGCCCACCAGCATGCCGACGATCCCCCAGACCACGGTCATCACCGTGAACTGGCGCACCACCTTGTAGTTGTACGTCGATTGCGCTTGCATTCAGTTCTCCCCGTTCAAAACCGGCAACCCTTCCCTGGCATGGCGAACCGGCAAGGCCGGCACCGCGGACGGCTTGCGCGATGGTACAAGCCGTCCTCCGCCCCCAATTTGACGTAGATCAAAATCACCTGTCGCGTTCTTCCGGCGGCAGGTCGTCGTCCATCAGGATGCGGTGGGCCGGCCCTTCCAGGTCGTCGAACTGGCCGCTCCTGACCGCCCACCAGAACACCAGCCCCACCAGGAACACCAGCACGATCGACAGCGGAATCAACAGGTAAAGGATGTCCACGGCGGTGTCTCAGTCGTCGGCGCTGAGCGCCGGCCGCCCCCAGGCGGCCGTCTCCGGCGCCGCCGTGCCGCCCGCCTCCGGAACCCCGCCGCGCAACAGGCGCAGCGCGTTGAGCACCACCAGCAGCGAGCTTCCCGCCATGCCGATGCCCGCCATCCACGGCGTCACGTGGCCCGCGATCGCCAGCGGCAGCGCCACCAGATTGTAGGCCACCGCCCAGCCGAAGTTCTGCCGCACCACCGCGAGCGTGCGCCGCGCCGTGGCGTGGGCGTCGGCCAGCTCCACCAGCCGCGGGGACACCAGCACGGCATCGGCGCTGGCCTGCGCCACCTGGGTCGCCTCACCCACCGCCACCGAAACCTGTGCCCGGGCGAGCACGGGCGCGTCGTTGACGCCGTCGCCCACCATGGCCACCACGGCGCCCCGGCGCTGAAGGGCCTCGACGTAGGCAAGCTTGCCGTCAGGCGTCGCCGCGCCCACCGCCTCGCCGATACCCAGCTCCCGCGCCACCGCCGCCACCGTCTCGGGCCGGTCGCCCGAGAGCAGCGCCACCTGCAGGCCCTGGCGGCGCAGGCGCGCAACGGTTTCGGCGGCGTCGGGCCGCAGCGCGTCGCCGATGGCGAACACCGCGATCCAGCCGCTGGCCCCGCCCAGTCCCACCGCCGTATCCGCGGCTGCGGAAAGCGCCCCGGCCAGCCGCGGTGGCATGGCGCCGGCCAGCTCGGCGACGAAGTCCGGCCGGCCGATGCGCAGGCGCGCGCCGTCCACCACGCCCTCGACTCCGCGGCCGGGAGCGTTCACCGCCCCCTCGGCGCGCCGCGGCGCGATGCCCGTCTCCTGGGCGGCCCGCACCAGGGCGCCGGCCAGCGCGTGCTCGGACGAAACTTCCAGTGCTGCCGCCAGCGCGAGCGCGTCGCCGGGCGAGTGCGCCCCAGCCACCTCGATCCGCCGCAGCGTCGGGCGGCCGGCCGTCAGCGTGCCGGTCTTGTCGAACACGACGTGGGTGGCGCGCGCCAGCGTCTCCAGCAGGTGACCGCGGGTGACCAGCAGCCCGCGCCGGGTGAGGCGGCTGGTGGCCGCGGCCAGCGCTGCGGGCGTCGCCAGCGACAAAGCGCACGGGCAGGTCACCACCAGCACCGCCACCGTGATCCAAAGCGCGCGCGCCGGGTCCACCGCATGCCACGCCAGGTACACGCCGGCGGCCACCACCAGCAGCGCCGCGACGAACCAGGCGGCGACGCGGTCCGCGAGCGCGGCGATGCGCGGCTTCTCGGCCAGCGCCCGGTCCAGCAGGCGAACGATGCCCGCCAGCACGGTGTCCTGGCCCACCGCGTCCACCCGCAGCACCACCGGGCTGTCGACGTTCACCGCGCCGCCCGTGAGCTGCGCGCCGGCGGCCTTGGGAATGCGGCGGCTCTCGCCCGTGAGCAGCGACTCGTCCACCGAGGTCGCGCCGTCGACGATGCGGCCGTCGGCGGGAATCGTTTCCCCCGCCTTCACCAGCAGGTGATCGCCCACGGCGAGTTCGCCGACCGCGACCGTCTCCTCGTCCAGCGCGCCGGGAAACCGCGGCAGCCGCCGCGCCAGCGCCGGCAACACCCGCGCCAAGCGCTCGGTCGCGTCGCCCGCGCGCTGGCGCGCGGTGAGTTCCAAGAAGCGCCCGCCGAGGAGGAAGAACACGAACATGGCGACGGAATCGAAATACACCTGCCCCTCGCCGGTGACGGTGGCCACCACGCTGGCGCCAAAGGCGAGGGCGACGCCCAGCGCCACCGGCACGTCCATGCCGACGCGCCCGCCGCGCAGATCGTTCCACGCCCCGCGGAAGAACCGCGCGGCGGAGAACAGCACCACCGGCAGCGTCAGGATCAGCGCCGCCCAGCGCATCAGCGCCTCGATGTCGCGGGGCATGTCGCCTTCGCCGGCGAGATAGGTGGGCACCGCGTACATCATCACCTGCATGGCGCCGAAGCCGGCGACGAACAGCTCCCAGAGCGCGCGCCGCCGCTCCCGGCGATGGAGCGCCTCCTGGCGCGCGGGATCGAACGGATGCGCGATGTAGCCGATGGCGGCGATGGCGCGCAGGATCCCGGACAGGCGGATGCGGCTCGCGTCCCAGCACACCCGCGCGCGGTGGGTGGTGTAGTTAACGTTGACGGACAGCACACCCGGGAGCCGGGCCAGGTGCTGCTCGTTGAGCCAGACGCACGCGGCGCAGCGGATGCCTTCGAGGATCAGCGACGCTTCGCGCACGTCGGCGGTCTCGGCGCGCACGAAGCTCGCCTGCACCCGGGGCGCGTCGTAGACGTCCAACTGCTTGAGGAATTCGGGAACGGTATCCCGGGGCGATGCGGGCAGCGCGCTGCGATGACGATAGTAGTCACCGAGTCCGGCGCGCACGATGCTCTGCGCCACCGCTTCGCAGCCCGGGCAGCACATGGGACGTCGCGCGCCGTCGATCAGCGCAGCGTAGGCGGTCCCCGCGGGGACCGGCAACCCGCAGTGGTAGCAGGGGGCGGCGTTTCCCCGGGCGGGACCGGCAGTCGCGGGGGTCGGTGTGCTCAAGCTTCCAGCCTTTTCATGGCAGCATGACCGTACGGCCGATGGTCGCTCGCCGCAGGCGCGGAATGCAAGAAAACAACCCGGGGGCGGCGCGCCCCCGGTGTCCATCAGCATTCTCTAATATTTGTCCGGCGCGCGCAAGCCCGGCCCCGCTCAGAACCGATACCCGACGCCCACGCCGTACACCCACGGGTCGATGTCGATGTCGCCGCCGATGCCGAGCGCCGGCACGGTGACGTCGGTGCTGACCCAGCTCTTCTGCACGTCGACGTTGAGGTACCAGTTCTTCGTCAGCGGGTAGTCGAGGCCGACGCGAACCGCCGGGCCGAAGTTGCTCTTGTCGATGTCCACGGGCGTGCCGTTCGGCAGGCGCAGGTCATCGCTGGTGATGTACAGCCAGGTGACGCCGGCGCCGACGTAGACGCGGGCGTTGCCGGCCACGTTGAAGTGATAGTCCAGCGTGAGCGTCGGCGGCAGGTGTTTGATGTCCCCGATCGCGCCGATCGTGCTCACCGACACGTCATGCTTCTGCGGATACGTGAACAGCAGCGTGGCGCTGATGTTGGGCGTGAAGAAATAAACCACGTCGCCAACCACGCCCCAGTTGTTGTCGACGTCGACCTCCAGGCCCGGCGCCACTGCGCCGCTGGTATCCGGATCGATGTTGGCGATGCGACCGCGCAGCATCCACGGGCTCTCCGCGTAGGCCGTCGCGGACAGGAAGCCCGCCGCCGCCAGCAACGCAACCAAGACACGCTTTTTCATGACTGTTCTCCCCTTTGAACGGAAACGAAAGGACCATTTCGGCGCCGAGGCGCCCGAGCTCAACTTCCTGTAACAGATGCTAAGACCCTACTGATGTCGTAGTTTGATTTAGATCAAACCCGCCTGTTTTATGTTGCCCGGACGCATCAAGTGTCTTTTCCACGCCACACCCGGGCTTAAAAGCGGACGCGGCACGGCGGTATACTCGACTTACCCGATTTCTCCCCGGCGCCGAAGGCGTCCCTCACGGACACGCACCCAGGCTCATCCCATGCCGATTCCCGTTCGAGATTCCGATGCCCTGATCCTGGTGGATGTCCAGAACGACTTCCTCCCCGGTGGCACGCTGGCGGTCCCCGGCGGCGACGCCGTGGTGGAGCCGCTGAATCGCGCGGCCGCCCTGTTCGCCGCCCGCGGCCTGCCGGTCTTCGCCACACGCGACTGGCATCCGCCCGATCACTGTTCGTTCCGGGCCCGGGGCGGCCCCTGGCCCCCGCACTGTGTGGTGGCCACGCCGGGCGCCGCGTTTGCTCCCGGGCTCCGCCTGCCCGATGCAGCGGTGGTCATTTCCAAAGCCACCACCCCCGACCGCGACGCCTACAGCGGATTCCAGGGCACCGACCTGGCCGAGCGCCTGCGCCGCGCCGGCGTCAAGCGCGTGGTGGTGGGCGGGCTCGCCACCGATTACTGCGTCAAGGAAACGGTGCGCGATGCGCTCGCGGCCGGATTCGAGGTCGTGTTGCTCACCGACGCCATCCGTGCCGTGGACGTGCACGCGGGCGACGGCGAAGCCGCGCGCCACGACATGCTCGGCTGCGGCGCCGTGCCCGCGACATCCGCCGAGCTGGCGTGATGCGCGGCACGGCGAGTCCGCTGCTCACGGATCTCTACCAGCTCACTATGCTGCAGGCCTACGTGGCCCGCGGCATGACCGAAACCGCGGTGTTCGAGCTGTTCGTGCGCAAGCTGCCGCCCGAGCGCGGCTTCCTGCTGGCGGCGGGCCTGGAGCAGGCACTGGAGTATCTCGAGGACCTGCGCTTCGCCCCCGAGGACCTGGACTGGATCGCCGGCAGCGGCCTGTTTCGCCCCGACTTCGCCGATTACCTGGCGGGCCTGCGCTTCACCGGCGATGTCGACGCGATGCCGGAAGGCACGCCGTTCTTTCCCGACGAGCCGGTGCTGCGCGTGGTGGCGCCGATGCCGGAGGCGCAGCTGGTGGAGACGCGGCTGATCAACCTCGTCAACTTCCAGTCCATGATCGCCGCCAAGGCCGCGCGTTGCGCGCTGGCGGCGCCGGGCAAGCTGCTGGTGGACTTCGGCCTGCGGCGCGCCCACGGCGCCGAAGCCGGCGTGATGGCGGCCCGCGCCAGCTATCTGGCGGGCTTCGGCGGGACCGCCACCGTGGTCGCCGGGCGCGACTTCGGCATTCCGGTCTACGGCACCATGGCGCATTCCTACATCCAGGCTCACGCCGACGAGGCCGCGGCGTTCGAGGACTTCGCGCGCATTTTCCCGAACAACGCGATCCTGCTGATCGACACCTACGACACCGAGCGCGCCGCCGAAAAGGTGGTGGCGCTGGCGCGCAAGCTGGCCGCCGACGGCATCCGCGTGCGCGGGGTGCGGCTCGACAGCGGCGACTTGGCGGAACACGCGTTTCGGGTGCGGCGCATCCTCGACCAGGGCGGCCTCACCGACACCATCATTTTCGCCAGCGGCAACCTGGACGAGTACAGGCTGGCCGAAATCGAGGCCTGCGGCGCGCCGATCAGCGGCTACGGGGTGGGCACCAGCCTCACCACGTCCCTCGACGCGCCGTCGCTGGACAGCGTCTACAAGCTGCAGGAATACGCCGGCGTCGCGCGCCGCAAGCGCTCGGAAGGCAAGGCCACCTGGCCCGGGCGCAAACAGGTGTACCGTCGCCGCGACGACCAGGGCCGCTATGCCGGCGACCTGCTCACGACCCTCGACGACCGCCAGGACGGGGAGCCGCTGCTCAGGCCGGTGATGCGCGGCGGACGGCGCGTGGAGCCCCCGCGCCCCCTGGGCGAAATCCGCCAGCACGCGCTCGCGCAATACCAGCGGCTGCCCGAGGCCGTGCGGGCGCTGGACGCCCCGGGGGCGTACCCGGTGGCGGTGTCCCCGCGCCTGCGCGCGCTGGCGGCCGAGGTGGACCGGCATACCGCCTGAGGAGCCCCCAAGCGGCACCGGCCCACCGGCGCGGCGTGCGCTTGACCGGCGCCGGCCCGGAACTCCATAGTAAGCGGCGTGTCATCTTGATGGTTGGACGCCATGGAACGCCGCGATTTCCTCAGGGCCTGCGCCGCCGGCGCGACGCTCGCCGCCACAGCCCCCCGCGCGCTGGCCGCGCAGCAGGCGAGCCCGCGCTTCTATTCCCGCGCCCTGCTCGTGGACGCGCTGGGCGAGCCGTTCAGGGCCAGCGCGCTCAAGCCCGGGACCAATTACATTTTCCATTACCCGTTCGGCGGCACGCCGTGCTTCCTCCTGGACCTGGGGAAACCGACGCAGCGCAACGTGCGGCTCACCACGGCCGGCGGCCGGCGCTACGTCTGGAACGGCGGAGTCGGCGCGGGGCGCTCCATCGTCGCGTTCTCCGCCATCTGCGCCCACCAGCTCGCCTACCCGACGCGGCAGATCAGCTTCATCAGCTACCGCAACGGCGAGGACGGCTCCACGTTCGCGCGGCCGGAAACCATCCACTGCTGTGCCGAGCACAGCGAGTACGATCCGGCCCGTGGGGGCAAGGTGCTGGGCGGGCCCGCCAACCAGCCGCTGGCGGCGATCCTGCTGGAACACGAGGCCGCCACCGACCGGCTGTTCGCCACCGGCACCCTGGGCGGCGAGCTGTTCAACGAGTTCTTCCGCAAGTACGACCTCAAGCTCACCCTGGAGCACGGGTCGGAGTCCGCGCCGCGCGCGCCGGTGGCGAGCACGGCGCAGGTGTCGGAAATGGCCGTTTACTGCCAGCAACGCGTCAACTGCTGACGCACCCGCTCGCCGCGCCGCGGCCCCGCCCCCGGCGCAAACCCGTAACATGATCGACTGGCTGCGGCCCGGCCATCCCTTTCCGCCGGTGGAGCGGGCGCTGCGCTCGCCCAACGGGCTGCTGGCCGCGGGCGGCGATCTCTCGGCGGAGCGGCTGCTGGACGCCTACCGCCACGGCATCTTTCCGTGGTTCAACGACGGCGAACCGATCCTGTGGTGGAGCCCGGACCCGCGCATGGTGTTGTTCCCGGCCGAGGTCAAGGTGTCGCGCTCGCTGCGCAAGCGGCTGCGCCGGGGCGGCTACTCGATCCGCTGCGACAGCGCGTTCCGCGACGTGGTGGAGGCCTGTGCGGACACCCGCGCCGGCCATCCGGGCACCTGGATCACACCGGCGATGCGGGACGCCTACGGCCGCCTGCACCGGCTCGGCTACGCCCATTCGGTGGAGACCTGGATCGACGGCGCGCTGGCCGGCGGGCTCTACGGGGTCGCCATCGGCCGGGCCTTTTTCGGCGAGTCCATGTTCGCCCGCGCCACCGACGCGTCCAAGATCGCCCTGGTGCACCTGGCACGGCAGTTGCAGCGCTGGGAGTTCGGCGTGATCGACTGCCAGATGAGCACGCCGCACCTGGCGTCGCTGGGGTCGCGGGAGCTGCCGCGCGCCGACTTCACTCGGCTCGTCGCGGAATTGGTAAACTATCCCACCATAAAGGGAAACTGGGTCTTCGAAGATGGCGCAGCTGAATGACTTTCCGCTGTCGGTGCTGCAGTTCTACGCCACCGCGCCGTATCCGTGCAGCTATCTGCCGGGGCGCATGGCGCGCAGCCAGGTGGCCACCCCCAGCCACCTGATCGACACGCGCATCTACAGCGAGCTGGTACGCTCCGGCTTCCGCCGCAGCGGCGCCTTCACCTATCGCCCCTACTGCGACCATTGCCGCGCGTGCGTGCCGGTGCGCGTGGTGGTGGACGAGTTCCGCCCGACGCGGTCCCAGCGCCGGTCCTGGACCCGGCACGAAAACCTGCGCGCCAGCGTGCACAACCTGCACTACAGCGCGGCCCATTACGCGCTCTATCTGCGCTACCAGGCGCGGCGCCACGCCGGCGGCGGCATGGACCAGGACAGCCGCGAGCAGTACCGCCATTTCCTGCTCCAGAGCAACGTGTCCTCGAAGCTGGTGGAGTTCTACGACGGCGGCCGGCTGTGCATGGTGAGCATCGTCGACGAGCTCACCGACGGGCTGTCCTCGGTGTACACGTTCTTCGACCCCGACGTTCCCGACGCCAGCTACGGCACCTACAACATCCTCTGGCAGGCGCAGCTATGCCGCGAGCTGGGCCTGCCCTACCTCTATCTCGGCTACTGGATCGGCGAGAGCCGCAAGATGTCCTACAAGGTCAATTTCCAGCCCATGGAAGGGCTGATCGAAGGCCGCTGGCAGCCCCTCGCGCGACCCTGAGCGCCGCGCCCCCCGCCCGATGCGCATCCTGATCGTCGAAGACGACAAGACGATCGCCACCAACCTTTACGACTACCTGCAGGGCCGCGGCCACGTGGTGGACGCGGCGGCCGACGGCGTCACCGGCCTGCACCTGGCGGTGACGCAGCCCTTCGACGCCATCGTGCTGGACCTCAACCTGCCCGGCATCGACGGCATCACCCTGTGCCGCAAGCTGCGGGAGGACGCCAAGCGGGACACGCCGGTGCTCATGCTCACGGCCCGCGATACGCTGGACGACAAGCTGGAGGGGTTCGCGCAGGGCGCCGACGACTACCTGGTGAAGCCGTTTTCGCTGCGCGAGGTGGAAGCGCGGCTCTCCGCGCTGCACAAGCGCCACGCCGGCCGCATGGCGCCGCGGGAGTTGAAGGTGGGGGACCTGACGTTCGACCCGCGCACGCTGTCGGTGCGTTTCGCCGGGGCGGCGGTGAAGCTCCCGCCCAAGGGCATCCGCCTGCTGGAACTGCTGATGAGCGAGCCGGGCCGGGTGTTCTCCCGCGCCGAACTGGAGACCGCGGTGTGGGGCGACGCGCAGCCCGCCAGCGACACGCTGCGCAGCCAGATGCACATCCTGCGGCGCGCGCTCTCCGCCGCCGGCGGCTTTGACCCGATCGAGACCGTCCACGGCCTGGGTTACCGCCTGGCGGGGTCCCATGGCGGCTAAGTGGGGCCTGCGCGGCCGTGTCGCCCTCACCATCGCGATGTTCAGCCTGCTGCTGGTGGCGGCCCAGACCGCCACCGTCATCGTCCTCACCGAGGAGCAGGAGGACGATGTGGTCACCCAGATCCTGGACGCCCAGCTGCGCCAGCTGCAGGACGAACTGCGCCGCGGCGCGCCGCCCCGGCTGCCTTTCAGCGAAAGCCTGCAGGGCTACCTGGTCCGCACGCCCGCCGAGCTGGCGCAGCTGCCCGCCGAACTGCGCGGCCTGCCCGTGGGCACCACCGAGTTCGAGCGCGACGGCCGCGAACTGCACGTGGAGGTGCGGCACGAAGGCGACGCGCGGCTGATCCTGGTCTACGACGCGACGCCTCACGAGGAGCGGGTCAATGCGTTCCGCGACGCCATGCTGCTGGCGACGCTGGCGATGGCGGTCCTCATCGCCGCCACCGGATACTGGCTCGCGGGCCTGCTCGTGAGCCAGGTGACGGACCTGGCGCAGCGGGTCTCGACGCTGGCGCCCGGCGACCCGCCGCCCGCGCCGGACGATTACGCCGACGCCGAAGTGGCGACGCTGGCGAGCGCGTTCGCCGGCTACCACGACCGCACCGCCGCGCTGCTGGCGCGGGAAAAGGAGTTCACCGCCGACGCCAGCCACGAGCTGCGCACGCCGCTCACCGCGATCCAGACCGGCTGCGAACTGCTGGCCCAGGATCCCGCGCTGGGCGCCCGCAGCCGGGCGCGGGCCGAGTCGATTGCGCAGGCAGCGGTGCGCATGGACGAGTCGATCCGCGCGTTGCTGTTCCTCGCGCGCGAGACCTCGCCGGGCGAGATCGAGACGGTAAACGTGCGCGACGCCGTCCTGGAAGCGGTGGCACCGCTGCGCGACGCCCTGGAGCGCCGGCCGGAAGTGAAACTGTCGGTGGCGGTCCCTGGGGACGCAGTGCTCCGAACCCAGCGCTGCGCATTGCAACTGGTGGTGTCCAACCTGGTGAAGAATGCCATCGCCCACACCGCCCGGGGCACCGTGACCGTGGCCTTCGACGACCGCGCCCTGAGCGTGAGCGACACCGGCAGCGGCATCGCGCCGGACGATCTGCCGCGCATATTCGAGCGCCATTACCGGGGCGCCAACGGCGCCGCGGGCGGCGCCGGCCTCGGTCTTGCCATCGTGCAGCGCATCGCCGACCGCTTCGGCTGGCGGCTGAGCGTGGAGAGCGCGCCCGGCCGCGGCAGCGCGTTTCGCGTCGCCTTCGCCTAGGCGGAACCTGCCCAGGGGGCCCGCGCTGCGCCCGCGGACCTCACAAAAACTTCACATCGGCACGACGGGTCCTTGACGGCCGGCTCGCTACCATGGGCCACGTCTCAATGGATTGGACCCGAGCCCCATGGATGGCGGCACCTCCCGCATGCTGGCGCGCGCGCAGAGCGCGGGCGCCGGATCAGACGATCTCTCTGGAGCGCTCCTGGCGCGGCGGCGGCGCACGTTCGACGCCGCCGCGTCCAGCTTTTTCGCGCTCGAAACCCCGGACACGCGGCCCGAAGCCGAAGCCCTGATCCGGACGGCGTTCATGCGCGCCTACGGCGCCCGCATCGAGCGCTTCCTGCCACTGCTGATGGGGCTGCGCGACGGCGAAGGCAGCCTGCTGGCCGCCTGCGGATTGCGCTACGCGGCGCTGAGCCCGCTGTTCCTGGAAGCCTACCTGGACCGCCCGGTGGAAGCCGCGCTCTCCGCCACGGCCGGAGAAACCCTGCGGCGCGGCGACGTCATCGAAGCGGGGAACCTCGCCGTGGCGCGCGGGGGTCATGCGCCGCTGCTGATCGCGGCGCTGACGCGCCATTTGCACGAGTCCGGCCAGCGCTGGGTGGTGTTCACCGCCGTGCCGGCGCTGGCCAACGCTTTCAAGCGCCTGGGCATTGCGTTGACCGTCCTGGCGCCAGCCCTGCTGTCCGCGTTGCCCGCAGCCGACCAGATTGGCTGGGGCACCTATTACGACCGCTCGCCCCGCGTGATGGCCTGCCGCGTGGCCGAGGCCTACCGTGCGCTGGCCGCATGAGCGCCGTCCTGCAGGCGCTGCGCCGTCACGCAGCGCATCAACCGGGGCAATGCGCGATCGAAGGCATCGAAGCGACGCTCGGCTATCGCGCGCTTCATGACGAGGCCGCGGAAACCGGCCGCAAGCTGGCGGACGCCGGCGTCCGCCGCCTGGGCCTGGCGCTGGACAACTCGCCGGCGTGGATCGTGAGCGACCTCGCCGCGATGTCCGCAGGCATCCCGATGGTGCCGCTACCGCCGTTTTTCACCGCACGCCAGAATGCCCACGCCCTGCGCGACGCCGGCATCGGCCATGCGCTCACGGACCGCCCCGCCGCGTTCACCGAAGAACTGGCCGACCGGGGTATCGCGTTCCGCGACAAGGGCCGGGTGCCCGTCGCCGGCAAGCTGCTGCGCCTGTTCGCGCTGGACCTCCCGGCGGTCCCGTTGCCGCCGGGTACGGTGAAGATCACCTACACCTCCGGCACCACCGGCGATTCCAGGGGCGTTTGCCTTGACCAGTCCCTGCTGGACCGCGTCGCCGCCGCCCTCGCCGCGGCGGCGGCGTTCACCGCGGCGGACCGGCATTTCTGCGTGCTGCCGCTGGCGACGCTGCTGGAGAACGTGGCCGGGCTCTACGCGCCCATCCTCGCCGGCGCCTGCTGCCTCGTGCCGCCGCCGGCGGACGCGGGCATGACCGGCTCCAGCGGCTTCGATGCGCTCCGTCTGATCCATGGCGTCGCCCGGCGCGGCGCCACGACCGCCATCCTGCTGCCGCAGCTGCTCAAGGAACTCACCGCCGTCGCCGACGCGGAGCGCCGGCGCCTGCGATCGCTGCGTTACGTCGCCGTCGGCGGGTCCCGGGTGGCACCCGCCCTGCTGGCGAGCGCGCGGGACGTGGGCCTGCCGGTGTATGAGGGCTACGGGCTGTCCGAGTGCGGCTCGGTGGTGGCCCTCAACACACCGGCCGCCGACAAACCCGGAAGCGTGGGCCGCCCGCTGCCGCACGTCGGCGTCGCCATCGCGCCGGACGGCGAGATCCGCGTGCGCGGCGCCGCCATGCTGGGTTACACCGGCGGCGCCGCCGCGCCGGCGCCGGAATGGGTCGCCACCGGCGATCTCGGAATGCTGGACGAAAACAGCTTTCTGCACGTCACCGGCCGCAAGAAAAACGTCCTGATCACGTCCTATGGCCGCAACGTTGCGCCCGAGTGGGTCGAATCCGAGCTGGAAGCGCAGCCCGGCATCGCCGGGGCGGCGGTGTACGGCGACGCGCGTCCCTGGTGCGCCGCGGTCATCGCCTCGCCGCTCACCGGCAGCGACGAGGGGCGCGCGCGCATCGCCGCGCTGGTGGCCGCGGCCAACCGCGCACTGCCCGACTACGCGCAGGTTCACGCCTGGGTGCCGGCCGACGCGCCATTCAGCGCGGTGCGCGGCGAGCTGACCGCCAACGGCCGGCTGCGCCGCGACGTCATCCGGCAGCGCTACGGGGCGCGCATCGACCAACTCTACGGAGAAGCATTGCATGGCGTTCTATGACGAACTGCTGGCGACCACCGCGCGCGAGCGCGACGAACTCACCGCCACCCCCTTCATTCGCGACGGCGCCGCCGGCCGCCTCACGCTGGACGCCTACGTCGATTTCCTGTCCCAGGCGTACCACCACGTCAGGCACACGCTGCCGCTGCTGATGGCCTGCGGCGCCCGGCTGCCCGAGCATCTGGAGTGGCTGCGCGCGGCGATGGGCGAGTACATCGAGGAGGAGACCGGCCACCAGGAGTGGATCCTGGACGACATCCGCGCCTGCGCCGGCGATGCCGAGGCGGTGCGCGCCGCGCAGCCGTCGCTGCCGGTGGAGCTGATGGTGGCCTACGCCTACGACACCGTCCAGCGGCGCAATCCGGTCGGATTCCTGGGCATGGTGCTGGTGCTGGAAGGCACCAGCGTCAGCGTCGCGAGCGCCGCCGCGGCGGCGCTGAAGACCGCGCTCGGCCTCGGCGACGGCCCCTTCACGTATCTGACCTCCCATGGCGCGCTCGACGTCGGGCACACTCGGCTGTTCGCATCGCTGGTCAACCGTCTCGACGACCGCGGCGACCGGGCAGCGCTGATCCATGGCGCGCGCGTGTTCTACCGCCTCTACGCCGATGTCTTCCGCTGGCTCGACCAGCGCCGCGACGAGCGCGGAGAAACCGCCCTTCCCGCGCAGCGCGCCGTCGCGGGGGCCGCGGCATGAAGCTGGAGAATCAGCGAGTTCTGCTTACCGGCGCCGGCAGCGGCATCGGCCGCGAAACCGCCCTGCTGCTGGCGCGCCGGGGGGCGCGCCTCGCGCTCCTGGGGCGCAACGGCGAGCGCCTGAACGCGGTCTGCCGCGAAATCACCGATGCGGGCGGCGAGGCCCACGCCCTCACGTTCGACCTCGCCGAGGCCCACGGCCAGGAACGCCCGGTGGCGCAGGCCACGGACCTGCTCGGAGGGCTCGACATCTTGATCAACAACGCCGGCGTCGCCGGCTTCGGCGATTTCGCCGAGCGCCCGGCAGAGGAAATCCGCCGCATCGTCGCCACCAACGTCACCGGGCTGCTGCTGCTCACCCGCGCCGCGCTGCGCGCGGTCAGCGGCCAGCGCTTCATGGTGGTGAACGTCGGCTCCATCCTGGGCTCCCTGGGCATGCCGCAGTTCGCCACCTATTGCGCCACCAAGCACGCGCTGCGGGGATTCTCCGAGGCGCTGCGCCGGGAGCTGGCCGAGCGCGACGTCAAGGTCTGCTACGTGGCACCACGCACCACCCGGACGGCGATCAATTCCGACGCCGTCTACCGCCTGGCGGAGAAGACCGGCAGCGCCACCGACAGCGCGGCCGACGTGGCCCGGAGTATCGTTGCCGCCATCGAGGCCGAGCGCGCCGAGACCTATATCGGCTGGCCGGAAAAGCTGTTCGTGCGGCTCAACGCCTGGCTGCCGCGGCTGGTGGACGGCGGCATGAAAAAGCAGCGCCGTGCGGCGCGCGAGCTGACGCGAGGCGACGCGTGAGCGCCAACCGCGCCATTTTCCCCGCCGCCGGCTCGCCGGCCCCGGCGCGGTCGCGCCCGGATACCGCGCGGCGCCGCTTCGATCCCCTCTGGACCGCGGTCGCCATCTACCTGGTGATCTCCACCCTCACCCGCGCCGCGCTCGCGGCAAAGGCGGGATGGCAGGGGCAGCTGACCGTCTTCCAGGCCCCGCTCGCCTTCGGCATCGGTTTCTTCTACGACGTCGTCACCAGCGTGTTCCTGTTCCTGCCGTTTGCCGCCTACCTGACCCTGGCGCCGGACCGCTGGTACCGGTCGCGCCGGCACCGGCCCGTGTTCCACGCGGCGTTCGCCGCCTGCACTTTCGGCCTGATCTACCTGGGCGCAGTGGAATACTTCTTCTTCGACGAATTCAATTCGCGCTTTAACTTCGTCGCGGTGGAGTACCTCATCTATCCCCACGAGGTGTTCGTCAACATCTGGGACTCCTACCCGGTGGGTCGGGTGCTGGCGGCCGCGGCCGCCCTGACGGGCGCGGTGCTGTGGCTCACGCGTGGCCGCCTCGCGCGCAGTCTGACGGCGCCGAGCCGGTTCGGCCGGCGCTGGAGGCCGCTCGCGGCGCTGGCGGGCGCCGCCGTCGCCGCCTGGTTCGGCGTGAACAGCTCCACCGGGCAGTTCTCCACCAACCGGGTCGCGAACGAGCTCGCCCAGAACGGCGTGTACGCGTTCTTCAGCGCGCTCCGGAACAGCAAGCTGGACTACCGCGCCTATTACCACACGGTCCCGGACGCCGAGGCCGTCGCGCGGTCCCGGCACATGGTCTGGCAGCGCAATGCCGAGTTCGTCGACGGGGCGGCCAATCCGCTGGAGCGGCGCATACGCGCCGTCGGCCCGCCGCTGCCGTTGCACGTCATCGTGCTCCTGCAGGAGTCGCTGGGGGCCGAGTTCGTCGGCGCCTACGGCGACCGGCGCGGGCTCACGCCGAACCTGGACCGGCTCGCGTCCAGAAGCCTGGTGTTCTCCAATGTCTACGCCACCGGCACGCGCACGGTGCGGGGCATGGAAGCCGTGTCGGCATCCTTTCCCCCGGTGCCCGCCGAGTCCATCGTCAAGCGGCCCCGCAACGAGGGCCTCGCCAGCTGGGCCCAGATCATGGCGCGCCAAGGCTACTCGCCGTCGTTCATCTACGGCGGCTTCGGCACCTTCGACAACATGAACGCGTACTTCGGCGCGAACGGCTACCGGGTGACGGACCGTACCGACATGGACACGCCGAAATTCAGCAACATCTGGGGCGTGTCCGACGAGGACCTGTTCCGCAACGCCCTGGCGCTCTACGACCGGCAGGTGGCGCGCGGCGAGCGGGTGTTCTCCATCGTCATGTCCACCTCCAACCACAAGCCCTTCACCTTCCCCGCCGGCGTGCCCGGCGTCCCGGCCAAGGGCGGCGGCCGCGAGGCCGGCGTGCGCTACGCGGACCACGCCATCGGCCGCTTCATCGCGGCGCTGGAGCAGCGGCCCTGGGCCCGCGACGCGATGGTGGTGGTGGTGGCCGACCACGGCGCCCGCGTCTACGGGCGCGAGGACATCCCGCTCAAGAGCTACGAAATCCCGTTCCTGGTCTACGCGCCCGGCCACGTCAAACCGCGCCGCATCGAAGCTCTGGCAAGCCAGATGGACGTGGCGCCGACGGTGATGGGGCTGCTCAATCTGTCCTACGAGACCGGCTTCTTCGGCCGCGACATCCTGCAGACTCCCGATATCGAACGCTTCGTGCTGCTGAACCACAACCGCGACGTCGCGATGCTGCGCGACGGGCGGCTCACCGAGCTGCGTTTCCGGCGCGAAGTCGCGACGTACGCCTTCGACAGGCTCGCCGACGTGCAGGCCCCGGCGGCGGTGGATCCGGAGGCGCTGAGGGACGCGGCCAGCGTGTACCAGCTGGCCTACGATCTCTACCGGACGCACCGCTACACGCAACAGCCGTGAACTCCCGAGCCGCCCGGCCGGGCACCGCTCCGGGGCGGCGTTTCGCCGTCTCCCACGTCGCCCTGCCATTGGCGCTCGGCGCTGCAGTGCTGTGGGGCATCGACGCCGCGGGACTCGATCGCGCGCTCTCGGATGCTTTCTACGACCCGGAGACACGCACGTTTCCATTGCGGCACGCCTGGGTTCTCGACGTGGTTATGCACCACTGGGCCAAATACCTCGTGGGAACGCTGGGCGCCCTGTGCCTGGCCGGCTACGCGCTTTCGTTCGTCCTGCCGCCGCTGGCGGCGCACCGCCGCACGCTGCTGTTCCTGGCGCTGGCGATGGGCCTGTCCACGCTGACGGTGAGTGGCCTAAAGCGGGTTTTCGTGCGCCATTGCCCGTGGGACATCGACGTCTACGGCGGATTCGCCCCGTACGCGAGCCTGCTGGCGGCGACGCCCGACGGGCTCAAGCCCGGTCACTGCTTCCCCGGAGGCCACGCCTCCACCGGCTTCGCGCTGATGGCGTTCCATTTCGCCTTCTACCCGCACCGCCGCGGTCTCGCGGCGGCGGCGCTGCTCCTGGGTCTCGCCGCCGGACTCGGGCTGGGCCTGGGCCGGGTCATGCAGGGCGCCCATTTCCTGTCCCACAACGTCTGGTCCGGCCTGATCTGCTGGCTGGTGATCGTCGGGCTCTGGATCGCGATGCGCCCGCGGCCGGGGGAACCGTTTCCCGAGCCCATTCCGGCGCGCGTCTGAGCATCCGCGGGACTGCGGCCTGCGGCCCAGAGCGGGTAGAATCCGCGCATGCTGTACTCCCTCGCGCGGCCGGCGCTGTTCGCGCTCGATCCGGAAACCGCCCACGATCTCACCCTGACCTCGCTCGACTGGGCGCACCGCCTCCACGCCGGCCGGGTGCTGTTCCATCCGCCCCGGGGGACGCCGGTGGAGATGATGGGCCTCACGTTCCCCAACGCCGTGGGCCTTGCCGCCGGCATGGACAAGAACGGCGCCCACGTCGACGCCCTCGGCGCGCTGGGCTTCGGCTTCATCGAGGTGGGCACGGTGACGCCGCGGCCGCAGCCGGGCAATCCCAGGCCGCGGCTGTTCCGTTTCCCCCAGGCGCAGGCGGTGATCAACCGCATGGGCTTCAACAACGACGGCGTCGACACGCTGCTGAAAAACCTCGACGGCGTGCGCTACCGCGGCATCCTCGGCATCAACATCGGCAAGAACTTCGACACGCCGATCGAGCGCGCCGACGACGACTACGTCGCCTGCCTGAAAAAGGTCTACGCCCGTGCCGACTACGTGGCGGTCAATATTTCCTCGCCCAACACCGCCAACCTGCGCACGCTGCAGGCCGCCGACACGCTGGCGGCGCTGCTCGGGCGGCTGCAGGCCGAAGCGAAGAAGCTGCGGGACCGCCACGGCAAGGCCACACCGCTGGCGGTCAAGCTGGCGCCCGACCTCGGCGACGCCGACCTGGCCGCCACGGCGGAGGTCCTGCGCCGCAGCCGGGTGGACGCAGTGATCGCGACCAACACCACCACATCGCGGCCGGTGGTGGCGAAGCTCCCCCACGGCGACGAGGCCGGCGGACTGAGCGGCGCGCCGCTGAAAGCGCTCTCCACCCGGGTGATCCGCAAGCTGGCGCGCGCGCTGGGCGGCGAGATTCCCATCATCGGCGTCGGCGGCATCCTGTCGGGCGCCGACGCGCTGGAGAAGCTGGACGCCGGCGCAAGCCTGGTGCAGGTTTACACGGGCCTCATCTTCCGCGGGCCCGAGCTGGTGGCCGAACTGGTGCGGGCCACTGCGCGGCGCAACGCCGCGGCGGCGTGAACGCAACGTCCGCGCAGTTGCGGCCGGCGGCGCCGGCGGCGGATAATTACTGATTCTGATCAAATTGTTGGGCCGAGCGCAGGGTTAACCACCTGAGAGCGCCGCCCATCCGCATGGAAACCTACGTTCTCATCCTCGTCGGCACGGTGCTGGTGAACAACATCGTGCTCACCAAGATCCTCGGCCTGTGCCCGTTCATGGGCGTCTCCAGGAAGCTGGAGACCGCCATCGGCATGGGGCTCGCCACTGCGTTCGTGCTGACGCTGGCCTCCGGCTCCAGCTACCTGATCAACCGCTACCTGCTGGGCACGGACCTTTTCTACCTGCGTACGCTGTCCTTCATCGTCGTGATCGCCGCCATCGTGCAGTTCACCGAGATGTTCGTGCGCAAGGTGAGCCCCCTGCTCTACCAGGTGCTGGGCATCTACCTGCCGCTGATCACCACCAACTGCGCGGTGCTCGGCATCCCGCTGCTCAACGTGCAGGAGAACCACAACTTCGTCGAGTCGCTGTTCTTCGGCCTCGGCGGCGCGCTCGGCTTCTCGCTGGTGCTGGTGCTGTTCGCGGCGATGCGCGAGCGCCTGGAGGCGGCCGACGTGCCGCTGGCGTTCCGCGGCTCCGCCATCGCCATGGTCACCGCCGGCCTCATGAGCCTCGCGTTCATGGGCTTCTCGGGGCTGACGCGCTAGACGTTTTCCATGCCGCCCTATCCAACGCAAGGCGTTGAACCGCGAAGGACGCAAAGGACGCGAAGGAAACCCATGAGCGGACTTGTCGTGTTCCCCCTCGCGTCCTTTGCGCCCTTGGCGGTTCAAGCTTTGGGCATTCCGGCCGCGACGGTCCGCGGAGGCCCCTCGCGATGCTGACCGCACTGCTGGTGATGGCCGGCCTGGCGCTGGTGCTGGGAGCGGTGCTGGGGTTCGCCAACCTCAAGTTCCGCGTCGAGGGCAGCCCGCTGGTGGAGAAGATCGACGCCATCCTGCCCCAGACCCAGTGCGGCCAGTGCGGCTTTCCCGGCTGCCGTCCCTACGCCGAAGCCATCGCCAAGGGCGAGGCCGACATCAACCAGTGCCCGCCGGGCGGCGAGGACGGAATTCACCAGCTCGCCGAACTGCTGGGGGTCGAGCCCAAACCCCTGAACGACGCCCACGGCGTGCCCAAGCCGAAATCGGTGGCGGTGATCGACGAGCAGACCTGCATCGGCTGCACGCTGTGCATCCAGGCCTGTCCGGTGGACGCGATCGCCGGCGCCGCCAAGCAGATGCACACGGTCATCGCCGATGAGTGCACCGGCTGCGAACTGTGCCTGCCGCCGTGCCCGGTGGATTGCATCGCCATGGTGCCGGTGCCCGAGACCCTGGAGACCTGGAAATGGCAGCCTCCCGCGACGCCGATCCGCACCGCGGCGTGATCCGGCTGCACCGCTTCCCGGGCGGCCTGCACCTGCCGGAGCACAAGTCGGCATCCGCCGCGCGGCCGGTCGCCGCCGTGCCGCTGCCGCGCGAGCTGGTGGTGCCGCTGTCCCAGCATATCGGCATTGCCGCGCGCGCGCTGGTGGCCGCGGGCGAGCGGGTGCTCAAGGGCCAGCCCGTGGGCGCACCGGAGGGTTACGTCTCGGTGGCGGTCCACGCCCCCACCTCCGGGCGGGTGCTGGCGGTGGAACCGCGCCGGGTGCCGCACCCTTCGGGGCTCGAGGGCCTGTGCGTGGTGATCGAACCCGACGGTGACGAACGCTGGATCGAGCGCCGCCCCCTGGACCTGGAGCACCTGCACCTGAGCGAGGTGCGCAACCGCCTGCGCAGCGCCGGCCTCGCCGGGCTCGGCGGCGCGGTGTTTCCCACCTTCATCAAGCTCAATCCCGGCACCCGCCGGGTCGCCACCCTGGTGGTGAACGGCGGCGAATGCGAGCCCTACATCAGCTGCGACGACGCGCTGATGCGCACGCGCCCCGACGAGATTGTCGCCGGCGCCGAAATCGCGCGGCGCCTGCTGGGCGCGCAGCGCGTGCTGATCGGCATCGAGGACAACAAGCCCGAGGCGATCGCGGCGATGCGGGCCGCCGTGCGCGACGCCGGTCTTGCTTTCGCGGTCGTTGCGGTGCCCGCCCTCTATCCGGCGGGTGGCGAGAAGCAGCTGATCTACACGCTCACCGGCCGGGAAGTGCCGGCCGGCAAACGCCCCCAGGACGTGGGCCTGGCGTGCTTCAACGTCGGCACCTGCCGCGCGCTGTTCCGCGCCGTGCACCTCGGCGAGCCGCTGGTGTCGCGGCTGGCGACGGTGACCGGCAACGTCGCCGAGCCGCGCAACTTCGAGGTGCTGGTCGGCACCCCGGTGTCGCACCTGGCGGCGCAGGCGCAGCCGCTGGCGGACACCGACGGCTACATCATGGGCGGTCCCATGATGGGCTTCCGGCTCCCGTCCGCCGACGTGCCGGTGGTGAAATCCACCAATTGCATCATCGCCCGCTCGAGGACGCTGTTCCCGCCGCCACCGCCGGCGATGCCGTGCATCCGCTGCGGGCGCTGTGCCGACGTGTGTCCCGCCCGCCTGCAGCCGATGGAGCTGTACGCCTTCGCCAAATCGAAGAACTTCGGCAAGGCTCAGGAGTACGCGCTGTTCGACTGCATCGAGTGCGGCTGCTGCAGCTACGTCTGCCCGAGCCACATCCCGCTGGTGGACTACTACCGCTACGCCAAGGGCGAGATCTGGGCGCGGGAGCGGGAGAAAAAGGCCGCCGACCTGGCCCGCACCCGCCACGAGTTCCGCCTCGACCGGCTGCAGCGGGAAAAGGACGAGCGCGCGCGCCGGCTCGCCGCCAGGACCGGCAGCGACGGCAAGGACGAGAAGGCCTCGATCCTGGAAACCATCGAGCGCGCGAAGTCGGGCAAACAGACCGCCACGACGGGCTCGACGGGATCCTCCGCTGCGGACGAGCGGCCGTGACGCCCGTCGCGGCCGCCGCCCGCGCCGAACGGTGACGCGCGAACCGCGATGCCCGCGCCCCATCTGAGCGTCAACGCGTCCGTGCGCGGCGTGATGGGCCGCGTGCTGCTGGCGCTGGTGCCCGCCATCGCGGTCCATGCCTGGCTCTGGGGACCGGGAATTTTCATCCAGCTGGCGCTGGCCAGCGCCGTGGCGCTGGCCGCCGAGGCCGCCATGCTCAAGACACGCGGCGTGCCGCCGGCGCCGTTTCTCGGCGACCTGTCCGCGCTCACCACCGCGTGGCTGCTGGCGCTGGCGCTGCCGGCCATCGTCCCCTGGTGGGTCACGGTCACCGGTACGGCGTTCGCGATCGTGGTGGCCAAGCATCTCTACGGCGGCCTCGGAGCCAATCTCTTCAACCCGGCGATGGTGGGCTATGCGGTGCTGATCGTGTCGTTCCCGGCGCAGATGACCCGCTTCACCCCGATCGGCGCCGGGCTCGGCTTGCCGGAGACGGCTGCGCTGATCTTCGCGGGCAGCCTGCCGGGCGGCGCCGACGCCATCACCGCCGCCACGCCGCTGGATTGGGTCAAGACCCAGCTCGCGAGCCAGCGCACGCTGGACGAGATTTTCGCCGCGCCCGGCGAGCTCGGCGCGGCGCTTTCCGCACCGCTGTGGCTGGCGCTGGCGTATCTCGCCGGCGGCGTGTTCCTGCTGCAGCAGCGCATCATCAGCTGGCACATACCGGCCGCCTTCCTCGCGACCCTCGCCGTCATCGCCGCGCTGTTCCACGGGTTCGACGGCGACCGCTACGCGGGGGCGGCGTTCCACCTCGCCCACGGCGCGGCGCTGATCGGAGCGTTCTTCATCCTCACCGATCCGGTCAGCGGCCCGACGACGCCCCGCGGCAAGCTGATTTTCGCGGGCGGCGCCGCGCTGCTGACCTACGTGATCCGCACCTGGGGCGGTTATCCCGACGGGGTCGCCTTCGCCACCCTGATCATGAACATGGGCGTGCCGCTGATCGACGCCTACACCCAGCCCGCCGTCTACGGCCAGGGCAAGGCCGCCCGGCCGCCGGAGGACGGCGCATGACCCTGACCCTGGGCACCTCGACGCTGCGCGGGGCGCTCATCCTGCTGGCGTTCGCGTTGATCGGGACGCTGCTGCTGGCGTCGACGTTCGAGGCGACCCGGGAGCCGATCGCCCGCGCCGAGGAGGCGGCCAAGCTGCGGCTGCTGAACCAGGTGCTGCCGCCGGAGATGCATGACAACGATCTGCTGGAGGATACGGTCGCCGTGCCCGCCGACCCGCGCCTGGGCACCGACGCGCCGGGCCTGGCCTACCGTGCGCGCCGCGATGGGCGCGTGACGGGCGTCGCGCTGGAGGCGATTGCGCCCAACGGCTACGGCGGTAAAATCCGGCTCATCATCGGCGTTGCGCCGGACGGGCGCGTCCTGGGCGTGCGCGTGGTGTCCCACAACGAGACGCCCGGCCTCGGCGATTACATCGAAATCGCCAAGAGCGACTGGATCCGCGGATTCGACGGCCGCCAGCTGTCCGGCGACGCCGGCGAATGGCGGGTGAAGAAGGACGGCGGCGGATTCGACAGCATGGCGGGCGCCACCATCACGCCGCGGGCGGTGGTGGACGCGACGCGACGCGCGCTGGAGCATTTTGCCGCCCACCGCAGTATGCTGATCGACGAAGCCGGCGCAGCTGCCGGAAACAGCGAACCCTCGTGAACGAGCTTGCTTACCGCGACATCGGCAGCAACGGCGTCTGGAACCAGAACCCGGGGCTGGTGCAGCTGCTGGGCCTGTGTCCGCTGCTCGCCATCAGCGGCACCGTGGTCAACAGCGTGAGCCTCGGTCTCGCCACGGCGTTCGTCATGGCGATGACCAGCCTGGCGGTGTCGCTGGTGCGCCACCTGGTGCCGCCCGAAATCCGCATCCCGGTGTTCGTGCTCATCATCGCCACCCTGGTGACGGTGGTGCAGCTGTTCATGTACGCCTACCTGCACGAGCTCTACCTGGTGCTGGGCATCTTCGTGCCGCTGATCGTCACCAACTGCATTGTGCTGGCGCGCGCGGAGGCGTTCGCCTCCAAGCAGCCGCCGCTGGCGGCCGCGTTCGACGGCCTGATGATGGGGCTCGGGCTCACGCTGGTGCTCACGCTCCTGGGCGCGATGCGGGAACTCGCGGGCAAAGGCACGCTGCTGGTCAACGCCCACCTGGCGCTGGGCGAGGCGGCGCGTGCGGCCCAGATCACGGTGATACCCGACTACCCCGGGTTCCTGCTGGCGGCGCTGCCGCCGGGCGCGTTCATCGGCCTGGGGCTGATGATCGCCGCCAAGAACGCCATCGACCGCCGCCGCGCCGCCCGCGCCCACGGGACCGCGGCGGCCGCCGCCTGATCCATTTCACGAGGAGAACCCCATGGCCGGACACTTTCCCTTCAGCGGGCGCGCCAACCGCGTCAGCATCTACGCGTTTTTCGAGCGCAACGGGCTCGGCATGGACCTGCAGGAGAAGTACTGCCGCTGGTGGTTCGACTGGGCCAAGGCGCGGGTTGCAGCCGACCGCGACCTGGCGGCCATCAAGGGTCCCGAGTTCCAGGAATTCCCCTACGGCCAGCACGCGTTCCACGATTTCCACCTCCACCAGTACGGCTGGAGCACGTCGCTCGCCGACCTGGGCGGCTTCATCGAGGGCACGCTGCTGCCGCGCCTGACCGGCGACGAGCTGCACCGCCTGGAGGAGGAGCACGCGGCGTTCCTGACCGGCCTGCGCCAGGAAACCGCCGCCTCTCCGCGCGCGCCAGGCCCCGAGGTGGGCCGCTACCGCCATATGTGATGACCCTCACCGCGGAGACGCCGCTTCACTTCACCGTCAAGCGATGAACGCGGAGAAGCGCCGGGAGATCTTCGCGCGGCTGCGGGCAGCCAATCCGGCCCCCACCACCGAGCTGGAGTACCGCACGCCGTTCGAGCTGCTGGTGGCGGTGATCCTCTCCGCCCAGGCCACCGACAAGAGCGTCAACCTGGCGACGCGCAAGCTGTTTCCGGTCGCCAACACGCCGCAGAAGCTGCTGGACCTGGGCGAGGAGCGGCTCGCCGAGCACATCAGGACCATCGGCCTCTACCGCACCAAGGCGAAGAACGTGATCGCCGCCTGCCGCCTGCTGGCGGAGGAGCATGGCGGCGAGGTGCCCGCCTCCCGCGAAGCGCTGGAGCGGCTGCCGGGCGTCGGCCGCAAAACCGCCAACGTGGTGCTGAACACCGCGTTCGGCGAACCCACCATCGCAGTGGACACCCACATCTTCCGCGTCGCCAACCGCACCGGCATCGCCCCGGGCAGGACCGTGCGCGAGGTGGAGGATCGTCTCGCGCGGCTGACGCCGAGGGAGTTTCTCAAGGACGCCCACCACTGGCTGATCCTGCACGGCCGTTACGTGTGCAAGGCGCGCAAGCCGGAGTGCCCGTCATGTTCGATCCGCGACCTGTGCGAGTACCGCGGAAAGACGGTGACGGGTGAGGGGTGAGGCACACCCATCGCCCATCGCGCATTACCCGCTACCCATCACTCGTCGCCCATCGCCATGTTCCAGCCCACCCGCCACCAGGCCCGCCGGTTTTTCTTCGGCGCCTGGCGCAAGTACCGGGCGGATGAGCCGCTGGAAGGTCTCGAGCGCACCGCGGTGGCCATCGCGATCGAGCATCCCGAGTACCACGGCGTGCTGGACGACCCCGGGCGCTACGCGGAGATGGAGTATTTCCCCGAGATGGGCGAGACCAACCCGTTTCTGCACCTGGCGATGCACCTGGCGCTGGAAGAGCAGCTGTCCATCGACCAGCCGCCGGGCGTGCGCCAGCGCTTCGACGCCGCAGTGGCGGCCCGCGGCTCGCGCCACGAAGCGCTGCATGCCGCCATCGACTGCCTGGGAGAGATGCTCTGGCGGGCGAACCGCGACGGGACGCCGCCGGACGCCGCGTTCTACCTCGACTGCCTGGAGCGGCTCGCCGCCAAATGAAACGGGGCACGTCACCGCGCCCCGCTGGCTTCGATCCGCCGCGCTGGAATCAGTATTTCGTCACCAGGCCCTGCTGCTGAGAGAAGTACGCCGCCAGATTGGCGATGTCCTGGGCGCTCAGATTGGCCGCGAAGCCCTGCATGATCGCGTTCTGGCGCTTGCCGGTCTTGTAGCCTTCCAGCGAGTGCTGGAGGTAGTCCTTGTGCTGGCCGGCGATGATGGGAAACTGCGGATTCGGGCTGTTGCCGTCGGGACCGTGGCAGGCGGCGCACACCTCGGCCGCGAGCTTCTGCCCGGCGGCGACATCCGCCGCCAGCGCCGGCGCCCCGACGGCCAGCAGTGCCGCCAGCAAAATGCCCTTCTTCATCGCGCGCATCTTCGCCTTCTCCACGCCGGTCATTTGCCGCTCCCCTGGCCGCCGTAGTACGCCGCCAGGTCCGCCATGTCCTGTGCCGACAGGCTGCCAGCGATGGCCGTCATGGACGGGTGCTTGCGCGCCCCGGATTTGTAGGCCTCCAGCGCCGCCACCAGGTACTCGGGGTGCTGGCCGCCGAGCTTGGGCACGGGGTACACCTCCGGATAGGCGGTGCGATAACCGGGAATGCCGTGACAGCCGGCGCACATGGCGCTCTTCTGTTTTCCGGCCTCCGCGTTGCCAGCGGCGTGTCCTCCCGTCGCCGCCGCGAGGAGCGCAAGCCCCGCTGCTGCAAGCAATGATCTTTTCATCGTTATGTAGGTGAAGGCGTGTAAGAAAAGCGGGAATTTTGAAGCAAGGCCCCCGGACGGTCAACGGATACCGCCGCAGCACCCTCCCCGGCCGAATCGCGGTTTGCCCGCCGGGCGCAATTCATAACATAATCCTTATGCTTTGGGCGCCGAACCTCAATATCCCGCCTGGCTTCGCCGGGCGTTCCCGTTTCTGCTGTGGTGGCCTCGGCTGACACGGGAGGCGCTGCGCGCCGACCTGCTGGCGGGGCTGACCTCCGCAGTGGTGGTGCTGCCCCAAGGCGTGGCCTTCGCCACGCTGGCCGGAATGCCGCCCGAGTACGGCCTCTACGCCGCCATGGTCCCGGCGGTGGTGGCGGCGCTGTTCGGCTCGTCCTGGCACCTCATTTCCGGCCCCACCAACGCCATCTCGCTGGTGGTGTTTGCCACCGTCAGCCCGCTGGCCGAGCCCGGCAGCGCCGAGTACATCAAGCTGGTGCTGACGCTGACGTTCCTGACCGGCGCCATGCAACTCGCCATGGGCCTCGCCCGCATGGGCACGCTGGTCAACTTCATCTCCCACACCGTGATCGTCGGCTTCACCGCCGGCGCCGCGCTGCTGATCTTCGCGTCGCAGATCCGCAACTTCTTCGGCGTCACCATCGAGCGGGGCTCGTCCTTCGTCGACACGCTGGTACAGTTCGCAGGTCAGATCGACGACATCAATCCCTACATCCTGGCGGTCAGCCTCGTCACGCTGGTCACCGGCGTCCTGGCCCGGCGCCTGATTCCGAAAGTGCCCTACATGATCGTCGCCATGGTCGTGGGCAGCCTGTTCGCCCTGGGCCTGCAGTGGGGCTTCGACGGCGTCGCCACCGGCATCGCCACGGTCGGGGCGCTGCCGGGCGGGCTGCCGCCGCTCTCCGCGCCCGACCTGTCCATGGAGGCGATCCGCCAGACCGCACCGATCGCATTCGCGGTCACCATGCTGGCGCTCACCGAAGCCGTCTCCATCGCCCGCAGCATCGCCGTGAAATCGGAGCAGCGCATCGACGGCAACCAGGAGTTCATCGGCCAGGGGCTGTCCAACATCGCCGGCGCGTTCTTCTCCGGCTATGCCTCCAGCGGGTCGTTCAATCGCAGCGGCCTGAATTACGAGGCTGGCGCCAGGACGCCGCTGGCGGCGGTGCTGTCCGCGGTGTTCCTGGTGGTGATCCTGCTGGCGGTGGCGCCGCTGGCCGCCTATCTGCCGATCCCGGCCATGGCGGCGATCCTGTTCCTGGTGGCGTGGGGACTGATCGACGTGCACCACATCCGCGGCATCCTGCGCACCAGCCGCTCGGAGAGCGCGGTGCTGGCGGTGACCTTCTTCGCGACGCTGCTGCTGGATCTGGAGTTCGCGATCTACGCCGGCATCCTGCTGTCGCTGCTGGTTTACCTGAGCCGCACGTCGCGGCCGCTGGTGCTCGACGTGAAGCCCGATCCCGCGGAAGGCAGCTACCACTTCAATGCGGAGACCGGCCTGCCCGACTGTCCGCAGCTGAAGATGCTGCGCATCAACGGCTCGCTGTTCTTCGGTGCGGTGGACCACGTGCAGCAGGCGCTGCAGGACGTGGACGAGCGCAACCGGCAGCAGAAGCACGTGCTGGTGGTCGCGAGCGGAATCAACTTCATCGACGTCGCCGGCGCGGAGATGCTGGCGCAGGAGGCGCGGCGGCGGCGGCGCCTGGGCGGCGGGCTCTACTTCTATCGGCTGAAGCGGGCGCCGCTGGAACTGCTGCGCAAGGGGGGCTATCTGCAGGAGATCGGCGAGGACAACGTCTTCCCGGTGAAGACCCACGCGATCGAGAAGATCTATCCCCGGCTCGACCCGGAGATCTGCCGGCACTGCGCCGTGCGGATCTTCCGCCAGTGCCACGAGCGACTTCCAAACGGTGACCCGCGCCCGGCGAACGAACTGAGCTCGGCGCGCAGCTCCATGGGCACCTGAGGTTCCCGCGGTCCGGGGACCTCGCGGCGCATTGCCGCGCCGGGCCTATTCCGGTAGCGGCTCCTCTTCCGCAGCGTTCAGCTTGTGGTCACGATGTCCCCGGAACATCGCCCCGAGGATGATCAGGGCGCCCACCAGCAGGGCGCCCACCATGCACACGAAACTGACGTTCTTCAGCACGGTCATGGTGGTTTCCTCGAGACCCATCTTGCCGAGCTGGGTGAGATAGACGGGCACCACCAGCGCCCGGCTCGCCGCGACGATCATCATGATGGCGCCCATCACCACCTTGATCATGTAGGGCTTCACGTAGGTGGTGCCGATGGCGCCGAGCTGGATGCCGAACAGCGATCCCGCCAGGATGATCATCGCCAGCCGGATGTCCACCAGGCCGTGCATGGCGTACTTGACCGTGCCCACCAGCCCCATGACGAAGGCGATCACCAGCTCGGTGGCACTCGCCACCATGCTGGGCGCCCCCAGCAGGTAGATCATGCCGGGCACACCGATGAAACCGCCCACCGCGATGGTGGCGGCGAGCAGGCCGGTGGCGAAACCCAGCGGCGCGATGAACAGCAGCGATACCCGCACCTTGGCCACCTTGAAACTGACCATCGTGCCCGGGATTTCCACGCTCTGGACCCAGCGCGCCAGCCGCCCGGTTTCCTCGGCGTGATCGCCGCCGCGCCGGTAGATGTTCCAGGCATCGATGAGGACCCAGGTGCCGACGATCAGCAGCACCACGACGAACGCGACGCTCACGTAAAGGCTGGAGCCGGCCTCGCCGTAGGCGGTCTTGATCTGCTGCTGGATGATGGCCCCCACCCAGACGCCCAGCGCGGCGGTCGCCGCCATGTACAGGCCCAGCTTGATGTCCACGTGGCCGTACTTGTTGCGCTTGTAGGCGCCCACCATGGCCTTGGGGAACTTGTGGCAGATATTGCTCGCCACCGCCACCACGCCGGAGACGCCCATGCTCATCATGCCCGGCGTGAGCACGAACGCCCCGCCCGAGCCGATGAAGCCGGAGACCAGGCCGCCGATGAATCCGACCAGAAGGAGGAACAGCACCCGGCCGGGAGTGAGCTCGATGAAATGGCTCGCCAGATCTTCCATTCAGCCCTTCGCTTTCTTGGCGCCGGACTTGCCCTGCACGCCGAGCACGTCCCAGAAGTAGCCGGTGAACGCGCCGTGGGCGAGGGAGAACGCAAACGCGATCACGACCGGCAGCAGCCAGTAAAGGCCGTCCGGCCGCAGATAAAGCCGCATGATGGGTTCGGCGTAAAGAAACAACAGCAGGTAAAGCACACCGGTGATGGCACCGTAGGCGAGCATCCTGCCCACCGGTCTGGGTCCGCTGGCCACGAGATCTCCTCCTCCCGTCGGGGCACCGCAAGCGCAGGAGTATAGGCGAACGCATTCCACGTTCCGATAGGTGATTCTTATGGCGGCATTAAAACGCGCGGCGCGGCTCCGGCGGGCGGCGACCCAGGGTACCCGCTCAAGGTGCGCTCCGGAAACCTGTCTCGGCGCGGCGCGCCGGCTCCGTGAGGCCCACCGGATTGGGCCGGGTCAGACGCCGGGGGGGCCTTTCAGCCAGTCGGGCAGCGCCCGGTCGCCGGCGTTTTCGATGATGTACTGCCGGATCAGCTTGCGAACCACTTGCGACGGCGTCAGGTCCTGGGCCGCGCAGATTTCCTCGAACAGCTTTTTCTTCCGCGGATCAACCAGTACCGTGAGGCGGGCCGTCCGGTTTTCGGTCGGTGACATGGCAACTCAATTATCATTGCGTTTGTTTCACAACTTAATACAATATGATGCAGATGGCAATATTTAATCTGGCCTCCAAGGCGGCGCGGCGACGGGCCGAGGGTTCGCGCTCGACGCGCCCGCGCCGCCGCGCCGGTTGTTCCCGTCGCGCATGACCCCGCTTTTCGATCCGGCCGAGTGGCCCTATCTCCAAGCGGTGCTCGCGGTCTCCGCCGTCTGGCTGGCGATCGGCATCGCGGGCATTGCCGCGCTGCACCGGTTCGGCGTCGTGGCACGGGTGCTGTTCCCCGCCGGGGGGTTGGCGGGACTGCTCCTGCTCGCCCTGGCGCTGCCGGCCGTCTGGCAGGCGCCGCAAACCGTCGTGCTGCCCATCGGGCTGCCCCAGCTTCCGTTCCACTTCCGGCTCGACAGCCTTTCGGCGTTCTTCCTGATGGTCATTGGCGGCGCCTCCGCGGGTATTTCCGCGTTCGCCGCCGGCTATTTCCGCAAGGGTGAAGGCACGGCGCCCGGCCTGCTGTGCCTGGAGTACCACCTGTTCCTCGCCAGCATGACGCTGGTGGTCCTGGCGGACGACGCCTACGCGTTCATGGTGATGTGGGAAACCATGGCGCTTTCGTCGTTCTTTCTGGTGACCGCGAACCACCGCATCCCGGAGATCCGGCGCGCCGGCTATCTTTACCTGCTCGTGGCCCATGTCGGCGCCATCGGCATCCTGCTCTGCTTCGGCCTACTGCAGGCCAACACCGGCGACTACACCTTCGACAACATGCGCGCCCAGCATCTGACGCCTTTCTGGGCATCGGTCGCGTTCGTGCTGGCGTTGTTCGGCTTCGGCGCCAAGGCCGGCATCCTGCCGCTGCACGTATGGCTGCCCGAAGCCCACCCGGCGGCGCCGTCGCCGGTTTCGGCGCTGATGAGCGGGGTGATGCTGAAAACCGCCATCTACGCATTGCTCCGCGTTTCCTTCGACCTGCTGCAGGTGCAGATCTGGTGGTGGGGCGTCGTGCTCCTCGCGCTGGGTCTCGCGACCGCACTGTTCGGCGTCATCTATGCCGCGGCGCAGGTGGACATGAAACGGCTGCTGGCGTACTCGTCGATCGAGAACATCGGCCTGCTCTTCGCCGGGATTGGCCTCACCCTGCTGTTCCACGCGTATCACATGCAGCCGGTGGCGGCCCTGGCCCTCACGGCTGTGCTCTACCACGTCGCCAGCCACGCCCTGTTCAAGAGCCTCCTGTTCGTCAACACGGGGGCGGTGCTGCACGCCACCAGCGAGCGCAGCCTGGGCAAGCTCGGCGGGCTGATCCGGTACATGCCGTGGGTGGCGTGGATCACTCTGGTCGGCGTGCTCGCCAGCGCCGGGCTGCCGCCCCTGGGCGGATTCGTTTCGGAGTGGCTGCTGCTGCAGAGCTTTCTGTTCACGCCGCAGTTGCCGAACTCCTTCCTCAACATGCTGATCCCGGTAGTGGCCGCGCTGATCGCGCTGGTGACGGCGCTTGCCGGCTACGTGATGGTGAAGTTCTTCGGCGTCATCTTCCTGGGGCAGCCGCGCGAGGAAAAGCTCGCGCAGGCCCGCGACGCCGGGCCCTGGGAGCGTGCCGGCATGCTCTGGCTCGCCGCCGGCTGCCTGGTGCTGGGACTGCTGCCCACCCATTTCATTCAGCTGATCGACCCGGTCACCCGGCACCTGGTCGGGTCCGGTCTGGGCGACAGCGTCGCGCGCAGCGGCTGGCTGCTGGTGCCCGTCGCCATCGAGCGAGCCAGCTATGGCCCGGCGGTCTTCCTGCTCGGCGTCGCCGGGAGCTGTGTGCTGGCCTTCCTGCTGGTGCGCGGGCTCTACCACGGCCGCGTGCGGCGCGCCGCGCCCTGGGATTGCGGCTATCGCTGGCAGAACGCGCGCATGCAGGACACCGCGGAAGGTTTCGGCCAGCCGATCCGGCAGATCTTCGAGGCCTTTTTCCGCATGCAGCGGCAGCTGCCGAGCCCGTTCGACGCCACCCCCGTTTACCGCGTGGTGGTGGAGGACCATTTCTGGCACTGGCTCTACCTGCCGGTGGCGGTCCTGGTGGAGCGCGCGGCTCGGGTGATCGGCCTGCTCCAGCGGGGACGGATATCGGTTTATCTGCTCTACAGCTTCCTCACCCTGATCGCGATCCTCCTGTGGGTGACCCGATGAGCGTAACGGGAGCTTTCTCGCAACTGCTGGAGGTGGCGATCGCGCTGCTCCTCGCGCCGCTGCTGACCGGATGGGTCAACCAGTGCCGCGCATGGTTGCAGAACAAGTCGGGGCCGGGGTTGCTGCGTCCCTACCAGACGCTGCACAAGCTGTTCCACAAGGACTCGGTGGTGGCCGAGCACGCCTCGCCGCTGTTCCGCGTGGCGCCTTACGTGGTCTTCGGCTGCATGACGCTCGCCTGCGCCATCGTGCCGACGCTCTCCACCGACCTGCCCCTGTCGCCGGCAGCGGACGCCGTCGCGCTGGTCGGCCTGTTCGCGGTGGCGCGCGTTTTCATCTCGCTTGCGGCCATGGACATCGGCACCGCGTTCGGCACGCTGGGGGCACGTCGCGAGATGCTGATCGGCTTCCTGGCCGAGCCCGCCTTGCTGATGGTGCTGTTCACCGCGGCGCTGATCTCCCAGTCGACGTCGCTGACGTCGATCGTCGCCACCCTCGCGGGCCGGGAGCTCGCGATCTTCCCCAGCCTCGCGTTCGCCGGCGTCGCCTTCACGATGGTGTCCCTGGCCGAGAACGCCCGGGTGCCGGTGGACAATCCGGCGACGCATCTGGAGCTGACCATGATCCACGAGGCGCTGATCCTGGAATACTCGGGACGGCACCTCGCGCTGCTGGAGTGGGCTGCGAGCCTCAAGCTCTTCGCCTACTCGTGCATTGGTCTGGCGCTGTTCTTTCCCTGGGGCATCGCCAGCGCGCAGGAGCCTCTGGCCCTGCTGCTGTCCGTGCCGGCGCTGGCCTTCAAGCTGGCGGTCGGCGGCGCCCTGTTGGCGCTGCTGGAGACCCTGAGCGCCAAAATGCGCATCTTCCGGGTGCCCGAGTTTCTCGGCACGGCATTCATGATCGCCGTGATCGCGATGCTGGTGCACATCCTGCTTGGGGCTTGAGGTGACCGGCATCGTCCTGCAGATCATCAACCTGCTTGCCGCCCTGCTGCTGCTGCTGGCCTTCGCCATGCTCTCGCAGCGGCGCATCCTGTCGCTGATCCACCTGTTCACCCTCCAGGGGGCGACGCTGGTGACCGCCACGGCGATGGTGGGTTACGCCACCGGCCAGCACCACCTGTACGTGTCCGCCGCCCTCACCTTCGCGCTCAAGGTGGTGCTGATTCCGTGGCTGCTGCACCGGGTGATCGACCGCCTCAACGTGCGCTGGGACGTGGAAACCCTGATCAACATTCCCGCCACCATGCTGATCGGCATCGTGCTGGTGATCTTCGCCTTCCACCTGGCGGCACCGATCGCCGAGCTGTCCGAGACCATCGCCCGCGGCACGCTCGGCATCGCGCTCGCCGGCATGCTGCTCTCGTTCCTGATGATGATCACCCGCTCCAAGGCGGTGCCCCAGGTGATCGGCTTCCTGTCGATGGAGAACAGCCTGTTCTTCGCCGCCACATCGGCCACCTACGGCATGCCGATGGTGGTCGAGTTCGGCATCGCGCTGGACGTGCTGGTGGGCATCCTGATCCTGGGCGTGTTCATGTTCCAGATCCGCGAGCAGTTCGACAGCCTCGACATCCGCCACCTCGAGAAGCTCAGGGAAGACTGACCGTGCACACGCTGCTCCTGGTCCTCGGCATCCCCTTCCTCGGCGGCCTGGCGCTGGGGCTGGCGGGCCACCGCCGCCTGGCGCCGGAGCTGAACGTCGCCTTCAGCCTCGGCACCTTCCTCGCCGCGTGCGCGCTCACGGCGGAGGTGATCGCGCAGGGCCCGATGTTCGTCTGGGACAAGGAATTCTTCATCGATCCGCTCAACGTGTTCCTGGTCACCCTCACCGCCTTCGTCGGCCTGACCACGGCGATCTTCTCCCGGCCTTACATGCGCGTCGAGCAGGACCACGGCAAAATGACGCCGCGCCGCCTGCGCCTGTATCACAGCATGTACCAGTTCTTCAATTTCGGCATGCTGCTGGCGCTGATGACCAACAACATGGGCATCCTGTGGGTGGCGATGGAGGCGGCCACGCTCGCCACCGTCCTGCTGGTGAGCGTCTACCGCACGGCCGCCAGCCTGGAGGCCGCCTGGAAATACTTCATCCTCGCCGGCGTCGGCATCGCCCAGGCGCTGTTCGGCACGGTGCTCCTGTACATGGCGGCCGAGAAGGTGCTGGGCGCCGAAGGCGGCGCGCTGCTGTGGACCCACTTGGACGCGGTCAAGGCCCAGCTGGACCCCAACATCATCACCCTGGCGTTCGCGTTCCTGTTCATCGGCTACGGCACCAAAGTGGGGCTGGTGCCGGTGCACAACTGGCTGCCCGACGCCCACGCCGAGGGCCCGACGCCGGTTTCAGCCGTGCTCTCCGGTCTGCTGCTCAACGTGGCGCTCTACGCCATCCTGCGCGTCAAGGTGCTGACCGACGGCGCCCTCGGCACCCCGCTTGCCGGCGAGCTGATGATGATCTTCGGCCTGCTGTCGGTGGTGGTGGCGGCGTTCTTCCTGTCGCGGCAGCGGGACGTGAAGCGGATGTTCGCCTACTCGTCCATCGAGCACATGGGGCTCATGACCTTCGCCTTCGGCCTCGGCGGCCCGGTCGCGACCTACGCGGGGCTGCTGCACATGACCGTGCACTCGCTGGTCAAATCGGCGATCTTCTTCGCCGTCGGCCACGCCGCGCAGAAGGCGGGCACCCAGATCATGGACGAGATCCGCGGACTCATCCGGGTAAGTCCGGCGGTGGGCTGGGGGCTGATGCTGGGCGCGCTCGCGATTCTCGGCATCCCGCCATTCGGCGTGTTCGCCAGCGAGTTTCTGATACTCACCACCGCCATGCGCGAGCAGCCGTGGGCGACGCCGCTGCTGCTGCTGGCGCTGGGCGTCGCGTTCGCCGCGGTGTTCAGCCGGGTGCAGCCCATGGTTTTCGGCGACACCAACGTGAAAGCGTTGCCGCACCCGCCCGCGCTGGTGCCGGTTTTCGTCCACCTCGGCCTGGGCCTGATGCTGGGCCTCTACGTTCCACCTTACCTGGACGAGTGGTACCGGCAGGCAGCGAGAATGATCGGCGGTTGAACGATGCGGATCGAGGACATGAACGTGAATTTCGAGCGGCTGCCGGCGCCGCTGCCGATGTTCCGCGGCCGCAGCGACGCCGGCGCCTGGCTTGAAACGGCGCGCCGCGCCGCCGACACGGGTGGCCGGCTCCTCGCCGTCTGGGGCGCCGACCGCAGCGCGGGCGCCGCCGGCGGAGTCGCGGCGTGCGCGGCGTACGTCGTGCGCGAAGGGCTGCTTTGGCTCGACCTGCCGCTGGATGACGGCGGCGCCGGGTTCCCGGACCTGTCGCTGGTCTATCCGTGCGCCCAGCGCATGCAGCGCGCCGCCGCCGATCTGCTCGGCCTTGCGCCGGAGGGTGCGGCGGACGCACGCCCGTGGCTCGATCATGGCCGCTGGCGCGGCCCACGGTTCCCGCTGCGCCGGAAGCCTGCCACCGTTGCCCCGGGGACGCCGGCGCCGCAGCCGTACCCGTTCGTCAGCGTGGCCGGCGACGGCGTGCACGAGATCCCGGTGGGGCCGGTGCACGCCGGGATCATCGAACCGGGGCATTTCCGGTTCTCGGTGGTGGGCGAGAAAGTGCTGCGCCTCGAGGAGCGTCTGGGCTACGTCCACAAGGGCATCGAGCGGCGGTTCACGCAGATTCCGCCGCTCGAGGCCCATCGGCTGGCGGGGCGAGTCTCGGGCGACTCGACCGTCGCCTACGCGTGGGCCTACTGCATGGCGCTGGAATCGGCGGCCGGCGTGCAAGTGCCGGAGCGGGCAGCGTGGCTGCGGGCGCTGCTGCTGGAATGGGAGCGGGTCGCCAACCACCTCGGCGATCTCGGCGCCCTCGGAAACGATGCCGCCCTGGCGTTCGGCCTGGCGCAGTTCTCCCGTCTGCGGGAGGACTGGCTGCGCGCCGCGCAGGATGCTTTTGGCCACCGGCTGATGATGGACCGGGTATTGCCGGGGGGCGTCGCAGTCGACGTGGACGGTACGGCTAGCGACCGCCTGCGCCGGCTCTGCGATGCCGTCGAGCGCGAGGTCGAGACGCTGCGCAAGGTCTACGACGAACACGCCGGGCTGCAGGATCGCTTCATCACCACCGGCTGCGTGAAGCCGGAGCTCGCGGCACGGCTCAACCTCACCGGACTCGCCGGCCGGGCCAGCGGCCAGGCCGTCGATCTGCGCTGCGACCAGCCGTGGGAACCGTACGCGTCGCTGGACGTGCGGATGGCGACCCATCGCAACGGCGACGTCGCCGCGCGCGTGACGGTGCGGTTCGAAGAAACGTTCGAGAGCCTGCGCCTGCTGCACGCGCTGCTCTCGTCCCTGCCGGCGGGAGAGACCCGCGCCGACGTGCCGCTGCCCGCCGCGGACGCGTTCGGTGCCGGCTGGATCGAGGGCTGGCGCGGCGAAGTGTTCGTCGCGCTGGAACTGCAGGCCGATGGCGCGACCGCGCGTATCCGCCGCTGCCATTGCCACGATCCGTCGTGGCAGAACTGGCCGGTGCTGGAACATGCGGTGATCGGCAACATCGTTCCCGACTTTCCGCTGATCAACAAGTCGTTCAACTTGAGCTACTCGGGGCACGACCTCTGATGTGGAAGATCCTCCGGCAGATCGCCCGCAATGGCATCCGCACCGAGGCGCCGCCCGCCGCCGGCGAGGCGCCCGAGCGCGAGGTCGCGCGCATCCAGCGCGAGCTGCTGGACATCCTCGGCCAGGCGCTGGCGATTCGCCAGGTGGACGCCGGCTCCTGCAACGGCTGCGAACTGGAAATCCACGCTCTCAACAACCCCTACTACAACATCGAGGGACTGGGCATCCGGTTCGTCGCCAGCCCGCGGCACGCCGACCTGCTGCTGGTGACCGGGCCGGTGTCGCGCAACATGGAGGAAGCGCTGCGGCGTACCTACGAAGCGACCCCCGAACCCAAACTGGTGGTCGCAGTGGGCGACTGCGGCTGCGATGGCGGAGTTTTCGGCGAGAGCTACGCCAGTTGCGGCCGCGTCGCCAACGTCATCCCGGTGGACCTCACGGTGCCCGGCTGCCCGCCGCCGCCCGTCGACATCCTGCGCGGCATCCTCGCCGCCGTGCGGCGCGGCCGCACTCCCGTGCCGGCGTCCCCATCCGCCGCGGACACTGAACCGTAGCGTCCGGGCGGCCGCGCGGATTCGCGATTCCCAACGGTTGAGCCGCAGCGGTCCCCGCCGGGGAGGCGCCACGCGGCTTGACCGCCGTGCGCCGTCCGACCCAGAATCGGGCTTTCCGTACCGAACGATCTGTTTCCATGGGCCACCGCCTCACCAAGATCTACACCCGCACCGGCGACGCCGGCACCACCGGCCTCGGCGACGGCTCGCGCGTATCCAAGGACGCGTTGCGGGTCGAGGCCTACGGTACCGTCGACGAGCTCAACAGCGTGATCGGCGTGCTGCTGGCCGAGCAGTTGGCGGACGAGCGCCGCACCGTACTCACCGACATCCAGCACGACCTGTTCGACCTCGGCGGCGAATTGTGCATCCCCGGCTATACCAGCATCACCGACGCACAGGTAACGCGCCTCGAGCAGACGCTGGACCGCTGGAACGAGGCGCTGCCGCCGCTGAAGGACTTCATCCTGCCCGGCGGCTCGCGCGCGGCGGCGCTCGCCCATCAGGCGCGCACCGTCTGCCGGCGCGCCGAGAGGCGCATGGTGACGCTCGCCGGCGCCGAGACCGTCGGCCCGGCCGCGATCAAGTACGTGAACCGCCTGTCCGACCTGCTGTTCGTCCTGGCGCGGGTGCTCAACCGCGACGCCGTGCTGGGCGACGTGCTCTGGGAAAAAGGCCGCAACCGCGGCGGCTGAAGCGGGCCGGCGCAGCTCGGGGTCGTTCCGGTGTCGGCTGGACGACAGCGCGCCCGCGCGGCGGCGTGTCCATTGAAGGCGCCGCAGACTCTGCGGGCACCGCCGGTCCCGCACCGGCGTAAACTCCTGACAGGCACCGCAACTCATCATGGAGCTTCCCTGGCCCCCGGAGATCGCCGGCAGCGCGGACGCGGCGGCGTTCAGCCAGTCGCGCTCCAACCTCTGCCTGGACTTGCACGGCGACCCCGCCCGCGCCCGCCTCGCGGTGTTCTCCGATGGCAATCACCACATGGCGCTTCGGGACACCCTGGCAGCGTTCCTCGCGAGCCATCCGGCCGCGGAGGACGTCTTTTTCATCACTGCGCCGCCGCGCGTCGCCGTCGAGTGGATCGAGCGCGGCGCGCTGCGGGTCGGCAATCTGGTGCTATCCGTCGCGCCCCATGTCGTCCTGGGACCGCCCGGCGTGCTGGACCGCCTGATTGCCCCGGGCCGCCTGGGGGCGCACCGGCTCTTCGCGCGCAGCCGCGGCAACACCTTGCTGGTGCCAGCGGGAAATCCCCGCGGCGTCCACGGCATCGCCGATCTCGCCCGCCCGGACGTGCGGGTCTTTCTGTCGAACCCGCGCACAGAGACGGCCAGCTATTCGATCTATGCCGAGACGCTCAGGCGGCTTGCCCGTCGGGCGGGCGCGACCCTGGGCTTCCTCGACCGGCCGGACGACCCGCCGGCCCGCATCGTCTACGGCGAGTGCGTCCATCATCGCGAGGCACCCCAGGCCCTCGCCGAAGGGCGCGCCGACGTGGCAGTGGTGTTCCGCCATCTGGCGCTGCGCTACCTGAGGATATTCCCGGGCGTGTTTGACACCGTCGAGCTGACGTCGCCGGAGCAGGACGACCCGGACAACGTGTGCAGCCCGATCCACGCCGGACTGTGGGGCGACGGCGGCGCCTGGGGAGGCGCCTTGGTCGAATTCCTCGGCGGCACCGACGCGGCGGCGATCTACCGCCACCACGGCCTGCACGCCGGCGCGCCGGCCTGAGCGGCGCGGCGCCGGCGCGCCGCGCCCGGTCCGTGCTAAAACTGGTGGCGGATGCCGATGTTGAATGCCTCGGGGTCTGCGCCCGTGCTCGGAATCAGCCGGTTGCCGGCGCTGCCGCCCAGCCGGTAGCGCGCGTTGGTGTCGTTGTCGATACTGGCTGGCGACTGGACCTAGAGCTTGGTGCGCTTGGACAGGTTGTAGTAGTAGCCCAGCGCCCAGAAATCGGCACCGCTGTCGCTGGTGGCACTCCAGTCGTCCGCCTGGATGTACCACGCGTGGACTGCGCCCGGTTCCAGCGGCAGCACCGCGAAGACGCCGTAGGCGTCGCGGTCGCTGTCGGCGCCGCCGCGCTCGTACTCGATGTTCTCCCAGATGGCGCCGACGCGGTACTTGCCCAGGAACGCGTAGCTCGCGTTGAACGCGTACGCGGTGTTCTCGTTGCTCTGACCCGCGGTCATGCTGATGTCGTCCTGGTTCTCGTACGACGCGCCGACGTAAAGGTTCTTCGCGTCCCACGTAATGTTGCCGCCCCAGACGTTGTCCTCGCCGGAGGTGCCCGGGCCGGTCGCCGTGGCGCTGTCCGTGCGCGTGGAGTAGAGCAGCTTCACCGAGAGGCCGCCGGCGAACTTCGGACTCCAGTACTGGATCGAGTTGCCCTGGCGGTTGTCGAACGGCGACGCCGGCGCGGCGCCGGTCCCGCCGCCCCCGTCAGTGCCGAAGATCGAATTGTAGGCGCCGTTGGTGGTGGTGTAGAACGACGACTTGTCCTGGATGTTGCGCTTGTGCGGCGTGTCCCAGTTGCCGACGAGCACGGTGCCCCAGCCGCCCTTCAGCCCCACCGCGCTGTTGCGGCGCGTCCAGGTGCCACTGCCCTCGTCGGGATCGATTGCCGACTCGAGCTGGAACCATGCCTTGAGGCCGCCGCCGAGATCCTCCTCGCCGCGGAAGCCGATGTTGCACGCCGAGCAGCTGATCTGCTGGGTGCTGTCGATGTTGGCACCGGTCGCGGCAACGCCGGGGGGCCTGGGTCCCGGGCACGGTCGCACCTTCGGCCTTGGTGTAATCCCACGAAAGATTGAGCGTTCCGTAAATGGTCACGTTGCCGGCGGCCGACGCGGCCCCTGGCGCGACGATTGCACCGGCCACCGCCAGTGCCAGTAGTTTTCTCGGCATGCTTCCCCTCCCTTGTGGTGCTGAAATGCGAGTGCCCCGCGGGCGACCCGACCGCGCGTCGCTATTCGAACTGGATGAACAGCGCCGACGTCCAGACCTTCGCGTCGTCGATCTGGCGCCCGTGCAGATACACCGGTCGGTGGCCGTGGGGCCCGTTGACCGGGTCCACCTCGAACGTGCCGGAAACGTCCCGCGGCATCGCGGCCTCGGCCATGCGCTCAACGGCCAGGAACAACTCGGTGCCGCCCAACTCGTTGCGCAACCGGCCTTGCGCCAGGAGCTCGGCACCGCTCACCTCCCAGGCAAACTCCGGACAATGCGGAAACGGATTGCCGTCCAGCGGATTGCCGACCTTGACGTAGCCGTCGATGGTGCCCTCGATGCGGATGCGGCAGCGCGCGAGGTCGCTCACATCCACCTCGAGCGCATCCGCGTCACCGTAGGTATCGCTGCGGAAGCCGATCTGGGTGGCGCCGGTGCGCCAGCAGGTTTCCTCCTGGTGCTCGAAGCCGCGGCCGACGACGCTGTTGATCACGCCGTTGGTGATGGTCACGATGCCCTTCCACGCCGCCCAGCGATAACGGTCCTTGATGCGGGCGCCGCCCCAGCGGATGCGGATCTTGCGCTCGGAGTAACCGGCCTCCTCCTGCAGGTTGCGCCGCCAGATCACGCCGGCGTGATCGCAGGCCACGATCTCGTCCCAGCCGTTTTCGCCCAGGAGCCGGTAAGAGACTTTCGCCCTGCCCTTGTGGCGGAACTCGTCGCCCTGAACGTGGCCGCCGCACCAGGCCAGCGCCACGGTGCGCTCGCCGGTAGTGGCCCAAGTGTGACGGGCGCGCAGCGCCTGGCCGATCGCCTTGCGCGAAAGCTCCGGCGCCAGCACGCCGGTCACCCCGCCCTTGGTGCCGAACACCGCCGTTCCCGGTACGCCGCCGCCGCAGCGCCCGCGATGCTCGTCGCCGGCCATCGACGCGCCGATCTTGTAGCCGCGGCGCATGCAATCCTCGTACAGCCACCCGAAATGGCCCCACGACGAGCCGATCTCCACCAGCTTCTCCAGCTTGGGGTAATGCCAATCCATGACGCAGCGCCGTCCGCCGACGTGGGGAATCAGCAGATGGCCCTCGGGGTCGTGGGCGTAGGCGGCCCACAGTTCCTCCAGCGGCCAGGCACCCGGCTCGATCGAGCTGCTGGCGCCCATGTCCTCATTCCACTCGAAGGAGCGCACGTGGGTGCCGTCCTTGAGGAATGGAAATTCCGGCGTCTTTCCGTGCAGGAACACGACGTTGTGGTCACCGCCGGCGCAGGAGCTGCCGCACCACTCCGTGCCGGGGTAGGCGACGAAACTGCCGTCCTTGCTGATCTCCTCGATCAGCTCCACCGTCTTGTTCCAGCGCGCGGTGGTGATGTTGAAATCATTGTGTGCGAACGCCAGCACATCCAGCCCGGACACGTCGCGGCCGTAGGTCAGGTTGTAGGTGGTGCTGTTGGTGCCGATGGTGTCGTCGGAGTGCACGTGAAGATCGCAATAGAACACCCGCGGCACCGCCAGCTTGGCGTCGACGGTGACGTAGAACGTGGTCGGCGCGACGAAAGGATGGTCGGCCAGGCGCGCGGTCACCGCCAGCTCGCCGGGCTTGTCCAGGGGCAGGTCGGTGAGTTCCGCCACGGCCCAGCCCTGTTCCTTGAGCGCGACGGTTCTGTCGTAGACCACCTTGCCGTCCAGCGTCGCGTGCACCTGGCACGCCAGCCTGCGGTTCCAGCAGGTGTTCCCCCAGTCATCCTCCGCCCGCAGTCGGAGGTTGAGCACCCCGCCCGCGCGCATCAGCCGCGAGCCCGCCATCACCAGCTGCGCCGGCGGCCCCGGCACGATGTCGAACTTGATGTCGCCGGGAACCGCGGCGAAGCGCGACGAGCCCAGCGGATCCACGTAGCAGCGGAAGCGGAATCCCTCTTCGACGAACGTCTGAACCCGCGTCCCGGCGCCGCCAAAGCGCCGGTCACCGAGACGAATGACGATGTGGTCGCCCGCCTTGACGTAACCGTCCACCGTGTCGACGATCACCGCCTTCTGGAACGGCCGCTCGTGGCCTTTCTGGTCGAAACGCACCTTGAGCGACTGCACCGTTGCCGGACTCTGGCCCGGCACCAGAGGACCGGCGTGATACTCCGCCGACACGTAATTGGCGCCGGCCGGATCCGTGGTCTGGAACAACGCCCAGTCCGAATAGAACTTGAAGGTCGCCTTGAACCAGGCGCCGTCGGCCATGCCCGACGCGCCCACCTCGTAATCCAGGACGATCTCGGTCCACTGTCCCGCCACCAGCTCGCTCACGTTGCCGGTGACCCGGCCGAGGAAGGGCATGCGGGTGGTCTTGTCGTAAAGCCCGGCGGGCGCCGTGTACTCGCCCAGCAGCTTGCGCAGCTGCTTCTCGTTGAGCTCTGGATCATTGAGAGGGTGCTTCAGTTCGCTCGGCTTGTTCACGAACGGCTCTCCGTCGGTGGTGTCAGATCCCGCTCGTCCGGCCAGCGCCGGCCGCGGCGGTCAGAACGGCCAGGGCGCTTTTGGATTCCAGACCGGCAGGCCCAGCAGTGCGTACCATGGCGCCATGATCAAAATGCCGTAGGCGATCGCCATCACCACGCACACCCAGCCGGCCTTGAAATAGTCGGTGGCGGTGAACGTGCCGGTGCTGTACGCGATGACCGCCGCGGTGACCTGGGTCGGCAGCAGGTAGGCGAAGGTGTCGGTATCCGCCACCAGCATGGTGAACGCCACCGGGTGCAGGTTGAGCGCCTTGCCGAGCTCGAACAGGATCGGCGCCAGCATCGCGATCGCCGCGACGTTGGACAGCATGCCGATGCGGATGACGTGGGTGCCCACCATCATGATCAGCAGGATCATCCACCACGTGTGTCCGGTGACCGATCCGTGGATGAGGTGCGCAAGCCATTCCGCGAGTCCTGACTTGGTCATGGCGCCGGTCATGGTGATGGCGCCGCCGAGCAGAAGAAATGTTCCCCACATGGTCTTTTCCTGCACCTGCTTCCAGGTGAACGGGAACAACCCCGGAATGAACATCACCAGCGAGATGCCGATGAGGCAGACGATACCGAGCTGAAAGTTGTGCACCTGCGCAATCGGGCTGCCCTTGCCCAGCACGAAGAACAGCGCGATGCCGGAAAACACCGCGATCAGCACCCACTCGGCCGGCGTCATGGGGCCCAGTTCCTTGTGGAGCTTGCGGATCTCGGCGTGACCGCCGGCGATCTGCACCCGCGCGGTCTTGAAGTGGTAGCGCACCCAGGCCTGGGTCAGAACGAACATGCCCAGGTAGGGAAACTGCAGCAGCATCCAGTCCAGATAGCCCAGGCGGAATCCGTTCTGACCGAACAATCCCACCAGAATCATGTTGGGCAGATGCGCGGTCATGATGAACATGCCGGCGATCATGCTGGTGTAGACCAGCGACTGGATGATGATGGCCTTCTTCGCTTCCTGCTCTTCCTCGGTGTCGCCCAGCAGGTTGGTAACGCCCTGCACGATGGGCATGATGGTGGCCGAGCGCGCGACCGCCGCCGGGATGAAAAAGGACAGGATGATCTGCACGAAGAAGAAGCCCCAGATCACCCGCCCCGCATTGGAGGCCTTGATCCTGTCAAGAATGCCGAGGGCAAGGCGCCGGTCCAGCTTCAGCAGCTGCATGATGGCGCCCACCAGCATGCCAAACAGCAGGATCCACACCACGTGACGGGTGAATCCCTGCAGCACGAAGCCCAGCGGCGGCTGACCCTTCTCCCAGGCGATCGCGTGGGTCAGGATCAGGAGCGAGGGAATGCCGAGGGCCGTGATGCCCACCGGCATCGCCTCTGACACCCACATGATGGACGCCCAGACGACGATGGCGAGCACCGCCATTCCCTGCGGCGACAATCCCTCGGGCCGCGGGAACACCCACAGGATGAGCGCGAACGCCACCCAGGCGGCGAAGAAGCCGACCAGCGTGCGGGTCGGATTGCGGCCGCTGGCGCGAATGTTCTGCGACAGATACCCGAACACTCCGTCGCGCGCCGGGATCGGCTGATCCAGAACGGTGGACATGGCGCCCCTCCTCTTCAGAGAACAGCGTGCGTTGGATGCGTCGGCGCGCGAGCGCGCGGCCGCTTCGCGGTGTGACGCCTCGGGGCCGGCGACTTCACGGCCGCCGGGTCGGCGAGTCGGATGGCGCGGCCTGTGACGGCGCGGCGGCAGGTGGGGTCGCCGAATGCGCGACGACGTCCATCGCGAGCCAGGGATTGCCGTTGCTCAACGGCCGCGCCAGGGCGGCGCCGAGAAACGCGCGGGCGGCACCGCTGACGCCGCCGACGCGGAACGCGCCGGGTTGACGCGACCCGCCGAAGGGATCTGACATGGCCTCCTCCACTGCTTTTATGGTGATGACGAATCCCGTACCCTCTCCCTGTGCCCCCGTGGCGGTTGCTGCGTGGGCCGGAAAAGATACGGTAACATTCAAACGCCACTGTGCCGTGCAGTCTGTCGGCCAGCCGACATCCTCAAAGTTTTTTTGGCCACGATAATGGCTCACGTCGGCGGGCCCGAACAACGCGAAGGAGAACCGGCCATGAACGACCGAACGATTCGGGATCCCGAGTCGCAATCGATGCTGGTGGCGCCTTCGGACTTCCTGTCCCAGCTCGATCCCGCCGATATCGATGATCTGCTGGCGATCTCGGTTCTGCAGGCGTTCGCCAAGGGCGCCACGGTGTTTCGTGCCGGCGATCCCGGCAGGAACGTCTACTTCCTAAAGCGCGGGCGCATCAAGATTTACCAGCTCTCGCCGGTGGGCCGTGAGGTGATCCTGTGGTTCTGCTTTTCGGGTGAAATCTTCGGGCTGGCGGAAGTAGCGCGCGGCGGCGGCCGCGTGGTGAATGCGGAGGCCTGCGAAGCGTGCGAGGTTCTGGCGGTGCCGCAGGAGAAGTTCAAGGCCTTCCTGAGCGGCCATCCGGAAGCCTCGCTGCTGTGCATGCAGGTGCTCTCCTCCCGGCTGCGCATCCTCGGCGAAGTGCTGGCGAATCTGGTATCCGACGACGTCAACACTCGGGTGGCGAAGCTGATCCTGCGGCTTTCGGCGCGCTATGGCACGCGGGTCGGCAGGGAGATTTTCCTCAACATCCCCCTCACCCACCAGGAGATCGCCGACATGGTGGGCACGACCCGGCAGACCGTGACGAGCGCTCTCGGCCAGCTCAAGCGCCAGGGCGTGCTGTCGATCGACAGCCACCGCATCCAGATCGAGAGCGAAGAGTTGCTGAACGAGCTCACCCAGGGCTCGGGCTGATCGGCCGGTCGTGGAGGCGCTGCTGCTGGGTTTGCTGGTGCTGGACCTGTATCTGGTCGTGTACTACCGCCTGCTCATCGGACAGCTGCAGGCGAGGCGATCCGGCGCTGCCGAACGCGGCGGCATTCTGCGGGTGTTCACCCTGCCGAGCCGCCATTCCCTGGAGGCGCGCCACCGCAAGTATTATCGCCGCTACTGGTTCGCGCTCGCGGGTTTGGCGCTGCTGGTGGTCGCCGGGATCTGGCTGCGTTATCCCGCGCTGTCACGACTGGGCGACGCGCTGTGAGGCGTCAGTCGACCTTGAGGTAGTTGACCAGGATCCCGCCGGTCTGGCGCAGGCGCTGGCCCATGAGCTCCAGGATCTGGATCAGGATCTTGGAACCGAGCCGCGGATGCTCGTCGATGAGCCGCACCAGATCCTCGCGCCGCAGGACGGCGAACGTGCACGGCTCGGCCGTGATGCAGGTGGCGGAGCGCGGCTCGCCATCGACGATGGCCATTTCGCCCACCGTCTGCCCCGGCGTCACCGTGGCGATGTGCTTCTGGCGGCGGCGGATGTCCTGCTTGAACACCTCCACCTTGCCCTCCACCAGGAGCAGGAAGACGTCGCCGCGCTGGCCTTCGTGCAGGATCGCCTGACCCTTCTCCACGCGGTAGAGCTTCATGAAGCGCGCCAGGATCCTGAGTTCGGCGCGGTCGAATTCGTGAAACAGCACCGTCATCGCCACCAGCGCGACGATCTGGTCCAGCATCTGGGCGCCGTCCCCGATGTGCTGCATCGTGGACAGCTCTGCGCACTCCTCGGCGCCCTTGTCGTCGGCCATCGGCGTCAGGCGGCGGCGGGTGTCGCTCCCCGCGTATCCTGGAAGAATTTGGACGCCAGCGCAGCGCGCCGCACGTAGGCCTCGCGCGCCAGCCCCACGTCCTCGAGGAAGTACGGCAGCTCCGCCAGCGTCAGCGCCTGCGGGCCGTCCACCAGCGCCCTGGACGGCTCGGGATGGAAATCCACCAGCACCATGTTGGCTCCCGCGATGATGCCCTGGGCGGTGACGTGCATCACGTCCAGCAGCCGGTCCGGCGCGCACGCGCGCGAGCCCACCGAGTGGGACGGGTCGATGCACACGGGCATGCGGGTGAGGCGCTTCAACACCGGCACGTGGGAGAAATCGACGAAGTTGCGGTGCGGATCGCCCATGTTGGTCTTCATGCCGCGCAGGCCGAAGATCACCTTGCGGTTGCCTTCCGAGGCCAGGTACTCGGCGGCGTTCAGTGACTCGTCCAGCGTGATGCCGAAGCCGCGCTTGAACAGCACCGGGAACTCCTGCTGGCGGCCCACCGCCTTCAGCAGCTCGAAGTTCTGGGCGTTGCGGGTGCCGATCTGGAGCATGACGCCGGTGGGCCTGCCGGTCTGGTGCAGCGCCTCCTGGATCTCGTCGACGTGGTCCTCGTGGGTGATCTCCATGGCGATCACCTTGATGCCGTACTTGCCCGCCAGCTCGAAGACGTAGGGCAGGCAGGCCTTGCCGTGGCCCTGGAACGAATACGGGTTGGTGCGCGGCTTGTACGCCCCCATGCGGGTGCAGACCTGGCCGTTGTCGCGCAGCGCCCGCATCATGATCTCCACGTGCTCGCGGGTGTCGACCGCGCACAGCCCGGCGAAGACGTGCAGCGTGTCCTGGCCGAAGCGCAGGCCGTTGTAGTCGAAATGGGACAGGCGGTGATCGTCCTTGTGGCGGCCCAGCACCCGGTAGGGCTCCGACACGCGCACCGCGCGTTCGACGCAGGGCAGTGCCCTCATGTCCTCCAGCGGCAGCTGCAGCGTGTTGCCGATCAGGTAGACCTCGGTGAGCACCCGCTCGGTGCCCTTCTCGTGGTGCAACCGCGTCTGGATCCCGGGCAGCGCGGCCAGGTGCTCCATCAGGGCCTTGAAGTTGGCCCCGTTGAGGTCGACGTTTTCTTCCAGTATGAGAATCATCGGTATTGTTTAGGCAGAGCGGAAACGCCCCGTCCGAGTCCGAAAAAGACCGGAATTTTAGCAGAAAACGCCGTCTTTTCCCCGGGTTGTGCGCAGAGTGCTCCAATCCCGGGGGCGCGGCCGATCAGCCGGTGCCGCCGACCGTAAGGCCGTCGATGCGCAGGGTGGGCTGCCCCACGCCCACCGGCACGCTCTGGCCGTCCTTGCCGCAAGTGCCGACCCCCGGGTCCAGGGTCATGTCGTTGCCGATCATGGTGACCCGGGTGAGCACGTCCGGGCCGTTGCCGATCAGGGTCGCGCCCTTCACCGGACGGGTGACGCGGCCGTTCTCGATCAGGTAGGCCTCGGCCGCCGAGAACACGAACTTGCCGCTGGTGATGTCCACCTGGCCGCCGCCGAAGTTGACGGCGTACAGCCCTTTGTCCACCGAGCGGATGATCTCCCCGGGATCCTGGTCGCCGTTCAGCATGCAGGTGTTGGTCATGCGCGGCATCGGCACGTGGGCGAAGGACTCGCGCCGGCCGTTGCCGGTGACCGGGACGTTCATGAGCCGCGCATTGAGGCTGTCCTGCAGGTAGCCGCGCAGCACGCCGTCTTCGATCAGCACGGTGCACTGGGTCGGGTTGCCCTCATCGTCGACATTGAGCGAGCCTCGGCGGCCGGCGAGGGTGCCGTCGTCCACCACGGTCACACCGGGGGCCGCGACGCGCTGGCCGACGCGGCCCGAGAACGCCGAGCTGCCCTTGCGGTTGAAGTCGCCCTCGAGCCCGTGGCCGATGGCCTCGTGCAGCAGGATGCCGGGCCAGCCGGGACCCAGCACCACGGTCATGGTGCCAGCCGGCGCCGGCCCCGCCTCCAGGTTGGCGAGCGCCTGGTCCACCGCCTTGTCGGCCAGATCCCGCAGCACCGCATCGGTGAAATAGGCGTAATCGAAGCGCCCGCCGCCGCCGGCCGAGCCCTGCTCGCGCCGGCCGTTGGCTTCGGCGATGACCTGCAGAGACACGCGCACCAGCGGTCGCACGTCCGCCGCCAGCAGGCCGTCGCTGCGCACCACCAGCACCACGTCGTACTCGCCGGCGAGGCTGGCGATCACCTGCGTCACCCGGGGATCGCGGGCGCGCGCGAACTGCTCCAGGCGTGTCAGCAGCGCCACCTTGGCGGCGGAGTCCAGGCTCGCCACCGGGTCCAGCGGCGGATACAGGCGCAGGCCGCTGCCCGGGCGCGGCACCGGCACATGGCGGTCACCGCCCTGGCTGGCGATCGCCCGCGTCGCCTCGGCGGCCGACTCCAGGGCCGCCAGGCTGATGTCGTCGGAGTACGCGAACGCCGTCTTCTCGCCCGCCACCGCGCGCACCCCGACGCCCTGGTCGATATTGAAGCTGCCGGACTTGACGATGCCCTCGTCCAGGGTCCAGGCCTCGTTGCGGCTGTACTGGAAGTAGAGGTCGGCGTAATCCACGTTCCGCGTAAGGATTTGACCGAACACCCGCGACAACGCGCCCTCGTCGATGGCGAAAGGCGCCAGGAGGCGCTCCTGGGCGGTGGCCAGCAAGGAAGCCGGGGCAGCGTCGTTCAGCAGCGTGGCGGTGGGGACAATGTCGTTCATGGAAGCAATCCTGTTCGGAGAGCGCGGGGCCGATCTGCAGGAAGCGGTGTCCGGCGCGGGTTTCAGTCATTGGCAAGGGATGGACCCTAACACCGGCGCAGCGTTCGATGTTCCAGCGCCGGCAGGCTCGCCCGCACCGCGGCCGTACGCAACGGGTCGATGTCGGCGACGGCCACGCCGGGCGCTTCGGCGATCTCCGCCAGCACCTCGCCCCAGGGATCGACGATCAGGCTGTGGCCGTGGGTGCGGCGGCCGCCGGGGTGCTCGCCGGCCTGGGCCGGCGCCACCGCGTAGGCGAGGTTCTCGATGGCGCGCGCCCGCACCAGCGTCTCCCAGTGGGCGCGCCCGGTGGTGGCGGTGAACGCGGACGGAATGAAGATGAGATCCAGCGGTCCGAGCGCGCGGTAAAGCTCGGGAAAGCGCACGTCGTAGCAGATCGACAAACCGGCGCGCCCGAACGGCGTGTCCACCGCGGTCGGCTTGTCGCCGGGTTCGATGGTGGCCGATTCGTCGTAGCGCTCCTCGCCGCGCCGGAAGCCGAACAGGTGGATCTTGTCGTAGCGCGCGTGCAACCGGCCCGCGGCGTCATAGAGCAGCAGGCTCGCGCGCACCCGATCCGGCCGGTTCGTCGCCAGCGGCACCGAACCCGCCAGCACCCACAGGCCCAGGCGCGCGGCGGTCTCGGCCAGGAACGCCTGGATCGGCCCGCGGCCGGGCTCCTCGCGCACCGCGATCTTGTCGGTGTCGCGCCGGCCCATGAGGGCGAAATTTTCGGGCAGCGCGGCCAGCTGCGCGCCCTCCGCGGCCGCCTGGGCCAGCAATTGCCCTGCCTGCGCGAGGTTATCCGCCACCTCCGGCCCCGAAGTCATCTGCACCACGGCGATGCGCGCGGCTTGCGCGGCTGCGCTCATGGCCCGGCGCGCACCTGCAGCCGCAGCGGATCCCGCGGCCCGAGATCGGACACCAGTTCGATGCGCTCGGGGTCCACCGCCAGCGCGGCGAGCCAGGAGCGCAGCTCCTCGGCCTGGAGCGCGGACTCGACGGCGGGCGCGTGACGGATCGCCAGGCGCGCGCCGGGCTTCTCGTCCAGCGCCAGGACGCACGGCCTCAGCTCCCGGGCCGCCAGGATCGCCGCGCCGCTGCGGGGCCGGTCCCAGAGGGTGACCGGCACCACGCACTCGGGCGCAGCGACGGCGGCCGGCGCGAGTGCGGCGAGCACTGCGGTGGCCAGGACAATACGGGTGCCGCAGATCATTGCTGCTCCTGAGCCGGTGTGCGGGAAAGGCGGGTCACCTGGGGATCGCTCCAGCTGCCGGAGACATTGTATTCGAGCGCCGCCAGCTGGCCGATGGGATCGCGAAACAGCTTGACCACCGCCAGCGTCGCCAGTCCCACCACCGGGCCGCCCACCACGCCGGTGGCCAGCGCCGCGGTCTCCGACAACTCGGGCGTCACCCGCAGCCGCAGGCTCTGGGTCTCGCGCGCCAGGTTCACCTCGCCGCGCATCGCCACCCGCACCGACGGGCTGAGGATGGCGAGATTCTCGGTGCGCGCAACGCCCCGCGCCAGCGTCACGTCGCCGGTAATTTCCTGGAACACGAACCCCTTGCCGAACACGTCGTTGAAGTCGCCGCCGAGCCGGCGCGGCAATGCCGACAGGCTCAGCACGCCCAGCAGCTTGGCCATGCCCGGGTCGACTTCATCGAAGCGCCCGTCCTTGAACGCGAGTTTGAGCGCGCCGCCCAGCGTCGGATAATCCACCCTGTAGGGACTGCCGGCCCACTCGATGCGGCCGTTGACGCTGCCGGTGCCGCCGCGCATCCCTTCGCCCACGCCGATGCGCGCCACGAAACGGCCCAGGTCGATGGCCTCCAGCGCGACGTTGAAGCGCGACGCGGGAGGCGACGTCGCGCCGCTCCACTCGCCGTCGGCGGAAATGACGCTGTCCGGGTGGCGCAGCTCCAGCCTGCTCACGCGCCACAGACCGCCTTCGTTGCGGGCCTTGAGCTCGAGCCGGCCCATGGGCCGCTCCCCGAGCGAAAAGCTGTCCGCGACGATATCCAGCCCGGGCAGCGAACGCGTCTGCGGCCCGGCCACCTCCGCGCTGCGGCCCAGGGTCTCGTCCGACGGGATCACCAGCCGCGTCAGCCGCGCCTGCAGCGCCCCCTCGCCCTCGGCCGCCCAGGCCACGTCCCCCGCCAGCTCGCGACCCTCGACGGCGGCGCGGAACACGCCGTCGGTCTGCTGCCCGCGCACGCGCACGTCGCGAAACAGCCGGTTGAACGCGAACAGCCGCGCCGCGCCGAGATCCAAACCCTGCAAGGCCAGGTCCGACTTTCCCGATTCTCCGCGCAGCACCTCGCGCCAGGCATCGAGATCCAGCATCTGGGCACTGCCGCTCACCCAAAGGCCCGGGCGTGTGGCCTGCGCGGTCCCGCCACCGAATACCATCGCGGCGTTCTCCAGCACCTGTCCGTTCCCGTCCGTGCGCCCCGCCGCCTGCACCGACAGCAGGTTTCCAAGCCGCAGCGAGAGCGTCTCGCGGCCGCCGGCGCGGACCCGCTCCACGTCGAGCGGCAGCTCCGTCGCCGCGGTCTTGCCGACCGGGGCGGGATACGACAGGGCGAGGCCCCGCAGCGAGCTTTGCAACGTATCCTCGATGCGGTCGCGCCGCGCGGTCTGAGTGTACTTCCAGTCGGCGGCCCCCGAGACGTGCCGGGCCCAGGGGAAGTCCTGGCGCAACTTCCAGGCCTCCGTGTCGATCCGTCCCGCCGCCTCCAGGCGCAACGCGCCGTCGCGGGTGCGGGCGGTGAGCTCCAGCGGACCGCCCATCATCCGCCCTTTCAGCCCGTCGGTCTTCACGTCGTCCTGGGTGAACGCCAGCACGCCCGAGAGGTCCTCCAGCGCCGGGACGTCGGGGTGCATCGACAGACGGTTGTTGAGGAACTGAAAGCGGCCGCTCGCGCGGGTGTCGCGGCCGTGCTCCAGCGGCACCGTGAGTTCGAGGTCGAGGCGGCCCGCGCCGCTCGCCGAGATGGGGCGGGTGAAACCGTCGATGTGCGCGTCCACCGGGCTGCGGTCGACGAAGCGCAGGAACGCGTCGGTTTCGCCTTGGGCGTGGCCCTTCACCTCGAGCACCGGCTCGTCGGCGTCCAGGTCGGGTATCACCGCGCTCACGCCGGCGATGGGCACGCCGAGAATGGCGCCGGTCGCTCCCGAGATGCGCATCCCCGCGCCGCGGAACAGCACCTCGCCGGCGACACCCCGGATCGTCGGCCAGTCGTCGGCGAAACTCAGGTCCACGCCGACCGCCCGGGTGCTCACCTCGAACACGCCGTCGCGCCGGTCCCGAAACGGAAACCTGGCCAGGTCGCCCTTCAGCGTGAACCGCGTATCCACGCCGCGCCCGCTCAGCAGGCTGGTGCGCACCCACTCGCGCGCGTCCTCGTTCACTTCCAGCGGCATGTAACGGTAGGCACCGCGCACGTCCGCGCGGGTGAGCGACCCGATGAGGTTGATTTCCCCGGGCCCCGCGGGCACGGTCTGATAGGTCCCGGTGACGGCGCCGGCAACGTCCGCGTTGGCGAAGGTCGCCTTCTGCAGCGTCACCTCGGTGCCGGCACCGGCGCGCGTCCAGGTGCCGCGGATCGTCAGGGTGTCGAACTTGAGCGGCAGCGCGAAAACCTTCGGCAGTTCCAGCGCCGCCCGGGTGCCGTCAATGCCGAAGCGGCCGTGCCTCTCGTTGCCGTCCACTTCGCCGCTGACGCCGGACAGTCCCGGCGCCGCGTCGTAGGGTTTCAGCTCGAGCCCGTCGAACCGGGCCCGGACCCGGTAGGTCCGGGGCCCCGGGAGTTCACCCTCCCACGCCGCCACCACGTCGGCGAGCGTTCCGCCCGGCGCCAACGCGGCGACGCGGACGCGGGTTTCCTCGTTCAGCGGGAGGTGGCTTGCCAGGGATGCAAACGCGCCCAGGTCGACGCGATTGGCCGAGAAAGCCACCGCGGGCGGCCGCTCGCCCGCGCCGGCGCGCCGCTCCAGGCTGAGGTCGGCCGGGCCGATCCGGATGCCGTCGCCGGTCAGCAGCTCCAGGCCCCGGGTGCCGATCTCCCATCCCTCCGCCCCGCCGCGCCAGCGCACGCGGCCCTTCACCGCGGTCACGTCCAGCGGCGGCAATGCCGGCGCCAGGCGCGCCGAGACGCCGGCCAGGTTGGCATCCACCGTCGACGCCGTGAGGCGTCCTTCCGTGAGCGTGAGCCACGCCCGCACTGCGCCGCGGCCGCGGTGAAGCTCCAGCGGCAGGTCGATCCAGGGGCGCCACGCCTCCAGCGCCACGGCGCCCGCGGCCAGGTACAGCTCGCCGGTGACGCGGCGCCAGTCGGCGATGCCGCGGGCGCGAAAATCCGCGCGCAGATCCAGACTGCCGCCCTGCTCCGGCGGCGCCGCGCCGCGCAGGGCAGCACGATGGCGCGTGCCCGAATTCTCCAGGCGCAGCTCGACGCGCTCCAGCGTCAGCGAAGGCGCGCCACGCTGCTCGTCTTCCCAGGTAATGCGCGCATCGGTAACCACCACTTGCCTCTGAACGAACAGCCACTCCAGCAGCCGGGACGGGGTGTCCTGCGGCGGTTCGGGCGCTTCATCGGTTACGGCCGCCCGCTCCTTGACCGGGTGCGGATCGCCCAAGCCGTCGTCCGTCAAATCCATCGCTATCGGCGACGTCGCGATGCCGGCGATGTAAAGGTTGCCCCGGACGCCGCGCTTGAGATTCAGGTGCGGACCGTCCAGTATAAGAACGTGGACGCGCGGTTCGAGGACCGCGAGCGAACGCCAGCTGAGCACCGCGTGCACGCTGTCGAGGGTAAGCGCCGGAAAACCGCGCGAATCGAAGACGTGGACATCGGTCAGCGTCAGATCGGGCCGCAGGCCGGCCCAGTTGATTTCCATTCCGCCAACGACGACGCGCCGGCCGATGCGCCGTTCGACATCCTCTGCGACGAACGCACGCATGTGATCTGCGTTGGGGAGGATCCAGTAGCGCAGCGCAAGAAACCCCGACCCGCCGAGCAGCAAGGCCAGCAACCCGGCAAAAAAGGCGACGCGGGAGGCGAAATGCAAACCGCGCCAGATGGTCCGAAGGGAATAGGAAAGCGCTGTCAATCAAAACTGCCCGATGGCCGCGGGGGCTGGCGGCCGCACCGCCTTTTGGCCGGCGCCGTCGGCGGCCGTTAGAATGGCTGCATTCTAGCGTTTTTTCCCGCCCCGCATGGACTTGCCCAAACTTGAGCCGCAGGAAACTTCGCCGTCCGCGATCGTGGCGCGCGCGCGGCGGCTGTCGCGCTACGCCGATGCGCTGCTGCGCGCGCAGCCCGGGCTGGAGGAGGAACTGCGGCAGCAGCTGGGGTCCCCTTTCCCGCCGCCGGCGATGGCGGCGTACCTCGACCGCCAGGACATCGCTTCGCCCGAGGCCCTGGGCACCGCGCTGCGGCGGCTGCGCCAGCGCGTGATGCTGCGCGTCGTCACCCGCGACCTCGGCGGCCTCGCCGACCTGGCCGAGGTCATGCGCACCGTCAGCGCGCTCGCGGATCTCACCGTCCGGCGTGCTTGCGACGCCCACCACGCGTGGCTGGCGGAACGCCATGGCGAGCCCGTCGGCCGCGACAGCGGAGCGCCGCAGCGGCTTATCGTGGTGGGCATGGGCAAGCTCGGCGGCTACGAGCTGAACGTCTCGTCGGATATCGACCTGGTGTTCGTCTACCCGGAGGACGGGGATACCGGCGGCGCGCGGCCCGTCAGCAATCACGAGTTCTTCACCCGGCTCGGCCAGCGCGTGATCGGCGCGCTGCACGAACCGACGCCCGAGGGCATCGTGTTCCGCGTGGACATGCGCCTGCGCCCGTTTGGCGACAGCGGACCGCTGGTGTCGAGCTTCGCCAGCCTGGAGAACTATTTCATCACCCAGGGCCGGGAGTGGGAGCGCTACGCCTGGATCAAGGGCCGGCCCCTGTGCGGCGAGCGCGCCGACGAGCTGGAGAGGCTCACCCGCCCGTTCGTGTTCCGCAAATACCTGGACTTCGGCGCCTACGGCTCGATGCGCGAGCTGCACGCCCAGATCCGCACCGAGGTGCGCCGGCGCGAGCTCTCCGACAACATCAAGCTGGGCCCCGGCGGCATCCGCGAGATCGAATTCATCGCTCAGGTGTTCCAGCTGATCCGCGGCGGCAACGTGCCGCAGCTGCGCGATCGCTCCACCGTCACCATCCTGGAACGCCTGGGCAGCCTCGGCCATCTGCCCGCGGACACCGTCGCGGAGCTGCAGCGCGCCTACGCCTTCCTGCGCAACCTGGAGCACCGGCTGCAGTACCTGGACGATCGCCAGACCCAGATGCTGCCCCAGGCCGACGACGAGCGCGCGCTGATCGCCGAGGCCATGGGCTACGCAGGCTGGAACGCGCTGTCCGGCGCGCTGGAGAGCGAGCGCCGCCAGGTCACCCACCATTTCGAGTCGGTGTTCACCGGCCCGCAGACCCCTTCGGGGGACGGCGGGCTGGAGATGCTGTGGCGCGAGGAGCCGGACCTGGACCTGGCGTGCGAACGGCTGGGCGATCTCGGCTACTCCAGGCCCAAGGCCATCTGCGAGCGGATCAAGGCGTTTCGCACCGGGCCCCGCTATCGCGGGCTGCCGCGACCCAGCCAGAAGGCGCTGGACGCGCTGGTGCCGGCCACGGTGGCGGCGGCGGCGCGTCAGTCGGACCCGGACGCGACGCTGGACGCGCTGCTCACGCTGCTGGAAACCATCAGCCGCCGCGCCGCCTATTTGGCGCTGCTGCAGGAATACCCGCAGGCGCTGGACCGGGTGGCCAAGCTGGCCAGCGCCAGCCGCTGGGCGTGCGACTACCTCACCCGCCATCCGCTGGTGCTGGATGAACTGCTGGACACCCGGGAACTCCATAGCGCGCCCGACTGGGAAGCGGCCGCCGGGGAACTGCGGCATCTCCTGGCCGACGCGGAGGGCGACACCGAGCGGCAGATGGACGTGCTGCGCCACTTCCAGCACGCCAAGCTGTTTCAGCTGCTGGCGAAGGACCTGGAGGGCCTGCTGCCGCTGGAGACGCTGTCGGATCACCTGACCGCGCTGGCGGACCTGATTCTCGAGCAGGTGGTGGCGGCGTGCTGGCGCGACCTGCGTACGCGCCACCGCGAGACGCCGAAATTCGCCATCATCGGCTACGGCAAGCTGGGCGGGAAGGAGCTGGGCTACGCCTCCGACCTGGACATCATCTTCCTCTACGACGACGACGACCCCCGGGCGCCCGAGGCCTACGCCAAGCTGGCCCAGCGCATCAACACCTGGCTTACCAGCTACACGGCCGCGGGACTGCTCTACGACACCGACCTGCGGCTGCGGCCGGACGGCGCCGGCGGCCTGCTGGTGAGCCCGGTGGCGGCGTTCCGCGAGTACCAGCGCACCAAGGCCTGGGTGTGGGAACACCAGGCCATCACCCGCGGCCGCTTCGCCGCCGGCGACCGCGACGTCGGCGCCGCATTCGAGGAGATTCGCAGGGAGGTGCTGTGTCTGCCGCGGGACCTGGAGACGCTGAAGCATGAAGTGGTGCAGATGCGGCAGAAAATGCTGGATGCCCATCCCAACAAGAGCGAGCTGTTCGACATCAAGCACGACCGCGGCGGCATCATCGACGTCGAGTTCGTGGTGCAGTACCTGGTGCTGGGGCACGCGCACCGCCACCCCGGGCTGACCGGGAACATCGGCAACCTGGCGCTGCTCAAGCTGGCGGCAACGCTCGGTCTGGTGCCGGAGGACCTGGCCGAGCGGGCGCGCGCAGCCTACCGCGAGTTCCGCCGCCTGCAGCACCGCCTGCGCCTGTCCGGCGCGCAATACGCGCGCGTGCCGCCGGAGAGCGTGGAGGCGCACGCGGCCGCGGTGCGGGAGCTGTGGACGACGGTGCTCGGCGGAGCGTAGCGGCGTATGCTGGGACGGCTCGTCACACGCTCGCGCGACTTCCACTGAGCGCGGGCGAAAAAAGCCCGCCTCGCGGGCGGGCTGCGTGGATCGGAGCGGGAAGCTCAGCCCAGCATGTCGGCCCAGATGTTCTGGCCCCAGGCCCAGGCGTACTGGCCCTCGAGCTCGCTGCGGGCGCTGGAGACGCCGCCGGCGCCGGCCACCGTCACCATGGTCTTCTTCTCCGGGTCGAACT
>JBMOQX010000032.1:0-6386 GCA_049322755.1 Pseudomonadota bacterium | reverse complement strand
GCGCTCGATCGCGGCGCGCCGGTCTTCCGCCGTGTCGGTGCCGGTGAGCTGGGCGAGTTCCTCGCGCGCCTGGGCCAGGGCCTCGGCCAGTTCCCGCTCGGCCCGGGCGGCGGCGCGGGCGTTGGCCTGTTCGACGTCGGCGCGGCGGTGGTTGAGGACGATGAGGTCGGCCTCGAGCTTGGCGATCTCGGCTTTGGCGCGCAGGCGGTCCGATTCGGCAGCGCGGGGGTTGGTCGCGATCGCCTGTTGCGCGGCGAGTTCCTGCCGCCGGCGAGCGATCTCGGCGTCGAGTTCGCGCTGCTCGAGCGCGGTCTTGCGCGCATGGTAGTCGCGGAGGGAGACCAGCCGGTCTTGCAGCGCCGCGTCGAGGGCGCGCTGCTGGCGGGCCAATCCGTCCTCGAGCAAGGCGAACTCGGCGTCGAGCCGAGCCTTCATCAACGCAGCCTGAGCGCTCGCGGTGTCGCGGGTCTTGCCCGGAGCCGTGAGCCGTTGCAGCAACGCCGGGTCGGCCTGCACCTTGGGCGAGCGCACCTCGATGGGCTTGGGGTCGAAGAGGCTGTCCCGGAACTCGGCCAGTTCGTCCAGCCGCCGCACGAGGCTGCCCTTGAGTTCGGCGATGATGGCCTTGGCCCCGGCGGTGTTGCCGCGCAGGGCCTCGACCGCCGCCGCGACACCAGCGCCGATCGCCTCGCCGAGTGCGACGAAGGCCTTGCCGACCGTGGCGGCACCCAGCGCCAGGGTCTTGAGCACCAGCACGACGCCGTCCAGGATCGCGCGCAAGGCACCGCCCTGCTTGGCCGACTCGACCATCCCGCCGGCCATCTCGTTCAGGGCCGGCAGGAACGCCTCGATCACCCGGTTGGCCAGACTCGTCGCAGCCAGCCGCAGCTTGGCCAGCGAGTCGTTGAACACCTCGGCCTGCGCCGCGGTGTCGCCGCCGATCTGCACGCCGAGCGCCGCCATCTCGCCGGTCAATGCCGCGATGCCTTCGCGTCCCTGGTTCAGGAAGGGGATGAGTTCGGCGCCGCTCTTGCCGAAGAGTTGCACCGCCAGCGCCGACTTCTGCGCGCCGTCAGGCATGGCCTGGAAGCGGTCGGCCAGATCGAGCAGCACCGCATCGGTCGCGCGCAGCGTGCCGTCCTGGTTCTTGAACTCGACACCCAGCGCCGCAAAGCGCCGCGCGGACTCCTCCGAGCCCGTGGCCGCCTCGAACATCGTGGTGGCGAGCTTCTTGAGCCCCGTCTCGAAGGTCTGCGCGGAGACCCCGGACAGTTCGGCCGCCGGCACCAGGGTGGACAGAGCCTCCACCGTGATGCCTACGCGCTGCGAGAGCTTGTTGAGCGCATCGGCCGACTCCAGCGCCGACCTGACCATCGCGGCCAAGCCCGCCGCCGACAACGCGACGCCGAGCCCGGCGAGCACGCCGTTGACCCGGCGTGCGGCGTCGGCCAGGCCGCCGAGGTTGCGCTGGATCGAGCCGAAGGCCACGCGCGTCTCGTCGACGGCGCGGATGAGGATCTGGGCTCGCTCGGTTGCCATTAGAGTTTGTCCAATTCACGCCCGATCGCGGCAGCGAGCTTGGGCAAGGCGCCTTGCACGCCTGCTGCGAGATCGAACCGGCGCTTCAACTCCACCCGCCGCACCAACACGGCGATGGGGATCTCCTGGCCGCGCTGCAGGCGCTTGACGCCGCTGCGCTCGCGCTCGGCACGCTTGAAGCGGCCAAGCTGCGCGGCGTTCTCGCGGAGGTTCTCGGCCATCAGCAGCACGCGGCCGTTCTTCTCGACGAAGAAGGCGTTGCCCGAGCGCATCAGGCCGTCGATGACCTGACGGAAGCGCTTGGGGCCGATCCGTCCCGGTAGCAGCGGGATCAGCATCCGGCCCGCGACCGTGCCACCCTGGGTGTGGATGCCCAGCCAGGCAATGCGGCTGCCCACCCACAGCGCGGGCAGGCGATCGGGCTTGCGGTCGAACACCTTGGCCTGCAGCGAGGCGACGAAGCTCGCACGCCGGACCTGGAAGGCGCTGCGCATCTGGGCGCGGGCGGCCTCGCGCACGTCACGGCCGCCCGAGGCCATCCCTTTGGCGACGGCGGCATGGATCGCCCGCCGGCGTTCGGCGCTCCAGGCCGAGAGCTTCCTTGGATCGAGCAGTCCGGAGGTGGCCAGCGTCAGTTTCATGGCCGCACGTCCTCCCACAAGTCGCGCTGCAGCCGCTCGATGGCCGCCCGGTCGCCCTGGGCCGCCACCGCGTGCAAGGCCAGCCGCAAGGCGTTCTGCCGGCGCTCCTGTCGCTCGTGGGCGGCCAGCAAGCCGCGCACTTGCGTGAGCGTGTAGCCCATCACCTCGGCGGGGCGGTGACCGCAGGCGACGAGCCGGGCGACGGCATCGTCCCAGCCGAGAGGATCGGCGCCAGCCGCTCGCCCACCTGCGCGATGCTCGGCGCCACCCGCCGCACGAAAAAATCCGCGTTCACCTCGAACACGGCGGCGGCCAGGGTGACGGCCTCGTCGAGCGCCAGCCCCTCGATCCAGGCGCGCTCGCGCCGGGTGGCGAGCGCGAGCAGCTCCAGCACCGCCTCGCCGTGCCGGGCGAGCAGCGCGAGCCAATCCGGCTCGGCCGAGAGGTCGGCGGCGATGGGCCGCACCGCGGCGAGGATCCGGGGTAACTCGCCCAGCCGGATCGGCGTGAGTTCCAGCGCGGTGCCGGCCACCGTGACCACCTGGGGCACGGGCGGGAAGGTCGTGAAGTCGTCGCTGCCTGGGGTCATCGCACCCTCCTTCATCGCACCCTCCTTCACAGCAGCACCATTATGTGGAGTTGATGGTTATGCATTGCGGGTCTCCTTTCGGGTTGAAGTTACAGGGGTAGCGGGATGGAGGAACTGCGCATAAACCTGTGGAACCGCTCGGCCCTTCGGACGGGGGATTCCAAAGGAGAAGCGCAATGCTCGAACATTTCTTTCATTGGCCGCCGCAGATTGCTCGCTTGCGCAGCAATCCAGGCATCGAATTGCTTGACGGCTTTGCCGACCATCTGAGCCAGTGCGGCTATTCCCACAGTCAGGGAAGTCGGCACCTGCGTGCGGCGGCGCACCTGCTGTACTGGCTTGACCGAAGCGGGGTAGCGCCCAGCGAGATCGGACCCGCCGTCATGGGCCAGTTCATTCGGCATCTACAACGGTGTCACTGTGCCGGCTTTGCCGGAATGCACCGCGACAAACTCTTGCGTGGCGTCCGTGCCTTTACGGCCTACCTCGAGGGGTGGGCGCTGGGCACTGCGCGTCACGACACTGAGAATGCTGTTACCTCCGTTCTGTGGGAGTGTTTCTGTCGCTGGATGCACGAGCACCGAGGCATCTCCGAACGCACCCTGCGCGACTACCGCCATCGTCTGCGTCATCTGCTTGCGGATCTGGGCGATGCGCCGAGCAAGCTCGATGTTGCTTACCTGCGGCGTTTCACTCTCGAATTGGGGCGCAATGGCGGGAACGCCGTGGTGAAGTCAACGACGACGGCTCTGCGCCAGTTCATCCGCTTCCTGGTTGCCGAAGGTCAATGCCCAACCGGTCTGGAAGAGGCAATCCCGAACATTGCCTACTGGCGTCTGTCTACGCTGCCGCGCTACTTGCGGCCGGAAGAGGTCGAGCGCGTCCTGGCCAGCCCGGATGCCCGAACGCCGGTCGGCAAACGAGACCGGGCCATTCTGTTGCTGTTGGCGCGGATGGGACTGCGCGCGGGCGACGTGGTGCAACTGCGTCTTGCCGACATCGACTGGTGTGCGGCCACCCTCAGCGTATGTGGCAAGAACCGGCGGCAAACCCTGCTGCCGCTGACACAGGAGGTGGGCGACGGCATCGTGGACTATCTGTTGCACGGTCGCCCGCCGACCACCTCCGATTGCGTCTTCGTGCGGGCAATCGCCCCGTTTCGGCCGTTCCGGGATGCGCGCGGCGTCTCCGATGTCGCCAAGCTGGCGCTGCGACGGGCCGGAGTCGACGCGAAAGCGCGTGGGGCGGCACACGTGCTGCGGCACTCGGCGGCCTCGTCCATGCTGCGGCAGGGAGCGAGCCTGCAGGAGATCGCAACCGTGCTGAGGCACCAGTCCGTGGTCAGCACGCAGATCTACGCCAAGGTCGATGTCATTGCCTTGCGCGAACTGGCGCAACCGTGGCCGGAGGTGGTGCCATGCTGAGCCAGACCGTACAGAACTACATCAGGGCACGCCGGGCGGCTGGCTTCAAATTCGAGGCCCAGGCCGGACTGTTGTGCAGCTTCGCCGCTTACGCTGATACCAGAGGCGAGCACTACGTGCGCGCCAACTCCGCCATCGAGTGGGCTGGACTGGCGGCAAAAATACCGCAGCGTGCCCACCGTCTTTGGACCGTCATCCGGTTTGCCCGCCATGCCCGCTTGGACGACCCGCGACACGAGGTGCCGCCGCCGGCATTCGGTGGTGAGCGATGGCCGAGGCGGACACCCTACATCCTGAGCCCGGAAGAGATAGCGCGACTGCTGCAGGCGGCAAGGTGTTACGGCAAGAATCCACTGCAAGGGGCAACCTACAGCACCTTGTTCGGCCTGCTCGCCTGCACCGGATTGCGGATCTCGGAGGCCATCCGGCTGCGTTCGTCGGACATCACCTCCGACGGCCTGCTTATCCGCAATACCAAGTTTCGCAAGAGCCGTCTGGTGGCGCTGCACGACAGTACCCGTACCGCCCTCGATCGATATCTGTTGCAAAGACAGGCACTCGCGTCCTTGGACGACCACGTGTTCGTGTCCTTGCGAGGCGCACCGTTGATCCGGGAATGCGTAGACGGCGTGTTCCGCGAATTGGTCAAGCGCATCGGCCTGCCGCAAGGCGCTGGCCTGCCACGCATCACACCCCATTCACTGCGGCACACCTTCGCGGTAAGGGCATTGCAGACCTGCCCGGACGGGCGTGAGCGAATCGCCCGCCACATGGTGGCGCTGTCCACCTTCCTGGGGCACGTGGACGCGGCGGCGACCTACTGGTATCTGCAGGCGACCCCGGAGTTGCTGCGGGACATTGCATCCTGTAGCGAGCACTTTGTGGAGAACGCGTCATGACCCCGATTGCTCCCCACATCACCGCATTCCTGCGGCAACGTCTGATCGAGGAACGCAATGCCAGTCGCAACACGTGCGAATCCTATGCCTACGCCTTCAAGTTGCTGTTCGAATTTGCGGCACACCGGCTCAAGACTACACCGGCGAAGCTGTGCTTCGAACAGATCGATGCCTCGCTGGTGGCCGATTTCCTGTCTCACCTCGAGCGCAGTCGCAGCAACGGGGCGAATTCCCGCAATGTTCGCCTGGCGGCCATCAAGTCGTTCATGAAGTTCATGCAATACCGGCTGCCGGCGACGCTCGATCAGATCCAGCGTGTGCTGGCCATCCCCGCCAAGAAGACGGAGAGCAGGCTGGTCAAGCATCTGACGGTAGTAGAGATGCAAGCCATCTTGGATGCGCCGGTTCCCACGAGCCGGGAAGGTATCCGTGATCGCGCCATGCTGCACCTATGCTTTGCGGCGGGCTTACGCGTCTCCGAGCTCATCGGCCTGAAGATGGCGGATCTGCGGCTGCAGCCGGAGGCCAGCATCCGTGTCGAGGGGAAAGGACGCAAGGAGCGCTGTCTGCCGCTGTGGAAGCAGACCGCAGGGGCAGTGCGCGCCTGGCTGGCGGTGCGGGGAGGTGTTCCGTCGTCCCATCTGTTTGTCAACGCACGCGGTGAGGCCATGACGCGATCCGGTTTCGAGTACATCCTCGGCAAGCACGTCAAATCCGCGGTTACTGTCTGCCCGTCGCTGTCGCAGAAGCGGGTATCGCCGCATGTGTTGCGCCACACCTGCGCGCTGACGGTGCTGCAAGCGACCAAGGATCTGCGCAAGGTCTCGCTGTGGCTGGGGCACGCGAGCATCCGGACCACCGAGATCTACACGCGGGCCGATCCGTCCGTGAAGCTGGAGGCCTTGGAATCCATCGTGGCACCGGCGCTGCGTACCGGACGCTTCAAGGCTACCGATGCGCTGATCGCTTCTCTGCATCCGAGTGCGTTCGCCAACACTGACGACACGCTCCGACGATAGAGGTCCTTGGCGGTGTCGTCTGGGATTGGGGACGGCACCGTTTTTATGCGCAGTTCCTCCATCCCGCTACCCCTGTAACTTCAACCCGAAAGGAGACCCGCAATGCATAACCATCAACTCCACATAATCGTGCTTATGTCCTGAACTACATAAGCACCAGGCGGCCGAACTGGCCCAGTTCGCCGTCGGCGGGCTTGGAGAGGTCCGCCAGCACCTGGCCGGAGAGTTCGAACTTCAGCAGTTCGTCGGTGATGATCGAAAGCTCCTTGGCCGGG